>CAVYID010000010.1:0-287285 GCA_963768535.1 uncultured beta proteobacterium | reverse complement strand
CGATCCTGCCTGATCTGTCCGGGGGGTTCCTCGCTTCGTGCTTCGGCATCCATTTTCTGTACAACAACGCGACCTCGCTACCGCTCGCATGGAACGGCTGCGTGATGGCGTTCTCGACCAACTTGACCTCGATTACAACGACCAGAACGGGTCGCAGTTTCGGCGGATACTCCAGGCTGGGTGCAGGCAACCTTCCAGACGTACTGCGGCGGCGCTGCACCCCAGGCGCCGACGCCCCAGTGCCGGCCTGTGGTGGAATCCGGACGAGTCGGGATCCGGCTACAACCTGGATTTCCAGCACGGGGTCCTCGTTCTTGCTCGTCTACTCCTACACCCCCGCGGGTCGATCCCCTCTGGTACATTGCGCACGGGCCCACTGGTTGGTGACACATTTACCGGTCAGCTCGACAAGGCGCGGGGCGGTCAGTGCATCTCCTGTCCGTACGCCGGAATGCCGCTGCCCGACGGCAGTGATGGAACGGTCACGATCGTGTTCCACTCGATACCAGCGCGACGATGACGCTGCCCGGCGGCGGGGTGATGCAGATTCAGCCGGAGGCCTTCTGACCGCTCAATGCAGCCGGCAGGCGGCGCGACAGGCCGCGCACTGTTGCATGATGGCGCCGAACACCGCAAGCGCCGGCTGCACGTTGCACAATTAGGTAGGCGTCGGGTCCAGAAGCGTCAGCGTTCTGCGGCTTGACGCCGTGCGCTCCACGGCGGCCTTCGAGGGTTGCAACGTCCCCTTCCGGCTCCGCCCACAGTCGGGATCGGGTCCGACAAGGGCCCTTGCTCCGCCGGGTTCAACGTGAGGCTCCTTTCCTCTGAGACAAAGGAGCCATTGTGCGTCCAGCGAAGGCTGGCGCGTCCAGTGGGAGACAGTCCCACCGGGGCAAGAGTCGGAGCCCCGTAGCTTGGGTAGCAGGGTTGCAGTGGGGAAGCCCGGACTCTGAAGCCTACCGAGAACGCCATCGTGAGGATGGCGGCGAGTCACCAGGCCGTAGCGCAAGCGAACGAGAGGTGGCCTCGAAACTTTGGCCCCGGAGGCCGAGCTGGCAATGGCTAATGGAGAAGGCAGCATGGCTCATCGCGAACAGACTGAGAGGGTGAGAGTTTTTCGCTATTGCCATCGCGAATCGGCACGCGACTGGCTACATAATTCGGCATGACGACCGCAACCGATCTGGACGAAGTGAATTCGAGCGCAGGCCTGTTCGAGGACCTGCCGGAACCGAGCGCGGCGCAGGTACAAGAGGCGCGAGAGCAAGCCGCGAGCAAGCGCAGCCAAGGTGAACCGCGTCTGCGGCAGCCCAATCGGGCCCAAGTCGAGCTGCGGGCGTCTGACCTCGAATCGCTGCTGGGCGAAGACCATCGTGCGCGACTGGTTTGGGGCTACGTCGAGCGGCAAGACCTGAGCGCGCTGTTGGATGCGATCAAAGCGCGCGGGGCGGCCCCTGGACGGCGGGCGATCGACCCGCGCATCCTGTTCGCGCTGTGGCTGTACGCCACGCTCGATGGCGTGGGCAGTGGCCGCGAAGTGACGCGGCTGACGCGCGAGCACGACGCCTACCGCTGGATCTGCGGAGGGGTGCCGGTCAACTACCACGCGCTCAACGACTTTCGCACCGCCAACGACCAGGTGATGGACGAGCTGCTCAGTGAGAACGTGGCGGCACTGGCGGCGGTGGGCGCGATCGCGCTGGAGCGGGTGGCGCAAGACGGGATGCGGGTGCGTGCGGACGCCGGGGCGGCGTCGTTTCGCCGCCACGCGCGGCTGGAGGAACATCTGGCCGAGGCGCGGGACCTGGTGCGCTCGCTCAAGGCCCAGGTCGAGGCTGACCCGACCGAAGCCAAACGCCGGTCGCAGGCGGCCAAGCTGCGGGCGGCCCGCGAGCGGGAAGCGTGCATCGGCGAGGCGCTGGCGCGGTTGCCCGAAGTCGCGGCGGCCAAGCGGCGCAACGGCGGCAAGGCGGAAGACGCGCGCGCCAGCACCACCGATGCCGACGCCAGCGTGATGAAGATGGGTGATGGTGGGTTCCGGCCGGCCTACAACGTCCAGTTCGCCACCGACTGCGAAGGCCAAGTAATCGTCGGCATGGACGTGGTCACCGCGGGTAGCGACATGGCGCAACTGGCGCCGATGGTGGACCAGGTCGAACAGCGCGCGGGCAAGGTGCCCGAGCAATGGTTGGTCGATGGCGGCTTCCCCGCCCACGAACAGATTGATGCGGTGGCCGGCAAGACCGTGCTCTATGCGCCGGTGCCGAAGAACAAGCCGGCCAAGGCCAAAGGTCCGTCCCAGGACCCGCCCGAAGGCCCGGCGGGCGAGGCGGAGCAGAAAGCGCCGCCAGCGGTCAGCGAGTTCGAGCCCAAGCCGGGGGATAGTGAGGCCGTGGCGCAGTGGCGTGGGCGCATGAACACCGACGCGGCGCGCGAGTTGTACAAGGACCGCGCCGCGACCGCCGAGTGCGTGAACGCGCAGGCGCGTAACCGCGGACTGCAGCGCATGCCGGTGCGTGGCTTGGCCAAGGTCAAGTGCGTGGTGCGGCTGTACGTGCTGGCGCACAACCTGATGCGCATGGCTACGCTCGCACCCCAGCTCATCGGCTGGGGCACCGGTACGTCCGCAATGATCGCAAAGGCGGTGTGAGACGCATGCGAATGCCCTCAAACCCAAAAAACCAGCTCATGAGCGGGTCTGTAACCTCGATTCGGGGTATCAACCGGGCAATTCGTACCTGCGCCCGCCCAGCCCGCCAAAGCGTCGCTCCGCGCTACACCCAGAGCGCCAATCAAAATCTTCTCGGACTCTGAGGTGATGGGACACTCCGGCAGGGTGGTTATCGACGGCATGTTGGCAAGGACGTGCTAAGCAACTGGAGAGGCCCTCCTCGTCCGGGCGAGAAATCGGCGGGGCAAGGTAGGCCGTATAACCGGCACCCCGGGAAAGCGGCCGAAGGCGAAAGGGAGTCGGACGGGTCCGTCAGTAGCGCCGAAGCGACGTAACGCCCGTGGAGCGAAGGGGCCCTGCTGTTGGTAACTCTTCCGGCAAGATGGGACGCAAGGGCGGCATGACAGCGACGCCTGTTGGTTTGCAGGACCTGAGACGGAAGATATACGCCAAGGCGAAGGCTGAACCGCACTGGCGTTTCCGGGGTCTGTACGTTCACGTCTGCAAGAGGGAGACGCTGCGGGCTGCGTACGCGCTGGCCAAGGAAAACGATGGGGCGCCGGGCAGTGACGGAGTCACCTTCGAGGCCATCAAGGCGCAGGGCGTGAAAGGCTTCCTGGAGCGGATCTTCGAGGCCGACTTCCTACCGGGGTCGTATGGTTATCGCCCGAAGCGCGCAGCGCAGCAAGCGGTCACCCGGGTCGCCGACGCGATCGCGATGGGGAAGACACAAGTGATCGACAGTAATCTGAAGGCGTATTTCGACGGGGTGCGGCACGATCTGCTCCTCGCCAAGGGCGCCCGGCGGGTCCGCGATGACGAGGTGTTGCACCTGTTGCAGCTCATGCTCAGGGCGAACGGGAAACGGGGCGTCCCGCAACGCGGTGTGATCTCACCCGTGCTCGGTAACCTCTGCCTCAACGAGGTGGACCGGATGCTGGTACGGGCGCAAGAACACACGCGTCTGGGCAAGTTCACCAATCTCGAGTATGCAAGGTATGCCGACGATCTGGTGATCTTGATCAACGCCCACCCGCTGCCACCGCGGCCGGGCCGCGCGATTTCACGACGCCGTGGGGCGAGCAGCGTTTTCGGATCTCACGGCGGCGAGGCATCCGCCTCACGGGGCGCGTCAGCGTTCGTTGATTGCGGCGGTCAGCTCACCGCGCAGATCACGGCCCATCTCGGTGCGGATCCAGGCCGGATCCTCGCTCTGGCCAAGCAGATAGAGCAGCTTGCAGACGGCGGCCTCGATCGTCATGTCGTGCCCGCCGACCAAACCTGCCCCGGCCAGCGCGGAGCCGGTCGCGTACGCGCCAATGTCGACGGCGCCGTAGAGGCACTGGGTAACGACGACGATGACGACGCCGCGGACGGTCGCCTCGGCGAGCGCGCCCAGGAACTCGGGATCGGCGGTGGGGGCGTTGCCGCTGCCGTAGGCTTCGAGGACCAGGCCGCGCAGCGGCGGGCGCAGCACGCTCGCCAGTACTTCGCTGGTGATGCCGGGAAACAGCCGCAAGGCGGCGACGAGGCCGGTACGGCACGGGCGCAGGCGGAAGGGGACGGGGTCGGGTGCCCGCACGCGGTCGCGATGGATCTCGATCTCGATCCCGAGATCGCCCAGAGGCGGGTAAGCGGGCGTGGCGAAGGCGTCGAGACCGCCGACGTGCACCTTGACCGCCCGGTTGCCGCGCATCAGTTGGCGGCCGAAACACAGGGTGACCTCGGGCACCCCGGCGATGCCGGCAATCAGAAGCGCGTTGAGCAGGTTGCCGCGCGCGTCGTTGCGCGTTTCGCACAGCGGAATCTGCGACCCGGTGAACACGATCGGCTTGCCCAGGCCCTCGAGCATGAAGCGAGCGCCGACGCGGTGTAGGCCATGGTGTCGGTGCCGTGCAGGACGACGAAGCCGTCGTACGTTGCGTATTGCTCGGCGATGGCGCGGCCGATCGCGTTCCAGTCCTCCGGGGTCATGTTGCTGCTGTCGAGCAGGCGCGCGAACTCGTGGATGGTGAACTGCGGCACGTCCGAGCCCTGCAGCTCGGGCATCGCGCGCATCAGCTCCGGAAGCAGTCCCGGCGCCGGCCCCAAGCCGCCTGCGCCCTGGCGCATGCCGATCGTCCCGCCGGCATAGATGACGTAGATTGACGGCCGCATCGCGGTCGACTCAGCTACGTGTTGCCACGAAGTCGCGCATCGATGCTCCAAGGACCTGGGCCCGCAGCATAAAGATAGAGGAATACGAAGCAGAACAGAACGGCAAGGTCGCCGCCGTTGAGGATCGGCAGCCAGCTCTTTGGCCAATGCGCCATGAAGTACGCTACCGCCATATCGCCGGATAGAAGGAACGCGACTGGTCGGCTGAACAGCCCAATCAGCAGGAGCAACCCCCCTCCCGCTTCCAACACGCCCTGGAGTCCCATCAAGGAGATCAGTTGGAGGTTGTCGAACATCGCCTGATGTGGCACGTGAAACAGCTTTGCGGTCCCATGCATTATGAAAAGTAACGCCGTCACGATGCGCAGCACACTCAGCAGGCGTGGTGCCCATACTTGAAAAGCGCGTTGGTCGCTAACCATGTTTTACCTCCGACGTTGAATTGCGGAAAGCCCCGGGCTGTTGAATTCGTTTACTCAGACAACCCCGGAGGATTCTGATCCTTGTCATGCACGGCGGCTACTGGCCGCAGCCGCCGAAGTCGCTACCCGTCAGCGGCCGTTCGCCAGTCGCTGGTGAAGGGTCTTCTGAGTCCTGTACCGAAAACCCTTCCCGAGTCTCGCACCCCGTAGCCCCGAGAGGTTGCTCTCGTTAGCGGGGTACGGTAAACAGTAGGAGTCCGTACCACACTTGGATGCCATGACAGTGTCGTCCCATCCGGGAAGCCATCATGGGCAAGTCCAAGCGAGTGGCGCTGTACGCCAGGGTGTCGACCGACGCTGGCGTTGCTGCCGACCGGGTGGAGCTGCCGCACTTGGGCTCGCTATCTGCTCAACAAGTACGTCGCGATGGCCACCGCGCAGTGCCCGTCGCTGAAGAACAAACGTGTGAGCCCCCAAGTGCTTCGCCACACGACGGCGATGGACTTGCTGCAAGAGGGCGTTGAGCAATCGATGATCGCGCTCTGGCTCGGGCACGGGTCGATGAGACGACGCAGATCTATCTGGACGCCGACCTTGGAATGACGCAGGCGATTCTCGACAGGACGACGCCACCGGAGGGTACGCCCATGCATTTCCGCCCTCCGACATTGGGCGCGACGCCACCTGGCGCTGCCGGGGGGGTACGTGGTGGGTGGCAGTTCTGACTTCGAGCGCGCCGTCAGCCCGCTGCGTGGCGCTCCACCCATGTGGCAAAGGCCTGCATGAATTTCGCGACGAAGTCGCGCGTCGAATCGTTGGTTAGTGTTCCTCTGTCGTCAAAGAGGCTCGCGGCGTGGCCGATGTATGCCTCGGGTTGTTGCATCACGGGCATGTCGAGGAACACGAACGACTGTCGAAGGTGATGATTGGCGCCGAACGCCCCGAGAACTCCCGGCGAGACGCTGATCACCGCGCATGCCTTGCCGCTCCAAGCGCTTTTGCCGTACGGACGAGAACCGACATCGATCGCATTCTTGAGAGCACCGGGCACCGAGCGGTTGAACTCGGGGGTTACGAACAGCACTCCGCTCGCCGCCTGAAGTCGCTGGCGGAACGAACCCACTCGGCAGGCGGGGCGGAGCCATCGAGATCAGCGTTGTAGTGGGGAAGAGCGCCGATCTCGACGATCTCACATGCGAGCGTGGCGGGAGCGAGCGCCATCGCGGCGTGCGCCGTCTTGCGGCTGAGCGAGTCCTTACGCAGGCTGCCGACAAGGACGGCTACTTTGCGTATCGTTGCCATAGCGAATTCCTTCCAAAGGTGCCCCGGCACGGAGGCACCGTATCGTAGTGCCGTGCGCAATTATAGGGGAAGGCGGCAATGGCGCGGCGGCGGACGTCAAGATTTGCGCGGCGTGGGACTCCAACCGGCCGAGGCCGTGCAAAGACACCAATCGCTCGCGCTGTTGAGCGAAAATCCGAGATCAGCTGCCGGTGGCGCTGGCATTGGCCTGATCTTAGGAAGCAACGTGAGCGGATGAGCCGAGCTCACCACTCCAAGCCTTCTACACCACGTCCGGGAACGCGACCTGTACGCGCCCGCGGCGCGGCTGTCATCGGACCTCGTCGCCGGCCTCAGCCAAATTGAGGATCGGAACGCCAATGAGCTACGCGCCTGCAAATAACGCGCCATTCTAGCCGAACCGGCCGAAGGCGACAACACCGGACCGCGGTCCGCGGGCGCCGCCCGGATCGCGCGCGCCGGGGTCGCAGACTGGCAGATGCCCGCCGCGGCAGCTATGATCCGCATGTTCCGTGGCGGAGCCCCCGCGTCTTCCCGATTCGGTCGCTGTCCGGCCGCGGCGCCGGGCCAGGATCGTCACCCCCGGAACGGATCGCCGTTCGAGCCCGCGTCGTGCCGCCCGCCCATCGCCTCGTCCATCGCCTCGAAATCGACCCCGTCGCCGAACGGGGCGCGCTCGTCGCCGGGCTGCGTGCGACACCCGCCAGCATCCCGCCGAAATACTTCTACGACGCCCTGGGCTGCGCGCTGTTCGCCGCGATCTGCGAGCTGCCCGAGTATTACCCCACCCGCACCGAGCGGGCGATCTTCGGCGAGCGCCGCGACGACATCGCGCGGGCGATCGGCCGGGGCGGCCAGTTCGTCGACCTCGGTGCCGGCGACTGTGCCAAGGGCGCGAACTGGCTTCCGCACGTGACGCCGAAGCGCTACGTCGCGGTGGACATCGCCGCCGGCGCCATCGACCGTGCGCTCGCGCGCCTCGCCCCCGAGCATCCCGGCGTCGAATGGCTGGGTGTCGTCGCCGACTTCACCGTCGGGCTCGATCTCGAGGCCGATCTCGCGGACCTGCCGACGACGTTCTTCTATCCGGGCTCGTCGATCGGCAATTTCGCCCCCGGCGAGGCGCTCGCCTTCCTGCGCGCCATCCGCCGGCACTGCGCCGTTCCCGGCAGCGGGCTGCTCCTCGGCGTCGACACCAGGAAGGACAAGGCGCCGGCTCGACGCCGCCTACGACGACGCGCTCGGCGTCACCGCGGCGTTCAACCGCAACGTGCTCAACCACGTGAATCGCGTGCTCGGCAGCGACTTCGTCGCGGGCGCGCTATGCGCACCGCGCCGCCTACGACGCGCAGGCGGGCCGCGTCGAGATGCACCTCGAGGCCGTCTCGACGCAGCGGGTGTCGCTCGACGGCAGCGTGCGCAGCTTCGCCGCAGGCGAGCGCATCCACACCGAGAATTCGTACAAGTACGCGCCCGCGGAGATGGCCGCGCTGCTCGAGGACGCGGGCTTCACGCGCGGTGCGCTGCTGGCAGGACCCGCGCGGCGACTTCGCCGTCTTCCACGCGGCCTGAGCGGGACCGCCGTCAGCGCGCGTCGCGCGCGAGGCGCAGGCCGGAGAACTGCCAGCGCGCGTCGGGCGGAAAGAAGTTGCGGTACGTCGCGCGGATGTGCGCGCGCGGCGTCGCGCACGAGCCGCCGCGCAGCACGTACTGGTTGCACATGAACTTGCCGTTGTACTCGCCGACGGCGCCGGCGGCGGGCGCGAAGCCGGGGTAGGGCGCGTAGGCGCTGCGCGTCCATTCCCAGACGTCGCCGAAGAGCTGCCCCGCGCCGCCGGTCGGCGGGTCGGCGCGCGGGGCGAGCGGGTGCAGCGCGCCGCTGTCCAGGAAGTTCCCGTCGATCGCGCAGTCGGCGCGCCGCCGCCTCCCACTCGGCCTCGGTCGGCAGTCGCGCGCCGGCCCAGCGCGCGTACGCGTCGGCCTCGAAGTAGCTCACGTGGGACATCGGCGTCGCGGCGTCGATCTCGGCCGCGGCCGTGCAGCGTGAACGTGGTCCAGCGGCCGTCGCGCTGCTCCCAGTACAGCGGCGCCGTCCAGCCGCTGCGCCTGCACCGTGTCCCAGCCCAGCGACAGCCACAGCTCCGGCCGCGTGTAGCCGCCGTCGTCGATGAACTCCAGGAACTCGCCGTTCGTCACCGGCTGCGACGCCAGCTCGAAGGGAGCGAGGAACACCTGATGCCGCGGCCGCTCGTTGTCGAAGCAGAAGCCCGCGCCCGTGTGGCCCGACGGCGACGCAGCCCGCCGGCGATGCCCGATCCAGCGCGACCGGCGCGGCGATCGACGTCAGCGGCCAGCGCTCGCGGTAGGCGGGCTGCAGCGGATTGCGCGACAGCAGGTGCTTGACGTCGGTGAGGATCAGCTCCTGGTGCTGCTGCTCGTGATGCAGGCCGAGCTCGAGCAGCGCCGCCAGCGCCGGGATCGTCGGCGGCGCGTTCGTGCAGCGCGGCGAGCATGGCCGTCGACGTGCGTCGCGGTAGGCGCGGATCTCGTCGAGCGCGGGGCGCGACAGCATGCCGCGCTCGGGCCGCGGATGACGCTCGCCGACCGCGTTGTAGTAGGAGTTGAACAGCACCCGGAAGCGCGGCTCGAACGGCCGGTAGCCGCGCAGGCAGCGCTCGAGCACGAACGTCTCGAAGAACCAGGTCGTGTGCGCGAGATGCCATTTCACCGGGCTCGCGTCCGGCATCGACTGCAGCGCGCAGTCCTCGGCCGACAGCGGGGCCGCGAGCTGCACGGTGGTGGCGCGCACGGCGTCGAGCCGCTGCGCGAACGGGGTCGATCGGGTGGCGGGAGCGCCGCCGGGGCGGCGACGCGTACGGGCACGGGAAACGGTCATGGTGCCTCCTCCGATATCGCGCGTGTCATCGACAGCGGTGGAGCGCTGCCTGTCGACGTTACCGTAACACTCCGGCTCCCGCAGCGTCCAGACAGGCGGTTCGACCAGGGTCGCCGTCGGCCGCGCGACTGCCTCCCGTCAGGCCCCGCCCGGTTGAACTCGGTTCCGTGCCGGATTTCGAGTCCCGTGCCCGCGGCTGCCTTGCGGCGCCGAGAACGGCCCGGCCGCGGCTAGCGCCGGCGGCGCCGAACCGCGCCGGCCAGCAGGTCCAGTGCCTCGACCGTGCGCTCCCAGCCGAGGCAGGGATCGGTGATGCTGACGCCGTACGCAAGCGCCGCCGGATCGTCGCGTCCCGGCGTGAATTTCTGGGCTCCCGGATGGAGGTGGCTTTCGAGCATTGCGCCGAACACCCGGCGGCTGCCGTGCTCCAGCTGGCGGACGAGCTCGCGCACGACGTCGAGCTGACGCTCGTGCTCCTTGCCGCAGTTGGCATGCGAGCAGTCGATCATCAGCGACGCGGGCAGGCCGGCACGATCCAGCGCCGTGCAGGCCGCGCTCACGCTCGCCTCGTCGTAGTTCGGCGCCGCGCCGCCGCGCAGGATGACGTGGGTGTCGGGATTGCCGTGGGTGCGGATCATCGCGATCTGGCCGCTCTTGTGGACGCCGAGGAAATGGTGCGGGCGCGACGCCGCCAGGATCGCGTCGCAGGCGATCCGCACGTTGCCGTCGGTGCCGTTCTTGAAGCCGATCGGCGCCGAGCTGCCCGACGCGAGCTCGCGGTGAACCTGGCTCTCGGTGGTCCGCGCGCCGATCGCGCCCCAGGCGATGAGGTCGCCGATGTACTGCGGCGAAATGGTGTCGAGCAGCTCGCTGCCCGACGGCACGCCGCAGCCGTCCGATGTCGATCAGCAGCTGGCGCGCGATGCGCAGGCCCTCGCTGATGCGGCAGCTCTCGTCGAGGTAGGGATCGTTGATCAGGCCCTTCCAGCCGACCGTGGTGCGCGGCTTCTCGAAATACACGCGCATCACGATCTCGAGCGCGTCGGCGGCGCGCTCGCGCTCGGCGGCGAGGCGGCGCGCGTACTCCAGCGCGCGCCGCGGGATCGTGGATCGAGCAGGGGCCGACGACGACCAGCAGCCGGTCGTCGGCGCCGCGCAGGATGTTGCGGATGCGCCTGCGCGTGCCGGCGACCAGCGCCTCGGCGGGCGTGCCCTGGATGGGAAAGAAGCGGATCAGGTGCTCGGGCGGCGGCAGCAGCACCATGTCGACGATGTGCTCGTCGTCGGTCCGGGAGGTGCGGTCGTCGTGGCGCGGCCGGGAGGTGGCGTCGATGGGGTTCTGGGTCACGGTGCGGGTTCGGGGCATCGGTGCGCGCCGGGCGCGCGGAGGCGAGGGCAGGACGGGCCGGCCGGGGACAGGGACGCATTATCGCCCGTTGTCCCCCGCGCGCGGAACCCTTCGGTAGAATCGGCGATTCCATCGCCGCCGCGACGTCGGCGCCGCAATCATCGTTCGCGAGGGCAAGCATGGCCAAGGACAAGAACAAGTCCGATCCCGATCGACTCGTCAAGGCGGCGCGCAAGCTCTCGCGTCCCTATCGGATCGACCACGGCCGCGGTTTCCGGCTGAAGGACGTCGACCCGGCCGACACCGGCGGCCTTGACGCGGAGGACAAGCCGCAGGCCATCGAGAGCCTCGCCGCCGGCGTCGAGGCGCTGGCCGAGCTGCAGGACAAGCTCTACGCGCAGGATCGCTGGGCGGTGCTGCTGGTGTTCCAGGCCATGGACGCCGCCGGGAAGGACGGCACCATCAAGCACGTGATGTCGGGCATCAATCCGCAGGGCTGCCAGGTGGTGTCGTTCAAGGCACCGAGCCCGGAGGAGCTCGACCACGACTACCTGTGGCGCTGCATGCGCAACCTTCCCGAGCGCGGCCGCATCGGCATCTTCAACCGCAGCCACTACGAGGAGGTGCTGGTGGTCAAGGTGCACCCCGAGTACCTGGCCGCGCAGAAGCTGCCGCCCGGTCTCGTCGGCAAGGACCTCTGGGACCACCGCTACCAGGACATCCGCAAGTTCGAGCGCTACCTGTCGCGCAACGGCGTGCTGATCCGCAAGTTCTTCCTGCACGTGTCGCGCGACGAGCAGAAGCGCCGGTTCCTGGCGCGAATCGACGAGGCGGAGAAGCACTGGAAATTCTCCGCGGCGGACGCGAAGGAGCGCTCGCACTGGGACGCGTACATGGCCGCCTACCAGGAGATGATCCGCGGGACGTCGACCCCGGAAGCGCCGTGGTACGTGGTGCCGGCCGACAACAAGTGGTTCACGCGGGCCGTCGTCGCCGCGGCGGTCGTCGACGCGCTGGCGTCGCTGGACCTGCACTACCCGAAGGTCGACGCGGCGCGGATCGCCCAGCTCGCGGAGGCGAAGAAGGCGCTGCTGGCCGAGTAGCGCTGGCGATCGCGCCGCCGGACGTCCTTGCTCCCGCATCGATTCCGGACCCGAACCACCAGGAGGCCCCATGCTGGGAATCATGCAGGACCGCCCGCTGCTCATCTCGTCGCTGATCGAGCACGCCAACCGCTGCCATCCGACGGCCGAGATCGTCTCGCGCACCGTCGAGGGACCGATCCACCGCTGCACCTACGGCGACATCCACCGCCGCTCGAAGCAGGTGGCGAAGGCGCTCATCGCGCGCGGGATCAAGCCCGGCGACCGGATCGGCACGCTGGCGTGGAACGGCTATCGCCACATGGAGCTGTACTTCGGCGTCTCGGGCATGGGCGCGGTGCTGCACACCATCAATCCGCGGCTGTTTCCGGAACAGATCGAGTACATCGTCAACCACGCCGAGGACCAGGTGCTGTGCTTCGACCTGACCTTCGCGCCGCTGGTGGCGAAGCTCGCGCCGCAGATGAAGACGGTCAAGGCGTTCGTGGTGCTGACCGACCGCGCGCACATGCCGGCGCTGGAGCTGCCGAACCTGCTGTGCTACGAGGAACTCGTCGCAGCGCAGGACAGCGACTACGCGTGGCCGCTGTTCGACGAGCGCACGGCGTCGTCGCTGTGCTACACCTCGGGCACGACGGGCCACCCGAAGGGCGTGCTCTACTCGCACCGCTCGACGGTGCTGCACTCCTATGGCGCCTGCACCCTCGACGGGCTGGGCCTGTCGTCGGCCGAGTCGGCGCTGCTGGTGGTGCCGATGTTCCACGTCAACGCCTGGGGCATGCCCTACGCCGGCGCGATGTGCGGCGCCAAGCTGGTGCTGCCCGGGCCGGGGCTGGACGGCAAGAACGTCTACGAGATGATGAAGGACGAGCGGGTGACCCTCGCGCTGGGGGTACCGACCGTGTGGCTGATGCTGTTCAACCACGTCGACGCCGCGAAGCTCGACCCGAAGCGCGACCTGGTGCTCAAGCGCGCGGTGATCGGCGGCTCGGCGGCGCCGCGCGCGATGAGCGAGCGCTTCGAGCGGCAGTTCGGTGCGTTCGTCGTTCACGCCTGGGGCATGACCGAGATGTCGCCGCTGGGCACCGTGTGCAACCTGCTGCCGAAGCACCGCGACCTGACGCTCGAGCAGCGCCTCGACCTGCAGGGCAAGCAGGGGCGCAATATCTTCGGCGTCGAGCTCCGGATCACCGACGACGAGGGCCGGGAGCTCCCGCGCGACGGGGTGGCGTTCGGCCACCTGATGGTACGCGGGCCCTGGGTCACCGCGGGCTATTTCAAGGGCGATGGCGGGTCGCTCCTGGACGCGGACGGCTTCTTCGACACCGGCGACGTGGCGACCATCGACCCGGACGGTTACATGCAGATCACCGACCGCTCGAAGGACGTGATCAAGTCCGGCGGAGAGTGGATCTCCTCGATCGATCTGGAGAACGCGGCGATGGGCCACCCGGGGGTGGCCGAGGCGGCGGTGATCGGCGTGGCGCACCCGAAGTGGCAGGAACGCCCGCTGCTGGTGGTGGTGAAGAAGGCGGGGCAGGAGCCCACGCGCGAGGACATCCTGGCGTTCCTCGAGACCAAGGTGGCGAAGTGGTGGCTGCCCGACGACGTGGCGTTCGTGGCCGAGCTGCCGCACACCGCCACCGGCAAGCTGCAGAAGATGAAGCTGCGCGAGCAGTTCAACACCTATCGGCTTCCGGACGTCGCCTGATCGCAGGGCGCGCCGCGTGGAGATGACCCGCGCGATCGCCCGCCGCAGCCTCGAATTCGCGCGCACGTCGGCAAATACGCACCCGTACGTGACCGGGCAGGCCAAGGTCCGCGTCACCGAGGAAGCGATGCAGATCGTCCACGAGGCGTTCCAGCTCTTCGGCGTCACGCCGCTTCCCGCCCGGAGAGGGGTTCGTCATAATGGGGGACGCCGGTATCGCGAAGAAGCCCCGCCCTTGAACGTTCCATTCGTATCGCAAGCGCTCGCCTGCCCCGACTGCGACCTGCTGCAGCGCATCCCGCCGCTGTCGCGCGGGGACAAGGCCCGCTGCTCGCGCTGCGGCGCACTGCTCGCCAAGCGGCCTGCCGGCCCGCCGGACCTGCCGCTGGCGCTCACCATCGCCGCGGCGATCGTCTTCGTCGTCGCCAATCTGACGCCGCTGATGCGCCTGTCGGCGGTGGGCCGGACCGCGAGCACGACCGTCGCCGGCGGCGCCCTGGAGATGTGGCTGCAGGGCGAGCCCGTCACCGGCGTGCTGGTCGCGTTCTGCGCGGTGATCGCGCCCGGCGGCTACCTGCTGTTCATGCTGACGCTGCTGCTCGCGGCGCGGCGCTCGCCGGTTCCGCGCTGGGTCGGCGAGGTGCTGCGCTGGGCCGGCCATTTCCAGGTCTGGGCGATGCTGGAGGTCATGATGCTCGGCATCCTGGTCGCGCTGGTCAAGATCGCCGAACTCGCCACCGTGGAGCCCGGTGTGGGCATGTACGCGGTCGGCGCGCTGATGCTGCTGTTTCCGGCGATCATGGTCAACTTCGATGTCCGCGACCTGTGGAACCGCGTCGAGTGGGTCGATGGCGAGGCACCGTCGCGCGCACCGGCGGCGGCGACGTTTGCGGAGCGCCCGGCGTGACCCGCGCCGCGCTCACCGCCGCGCAGGCCGGACTGGTCGCCTGCGAGGCCTGCCGGCTGCTGTCGCGGCCCGCCGCGGCGGCCGAGGCCGGTCACTGCCGGCGCTGCGGCGAGCCCCTCGAGCTGCGCCGCGCGCACTCGCTCCAGATTACCTGGGCGCTGGTCATCGCGGCGGCCATCTGCTACGTCCCGGCCAACGTGCTGCCGGTGCTGAACACCACGACGCTCGGGTCCACCGAGTCCGACACGATTCTCGGAGGCGTGGTGTTTCTCTACACGTCGGGGTCGTGGCCGCTGGCGCTGGTGGTGCTGGTGGCCAGCGTGATGATCCCGTTGGGCAAGCTCCTCGCGCTCGCCTGGCTGCTGATCTCCGTGCGGCGTGGAGCGGTCGCGGGCAACCGCGAGCGCACGCGCCTGTACCGCATGGTCGAGATCATCGGCCGCTGGTCGATGCTCGACGTCTTCGTCGACACGTTCACCGTCGCGCTGGTGCAGCTGCAGCCGCTGATGTCGGTGACGCCCGGCCACGGCGTGCTGTTCTTCGCCGCGGTCGTGGTGCTGACGATGCTTGCCGCCGAGTCGTTCGATCCCCGCCTGATCTGGGATCCCGCCAATTCCCACCGGACCCTCCATGGCTGAAGAAACCGATCTGAACGAGCTGCCGCAGGCGGCCGTGACGCCGGCCAGGCGCACGCGGATCTCGGTCGTCTGGATCATCCCCATCCTCGCCGCCGTCGTCGCGATCGGGATCGCGGTCCAGCGCGTGCTGAGCGAGGGGCCCACCATCACCATCGTCTTCGCGGCCGCCCAAGGCATCGAGGCCGGCAAGACCTTCATCAAGTACAAGGATGTGAGCGTCGGGCAGGTGACCGCGGTCGAGCTGTCCGACGACTACGCCAAGGTGATGGTGAAGGCGAAGATCGCCAAGAGCGCCGAGGGCCTGATGGTCGAGGACGCCAAGTTCTGGGTCGTCGCGCCGCGCATCTCGCTCTCCGGCGTGACGGGGCTGAGCACGCTGCTCTCGGGCAACTACATCGGCTTCGAGGCCGGGAAATCGAGCCGAAAGCCGGCGCAGCTTCGTCGGCCTGGACCAGCCTCCCGCCGTCACCGACCAGCGCGGTACGCGGTTCGTGCTGACGGCGAGTTCGCTGGGATCGCTGAGCGTCGGCTCGCCGGTCTACTACCGCCGCATCAGCGTCGGACAGGTCACCGCGTACGAACTCGCCGCCGACGGCAAATCGGTCGCAATCACCGTGTTCGTCGAGAAGCCGTACGACAGGTACGTGACAACCGCGACGCGGTTCTGGAACGCGAGCGGCATCGAGGTCCGCGCCGGCGTCAATGGCGTCGACGTGCGCACCGAGTCGCTCGCGGCGCTGATCGCCGGGGGGATCGCGTTCGATGCGCCCGACTTCCTCTCGCCGGTCGGGGCGACGGACAGCAACACCGGGTTCACGCTCTACAGCAGCCGCGAGATCGCGATGAAGCAGCCCGACCCCGTCGAGCGGCGCTACGTGCTCCATTTCAACGAGTCGGTGCGCGGGCTGGCGGTCGGCGCGCCTGTGACGCTCTACGGGCTGCGCGTCGGCGAGGTCACCGATGTCGGCCTGAGCTTCGATCGCAAGACGCTCGTCTTCCAGCCGCGCGTGCTGATCACCTTCTTCCCCGATCGGCTGATCGCGCAGCTGGCCGCGCGCCAGCGGGCGGCCACCGGCAAGGCGATCAACGAAATCACCGAGGAAGAGCGCCTGCGCCTGGTGCGCCGCGTCATCGAGGAGCGCGGCCTGCGCGCGCAGCTGCGCACGGGCAGCTATCTCACCGGCGACCTGTACGTCGCGTTCGAGTATTTTCCGGACGCGCCCAGGGCGAAGCTCGACTGGAGCCGCGAGCCGCTCGAGCTGCCGGTGGTCCCCGGCGGCCTCGCCAACATCGAGAAGAAGCTCACCAGCATCCTCAACAAGGTCGACGCGCATGCCGCTCGACGCCATCGCCGCCGACGTGCGGAGCGCGATCGCGACGTTCAACAAGGCGCTCAAGGACACCGACACGCTGGTGAACCGCATCGACATGCAGTGGGTGCCGGAAGGCACGAAGACGCTGGAGGTGCTGCACCGGGCGATCGCCGACGCCGATCGCGTGCTCCTGAACGTCGACGCGACCTACATCAGCAAGGATTCGCCGGCATCGCAGGACCTGCGCGACGTGCTGCAGGAGGTCACGCGCGCGGCGCGCGCGGTGCGCATCCTGTTCGACTATCTCGAGCGTCACCCCGAGATGCTGATCCGGGGCAAACCAGAGGGGACTCCCTGATGCGCCGTCCTGCCTTCACCGCCGCCGTCGTCGCGGTCGGCGCCGTCCTCGCCGCCGGCTGCGCGAGCCCGCCGTCGCATTTCTACACGCTGAGCCGGACGGCGACGCCCGCCGCGGGGCCGGCCGCGACGACGGCGAACCTGTCCGTGGTCGTCGGCCCGGTGTCGATCCCGGCGATCGTCGACCAGCCGCAGATCGTCGTCAGCACCGGGGCGAACCAGGTCACGCTCGACGAGTACCACCGGTGGGCGTCGCCGCTGCGCAACGACATCGCGCGGGTGGTCGCCGTGGACCTGGTCGCGATCCTCGGAACCCCGCGCGTCTCGCTGTTCCAGCAGTCGCTCAACGCCGCCGCGGATTTCCGCGTCGCGATCGAGGTGCAGGGATTCGAATCGGCGCCGGGCGAGGCCGCGACGCTCGATGCCGTCTGGCAGGTTCGGCGCACCCGCGACGGCCGGGCACAGACCGGGCGCACCACGGTCCGCGAGCCCACCGACGGCACCGGCTTCGACGCGCTGGCCGCCGCCCACAGCCGCGCGCTGGCACGGCTCTCCACGGACATCGCCGCCACCATAACGCGCGCTCGCGCCCGCCGCGCCGTGATGGCGCCGGATGCGGCATCCTGCGGGCTGCGCCGCGTCGGGATTTCGCGGGAAGACGGCGGCCGGTCGCGCGTGGCGCCGGCGCCCTGTGCGCGCGCCGCACCGGCAGGGCCCTTGCGGATGCGCGCGGGCGACGAGGCGGCGCTGCCGGTCCGGTGCCGGCCGAGCCGGCGGCCGGCCCTATGGCACGCCACGCTCGCCTGGCTCGCGCTCGCCTTCGCCGCCGCCGGCTTCGCGCAGCAGCCCGCCGTCGTGCTCGGCGTCGCGGCGGAAAACGAAGCGCTCTTGGCTCGCCTCACAGCCACCGCGAAGACGCTGGGCCAGGTGTCGGCCGAGCTCGCCGCCGTGCGCAAGGCGGCGAGCGATCTCGGCGCGACGATGGACCGGATCGAGCGCCGAGCGGCCGTCTATGCGCTCGGCCGGGAATTCGTGCAGTCGCTGACCGGGCAGCTGCACGAGCTGCCCACGCCCGAGCGCTTCACCGCCGAACGCGACGCGCGCGAGCGCCTGCTCGCCGCGACCAGCGACGCGAGCCTGCGCACCGATGGCGCGCTCGACGCCCTGCGCGATCCGGAGACCGCGGCGGCGGAGCGGATCGCCGCCGCGGCGCCGCCCGTCCTGCTGACGGACCGGCCGGAGGCCGAGGCGGCCATGCGCGCGGCTCTCGTCGAGCAGCACGACCTTCTCGTGCGGCTTTCCTCGCTGCAGAACCAGCTGCTGCAGGCGCTGCACGACCTCGGCGAGGCGCGGCGCGATCTCGGCCGGCAGCGCGAGGCGGCGCGGGCGAAACTGACCCAGTTCCTGTTCTGGATTCCGGCGCCGCCGAGCACGCAGTCTCTCGGCGAGCTGCTGCCGGCGATTGCCTGGACGGTCTCGCCCGCGAACTGGGCCGCCGCGGCGTTCAGCCTGCGGCAGGAGTTCACCCGCGCGCCCGTGGCGCCGGCACTGGCGCTGCTGGCGGCGGTGACGCTCCTGGCCGGCCGCGGACGGCTGCGGCGGGCGCTCGGCGCGCTCGCGCCTGCTGCCGTCGGCTTCCGGCGCTACCACATCGGACACGCGCTGGCGGCGCTTGCGATCACCGTCGTCCTCGCGCTGCCGGTGCCGGTCGTGCTGTGGACCGCGAGCGGGCTGCTGCGCTCCGCGTCCGACGCGGCGCCGTTCACGCTGGCCCTGGGAGAGACCCTGCGGACGATCGGCGAGCTGGTGCTGGTGCTGTCCGCGTTCGTGTGGCTGCTCGACCGGCGCGGCGTCGCGATCGCGCACTTCGGCTGGGACGAGGCGTCGCTGGGCGCCGTCGGCCGCGCGCTGTCCCGCCTCGCGGCGCTCGTGGTGCCGCTGCTGTTCGTCGCTGTGCTGAATGGGGGGAGCACGCGCCGTTCGCCAATCGCGAGAGCCTGGCGCGGGGCGCGTTCAGCCTGGCGCTGGTCGCCATCAGCGTCTTTCTGCTGCGGATTCTCCGGCGCGACGGCCCGCTGCTGCGGCGCCTGCGCGAGCGCGCGCCGCGCGGCTGGACGGTGCGGCTGCATCGGGCCTGGCTCGCCGCCATCCTCGCCGTGCCGCTGGGCATCGCGGTGCTGGCCGCCGCCGGCTATTTCGTGGCCGCCGGCTATTTCTTCGGGCGCATGCTGATGTCGCTGTTCCTCGCGCTCGGCGCGGCCATGCTGTACGGCCTGATGGCGCTGTGGGTCCAGGTGCAGCGGGCGCGGCTGGCGCACCGGCATCGCGGGGAGGCCCCGGCCGGGGGCGCCGATGCCGGCGAGGAGGGGAGCGAAGCCACGGAGCTGCAGCCGCCGCACCTCGACGTCGCGGCCATCGGCGACAGGACGCGGGCGCTGCTCAGCCTGTGCGTCACGCTGCTGCTGCTGACGGCGATCTGGTGGGTCTGGCGCGACGCGGTGCCGGTGCTGTCGGGCATCGCCGATCAGAAGCTGTGGAGCTACACCGCGCTCGTCGACGGCAAGCCGGTGACGCAGGCCGTGGACTTCGGCCACCTGGTCCTGGCGGTCGTCGTCACGGTGGCCATCGCCGTCGCGATTCGCAACGTCGGCGCGCTGCTCGACATCGTCCTGCTGCAGCGGCTCGCGGTGCAGCCCGACGCCACCTACGCGATCAAGGTCATCGCGCGCTACGCGCTGGCCGGCGTCGGCATCCTGCTGGTGTCGAGCCTTCTCGCGATCCAGTGGAACAACGTGCAGTGGCTGATCGCCGCCCTCGGCGTGGGACTGGGGTTCGGCCTGCAGGAGATCGTCGCGAACTTCATTTCCGGCATCATCGTGCTCGCCGAGCGCCCGATCCGCATCGGCGACGTCGTCACCGTCGACAACGTCACCGGCACCGTGTTCCGCATCCGTGCGCGGGCGACGGCGGTGGTCGATTTCGACAACAAGGAGGTGATCATCCCGAACAAGGAGTTCATCACCGGGCGGGTCGTCAACTGGACGCTGACCAGCCAGACCACGCGGCTTCTGATCAAGGTCGGCGTGGCCTACGGCAGCGACGTCGCGCAGGTGCAGCGCGTGCTCCTCGACGCGGTGCGCGCCAATCCGGACGTGCTGGCGGATCCGGCGCCGTCGGTTTACTTCCTGAACTTCGGGGACAGCTCGCTGGACTTCGAGATCCGCGCCTACGTCGACGCGTTCGGCAAGCGGCTGCGCGTGCACCACGAGATCAATCTCGAAGTGGTGCGGGTGCTGGCGGAGATCGGCGTCTCGATTCCATTCCCGCAGCGCGACCTGCACATCCGCTCCGCCGCCGGGCTCGTCGACGCCTGGCCCGACGGCCCGCGCGGCTAGGCCGGCTGCGACGGCCTTCACCTCCCCGCCGTCCCGATGCGCGCACTCGAGCTCAAGATTCCGCCCCCGGTCGTCGCGCTTGCCTGCGCCGCGCTGATGTGGCTCGCCGCGCAGACGACGCCGTCGCTCGCCTGGCCGGAGGCGCTGCGCAGGGCGATCGCGCTGACGCTGGCGGGTGCGGGCATCGTCGTCGACCTCGTCGGCCTGGCGACGTTCGTGCGTGCGCGCACGACGATCATCCCCTGGCGGCCGGCGGCTTCGTCGGCGCTGGTTACCACCGGGGTCTACCGCCTCACCCGCAATCCGATGTACGTCGGCCTCGCGCTGCAGCTCATCGCCTTGGCGTTCTACCTCGCCAATCCGCTGGCGGTGCTGGGCGTTCCCGCGCTCGTGCTCTACCTGACGCGCTTCCAGATCATGCCGGAGGAGCGCGTCCTCGCCCGGCTGTTCGGGGCCGAGTATGCCGCGTACCGGGTGCGGGTACGCCGATGGCTGTGATCGGCGCGCCGGGGCGACTCGGGGGCTGGCGGGATCCGGATCCCGTCGCGCCCCGGCGCTGCCGCCATGGCGACCGCGGGGCCGCGCTCTCGCGGGAACGCGCGACCGGGTGATGGCCAGACCCGACATCCCGGTGACCCCGGCCATCCGCGCGCTGCGCGCCGCCGGAGTCGAGTTCACGCCGCACCCGTATGCCTACGTCGACCGCGGCGGCAGCGCGCACGCGGCGCATGCGCTCGGCGTGGACCACCACGCGGTCGTCAAGACGCTGGTGATGGAAGCGCAGGGCGATGGCCGGAAGCGGCAGCCGCTGCTGGTGGTGATGCACGGCGATCTCGAGGTCTCGACCAAGCAGCTCGCGCGGCTGCTGCAGGTGAAGGCCGTCGCACCCGCCGCCGAAGCCACGGTCGAGAAGTTCACCGGCTACCTTCCCGGCGGGGTGAGCCCGTTCGGCACCCGCACCCGGCTGCCGGTCTACGTCGAGGCGAGCGTTCTCGCGCTTGAGCGTGTCTACATCAACGGCGGCAGGCGCGGACTGCTGGTCGCGATCGACCCGGTCGCGCTTACCGCGCTGGCGGCGGCAGTGCCGGTGAAAGTGGCGGTTTCTTGATATGCTGACCGCCGGCGCAATTTGATGTTGCGCCCGGTCGCGCGGCGCGGCAGTTCCCGGTGCGGGAATCCCGAAAGTGCGACCTCGTCCATTACCAGGGAGAAGCATCGATGATGTCCGGGGAAAAGAGCTTGCAGACCGCGTTCGGCGAAGTCGTGGAGGCAGCTCGGGAGAAGGCACAGGAAGCCGGTGCCACTTTCGCCGGGAAGGCCGAAGTCGCTGCGGCCGGCGCCCGGCGCGAGGTCGAGAAGGCAACGGCGGCGGTCGGGAAGCAGGCGCGCGCGGCCGGGGCAACGTTGACGCGCAAGGCGAAGGTGATCAAGGCCGATGCCGAAAAAGCGCTCGGCAAGGCGCGGCGCAAGGTCAAGAGCAAGGCACGGGCCGCAAAAGCGAGTGCCGACCGGACGCTCGGCAAGGCGACCCGCGCGGTGAAGCGCAAGGTGAAGGTCGCGGCGGCCGGCGTGAAAGCCGCCGCGGAAAAGGTCGAGCGCGCGTCCACCGCGGGGAAGCGCAACGCCGGAACGGCGAAGAAGACCGCGCGCCGCAAGTCCGCCGCCGCAAAGTCCGCGCTGAAGAGGGGCACGGCCGCTGGTGCGAAGGCGGCCGGCAAGACCGCCGCCGCCTCGCGCAAGGCGGCGAAGGCGCCGGCGCGCAAGCTCGCCAAGGCGCCGGCAAAGCTGCGGAAGGTCGCCAAGTCGGCCGCCGGGAAGGCGGCGCAAGTCTCGGCGAAAGCCGGCAAGGCCGCCGGGTCCGTCGTCCGGAAGGCGACGAAGCGGCCGGCGACGACAAGGCGCGCTGCCGGGGCGGCGAAGAAGGCGGCGAAATAGCCGCGGCTCGGGCGGCGGCCGGGCGCCGCCGCCCCGGGGTCAGTTGATGGCGGCGGCCAGCTCGCGCCGGTAGCGGCGCGCGAGTTCGCTGTCGCCGGGCAGTGCCTCGAACACCGTCAGCATCGTGCGCCGCCCGACGTCGTCTTCGAACGACCTGTCGGTCCGGACGATCACGAGCAGTTCGGCGAGCGCGCGCTCGTAGTCGCCCGCCGCGGCCAGTGCGCGCGCGTAGGCGAGTTTCGCCGCGCAGTCCACCGGCGTCGTGGCGGCCTTGCGCGCCAGCGTCGCGACATCGTCGCCGCTGGTGGAGGCGAGCGCCGCGCGCGCCTTCAGCACCGCCAGCCGCCGCTCGTCACGGACCCGGCCCGCAGTCGGGCCGTCGCGTGCCTCGAGCAGGGCGGCGGCGGCGCTGGCGTCGGCGGCGCGATCGAGTGCGAGCAGCGTCTCGACGCGCGTCAGCAGCGCATCTTCGTCGTGTGGATCGAGCGCGCGCGCCTGGTCGAGCGCGGCCAGCGCGCCGGCGGCATCGGCGGCCGCGAGCGAGGCCTTGGCGGCCGCCACCAGCGGCGCCGCGGGCGACGGCAGCGCGCGGGCCAGGAAATCGCGGACTGCGGCTTCCGGCAGCGCTCCCGTGAACTCGTCGCTCGGCTTGCCGTCGACGAAAAGCTTGCAGTTGGGGATGCCGCGCACGCCGTAGCGTGCGGCGAGCTCGGGCTCGTCCTCGGTGTTGAGTTTCGCCAGCGTGAAGCGACCGGCGAATTCGCCGGCGAGACGGTCGAGTATCGGCCCCAGCGCGCGGCAGGGTGCGCACCAGGGCGCCCAGAAGTCGACGAGGACCGGGCGGCTGGCGGACGCTTGCAGCACCGCTTCGTCGAAGTTGGCGCGGGTGACGGTGATCGCGGTCATGATGGGCGAAAGCGGGAGGGAACGGAAATTACATGGGGACGGCCGGCGGCGATGGCAAGCCTGCGCTTCCGGCTACCTCCGGCGACGATCCGCTGCCGCGACGCCGCGGCGGGCGCTCCGTCATTTCGCGAGCGTGAGCTTTTCTTCCTTGATCATGCGCGACCACTTCGAATTCTCGGCGCTGAGGATATCGCGGGTCTGCCCGACCGAGAACGGTGACGGAGTCATGCCGAGTGCGCCGAGCTTCCCGGCCAGCGCCGGGTCGCGCAGCGCGGCATTGAGCGCAGCGTTGAGCTTCTGGATCACGACCGGGTGCGTACCGGCGGGCGCGACCAGTACCGTCCACTGGCTCGCCGCGTAGCCGGGCAGGCTCGCCTCGGCGGCCGTCGGCAGGTCAGGCCACTGCCGCGAGCGCTGCGGACCGGCGAACGCCAGCGCGGTGAGCTTGCCGGACTTGACCTGCGGCAGCGCGACCAGCGCCGGCAGCAGACCGACGTCGGCGCGTCCGGCGAGGAGGTCCTCCAGCGCCGCGGCGTCGTCCGCGGCCGGCGCGTGCGCGAGCTTGATGTGCGCGCGCGCCTGCAGCAGCTTGAAGGAGAATTGCGCAAGCCCGCCGTCGGGGCTCGCAAATTTCACCTTCCCGGGCCGGGACTGCGCGTCGTGGACGAGCTCCGGCAGCGACTTCACGGGGAGCCCGGACCTGGCGACGAACACCAGTGCGGTCGACGTCGCTACGCCGACGACGGCGAGGTCGCGGAACGGCTGGTAGGGAAGCTTCGGGTCCAGCGCCGGCAGCAGCACCATCGTCGCCACGTCGGCGATGCCCAGCGTGTAGCCGTCGGGCGCCGACCGTGCGACCGTCTCGATCCCGGTCGTGCCGCGCGCGCCGGGCTTGTTCTCGACCGCGACGGGCTGCCCGAGCGAGGCCTGCATCGCCGTCGCGAGCAGCCGCGCGGCCGCGTCGGTCGATGTCCCGGAGGCGTCGGGCACGACGATCCGCAGCGGACGAACCGGGAACTCCTGCGCCGCCGCCGGCGCGACCGACACGGCCACGGTGACGGCACCGAGCCCCGCGGCGAGCAATGCGCGGCACGCGCCGCTCCTGAACGTCATCATGCATGTTCTCCCTGTGTTGTGGTGGGTCTGGCGACGACGCGTCCCATTGGCAGCGTCCGCCGCCGGCCCGGTCGGACCTGCACGGCGCGCCGGCGCCGCGCTGCGGATGACATCCCCGACGCGAACCGCGAATCCCGGACGCCTCGCTGCGGCGACCGTAGCTCCGACCCTGGTGGCGGCGCGAGGTTCCATCGGCGCGGGCCGGCGAGCGTCGCGTCGCCGGCCCCGGTGCGTGTACGATGGCGGCTGATTCGACCATCGCCGGGGTCTTCCATGGAGCAGCCATCCACCGTCCGCACCGTCGTCGTGACCGGCGCCGCAGGCGCGCTCGGCCAGGCGGTCGCGCAGCACTTTCTCGACGGCGGCGCGCGGCTGGCGCTGATCGACCGCGACCTGCCGCCGCTGCACACCGCGTTTGCGCCGCTCGTCGCGGACGATCGCCACCTGCTGCTCGCCGCCGACGTGACCTCCGAGACCGGCATGCACGCGGCAGCCTCGCGGATCGTCGATCGCCTGGCGCGCGTCGACGTGCTCGTCCACGTCGCGGGGGGATTCGAGATGGGCGAGCCCGTGCACGCGATGACCCGCGCGTCGTGGGAGCGGATGATGGATCTGAACGCGTGGTCGTTCGTCACGGTGACGCGCGAACTGGTTCCGCCGATGTTGCGGCAGGGCAAGGGCCGCGTGATCGCGGTGTCGGCGCGCGCCGCCGAGCGCGGGCAGGCGAACATGGGCGCGTACTGTGCGGCGAAGAGCGCGCTGCAGCGGCTGGTCGAGGCGCTCTCGACAGAGGTCGCCGCGCACGGCGTCAGCGTCAACAGCATCGCGCCGACGATCATGGACACGCCGGCGAACCGGCGGGCGATGCCGGAGGCGGATCGCATCGACGTGGGTGCCGACCGCGCTCGCCGCGCAGACCATCGGCTTCCTCGCCTCCGAGGCCGGCGGCTGGGTCCACGGCCAGCACCTCGTCGTCGGCCCGTAGCCCGGGTTGCGCGCAGCGCAACCCGGGGGGTTGCATGGAAGGCCCGGGTAAGCTGGTCCCGGGTCCGCTCCATCCGTCGCTGCGCACCCGCGCCGCGTCACGCCTTCACGACCAGCCACAGCAGCCCGAGCAGCACCGGCTGGTGGACCATGTAGACGGCCAGGCTGTGCCGCCCGAGCCAGACGAGCCAGCGCGGGGCGCCGGCAAGCGGCGCGACGGCACGGAATCGCGACACGACCAGCGCGTGTCCCGCGGCGATCCCGATCAGCACCACGCCGGCCCAAGGCGCCAGCGGGACGTAGTCCTCGGTCGCCGGCTTCATCGTCGTGAAGCCGAGCCACGCCAGCGCGCGCGGATCGAACACCGGGGACGCGAGCGCGAGTCCGGCGGCGACGATCGCCAGACCGGCGGCGAGGGCGACGCGCGGCCGGCGCAGCAGCGGCAGCGCCAGCACCGATACGACGGCGATGCAGTGCAGGATGCCGAAGAAGATGTAGCGCGCCGGAAAGAGGATATAGCTGCCCACCGTCGCCGCCAAGGCGCACGCGGCGATCAGCGCCACGCGGCGCCAGAATTTCGCCGGCGGCGAGCCGGCGCGATCCGCCAGCACCAGGCTCACGCCGACCAGCAGCAGGAAGCTGGTGACGATCAGCGCGCGAAAGCCCAGCCACATCGGATCGCGCTCGAAGTCGGCGGCGATCACGTGGAAGTAGCGCAGGTCGAACGCGAAGTGATAGACGACCATCAGGCAGATCGCCGCCCCGCGCAGGGCGTCGATCGCCGGCTGCCGCCCGATGCCCGCGCGGGTTGTCGCCCCGCGCTGCGGCGACGCGCCGCCGCCGGGCCGTGTCGCCGGGACCGTGCGGCTTGCGCCCGCCGGAATGGGCGCTCCACCTGCCTCCCCCCCGGCGGCCGCCGCCTGGTGCGCCCGGCTGCGTTCGCGCTGCCGGCGGCGGCTCACCGCGCCGGCCTCATGGCGGGCGCGTCTGCCAGTTCACGCGCCAGCCGGCACCTTCGCGGGTGCCGACGGCGCCCAGCACGCGCGCGAGCTCGGCATCGTCGTCGCGGCGCGGGGTCAGCAGCAGCGACAGGTTCGCGCTGCCGTCGGTGCCGACCGACACGTCGCCGCGGACGTCGAGGTTGCCGCCGGTGTTGGCCACCGGGCCGGCGAGCCGGCCGCCTTGCGCCGCGAGCGTCGCCGTCGCCTCCCCGAGATCGATCTCCACCTTGGAGACGATGGTGAGGTGGGCGTTGCGCCAGGCCACGCGCAGGCCGCCGTCGTAGGCGGCGGGCGACCATTCGAGGCGCGGCGTGTCGGCGGCGATCTGCCCGTCGATCGTCCACGCGGCACGCCCGGCGGCGATGCGCGTGAGCGCCTGTTGCAGGATGATCGCCGGCACGCTGACCGCCAGGTCGGTAACGACGAGCTTGCGGTCGGCGACGGTGATGTCGGCATGCGGCGACGACGCGCCGCCGGCAGGCGGCAGCACATGTGCGCGCGCCTTCCCGGTCAGCAGCGGGAGGGCTTCCAGCGTCCAGGCGAACGGCAGGCGCGCGGCACCCGCCGTCAGCACGCCGCGCCCCCGCCACAGCGTGCCGTCGACCTCGCCCAGGGTGATCCGGCCGTGGGACGCGCGCTCGATCTCGGGCACGATCAGCGATGCCGGTGCCAGGTAGGCCACGGCCGCCGCGAGCAGCACGGCGGCGAGCAGAAGGAGGAGCAGGAACCGCTTCATCGGAGGGTCATGACGGCGCCACCGTCAGTGGGCGAGAACGAAGTCGGCACGCACGGTGCCCGGATCGACCCGCGCGGTGAGCGTCGCTTCGACGACGGTGAGTCGCGCCTCGCGATCGAGCGCGTCGAGCGCCTCGACCAGCGCGGCGAACGGCACCGCCTCGATGGCGACCCGCGCGCGGTCTTCGCGCCACTCGACCTTCGCCGCGCCATCGCGCAGACCGTGCGCGGCGAGTATGCGCTCGATTGCCGCCGGCGCGTCCGGGGCGGGCGGTGGCGGGGCGGCGCGGGCGAGGCCCGCCATCTCGGCGGCCATGCGCTCGCCTTCGGCCAGCGCCACGCGCGTGGCCGGCACCTCGACGCGCAGCGCGGCCACGTCGCGCTGCAGTGGCCGCCAGACGGCGAGCCAGCCGAGCGACGCGACGATGAGCAGCGCCAGCACACCGACGACGCGCCGCTCGGCCGGCGTCTTGCCCGCCCACCAGCGCAGGAGGCCGGGCGGCGCCGCGAGTCGCGCGGAAAGGGTTCCCATCACGGCGCTCCGATGCGCAGCCGGGTGCCCGCCGCCGTCGTGGCGATGATCGCGGGCGCGCCGGCGCGCGTCAACCGTGCGTCGAGACTGCGGATCACGGCCGGGTCCGCGTGCTGCAGGTCGAGCGTCCAGTGGCGGTCGGCGTAGGTGGCGCTGCGCAGCGTTCCCGCGGGCAGCGCCGCCAGCGCCGGCGCGGCACGGGCAAGCAGCGGCAGCGCGTCGCCCGGCGCCGGGAGGCCGTGCGCGTGCCGGACCTCCGCGTAGCGCTGCAGCAGCGCCGCACGCGCCGCCGCGGGCGTCGCTGCGGCGGCCTTCGCCACGCCGGCATTCGTCGCGACGGCGGTCCACGCCCGCGCCGCGCGCCAGGCGTCGATCCGCCACCGGGCCCAGTCGGCGACCGTGGCACCGACGTGCAACGCCAGCGCCGCCGCGGCAATCCCCACGGCCGGCATGAACAGGCGCCGGCGTGCCCCGGCCCGCGCCGGCGGCGTTGGCGCCATTTCGCCCTGGAGCAGATTGGTCGCTGCCGCGAATGCCGTCGGCGCCGCCGCCTGCCAGCGCCAGGGCGTGCCCCGCGCGAACGGCACGCCGGCTTGCTGCTGCCAGCGCGCGAGCGCGGCGTCGTCGACCGCGCCGTCGACGCGCATCGGTGCCGTCGGCATGCCGCCGCGGGCGGCGCGCGAGAGCGCCAGCGCCAGGGCGGGCGGCAGCGAGCCGTCGGCCGGAACCGCATCGACGGGAAACGCGCTGCCGTCGGCCAGGCGCACGAAGCTGCTGCCGGCGTCGGCGGCAGCGGGAATGCACCAGCAGGCGCCGGCTGCCGCGAGCTCGGGTTCGGCCAGCATCCGGGTCAGCCGCGCGCGGCCGGCACCGGCGGCGCGCGAGCGCAGGCCGGTGACGAGCGCCCGCGCGGCGACGACCACGACGACGCGGCCTCCGGGCCGCTGCGCAGACGCCGCGAGCCACTGCTCGTCGGCGGGCCCGGCGAGCTGGTCCTCGAGCGCGAATGCGGCGGCCCCGGCGACCCGGGCGGCCGGCAGCGGCGGCAGCGTCACCGCGGCGAGGCGCAGCTGGCTGGCGGCGACGATCACCTCCAATGCGTCGGCGCGCGGCCAGCGCGCCGCCGGGTCGTGCCCGTTGGCCACGCAGGCGCCGGACGCGTCGAACAGCGCCCACGGCGCACCGGCGTCGACCGCGGCTGGAGCGTCGAGCAGTACGCGCAGCGTGGTCATGCGAGGCGGAAATCGCGCGATGCGGGCATACGCGCTAGTTTACTTGATGCGTCGAATCCCCCCGGCGTCATTCGACCACCTGCCACATCACCGCCGGCCATGCCCTTCCCCGAAAGGTCCGGTGCAGCAGCGCCCGGGCGCGCGCGATCGTGGTTCCCTGCCGCGCTTCGACGGTGACGTAGAAGTAGTCGCTGCGGACCGCGAGCAGCGCGTCGCTGCGCAGCTTCACCCCCGGGGGGAGACGGTCGCGGAACTCCTCGATGCGGGCGAACGGCTGCTGCGTGCGCGCGGCGACCAGGGCCGCCGCCGTGTCGCCGCGGGCGTCGTCGATGATCGTCGCCAGCACTTCGGGCGGCGCGGTATTGACGTTGAGCGGCGTACCAATGGGCAGCGCCGTGATGAAGGGCGCTACCGCGGCCAGCGCCGGCAGCGTGACGCCGCGGACGTTGGCGAGCTCGGCGATGCGGTTGACCGGCCCGTCGGCGGCCAATCCGGGCACGTCCTGCCCGGCGTAGAACGCATCCTCGGCGCCGTCCGGGCGCGTGACCCCGTCGCTGTCGACCCAGTCGGCGATGGCGTCGAGGGCGTCGACCGGCCCGCCGCGCTGCGCGAACAGCCGCGCGATCCGATCGCGCTCGACGTTGTCGGCGGTGCTATCGCCGCCGAGCCCGTTGACGTTGAGCCTGCCCGCCGCGTCGGTGATGATGCCGCGGATCTCGCCGTTCTCGAGCGGGATCGGCGGCAGCGCGACGGCCCAGGGCTCGCGCAGGTGGTCGATGGTCGTGCGGCGCCCGTCGTCGTACAGGATCTGCCGTGCCCACTGCACGCCGGCCATCGCCAGTGCCTGCGCCTGCACCTGGTCGCGCCGCTGCAGCACCGCGCGCGTCCAGCGCTGCTGGTCGGCGAACAGCGAGGCGGCGATGGTCGCCGCCAGCGCCGCCAGCAGCATCGCGAGGATCACCGCGGCGCCGCGGTCGGCAACGCCGCGATCGCGGCGGCGGGCATCACGTCGGCGGGTCATTGCAGCACCAGCCAGCGCTCGACCGTCTCGCCCCCCGCCAGCGTGAGCGTGACACGCACGGCGCGCGGCAGCGCCGGCTCGCCGGCGACCGGCCAGCGCTCGTGCGTCGCGCCGCGGCTGTCGAGGTATTCGACGCGGAAGCGGGTGATGCCGTCGGCAAGCGCATACGCGGCGGGCAGCGACCCGGGGGCGATGTCGAGGTACGGCCAGTACAGCACCTCGACCGCCGAATCGCGCAGGCGGTACCCCAGCCGCTGCCCGGCGCTGCCGGCTTCGAACGTGAATTCCGGACCGGCGCGGGAGAACCGCAGATCGGCGTTGCCTTCGGCATCGACGCCGCCCAGCCATGCCGGCTCGAGACCGGCCGCGGTGCGCGCGCCGCGCGGTTGCGCCTTGCGCAGGTCCGCTTCCAGGCGCACGAACAGCGCATCCAGCGCACGCCAGCGCGCGGTTTCCGCGGTCAGGCGCACCTCGCTGTCGGCAAGCGACGCGATCGCGCGGTACCCGAGCACCGACAGCATGGCGAGAATCGCGAGCGCGATCAGCAGCTCGAGCAGCGTGAAGCCGCGCCCCCCGGGGGGGAGCGACTCGCGCTTGGGGCGGCCCGGCGCGCGAATGACGGCCCCCTTGGCGCTGCGCGCCGTCCCCCCGGGGGGGAGCGACTCGCGCTTGGGGCGGCCCGGCGCGCGAGTGACGGCCCCCTTGGCGCTGCGCGCCGTCCCCCCGGGGGGGAGCGATTCGCGCTTGGGGCGGCCCGGCGCGCTCATGGCTGCGCCGACTGGCCGAGGTAGCCGACCAGACGGGCGAGGGCGTAATCGGGGGTCGCGGGATCGGCGACGACGATCTCGATCTTGCGAAACGCCGGGTTGGGCGTCCCTTCGATCGTTTCGCGCCACACGAACTGCGTGCGCGCCTGCTCCGCGGTACCGTTGCGAAAACCCGGCGCGGGCCAGGTTGGGGCAAGCTGCGCGGCGGCGAGCCGGTTCTGCGCGACCCAGAGCGCCAGCGTGCGCTGCTTCAGCAGCGTCGCCGCGTCGCTCGATTGCGCGACCGAGCGCATCCCCGCCGCCAGCGCCACCGCGAGGATCGCCAGCGCAACCAGGATCTCGACCAGCGTGAAGCCGCCGGCCGGCGCCGGCGCGCGCGGCGGACGGCGCGCATCGCGCGGCATCGCGCCGGACGCCCGGGCCGCCGGCATCAGCGAGCCGGCGCGTCCGCGGCGGCGATCGCGAAGCTGACGCGCCCCAGGGGATCGGCCACGATCTCCACCGCGCCCGCGGCGGAGACCAGCGCGAGCGCGTACGGCTCGTTGCGGCCGCTCGGGCGGAAAGGCAGGATCGCGTCCGGCGGCACCGGCGCGCCGGCATAGCTGCGCGGAGTGACCGCCATCCCGGCGGCGAGCGTGTGCGGCGCGAGCACGTCGTCGCCGGTCATCGCGGTCCAGCGATCGGCGTCGTCGCGCCGCCAGAAGCGGTAGCCGCTGCCGTCGGCCGACACCCCCAGCGTCTCGCTCTGCCATTGCGCCAGCGCCTGCGCGTGCTCGAGCGCGCCCGCCAGCCGTTTGCCCTCGCGCCCGAGATCGCGGACGCCGTCGCCGCCGACGTTGACCGTGATCAGCGTCGCGACAATGCCGATCACGACGATCACGACCATCACCTCGACGAGGGTGAAGCCGGCACCGGGTCGGCCACGCGATTGGCGTGCGCGGGCGCTCAGAGATCCCACGACCCGATGTCGGTGTCGATGCCGGTGCCGCCGGGCTGGCCGTCGGCACCCAGGCTGAACACGTCGACCTCGCCGCGCAATCCGGGGTTCAGGTACTGGTAGTTGTGGCCCCACGGATCCCGGGGCAGGCGTTCCAGGTAGCCGTTGGGCTTCCAGTTGGGCGGCACCGGGGGCTGCAGCGGGCGCGTCACCAGCGCCGCCAGCCCCTGTTCGGTGGTCGGGTAGCGCTGGTTGTCGAGCCGGTAGAACTTGAGCCCCTGCATGATCGCGGCGATGTCGCTCTTCGCGGCCACCGCGCGTGCCTCGTCCGGCCGCTCCAGCACGCGCGGCACGATCAGCCCGGCGAGGATGCCGAGGATCACGATGACGACCATGATCTCGATCAGCGTGAAGCCGCGGCGGCGCACGAAGCCGCAGGGGCGACGCGGGCGGCCGGCGCGCAGCGCCGCAGCGGGCGGGACGGATATCATCCGGCGATTATAATCCGGCAGCCCACGCAGCCTGCGCCGCACTCGTTCCCGTCCGCCCCGCATCCCTTGCGCCAACCCAGGACCCCTCGGACATGACCCGCCGGATCTCCCGCGCCGCCGGCATCGGCGTGCTGCTGCTGCTCGCGGCGGCCGGGACCGCCGGCGCCGGGTGGTGGTGGCTCGAGCGGCCGCTGCCGCTGCCCGCGTCGCCGTACGCGTTCGAGGTGCGCTCCGGGTCGAGCCTGCGCCAGGTCGCGCACGACCTGGCCGCTGCCGGCATCGTTCCCGGCGCGCTGCCGCTGGTCGCATTGGCGCGGCTGCGCGGCGTCGACCGTGCGATCAAGGCCGGCAACTACGAGATCGCCAGCGGGGTCACGCTGCCGCAGCTGCTCGACCGGTTGACGCAGGGCGACGTGCTGCAGACGGCGCTGACGGTGGTCGAGGGCACGACCTTCGCCGACGTCCGGCGCGCGCTGCAGGCCAATCCGGCGGTGGCCAAGACGCTGCTCGAGCTGCCCGAGGACGAGCTGATGCAGCGCATCGGCGCGCCGGCGGGGAGCGCCGAAGGCTGGTTCTTTCCCGACACCTATTTCTTCGCGTCCGGCGCGACCGACGCCACGCTGCTCCGCCGCGCCTACCGGCTGATGCGCGCGCGGCTCGACGCCGCGTGGGAGCGCCGCGCCGCGGGGCTGCCGCTCAAGGATCCGTACGAGGCGCTGATCCTGGCGTCGATCGTCGAGAAGGAGACCGGCGCCGGCGCCGACCGGCCGCTGATCGCCTCGGTCCTGCTCAACCGCTTGCGGCTCGGGATGCGGCTGCAGGCGGACCCGACGGTGATCTACGGGATGGGTGCGGCCTTCGACGGCAACCTGCGCAAGCGCGATCTCGAGACCGATACGCCGTACAACACCTACACCCGCGACGGGCTGCCGCCGACGCCGATCGCGCTGCCCGGCCAGGCGGCGCTGGACGCCGTCACCAGACCCGCCGCAGACGCCGTACCTCTATTTCGTCGCCCGCGGCGACGGCCGGTCGGAGTTCTCGACCAATTTGGCCGACCACAACCGGGCCGTGGCAAAATACCAGCGTGGCGTGCGGTGACACCGCGCCGGCAGCAGCGACAACCGACGTTCCTCGCGGCGACCGTTCCGGGCCACCTCCACCGCGGATTCCCTTGACCTCATCGCACCCCGGCCGCTTCATCACCCTCGAAGGCATCGACGGCGCCGGCAAGAGCACGCACCTGCCGTGGCTCGCCGCGGAGATGGCGGCGCGCGGGCGCACGGTGGTTGCCACGCGCGAGCCGGGCGGCACGCCGTTCGGCGAAACGCTGCGCGAGATGGTGCTGCGCGAGCCCATGGCGCACGACACCGAGACGCTGCTGATGTTCGCCGCGCGGCGCGAGCATCTCGACCGGGTGATCCGCCCGGCACTGGCCCGCGGCGACTGGGTGCTGTGCGACCGCTTCACCGACGCGACGTTCGCCTACCAGGGCGGCGGGCACGGCGTGTCCTGCGAGCGCATCCGCGAACTGGAGCAGTGGGTCCACGGCAGCTGCCAGCCGGACCTCACGTACCTGTTCGACGTGCCGCCGGCGGTGTCGCGCACGCGCCTCGACCAGGCGCAGGCGCACGGGCGCGCGCTCGACAAGTTCGAGAACGAGGCGGGCGGCTTCTTCGAGCGGGTGCGCGCCGCGTACCACGCCCGCGCCGCCGGCGATCCACGGCGGTTCCGCGTGATCGACAGCACGCGGCCGATGGCCGAAGTGCGCGCCGAGCTCGGCGCGCACCTTGCCGCGCTCGACGCCTCCGCGCGCTGATGGCCGACGATCCCGCCGCCGTCGCCTTGCCGTGGCTCGCGCTGCCGCCGTGGCGGGTCGCGACGGCGCGCGCCGCGCTGGCGCAGCGTGCGACGTGGCCGCACGCGCTGCTGATCCACGGGCCGCGCGGAATCGGCAAGCACGCGCTGGCGTTGAACCTCGCGCAGGCGCTGCTGTGCGAGTCGCCGCGCGCCGACGGCCTCGCCTGCGGCAACTGCCCCAGCTGCCTCTACGCCGTCGCCGGCGCGCATCCGGACCTGATGCGGCTGGAATTGCGGGAGATCGACGGCGACACCGGCGAGCTGAAAGCGGTGGAGACCATCGGCGTCCCGCGGGTTCGCGCGCTGATCGATTTCGTCGCGCTGACCAGCCACCGCCAGCGCGCGAAGGTCGCGGTCATCGCGCCGGCCGAGCGGATGCACGTCGCTGCGGCCAACGCACTGCTGAAGACGCTCGAGGAGCCCCCCGCGGGCACGTACCTGATCCTGGTTGCCGAGCTCATCGGGCGCCTGCCGGCGACCATCCTCAGCCGCTGCCGCCGGTTGCGGGTGGCCGCGCCCGAACCGGGCGAGGCGGCGGCGTGGCTGGCGGAGCAGGGCGTGGCCGAGCCGGGGCTCGCACTCGCGCAGGCGGCCGGCGCGCCGCTGGCGGCGCTGGAGCTTGCCACTGCCGAGTGGCAGGACGAGCGCCGCGCATGGCTCGCGGCGCTGGGCGAGCCGCAGCGCCTGCCCGTGATCGGTCTCGCCGCACGCATCGACGCCGGCGCGCGCGATGCCCGGCGCGCACGGCTCGCGCGCAGCATCGACTGGCTGCTGGCGTGGATCGCCGACCTGATGCGCGTCGCGGCCGGCGGCGACGCGCAGTGGAACCCCGATTTCGCGGCGGCGCTGGCCCGGCTCGCGCCGCGGGTGGCGCCGGTCGCGGCGTTTCGCTATCATGGTTCGCTATTGCGGCAGCGCGCGCTGCTGGCGCATCCGCTGCAGCCGCGGCTGGTGGCCGAGGCGCTGCTGATCGATTATCGAGCCCTGTTCAGGTAGGACGCGATGGCGGAAAAGAAACCCGATCGCACGGTCACGGAGCTGCAGCTCGCCGGCGCCGCGGCCGCGCGCCCGGGCGTGCTGTCGCTCAACATCCGCGAGCGGGCCGCGCTGTACGCCGCCTACATGCCGTTCCTGCGCGGCGGCGGCATCTTCATCCCGACGCCGCGGCAGTATCAGCTCGGCGAGGAAGTGTTCATGCTGCTGTCGCTGATGGACGACCCGAACCGCATCGCGGTGCAGGGCCGGATCGTCTGGATAACGCCGGAGGGCGTGCAGGGCAACCGCACGCAGGGCATCGGCGTGCAGTTCTCGCAGGACGACACCGGCGCCGCCGCGAAGATGACCATCGAGAAGCTGCTCGGCCAGACGCTCGCCTCGTCGCGTCCGACGCACACGATGTAGCCGCGCCCGGCACCGGGTCGCGCCGCGCGGCGGCAGCCCGGGTCGCGCGCCGGAGGCGTCCGCGCCCGGCGCCACGCCGCCAACCCCCGCCGCCGGGCGCCGATGTTCGCGCCCCAACCGCGCCGCGCTCCTGGATCTCCATGTTCGTCGATTCCCATTGTCACCTCGACTTTCCCGACTTCGCCGCCGACCTGCCGGACGTGCTGGCGGCGATGGCGGCGGCCGACGTGACGCACGCGCTGTGCATCGCGGTGAACCTTCCCGCGTGGCCGGCGGTGCACGCGCTGGCGGCGGCGCACCCGCACCTCTACGCCACCGTCGGCGTCCACCCCGACTACGAGGACACGCCGGAACCCAGCGTCGACGATCTCGTCGCGCTGGCGGACACCCCGCGGATCGTCGCCATCGGCGAGACCGGGCTCGACTACTTCCGGTTGACGGGCGACCTCGGCTGGCAGCGCGAGCGCTTCCGCACGCACATCCGCGCGGCGCGCGCGGCCGCCCGGCCGCTGGTGATCCACACCCGCGCGGCGGCGGCGGACACGCTGGCGATCATGCGCGAGGAATCCGCCGGCGAGGCCGGCGGCGTCATGCACTGCTTCACCGAGTCCTGGGAGGTCGCCGCGGCGGCACTCGATCTGGGATTCCACATCTCGCTGTCGGGCATCGTCACCTTCAAGAATGCGCACGCGGTCAAGGAGGTCGCGCGGCGGGTGCCGCTGGAGCGCCTGCTGATCGAGACGGATGCGCCGTACCTGGCGCCGGCGCCGCACCGCGGGCGGCGCAACGAGCCGGCGTACGTGCCGCTCGTCGCGGCGGAGATCGCGCGCCTGCGAGGGGAGACGCCGGCGACGATCGCGCGCGCCACCAGCGAGAACTTCTTCCGCCTGTTCCGCGTTCCCTCCATTCCCGATGCCACTGCCCATGACCATTGACCGCCGACACTTCATCCGCCTCGTCGTTGCCGGAACGACCGCACTCGCCGCCGCCGCGCTGCCGCCGCCGGCGAGCGCGCAGCAGGCATACGAGGATTTCGTCTTCGCCGTCGCCAACGACCGCGTCGACCAGGTGCGGCGCCTGCTCGCGCGCGGCATCGATCCGGACACCGTCGACCGCAACGGCGACCCGGCGCTGATCGTCGCCGCCCGGGCGGGCAACCTCGCGACCGTCGACGCGCTGCTGGCCGCGCACGCCAAGGTCGACCTGCGCAATCCCCGCGGCGACACGGCGCTGATGGTGGCGGCGGTGACCGGCCACCTCGACGTGGTCAAGGCGCTGCGCGCGCACGGCGCCGCGGTCAATTCCTCCGGCTGGACGCCGCTCGCGTACGCCGCGACCGGCGGCCACGACGACATCGTCCGCTATCTGCTCGCCGAAGGCGCCGACATCGACGCGGCATCGCCCAACGGGACGACGGTGCTGATGATGGCGGTGCGCGAGGGCCGCTACTCCACCGCCCGGCTGCTGCTGGAGCGCGGCGCCAATCCGAACCTGCGCAACGAGAACGGCGCCAGCGCGCTCGCCTGGGCGAAGCGCAATGACGACACCGAGCTGGTGGCGGCGCTGAAGCGCGCGGGAGCGCGCGAGTAACCGGAACGGCGCGGTCCCGCGCACGGCGCGGGGTGGCCGCGGCTTACGGCTGGATATCGGTCGGCGCGGGCGCGAGTGCCACGGCGGCGGGGATTGCGCCATCCGGCGTCGCGCTTTCGGGCGCCGGGGCTGCGGTCGCTGCGATCGCGGGCGCTGCGGGTGCAGGCGCTGCGGCCGGCATGCTCATCGTCGACGCCGGCGCAGATGCAGGCGTGGCGGGCGCGGACATCGCCGATGCGGGCGCGGCGGCGGCGTCGAGCGGCGCCGCGCGCGCGGTGCTGACCAACGAGGGCACCAGCCCGGGCACCGCGCCGATCAGCCGGCGGGCGCCGTTGAACCGCTTCTGCCAGAAGCGCTTGTCGAAGGTGGCGATCTCGACCTCGCGTCCGCGGGCCGGGGCGTGGATGAAGCGGTTGTCGCCCAGGTAGATGCCGACGTGCGAGAACGCGAAGCGACGGGTGTTGAAGAACACGAGGTCGCCCGGTTCGAGGTCGTCGAGCGAAATCCTGTCGCCGACGCGGCTCATTTCCCTGGCGGTGCGCGGCAGCGTGATGCCGGTCACGTTCTGGAACACGTAGCGCACGAGCCCGCTGCAGTCGAGCCCGGTCTCCGGCGTTTCGCCGCCGTACCGGTAGTTGACGCCGATCAGTCCCAGCGCGAAGGTGGTGAGGTTCTGTGCGGAGTCCCAGGCCGAGGCGGCGACGCCACGGACCGTCGCGCTCGCCGTCGCGGTGAGCGATCGCCCGGAAGCCTCCTGCGCCAACGCGGACGGCGCGGCCGCAAAAAGCCCTGCGCAGAGCAGGGCCAGGCCAAGCCGGCGGCGGGTGGGCGAGGGTCAGCACGGACCGATTGTCGCCGAATCGCGACATTTCGGCAAACGGGTCGCCGCCGGCGGGGATCAGCGGGGCGGCGGGCGGACGGATCGGGCGCGGCCCCTGGCTTCGGCGCGCAGGCGGCGCGCTGCCTTGGGATCGACCTGGAGCGCCCGGCAGATCTCGACCCGGTCACCGTCGCGCAACACGGCATCGTCGCCGACCAGCCGGCCGTGGACGCCGCAGCGCGTCGCGCCGCGATCGATGCCGTGGCGCTCGACGAGCCCCGAGCGCGCGACGGCGTCGGCGACCGTCGCGCCGGCGGGCAGCGAGAGCCCGACGATGTCCTGGACGTCGGGCGTGGCCCAGACCACCGTCACCGCAATGGGCGCCTCGCGCGCCGGATCGCGGTCGTCGCCGCGCGCCGCGCGGTGGGATCCCCGGCGGGTGCGCCTCATGGCGAGGTCCCGTGCAGCGAATCGGCGCGCTGGACGAAACGGTCGATGAAGGTCCCCGCGATGTGCGCGAACACCGGGCCCACGACCCTTTCCAGCACGTGCGTCGTGAATTCGTAGGCGAGCTCGAATTCGACCTTGCAGCCCTCCGGGGCGAGCGGCAGGAACCGCCATTCGCCGTGCAGGCGGCGGAACGGGCCGCTGGCGAGCGTGATGACGATCGATTCCGGCGGCCGATTGGTGTTGGCGGTGGTGAAATGGGCGCGGACGCCGTGATAGTCGATGTCGATCCGCGCGGTCTTGCCGCCTTCGTGCGCGTCCAGGATCGTCGCGCCCGCGCACCACGGCAGGAACTCGGGGTAGTGCTCCACGCCGTCGACGAGCTCGAACATCTCCTCCGCGCGGTAGGGCACGAGCACCGACTTCTTCACGCACTGCATGGCGGGGTGGTTACAATCATGGATTGCGTGCGCGGGACCGGGGCAGGCGCGCTGCGGCGTCGGCGGTGGCACCGGCCCCGGCCGCGCCCCGGCCCGGTCGTGATCGAGCATCGGTATGAGCATCGTCGACAACAGAAAAGCCTATCACGACTATTTCATCGAGGAGAAATTCGAGGCCGGGCTTTCGCTCGAGGGCTGGGAAGTGAAGGCGATCCGCGCCGGCCGCGTGCAGCTGAAGGAAGCGTACGTGATCGTCAGGCACGGCGCGATCGTGCTGATCGGCGCGCACATCACGCCGCTGTCGACCGCGTCGACGCACGTCAGGCCGGATCCGACGCGCACCCGCACGCTGCTGCTGCATCGCCGCGAGATCAACCGGCTGGTGGGACAGGTCGAGCGTGCCGGCTACACGCTGGTGCCGCTCAATCTCCACTACAGCCGCGGCCGGGTCAAGCTCGACATCGGCCTCGCCAAGGGCAAGAAGCAGCACGACAAGCGCGAGACCGAGAAGCTGCGCGACTGGAACCGCGAGAAGCAGCGCCTGCTGCGCAACCGTCCCGGAACCGTCCGCGCGGCGCGCGGGAACGCCGCGACGTAGCCCGGGTTGAGCGCGAGCGAAACCCGGGCGAGCTGCCCGTGGGCACGGTCCGCCCGGGTTTCGCTCGCGCTCAACCCGGGCTACGGGACGCCACACGCGACGCCACTCGATCGCGCCGCTTCGCCCGCGGGAATCTCATCGCCGAGATCCGCGAGCAGCGCGCGCGCTGCCTGTCACGCCGCTGCGCGTCGCGGCTTCGAGCGTCGGCGGGAGCGTGGCGTCGGTATAGTCGCCGGCAAGGTACAGCTGCGGGGCGACGCGCCCGGCGGCGGGACGCGCCAGCGCCGGGGTGCACGCGTAGGTCGCCCGGCGCTCGGCGATCACCCGTGACCACAGCGGCGGCGGCAGCGCCGGCGCCAGCCGCCGCAACTGGGCGTCGATCGCCGCGGCCAGCGCGGCATGATCCTGTCGGTCGTGCGCGCCGCCGGCGCTGATGACGACGGCGAGCAGCGCGCGCGCCGCGCCCGGCGGCGGTGCCCCGAGCGCGGCGCTGCGGTCGAACACCCACTGGCCCGGCGTGTCGTCGAGGCGCGCGATGGGCGCGGGCAGCGCGACCGGCGACGGGTATGCCAGATAGGCGGTGGTGATCGATTCATAGGCGAAGGCGCCGACCCGGGCGAGCGTCGCGCGCCAGGCCTCGACGGCCCCCGCATCGATGCCGGGACGGCCGCCCACGGCGGCGGTGAGCTGGTGGGGGCCGACGGCAACGATCGCGGCAGCGAAGCGCTCGACACCGGCGGCGGTGCGCACGGCGACCTGTCCCGCCGCGGACACGACGCCGCGCACGGCGGTGCCGGTGCGCACTTCACCGCCGCGCGTGCCGACGTAGCGCGCCGCGGCATCGGGAAACAGCGCCGACAGGTCGACGGCCGGGACCAGGAAGTCGCTGGCGCCGGCGTCGCCGCCGAAGGCTTCGCGCAGCACGCCGGCGAACACCTGCGCCGAGGCGCGCGCCGGCGGCGTGTTGAGCGCGGCGAGACACAGCGGCGACCACACCTGGTCCATGGCGCGGCGGGGCGTGGCCGCGAAGCACTCGGCCACCGTCTGCGCGTCGGGGCAGCGATACCCGGCGCGGGCAAGCCGACGGAAGCCGCGGATCAGCGCCGCGCGTTCGCCCCACGACAGCCCGCGCGCGGCCAGGATGCCCGCCGCAAGGTGCAGCGGTGCCGGCAGCCGCCAGGCGGCGAGCGCGACGGCCCCGCGGTGCGCGGCGCCGAACGGGGCGAGCGTCAACGGCAGCCGGTGAAACAGCGCGGCGGCGCGATCGGCGCCGTGCACGGTCGCGATCAGGTCCCGCGTCTGCCGGTAGGCGCCGATGGCAAGGTGCTGGCCGTTGTCGAGCGCGATGCCGCCGCGCACGACGCGGCGGGCGCGACCGCCCAGCGTGCGCGCCTGCTCGAGCAGCGTGACCGCAACGCCGGCCTGCGCCAGCGTCACCGCGGCGGCGAGGCCCGCCCAGCCGGCGCCGACGATCGCGACCCGGAGTGGCGCCGCGGACGCGCCGGCGGGCGGGGAACCGGAATTCGACACGGGCGGCCGGCGCGCTACGCCGCCGCGCGCGCGGTCTTCCACGCGATCCAGAACTTGCGCAGCGGCGTGAGTCCGATGCGCTGGTCGAGGACGTCGAATCCGCTCGACTCGATCTCCTGCAGCAGCGTCCGGTAGATCGCGGCCATGATGAGCCCCGGCCGCTGCGCCGGCCGGTCGGCGGCGGGAAGCGCGTCGAGCGCGCGCCGATACCATTCGCGCGCCCGCGCAACCTGGTACGCCATCAGCGCCTCGAAGCCGGCGCCGCGTTCGCGCCTGAGCAGCGCCGACACCGGGACGCCGAAGCGGGCGAGCTCGTCCTGCGGCAGGTAGATGCGGCCGCGGCGCGCGTCCTCGCCGACGTCGCGGATGATGTTGGTGAGCTGGAAGGCGACGCCGAGGTCGCGCGCGTAGCTGCGGGTCGCCGGCTCGCTCGCGCCGAAGATCTCGGCCGACATGAGGCCGACGACGCCCGCGACCCGGTGGCAGTAGACCTCGAGGCTGGCGAAATCGAGGTAGCGGCTGTGCTCGAGGTCCATCGCCATGCCGTCGATGACCGTCTGGAAATGCGCCTGCGGCAGCGCGAACGCGGCGATCACCGGCTGCAGCGCCAGCGCCACCGGATGCTGCGGCGTGCCGGCGAACGCCGCGGAGATCTCGTTGCGCCACCACGCGAGCTTGGTCCGCGCGACGTCGGGATCGGCGACCTCGTCGACGACGTCGTCGACTTCGCGGCAGAAGGCGTACAGCGCGGTGATCGCGCGGCGGCGCGCGGGTTTGAGGAACAGGAAGCTGTAATAGAAGCTCGAGCCGCTCTGCGCGGCCTTCTGCTGGCAGTATTGGTCGGGCGTCACGCGCTCGCTCCCGCGTGGCGATCGCGGCGCGGGGGAACAGCGCGCGCGCGGCGACGGCGAGCCAGTCGCGCGCGCGCAGTCGCGGCCGGTGGCGGAAGACGTCGCCCTCCACCGCGTCGATCGCGTCGAGCACGCGGTGGCCGCCGGCGAGCACGCCGCGCAGCTCCAGCCCGAGCCGCCACGGCAGCGCCGCCCGGCAGCGCCGACCCGGAAACGAGCAGCGCGCGGGCGCGCGCGGTCTCGAACGCGAGCAGCGCGCGCCAGCCGGCGTCGCAGCGCGCCGCGGCGATGTGGGCCTCGGTGACGGCGTGGCGGACGAGATCCTCCTGCGGCAGGTAGACGCGCTGCTTGCGCCAGTCGACGGCGATGTCCTGCCAGAAGTTCACGAGCTGCAGGCCGGTGCAGATCGCGTCCGAGCACGCGAGATTGGCGGCTCGACGCCGCGCCATAGAGGTGCAGCAGCAGCCGGCCGATAGGGTTGGCCGAGCGCCGGCAGTAGTCGAGCAGGTCGGCGTAGGCCGGGTAGCGCGTCGTGGTGACGTCCTGGCCGAAGGCGGACAGCAGATCGCGGAACGGCTCCGGGGGCAGCGCGTAGCGTGTGAATGGCGGCGGCCAGACCGGGAAACGGGTCGTCCGGTGCCGGCCGGCCGGCCACCGCGCGGTCGAGCACCCGTCCGATGCGGTCGAGTCCGGCGAGGCGCTCGGCGGCGGCCGCGTCGCCCTCGTCGGCGACGTCGTCGGCCGTGCGCGCGAAGTCGTAGATCGCCAGCACGGGCGCGCGCAGGCGCCGCGGGAGAGCCAGCGAGGCAACCGGAAAGTTTTCGTAATGAGCGGCCGACACGGGCAACGGCACATTAGCTGCCGAAAGGATACGTTTGCCTTCAGGCGACGGCGCCGCCGCTGGCGTTTCCTCTGGCGGGTGCCGCCGAATTTCGGCTATACTAGCCCGTTCGGCGAAAGCGGCTGCGAAAGTGGCGGAATTGGTAGACGCACTGGATTTAGGTTCCAGCGGGGCAGCCCATGGGGGTTCGAGTCCCCCCTTTCGCACCACGAATGCAATCTAGCAAGGATTCGACGCACATGCAAACGAGCCTGGAAACCCTCGGCCAGCTCGAACGGCGGCTCAATGTCTCCGTTCCGCTCGACGCCATCGAAAGCGAGGTCGCCAAGCGTCTCGCGCGGCTCGCCAGGAACGCCAAGATCCCCGGCTTCCGGCCGGGGAAGGTGCCGATGAAGATGGTCGCCCAGCAGTACGGGCCGCAGGTGCGCTCGGACGTCATCTCCGACACGGTGCAGGCCACGTTCAACGACGCGATCCGCGACCAGAACCTGCGCATTGCCGGATACCCGCGGATCGAGCCCCGGACGCCGGCCGCCGGCGCCGAGGACCAGCTCGAGTTCTCGGCCGTGTTCGAGGTCTATCCCGAGATCCGCATCGGCGACCTGTCCGAGGCGGCGATCACGCGGCCTGTGGCCGAGGTCGGGCCCGCCGACGTCGACGACACCATCGAGGTGCTGCGCAAGCAGCGCGCGACGTACGTGGCGGCCACCGCGCCGGCAGCGCCGGGCGACCGGGTGACCGTCGATTTCACCGGCCGGATCGAAGGCGTCGAATTCCAGGGCGGGCAGGCCAAGGATTTCGCGATCAACATCGGCGAGGGCCGGATGCTGCCCGATTTCGAAGCCGCGGTGACCGGGACCCTGGCCGGCGACACCAAGGTCTTCCGCCTGACGTTTCCCGCCGACTACCACGGCAAGGACGTGGCGGGGAAGGAGGCCGAGTTCACGCTGCAGGTGCACACGGTCACCACGCCGGTGCTGCCCGAAGTCGACGCGCGAATTCGCGCGCGCGTTCGGGGTGGCGAGCGGCGACGTCGCCGAGCTCAGGGAAGAGATCGCCGCCAACCTGAGGCTCGAGCTCAAGCGCAAGATCGAGGCGAAGGTCAAGGAGCAGGCGCTGGCCGCGCTGCGGCAGAAGGCCGAGTTCGCGGTGCCGCGCGCGCTGGTCGACGCCGAGGCGCAGAACATGGCCAAACGGATGGCCGCCGAGCTGGCCGAGCAGGGCATGAAGACCGAGGACATGAAGCTCGGGCCGGAGCTGTTCCGCGCCAGCGCCGAGGATCGGGTCGCGCTCGGGCTGGCGCTGGGCGAGGTCGTGCGCCTGCACGGCCTGCAGGCGAAGCCGGAGCAGGTGAAGGCGCTGCTGCAGGAAGCGGCGCAGACCTACGAGCAGCCGGAGGCCGTCGTCCGCTGGCACTACGAGACAGCCCGAGCGGCTGAACGAGTTCGAGGCCCTCGCGGTCGAACGCAATGTCGTCGACTGGGTGCTCGCGCAGGCACGCGTCGAGGACGCGCCGACGACGTTCGCGGAGCTGATGGGCCCGACGCGCCGCTGACCGCGGGGGCCAGGGCCCCGCGGGCGCCTTGCCTTCCGCCGCGACGCCCCCACGTGCTGCACCGTACCCGCGACATCGAACGCAGCATCCGAACCGTCATTTTCCCGCAACCCGGCCCCGAGATCCCATGAACCCGTCATCCCCACGCCACGAGAGCACGCTGGACGATCCGCAGAGCCTCGGGCTCGTTCCGATGGTGATCGAGCAGAGCGGACGCGGCGAGCGCGCCTACGACATCTATTCGCGCCTGCTGAAGGAGCGCGTCGTGTTCCTCGTCGGCCCGGTCAACGACGTGACGGCGAACCTGATCGTCGCGCAGATGCTGTTCCTCGAGTCGGAGAATCCGGACAAGGACATCCACTTCTACATCAACTCGCCCGGCGGGTCGGTGTCGGCGGGCATGGCGATCTTCGACACCATGCAGTTCATCAAGCCCGACGTCTCCACGCTGTGCGTGGGGATGGCCGCGTCGATGGGCGCGTTCCTGCTCGCCGCGGGCGCCAAGGGCAAGCGGTTCGCACTGCCCAACTCGACGATCCTGATCCACCAGCCGTCCGGCGGCTTCTCGGGCCAGGTGTCCGACATCGAGCGCCATGCGCAGTACGTGATCGATCTCAAGCACCGCTTCATCACGCTGATGGCGAAGTTCACCGGCCGCAGCGAGGAGCAGGTCGAGCGTGACCACGACCGCGACAATTTCCTGTGGGCCGAGGCGGCCCGCGAGTACGGCATCGTCGACAAGGTCTTGCAGAACCGGGCCGAGAGCGCGTAGAGTTTCCCCACCAGTTTCGACAGGCGGACCGCGGTATGGCCGACAAATCCTCCGGCGACAAGTTGCTGTACTGCTCGTTCTGCGGCAAGAGCCAGCACGAGGTGCGCAAGCTCATTGCCGGCCCGTCGGTGTTCATCTGCGACGAGTGCATCGAGCTGTGCAACGACATCATCCGCGAGGAGAGCTCCACCGCGGAATCCGGGCGCGCCGACAAGAGCAAGCTGCCCACACCGCACGAGATCCGGCGAATCCTCGACCAGTACGTGATCGGGCAGGACTTCGCCAAGAAGATTCTCTCGGTTGCAGTCTACAACCACTACAAGCGGCTGGAATCGGGCGCGAAGGACGACGAGGTCGAGCTCACCAAGAGCAACATCCTGCTGATCGGGCCGACCGGCTCCGGGAAGACGCTGCTCGCGCAGACGCTGGCGCGGCTGCTCGACGTCCCCTTCGTGATCGCCGATGCGACCACGCTGACCGAGGCCGGCTACGTCGGCGAGGACGTCGAGAACATCATCCAGAAGCTGCTGCAGAAGTGCGACTACGACATCGAGAAGGCGCAGCGCGGGATCGTCTACATCGACGAGATCGACAAGATCTCGCGCAAGTCCGACAACCCGTCGATCACGCGCGACGTCTCCGGCGAGGGCGTGCAGCAGGCGCTGCTGAAGCTGATCGAGGGCACGATCGCGTCGGTGCCGCCGCAGGGCGGGCGCAAGCATCCGAACCAGGAGTTCGTGCAGGTCGACACCGTCAACATCCTGTTCGTCTGCGGCGGTGCGTTCGACGGGCTGGAGAAGATCATCCGCCAGCGCACCGCCAAGACCGGAATCGGCTTCGGCGCCGAGGTGCTCTCGCCGGACGACCGTGCGAACGTCAGCGCGCTGCTGCGCGAGGCGGAGCCCGAGGACCTGATCAAGTTCGGGCTCATTCCGGAGTTCGTCGGCCGGCTGCCGGTCGTCGCGACGCTGGAGGAGCTCGACGAGGGCGCGCTGGTGGAAATCCTGGTCGAGCCGAAGAACGCGCTGCTCAAGCAGTACCAGAAGATGTTCCGGATGGAGGGCGTCGAGCTCGAGATCCGGGAGCCCGCGCTGCGCGCGATCGCGAGCAAGGCGCTGGCCCGCAAGACCGGCGCCCGCGGCCTGCGCTCGATCCTGGAGCAGGTCCTGCTCGACGTGATGTACGATCTTCCCTCGCACAATGACCTCGTCCGCGTCGTGGTCGACGAGGCCACGATCACCAACGACGGCAAGCCGCTGCTGATGTTCGCGGACGCGCCGAAGGTGGCGTCGGCGCATTCCTGACGGACGCCGGGCCGCGGCGATCGCCGGGCCGCCGGCGCCGCGACGGCTTGATTCCGCCGCCCGGCGGCCGCATCTAATCAACTGATCCATCCTGCAAAGGGCTGTCCCATGGCCATCGAATCCGCACTTCCCGTCGAAACCTCGTCGCTGCCGCTGCTGCCGCTGCGCGACGTCGTGGTCTTCCCGCACATGGTGATCCCGCTGTTCGTCGGGCGGCCCAAGTCGATCAAGGCGCTCGACGTCGCGATGGACACCGGCAAGAACATCCTGCTCGTCGCGCAGAAGTCGGCGGCGAAGGACGACCCCGCCGCGGACGACCTCTACCCGATCGGCAGCGTCGCCACGGTGCTGCAGATGCTGAAGCTGCCCGACGGCACCGTGAAGGTGCTGGTCGAGGGCACGCAGCGCGCGCAGATCCTGCGCGTCGACGACGAGGGCGAGCACCTGTCGGCCGAGGCGCTGACGCTCGCCGGGGAGCCGGGGCCCGTGCACGAGGTCGAGGCGATGCGCCGTGCGCTGCTGGCGCAGTTCGACCAGTACGTCAAGCTCAACAAGAAGATCCCGCCCGAGATCCTCACGTCGATGTCCGGGATCGACGACGGCGGCCGCCTCGCCGACGCGATCGCGGCGCACCTGCCGCTCAAGCTCGAGCAGAAGCAGGAGATCCTCGAGATGGGCGACGTCGCCAAGCGGCTCGAGCACCTGCTGGGACTGCTGGAGGGCGAGGTCGACATCCTGCAGGTCGAGAAGCGCATCCGCGGCCGGGTCAAGCGGCAGATGGAGAAGAGCCAGCGCGAGTACTACCTCAACGAGCAGGTGAAGGCGATCCAGAAGGAGCTGGGCGAGGGCGACGAGAACGCCGACCTCGACGAGGTCGAGAAGAAGATCAAGACCGCGCGGATGTCGAAGGAGGCCGAGGGCAAGGCGATGGCCGAGCTGAAGAAGCTCAAGATGATGTCGCCGATGTCGGCCGAGGCGACCGTCGTGCGCAACTTCATCGACACGCTGGTGGCGCTGCCGTGGAAGAAGAAGAGCAAGATCAGCAAGGACCTCGCCGCCGCGGTGAAGGTCCTCGACGCCGATCACTACGGGCTGGAGAAGGTCAAGGAGCGCATCGTCGAGTACCTCGCGGTGCAGCAGCGCGTCGACAAGCTCAAGGCGCCGATCCTGTGCCTGGTCGGGCCGCCCGGCGTGGGCAAGACCTCGCTCGGCCAGTCGATCGCCAAGGCGACCAACCGCAAGTTCGTCCGCATGAGCCTGGGCGGCGTGCGCGACGAGGCCGAGATCCGCGGCCACCGGCGCACCTACATCGGCTCGATGCCCGGCAAGATCCTGCAGAACATGTCGAAGGTCGGCGTGCGCAATCCGCTGTTCCTGCTCGACGAGGTGGACAAGATGGGGCAGGACTTCCGCGGCGACCCGTCGTCGGCGCTGCTCGAGGTGCTCGATCCCGAGCAGAACAACACCTTCGTCGACCACTACGTCGAGGTCGAATTCGACCTGTCCGACGTGATGTTCGTCGCCACCGCCAACACGCTCAACATCCCGCCGCCGCTGCTCGACCGGATGGAGGTCATCCGGCTCGCCGGCTACACCGAGGACGAGAAGGTCGCCATCGCGCGCCAGTACCTGCTGCCCAAGCAGACGAAGAACAACGGCCTCAAGCCGGCCGAGCTGCACATCGCCGAGTCGGCGCTGCGCGACATCGCCCGCTACTACACGCGCGAGGCCGGCGTGCGCGCCATGGAGCGCGAGATCAGCAAGATCTGCCGCAAGGTGGTGAAGAGCCTGCTGCTGAAGGAGAGCGAAGGCAAGGCGCGCCGGGCCAAGGGTCCGGTCGAGATCGCGGCGAAGAATCTCGACAAGTACCTGGGCGTGCGCCGCTACACCTACGGCATGGCGGAGAAGAAGAACCAGGTCGGCCAGGTCACGGGCCTCGCCTGGACCGAGGTCGGCGGCGATCTGCTGACGATCGAGGCCGTCGCGCTGCCGGGCAAGGGCAAGACGACGACGACGGGCAAGCTCGGCGAGGTGATGAACGAGTCGATCGCGGCGGCGCTGTCGGTGGTGCGCCACCGCTGCCAGACGCTGGGCATCGCGGCGGACTTCTACCAGAAGACCGACCTGCACATCCACCTGCCCGAGGGCGCGACGCCCAAGGACGGCCCGTCGGCCGGGGTGGCCATCGCCACCGCGATCGTTTCGATCATGACCGGCGTGCCGGTGCGGGCCGACGTCGCGATGACCGGCGAGATCACGCTGCGCGGCGAGGTGCTGCCGATCGGCGGGCTCAAGGAGAAGCTGCTGGCCGCGGGCCGCGGCGGCATCAAGATCGTGCTGATCCCGGAGGAGAACGTGAAGGACCTCGCGGAAATCCCCGACGAGATCAAGAACCGGCTGGAGATCCGCCCGGTGCGCTGGATCGAGCAGGTGCTCGACGCCGCACTCGAGCGGCTGCCCACGCCGCTGCCGGCCGATGCGGCCGGCAGAGACCGCCGGGGTGCCGGCCGCGCCGGCCGCGGACGAGCCGGCCGACAGCGTCGCGGTGATCAAGCACTGACGGCGGCGAAGCGCCCGGAGCGAAATCGCAACCGCCGCCGCAGGTTGCCGCGATGTGTTCGCGCATCGCGGCAGCACGCAAAAGCCGCGCCAGACGCGCGCGCGCGAAATCGATTCTTGCGCGCGCGCAGAAAGTGGCGCAGTGCCGGCTTGACACGCGGAAATCGTGGTTGCTATAAGGTTCCCTCGGGCGGACCCGTTCGGAGCGCGCCCATTCAACGCAAGCAACTCGCCAGGGGGCCTCGTGAACAAATCCGGATTGATCGATGCGATCGCCAAGCACGCGGACATTTCCAAGGCCGCCGCGGGACGGGCGCTCGACGCGGCCGTGACCTCGATCAGGACGTCGCTCAGGAAGGGCGAGGTGGTGACACTGGTGGGGTTCGGCTCGTTCTATGTCGGCAAGCGCACGGCGCGGCAGGGCCGCAACCCGCGCACCGGCGCCGCGATCCGAATCCGCGCTGCCAAGGTTCCCAAGTTCCGCGCTGGCAAAGCGCTGAAGGATGCGCTAAAATAGTCAGCTTGTTCGTCGGCGCTTGCGGTGGACGTTCCCGGGCGGAGACGGGGCAGGCCGCGCGCCCGGTGCCTGCGGGGTGCTTAGCTCAGCTGGTAGAGCGTCGCCCTTACAAGGCGAATGTCGGGAGTTCGAGCCTCTCAGCACCCACCATTCGGGATGCGCGGACCGGTTTTCGGGGAGTGGTAGTTCAGTTGGTTAGAATACCGGCCTGTCACGCCGGGGGTCGCGGGTTCGAGTCCCGTCCACTCCGCCAATAACGAAGGGCGAACGCGAGTTCGCCCTTTTTGATATCCGCCGCCGCGGGCCCCGGACCGCGGAATCCGGCGCCGCGGGGCGAATCCCAGAGGCGCCCGGCGCCGACTCTCGAGACCACGCGCATGTTCGATTTCATTGGCAAGCACAAGCGGCTGACCCAGGGCGTCCTGGCGCTGATCATGCTCCCGTTCGCCTTCTTCGGCGTCGACTACTACTTCCGCCAGGGCGGGGCCACGCTGGACGTCGCCACCGTCGCCGGCCAGAAGATCTCGCAGGCCGAGTTCAACGCCGCGATCGCCGACCAGCAGGACCGGCTGCGCCAGCAGCTCGGGCGCCAACTACGACCCGACGATGTTCGACAATCCCGAGGTCCGGTTCTCGGTGCTGCAGCAGGTCATCAACCGGCACCTGATGCAGGAAGTGGCGGCGCACGAGGCGTTCCGCGTGCCCGACGTCGCGCTCCAGCAGTTCATCGCCAGGCTGCCGGCGTTCCAGGAGAACGGACAGTTCTCGAACGAGCGCTACCAGCAGCTGCTCGCCGCCCAGAACATGACGCCGGCCGGGTTCGAGGAGCGGCTGCGCCAGGACCTGCTGCTGGCGCCGGTCACCGAGCCGATATCGCTCGGCAACGTCGTCGCCCGGTCGAGCGCCGAGCGCTACCTCGGGCTGCTCGAGCAGAAGCGCGAAGTCGCCGCCGCCGCCATCGATCCGGATCAGTTCGAGAGTGCCGTCAAGATCGACGATGCCGCGGTCAAGGCCTTCTACGACGCCAACCCGTCCGCGTTCCAGTCGCCGGAGCTCGCGAAGTTCGAATACGTGATGCTCACCCAGGATGCGCTCGCCGCGCAGTCGCCGGTCGACGCCGCCGAGGTCAAGGCGCAGTACGACAACAACCTCAAGACGTACACGAAGGGCGAGGAGCGCGACGCGTCGCACATCCTGATCGCCGCCAAGCCCGACGCCAAGCCGGAGGAGAAGGCGGCGGCGCGGAAGAAGGCCGAGGACCTCCTCGCGCAGGTCAAGGCCGACCCGGCCCGCTTCGCCGAGCTGGCCAAGAAGTTCTCGCAGGACCCGGGGTCGGCGCCGCAGGGCGGCGAGCTCGGCGCGTTTCCCCGCGGCAACATGGTGAAGCCGTTCGACGACGCGGTGTTCGCGATGAAGGTCGGCGACATCGTCGGTCCGGTGGAGACGGATTTCGGCTATCACGTGATCAAGCTCAACGCGATCACCCCGGCGACGGTGCGGCCGTTCGACGAGGTGAAGGGGCAGATCGAGACCGACCTCAAGCGCCAGAAGGCCGCGCAGAAGTTCGCGGCCGCCGCCGACCAGTTCCAGAACCTGGTCTACGAGCAGGCCGACTCGCTGCAGGGCGCGGCCACGACGCTGGGCCTGCCGGTGCGCACGTCCGAATTCGTCACGCGGTCGCAGGCGCAGGCGCTGGCGCAGGGCAGCGCGAAGTTCGTGGAGGCGCTGTTCTCGCCGGACTCGATCCAGGGCCGGCGCAACACCGAGGCCATCGAGATCGGCCGCAACGCGCTGATGGCGGGACGGATCGTCGACTACAAGCCGATGGTCGTGCGGCCGTTCGCCGACGTCAAGGACGAGATCCGCCGCCAGCTCACGCGCAAGGCGGCCTCCGAAATGGCGCAGAAGGCCGGCCGCGAGAAGCTCGCGCTGCTCGAGCAGGGCAAGAGCGACAAGGACGCCGGGGTGACGTTCGCCGCACCGGCGGAGCTCACCCGCACCGAGGCCAAGCCCGGGTTCCCGCCGGATGCGCTGAAGCGGATCTTCCAGGTCGACCCGGCCAAGGTGCCGCAGTACACCGGGGCGAACAACGAGCGCGGCGGATTCTCGATCTATCGCGTCACGAAGGTGATCGACCCGCCGGCCATCGACGCCGAGAAGCTCGCCGCGGCGCGCAAGCAGATCGCCGACCAGGTCGGGCGCGAGCTCTACAACGGCTATCTCGCGACGCTGAAGGCCAAGGCCGACGTCAAGATCAACCAGGCCAACCTCGAGAAGAAGTGATCCGCCGTCGCCCGGCGGAAACACACCCCGGTAGAAACGTAGCCCGGCAGGAGCGTAGCCCGGCGTTGAGCGCAGCGAAACCCGGGGCGAACGCTGCGCCCGGGCGGCGAACTCACCCCGGGCAGTTGTCGCGCGCGATCTGCTGCAGCCGCTCGATCGCCTCGCGGCGCATCGAGTCGTCGAAGTAGACCTTCTCGCCCTTCTCGTCGTAGCGGAACACGCGCTCGCCTTTCTGCTGCATCGCCTTCATCTGGCCCAGTGCGTTGACGCAGGCCTCGCGCCGTGCCTGCGAGGCCTGCTCCGTCTTGTCGGCGGCCTTCGCCGCCTCGGCGCGCTTCTTCTCCTGCTGCTTGATCGCGAGGGTCCGGTCCTCGAGCTCCTTGGCGGCGTTGGGATTGGCGGGCGGCGGCGGCGGCGGCACGATCTCCGTCTTGACGCTGGCGGGCGGCGGCTGGTCGGAGTACACGACGCGGCCGTTGGCATCGACCCACTTGTACAGCGTCGCGGCGGCGGGTCCGGCCGCGGCCGCGATGGCGAGCAGGACGGCCGCGGCCAGCGCGCTGCGTCCGCGCCGGTGCAGGCCCACGCGCCGGACGGCCGACGCGGGCGCGGGCGAAAACGGCTGAGCGGCCATCCGGATGCGGGTCACGGGCGTTCCTCGGCACATAAGATGATCACGGCAAAGTAATCCAAGACGACGGGGCCGTCAAACGAGCGCGCGCGGCGGGGCTGCCGGGACCGCATCCGCCGGTCGCGGCCGGCGGCTTGCGCGCGGGGAACGGGCGTCCCGCGGCGCCGGGCCGCGGCCCGCGCGATTGGTCGGCGTGAACGACGCGGGTATAATCGACTTTTGCGCGCAGGAGAAATCGTATGCGTGTCGTCCGGAAAGCGCTGACGTTCGACGACGTCCTGCTCGTTCCCGCGCATTCCCTCGTCGTTCCCCGCGACGTCAGCCTGCAGACCCGGCTCACCAGGACCATCACGCTCAACATCCCGCTGCTGTCGGCGGCGATGGACACCGTCACCGATGCCCGTCTGGCGATCGCGATCGCGCAGGAGGGCGGCCTCGGGATCGTGCACAAGAACATGTCCCCGGCGAAGCAGGCCGCCGAAGTCGCCAAGGTCAAGCGCTTCGAGAGCGGCGTGGTCAAGGATCCGATCACCATCCCGCCGACGATGTCGGTCCGCGAGGTGCTCGCGCTCAAGCGGCAGCACCGGTTCTCGGGGCTGCCGGTGGTCGAGGGCAGGCGCGTCGTCGGCATCGTGACCAACCGCGACACGCGCTTCGAGACCAACCTCGACCAGCCCGTCGCCAACATCATGACCAAGGGCGAGCGCCTGGTCACCGTGCCGGAGGGCACCGACCTCGAGCACGCCAAGGCGCTGATGCACCAGCACCGCCTCGAGCGCGTGCTCGTCGTCAACGGCGACATGGAGCTGCGCGGGCTCATCACCGTCAAGGACATCCTGAAGTCGACCGAGCATCCGCTCGCGTCCAAGGACGAGCTCGGCCGACTGCGGGCAGGCGCCGCGGTCGGCACCGCCGGCGACACCGAGGAGCGGGTCGAGGCGCTCGCCGCCGCCGGCGTCGACGTGATCGTCGTCGACACCTCGCACGGCCATTCGCAGGGCGTGCTCGACCGCGTCGAATGGGTGAAGAAGAAGTTTCCGCAGGTGCAGGTCGTCGGCGGCAACATCGCCACCGCGGTCGGCGCCCGCGCGCTGGCCGACCACGGCGCCGACGCGGTGAAGGTCGGCATCGGTCCCGGCTCGATCTGCACCACGCGGATCGTCGCCGGCGTGGGCATGCCGCAGATCTCCGCGATCCAGGACGCGATCGAGGGGCTGGCCGGGCTCGACGTCCCGGCGATCGCCGACGGCGGCATCCGCTACTCGGGCGACATCGCCAAGGCGATCGCCGCCGGCGCCAACTGCGTGATGCTGGGGAGCCTCTTCGCCGGCACCGAGGAGGCGCCCGGCGAGATCGAGCTCTACCAGGGGCGCTCGTACAAGAGCTACCGCGGCATGGGCTCGCTCGGCGCGATGCAGCAGGGGAGCTCCGACCGCTACTTCCAGGACGCCGAGGGCGAGGGCGCCGCCGAGAAGCTGGTGCCCGAGGGCATCGAGGGCCGCGTCCCGTACAAGGGTGCGCTGACCGCGGTGATCCACCAGCTGATGGGCGGGCTGCGCGCGTCGATGGGCTACTGCGGCTGCCCGACGATCGACGAGCTGCGCGCGCGCGGCGAGTTCGTCGAGATCACCGCGTCGGGCGTGCGCGAATCGCACGTGCACGACGTGCAGATCGTCAAGGAAGCGCCGAACTACCGCGTCGACTGAGCGCGCCGACGGCGCATCGCCTCGAGCCCGCACGCCGGGCGCATCCACTGACCGCTTCCCCATGGCCGCCTCGACCCATTCCCGGATCCTGATCCTCGATTTCGGCGCGCAGTACACGCAGCTCATCGCGCGCCGGCTGCGCGAGACGCACGTCTACTGCGAGATCCATCCGCACGACGTCGACGACGCGTTCATCCAGGCGTATCGCGCCGAGGGGCATCGTGCTCTCGGGCGGGCCGAACAGCGTCACCGAGGGCGACACGCCGCGCGCGCCCGCGGCGGTGTGGTCGCTGGGCGTGCCGGTGCTGGGCATCTGCTACGGCATGCAGACGATGGCCGCGCAGCTGGGCGGCGAGGTGGAGGCCGGCGCGGTGCGCGAGTTCGGCTACGCGGAAGTGCGCGCGCGCGGGCACTCCGCGCTGTTCCGCGGGATCCAGGACCGCGGCAACGCCGAGGGCCACGGCCTGCTCGACGTCTGGATGAGCCACGGCGACAAGGTCACGGCGCTGCCGCCGGGATTCAAGGTGATCGCCAGCAACGCGGCCACGCCGGTGGCGGCGATGGCGGACGAGGCGCGGCGATTCTATGCCGTGCAGTTCCATCCGGAGGTCACGCACACGCCGCAGGGCGCGGCGATCCTGGCGCGCTTCGTGCACGACATCTGCGGCTGCGGCCAGGACTGGAACATGACCGACTACGTCGACGAGGCGGTGGCCGCGATCCGCGCGCAGGTCGGCACCGAGGAGGTGGTGCTCGGCCTGTCCGGCGGCGTGGACTCGTCGGTCGCCGCGGCGCTGATCCACAGCGCGATCGGCGACCAGCTCACCTGCGTGTTCGTCGACCACGGCCTGCTGCGCCTGAACGAGGCCGAGCAGGTGATGGACACCTTCGCCCGGAACCTCGGCGTGCACGTCGTCCACGTCGACGCCGGCGCGGAGATGCTCGCCGCGCTCGCCGGCGTCGCCGACCCCGAGCAGAAGCGCCGCGTCATCGGCAAGCTGTTCGTCGACGTCTTCCAGCGCGAGGCCGTGGCGCTGCGCGACGCCAAGGCCCACGCGCGCTGGCTGGCGCAGGGCACGATCTATCCCGACGTGATCGAGTCGGCCGGCGCCAAGACCAAGAAGGCGCACACGATCAAGTCGCACCACAACGTCGGCGGCCTGCCCGAGTCGCTGCACCTGAAGCTGCTCGAGCCGCTGCGCGAGCTGTTCAAGGACGAGGTGCGCGAGCTGGGCCTCGCGCTCGGGCTGCCGCGCGAGATGGTGTTCCGCCACCCGTTCCCGGGGCCGGGGCTCGGCGTGCGCATCCTGGGCGAGGTCACGCGCGAGCACGCCGAGCTGCTGCGCCGCGCCGACGCGATCTTCATCGACGAGCTGCGCCTCGCCCGCGATGCGCAGGGCAAGAGCTGGTACGACCTCACCGCGCAGGCCTTCGCCGTGTTCCTGCCGGTGCGCTCGCGTCGGCGTGATGGGCGACGGGCGGACCTACGAGCACGTCGTGGCGCTGCGCGCGGTGCAGACCACCGACTTCATGACCGCGCACTGGGCGCCGCTGCCGCACGACATCCTGGCCAAGGTCGCCAGCCGGATCATCAACGAGGTGCGCGGGATCAACCGCGTCGTCTACGACATCTCGAGCAAGCCGCCGGCGACGATCGAGTGGGAGTAGGTTGCTCCAGCGCATGAGCCCGCCGAGCCGGACTTCCGAACGGGCATCGGCGCCCGTAAACCACGCCTTGCCGAAGTGCTGTTCATGCCGGCACCGGCCGGCGGGCGGAATCGGCGGGAACTAATCCGCGACCGCTCTTTCTATCAAGACATTGCAGAACCGGATACCCATGTCCTGGCGATGGACACCCGATTGACGCCTCAAACCGATCTCAATATCGGTCCCACCCGCAACGCGCTCGAGGCGCTGCGCAGTTACCTCAACGAACAGATCCTCGGCCAGGAAAACCTGGTCGAGCGCCTGCTGGTCGCCCTGCTCTCCGACGGCCATCTGCTGGTCGAAGGCCCGCCGGGTCTCGCCAAGACGCGCGCGATCAAGGCGCTCGCGCAGGGACTCGAAGGCGACTTCCAGCGCGTACAGTTCACCCCCGACATGCTGCCGGCCGATCTCACCGGCTCGGAGATTTACCGACCCGAGGAAGGCAGCTTCCGCTTCCAGCGCGGCCCGCTGTTCCACAACCTGATCCTCGCCGACGAGATCAACCGCGCGCCGGCCAAGGTGCAGTCCGCCCTGCTCGAGGCGATGGCGGAACGCCACATCAGCGTCGGCTCGGCCACCTATCCGCTGCCGAGCCTGTTCCTGGTGATGGCCACGCAGAACCCCATCGAGCACGAAGGCACCTATCCGCTGCCCGAGGCCCAGCTCGACCGCTTCATGTTCCACACCCTGGTCGACTATCCTGATCGCGCCACCACGCTGCGCATCATGGAACTCAACCGCCGCGAGGCGCTGCAGGCCCAGGAACTGCCGCCGCCGCCGCAGCGCGTGGCGCCGGAAGCGGTGTTCGCCGCGCGGCGCGAAATTCTGCAGCTCACCCTCGCCGCATCCGTCGCGGAGTACATCGCCGCGCTGGTCGACGCGACGCGCCGTCCGGCGGCCTACAGCGCCAGGCTCGCGGAGTGGCTGCGCTGGGGCGCGAGCCCGCGTGCGGCGATCGCCATCGAGCGCGGCGCGCGGGCGCTGGCCTGGTTGCAGGGCCGCGACTACGTCAGTCCGGAGGACGTGCAGGCGCTCGCACCCGATGCGCTGCGCCACCGCCTGCTGCTCGACTACACCGCGCAGGCGCGTGGCGTCACGGGTCAGGCCTGCGTCGAGGAGCTGTTGAATCGCGTTCCTGCGCCGTGAGATGCCTGCGGTCATTCCCGATCTGGCGGAACTGGTCGCCCTGCGGGGTGCGGCCCAGGGCCTGAGCCTGCGCGGCCGCCGCGCAGCGCTGGCGCGCCTGCATGGCGGTCACCGCAGCGCCCAGCGCGGACGCGGACTGGAGTTCGAGGAGGTCCGTCTCTACGCCCAGGGCGACGACGCGCGCACCATCGACTGGCGCGTCACCGCGCGGCGCGGCCGCCCGCATACCAAGTTGTTCCGCGAAGAGCGCGAGCGCCCGGTATGGCTGCTCGCCGACCTGCATCCCGGGCTGTTCTTCGGCAGCCGGCGCCAGCTCAAGTCGGCGCTGCTGCTGCGCGCCGCGGCGCTGCTGGGCTGGGCCGCGGTGCAGGGCGGCGACCGGCTCGGCGGCGTGCTGGGAGACGCGGAGCGTCCGCGTGTCTATCCGCCGCGGGCGCGCGAGGCCGGCGTGCTGCCGGTGCTCGAAGCCCTGGTGGAGCTGCAACCGCAAGGCCCCGGTGAAGGCGTTTCAGGACTGTGCGCCGCTCTGGAAATGCTGCGTCCGGTGGTGCAGCCGGGCAGTCTCGTCCTGGTGCTCAGCGATTTCTCGGAAGCAGGCGAGGGCACGGAGACCGCCCTGGCCGCGCTGGCGGTGCGCAACGAATGCCGGCTGCTGTGGATCACCGATCCGCTGGAATCGAGCGCGCTGCCGAACGGCGCCTACCGCGTCGGGGTTCCCGGGCGCCTGTGGTGGCTCGATGGCGCGCACAGCCGCGCCGCCTGGCAGGCCGCCTGGGCGAACCGCGAACAGCGCCTGCACGGCCTCGCGCGCCGCCTCAATCTTGCGCTGACACGGCTGTCGACCGCCGAAGCGGTCGAAGACACGCTGCCCGGCCTGCTGCGAGAACCCGCGTGGGCAGCGTGACGTCCTCCGGCCCGGACTGGCTCGCCCGGCTCGCGCCCCCGCATGCGCCACCGCCGGCGCCCTGGTGGCCTCCGGCGCCCGGCTGGTGGGGCGTGGCCGCGCTATTGGCTTTCGCCGGCGCCGCACTGTGCTGGTGGTGGCTGCGCCCGGAGCACCGCCAGCGGCGCCTGGCGCTGCGCGAGTTCCGGTGCCTGCGGACCGCGGAAGGCATCGACGATCGGCAACTCGCGCGCCGGCTGGAGCATCTGCTGCGCCGTTACGCGCTCGTCCGGCACGGCAGCGATGCCGTCGCCCGGCTCAGCGGAGGGCGCTGGATCGAGTTCGTCATCGCCCACGGCGGCGCGGCCTGGGATGAGGCCTGCGGCGAGTCCTTCCTGCGCGCGGCCTATGGCGGGCAAGCCGACGCAGCGTCGGGGAATCGCGAGCTCTGGCTGGCCGGAGTCGAGGGGTTCCTGCGAAACCGCGTGCGTGGAGTCCCGTCGCAGGAAGCCGTGCAGGGGAAAGCGAAGCCGCTGAACCGGGAACGTGCGCCGGGGGTGGCGGGCAGGGCATGGCTCGAGCGGCTGCGCAGGGGGCAGACATGATTCATTTCGCCTGGCCGTGGATGCTCGCCGCACTGCCGCTGCCCTGGCTGCTGTCGCGCCTGCTGCCGCCGGCGCATGCCGCGGGCGCCGCGCTGTTCATGCCGTTTGCGACAGCGTTTGGTGACGATGGCCTGCCCGCGGGCACGCGACGGCCGCGCGCGCTGGCCGCGCTGCTGACCCTGGTGTGGCTGCTGCTGATCGCTGCCGCGGTGCGCCCGCAATGGCTGGGCGAACCGCAACCCGTGCCGGCCACCGGCCGCCGGCTGTTGCTGGCGGTGGACGTCTCCGGATCGATGGCGGCGCAGGACATGGCGGGCGGGCAAAGCCGGCTGCAGGTCGTGCAGCAGATCGCCGGCGATTTCATCCAGCGCCGCCACGGCGATCAGGTCGGTTTGGTTCTGTTCGGCACCAGGCCCTACCTGCAGGCGCCGCTGACCACCGATCTCGCCACCGTCGACCAGTTCCTGCACGAGGCGGTGGTCGGCGTTGCCGGACGCCAGACCGCGATCGGCGACGCCATCGGCCTTGCGATCAAACGTCTGCGGGCCGACCCTTCGGCAGGGAAAGCGTCCGAACACAAGGGCGATACCGTGCTGATCCTGCTCACCGACGGTGCCAACAATGCCGGCGAGATGCCACCCGAGGCCGCGGCGAAGCTGGCGGCGCGGGCCGGTCTGCGCATTTACACCATCGGTGTCGGCGCAGCGGTACAGCAGGGTTTCCTGGGCATCTCCGGCAATACCGACCTCGACGAAGGCACGCTCAAGGCCATCGCACAGGCCACCGGCGGCGAATACTTCCGCGCCACCGATGCGCGCGACCTGCAAGAGGTCTACGCCCGCATCGATGCGCTGGAACCGAGCGCCGGCCGCGAGCAGTGGTACCGACCCAGCACCGAGTGGTTCGACTGGCCGCTGGGACTGGCCCTGCTGCTGAGCCTGCCGGCGGTGCTGTGGCGGGAGTGGCGATGGACCTGAGTGCATTGCAGTCCTTCCATTTCCTGCGACCGGCCTGGCTGATGGCGCTGCCGCTGCTGCTGGGTCTGACGGCGTGGCTGGCCAGGCGCCACCGCCGCGAAGGCGGCTGGAACGGCGTGATCGACAGCGCGTTGCTGGAACGCCTGCGGCTGGCGCCCGGCGGTCGCGGCCAGTCGCCCTGGCCCTGGCTGGCCCTGGCCTGGACCATCGCGGTGCTCGCGCTGGCCGGGCCGAGCTGGCAGCGCGAGCGCTCCCCCGCCTATCGCGCGCCGGGTGCCTGGGTGCTGGTGCTGGATCTTTCGCCGTCGATGGCGGCGGAAGACCTCGCGCCCGATCGCGCGACCCGGGCGCGCTACGCCATCGACGATCTGCTCAGCGCGGCGCGCGACGCGCGCGTCGCCCTGATCGTCTTCAGCGACGAGGCCTACACCGTAACGCCGCTGACCGACGACGTGGCGACGGTGCACGCCCTGCTGCCGCCGCTGGCGCCGGGCATCATGCCGAGCGCGGGCGACCACCTCGCTCCGGCACTGACGCAGGCAGGAAAGCTCATCGCCTCCGCAGGCACGCGCGACGCGCAGGTGGTGGTGCTGAGCGATGGATTCGACGATCCTTCGGCCGCGTTTGTCGCGGCGCAGAAGCTGCGCGGGCAGGGCGCGACGCTGAGCGTGGTAGGCATCGGCACCGCGGCCGGCGCGCCGGTTCCGAATGCGGGCGGGTTCGCCACGGGCGCCGGCGGCCGAGCGCAGCTGGCGCGTTTGGACGCGGATCGTCTGCGCCGGCTCGCGACGGCGGGCGGCGGCCGCTATGTTGAAGCCTCGGCCCTGCCGTCGCTGATTGCCGGGCTGCAGGCCGACCACGCTTCGCTGGCGCGCGCCCAGGCGGCGGACAAGCACGTCGAAGTCGCCGCCTGGCGCGACGCGGGCGCCTGGCTGCTGCCGGCCGTGCTGATGCTCGCCGCGCTGCTGGCGCGCAGGGGTTGGCTGTGAAGCGGGCACTCGCGGTCCTCGCAGCCCTGAGCGTCGTCGGCACCGCGCAGGGCGCAGACTGGTCCAGCCTGTGGCTCAACGCCGATCAGCGTGGGGAACGTTTGATGCAGGAAGGCAAGGCCGCGGAGGCGGCGCAGACCTATCGCGATCCGCGGCGCCGGGCTTACGCCCGGCTCGCCGCCGGCGACTACCAGGCCGCGGCGCAGGGTTTCGAGGCTTTGGCCGGGACTTCGAAGCGCAGCGACGATCGCTACAACCAGGGCAATGCCCTGGCGCACACCGGTGATCTGCCCGGCGCGATCAAAGCCTATGACGCGGCCCTGGCCCTCGATCCCGGGAACACCGATGCCGCGCACAATCGCAAGCTGGTGGAGGAGGCGCTGAAGCAACGGCAGCAGCAATCCCCGGACAAGCAGCAGCCGTCGAGTCCGGGTGAAGGTCAATCACAGAAGCCGCGCAGCGGCCAGAACCAGAACCAGGACCAGGACCAGCACGGGCAGCCGCCGAGCGATTCCGCGAAATCCGGTACGCAGCCGCCGGCCGGCCAGGCTCGGCAGGACGATCAGCAGGCGGGTCGGCAGGGCGGCAAGCAGAACCCGTCCAGTTCGGCGCAGAGCGCGCATGAACGCAAGCCGGACGATCAATCCGGGAACGAGCGACTGCAAGCCGCAAACGCCGATCAAGCAGCGGAGCGGGAACAAGCGCGTCAGGACGCGCGCGCCTCTTCGCCCAGACCCCCGGTCGCCGGTTCACCGGCGCCAGATGGCGGGCAGAGCCAGGCGCTTCCGACCGCTCGGGACACGCCCAAGCCGCCGTCCGAGCAGCAGCTCGCCGAGGATCAATGGCTGCGGCGCATTCCGGATGATCCCGGCGGCCTGCTGCGCCGCAAGTTCATGATCGAACATCTCATGCGCCAGCAGTCCCGGCAATGAAGCCCGCCTGCGCCTTTGCCGTGTTCCTGGTCACCGCGGGCTGGCTCCTGCCGGCGCTGGCGGGGGTCACCGCCAGTCTCGACCGCGACCAGATCGGCAGCGGCGACACGGTGACGCTGACCCTGCGGCACGACGGCAGGAGCGGCGATCAGCCCGACCTGAGCCCGCTCGACAAGGATTTCGACATCCTCGGTCGCAGCAGCGGATCGAGCTACCAGATCGTCAACGGCCACATGAGCTCGCAGACCCAGTTGCAGCTCACGCTCTCGCCCAAGCACAGCGGCCAGCTCGGGATCCCCGCGATCCGCTGGGGCGCAGAGCAGTCGGAGCCATTGCAGCTCAGCGTGTCCGCCGCAGGCGCGGCACCGTCGAACTCCGGCGGTACGAGCGGCAGCTCCGGCACGGCGTCGGCCCATGTCTTCCTGAGCTCCAGCCTGCATTCGGCAGAGCCTTACGTCCAGGCTGCGGACATCCTGACGGTACGCCTGTACACCGACCAGCCGCTGCAGCAGGGCAGCCTCGATCTGCCGACCAGCAACGACATCGTCGTCAAGCCTCTCGGCAAGGATCGGCAAAGCAGCGAGGTCCGCGACGGACGGGAGTACCGCGTGATCGAGCGCAAGTATCTGCTGGTGCCGCAGCGCAGCGGTGCACTGCAGCTCGATGGGCCGGTGCTGGACGCGCAGATCGTCGATACCGGCCGCAATCCGCTGGGCAACGACCCGCTGTTCAAGGACATGTTCGGCCGCGATCCCTTTGCCGGCATGATGGGCGTGGCGCGACCGATCCGCGTGCACGGCGACCCCATCCGCCTGCAGGTGCGTGCGCGCCCGGCCGCCGCCAGTGGCCAGGACTGGGTGCCGGCCCAATCGCTCACGCTGGAGGAAAGCGTCAAGCCGGAAAGCGGCGCGATTCACGTTGGTGAACCCATCACCCTGCATCTGCACCTGAGCGGGCAGGGCGTGCCCGCCGCGACCTTGCCCGATCTGTCGGCGCGCCTGAACCTGCCCGACGGGCTCAAGGCCTATCCCGACCAGGCCACGCTCGATACCCAGGTGCAGGGCGATACGGTGATCGGCACGCGCGATCAGGACGTCGCCGTGATTGCCGACCGGGCCGGGCATTTCACGATTCCCCCGCTGACGGTCGCCTGGTGGGACACGGCAAAGAATGTCGCGCGTACCGCTGAAATTCCGGCACGCAGCCTGGACATCCTGCCGGCACCGGGCGCTGCGGCGCAGCCCGTCGCGCCGGTGGTTGCGGCGCCGCGCGCCGCGCCGACCCGCGCCGCCCCGGGCGGCGGCGAAGCTGCCAGGCTCGACGCGCCCGCGCCGCTTGCCGCGGTCGCGGAAAGCCGCGCGTTGCCGTGGAAGTGGATCAGCGTTGCACTTGCGCTCTTCTGGCTGGCGACGCTGTTCGCCTGGTGGCGGAGCCTCGGACGCCGTCCGCCGGTGGTTGTCCCGGCGTCGACAGAAGAGGCGCTCAGGCCGACGTCGGCCGCCGAGGCCCTCAAGGCCTTTCAGCAGGCTTGCCGCAACGACGACGCGGCGGCGGCGCGGCAGCACCTGCTGGCCTGGGCCCGCGCCTACTGGCCCGGGAATCCGCCGACCGGCCTCGGCGCGCTGGCCAAACGCCTGGGCGATGCGCAACTGGACGCGCTGTTGCCGCAACTGGATCGCGCTTGCTATGCCGGCGGGGAGTGGCGCGGTGCGGCGCTGGCCCAGGTCTTCAAGGCCCCGGCGGCGAAGCCCGCCGCGAAGGCTGCGGAACTTGCCGATCTTTATCCTTGAGTCCTGCCTGTGTTCGGTGCCACTGCGAGCCCGCTTTCACGCCGACCCACAAGGCAGCCGCCACGCCGACGACGCCGAATGCCTGCCGCGATCTCGGTCCCGCGGCGCGTGCCGCGACGCCCCCGCCGTGGGTCCGTCCCCGCCGGTGGCGGGAACTTCGCAGGTCCGCCGGCCTCCAACGGGCGTGGCGGCTCCGCTCGTCACCGTCGCGGTGACGAGCCGGGAGGCGGCAGGCCTTCGTCGCGCTGACCGAACGCCGCCACCATCATCCCAAGGGAGAACCGCATGAAATTCCTCGCCGCCATCGGCGTGCTGGCGATTGTCGCCGCGCTCGGCTCCGCGCTTTACTTCTATGGCGGTTTCTACAGCGTCGCCGCGATCGAGCCGCATTTCGACGTCGTCACGGCCGCGGTGACCGCGGTCCGCGAAGCGTCGATCGAAAAGCATGCCAAGGGCGCGCCGCCGATGGCGCTCGACGACGCCGCGGTCGTGAAGGCCGGCGCGCGCGCGTTTGCGAACGAAGGGTGCATGGACTGTCACGGCGCGCCGGGCGTGCCGCCGGACCGCTTCACCAAGGGGATGAATCCGGAGCCCCCGGCGCTCAAGGAAGCGGGGGAGGAGGACGATCCCGGACAGATCTTCTGGGTCGTCAGGAACGGCATCAAGATGACCGGCATGCCGGGATTCGCCGCCACCAAGGCCGACGACAAGGAACTGTGGCAGATCGTGGCCTTCGTCAAGAAGCTGCCGACGTTGTCGCCGGAAGAGTTCCGGGCATGGACCGCCGATGCTTCCGCGGAGCCGATCGCGGCGAAGTAACGCGACCCGGCCGGAAACCCGCGCGCGGCATTCCGCCGCGCGCCGCGCCGCGCGGCCTAGATCCTCGCCGCGTGCCAGCGCAGGTGGTCCTCCATGAACGTGGAGATGAAGAAATACGAGTGGTCGTAGCCGTGCTGGCGCCGCAGGGTGAGCGCGATGCCGGCCTTCGCGCAGGCCGTTTCCAGCGTCTCGGGCTTGAGCTCGCGCTCCAGGAAGGGGTCGGCCGTTCCGACGTCCACCAGGATGTCGCGCGCGCGCCCGCCGTCCTCCATCAGCGCGACGGCGTCGTGCGGGCGCCAGCGGTCCTCGTCGGCGCCGAGGTAGCCCGAGAGCGCCTTGCGTCCCCAGGGCACCCGCGACGGATTGGCGATCGGCGAGAAGGCGGAGACCGATTGGTAGAGGCCCGGCTCGCGCAGCGCCAGCGTGAGCGCGCCGTGTCCGCCCATCGAGTGGCCGAAAATCCCGTGCCGCGCCATGTCCACCGGGAAATGCCTCGCGATCACCGCCGGCAGTTCCCGGGCGACGTAGCTGTACATGCGAAAGTTGGACCGCCAGGGATTCTCTTCGGCGTCGACGTAGAAACCGGCGCCCTGGCCGAAATCGTAGGCGTCGTCGTCGGGCACGCCCGCGCCCCGGGGTGAGGTGTCCGGGCAGACGACGACGAGCCCGAGCTCGGCGGCGACCCGTCGGTACCCGCCTTTCTCCACGACGTTGGCGTGGGTGCAGGTCAGTCCGGACAGGTAGGTGAGCACCGGGCGCGGCCCTGGCTGCGGCGGGACGTACACGGCGAAGGTCATCGCCACGCCCGTCGCTTCCGAGAGGTGTCGATAGACGTCCTGCGATCCGCCGAAGCTCCGGTGCCGCTCAACGAGCTCGAGTTCTGCCATGACCTTCGAATCAGGCGGCTCGCGCCTCAGAACACGACGACGGCGCGGATGCTCTCGCCGCGATGCATGAGGTCGAAGGCTTCGTTGATGCGCTCCAGCGGCAGCGTGTGCGTGATCAGCGGGTCGATCTGGATCCTGCCCTCCATGTACCAGTCCACGATGCGGGGCGTGTCGGTGCGCCCGCGGGCACCGCCGAAGGCCGAGCCTTTCCAGGTGCGGCCGGTGACCAGCTGGAACGGGCGGGTCGAGATCTCCTTGCCGGCCTCGGCGACGCCGATGATCACGCTCGTTCCCCAGCCGCGGTGGCAGGCCTCCAGCGCCTGGCGCATCACGGTCGTGTTGCCGGTGCAGTCGAACGTGTAGTCGGCGCCGCCGTCGGTGAGCGCGACGAGGTGCGCGACGACGTCGTCGCCGAACTTCGCGGGATTGACGAAGTGGGTCATGCCGAAGCGGCGGCCCCAGGACTCCTTCCGGTCGTTGATGTCCACGCCGATGATCCGGTCCGCGCCAACCAGCTTGAGGCCCTGGATCACGTTGAGGCCGATGCCGCCGAGGCCGAACACCACGCAATTCGCGCCCGGCTCGCACCTTGGCGGTGTTGATCACCGCACCCACGCCGGTGGTGACGCCGCAGCCGATGTAGCAGGCCTTGTCGAAGGGCGCGTCGGGACGGATCTTCGCCACCGCGATCTCGGGCACGCACGGTGTGGTGGGAGAAGGTCGAGCAGCCCATGTAGTGATGCAGCCGCTCGCCCTTGTAGGAAAAGCGGCTGGTGCCGTCGGGCATCAGCCCCTTGCCCTGGGTGGCACGGATGGCCGTGCACAGGTTGGTCTTGCGCGACAGGCACGACTTGCATTGCCGGCATTCCGGCGTGTAGAGCGGGATCACGTGATCGCCCGGCCTGACCGAGGTCACGCCGGGGCCCGTGTCGATCACCACGCCCGCGCCCTCGTGGCCCAGGATCGAGGGGAAGAGGCCCTCCGAGTCGAGACCGTCGAGCGTGTAGGCGTCGGTGTGGCACACCCCGGTCGCCTTGATCTCGATCAGGACCTCGCCCTCCTTGGGGCCTTCGAGGTCGACCTCGACGATTTCGAGTGGCTTCTTCGCCGCGAAAGCCACGGCCGCACGCGTCTTCATGAATGGGCGCTCCGATGTCCCGCACCCTGCGCGCGGCGACTGGCCGATGGTAACCATCTTTGCCGCCGGAGGCGAGGCCGGGACAGCCCGGCCGCGCGCGCACGAAGCCAATTGCGTTAGCATGGCGCCGATGAACGATCGGGCGAACATCAGCAGCGGCGCGCCGTGGGAGCCGATCGTCGGTTACTCGCGCGCGGTCCGCGTCGGCGCCCGCGTCTGGGTCGCCGGCACCACCGCCACCGGTCCCGACGGCGAGATCGTCGGCATCGGCGACGGGTATGCCCAGGCCCGGCAGGCGCTGGCCAACATCGCGGCGGCGCTGGCGCAGGCCGGCGCGACGCTGGCGGACGTCGTGCGCACGCGCATGTACGTCACCGACATCGCGCAGTGGGAGGCGGTCGGCCGCGCCCACGGCGAGGTGTTCGCCGCGATCCGACCGGCCGCGACGATGGTCGAGGTGACGCGCCTCATCGATCCGCGGATGCTGGTGGAGATCGAGGCCGATGCCGTGGTCCCGGCGGGGCGATGACGGCTGTTGACGAGACGCTGATGGACGAGGCGCTTTCGCTCGCCCGCGCCGCCGGCGCGCGGGGCGAGGTTCCGGTCGGCGCGGTCGTCGTCTGCGGCGGCGTGATCGTCGGCCGCGGCGGGAATGCGCCGATCGAGGCGAGCGACCCGACCGCCCACGCCGAGATCGCCGCGCTGCGCGACGCCGGGCGCGCGCTCGGCAACTACCGGCTGCCCGGCTGCGAGCTCTACGTCACGCTCGAGCCCTGCGCGATGTGCGCCGGCGCGATCATGCACGCGCGGCTGGCGCGGGTTGTCTTCGGCGCGCGCGATCCCAAGACCGGCGCCTGCGGCTCGGTCGTCGACCTCTTCGCCGAGCCGCGCCTCAATCACCACACCCGCGTCACCGCCGGCGTGCGCGGCGACGACAGCGCCGCGCTGCTGTCCGGATTCTTCGCCGAGCGCCGGTAGGCAGCCCATGCCCGCACCCGGGACCGAGCCTCCGCGCGCCTGGCGCATCGGCCTCTACGCACCGGCAGGATTCGCCACCGAACCGTCGGCCGTCGAGCGCGCCGTCGAGCGGCTGCGCGCGGCGGGTCACCGCGTCACCGTCGATCCGACCTGCGGCACGCGCTGGCAGCGATTCTCGGCGCCCGACGACGAGCGGCTGGCGGCGGTGATGCGCATGGCGGAGGACCCCGACGTCGAGCTCGCGATCCCGGTGCGCGGCGGCTACGGGTGGTCGCGGCTGCTCGACCGGCTCGACTACGCGGCGATCGCGCGCTCGGGCACGCGCTGGATCGGGCACAGCGATTTCACCGCGTTCCAGCTCGCGGCGCTCGCGCACGCCGGCCTCGCCACCTACGCCGGGCCGATGGCGGCGTACGACTTCGGCGCCGCGACGCCGTCGGCGTTCACGCACGAGCACTGCTGGCGCCTGCTCGACAGCGGGCGCGACGCGGTCGTCTGCACGCTGGAAGGCCCGGACGTCGTCGCCGAGGGCACGTTGTGGGGCGGCAACCTCGCGCTGGTCGCGCACCTCGCCGGCACGGCGCACCTGCCGCAGGTCGACGGCGGCATCCTGTTCCTCGAGGACATCGGCGAGCACCCGTACCGCGTCGAGCGGATGCTGCACCAGCTGCGCTTCGCCGGGATCCTCGAGCGCCAGCGCGCGATCCTTCTGGGCCGCTTCAACGGTTACGAGCTGACCGCCAACGACGACGGCTACGACATGGCGGTGACGGTCGAGCACCTGCGTGCGCATATCGCCACACCGATCCTCACCGGGCTGCCGTTCGGGCACTGCCGCGACAAGCTGACGCTGCCGGTGGGCGGGCGCTGCGCGCTGACGGTGCGTGCCGGCGCCGGCGAGCTGGTCCTGACGGACGGCGCCGCGCCGATGGCGTTGCGGTGCCGCGCCTGGTGCGGCGTCCGCGGCGGCGGGTGCCGCGGGCGGTGCCGTGACCGGGGCGCCGGTCGCCGCGCAGCGGCGGTTCACGGTGCGCATCGCCGACTGGCCGGGCGACGCGCCGGCGCTGCGCGCGCTGCGGCACCAGGTGTTCGTCGTCGAGCAGAGCGTGCCCGAGGCGCTGGAATGGGACGGCCAGGACGCGGCGTGCCGCCACGCGCTGGCCGTCGACGCCGACGGCCATCCGATCGGCTGCGGCCGGCTGCTGCCCGACGGCCACATCGGCCGCATGGCGGTCCTGCCCGAATGGCGCGGCCACGGCGTGGGCACGGCGCTCCTCGACGCGCTGGTCCGGCTGGCGCGCGAGGTCGGGCACCGCCGCGTCGCGCTCAACGCGCAGACGCAGGCGCTGGCCTTCTACGAGCGTTGCGGCTTCACGCCCTGCGGTGCCGAATACGAGGAAGCCGGGATTGCGCACCGCGCGATGGTGTGCGTCCTGCGCTGACCTGCGCGCGCGACCACTCCCCGCCTGGCATCATCGTATCGAAATCGTAGCCCGGGTTGAGCGCAGCGAAACCCGGGTGGGCCGTGCCCGTTCGCGCAATCCCCGGGTTTCGCTGCGCTCAACCCGGGCTGACGGGCACGCGCGACGATGGCGAAACGCTCGTCGACGACGCCCGTCTCGCGCCCGGCCGGATCGAAGCTGCGCTCGACGAAGCGCGCCGCGCCGTCGTGGCCGATCACGATCACCGTCGAGCACCGCGTGCCGTAGCTATCGCTGACGATGAACGGGGCCGACAGCAGCCGCTCGCGGTCGAGCGGGATGCCGGTGGCCGGCAATTCGCCGTCGGGCGCGGGCCTGCGGTCGCGCAGGATGTCGAACAGCGCCTCGGGCTCCCGTCCGCCGCCGGCGTCCTCGCGGCACCACGCCGCCACCGCCGCCCTGGTGCGCACGACCTTGGGCCACGGCGTGTCGAGCAGGTGGTTGGACAGGCCGTGCAGACCGGACGCGAGGACCCTGGCGCCGGCATTCCGGTTCGACGCCCAGCACGCCGCGCCGAGGTCGCCACCGAGCAGGTTGTAGCCGTTGTGGCGCGCGCTCGCCGCGACCAGCGCCGGAATCGCCGCGGTCGCCGGCGCGGGGTCGGCCAGCGCCTGCGTCACCAGGCCGCCGCGCGACGGGGCACGCGGGTCGAAGCGGGCCGGGTCGCGGACGTTGGTCAGCAGCGCCCAGCGGCCGGCGCGCGTCACCCCGAGCCAGGTGCCGCCCGCGGCGAGGTCGCGGCCGGCGAGCCAGCCTTCGTCCCACCATTGCGCCGGGGCGGCGGGCCGGGCGTGAAATTCGTCGCGATTGGCGGCGATCACGACCGCGTAGCGCGGATGGGCGCCGAGCGCGACGATCGCGAGGCACATCGCGCGCCGGCTCAGAGCGCGCCGGTCGCGCGGGCGCCGGCAGGTCGCGCGCGCAGCGGGGCAAAGCATTCGGCGTGACGCGCGCCGTCGACGGCGACGCCGGCGACCGCGTGGGCGCGCTCCAGCGCCTCGAGGCAGCGCCGGAAGGCGAGCGCGTCGTCGACCGGCTCGTAGACCTCCATCCACGTCGCCGCGTCGTCGCAGCGCGCGAGCAGGCGCCCGGCGACGCCGGTCGCGGCGGCCACCGCGGCGAGAAAGGCATCCACCGTCGCCCGCGCGGCGGCGGTGTCGGCGGCGACGCGGTAATAGACGTAGACGTGCGCCGGGGCGCGCGCGGGCATCAGGGCTCCGCGGTCTGCGGGGCGTTGCGGCCGCGGGGTTCCGCCGGCGCCGGCACCGCGTAGGGCAGCGGCAGCGGGGCCAGCGCCGGGCCGTCCGGCGCGCCCAGGCGGACGTCGCCGCTCGCCGCCGCCGCGAGCTGCAGCACCGCCAGCAGGTCGCAGCCGCCCTCGGGGGCCGGCGCGGCATCGACCACGGTGCCGCAGGCCTGATCGGGGAACACGCTGCTGTACAGGCGCTCGCCGGGGGCGGTGCCCGCGGCCGGTGCGTGGAACGCGAACAGCCGCTCCTTGAGCCGCCCGAGGTACTGCGTGCGGGCGACGATCTCCTGCCCGGTATAGCACCCCTTCTGGAAGCTGATCCCGTCCAGCGCGTCCCAGTTCGCCGCCTGCGGCACGAACCGGTCCTGCACCGCTTCGGTGATCACGGGCACGCCGGCGCGGATCGTCAACCACCGCCATACGTCGAACGGCGCGGCCGTCGCATGCGGCGCGAGCGCCGCCGCGAGCGCGTCAGCGTCGGCGACAGGGGCCACCACGACGAAGCGCGGCCCCGGCAGGCCGAGGATGTCGGTCTCGCCGCGGCGGGCGATGCCGAACACCGGCGGCGCCTCGCCGAGCGCGGCGCGCACCGCGTCGGCCGCGCCCGGGCCGCCGACGCCGAGCCGCACGAAACCCGGCGACAGGTCGGCCAGCGTCACCTTCGAGCGCAGCACGAACATGGCGAGGCGCTTCTTGACCGACTCGACGATGTCCGCCGGCAGCAGGACGCGGAAACCGTCGGCCGGGCCGGACCCGGCGCGCCAGAGGACGAAGTTGGCGAGCATCCTGCCCCCCGGCGAGTTGTAGCTGCTGTGCTGGCAGGCATCGAGGGCGAGCCCCGCCACGTCGCTGGAAAGCTGGCCCTGGAGGAACGTCGCGGCGTCGAGCCCGGTCACCGCGAGCACCGCGAACGGGGCGATGTCGCAGGTGACGGCTCGCTCGCGGGCGGCGGCGGGGAAGGGCGGGTCGTGGGGGATGGGGGGCATGGTCGGGGAATGAATGGAAGGGTCGTTGGAAGCGCGGGACCGCGCCTGCCGCGGGACGCGGGCACCGCCGGTGCCGCCGCCCGTCCCGCGGGGCGGCGAAAAGTGCTAAAATTTAATGTTAGCTCGATTCGTGCCGCCCTGCCTGCCTGTCGTCGAGGTCCGGCGCTGCGGAGATCGGGCAATTCGCAGACCCGCGCACCTCAGGGTGCCCAGAGCGCCGTTCCTGCGCTTTGAGCCTAAATGCGGGTCGTGGTTCAACCCTGAACGGAGTCTCACCATGTCGGTCACCATGCGTCAAATGCTGGAAGCCGGGGTCCATTTCGGCCACCAGACCCGCTACTGGAACCCGAAGATGGCCGCGTTCATCTTCGGCCAGCGCAACAAGATCCACATCGTCAACCTCGAAAAGACGCTGCAGCATGTACAACGAGGCGATGAAGTTCGTCCGCCAGCTCGCCGTCGAACAAGGGCACGATCCTGTTCGTCGGCACCAAGCGGCAGGCGCGCGAGATCGTCGCCGAGGAAGCGCGGCGCTGCGGGATGCCCTACGTCGACGCCCGCTGGCTCGGCGGCATGCTGACCAACTTCAAGACGGTCAAGGGGTCGATCAAGCGGCTGAAGGACCTGGAGGCGATGCGCGACGACGGCACGTTCGAGAAGATGAACAAGCGCGAGGCGCTGACGCTGCAGCGCGAGATGGACAAGCTGTCGAAGAGCCTGGGCGGCATCAAGGACATGAACGGGCTGCCCGACGCGCTGTTCGTCATCGACGTCGGCTACCACAAGATCGCGATCACCGAGGCGACCAAGCTCGGCATCCCGATCGTCGGCGTGGTCGACACCAACCACTCGCCGGTCGGCATCGCGCACGTGATCCCGGGCAACGACGACTCGAGCCGGGCGATCCGCCTCTACGCGCGCGGCGCCGCCGACGCGATCCTCGAGGGCAGGAGCCAGGTGATCCAGGAGATCGTGCAGACCGGCGACGAGTTCGTCGAGGTCTCGGATGAGGCCGCGGCCTGACGCGTCCGGCGCCCGCACGGGCGGCGTCGCCGCGCCGGTCGCGCGGCGGACAGGGCCCATTGCCACCGCGCCGGCAGCGTCCGGCCGGTCCCGATTGAAACGTGACACGGAGCAAGAGATGGCGGACATTTCCGCGAGCATGGTGATGGAGCTGCGCCAGCGCACCGGGCTGGGCATGATGGAATGCAAGAAGGCGCTGACCGAAGCCGCCGGCGACCTCGCGAAGGCCGAGGAGCTGCTGCGGATCAGGAGCGGCGCGAAGGCGTCCAAGGCCGCCGGCCGCATCGCGGCCGAGGGCATCGTCGGCGCCTACATTGCCGCCGACGGCAGGACCGCGGCGATGGTCGAGGTCAACTGCGAGACCGACTTCGTCTCGCGCAACGAGGACTTCCTCGCGTTCGCCAGGACGCTGGCCCGACTGGTCGCGGAGAAGGATCCCGCCGACGTGGCCGCCCTGGCGGCGCTGCCGCTGGACGGCGGGACGGTCGAGACCGTCCGCCAGGCGCTGGTGCAGAAGATCGGCGAGAACATGTCGATCCGCCGCTTCCGGCGCTTCGCGACCGCGGCGCGGCTGGTCCAGTATCTTCACGGCGGCGGGCGCATCGGCGTCACCGTCGAGATCGACGGCGGCGACGAGCAGACCGGCAAGGACGTCGCGATGCACATCGCGGCCTCGGCGGCGCCGGGCGCGGTGCGCCCCGTCTGTGTCGCGCGGGCCGAGGTTCCGGTCGACCTGATCGAGCGCGAGCGCGCGATCTACACGGCGCAGGCCGCCGACAGCGGCAAGCCGCCCGAGATCGCCGCCAAGATGGTCGAGGGGCGCGTCAACAAGTTCCTGGCCGAAGTCACGCTGCTCGGGCAGGCATTCGTCAAGAATCCCGACGACACCGTCGACAAGCACCTCAAGGCGCACGGCGCCAGCGTGAAGGGCTTCGAGCTCTACGTCGTCGGCGAAGGCATCGAGAAGAGGAAGGACGATTTCGCCGCCGAGGTGGCGGCGATGGCCAAGGCCTGATCCCGACCCGGTCCCCGCCCGTACCAGGAGGCGCACGCGCATGAACCCGATCACCGCGGCGGCACCGCGCGTCATTGCCCCGGACACGGCGGAACCGCCCGCCGCGGTCGGGCGCCTGCCGGCCGCGCCCGCCTACCGGCGGATCCTGCTCAAGCTCTCCGGCGAGGCGCTGATGGGCGACCGACGCCTACGGCATCAACCGCGAGATGATCGACCGCATCGTCGCCGAGGTCGCCGAAGTGCTGCGGCTGGGCGTCGAGGTCGCCATCGTGATCGGCGGCGGCAACATCTTCCGCGGCGTGGCGCCGGGCGCCGCGGGCATGGACCGGGCGACGGCCGACTACATGGGCATGCTCGCCACGGTGATGAACGCGCTGGCGCTGCAGGACGCGCTGCGCCGTGCAGGCGTCGAGTCGCCGGGTGCAGTCGGCGCTGCGCATCGACCAGGTCGCCGAACCGTACATCCGCGGCCGCGCGCTGCGCCATCTCGAGGAGAAGAAGGTCGTCATCTTCGCCGCCGGCACCGGCAACCCGTTCTTCACCACCGACACCGCGGCGGCGCTGCGCGGCCGCGAAATGGGCGTGGACATCGTGCTCAAGGCGACCAAGGTCGACGGCGTTTACACCGCCGACCCCAACAAGGACCCGACGGCGCAGCGCTACGGCGAGCTCACGTTCGACGAGGCCATCGTGCGCAACCTCAAGGTCATGGACGCCACCGCGCTGGCGCTGTGCCGCGACCAGAACATGCCGCTCAAGGTGTTCTCGATCTTCGTGCCGGGCGCGCTGAAGCGCGTGGTGATGGGCGAGGACGAGGGCACCCTGGTGCACGGCTAGAGCCTGGCGCAGGGCCCGGGCGGCGGCCGGCCGCGCGGGCCAGCGCGGTGTTACGCTTGACCCCCGGCGCAGCCCGGGACACCGGACGCAATATTCGGAGCCATCATGATCGCTGACATCAAGAAGACCGCCGAGCAGAAAATGGGCAAGTCGGTGGAGGCGCTCAAGGCTCGACCTCGGCAAGGTGCGCACCGGCCGCGCCCACACGGGCCTGCTCGACCACATCCACGTCGACTACTACGGCACGCGGATGCCGATCAGCCAGGTCGCCAACGTCACGCTGCCGACGCCCGCACGATCACCGTCCAGCCGTGGGAGAAGAACATGGTCCCGGTGGTCGAGAAGGCGATCCGCGATTCCGACCTCGGCGCTCAACCCGGCGACGGCGGGCGATATGATCCGCGTGCCGATGCCGCCGCTGACCGAGGAGCGCCGGCGCGAGCTGATCAAGGTCGTCCGGCACGAGGCCGAGAACGCGCGGGTGGCGGTGCGCAACGTCCGGCGCGACGCCAACGAGCACCTGAAGAAGCTGCTGAAGGACAAAGCGGTCGCCGAGGACGACGAGCGCCGCGCGCAGGACGACGTGCAGAAGCTCACCGACCGCTTCATCGCCGAGATCGACAAGATCCTGGCGGCGAAGGAAGCCGACCTGATGGCGATCTAGCCCGCGATCGCGGCCAAGACGCCTTTCTTCCGTCCCGGCATCCGCCTACCTTCCGCCCTCCGGCGCGGCCCGCGTTTTGTTCAGCAGCTCCACACGCGACATTCCCGAGGCGCGGTCCGTTCCGCGCCACGTCGCGATCATCATGGACGGCAACGGCCGCTGGGCCAAGCGGCGCATGCTGCCGCGCGTCGCCGGTCACCGCAAGGGCGTCGAGGCGGTCCGCGGAGTCGTGCGCGCCTGCCTCGAGCGCGGCGTCGAGTTCCTGACGCTGTTCGCGTTCTCGAGCGAGAACTGGCGCCGCCCGGCCGACGAGGTGTCGATCCTGATGGAGCTGTTCCTGCGCGCGCTGGAGTCCGAGGTCACCAAGCTCGCACGAGAACGGCATCCGCTTCCGCGTGATCGGCGACACCTCGCGCTTCGATCCGCGGATCCGCGAGCTGATCGCCGCCGGCGAGGCACAGACCGCCGGCAACACGCGGCTCACGCTGACCATCGCCGCCAACTACGGCGGCCGCTGGGACATCGCCCAGGCCGCGCGCCGCTACTTCGCGCTCAATCCCGATGCCGTGCAGGACGAGGCCGGCTGCCGCCCGGAGGCGATCGAGCCGTTCCTCGCGATGGCGTTCGCGCCCGAGCCCGACCTGTTCATCCGCACCGGCGGCGAGCAGCGCATCAGCAACTTCCTGCTGTGGCAGCTCGCCTACACCGAGCTGTACTTCACCGACCTGCTGTGGCCGGACTTCGACCCGGCGGCCTTCGACGCCGCGATCGCCTGGTACCGCAAGCGCGAGCGCCGGTTCGGCCGGACCAGCGAGCAGCTGCAGGCGGCGCGGACCGTCGGCGCCGCGCCGGGGGCGCGCGCTTGAGGGCGCCCGTGCGCGTCGCGCGCAGGCCGGCGCGCCGCTGATGCTGGGCACCCGGATCCTCACCGCGCTGGCGCTGGTCGCGGCCGTGCTGGCGGCGCTGTTCCTGCTGCCGTCGCCGGCGTGGGGGGTGGTGACGCTCGGCGGCGTTGCCGTTGCCGCCGGCGAGTGGGCGAATCTCGCCGGGTACGGGCGCCCGGCGTGGCTGCTCTTCGTCGCCGGCGTGCTGCTGATCGGTCTCAACCTGCTGTTCTCGCCGCTGGCGGGATTCGCCCGCGGCTGGCCCGACGGCGTCGTGCTCGCCGTCTGCGGCCCGGCGACGGTGTTCTGGATACTGTTCGTGCCCGCGTGGCTGCGCGGGCAGTGGCGGCCGCGCTCGCCGCTGGTGCTGGCGGTCGTCGGCTGGCTGGTGCTGGTCGCCGCATGGGTTGCGATCGTCGAGCTGCAGGCGCGCTCGCCGTGGCTGGCGCTGGCCGCGATGGCGATCGTCTGGGTCGCCGACATCGCCGCCTATTTCGCCGGCCGCGCCTTCGGCCGGCACAAGCTCGCCCCTGCGATCAGCCCCGGCAAGACCTGGGAGGGCGTCTACGGCGCGCTCGCCGCCGTGGCGCTCTACGCGCGTCGCGCTGGTGCCGTTCGCGCCGCAGCGCGGGCTACCGGGGCGGGATTTCCGTCGTCGCCGTCGGTGTCTGGCTGCTGCTCGCGCTGGTGCTCGCCGCGCTGTCGATCGCCGGCGACCTGTTCGAGTCGCTGCAGAAGCGCCAGGCCGGGGTCAAGGACAGCGGCACGCTGCTGCCCGGACACGGCGGCGTGCTCGATCGCATCGACGCCCTGCTGCCCGCGCTGCCGCTCGCGGCGCTCGCCGCGCTCGCGTTCCTGCGATGAGCGCAATGCGAACGCTGGCGCTGCTCGGCGCGACCGGCTCGATCGGCGACTCGCACGCTCGACGTGGTCGCCCGCCATCCGGACCGGTTCGCGGTCGGCGCTCTCGCCGCGCACCGGCAATGGGAGAAGCTTGCGGTGCTGTGCCGCCGGCACCGGCCGCGCCTCGCCGCGCTGCTCGACCCCGAGGCGGCGCGGGCGCTGGAGCGCGAGCTTGCCGGCGACGGTCTGCCGACCCGGGTCGTCGCGGGGATGGCCGGGCTCACCGCGGCGGCGACGCTGCCCGAGGCCGATACCGTGATCGCCGCGATCGTCGGCGCCGCCGGCCTGCAGCCCACGCTGGCCGCGGCGCGCGCCGGCAAGCGCATCCTGCTCGCGAACAAGGAGGCGCTGGTGATCGGCGGCGCCGCGTTCATGGACGCGGTGCGCGAGGGCGGCGCGACGCTGCTGCCGATCGACAGCGAGCACAATGCGATCTTCCAGTGCCTGCCGCGCGACTACGCGCGTTCTCCCGAGGCAGCCGGCGTGCGGCGCATCCTGCTCACCGCCTCGGGCGGGCCGTTCCGCACGCGTGCCGGTCGCGGAACTTGCGGCGGTCACGCCGGACGAAGCCTGTGCCCATCCGAACTGGGGGATGGGGCGCAAGATCTCGGTCGACTCGGCGACGATGATGAACAAGGGCCTCGAGGTGATCGAGGCGCACTGGCTGTTCGGCGCGCCGCGCGACCGGATCGAAGTGGTGATCCATCCGCAGAGCGTCATCCATTCGATGGTCGAGTACGTCGACGGCTCGGTGCTCGCCCAGCTCGGGCATCCGGACATGCGCACGCCGATCGCGCAGGCGCTCGCCTTTCCCGAGCGCATCGACGCCGGCGTCGGCCCGCTCGACCTGCCGCGCCTGGGCGCGCTGTCGTTCGAGACGCCGGACCTGCGAACGCTTTCCCTGCCTGCGGCTGGCGTACGAGGCGCTCGACGCCGGCGGCACCGCGCCGGCGATGCTCAATGCCGCCAACGAGGTCGCCGTCGCGGCGTTCCTCGCGGGAGCATCCGCTTCACCGACATCGCCGCCGCGTGCGCCGAGGCGCTCGCGCGCGTCGCCGCGCGCCCGGTGCACGCGCTCGACGACGCGCTCGCGCGCCGACGGCGAGGCGCGCGCGTTCGCACGGGCCTGGCTCGGACTTCCGGCCGCGGCGCCGGATCCGCCGGACGAGGTCCGGGCCGCCTGATGGACATCCTGCAGAAGCTGCTCTCGTTCCTGGTCGTGCTGTCGGTGCTGGTCGTGATCCACGAGCTCGGCCACTACTGGGTCGCGCGCCGCTGCGGGGTCAAGGTGCTGCGCTTCTCGGTCGGCTTCGGCCGCGTCGTCTGTCGCGCCGCTACGGCCCGGATCGCACCGAGTGGGCGATCTCGGCGGTCCCGCTCGGCGGGTACGTCAAGATGGCCGACGAGCGCGAGGGCGAGCTCGCGCCGGCCGACCTGCCGCGCGCGTTCAACCGGCAGACGTGTGGGCAAGCGCATCGCGATCGCCGCCGCCGGGCCGATCGCAAACCTGCTGCTGGCGGTGCTGCTGTTCGCGGGCACGTTCGTGGCGGGCGTTCCCGGCCAGCGCGCGCTGCTGGCCGAGCCGCGTCCCGGGACCCCTGCGGCCGCCGCCGGAATCCGTGCCGGCGACCTGGTGGTCGCGGTCGACGGCACGCCGGTGAAGAGCTGGCAGGAGCTGCGCTGGCGCCTGCTCGCGGCATCGGGCCGGCGCGAGGCGGTGCTTGCCGTCGCCGGTTCCACCGACCGCGGTGCGGACGAGCCCGTGCAGCGCGTGCTCTCGCTCGCACCGCTGGCGATGACCGACTGGGAGGGCAACTTCATGCCGCTGCTCGGTCTCGTCGCCGATTTCGGCGCGCCGCTGATCGACGACGTGCTTCCGGGCAAGCCGGCGCAGCGCGCGGGACTCAGGGCCGGCGATCACATCGTCGCCATCGACGGCACGCCGGTGCGCTCGCCCGCCGACGGTCGCCGCGCGCACCAATGCCAGCCCCGGGGTTCCGGTCACGTTCCGGATCGCCCGCGGCGGCGACCGAGTCGGACGTCACGCTGACGCCGGAGGCGAGCGAGCAGGCGGGCCGCGTCGTGGGCCTCGCGGGCCTGCGCCTGAAGATCGACCCGGCCGCCGCCGAGCGGCTGGGCATCACCGTGCGCTACGGTCCCGATCGAGGCGCTGGCGCAGGGCGCGCGCAAGACCTTCGAGCTGTCGATGTTCACGGTGAAGATGCTCGGGCGCATCGTCACCGGCGACGTGTCGCTGAAGAACCTGAGCGGCCCGATCACGCTCGCCGACTACGCCGGGCAGTCGGCGCAGGCGGGCGTGCTCGTGTTCGTCGGCTATCTCGCGCTGATCAGCATCAGCCTCGGCGTGCTCAACCTGCTGCCGATCCCGCTGTTGGATGGGGGGCATTTGCTGTATTATTTCGCGGAACTCATCAAAGGCAGTCCCGTTTCCGACCGCGCCTTCGAGATCGGCCAGCGAATCGGCATGGCGATGCTTGCGGTCATGATGGCGCTGGCGCTTTTCAATGACCTCTCCCGCCTGTTCTGACCACCGTCGGCGTGCCACGGCACCGGCGGCCGGCCGCGTTTTCCGCGCCGGCGCACGGCTCCGCGCGCTGGCGGTCCTCGCCGTGGCGGCGCTCGCGCTGCTGGCGCCGCCGGCGGCCGGGCGTTCGAGCCCTTCGTCGTCAAGGATATCCGCGTCGAAGGCGTGCAGCGGACCGAGGCCGGGCACCGTTTTCAGCTACCTGCCGGTCAAGGTCGGCGAGCGGCTGACCGACGCCAAGGCGGCCGAGGCGGTCAAGGCGCTCTACGCGACCGGCTTCTTCAGCGACGTCCGGCTCGAGGTGCAGGACGGCGTGCTGATCGTGGCGGTGCAGGAGCGCCCGACGATCAGCAGCATCAACGTTCATCGGCAACAAGGAATTCGACAACGACACGCTGAAGAAGGCGCTCAAGGACATCGGCATCGCCGAGGCGCGCATCTTCGACCGCTCGGCGCTCGACCGCGCCGAGCAGGAGATGAAGCGCCAGTACATCACCCGCGGCCGCTACGCGGCGAAGGTGACGACGACGGTGACGCCGCAGGAACGCAACCGCGTGGCCATCAACTTCACGATCGAGGAAGGCGAGGTCGGCCAAGATCGCCGCATCAACATCGTCGGCAACAAGGCGTTCTCGGAGCGCGAGCTGCTCGACAGGATGCAGCTGCACGACGCCCGGGCTGGATGACGTGGTACACGAAGAACGACCAGTACTCGAAGCCGAAGCTGCAGGCCGACCTCGAGACGCTGCGCAGCTTCTACCAGAACCAGGGCTACCTCGAGTTCAACGTCGAATCCACGCAGGTGTCGATCACGCCCGACAAGGAGGACATCTACATCACCGTCAACGTCTCCGAAGGCGGGCTGTACACGGTGTCCGACGTGCGGCTGGCGGGCGAGATGATGGTGCCCGAGGCCGAGCTGCGCGCGCTGGTCCGGATCCGGCCGGGCGACGTCTATCTCGCGCGAGAAGCTGCAGGCGTCGACCAAGGACATGAGCGACCGCCTCGGCGCCGACGGCTTCGCGTTCGCCAACGTCAACGCGGTGCCCGAGGTCGACCGCGAGAAGCGGCAGGCGGCGTTCACGTTCTACATCGACTCCGGCCGCCGCGTCTACGTGCGCCGGATCAACATCAACGGCAACGTCAAGACGCGCGACGAGGTGATCCGGCGGGAGATGCGGCAGCTCGAGGCGGCATGGTACGACGGCGCCCGCATCGAGCGGTCCAAGGTCCGCATCCGGCGGCTCGGCTTCTTCGAGGACGTCAACATCGAGACGCCGCCGGTGCCGGGCACCACGGACGAGGCCGACGTCGACGTGACGGTGACCGAGAAGTCGACCGGCAACCTGCTCGCCGGCGTGGGCTACTCCAGCGCCGACGGCGTCGTGGTGAACGCGTCGATCTCGCAGCAGAACATCTTCGGCAGCGGCAATGCGCTGACCGCGGCGATCAACACCAGCAAGGTCAACCGGACGATCTCCCTCGCCTTCACGCAGCCGTACTGGACCGTCGACGGCATCTCCCGCACGCTCGAGTTCTACCAGCGCAACATCGACACCGCGTCGCTGGACGTGACCTCGTACACGTCGTCGACCCTCGGCGGCGCGATCGGCTTCGGCATCCCGATCACGGAAACGGACACCGTCAACGTCGGCTTCCGCGCGGAGCAGACGAGCATCGAGTTCCCGACCGGGTACTGCGACCCCATCGTCGGGATCGTGCCGCCCTCGTACTGCCTGTTCGTCTACGAGGTCGGCTCGCCGTTCAACAGCTACATCGTCTCCGGCGGCTGGGCCCGTGACACCCGCGACGACATCATCTATCCTACGCGGGGCCGGCTGCAGAGTCTGGGCGTGGAAGCCGGGCTCCCGTTCGGCGACGTTCCCTATTACAAGGTCAACTATCTGCAGCAGTGGTTCTCGCCGCTGCCCTACCTGTCCGATTTCGTGCTGATGCTGCGCGCTGACGTGGGTTACGCCGACGGCTATTCCGGCAAGCCGCTGCCGTTCTTCAAGGCGTTCTACGCCGGCGGCGTCGGCTCGGTGCGCGGCTACCAGACGGCGTCCATCGGCCCGAAGGACATCTACGGTAACGCGACGGGCGGCAAGCAGAAGATCGTCGGCAACGTCGAGCTGTTCTACCCGATCCTGAAGGGCGACAAGTCGGTCCGGGCGAGCATCTTCTTCGACGCCGGGCAGATCTCCGGCGTGCCGATCATCCAGGGTTCGCTCAGCAACAACATCGAGTCGGGATACCAGGACTTCCGCTACTCGACCGGCGTCGGGCTCGCCTGGAATTCGCCGATCGGCCCGCTGAAGTTCAGCTACGGCTATCCGCTCAACGAGAAGCCGCTGGACCGGATCCAGCGCTTCCAGTTCCAGGTGGGCTCGGTGTTCTAGACCGTGCCCGTCGCCCAACGCAGCAGGAGAATCCCTTGAACCGCAGCATGCTTCGCCTTTCGCGCGCCGCCGCCGTTGCCGCCGTGTTCGCGCTCGCGGGCGGCGCCGTGCAGGCCGCCGAGTACAAGGTCGGCTTCGTCAACACCGAGCGGCTGTTCCGCGAGGCTGCGCCCGCCAAGCGCGCGCAGCAGAAGCTCGAGAAGGAATTCGCCACGCGCGACGCCGAGATCCAGAAGCTGTCCAAGCAGGTGCGCGATGTCCAGGCGCAGCTCGAAAAGGACGGCGCGACGATCCCCGACGCCGAGCGCCGCAACAAGGAGCGCGATCTCGCCAACCTGACGCGCGACCTGCAGCGCGGCCAGCGCGAGTTCCGCGAGGACCTGAACCTGCGCCGCAACGAAGAGCTCGCCAGCGTCCAGGAGCGTGCGAACAAGGTCATCCAGCAGATGGCCGAGGCGGAGAAGTTCGACCTGATCCTCCAGGACCCCGTCGTGTACGCGAGCCAGCGCATCGACATCACCGACAAGGTGATCAAGGCGCTCGCCGACAAGTAGCGGCGGCCGCGCTCCCGCCACGCGACCGCGTGATGGCGCCGCCGCTCCCGGCCGGCCCCGCGGCTGCCGTCACGCTGGCCGAGCTCGCGGCACGCACCGGCGCTGCGCTCGACGGCGACGGCGGCGTGCGCGTCACCCACGTCGCGCCGCTCGGCTCCGCGGGTCCCGGCGCCGTTGCCTTCCTGTCCGATCCGCGCCATCGCGGGGAGCTCGCGACCACGCGCGCGTCCGCCGTGATCGTCGCGCCGGACATGGCCGGTGCGACGGCGCTGCCGAAGCTCGTCGACCGCAATCCGTACGCGGCCTACGCAAAGGTCGCGGCGCTGCTGCACCCGCGCGCGGCGGCGCGCGCCGGCATCCACCCCGCGGCGGCGGTCGCGGCGGACGCGCGCGTGGCCGCGAGCGCGGCGGTCGGCGCCCACGCGGTCATCGGCGAGCGCGCGGTCGTCGGCGAGCGCGCGGAGATCGGCGGCGGCTGCGTGATCGGCGCCGGCGCGGTGATCGGCGACGACGTGCTGCTGCACGCCAACGTCACCGTGTACGACCGTTGCGTCATCGGCCCCCGCAGCATCGTCCAGAGCGGCGCGGTGATCGGCGCCGACGGCTTCGGCATGGCGGAGGACGGCGGGCGGTGGCTCAAGATCCCGCAGCTCGGCCGGGTGGTCATTGGCGCCGACGTCGAGATCGGCGCCAACACGACCATCGACCGGGGCGCGCTCGACGACACCGTGATCGAGGACGACGTCAAGCTCGACAACCAGATCCAGATCGGGCACAACTGCCGCATCGGCCGGCACACGGCGATCGCCGGCTGTGTCGGGATCGCCGGCAGCACGCGGATCGGACGCAATTGCAAGATCGCCGGCGCGGCGATGATCTCGGGACATCTCGAGATCCCCGACGGCACCGTCGTCGGGGCGGCTACCGTGATCCTGTCCTCGATCGGGAAGCCCGGCGTCTACACCGGCGCCTTTCCGGTCACCGAGCACGCGACGTGGAAGCGCATCGCGGTCGAGCTGCGCCGGCTGGGCGAAATCGCGCGGCGGCTGCGCTCGCTCGAGCGCGGGCTCGAAGCGACGAACTCGAACAAGAACGAAGCAGCCGGGCGCGGCAAGGAGGAGTCATGACGACAGACGACAAGGGCGCGCTGGACATCAGCGAAATCATGGGGTACCTGCCGCACCGGTACCCGTTCCTGCTGGTCGATCGCGTGCTCGCCTGCGAGCCGGGCAAGACGCTGCGCGCGGTGAAGAACGTTTCCATGAACGAGCCGTTCTTCGCCGGCCATTTTCCGGGCCATCCGGTGATGCCGGGCGTGCTGGTGATCGAGGCGCTGGCGCAGGCGTCGGCGATCCTCGCCTACCGCACGCCCGGCTCGCATTCCGGCGAGGGCGCGCTGTTCCTCTTTGCCGGCATCGACAACGCCCGCTTCCGGCGCCAGGTCGGCCCGGGCGATCAGCTGCTGCTCGAGGTCGGCGTGCTGCGGATCGTGCGCGGGGTGGGCAAGTTCTCGGCCCGCGCGACGGTCGACGGCGAAATGGCGGCGGAGGCCGAGTTGATGGCCGCGTTCCGCCCGGGCCGGGCGGCCCCGGCGCCCGGCGCCTGACGCCGATGGCGCGCATCCACCCGCAGGCGCTGGTCGCACCCGGCGCGCGGCTTGCCGAGGACGTCGAGATCGGCCCGTACTCGGTGGTCGGAGCCGAGGTTGCGATCGGCGCGGGCAGCGTCGTCGGCCCGCACGTCGTCCTCGCCGGCAGGACGACGATCGGCGCGCGCAACCGCTTCTTCCAGTTCAGCTCCATCGGCGAGATTCCGCAGGATCGCAAGTACGGCGGCGAGCCGACGACCACGACCATCGGCGACGACAACGTGTTCCGCGAGTTCGTGTCGATCCACGCCGGCACCGCGCAGGACCGCGGCGACACCGCGGTGGGCAATGGCAACCTGTTCCTCGCCTACACGCACGTCGCGCATGACTGCGTCGTCGGCAATTCCACCGTCTTCTCGAACAATGCGCAGATCGCCGGCCACGTCGTCATCGGCGACTGGGTGGTGATGGGCGCGTATGCGGGCGTCCACCAGTTCTGCCGCGTCGGCGCGCACGCGATGGTCGCCGCCGGCTCGATCGTGCTGCAGGACGTCCCGCCGTTCACCACCGTCCAGGGCTATCCGGCCAAGCCGCACGGCACCAACAACGAGGGCCTGCGCCGGCGCGGCTTCTCGAGCGCCGAGATCGCCGCAGTCCGGCGTGCCTACAAGATGCTCTACCGCGAAGGCCTGTCGCTCGATGCCGCGCGCGAGGCGGTCGCGGTCGCCGCCGCGGCCACGCCGGCGCTGGCGCCGCTGGTCGCGTTCCTCGCCGAGCCGGGACGCGGGCTCGTGCGCTGAGCGCGGTGGTCCCGATGCGCGACTCGCATCCGGCGCTGCGCCCGGTGACGATCGGAATCGTCGCCGGCGAAGCCTCCGGCGATGCGCTGGCCGCGACGCTGATCCGCGCCGTCCGGGAACGCCTGCCGCAGGTGCGTTTCGCCGGCATCGCCGGGCCGAAGATGACGGCGGCCGGCTGCGCGGCGTGGTTTCCGCTGGAGACCCTGGCGGTGCGCGGCTTCGCCGAGGTCGTCGGCCATCTGCCCGAGCTCTTCCGGGTCCGGGCCGAGCTCGCGCGCCGACTTCTGGCCGAGCGCGTTCCCGTCTTCGTCGGCGTCGATGCGCCGGACTTCAACCTCGGCCTCGAGCGCCGACTCAAGCGCCGCGGCGTGCGCACGATCCACTTCGTCAGTCCGTCGGTGTGGGCCTGGCGCCCGGAGCGCGTGGCGACGATCGGCCGGAGCGCAGACCGCATGCTGGCACTGTTTCCGTTCGAGCCGCCGCTGTACGAAGCCGCCGGCGTGCCGGTGACCTTCGTCGGCCACCCGCTCGCGCAGGCGGCGGCGCAGCACGGATCGCGCCGCGGGATGCGCGCCGCGCTGAAGCTCGACGCCATCGCGCCGGTGTTCGCGCTGTTGCCGGGAAGCCGCGGCTCCGAGCTCGACATGCACGGCGATCTCGTCCTGCAGACGGCTGCGGCCATCCACGCGGCGAAGCCGGATGCCCGCTTCATGGTGCCGCTGGCCACGCGGCCGACGCGCGACCGGTTCGAGGCGGCGCTGTACCGGCTGGGGCTGGAGCAGCTGCCGCTGACGCTGCTGTACGGGCACGCGGGCGACGCGCTTCTCGCCGCGGACGTCGCGCTGGTCGCCTCCGGCACCGCGACGCTCGAGGCGGCGCTGGCGCGCTGCCCGCACGTCGTCTTCTACCGGGTGGCGCCGCTCACCTACCGCATCGTCCGGCGCAGGCTGCTGCTGCCGTGGGTCGGGCTGCCCAACGTCCTCGCGCGCCGCTTCGTCGTGCCGGAGCTGCTGCAGGACGACGCGACGGTCGAGAACCTCGCGCAGGCGGCGCTCAATCTCTACGACGACACGGTCACGCGGCGGCGGCTGGAGGCGCTGTTCGCCGGGTTTGGCGCGGCGCTCACCGCCGACACCGGCGCGCTGGCGGCGGAGGCCGTCGCCGCCGAGATGCGCGCCGCCGGCGTCGAATGCTGATCGCCGGCGTCGACGAGGCCGGTCGCGGGCCGCTCGCCGGTCCCGTCGTCGCGGCGGCGGTGATCCTCGACCCGGCGCGGCCGGTATCCGGATTGCGCGACTCCAAGCAGCTCTCCGCCGGCGCGCGCGAGCGCCTGGCGCTGGCCATCCGCGGCAGCGCGCGCGCGTGGTGCGTCGCCAGTGCCGACGTCGCCGAGATCGACGCGCTCAACATCCTGCAGGCGACGCTGCTGGCGATGCGCCGCGCGGTCGAGGGTCTCGCCGTCGCGCCCGCCGAGGTCCTCGTCGACGGCAACTGCTGCCCGCGCCTCGCCTGCAGGGTGCGCGCCATCGTCGGCGGCGACCGCGACGTGGCCGCGATCTCGGCCGCGTCGATCCTCGCCAAGACCGTCCGCGACGCGCTGCTGGTCGAGCTCGACGCGCGGCATCCCGGCTACGGCTTCGCCCGCAACAAGGGCTACGGCACGCCCGGGCACCTCGAGGCGCTGGGGCGGCTCGGCCCCTGCGCCGTCCATCGGCGGAGCTTCGCGCCGGTGCTGCAGGCGGCGCTCGATCTGCGACCCCGGACCGTGATGATATAGTGATCGGCGAACCAGGAAACGAAAAGGGGGAGCATCCGATGATTCACTGCGTATTGCATGATCCCGGCGACTCGGTGGCGGTGGTCGTCGTCGAGGGCGTGACCGCCGGCACGACGCTGACCGGCCTGATCCTCGACGAGGACCGGACCATCACGCTGCCGTGCGTGCAGGACATCCCGCTCGGCCACAAGGTCGCGCTGAAGGACATGGCCGCGGGCGACACCGTCATCAAGTACGGTGTCGACATCGGCAAGGTCGTCGCGCCGATCGCGCGCGGGCAGCACGCCCACGTGCACAACATCAAGACCAAGCGCTGGTGACGGGCCGGTCACGACCCTGAACGTCGCCGGCCCGCCTGCGATGGCGGGCCGCCGCGCCGGCGCACCTCACTCCACGCTCGGAGCAAGATCCAAAATGCAGAAGACCTTCCTTGGCTATCGTCGCGAAAACGGCCGCGTCGGTGTGCGCAATCACGTCATCATCCTGCCGGTGGACGATCTCGCCAATGCCGCCTGCGAGGCGGTCGCCCACAACATCAAGGGGGCGATGGCGATCCCGCACCCGTACGGGCGGCTGCAGTTCGGCGCCGACCTCGACCTGCACTTTCGCACGCTGATCGGCACCGGGTCGAACCCCAACGTCGCGGCGGTCGTCGTCATCGGCATCGAGGAGCAGTGGACGCAGAAGGTCGTCGACGGCATCAAGGCCACCGGCAAGCCGGTCGCGGGCTTCGGCATCGAGCTCCACGGCGACCACGACACCATCATGCGGGCGTCGAAGGCGGCGCGCGAGTTCGTGCAGCACGCGAGCGAGTGCCAGCGCGTCGAATGCGCCTTGTCCGACCTGTGGGTGTCGACCAAGTGCGGCGAATCCGACACCACGTCGGGCTGCGGCTCCAACCCGACCGTCGGCGATGCCTTCGACAAGCTCTACGCCGAGGGCTGCACGCTGGTGTTCGGCGAGACCACCGAGATCACCGGCGGCGAGCAGATCGTCGCGGCGCGCTGCCGCAACGACGATGTGCGCGCGCAGTTCATGGCGATGTTCGACCGCTACCAGGAAGTGATCGACCGGCACAAGACCTCCGACCTGTCGGACTCGCAGCCGACCAAGGGCAACATCGCCGGCGGGCTCACGACGATCGAGGAGAAGGCGCTCGGCAACATCCAGAAGATCGGGAAGAAATGCGTCGTCGACGGCGTGCTCGACAAGGCCGAGGTGCCGACGGGTCCCGGGCTGTGGTTCATGGACTCGTCGTCCGCGGCCGCAGAGATGGTGACGCTGTGCGCCGCGGCGGGGTTCGTCGTGCACTTCTTTCCGACGGGGCAGGGCAACGTCATCGGCAACCCGATCCTGCCGGTGATCAAGCTGTGCGCGAATCCGCGCACCGTGCGCACGATGAGCGAGCACGTCGACGTCGACACCTCGGGCCTGCTGCAGCGCGAGATCACGATGAGCGAGGCCGGCGACAAGCTCCTCGCGATGATGTTCCGGACAGTCAACGGGCGGCTGACCGCGGCCGAGGCGCTCGGCCACCGCGAGTTCGTGCTGACGCGGCTCTACGAGAGCGCGTAGGCCGGCGGCCGGGCCGGACAGCGTGAGCGTCGCGCCCGGCATCGCCGTCGATCTCGCCGCCGTCCGCGCGGCGCACGCCCGGATCGCGCCGCACGTCGAGCGCACGCCGGTGATGACCTCCGCGCGCGCTCGACGCGGCGGTCGGCGCGCGGCTGCACTTCAAGTGCGAGAACTTCCAGGAGGTCGGCGCGTTCAAGGCGCGCGGCGCGGCCAACGCCGTGTTCACGCTGACCGACGCCGAGGCGGCGCGCGGCGTGGTCACGCACTCGTCGGGCAACCACGGCGCGGCGCTGGCCTGGGCGGCCGCGCGGCGGGGCATCCGGGCGTGGATCGTGATGCCCGAGTCCGCGCCGGCGATCAAGCAGGCCAACGTGCGCGCCCACGGCGGCGAAGTGCGGCTGTGCGCGCCCACGGTTGCCGCCCGCGAGGCAGCGTGCGCGGCCGTCCAGGACGAGACCGGCGCGACGCTGGTGCACCCCTACAACGACTGGCGGGTGATCGCGGGGCAGGGCACCGCGGCGCTGGAGCTGCTCGCCGAGGTTCCCGATCTCGACGCCGTGGTCGCGCCGGTCGGCGGCGGCGGGCTGCTGTCGGGCACCGCGATCGCGGCCAAGGCGCTGCGGCCGGACATCCGCGTCTGGGGCGCCGAGCCGAGGGGCGCCGACGACGCGCAGCGCTCGCTCGCGGCCGGGCCGCATCATTCCGCAGGACGATCCGCGGACGATCGCCGACGGCCTGCTGACCTCGCTCGGCACGCTGACCTTCGCGGTGATCTCGCGCCTGGTCGACGGCATCGCGACGGCGACCGAGGACGGCATCGTCCACGCGATGCGCCTGACCTGGGAGCGGATGCGCATCGTCGTCGAGGCGTCGTCGGCGGTGCCGCTGGCCTGTTTCGCCGAGCGCACGCTCGATCTGGCCGGACTGAAGGTCGGCATCATCCTGACCGGCGGCAACGTCGACCTCGACCGCCTGCCGTGGCAGCGATGAGCGATCATGGCGGCCCGCTGCGGCACACCCCTGCGGGCGCCGCCGCCACCACCACCACTGCCAGGAGCACGTCGATGCCGGATGCCCATCTTCCTCCCGCGACGTATCCGCGGTTCCACCTCGCTTTCCCGGTGACCGATCTCGGGCAGGCGCGCCGCTTCTACGGCGGCCTGCTGGGCTGCGCCGAGGGGCGCGCCGCGGAGGACTGGGTCGATTTCGATTTCTACGGACACCAGATCGTCGCGCACAAGGTCGCGGCGCCGCAGATGGCCGACGCGCACAGCGACGTCGACGGCGACAGCGTCCCCGTGCGCCATTTCGGCGTCATCCTCGAGCTGCCGGCCTGGGAGTCGCTGGCGGCGAAGCTTGCGGCAGCGGGCACACGGTTCATCATCGAGCCGCACGTCCGCTTCAAGGGGCTTCCCGGCGAGCAGGCGACGATGTTCTTCCTCGACCCCTTCGGCAACGCGCTGGAGTTCAAGGCCTTCGGCGACATCAACCTGCTGTTTGCGAAGAACGCGTAGCGGCGATGGACATCGTGATCAGCGAATTCATGGACGCGACCGCGGTCGCCCGTCTGGCGGCCCGCCACGCCACGCGCTACGACGACGGCCTCGTCGACCGGCGCGACGAGCTGAAGGCGAGCCTCGCCCCGGCGCGCGCGCTGATCGTGCGCAATCGCACGCAGGTCGATGCGGATCTGCTCGCGTCGGCGTCCGCGCTGGAGGTCGTCGGCCGCCTCGGCGTGGGCCTCGACAACATCGACACGGCCGCCTGCGCGGCCAGGGGCATCGAGGTGATCCCGGCGACCGGCGCCAACACGCTCGCCGTCGCCGAATACGTGATCGCCACCGCGGTGCTGCTGCTGCGCGGCGCGTACGGCGCGAGCGCGGCCGTGGCCGGCGGCGCCTGGCCGCGCGGACCGCTGGGGCGCGGCCGGGAGGCGGCGGGCAAGACGCTCGGCATCGTCGGTTTCGGAGCGATCGGCCGCGCGGTCGCCGCCCTCGCGCAGGCGCTGGCGCTGCGCACGGTCGGCTGCGACCCGGCCATTGCGGTCGACGCGCCGGTCTGGCGCGACGCGCGGACCGAGGCGCTCGCGCTGGAAGAGCTGCTCGCGGTCGCCGACGTCGTGACGCTGCACGTGCCGCTCGCGCCATCGACGCGCGCGCTGCTCGACGGCGCGCGGCTCGCGGCGATGAAGCCGGACGCCGTCCTGGTCAATACCTCGCGCGGCGGGATCGTCGACGAGGCGGCGCTGGCGGCGGCGCTGCGGGCAGGCCGGCTCGGCGGTGCCGCGCTCGACGTGTTCGCCACCGAGCCGCTGCCCGCGGGCTCGCCACTGGCGGATTGCCCGAACCTCATCCTCACGCCGCACATCGCCGGGGTGACGCGCGAGTCGAACGAACGCGTCTCGGCGCTGATCGCGGACCGGGTGGACGCCGCGCTCACGCGCAAGCACTGAGGGCCGACGCCATGCCCACGCTCACCCTCGACGCGTTGCACGATCTCGCGCAGCGCTCGCTCGCGCGCAGCGGCGCGAACGCCGCGATGGCGGCCACGACCGCCGCCGCGCTCGTCTACGCCGACGCCCGGGGCCTCGCCTCGCACGGCGTCGCGCGCATTCCGCAGTACGCGGCGCACCTGCGCAACGGTCGCGCCGACGGCGAGGCGCAGCCCGCCGTCGTCAACGAGCGGGGCGGCGCGGTGCTGGTCGACGCCCGCTGCGGTCTCGCCTTTCCGGCCTGCGCGCTGGCCGTGGCGGAAGCGACGCGCCGGGCCGGCGAGTTCGGGGTTTCCTGCGCCGGCGTCACCAACAGCCATCACTTCGGCGTCGCCGCGTATCACCTCGAGGCGATCGGCGCGGCCGGGATGGTCGGACTGGCGTTGTCCAATTCGCCCGCGGCGATGCCGGCCGCCGGCGGCGCGCGGCCGCTGTTCGGCACCAATCCGATCGCCGCAGTGTTTCCCCGGCGCGACGGCCCGCCGCTGGCGATCGACCTGTCGCTGTCGGAGGTCGCGCGCGGCAAGCTGATGGTCGCCGCCAAGGAAGGCCGGCCGATTCCGCTCGGCTGGGCGCTCGACGCGGCCGGCGTGCCGACCACCGATCCCGCGGCGGGCCTCGCCGGCTCCATGCTGCCGATGGGCGGCGCCAAGGGCGCGATGCTGGCACTGGTGGTCGAGCTCGCGGTGACCGCGCTGACCGGCGCCGCGCTGGGGTTCGAGGCGAGCTCGTTCTTCGTCGACGAGGGCAATCGGCCGCGGCTGGGGCAGGCGTTCCTGTGCGTCGATCCGGACGCGCTCGCGGGCCGCGGCGCCTACCTCGCGCGCGTCGAGGCCCTGATCACCGCGATGACCGCGGAGCCCGGCGTGCGGCTGCCCGGCTACCGTCGCAATGCGCTCGCCGACAAGGCCGGCCGCGCCGGCGTGCAGATCCCCGACGCGCTTCACGCCCAACTCGCGCGCCTCGCCGAATGACGCCGTCGCCCGCCTCCGGCGCCGTGCCGCGTCCCGCCGCGGTGCTGCTCAACGTCGCACACGCGCTCGATCACATGTTCCTGCTCATCTTCGCGACGGCGGTGGCGGCCATCGCCGCCGACTTCGGGTTCCCGGACTGGGAATCGCTGATGCCGTACGGCGCCGGCGCGTTCCTGCTGTTCGGCCTGGGCTCGGTGCCGGCCGGGCGCCTGGGCGACCTGTGGGGCCGGCGGCAGATGATGCTGGTCTTCTATTTCGGCATGGCGGGCGCGGCGCTGCTCGTCGCCCTCACGCGCGACGCCTGGCAGCTCGCCGCGGCGCTGACGGTGATGGGGGCGTTCTCGGCGATCTACCATCCGGTGGGCATCCCGATGCTGGTGCGCACCGCGACGCGCCCGGGGTTCGTCATCGGCGTCAACGGGCTTTCCGGCAATCTCGGCGTCGCGCTGGCCGCGGTGACCACCGGATTGCTGGTCAAGTACGTGGGCTGGCGCGCCGCGTTCGTGGTGCCGGCGCTGCTGGCCACCGCCTGCGGCGTGGCCTTCGCGCGCGTCGCGCCGAAGGAGACGTCGCCGCCGGCGCGCGGCGCGGCGTCGGGCGCCAGGCACGCGAAGTCCACGCTGGCGCGGATCTTCCTGGTGATGACGGTGGCCGCGATCTCGGCGAGTTTGCTGTTCAACTTCACCACCAACGGCAACGGCCAGCTGCTGCGCGAGCGCTTCACCGGCATCACCGCCGACCCGGCGGTCCTGGGCGCGCTGCTCGCCGGCGTCTACGTCGTCGCGTCGTTCGCGCAGGTCGCCGTGGGGCTGCTGATCGACCGCTATCCGCTGAAGCGGCTCTACGTCGGCATCGTCCTGCTGCAGGCGCCGCTGTTCGTGGCGGCGGCACTGGCGCAGGGCTGGACGCTGTACCTGCTGCAGATCGCCTTCATGATCGTGGTGTTCGGGGCGATTCCGTTCACCGATGCGCTGATCGTGCGCTACGTCGACGACAGCATGCGCTCGCGGGTGAGCGGGATGCGCCTCGCGGTGTCGTTCGGTGTGAGCTCCGCGGCGGTCTGGCTGCTGGGCCCGGTGGTGAAGGCCGCCGGCTTCGCCACGCTGCTGCTGGTGATGGCGGGCATTTCGCTGGTCACGCTGCTGGCGGTGGCGCTCCTGCCCCGGGCGGCGCCCCGCAGCGCGCCCCCCGGCGTCACGGAGACGGCAGCGCCGCCGCGATCGTCTCGCGCAGCGGGTTGAATATCCCCCCGGCCGCGATCAGGTCGCCCGCGTTCAGGAAATTCGGGCCGCCGGCGAAGTCGCCGACGCGCCCCCCGGCCTCCTGCACGATCAGCGCGCCCGCGGCGACGTGCCGCGCTTCCACGCCCATCGCCCAGAAGCCGTCGAGGCGACCGGCACCGAGAAACGCGAGGTCGAGCGCGCAGGCGCCGGGGCGGCGCACACCGGCGCAGCGCGGAAGCAGCGCGCAGAACGCCGCCAGGTAGGCCGGCATCCGCGCGCTCGCGGGCACCGGGAACACCGTGCCGACGAGCGCGGCCTCGAGTGCCGTGCAGGCCGAGACGCGGATCGGCACGCCGTTGAGCTGGGCCCCGCGGCCGCGGATCGCGGTGAACAACTCGTCGTGGACCGGGTCGTGGACGACTGCGTGCGTGAGCTCTCTGCCGTGCGCCAGTGCGACCGAGACCGCGTAGTGCGGGAAGCCGCGGACGAAATTGGCCACACCGTCCAAAGGGTCGACGATCCAGCGGTAATCGGCAGGATCGTCGTCGGACCCGGACGCCGGCACGTCGGCGAAGTTCTCGCCGAGGAGCGCGTGGGCCGGGAACGCGGCCTGCAGCGTCGTGACGATCGCCTTTTCCGCGTCGGCGCGGGCCGCCGCCGCGATCTCGACGTGCCTGGTGGCGTGCCCGGCGAGGCGCTTCAGGTCGCGCGCGGCGTCGACGACGATGGAGCCGGCGCGCCGCGCGGCGCGGACGGCGACGGCGAGGATCGGATCGTCGATCATCGCGGGCCGGCGGAGGGCCGCTGCGCGGCCGGGTTCCCCGGGCGCAGGCCGCCGCGGCAGGACCGCCCGAAGGGGGATGGCCTCGTCATGGGAACCGATTGTAACGCCCCGGAGCGCGGCGCCGGGGAGCGGCGCACCCCAGCGGACGCACCCGCGGTACCGGCCCGGACGCGCGCCGCTGGCATTTTGGCATCGCGTTGTGTAACCTTTGACGATGCCGGCCGCTGGCCGCGAACTCGCCAGGCAACCGCGACTGCAGGTACACGCTGTGCTCCGCGCGCAGGGATGCCAACCACCGGAGGACTCATGCAGAAATCCCTGAATATCGATCCGGCCAAGTGCACGGGCTGCCTGCAGTGCGAGATGGCCTGCTCGTACGAGAACTACGGCGTCTTCAATCCGGCGAAGTCGCGCATCAAGGTGTTCGACTTCCATCACACCGGGCGCAAGGTGCCCTACACCTGCACCCAGTGCGACGAGGCCTGGTGCCTGCATGCCTGTCCGGTCGAGGCGATCAAGATCGACGCCGCGACCGGCGCCAAGGTCGTGCTCGAAGACGTCTGCGTCGGCTGCAAGGTCTGCACGATCGCCTGCCCGTTCGGCACCATCAACTATGTGCCGACACCGGCAAGGTGCAGAAATGCGACCTGTGCGGCGACGATCCCGCCTGCGTCGATGCCTGCCCGACCGCGGCGATCACCTATGTCGACGCCGACTGGACCGGTCTCGAGCGGATGCGCCAGTGGGCGACGAAGCTCGACACCCAACCGCACGCCTGACGGAGGATCGACCATGGCCTGGCATCGCAAGATCCTGCGGGTGAACCTGACCGACGGCACCTGCACACCGGAACCGCTGAACATGGAATGGGCCCAGGACTATCTCGGCCAGCGCGGTCTCGCGACCAAGTACTTCTGCGAGGAGGTCGACCCGAAGGTCGATCCGCTTTCGCCTGAGAACAAGCTGATCTATGCCACCGGTCCGCTGACCGGCACGATGGCGTCCACCGGCGGGCGCTATTCGGTCATCACCAAGGGCCCGCTGACCGGCGCGATCGCCTGCTCCAATTCCGGCGGCTATTTCGGCGCGGAACTGAACTTCGCCGGCTGGGACATGATCATCTTCGAGGGCAAGTCGCCGCAGCCGGTCTACCTGCACATCGAGAACGACAAGGCCGAATTGCTGCGCCGGCCGACGCATCTGGGGCAAGACGGTCTGGGACACCGAGGCGATCCTCAAGAAGAAGCACCAGGATCCGCATGATGCGCGTGTCCAGCGTCGGTCGCGCCGGCGAGGCGCAGGTGCTGTTCGCCGCGATCGTCAACGATCTGCATCGCGCGGCCGGCCGCTCCGGCGTGGGCGCGGTGATGGGCTCGAAGAACCTGAAGGCGGTCGCGGTGCGCGGCACCAAGGGCGTCGGCGGCGTCAAGGATCCCGAGGCGTTCATGAAGGCCGACGGCCGCCGCGAAGAAGGTGCTCGCCGACAACGCGGTCACCGGCCAGGGCCTGCCCAAGTACGGCACGCAGGTGCTGATGAACGTGATCAACGAGATGGGCGCGCTGCCCACGCGCAACCACCGCGACGTGCAGTTCGAGGACGCCGGCAAGATTTCGGCCGAAGCGATGCACGAGCCGCGGCCGACCGACGGCAAGGCGCAACCTGGTGACCAACCAGGCGTGTTTCGGCTGCACCATCGCCTGCGGGCGCATCTCCAAGATCGACGAAACGCATTTCACCGTGGTCAACAAGCCCGAGTACTGGGGCGCCTCGGGCGGTCTCGAGTACGAGGCGGCCTGGGCGCTGGGCGCGGCCACCGGCGTCGGCGACCTCGAGGCGCTCACCTACGCCAACTTCGTCTGCAACGAGGACGGCATCGACCCGATCTCGTTCGGTGCCACGGTCGGCGCGGCGATGGAACTCTACGACCTCGGCTCCTCATCAAGGAGCAGACGTCGGCTTCGCCGCTGACGTTCGGCTCGGCCGAGGCGCTGACCAAGCTCGCCGAGATGACGGCGCAGGGCGAGGGCTTCGGCAAGGAGATCGGCCTGGGCTCGAAGCGCCTGTGCGCCAAGCACGGCCGGCCGGAGCTGTCCATGTCGGTCAAGGGCCAGGAGTTCCCGGCCTACGATTCGCGCGGCATCCAGGGCATGGGCCTCGCGTATGCCACCTCCAACCGCGGCGCCTGCCACCTGCGCGGCTACACGGTCGCCTCCGAGGTGCTCGGCATTCCGGTCAAGACCGATCCGCTGGTGACCGAGGGCAAGGCCGGACTGGTCAAGGCCTTCCAGGATGCGACCGCCGTGTTCGATTCGGCCGGGCTGTGCATCTTCACAGTCTTCGCCTGGACGCTGGCCGACGTCCAGCCGCAGCTCCAGGCGGCGTGCGAAGGCGACTGGTCCATGGAAAAGCTGGCGCTGGTCGGCGAGCGCATCTGGAACCTGGAGCGCCAGTTCAACAACGCCGCCGGCTTCACCGGCAAGGACGACAACCTGCCGCCGCGCCTGATCACCGAGCCCGCCAAGACCGGCCCGGCCAAGGGCCTGGTCAACGGCCTCGACAAGATGCTGCCCGAGTACTACGAGCTGCGCGGCTGGTCGAAGGACGGTGTGCCGACGAAGGAGACCCTGCAACGCCTCGGCCTTCCTGCCTGATTTGCCCGTGAGGCCGGCCGGCGCGCGTCATGATGGGCCGCGCGTGCGCGTCGCATTGAAGCTGTACGCGTCGCTGGCCGACTACCTGCCGCCGGAAGCGCGCAGCGCGCATCGGCTGGAGCTCGAACTGCCGCCGGGGACGACCGTCGCCAGTGTCATCGAGCGGCAGAACCTGCCGGCGAAGATGTGCCACCTCGTGCTCGTGAATGGCTTCTTCATCCCGCCGGGCAAGCGTTCGTCGCATACTCTCGAACCGGGCGACGAACTGGCGATATGGCCGCCGATAGCGGGTGGCTGAAGCGGAGGTCCTGGCGCTATGCCAGGACATGACCATTTCGCGTGCGGAGTTCATGCGCAATCTGCCGGCCGCGGTCGATCATGCCCCATTCGCCGTCGACCCCATGTCGGGAATACGTTCGCTCGACCCGGCGCGGCACTGGCATATCATGCTGGAGTCCCTTCCGGATCTTTGCATCGGATTGCTGCGTCTGCCCCGCCTGCGCGTCGCGATCACGCTCGCCGGGTACGACGTGCCGGCGACCGCGCGCTTTCTTGACCGCTTCGAGCTGTATTTCCGGCGCGCAGGCGGCTGAGGCTCGTCCGGTACAGCCGACGTCGCGCGGCAGGTCCGTACCTGCGGACTTGCCGGAGGGGCTGCGGCGGGCGTCGTACGGGCCGTCGACGATGGTGGCGCGCGGTGAGAGGGTAATTGCGGATCGCGGGAGACGACAAACATGAGATACGTGATCATCGGTGCCGGACCCGCCGGTGTGAGAGCAGCCGAGACGTTGCGCGAGGTCGATTCCGGAGCGTCGATCACGCTCGTCAGCGGCGAGCCCGGCGAGCCGTATGCCCGGATGGCGATCCCGTACATCCTGACCGGGCGCATCACCGAGGACGGTGCCCGACAGCGCAAGACCGTCGGTCACTTCGAAGACCACCGGATCCGGTACCTCAACAACAAGGCGATGCGGGTGCACGCCGCCGCAGATGGTGGCAGCGTCGACCTCGACGACGGTTCGCGCCTCGAGTACGACCGTCTCCTGGTGGCGACCGGCTCGTCGCCGACGCTGCCGCCGATCGGTGGGACCGGCCTGGACGGTGTGGTCACCTGCTGGACGCTGGACGACGCGCGGGCGATCGCCGCGAAGCTCAAGCCCGGCGCCAGGGTCGTGATGCTCGGCGCGGGCTTCGTCGCTGGCGTCTGCATGAAGTCGCTCGTCGAGAGCGGCGCCCGGCTTTCGGTCATCGCCGGACGCGCCGGGCAGATCCTTCGCTCGATGATGACGCCGGTGGGCAGCCACATGCTGCAGCGCTGGCTCGAAGCGAAGGGCGTCAACGTCATCACCAAGGGCCGGGTGGAGCGAATCGATCCTGGGCCCAGGCTGGTGATGGACACGCAGGCGCTCGACGCGGATCTCGTCATCCTTGCGACCGGCGTGAGTTCCAACGTCTCCTTCCTCGAAGGCACCGGCGCCGAGATCGATCAGGGCGTCGTGATCAACGACCGCATGCAGACGACGGTGCCGCAGGTGTACGCCGCGGGGGACGTCGCCCAGGGCCGCGATTTCTCGACGGGCGAGTGGGTCGTCCACGCGCTGCAACCCACTGCGACCGAGCACGGTCGGATCGCCGCGCTGAACATGGCGGGGAAGGACGTGCCCTACCGCGGCAGCCTGAGCATGAACGTGCTCGATACGGTCGGCCTGATCTCGCAGACCTTCGGGCTGTGGCGGGGCGTCGAGGACGGCGAGACGGCGGAAACGGTCAACGAGGAGAGCTTCCTCTATACCCGGCTGTGCTTCGACGGCGACGTCCTGGTCGGAGCCATCACGATCGGCCAGGACCGCAACCTGGGCGCGATCCGCGGACTGATCCAGACACGCCGCGCGCTCGGGGCGTGGAAGGACAAGCTGCTGCGCGATCCGCAGCTCGTCATGGACGCCTTCGTCGACGTCGAGAACACCTGACCTGCGCCGGGAGGCGGCCCCCGCCGGGTTGGGGCGCCCAGAGCTCGCCGCGCGCGTCGAGTATCAGTGCGCCTTCTGCACGCAGGCGAGATAGGCATCCATCAGCTGCGTCGGATTCGCGATGAGTTTTTCCTTCCACGCGCCGAGCCGGACCCGGCCCTGGATCAGACCGCGGATGACGCCGACCTGGTTGGTGAATCCGAGCGTCGTCGCGCCGATCAGCACGTCGTCGCGGAACTCGAGCCGGATGTACTTGAACGCCTTGTCATCGCGATTTTCGACGAATGCGCCACCCTCGGCGGCCGGAACGCCGGCCCACTGTCCGAATGACGACGCGATCAGACCCAGCGTATCGAGGACGTTCATCGGCATGTTGCCGCGCATGGAAGCCTCGCCGCCGGTCATGTTGGCGGCGGCGATCCTGGCCTCGTCGACGGCGACCGGCTGAATGGCGTTGACGACGCGGTGTCCCGAAGGGAATTCCGGAGATTGTGACACGTCGCCTGCGGCGAAGACGCCGGGAACGTTGGTCCGCATGTGCGCGTCGACCAGCACCCCCTCATCGCAGGCGATGCCGCTGCCTTTCAGAAACCCGATGTTGGGCCTGACGCCCGTCGCCGAGACGATCAGGTCGCTCTCGAGAACGGCGCCGCTGTCGAGGGTCGCCGCAAGACGCGCACCGGCCTGCGCGATCGATACGACCTTGGTGCCGGTCAGCACGTGCACGCCCTTGCCTTCGCACCACGCCTTGATCATGCTGCCCGCGCCCTCCGTCATCATCCGCGGCACCATGCGGTTGCCCATTTCGACGACGGTGAGATCCACGTCGCGGGCGGCCAATGCCTCCATGATGATGCAGCCGATGAATCCGGCGCCCATCTGCAGCACCCAAGTGCCGGGTTTGGCGATGTCCAGGATTTTTCGCGCGTCGGCGAGCGTCCAGCAAGGGAGCACTCCCGGCAGGTCGATCCCCGGGATCGGCGGGCGATTGGGCGTCACGCCGGTCGCGATCAGCAGACGGTCGTAGGTCAATGCCTCGCCGGAATCGAGCCGGACCTCGCGTTTCGCCGTGTCCACGGCCTTCACCCGAGCGGTCTTCAGCGTGATGCCAAGGGTCGCGAAATGGTTCGCGTCCTTGCGCAGGTGCGTTCCGGCTTCGTCGATGTTGCCCATCAGCAGGTACGGGATCGCCATTCGCGAATAGGGCGGCTCGGGCTCGTCGCCGATCAGCGTGACGGTGTCGCCGGGGGCGCGCTTGCGCAACAGCTCCGCGGCCACGACGCCCGCGGGTCCATTGCCGATGATGACGTGATTCATCGTGATCCTCCTGTGCCGGACGGCGCATCGCGCGGTCCGCTTTCTCGAAATGCCGTCGTCGGCGTCCCTGCAGGGATCGTCCGCGTCGTCGGGGCGCCGGCCACCGTCAACGCCGTCCCTGGCGCGGGTCACCCGCGTGCTTGCCGATTGGTCGCGGACACTCCCACACCGCAGCTTCGAATTGCAGGGCTGCACCGCAGATCCAATGCACGAAAAGTATCTCACGAATGGCGACGCGGCTGCAGGCGTCGTCGTCTGGTTTGACGGGCAGCGGTCGGGACCCCCAACGCCGCACGACCCGGGTCCGCGTAGAATGTTCTGGCCGGCGAGGCGCCCTCGTGGAGGCACCGATGGACAGCGTCGATTTCGAAGTCCTCAAGCGCAGCACCGAATGGCTCGACGCGGGCCGGCGCGTGCTGCTCGCGACGGTGGTGAAGACCTGGGGCAGCTCGCCCCGGCCCGAAGGCGCGATGCTCGCCGTGCGCGACGATGGGCAGGTCGAGGGCTCGGTGTCCGGCGGCTGCATCGAGGACGACATCGTGCTGCGGATCCGGCGCGACGGTTTGACCGCAACCCGGTCCGAGGCGGTCACCTACGGCGTGTCGGCCGACGAGGCGCGCCGCTTCGGGCTGCCCTGTGGCGGCACGATCCAGCTGGTGCTGGAGCCGCTAACGCGCGATTCGGGCATCGCGGCGTTGCTGGCGGAGATCGGGCAGGGCAGGCTGGTGGCCCGGCGCCTCGATCTCGCGACCGGCGCCGCCGCGCTCGCACCGGCGGCAGCGAGCCAGGGGCTCTCCTTCGACGGCCGGGTGCTGACGACCATCCACGGCCCGCGCTACCGGATGCTGGTGATCGGGGCGTCGCAGCTGTCCAAGTACCTCGCGCAGATCGCGATCGGCCTCGACTACCAGGTCACGATCTGCGACCCGCGCTCCGAGTACGCCGAGACCTGGGACGTCCCCGGCGCGACGCTGGTCACGGCGATGCCCGACGACACGGTGCGGGCGATGCAGCTCGACGAGCGCTGCGCGGTGGTGGCGCTGACGCACGACCCCAAGCTTGACGACATGGCGCTGATGGAAGCGCTGAAGTCGCCCGCGTTCTACGTCGGCGCGCTGGGTTCACGCGCCAACAACGCCAAGCGGCGCGAGCGGCTGGTGGACATGGATCTCTCGTCCGAGGAGATCGCGCGCCTGCATGGTCCGATCGGCCTGTACATCGGCAGCCGCACGCCGCCGGAGATCGCGATCTCGATCCTGGCCGAGATCACGGCGGTGAAGAACGGCGTTGTGGTTCCGTCGGCGGCGAAGGTCGCCGGCGCCAAGGCGCGCATCGAGCCTTCCGCGGCCTGCCCGAGCTGACCCGTCCCGGCGCCCGCCCGGGTGTCTCACGGCGGACGGCAGCCCGGGCTTCAGTGGAAATCCCGCGACCGGGCCGGCAGCTCGCCCAGCAGCGGCGACAGGTCGGCGAGCCGGCCGGCGAGCACGTGGACGACCGGTCCTTCGCGCTCGACCTTGCCGAAGACGGCCAGCAGCCTCGCGCCGAGGAGCTCGCGCCGTTGCCGGTCGCCGAGATCGCGCCAGACGATCACGTTGACCGGTCCCGTCTCGTCCTCCAGCGTGACGAAGATGACGCCGCTGGTGGTGTCGGGCCGCTGGCGGCCGATGACGATGCCGGCGGCGCGCACGATGCGCCCGTGCGGCGCCGCGCCGATGTCCGCTGCCGTGACGATCCGCCGCCGCTGCAGCCGCTCGCGCAGCAGCGCCAGCGGATGCCGGCGCAGCGTGAGGCCGAGTGTGCGGTAGTCGGCGACGATGTCCTGCCCCTCGGTCGGCGGCGCCAGCGCGGGCGCCTCTTCGTCGAAGCGGCTGCCGGCGAGCAGCGGCGGCAGCCGCTCGATGCCGGCGACGTCCCACACCGCAGCGTGGCGATGGCCGGCGAGCGCGGCGAGCGCGCCGGCGTCGCCGAGGCGGCCGAGGTCGCGGCGATCGAGCGCCGCGCGCTGCGCGAGATCGGCCACGCTCGCGAACGCCGCGGCGCGCCGGGCCGCGACGATCCGCTGCGCGCCCGCTTCCGAAAGCCCCGCGACGAGGCGCAGGCCGAGCCGCAGCGCCGGGCCTGAAAATGGGGTCAGGTCCATTTTTCCATCCACGTCGTGGGAAGGGGGTGCCTGGCGCGAGAGGAAAAATGGACCTGACCCCATTTTCTCCAGCGTGCAGTCCCATTCGCTCACCGTCACGTCGACCGGCAGGACCTCGACGCCGTGCCGGCGCGCATCCTGCACCAGTTGCGCCGGCGCGTAGAAGCCCATCGGCTGCGAATTGACGAGTGCGGCGCAGAACGCCGCCGGCGCGTGGCATTTCAGCCACGCCGACACGTACACCAGCAGCGCGAACGACGCCGAGTGCGACTCCGGAAAGCCGTACTCGCCGAAGCCCAGGATCTGCTGGTAGATCTGGCGCGCGAAGTCGGCGGAGAGGCCGCGCGCCGCCATGCCGTCGATCAGCCGCTGCTCGAATTGCTCGAGCCCTCCCTTGCGCCGCCACGCCGCCATCGAGCGGCGCAGGTGATCGGCCTCGCCCGGCGAAAAGCCCGCGGCGACGATGGCGAGCTGCATCACCTGCTCCTGGAAGATCGGCACGCCGAGCGTGCGCTCGAGCACGCTCTTCACCGCCTCGCTCGGGTAGGTGACCGGCTCCAGCCCCTGCCGCCGGCGCAGGTACGGGTGCACCATGCCGCCCTGGATCGGCCCGGGGCGCACGATCGCGACCTCGATGACCAGATCGTAGAAGCACGCGGGCTTCAACCGCGGCAGCATCGACTGCTGCGCGCGCGACTCGATCTGGAACACGCCGACGGTGTCGGCACGCTGGCACATCGCGTAGACCTCGGGATCCTCCGGCGGGATGTCCTGCATCGAAAATGGGGTCTGCGGAAATGGGGTCAGGTCCAATTTTCCGCTTGCATGGGAGGGCATCGCTGAGCGATGTGCGCGGAAAATTGGACCTGACCCCATTTCCGCCATATCCGAGACGAGCGCGAGCGCGCGGCGGATCGCGGAGAGCATCCCGAGCGCCAGGCAGTCGACCTTGAGCAGGCCCAGCGCGTCGAGGTCGTCCTTGTCCCACTGGATGACGGTGCGCTCCGGCATCGCCGCGTTCTCGACCGGCACCATGCGCTCGAGGAGGCCGCGGGCGATGACGAACCCGCCGACGTGCTGCGACAGGTGCCGCGGGAAGCCCATCAGCTCGTTGGCGAGCGCGACCAGCCGCCCGATCACCGGGTTGTCGGGCGCGAAGCCCGCCTCGCGAATGCGCTCGGGGTCGACCTTGCGCCCGTCCCACCACGCGAACACGCCGGCCAGCCGGTCGACCTGCGCGAGGTCGAGCCCGAGCGCCTTGCCGACGTCGCGCACCGCGCTCTTCGGCCGGTAGGTGATCACCGTGGCCGCCAGCGCCGCGCGCTCGCGCCCGTACTTGGCGTAGATGTACTGGATCACCTCCTCGCGCCGCTCGTGCTCGAAGTCGACGTCGATGTCCGGCGGCTCGTTGCGCTCGCGCGAGATGAAGCGCTCGAACAGCATCGAGCCCCGCGCCGGATCGACCTCGGTGATGCCGAGCGCGTAGCACACCGCCGAGTTCGCCGCCGAGCCGCGGCCCTGGCACAGGATGCCCCGGCCGCGGGCGAAGGCGACGATGTCGTGGACGGTCAGGAAGTAGGGCTCGTAGCCGAGCTCGGCGATCAGCGCCAGCTCGTGCTCGATGATCTCGCGCACGTCGGCGGGAACGGGAGTCGCGGTGCCCGGCCTGGCATGCCCCTCACCCCGGCCCTCTCCCCGCAAGCGGGGCGAGGGAGGACGCGGTGCCGACTCCGGCAGCGACCGCTCGGCGCTACGCGGCAATGACCTCTCCCTCTCCCGGGCATCAGGGAGAGGATCGAGCTCGGCGCTACGCGGCAATGGCCTCTCCCTCTCCCGGGCATCAGGGAGAGGATCGAGCTCGGCGCCACGCGGCAATGGCCTCTCCCTCTCCCGGGCATCAGGGAGAGGATCGAGCTCGGCGCCACGCGGCAATGACCTCTCCCTCTCCCGGGCATCAGGGAGAGGATCGAGCTCGGCGCCACGCGGCAATGGCCTCTCCCTCTCCCGGGCATCAGGGAGAGGATCGAGCTCGGCGCCACGCGGCAATGGCCTCTCCCTCTCCCCGGCATCGGGGAGAGGGCCGGGGTGAGGGGGGCTGCGGCCATAGCGCCGCTGCAGCCCTTCCTCGACCAGCTGCCGCAGATGCGAGGCCGGCGTGGCGCCCGGCGGCACGATCTCCTCCGGATACTCGTAGCGCAGCTCGTCCAGCGAGAACGTGCAGCGCTGTGCGATGGCGAGCGTCTCGGCCAGCAGTTCCGGCGGATAGATCGTGGCGAGGCGCGAACGCGAGCGCAGGTGCCGCTCGCCGTTGGGAAACAGCGCATGGCCGCACTCGGTGAGCGGCGTGGCGAGCCGGATCGCCGTCAGCGTGTCCTGCAGCGCACGGCGGGCGCGGGCGTGCATGTGCACGTCGCCCGCCGCGGCCTGCGGCAGTCCGCTGGCCTGCGCCAGCGCGGCGAGTGCGCCCAGTCGCGCGCGGTCGCCGGCGCGGACGGCGAGTTCCACGGCGATCCAGCCGCGGCCGGGGAAGGTCGTCGCGACCCAACGGGCCGTGGCGAGGGTTGCAGAGCCGCATGGGGATAACGTGGCCCGGCGTTGAGCGCCAGCGAAACCCGGGGCGGCCGTGCCTGCGGGCGCATCCCCCCGGGTTTCGCTTCGCTCAACCCGGGCTACGTCAACCGGGGTTGCGTCAACCGGGGCGACCCCCGCGTGGGTCGTGAACGGCGCCAGATCCGCCGGCGGCATCCACAGCGCGAGCAAGCCGTCGGCGTGCGCGGCGACGTCGGCGCGCGTCAGCGCGTAGCGGCCCTTCGCCGCATGGCGCCGGCCGCGGGTGATGAGCTGCGCGAGGTTGCCGTAGCTCGCGCGGTCCGGCGCCAGCAGCACCAGCTTCACGCCGTCGGCGAGCACGAATTCGCTGCCGATGACGAGCTTCAGAGCGCAGGCCTTCGCTGCCAGATGGGCGCGGACGACGCCCGAGAGCGAGCACTCGTCGGTGATGGCGATGGCGGCGTAGCCCAGCGCCTGCGCCCGCTCGACGAGCTCCTCCGGGTGCGAGGCGCCACGCAGGAAGGAGAAGTTCGACAGGCAGTGCAGCTCGGCGTAGGCGGGAAGCATGGGGGCGGTCTCGGTGTACCGGGGCAGCGACGGTCGAACAGCGCGCCGGCAGAAATACCGTACAAATATACGGTATCGATCGAGGCAAGGGAAGGCGCCTCGTCGCGTTGGCCGTGCCGGCCGACCCCATTTCCGGAACGCCGGTAAGATGCGGGCTCGACCTCCGCCCGCACCGCGTCCTCTGCCGAGGAAGCACCGCGTGCCCGCCGTCGTCGACCGCTTCCACGCTCCACCGACACGACTACGATCCTCCACGACCGAGAAAGCACCGCATGCCCGCCATCGCCTTCGACCGCTTCTACCGCTACGCCGAACTGACCGCGATCCTCCAGGGCCTCGCCGCCGAGCATCCGGGCCTCGTCGCCATCGAGTCCATCGGCAGGAGCCACGAAGGCCGCGACATCTGGGTGCTCACGGTCACCAATCTCGCCACCGGCCCGGCCGCGGACAAGCCGGCGTTCTGGGTCGACGGCAACATCCACGCGACAGAAGTCGCGGCCTCCGCCGCGAACCTGTATTTCCTGCATACGCTGGTCACGCAGTACGGCAGCGACCCGGAGGTGACCCGCGCGCTGGACACGCGCGCGTTCTACGTCTGCCCGCGGATCAATCCCGACGGCGCCGAATGGGCGCTCGCCGACAGGCCGAAGTGGATCCGCTCCAGCACGCGCCCCTACCCGCACGACGAGGACGACATCGAGGGCCTCACCGTCGAGGACGTCGACGGCGACGGCCGCATCCTGCAGATGCGCATCCCCGATGCCAACGGCCTGTGGAAGGAGCACCCGGAGCAGCCGGGGCTGATGATCCGGCGCGACCCGGTCGAGACCGGTGGCGCGTACTTCCGCGTCGTCCCCGAGGGCAGTGTCGAGGGCTGGGACGGCTACACGCTGCGCATGAAGAAGCCCAAGCACGGCCTCGACCTCAACCGCAACTTTCCCGCGAGCTGGCGGCAGGAGTTCGAGCAGCTGGGCGCCGGGCCGTTCCCGACCTCCGAGCCCGAGACCCACGCCATCGCCACGTTCATCACCGGCCACGGCAACATCACCGGCGGCACGAGCTTCCACACCTGGGCGGGCGTGCTGCTGCGCCCCTTCGAGCACCAGAGCGACGACGAGATGCACGCCGAGGACCTGTGGTTCTACAGGAAGGCGGGCGAGAAGGGGCAGGAGCTGACCGGCTATCCGGCGATCTCGGTCTACCACGAGTTCCGCTACCACCCGAAGGCGGTGATCGGCGGCACCTTCGACTGGCTCTACGAGCACCTCGGGATGTACACTTGGGTGGTCGAGATCTGGAGCCCGATGCGCGAGGCCGGGATCGAGAAGTATCCGTACATCGACTGGTTCCGCGATCACCCGCCGGAGGACGACCTCAAGCTCTACGCGTGGAGCCGCGACCAGCTCGACGGCCTCGCGCACGTCGCCTGGCGGGCCTTCGACCATCCCCAGCTCGGCGCGATCGAGATCGGCGGCTGGAATCGCTTCCACGCCTTCTCGAACCCGCCGCCCGCGCTGCTCGAGCGCGAACTGCGGCGCTTTCCCCGCTGGCTGGTGTGGCAGGCGCTGACGTCGCCGAAGATGGAGCTGGTGGCGGCGGAGGCCGACGCGCTGGGCGAGGGCACCTGGCGCGTGCGGCTGGTCGTCCAGAACACCGGCTGGCTGCCGAGCTACGTGTCCAAGCGCGCGCTGGAGCGCAAGATCGTGCGCGGCGTGGTCGCCGAGATCGCACTGCCGCCCGGCGGCGAACTGCTGTCGGGCAAGCGCCGCGAGGAGCTGGGTCAGCTCGAGGGCAAGGCCTACAAGCACACCGGCGTGTCGTTCTGGCCGGATTACAACGTCACCGACGACCGGATGAAGATCGAGTGGGTCGTGCGCGCGCACGCGGGCGAGCGCGTCGATCTCGTCGCGCGGCACGAGCGCGCGGGCACGGTGCGCGTTGGCGTCACGCTGGGCTGACGTGACGGCGACGCTGGCGTGAACCGGACAGGCCTGGCGGCGATTCCGCGCGGCATCTGGGCGCTTGGGCTGGTCAGCCTGTGCATGGACCTGTCCTCGGAGCTCATCCATTCGCTGCTGCCGCTGTACATGGCGGTGGGGCTGGGGGCGAGCATGCTGACCATCGGCCTCGTCGAAGGCACCGCCGAGGCGATCGCGCTGATCCTCAAGGTGTTCTCCGGCGTGCTGTCGGACCTGTTCCGGCGGCGCAAGCCGCTGGTGGTGCTGGGCTACGGGCTCGCGGCGCTGACCAAGCCCGTGTTTCCGCTCGCCCCGACGCTGGGCTGGGTCATCGGCGCGCGTTTCGCCGACCGCGTCGGCAAGGGCATCCGCGGCGCGCCGCGCGACGCGCTGATCGCCGACCTCGCGCCGCCCGCGCTGCGCGGCGCGAGCTTCGGGCTGCGGCAGGCGCTGGACACTGTGGGCGGCGTCGGCGGCCCGCTGCTCGCGATCGCCGCAATGGCGATTTTCGCGAGCGACTTCCGTGCGGCGTTCTGGGTGGCCGTCGTCCCGGCGCTCGCCGCGGTGCTGCTGCTGGTGTTCGGCGTCGAGGAGCCGGCGCGGGCACCGGCGGCGGCGTCCGCGCCGAAGCCGCGGCTTGCCTGGTCCGACGCGCGGCGCCTGCCGCGCAGCTTCGCGATCGTCACCGGCATCGCGGCGGTGCTCACGCTGGCCCGCTTCAGCGAGGCGTTCCTGGTCCTGCGCGCGCAGAACGTCGGGCTGTCGGTCGCCGAAGCGCCGTGGGTGATGGCGATCATGTCGGTCGTCTACGCGGCGGTCTCCTATCCGGCCGGCGCCGCCGCGGATCGCGGGCGCGGCCCGAAGCTGCTCGGGGCGGGGCTCGCCGCGCTGATGGCGGCGGACCTCGTGCTGGCCCGCGCCGGCGGTGGCGCGATGGTGCTCGTCGGCGCGGCACTCTGGGGCCTGCACATGGGTCTCACCCAGGGGTTGCTGTCGGCACTGGTCGCCGCATCGGCGCCCGCCGACCTGCGGGGCACGGCCTTCGGCGTGTTCAACCTGGCGTGCGGCATCGCGCTGCTCGTGGCGAGCGCGCTCGCCGGCTGGCTGTGGGGCGCGTTCGGACCGGCGTTCACGTTCTACGCCGGCGCGGCGTTCACGGCAATCGCGTGGGTCGGCCTGCAGCGCTACGGTCTGTCCGCGGCACGCCTCGACCCGCACTGAACGGAGTATTGTGGCAGTGCGCGCCCGTCGCATGGCGCGCTGCCGGGCGGGGAACGGCGTAAGGCGCCGGGTGCCCGTCCGACCAAGTTGCATCGTCAGTGGGAAACCGCGTCATGCCCGCCATCGCCGCCGCCCGCCCGTCGACCACCGGCTACCTGTACGTGAGGCACGCGCTGCCCGTGCGCATCATGCACTGGATCAACGTCGTGGCGCTGACGATCCTGCTGATGAGCGGGTTGCAGATCTTCAACGCCCACCCGGCGCTGTACTGGGGCCAGTCGTCGTACACCGGTGCGCCGCCGCTGCTCGCGATCATGTCGATGCAGACGCGCGGCGGCGAACTCGTCGGCGTTACCCGCGTGCTCGGCCACGACTTCGACACCACGGGAGTGCTCGGCGCGTCGAAGGACCGCGACGGCACGCCGACGCCGCGCGCGTTCCCGTGGTGGGCGACGATCCCCGACAACCAGTGGCTGTCGATGGGGCGCTCCTGGCACTTCTTCTTCGCCTGGGTGTTCGTGCTCAACGGCCTCGCGTACCTCGCGTACACGATCGGCAGCGGGCACCTCGCGCGCGACCTCGCGCCGACCGGCGGCGACCTGCGCGGCATCGGGCGCTCGATCCTCGACCACCTGCGGTTTCGCCACCCGACGGGCGAGGCGGCGAAGCGCCACAACGTGCTGCAGAAGCTCGCCTACCTCGTCGTCATCTTCGTGCTGCTGCCGCTGATCGTGTTGGCGGGGCTGGCGATGTCGCCGTGGATGGACGCGGTCTGGCCAGGGTGGATCGACCTGCTCGGCGGCCGCCAGTCGGCGCGGACGATCCATTTCGTCGTGGCCTGGCTGCTGGTGGGGTTCGTCGCGATCCACGTGTTCCAGGTGATCGTCACCGGGCTGTGGAACAACCTGCGCTCGATGCTCACCGGGCGCTATCGCATCCTGCCGGAGGCCGACCTTGACTAGTGCTTTCCTTCGCGGGCGCCGCCGGTTCTTCGCGCGCACGCTGGGCGCGGCCGGCGCGCTGCTGCTCGCCGGCTGCAACCGGCTGTCGCAGTCCGACTGGTTCCCGAAGGTTCTCGGCGCGGGCGAGACGGCCAGCGCCGCGGCGGCGGCGCTGGTGGGCCACGCGCAGGTCGATGGCGCAGGAGTTCACGACGGCCGACCTTTCGCCGAAGTTTCGCAGCAACGGCACGGCGGTTCCGAGCGATCCGCGGTACCTGGCGCTGGCCGAGCGCGACTTCGCCGGCTATCGGCTCGAAGTCGGCGGCCTGGTCGAGACGCCGGCGTCGTTCTCGCTCGCGGAGCTCCGCGCGCTGCCGTCGCGCACGCAGATCACGCGTCACGACTGTGTCGAGGGCTGGAGCGCGATCGGGCAGTGGAAGGGCGCGAGGCTCTCGGCACTGCTCGCCGCGGTGCACCCGAAGCCGGAGGCGCGCTACGTCGTGTTCCATTGCGCCGATCCGATGGAGCGCCGGCGGGCGCGACCCGTATTACGAGAGCATCGACATGGACGATGCCCGGCACGAGCAGACCATCCTCGCCTACGAGCTGAACGGCGCCATGCTGCCCGTTCCCAACGGCGCGCCGATCCGGCTGCGCGTGGAGCGCCAGCTCGGCTACAAGCACGCGAAGTACGTGATGCGCATCGAACTGGTCGCAAGCTTCGATCACATCGCCGGCGGCAGGGGCGGCTACTGGGAGGACCGGGGCTACCAGTGGTTCGCGGGAATCTGAACGCGAGCCGCGCGAAGCGCGCGATTGACGGAAGTGGCCGGTGGCCCGCGGATCCCGGTGACATCGCGCTCAACGCAGCGCCCGCGTCTCCCCGATCTTCACCACGTCGAACTGCTCGGTCGTGAGCCCGCGCGCGGCACGCTCGCGCGCGAGCAGCGCCGGCGGCTCGTCCATCGGCTCGTCGGTCATGCCGTCGAACGTTCCCCAGTGGATGCCGATCGCGCGCGCGGCATTGAGGTCGGCGCGCACCTGCACCGCCTCGGCCACGTCGACGTGCATCGTCTGCATGAACCAGCGCGGGGCGTAGGCGCCGATGGGGATGAACGCCACGTCGAAGCTGCCGAAGCGCGCGCCGATGTCGCGGAAATCCTGCGAGTAGCCGGTGTCGCCGGTGTGGATCAGCCGCAGCCCCTCGCCTTCGACCACCCAGCCGCCCCACAGCGTGGCGTTGGCGTCGGTCAGCGTGCGCTTGCTCCAGTGCTGCACCGGGACCATGGTGATCGTGAGCGGGCCCTCGGTCGTCGTCTGCCACCAGTCGAATTCGTCGACGCGGGTGATGCCGCGCTCGGTGAACCATGCCTTGAGGCCCAGCGGGACCAGGAAGCGGGGGCTGCCCTGCGGCATCGCGGCCAGCCGCAGCACCGAATCCTCGTCGAGGTGGTCGTAGTGGTTGTGCGAGATCATCACCACGTCGATCCTGGGCAGATCCGGGACGTCGATCGGCAGCGGCACGATGCGGCGCGGGCCCGCGAACGAGACCGGCGAGGCGCGCTCGGAGAAGATCGGATCGAACAGTACGGTCATGCCGGCGAGGCGCACCAGCACGCTCGCGTGGCCGATCCAGGTCATCGACGGATTCCCCGCAGGGGCGCGCAGCGTTTCCGGATCGGTCTTGACCGCGGGCAGGTTCCAGCCCCCCGGCGGAGGCTGGGGCACGCCGTCGCGCAGCTGTTCCCATTTCCACGCCCAGAAGCTCTGCCGCCCGGCGTGCGGATAGTTGTTGTGAAACCTTTCGGCGGCGCCCGGCGTCGCGCACGCGTTGGTGAGCAGCAGCAGGGGAATCGACACCAGCAGGGGTCGCATGGACCGGTTCATCCGCTTTGCCGGCGCGCCTTCTGCCGGCGTGCGACCTGTGGAAGGAGCGCGACGAGGTCGGCGCCCTGGAGGATCCGGATCCGGTGCCCGGCCGCGAACCGGCGCGCGTTGTCGGTGACCCCGCCCAGCGCGACGTAGATGCCCTCGTGGGCCTCGCGCGCCTCCTTGGCGGCGTCGAGGTCGCGCAGCGGCTCGGCGCCGGTGGTGGCGGCCTTCCAGCGCTTGCAGCTCACCAGCGCGGTGCGGCCCGCCCTCACGATCTCGAAGTCGGCCTGCGGTCCGGGCAGCCGGGTGACCGCGTAGCCGTCGCGACGGAACGCGTCCTCGAGGGCGCCGGCGAAATCGCGCCATGACATCGCGCCGGCGGCTTCGATCGTCGACGCGACGCGCGTCGCACTGGGCGCCTGGAACTGGCGCCAGGCGGCGATGGCGCCGATCACGACGAACGGCGTCCCGCCGAGCGCGCCGGCGATCGCGTACTTCTCGGGCAGCACCAGCAGTGCGACCACGGCAATGCCTGCCGCGATGCCGAAGCTGATCCACCACGACGAGCGCAGCAGGATCGCGAACAACGAATCCTTGGCCATCTTCAACTTCATCGACACCTCGGTCGGTTCATTGGGGGCATGATGGCATGGCCTGGTGCGGCTGCTGGAGCGTGCTGCCGGTCCGCGCCCGTAGCCCGGGCGTTGAGCGGAGCGAAACCCGGGTTTCGCCGGTGGGGCGGCTCCGCGCATCCCCGGGGTTGGTGGCGGCGAAACCCGGGCTACGCGAACACGCCGTGCAGGAACCACTCGCCGTCGTCGATCCCGTAGCGGTGATCGCGGTAGATCCACACGGTCTCGCTGCCCGGGTTCTCGGCGACGAAGTAGTCGCGCCGGACGTCGGCGCCGTCCCACCAGCCCGATTCTATCCGCTCGGGGCCGTCCTTCAGCACCCACGGCTGCGCGGCGACGAGATGCCCGAGAGGCTCCGGCTCTGCGAGCAGCCACAGCGGCCGCGGCGCCGGGGCGGCCCCGCCGCTGCCCGCCTTCGTCCCGACCCCGGCGACGGCCGGGGAGGGGCCGTGCCCGCCGCTGCCTTTCCACGCCCGCTCGGGGCGATGCTCGGCGTGCGGCAGCACCCGCATCACCGCCTCCTCGCCCAGCCGCGCGCGCAGCCGGTCGAGCAGCGGGACCGTGGCGGTGGCCTCGTCGCCGGGCAGCAGCCCGAGGTTGCGGCTGGCGAGCGGCGCCACCGCCTCGCTCGCGAGCACGAGCGCGACCACCGGCGCCGGCAGCACGACGCGCGCGAGCCGCTCGCGCAGCACGGCGATCAGATGCGCCGGTTCGCGCGCCGGCGCGGCCAGCGCGAAGCGCACGCGCGTCTGTGGCGTTGCGGCCCGGTGCGCGTGCCGTTCGTGCGCGAGCGCGAGCGACAGCGCGACGACGCCGAGCCGGCGCCCCAGCAGCCAGCCTGCGAGCTCGTGGACGAGCCGGTTCACCGCGAACGCGAGCGCCTCGACGCCGTCCACGGCTGCCGGCAGCTCGAGCCTGCCGGCGAAGTGCGGCGACGGGACGAACGGCGGCCGCGGATCGGCCACGAGCCCCCGCGCACGATCGAGCGTGGCGACGAAGTCCGCGCCCACGCGGCGGGCGAGCGCGGCGCGCGGCAGCGCGCACGCCTGTCCGAACGTCGTGACGCCGGCGGCGGCAAGCGTGGCCAGCGCCGCGGGATCGGGATCGAGGTGGGCGAGGGCGAGCGGGGCGAGCGCCGCGAAAATGGGGTCGGGTCCCTTTCTCCGCTCGCGTCGCGCGGTGTCTTGCCGTGATGCGGATGGAGAAAGGGACCCGACCCCATTTTCGCCGGCGCGCGCGAAGAGCAGCGCCGCCGTCGGCGTCGGCGCGAACGCAAGCCTTGCGGTGTAGCCGAGATCGCGTGCGCCACGGGCGAGGTGCGCCTTCAATGGCGGCATGCCGCCGAACAGGCGCAGGCTGCCGCCGATCTCGGCCAGCACCGCGTCCGGCGGCGCGAGGCTCACGGCCGGGGTGAATTGCGTGGCCCACGCGGCAACCGCCGCGAGCGCGGCGGCTTCCGCGTCGGGGTCGCGCTCGCGCAGCGCGAGCCCGGGTGCCAGGGCCAGCGCCGCCGAGACGAGCTGACCGGCGCGCACCCCCGCCGCGGACGCGGCGGCGCCGGCGGCGACCACGCGCGGGGTGCGCCCGCCGGTCGTCACCGCGAACGGCCGCGCGGCGTCGTCCGGCGCCTGCGCGCGGGTGAAGACCTCGAGCGGCAGCGAGGGCAGGAGCAGGCAGGTCCAGAGCATGGCGGCGTTCTCTGGGAGGCGGGGTTGGCGTTGCGTATCCGGATGGCGCCACCAGGTCGGTAGCCCGGGTTGAGCGCAGCGAAACCCGGGTGGATGCAGCGGTCGGCACCGTAGCGGCAATGGCCGCGCCCACCCGGGTTTCGCTGCGCTCAACCCGGGCTACGAAGGCGACGAAATTGGCGCGGGGGAGGCGTGCGGTCGGCGATCTCGCGCCCGGCGCTCGTCCGCGGATCGGGCGGCGCATCGACGTCGATCACCACCGGCTGCGCGAGATCGCCGCCGCGGCGCTTCAGCACGCGCACCGCCAGCTTGCCGTCCTGCGGCGAAAGGGCGAGCCGCAACGGCGCGGCGGCGGCGGTTGCGTGCCGGCCGGGACGCCGCCACAGCACGCCCCAGGTATCGCCCTCGCGCGCGGCGACCGCCAGCCGGCGCAGCACGCGGTCGTCGCGCAGATCGAGCCACGCGAACGCGGCGCCGCATTCGGGCGCGCGCAGCGCCTGTTCGTACGCCCACTGCCCATCGGCGGCGCTGCGGCAGCGGACGACGATGAGCCGGGCGAGGTCGAGCCCGGCCGCCGCGAGCGCCGGCGCGTACGGGATCTGCGGCGGCGCGATCCAGACGACGTCGCGACCGCGCGCCTGCAATCGGGCGAGCGCGGGCAGCGTGAGGCGGAGCTCGCCGATGCCTTCGCGCGCGAGCACGATCTCGGTCAGCGCGCCCGCCGGCCAGCCGCCCCCGGGCAGCACGGCATCGAGCGCGGCGTAGCCCGACGGCATCGCGGCGGGCTCGGCCGCGCAATCGCCGCCGCGCCAGATCGCGGGGTTCGCCAGCACCGCGGCGAGCGCAGGGTTCATCGGACCGTCCGGCTTGCGGCGGGCTTCACGGCCATGGCTTGTCTCCTGGAAGGAATGCGACAGGATCCGGCCCGCATCAGCGCTTCGGCTCCATGGCGGCGCTTCAGCCGGCCGGCCAGTGCCGTGCGAACACGGCGGCGACCTCGGGTTGTGCTTCGATGCGCAACAGGGTTTCGTGAAATGCCGGCCGCGCCTGCTGCAGGTACGGCCGCGAGCCGGACCATTTCGACACCACGGCGGCCAGCAGATCGAGCGCACCGAGCGCCTCGCCGCCGAGCCAGGGCCGCGCCGGAAAGAGATCGGCGAAGATTTCCCAGTGCCGGTGCAGCCGCGCCCGGGTGCCGGCGCGGATGCGCTGCTGCGTGGCCTCGTCGGCGTCCTCGCACCAGCGCTCGGGATAGTCGATGATGCTGATCGCGGCGTAGCAGTTGGCGGCGATGAACACGAGGCCGCGCAGCGCCTGCGCGCGGGCGGAGGTGGCCCGCGGCAGCAGGCCGCTGTCCGGATGGACGCTGCCGAGATGGATGAGGATGGCCGCGCTCTCGGAGAGCGCGCTGCCGTCGGGAAGCACCAGCGTCGGGATCTGCCCCAGCGGATTCAGGCGCAGCAGTTCCTGGAAGGCGTCGTTGCGTTCCCACGACGCCGTCTCGACGAGGCGCCAGGGCGCCCCGATCAGCGCGAGCGCGGCCTCGGTCGACGCCGAGCCCGAGCCTTTCATGCCGTACAGGGTGTACATCGTGCCTCCCTTGGGGTCAGAGCCGTAATACGGCATTCGGTTAGCAGGGCATAGGCGCAATGGGGCCCGTATTACAGCTTTGACCCCGATTGCCCCGCATCACAGCTCCGAGCGCGATGGCCGGATCAGGCCGACGCCGATGCCTTCGATGGTCAGCGCTTCGCGCTTGCCCTCGACGACGATCGGCGCGAAGTCGGGATTCTCGGCGACGAGCAGCACGCGCGCGCCATCGCGCCGGAAGCGCTTGACGGTGACGAAGTCGCCCAGCCGGGCGACGACGATCTGGCCCGGGCGCGCCTCGGCGCTCCGGTGCACGGCGAGCAGATCGCCGTCGAGGATGCCGGCGTTCTTCATGCTGAGGCCATGCACGCGAAGCAGGTAGTCGGCGCGCGGCGTGAACAGCGCGGGGTCGAGCCGCAGGTGCCGCTCGATGTGCTCGGCGGCGAGGATCGGATTGCCGGCGGCGACGCGGCCGACCAGCGGCAGGCCGGTGCCCGGCAGTTCCGGCGACTCGGTGAGGCGCAGGCCGCGCGAGGCGCCGGGGGTGAGTTCGAGCGCGCCTTTCCGGGCGAGCGCGCGCAGGTGATCCTCGGCCGAGCTCGCGGTGCGAAACCCGAGCCCGGCCGCGATTTCGGCGCGGGTGGGCGGCATGCCCGTCGTTTCGAGGTGCCCGCGAATCCAGTCGAGAATCTGCTGCTGGCGGGCGGTGAGCGGGAGGGGCATGGCGGGCAATTGCTGATAATACCGTATGGATATACGGTTATCGGAATTATAGCCAGCCGCCGGCCGCTGTCAATCCACGGCCCGATATTTCCCGACGTAGAGTGCGGCGGTAGCCGGTGTCGAACGCAGCCCGGTGTTGAGCGCCAGCGAAACCCGGGCAATCGTGCCCATGGTTTCGTCCACCCGGGTTTCGCTGGCGCTCAACGCCGGGCTACGTTGCAACGCCGGGTTACGCAGGCCGGTTACCGCTCGGCGCCGGGTGACGGGTTGCCGCCGAACCAGGCCCGGAGCCGCGGGTGCCCGAGCGCCGCGGGATCGACCACGTGCGCGGGCACCCGCCGCTGCGCGACGTCGACGACGCTGCCGAGCCCGCTGTAGGCAATGGCGGCGAAGCATTCGTCGGTCCAGCACAGCGCGTGCGGCGTGACGATGACGTTCGGGAACTGCAGCAGCGGATGACCGGCGGCCACCGGCTCGGTCTCGAACACGTCGAGCCCGGCGCCGGCGATGCGCCCCGCCGCCAGCGCCTCGATCAGCGCCGCTTCGTCGACCACCGGCCCGCGCGCCACGTTGACGAGATACGCCGAGCGGCGCATGCGCGCGAGCGCCCGGGCGTCGATCAGGTGGTGCGTCTGCGGCGTCAGCGCGCAGGTGACGCAGACGAAGTCGGCCTCGGCGAGCAGCGTCTCCAGCGGGACCAGGCGCGCGCCCAGCGCGGCGATTGCCGCCGGGTCGGCGTAGGGGTCGGCGGCCAGGAGCTCGAGGTCGAGAACCCGCGCGAGGCGCAGCGTCTCGCAGCCGATGCTCCCGGCGCCGACGACGCCCAGCGTGCGGCCGGTGAGCCCCATGCCCATGTGCGCGGTGCGCTCGTGCCATTGCCCGGCACGGGTGAGGCGATCCTTGATCAGCAGCTTCTGGGCGAGTGCCAGCACGTAGGTGAGCGCGGCCGTGGCCACCGGCCGGCGCACGGCGTCCGGCGTGTTGGTCACCAGCACGCCCTGCGCCGACATCGCCGGCACGTCGACGGCGTCGAAGCCCACACCGTGGCGGGCGATCAGCATGACGCGCAGATCCGGACCGGTGACCGCGGCCGCCGGCACCTGGGCCGACGCGACGTAGAGCGCGTCGTAGCGCGCGGCGTCCGCCGCCGTGAGCGCGCCGGTCACGACGGGCAGGTATTCCCATTCGATCCCGGCGGCATCGTCGAGCAGGCGCAACGGCGCCGCGCCGAACGACGGCGCCCCGGCGGCCGTGGCGAGGTCGCGCGTGAGGCCGACGCGGAAGGGACCGTGGCTGTCGTTCATGGTCGCACCATTCGTTGCAACGGCCGGGAATGCGATGGATGCGCGCGGGGCGCGGCGATCACGGTCCCGGGGCCGCGATTCTACGCGCATTGCCGCGACGGGCGCGCGGCTTGACCCGTGTCAACGCCAAAGGCGCCGGCGCTGCTACGATGGCCCTTCGGCGTGGGACCACGGAGCGGCGATCGCGATGGCGGCAGCGACGATGCAGGCGATGGTGTGCGAGGGGCCCGGCCGCCCGCTGGTGCCGACCACGCGCGCACGCCCCGAGCCCGGCCCCGGGGAGGTGCAGATCCGCGTCCATGCCTGCGGCGTCTGCCGCACCGACCTGCACCTGGTCGACGGCGAGCTGCCCGAGCCGAAAGTCCCGGTGATCCCCGGGCACGAGATCGTCGGCACCGTGGTGGCGCACGGCCGCGGCGTGAGCGCGCCGGCGCTGGGCACGCGCGTCGGGGTGCCCTGGCTCGCGCACGCCTGCGGGCACTGCGACTATTGCCGTAGCGGGCGCGAGAACCTGTGCGCCGACGCGCGCTTCACCGGGTACCAGCACGACGGCGGCTATGCCGAGTACGCGGTGGCCGACGCGGCCTTCGTCCTGCCGCTGCCGGCACGCTACGACGACCTCCACGCGGCGCCGCTGCTGTGCGCCGGGCTGATCGGCTACCGCGCCTATGCCATGGCCGGGGACGCGCACCGGCTCGGCCTCTACGGGTTCGGCGCCGCCGCGCACCTGATCGCGCAGATCGCGCTCGCGCAGGGCCGGCAGGTGTTCGCCTTCACCCGGCCGGGTGACTGCGCGGCGCAGGACTTCGCGCGCGGACTCGGCGTCCAATGGGCCGGCGGCAGCGACGAGCCGGCGCCGGCTGCGCTCGACGCCGCGCTGATCTTCGCGCCGGCGGGCCCGCTGGTGCCCGCAGCGCTCGCCGCCACCGCGCGCGGCGGCGTCGTGGTCTGCGCCGGCATCCACATGAGCGACATCCCGGCATTCCCCTACCGCCTGCTCTGGGGCGAGCGCAGCGTCCGCTCGGTGGCGAACCTCACCCGCCGCGACGGCGCGGCCTTCATGGCGCTCGCCGACGAGATTCCGTTGACGGCCCACGTCGAGCCGTTCGCGCTCGGCGACGCCAATGCCGCGCTCGAACGCCTGCGCCGCGGCGCCGTTTCCGGTGCGGCGGTCTTGACGACCGGCGGGTAAGAGGCGTGCAATGAGGGACGCCGACCCCTCCGCCGCCGTGCGCCCAGGCCGCCGCGGCGCGGCGTCGCCTGCCGCAGCAGCGCTTCCGGCTTCACTTCTCCACCCCGCAAAGGAGCTTTGACCATGGCAACGAGATCGACAAAATCCGCCTCCGCGCGCAAGACCGGCGCCGCGAAAACCGCCACGAAGAAGTCGCCCTCCACCGCGGCCCCGATCCGTCCCGGCGGCATCCCGATGCCCGACCCGGCGGAGTTCGCGAAATTCGCGAAGGCGATGACGCCCGAGCAGGCCTTCGATCTCTACAAGACCAACGCCAAGATGGCGCTCGAGATCATCGATGCCGCGATCGAGAACACCGCCAAGTTGCGCAAGCTGCAGTTCGAAGGCGAGGAGCAGGCGCGCTCGATGCAGAAGAAGGTGGCGCGGCACGCCGCCGAGGCGCCCGACGCGCAGTCGCTGATGGCCGCCGGCCAGAGCGCGGCGCAGGAAGCGGTCGCGCAGTCGATGCAGTACTGGGGGCAGATGTTCGAGCTCATCGCCGACATGCAGAAGCGCCTGTTCACGCTGATGCAGGGCCAGATGGCGAACGTGCCCGGCGCGAAGCAGGCCCAGGCGGCGATGGCGATGATGCCGGATCTCGGGCCCGCGAAGGAACTCGTCGCGGCGATGCAGAACGTGATGTCGTCCGGCGGCACGACCTTCGAGTCGATGCAGCGCGTGATGGGCGATTTCGCGAAGCTCGCGCAGCAGTCGATGCCGGGCCTGAAGCGCTGACGCAGCGGCGCTGCCCCGGACGGGCGTCAGCCGGGGCGCCAGTCCTGCGCCAGCTGCAGCGCGCGCGCGCGCCCGGCGGGCGTCATCCGCGCGGCGACGCGCGCGATGCCCTCCCGCGCGAGGTCGCGCCGGTCGGCCTGCGCGTCCGGGAATCCGGCGGCCGCGAGACTCAGCCACTTGTGCGCCTCGACGAAGTCCAGCGGCACCCCGACACCGCGCTCGCAGAGCAGGCCGAGGTTGTACTGGGCGCCGGCATGGCCGCGGTCGGCGGCCTCGCGGTACCAGCGTGCCGCCTCGACGTCGTTGCGCGGCAGGCCGCGGCCGTGGTCGTACATCGCGCCGAGGTTGTACTGCGCGCCCGCGTGGCCCGCATCGGCGGCCTTGCGGAACCACTTGGCCGCCTGCTCGTCGTCTTGCGGCATGCCGCGGCCGCTGCCGAAGAGCACGCCGAGGTTGTACTGGGCGCCCGCGTGCCCGCGCTCGGCCGCCCGGTGATACCACTTCAGCGCCTCGGCGTCGTCGGCGGCCACGCCCCGGCCATGGGCGTAGCGGCTGGCGAGGCTGAACTGGGCGCTGGCGTTGTTCCCGGCGGCGGCCTTGCGAATCCACTTGAGCGCCTCGGCGTCGTCGCGCGGCACGCCGCTGCCGGCTTCGTACAGCAGCGCGAGGTTGTACTGCGCCGCCGCGTTGTTCTGGTCGGCCGCGCGGCGGAACCACGCCGCCGCCTCGACGCAGTCCTGCGCCACGCCGCGGCCGCTCCCGTACATGACGCCCAGCGCGTGTTGCGCGCCGGCGTAGCCCTGCTCGGCCGCCATCCGGTACCACGCGAGCGCGCGGGTGTCGTCCTGAGGCACGCCGCGCCCGGTGTCGTAGAAGAAGCCCAGGTTGTACTGGGCGGCGGCGTCGCCGGCCTCTGCCGCGGAATGGAACAGCGGCAGCGCGACCGTGAAATCGCCCTGTCCGTAGGCCGTCACGGCGTCGGCAAACTGCCTGGTCACTGCCTCGGTCACGGTCACGTGGTCCCGTAGTTGCCGGAGGGTGCCGGGGCCGGACGCTGATTCGCTGGGGGAAAAGCGCCAAAAGGCGCGATATACCCCATACGATACCCCCGCTTCTCTTGCAGGAAATGCGCGGTGCCGGTCGGCGGTCTTCATTGTACGTCCGCTCCGCGAAATGGGGCATCCAATCCACGCCCGGCGGGTCCGCATCGAGCGCGTCGCCGGTCGCCTCGATCGGCCCCGCGGCGCCCCCCGACCTGATCTTGCCGCGCGCACTGTGGCGGACCGTTCGATCGACTGGTCCAACGTCAGCGCGATAACGCTACGCCGCACAAGCCCGGTCAACGAGGGGCCGGCCTTACCCATCTTATTCAGTTCGCCGTGTCGGCCCGAGCGTCGGCCGCCGCAAGTGTCTGATACTGCAGCGGGTGGATGTGGCACCGGCTACCCGGCGGTCTGCAACAGCGCGGTGTTCCGCGCCTGCGGCGTGGCGTTGCCGGCGACATTGCAACCGCTCAACTGCTGACCCTCCGTGCCCTCCGCCCGGGCGGCCGGTGTGACACTACGTCGACGCGGGCTTTGCAAGCTGCTGATTAGTAAAAGCACGTTTGTCCGACGTGGCGTAGAAGATGGGCACGGCCGAACCAGGACGCGTTCTGTGCGGTAACGCACATACAACTGCCAACGATGAGCGTAACCGTGATCTGGTGCGGAGAGCAGTACGCCTCGGCATATGCACGCGCACCATTCATGACCTGATTTGCAAGAGGTGTGTTGCAAGCAGTCACGGCAGTCGCGGCGTCGAAGCGCCTTCCGAATGCGTCCAAATCAGAAGGAAGCAAAGATGAAACGAGAGCCCCCCTCCCCCTGGAAAGCGCCGACCGGCATCGCCGGTTTCGATGAGATCACCGGCGGCGGTTTGCCGCGTGGCCGCACCACATTGCTGGTGGGTGGGCCGGGTTCCGGCAAGACATTGTTCGCGCTGCAATTTTTGATGCATGGCGCGCGCGATTGCAAGGAGCCGGGCATCTTCGTTGCGTTTGAAGAAAACTCGCGACGCATCATTGCCAATACAAACAGCTTCAACTGGAAGCTGGAGGAATTGGTGCAGCGAAAAAAACTGTATTTCATGGATGCCCAGCCGACACCCGACCTGATCCAGTCGGGGAGTTTCGACCTCAACGGAATGCTGGCGGCGCTCTCGGCACAGGCCAAATCCATGGGGGCGCAACGCATCGTGTTCGATGCACTGGATATCGTATTGGCCCTGCTGCCCGATGCGGCGGCGAAAAGGCGCGAAGTGTACCGGCTGCACGAATGGCTGTTGGCGCACGAACTGACGGGGCTGATCACCGCCAAGTCAGGCGAAGAGGAGAACAGTTCGCTAGACCAGCAGCCGTTCGGCTTCATGCAATTCATGGTGGACTGCTCCGTGAAACTGAATCACCGCGTGTCGCTGGGCGTGTCGCAGCGCAATCTGCGCGTGCAGAAGTTTCGCGGCTCCGGCTTCGATGAGAATGAATCGCCGTTCATCATCGGCAAAAACGGATTCGAAGTCGCGCTGGCGCGCAGCATAGGCCGCAGAGATACCCAGGTGTCCAGCGAACGCGTCAGCAGCGGCGTGAAGCGGCTCGATACCATGCTCGGCGGCGGCTACTATCGCGGCGCCAGCGTGCTGATCACCGGCTTCCCGGGTACGGCCAAGACCACCCTGAGCGGCGCGTTCGCCGAGGCCGCCTGCAAACGCGGCGAACGCACCATGTTCGTCAGCTTTGATTCGGATGGCGCCGGAAGTGATGCGCAATCTGGCCTCGGTGGGCATCCGCCTCGATCGTCATGCGAAGAGCGGATTGCTGCGCATGGTCTCGGCACGCACCATCACCGGCAGTGCCGAAACCCTGTTGGTGCATATCAAGACGCTGGCGCAGGAGCACAAGGCCACGTTGTCTGGTCATCGATCCGGTATCGACGTTGGCCAAGTCCGGCAACGAATTGACCGCGCACGGTGTCGCCGAACGACTGATCGACTGGTCGAAGGCTGACGGCACCACGCTGGTCTGCACCAGCCTGCTCGATGAGATGATGAGCAACGACAGCGGCGCCACGCCATTGCAGATCTCGACCATCGCCGATACCTGGATCCACCTCAACTACCTGGTGCAGGCCGGTGAACGCAATCGCGGCCTGTCCATCGTCAAATCGCGCGGCACGGAACACTCGAATCAGGTGCGCGAACTGATACTGAGCAATGAGGGCGTGACGCTGGCGGACATCTACACGGCCGGCGGCGAAGTGCTGATGGGCACGATGCGCTGGGAAAAGGAAAGTGCCGAGCGCGTGGCAAACGAAGTCGCCGAAGTCGCGAGACAGCTCAAGCGCGTCACCCTCGATGCCGAAGAGGCCGTGCTGGAAGTGCGCGCGAAAGCAGTCCAGACCGAACTGCTGGCAAAACAGGCGGAAAAGACGCTGTTGGAGCGCATCACGGCAAGCCGCCAGGGCGAGTTGTCGCGAGGCCAAACGCGCATGCAGCGAATTGCGCAGTGGTGATGCCGCGAAGCCGATTGCGAAAGCGAGAGAAACGCCATGAGCCGCCCGAAGAAATACAAATTCCGCTTCTACATCGCCGGCGACGCGCCCAACTCGGCGCAGGCGCATGGCCAACCTGACTTGAGTTGTGCGGGACCAATCTGCCGGACCGGCACGAGATCGAAGTCGTGGATGTGCTAAAGGCACCCATGCTCGCGCTGAAGGACAATGTTCTCATGACGCCGACCCTGCTCAAGCTCGCGCCGGCTCCCGTCCGCAGAATCGTCGGCGCGCTCAGCCAGACGCAGACCGTGCTGGATACATTGGGTCTGCAAGCTGTCGTTGGATGAAAACCGAACACCAAAGACAACGCGGGGCAGCGACAAGGAGATCGCCGCGTTGATCGAGACCTTGCACCACACCGAGCAACGCCTGGAGCAACTGACTGGCGGTGAAGTGGATTCGGTGGCGAATCGTGCCGGCCAGACATTGTTGTTGCGGCACGCCCAGGACCAGTTGCGCCTGAACGAGTCCGTCAAGCAAGCCGCCATACTCAACGCGCTGCCCGCGAGCATCGCTTTGCTCGATGGTCAGGGAATCATCCTTTCGGTGAATGAGGCGTGGCAACAATTCGGCCGCGCCAATGCAGCGCGTGCCCCGGGCATGACGTCGGCGTCAATTACCTGACGGTGTGCGACACAGCGCGGGGAGACGATGCTGCCGAAGCCAGCCAGGCCGCTGCCGGTATTCGTGCGGTGCTGGATGGCAAGGACAGTGCCTATACGCTCGAATATCCCTGTCATTCCCCTGCAGAACAGCGCTGGTTCCTGATGACGGTGACGCCCCTGGATGGCCATACCTCAAAGGGCGCCGTGGTCATGCACCTGAATATCACCGAGCGCAAGAAGGGTGAGCTTGTGCTGAAGAAAAGTGAGGCGCAACTGTCCGAAGCCCTGACCATTGCCAGGATTGGCTACTGGGAATACGAATATCCTACGGATGAATTCATCTTCAATGACCAATATTATCTGCTGCACAAGATCACTGCCGCGGAGGCGGGCGGCTACCGAATGTCCTCGGCGAAGTTTGCCAGTCGTTACGTCCATGCTGAAGACGCGCCTATCGTCGGTCAAAACGTTCGAATGGCCTATGCATCCGGTGATCCGGACTATTTCGCGACTGCGGAGGTTCGCATATTGAGCGGGAAAGGAGAAATCATCTGGGTGGAAGCCAGATTCAGGACCCAGAAGGACTTGCAGGGCAACACGATTCGGCTGATCGGCATCAATCAGGACATCACAGGTCGCAAGCAGGCGGCAATCGCGCTGCGCGAGAGTGAAATGGAGTTCCAGACACTGGCCGAAGCGATGCCGCAAATTGTCTGGATCGCGCAATCGGATCTCGGGAACATCTATTTCAACCAGCATTGGACGGATTACACCGGACTCACCTTGGAAGAAAGCCTGGGCGACGGCTGGAACAAGCCGATCCATCCGGACGACCGGAAACACGCGCGGGATGCCTGGCAGGACGCGACGAAGAACCTGACCACCTACTCGATCGAAAGCCGCGTGCGCCGCGCCGACGGGGAGTACCGCTGGTGGCTGATCCGCAGCGTGCCACTGCAAGATGCGACCGGCGACATCCAGAAATGGTTCGGCACCTGCACGGATATTCATGACCTGAAGATGGCCGAACTGGCGGTTGTCACCGCCAATGGTGAATTGCGGGAGAGTGAACGGCGTTTCAGCGACCTGCTGGGCAATGTGGAGCTGATTTCGATGATGCTGGATCGCGAGGCGCGTATCACGTATTGCAATGATTACCTGTTGCGCCTGACGGGATGGGAGCGCGAGGAAGTCATCGGCAAGACCTGGTGGGACATTTTCGTGCCGCCCGAACTGAGCGATTTGAAAGGCATTGTTTTCCCGAGGCTGCTCGACAACCAGCCCGAAGCACGGCATCACGAGAACGATATCGTCACCCGTTCGGGCGAACGCCGGCTGATTCGCTGGAACAATACCTTGTTGCGCTCGGCAACCGGCGAAGTGATCGGAACGGCAAGCATCGGCGAAGATGTAACAGAGCGCAAGCGAGCAGAAGCCAGCATCAAATATCTCAACCGCGTACTCTCGATGCTGAGCGGCATCAATACGCTGATCGTGCGCGTGAATGACCGCGACGAGTTGTTCAGGGGAGCGTGCAAAATCGCGGCTCGAGGCAGGCGGGTTCCGCATGGCCATGCTGGTTATCGTGGACCCGGTCACGATGCGGCCGGTCTCGATCACATCGGCAGGCAAGGATGAGGAACTGCTGGCAGAAATCAAAAGCGTATTGTCGTCCGGCGAATCCGATGCAGAAGCCTCTGGTTTCGCAGGTGATCAGGGAGAACAAGGCCATCGTTTCGAATGATACGCAAAACGATCCCAGGCTTCTGTTCGGCAGGCGTACACCGAAGCAGGGGTAAAGTCGATGGTCGTCTTGCCGCTGATCATCTCGGGTAAGGCAATGGGAGCATTTGCGCTTTACGCCAGCGAGATCGATTTCTTCCAGATTGACGAGATGAAGTTGCTGTCCGAGCTGGCCGGCGACATCGCGTACGCGATCGACCACATCGACAGGCTGGAGCGGCTCAACTACCTCGCCTACTACGACGTGCTCACCGGACTCGCCAATCGCACGCTGTTCCTCGAGCGCGTGACGCAATACCTGCGCAGCGCCGCCGCGGCGGACACAAGCTTGCCGTGTTCCTGTTCGATCTGGAGCGATTCAAGAACATCAACGACAGCCTCGGCCGGCCGGCCGGCGACGCGCTGCTGCGTCAAGTGGCGGAATGGCTTCACTCAGGATGCGGGAGACGCCAACCTGGTGGCGCGCTTGGACGCGGACCAATTTGCCGTCGTGCTGCCGCAAGTCGAGCAGGAAGGCGATGGAGCGCAGCTTCTCGAGAAGTCCATCGACGACCTTCATGGAACATCCGTTCCGCCTGAACGACGCCGTCTTCCGGGTCGCGGTCAAGGTCGGCATAGCGGTATTTCCGGATGACGGCGCCGATGCCGACACCTTGTTCAGGAACGCGGAGGCCGCGCTCAAGAAAGCCAAGGCAAGCGGCGAGCGCTACCTGTTTTACACCCAGAAATGACCGAAGCGGTGGCCGGCAAGCTGGCCCTGGAAAATCAACTTGCGCCTGGCGCTGGACCGGGAGGAATTCGTGCTCCACTACCAGCCCAAGGTGAATCTCGCGAGCGGCAAGGTCACCGGCGCCGAGGCGCTGATCCGCTGGAACGATCCGCGCACGGGCCTGGTGCCGCCGGGCCGCTTCATCCCGATCCTGGAAGAAACCGGATTGATCCATCGAAGTCGGACGCTGGGCGCTGCGCCAGGCCATCGCGGACTACCTGCGCTGGCGCGCGGCGGGCCTGCCTGCCGTGCGCATCGCGGTGAATGTGTCGGCACTGCAACTGCGCGATCGCGGTTTCATCGAAGAGCTCAGACAGGTCTCGAGGTGGACGCCGCAGGCGGCGGCGGGGCTGGAACTGGAGATCACCGAAAGCATGATCATGGACGACGTCAAGGGCACTATCGCCAGCCTGCAGACGATCCGCGACCTTGGCGTTACGATCGCCATCGACGACTTCGGCACCGGCTTCTCCTCGCTCGCTACCTGGCCAAGCTGCCGGTGGACACGCTGAAGATCGACCGCTCCTTCGTGATCGAGATGACTGAATCGGCCGGAGGGACTGGCGCTGGTGTCCACCATCATCAGCCTGGCGCATTCGCTGAAGCTCAAGGTGGTGGCCGAAGGCGTCGAAACCGAGGAGCAATCGCGCCTGCTGCGCTTGCTGGATTGCGACGAAATGCAGGGCTTCCTGTTCAGCAAGCCGGTGCCGGCGGATGTCTTCGAAACGCGATTCCTGGCCCCGCCTGCAAGCCCGATGACGAACGACAAGCGCTCACTCGGCGCCGCAACATCGGCATTGACGTGACGATGTTCTCTGATCTTGCCGCTGCAAGCGCCGAACATGGCGATTGGGCGGCGATCGGAGCCGCGACGCGGCAGATCGCGAGCAATTCAAGGTTCATATCGCGCATCGTCGCGTCCTGTATGGTGCCCGGGGCCGGAGTCGAACCGGCACGACCTTGCGGTCGAGGGATTTTAAGTCCCTTGTGTCTACCAGTTTCACCACCCGGGCGCAGAGGTGATTCTACGCATGATACGGCAGCCGCCGTTGGCAGGAGCGCAGGCCGCGCGGGGCGTGGCGGCCAGGAGAGCAAGGGGATTTCATGCGCGTCGTCGCGTTCGTCGCGGCGGTCGGCATCGGCTTGCTGCCGGGATGCGCAGGCGTCCCGCGGAACGCCGACCCGGTCGCGTTGCAGCAGCAGGTTGCGGCCACCGAGCGGGCGTTCGCGCGGACGATGGCGGAGCGCGACCACGCGGCGTTCACCGCGTTCCTCGCCGAGGACGCGATCTTCGTCTCCGAACCGAAGACGCTGCGCGGCAAGGCCGAGGTCGCCGCGGCGTGGAAGCGCTTCTACGACCGGCCGGCGGCGCCGTTTTCGTGGACCAGCGGGCAGGTCGAGGTGCTCGGGCGACGGCACGCTGGCGCTCAGCACGGGTCCCGTGTACGACCCCGGCGGCAAGCAGGTCGCGACGTTCACGTCCATCTGGCGGCAGGAAGCGCCCGGCGTCTGGCGCATCGTGTTCGACAAGGGCAACGACGTCTGCGACTGCGCGAAGCCGTGAGGCGCCGCGGCACCGGTCAGCGGCCGGCGCCGCCCGGGGGCGGGATTCGCGGCGGGCCGGCGTCCGCCGCGTCGCCCCGGCAGCGCAGCATGTTCATCGCCACCATCGTCATCACGCTCGTGCCGTCCTGATTGCGGACGTCGATGAAGGTGTGGACGAGGCCGCGGTCGGGCTTCGAGCGCGAGCGCCGCGCGTCGCGCACGGTGACCCGCAGCCACAGTGCGTCGCCCGGGCGGACCGGCGCCAGCCAGCGCAGCTCGTCGATGCCCGGCGACGCGAGGCTCGCCACGTGCGAAAGGTAGTGCTCGACGTACAGCCGCATCATCAGCGCGGCCGTCTGCCACCCGCTCGCGATCAGGCCGCCGAACGGGCCCGCCGCGGCGCGCGCGGGATCGGTGTGGATGTCCTGCGGATCGTAGCGCCGGGCGAAGGCGACGATCTCGTCGGCGTCGACCGGGATCGGCCCGTATTCGGCGGTGAGGCCGGGAACGTAGTCCTCGAAATGGCGCTCGCCGACGCCGGTGGGAAAGACGGGCGTGGCCATGGGGCCGGCGCGGCAGATGTTTGGCGTCGCGACCCGGCCGGCGCTACACTGCGCCGTCGCCGCCGCGCGCTGCCGTCGCCGCCGCGCGGTCGCGGGCGCGACCGGACGACACGATGAAGACGACGCTGGCCAGGGCGCGGTGGCTGCCGGATTTCCTGTACCGGCACCCGGCGCTCACCTTCGTCCTGATGGGGGCGACGTTCATCCTGTTCGGCCTCACGTCGCTCAACCTGTACATGCTGCTCGCGGCGAACGTCGGCCTGGTCATCGCGTACGGCGCGCAGGCGCTCGCCGACGGGGCGCTGGAGCAGCTGGTGGACCTGCTGGGGTCGTCGGCGCTTGCCATCCTGCTGTTCCTGCTGTTCATGCTGTGCGAACGCACGCTGGTCCGGCGCCTGACCGGGGAGGCGCTGCGCGAGCGCGGCCCCGATTGACGGCCGGTCGACGCTCAGCGCGGCTTCAGCCGGTAGAGCATCTCGCCCGCGCGCGGCACGACCAGGATGCCCTCCGCCTCGCGGCCGGTCCATGCCGCGACGTCGATCGACGCCGGGTCGCGGTAGCCGAGGTTGATCTTCCGGCAGCGCTCCGCGGAGATGCCGGTGGCGAGCGTCACCGTGATGCGCGGCGTCTCGACGCCGGTCGCGGCGTCGTAGCGGCCGAGCCCCTTCACGTGCGTCGAATGCGCGAGCACGCCGCCGGGGTAGGCGGCAAAGCGCTCGGGCTGGGCGACGAAGTAGTCGCGGCAGTGGTAGCCGACCTCCTCGAGCAGCCGGCCGTGCGTGTAGCTCACCTCGGTGATGTGCGGCGCGTAGATGATCACCTCGCCGCCGTCGGCGACGACCGGCTCGATCTTGTACATGCCCTTGCCGGCGGTCCACACGTCGGCGTACATCGACGGCATCACCGACAGCACCTGCCGCACCGGCGCGTCCAGCCAGACGATGTGCCGCTGCGCGGACAGCGCCGACGCGCGCTCCCAGGCCTCGCGCGCCGGCCCGAACCAGAGGCCGGCGAGCCCCGCGTGCGTCACCACCAGCGCGAAGCACGCGGTGGGCACCGTGACCATCGACGCGGCGCGGTCGATGACGGCGCGCACCGGCGTGTAGCCCGAGCCGATCACTTCGTAGTTGGTGATCAGCGCCCCCAGCCAGTGCGTGAAGTTGATGATCTCGGCGGCGGCGATGCCGGGGAAGAAATACTTGTTGCCGCCCGAGAAGCCGACGACCTCGTGCGGGAAGACCGGTCCGCAGATCACGATCTGGTCGTAGTCGAAGATCAGGCGGTTGAGCGCGACCGGAACCGCCTGCGCCATCCGCCCGCCGGTCAGCGCCTCGATCTCCGCCGCCGGGAATCTCGCCGATCCGCGCGAACGTCTCCGGATCGGCCCACTCGTGGTTGAAGACGTGCGAATCGCCGGCCATGCCGTCGACGACCGGATGCCCGACCAGCCGCGAGAGCTCGCCGTCGCTCATCGGCTGATGGGTTCCCAGCGCGACCAGGAAGTCGAGTGCGGCGACCTTGCCGGCGAGCAGTTCGCGGAACAGCGCGAAGAGCTCGGGCATCGGCATCGTGCGCGTGCCGTCCGGGATGATGAACAGCACCCGCTTGCCGGCGAGCGGGAGCGATGTCGAGCCCGGCGGCGACGATGGCGCGGATCTCGTCGGCGGTGAGCAGGCGGTCGGCGAACCCGGTTCCGATCATGCCCGACATCGTACATGCGGGGCGTGTTCGCGGGTAGCCCTGGCCGGCCGCGGTCGGGGCCGCACGCCGCGAGTCTCGCGCCCGCCCGCCGCGTGGTGCGAATCCCCGCCGCCGCGGTATGGTCGCACTGCGGTAAGGGTCATCGCCGCCCGCGACGCCCGCGCCGCGCCGGGGTAAACTCGACCGCTGCACCCCGGCAGCCGGCAACCCGCGCCGGCGGCGCCCGCCCGTCGCGCGCGCCCCGGCGATGAACGAAAGGCGAGGTCAGCGATGAACGAGATCACTGCGAGCGGCAGCGTCGAGATTCTCTACGGCCCGTCGGAGCTGCGCGTCGCGCTGCCCGCCGCGGGGCGCGCCACCGTCATCCGCAAGCCGACGCTGCCCAAGCTCGCCGACGCGGGCGCGGCGGTGCGCGCGGCGCTCGCCGCACCCGTCGCCGCGCCGCCGTACGCCGAGCTCGTGCGCGGGAAGACGAGCGCGTGCATCCTGATCTGCGACATCACGCGACCGGTGCCGAACCGCCTGTTCCTGCGGCCGCTGATCGAAGGCCTGCTCGCGGCCGGCATGCCCCGCGAGCGCATCACCGTGCTCGTCGCCACCGGCCTGCACCGGCCCAACGAAGGCGAAGAGCTGGCCGAACTCGTCGGCGACCCGTGGGTGCTGGCCACGGTGCGCGTCGAGAACCACTTCGCCCGCGACGCCGCCGCGCACGTCGATCTCGGCGTCACGCCGGGGCGCGCGACGCCGGTCAAGCTGGACCGCCGCTTCGTCGACGCCGACCTGCGCATCGCCACCGGGCTGGTCGAGCCGCACTTCATGGCCGGGTACTCGGGCGGGCGCAAGGTGATCGCGCCCGGCATCGCGCACGAGGACACCATCCGCACCTTCCACAGCGCGCGCTTCATGGAGGATCCCGCGGCGATCCAGTGCAATCTCGCCGGCAATCCGCTGCACGAGGAGCAGCTCGCGATCGTGCGCATGCTGGGCGAGGTCTACGCGCTCAACACGGTGATCGACGAGGACCGCGCACTGGTGCACGTCAACTTCGGCGAGGTCGTCGCGAGCCACCTCGACACGGTGGCGTTCGTCGCCGACAGCACGCGGGTGCCGGTGGGCCGGCGCTTCGCGACGGTGCTGACGTCGGCGGCCGGCGCGCCGCTGGACAAGACCTACTACCAGACGGTGAAGGGGATGGTGACGCCGCTCGACATCCTCGAGCCCGGCGGCACGCTGATCGTCGCCTCGGCCTGCTCCGAAGGCTTCGGCTCGGCCGAGTTCCGCGCGGCACAGGGCCGGCTGGTCGAGCTCGGGCCCGACGCGTTCCTGCAGACGCTGCTCGCCAAGCGCTTCGCCGACGTCGACGAATGGCAGACCGAGATGCAGCTCAAGTCGCTGCGGGCGGGGCGCGTGCAGCTCTACACCACCGGGCTCGATGCCGAGGAGCGGCGGCTGACCGGCGTCGAGACGGTCGACGCCGTCGACGATGCGCTGGCGGCGGCGGTCGCCCGCGCCGGCGATCCCGCGATCGCCGTCATCCCGGAGGGCCCCTATGTCGTCCCGGTCGTCGCCTGACGGGGCGCCGTTGCCGCCGCCGGCGTCGCTCGCGATCCACCTCGACCTCGTCGGCGGCATCGCCGGCGACATGTTCGTCGCGGCGCTGGTCGACGCGCTGCCGGCGCTGCGCGAGCGCGTGCTGGCCGCGCTGTGCCGCCGTGCGGCCGGAGGGCGCCGGCGTGCCCGGCTTTCGCGCCGCGGCGAGCGGCGGACTGCGCGCGTGCCGATTCGGCCTTCGCCGGCGACGCGGCGCATGCAGCGCACGCGTCGCACGCGGCGCAGGTCCCGCACCTGCCCGGCGGGCGCGAAGCGCATCGCGACCGAAGCGCACGCGCACGACGCCGGGAACGCCGCGGGCGGCGGCGCGCACGGGCACGCGGGAGCGTCCTACGCCGCGCTGCGCGACCGGCTCGCCGCGGCGCCGCTGCCGGCGCCGACCCGTGACCATGCGCTGGCGCTGCTCGATCTGCTGGGCGAGGCCGAGGCGCGCGTCCACGGCATCGCCGTCGCCGACGTGCATTTCCACGAGCTCGCCGACTGGGATTCGCTGCTCGACCTGGTCGCTGCCGGATGCATCGTCGCGGCGCTCGACGGGGCGCAGTGGACCGCGTCGGCCCCGCCGCTCGGCGGCGGCACCGTGCGCACCGCGCACGGCCTGCTGCCGGTGCCGGCGCCGGCGACCGCCGAGCTCCTCACCGGGTATCCATGGCGCGACGACGGCATCGGCGGCGAGCGCGTCACGCCGACGGGGGCGGCGATCCTGCGCCACCTGGTGCCGCCGGCGGCATGCGCCACGCAGCGGGCCGGCGGTCGCCTGGCAGCGGTGGGCTGCGGCGCCGGAACCCGCGAGCTGCCCGGGACGCGCGAACGTGGTGCGCGCGCTGGTCTTCGAGCGCGTGGCCGCCGCCGCGGACGACGCCGTCGCCATCGTCGAGTTCGACGTCGACGACATGAGCGGCGAGGAGATCGCGCTCGCCGCCGACCGGTTGCGCGCCGAGCGCGGCGTCATCGACGTCACCGTCGGCACCCGGGTGGGCAAGAAGGGCAGGCCCGTCGCGGACTTCCGGCTGCTGGCGGCGCCCGATGCGGCCGATGCCGTGGTCCGCGCCTGCTTCCTCGAGACTTCGACGCTGGGCGTGCGCCTGCGCAACGAGGGCCGGCGGATCGTGCCGCGCGGCGAGGTCGTCACCGAAGCCGGCGGGCACGCGCTGCGCGTCAAGGTCGCCGAGCGCCCCGACGGCCGGCGCACGGCGAAGACCGCGCACGACGACGTCGCGGCGGCGCCGGGGCTCGCGGCGCGTCGGCGCGCGCGCGCCGGCGGCGAGTCGCGGGCGCTCGCGGGCGACGACGAATGACGGCCGCGACCGACGCCGTCCTCGAGCGGCTGGTCGCGGCGCTGGACCGGCAGCCGCGGCTCGCGCTCGCGGTGAGCGGAGGCGTCGATTCGATGACCCTGGCCCACGTCGCCCAACGCTGCACCGGGGTGCCCACGACGATGTACCACGCGAGCGGGCCGGCGGTGCCCGCGGCCGCCCGCGCGCGCGTCGAGGCGCATGCCGCCCGGCACGGCTGGGCGCTGGTCGTGCTCGACGCCGGCGAGCTCGCCGACGCGCGCTATCGCGCCAACCCGGTCGACCGCTGCTACTACTGCAAGTCGAACCTGTACGCACGCATCCGCGAGCGGACCGCCGACCCGATCGCCTCGGGCACCAACCGCGACGACCTCGGCGATTTCCGGCCCGGGCTGCGCGCGGCGGACGGAGCGCGGCGTCGTGCATCCCTACGTCGACGCGGGAATCGCCAAGGCCGACATCTACGCGCTGGCCCGCCGGCTCGGGCTGGCCGACCTGCAGCGGCTGCCGGCGCAGCCCTGCCTCGCGAGCCGCGTGGAGACCGGCATCGCGATCGCGTCCGCCGACCTCGCCTTCATCGACGCCGTCGAGACCCGGCTCGCGGCGGCGCTCGGCCGCGAGGCGGTGGTCCGCTGCCGCGTGACCCGGGGCGGCGTGGTGATCGAGCTCGGCGACCCCGGTGACGCCGCCGCCGCGGAGGCCGCGCGCGCCATCGGCGGGGACGCGAGCCGGGCCGATGGCCGCAAGTTCGCCGGCGTGCGCAGCTACCGCCGCGGTGCGGCTTTCCTGCACGCCGCCGCCGATGGCTGAATTCACGCTGGACTGGGCGCGCGCGGCGCGCACCGGCGCGAGCGAAGCGGTGCTGTGCGAGCCGAAGACGGCCGCCCAGATCGACGCGATCGTCGAGCACGCGCGTGCGGACGGCCGCCGGCTGCTGCTCACGCGCCTGGCCGAGCGCAAGTTCCGGCGGCTCGCCGCCGACGCGCGCGCGGCGCTCGACTACGACTCGCGCTCGCGCACCGCCGTGCTCGGCGGTCTCGCTGCCGCACGCCACCGGGAGCGCATCGCCATCGTCTGCGGCGGGACCTCCGATGCGCCGGTCGCCCTCGAGGCGGCGCGGACGCTGGCGTTCGAGGGCGAGGAGGCGACGCTGATGGTCGACGTCGGCGTCGCCGGGCTTTGGCGGCTGCTCGACCGGATCGACGAAATCCGCCGGCACCGGGTGGTCATCGCGATTGCCGGCATGGAGGGCGCGCTGTTCAGCGTCCTCGCGGGCCTGGTCCGCTGTCCCGGTGCTCGCCGTGCCGCGGTCGGTGGGCTACGGCGTGGGGCAGGGCGGGCGCACGGCGCTGCGCGCGGCGCTGGCGAGCTGCGCGTCGGGGCTGGTCGTCGTCAACATCGACAACGGCTTCGGCGCGGCGCACGCCGCGCTGCGGATGCTGGGGTCGCCGGACGCGCCGAACTAGGCCGGTGTGCCCTGTCGCGGTGCCGCGCCGACGAAGCGGTCACGGCCGCTCGCCTTGGCGCGATACAGCGCGTCGTCGGCTTCGCGAACCCAGGCATCGACGTCCGGCATGCGCCGGTCCGCCTCGACGGCACCGAGACTGACCGTGCAGCGCACACCCGGCGCCCCGGCAAACGACAGCGCAGCGAGACGATGGCGGATCCGCCGCGCGACCTCCTCGGCCCCGGCGAGGCCGGTTTCCGGCATCACGATCAGGAACTCGTCGCCGCCGTGGCGCGCGGCGGTGTCGATCGTGCGCGTGCATTCGCGCAGGACCGCTGCGATTCCGCACAGCACCTCGTCACCGACCGGGTGCCCGTGCAGATCGTTGACCTCCTTGAAGTGGTCGATGTCGAGGATGACGAGCGCCGCCGGACGGCCGCTGCGCGCGTGCCGGGCGAGCTCTTCCTTCGCCGCGGCGAAGCCCTGCCGCCGGTTGGCGAGGCCCGTGAGCACGTCGGTGCGGCCGAGTTCCTCCAGCCGGCGGTTCTGGTCGGTCACCCGGCGGGCGAGCCCGAGCACCGCGCCGCTGATCGTCAGCGGATAGACGACCAGCAGCGGAATGCAGGCGAGCATCACCGGCATCGGCGTTTGCACCTGCACCGGAAATCCCAGCGCCGCCGAAGTCAGCGCGCAGCTCGCCGCCATCAGCGCGGTGCTGCGTGCCAGCACGGAGAAATTGCCCAGGTCGACCTTGTCGACGGACAGCATGGTCATGACCAGCACGCTCGGCAGAAGGTTGAACTGCATCACCGCGATCCACATGCCGCCGAGCGCGGATTCCGCCATCAGCTGCCGCTTCTCGGTCCGGCGCGGATCGTCGCTGGCGCGCGCGAGCGCCGTCGCGACGTGCGGCCAGACGAAGCCGTGGAGGATCAGGGCGGCCCACCACCACCAGTGCGCGTCGTGCAATTGCAGAACTGCGGCCACGCAGAGGGCGCCGAGCGCCAGCCCGAGCGTTCGCATCCGGTGAATCCGGCGGGCGAAACGCAGGCCCCGCGCGCGGTCGGGCGGAGTCTCCGGCACCGGCGCCGTCGGCAGGTCGATGGCGCTCGGGTTCCCTCCGGCGGGATCGGCCCCGCGCACGGGGGGGCGGAAAGTGTCCACACTGCAAGTATAGGCAAGGATCCGGTCCCGCGGGCCACGGGCCGCGGACAGCGCCGCGGCGCGGGCGGCCGCCGGCGAGCCGCGACCCGCCGGCGGCCCATCGCGCCGCCGGCGTGCAACAATATCGGTGCGCGGCCGCGCCCGCGGCCGCGGCGACCGTCCCGCAGTCGATGCTCTGCGCCCACATGGTGTCCCTCTGACCGTGGTCATGACAGGAACGTGCCGGGGCTCCGGCGTGCCTTCGCAGGTCCGCGGCATCGCCGCCGGGAGGCCGGTGGGGTGCGCGGCCGTCGCCGCGCTGCTGGCCGCCCTCGTCGGCGCCTGCGCGTCAGCGCCTCCGGCGCCGCCGCCCGAACCCGCACCCGCGCCCCCACCGGTCGTGATGCCGGCCAGCGCGCCGACGTGCCCGCCCTGCGAGGACCAGAGCGCCGAGATCGCCCGCCTGCAGCAGGAGCTTGCCCGCCGCGACGCCGAATTGCGCGACCTGCAGGCGCAGCGGCGCGACCAGGCGCGGGCGCTGCAGGAGACGACGAAGCAGGCCACGCGCGCGAAGGTGAAGCTGCGCCGGCTCGCGACGCAGGCCGACGCCGCCTCGTACGTCGCCGAAGTGGAGATCGCGCTGGAGGCGGCGAGGGCGGGACCCGGGGCGGCGGCGCGGGCGCCGCTGCTCACGCTCGCGGAGCAGATGCTGGCGTCGTCGTCGGCGTCTTTCGCGCGCGGCGACTACGGCGTGGCCATGGATTTCGCGGCGCAGGCCGAGCAGCTGGCGGTCGCGGGCGGCGGGTTGGCCCCCGACGGCACCGCCGCCCGCGCGAACGCCGAAGTGCAGTTCGACCCCCCGGTGCGGCTGCGCGCCGGAATCGAGAGCAACCTGCGCCGCGGGCCGCGCGCCCGGGCGAAGTCCATCGGCGTGCTGCAGGAGGGAACCCCCGTCGTCGCCCGTGGCTACCGCGACGGCTGGCTGCAGGTCGAGACCGAGGACGGGCGCTCCGGGCTGGATGCACCAGTCGGTCGTCGCAACGCGCTAGCGCACTAGGTCGCGCGCACCAGATTGCGGCCGGCGCGCTTGGCTTCGTACATGGCGCGGTCGGCGCGCGCGAGCACGTCCTCGGGCCGGGCGTCCCCGTCGCGGCTTTCGGTGACGCCCAGGCTGACGGTGACCGAGATCAGCTGGTTGGCCGCGCCGAGCCGCGGCGTCTCGACCTGCGACCGGATGCGCTCGGCGATCTGCAGCGCGGCGTCCGCTGCCGTCTCGACCAGCACCACGACGAATTCCTCGCCGCCGTAGCGTGCGACGAAATCGACGTTGCGCACCGAACGCTTGAGCACCGCGGCGAGACTTGCCAGCGCCTCGTCCCCGGCGAGGTGGCCGTAGGTGTCGTTGAGCGACTTGAAGTTGTCGATGTCCAGCATGAGCAGGGAGAACGGCCGCTGGCTGCGCCGGTAGCGCGCGAACTCGTCGGCGAGTATGTCGTCGAGCTTCTTCCGGTTGAAGACGCCGGTCAGGCCGTCGATGACCGACAGCGCCTCGAGCCTCTGGTTCTGGTCCTGCAGCACCTGGTTCGCGGCACCGACCTCCTCGCGGCTGTGGCGCAGCCGGTCCACCATCTTGTTGAACACCCGCGTCAGCTGGCCGATCTCGCCTTCGGTCTCGACCTGCAGCTGGACGGCGAGGTCGCCGCTGGCGATGCGGTCCGCCGCGCCGATCAGGCTGTCGAGCGGCCTGACGATCGAGCGCCCCATCCAGTAGGCCACGACGCAGACCAGCAGCGTCAGGGCGCCGACCAGCCCGAGAAAGAGCTGCAGCGCCTTGAGCCACGCGCGGTAGACGTCGGCGCGGTCCCGCTCGGCGACGACCAGCATCGGCAGCGCCCGCGGCCGATCGGCGAGCCCGATGACTTCGCGCTCGTGATTGCCGATGAAGTCGATCGCCTCGCCGGGATGCGCGCGCAGGCGGTTCAGCGTCTGCGGCCCGACGACCGCGAGCTCGCGCGCCTCGGTCCGCGTGCCGAGCAGCGGCGTGCCGTCGGACGCCAGCAGGATCACTTCCGCAGGGGAGGCACCGACGAGCCGTGCCAGGATCGGCTGCATCCGGCCGAGATCCAGCACCGCGGAAAGGGCTCCCAGGAGCTCGTTGCGCAGCGACAGGACCGGCACGACCACGGTCAGCGTCGCCGTCGAGCGCGCGGGGTCGAATCGCGGCGGCGCGGCGACGACCCCCTCGGTGACGGCGGCACTGGACCAGGTGTCGGGCAGGCGGACCGGGACCGGCTCGGCCGCGCTGCTCGCGACGACGCGGCCGGTGGCATCGACGACGGTCAGCTCCAGCATCGGGGCGAGCATCTTCTGCACCGAGCGCAGATAGAGCTCCAGTTCGTGCGGGCCGATGCGGGTCGCGACCGTTCCCGGCGCCGCCAGCGCGGACAGGCCGTCGATGACCGCATTCGACGTGGCGAGCGCGCGCACCTCGTTCACGTGGCCGCGGACCCAGAGCGCGACCTCGCCGCTGGATTGGTCGGCCAGCGTGCGCAGCTCCAGCGCCGCGCTGTCGCCGATCAGCTTCTGGTAGCGCCAGAACGACAGCAGACCCAGCCCGATCGACGGAACGAGGGTCGCCAGGATCGCGAACGCGAGGATCTTGTTCTTTATGCTGTTCAACTGGATCACGACGCCTCGTCAGGCCGGCGCCCCCGGCGCGACCCGCCGCGCAAGCGGCTCGCCCTGCAGCGGCACCAGCCGCTGGTGCTGCGGTGGGATGGGCAATGTCGATCGCTATTATGGGGTCTTTCGCGGAATCGCCTGCGGCGAACCGGGTGGCCTGTACATAAGTACAAAAACATCAATGACTTGTCGTGGCTGACCCCGGCGATTCCGGCTTTGCCGTCGCGCCCCGTCCCGCCCGGCCGGACATCGGGGCGGAGCACCGGCTGCGGCCGATTGCCGTTTGCCGGACGTCGCGCGATACTTCGCCGATGCCCCGGCCTGCGAAATCCCTCGCCGCCATCGTCGGTGCGCTCGAGGAAGACATCCTCTTCGGCCGCCTGCGGACGCGCGAGCGCCTGATCGAGGACGAGCTGATCGAGCGCTTCGGTGCGACTCGGCACGTGGTGCGTCAGGCGCTCGTCGAGCTCGAGCGCAAGGGCATGGTCGTCCGCGAGCGTGGACGCAGCGCCGTCGTTCGCGATTTCAGCCGCGAGGAGGTCGAGCAGATCTGCGCCGTGCGCGAGATGCTGCATGCGCACGCGGCGGTGCTGATCCCGCTGCCGGCATCTGCGGCGCTGGTTCGCCGGCTCGAGAAGCTGCACGACGCGCATTCGCAGCAGGTCGAGGCCGCGAATCCGGCGGGGATCCACCGCGTGAACAACGCGTTCCACGAGGCGCTGTTCGAAGCCTGCGGCAATCCGTTCCTGGTGCAGACCATCCGCGACTACGCCCAGATGTCGCTCGGCTTCCGCTGCCACGTGATGGTGAATCCGTTCCTGGCGCGGCGTGCCCGCGACGAACACAAGGCGATGATCGCCGCGCTGAGGAAGGGCGACCGCGCGCGGCTGGTCCGGCTGTGCACGCATCACACGCAGGCGGCCAAGGACGTCTATCTCTCGCTGCAGGGATTCGGCGACGCGGGCAGCGACCGCCGCGCGCCGCCGCCCGTGTCGGCCGACGGGCCGGTGCCCGGCTCGGGGGCGACGGCGACGACCGGCGCAACGGTGGAACGGAAGATCCGGGCAAGGACCTAGCGCCAGCCCGCGCGATCCGCCGCGCGGTACGCGTCCTCGACCAGCGCCAGCACCCGCAGGTGCACCTCCGGCGGCGTCTCGAACGGGGTGCCGTCCAGCAGGGCCCGGGCGAAATGCGCGATGGCCGAGTCGTAGGCGCCCTGGTACGAGGCGTCGGCATCGTATTTCACGCTCTGCGGCGGCGCGCCCGGCCGTGACAGCGACAGCGTCAGGTTGTCGAGCCGTATCGCGCCTTCGGTGCCGAGCAATTCGAGTCGGTCGTCGACGCGTTCCGGCGCGTCCGGGACGGCGAGGTCGCCGTCGACGACGACCGTGCAGCCGTCGTCGCCGCGAAGCAGGATCGTCGCCGCCGACTCGCCGCGGATCGCCGCGACGTCGCGGCGCAGGCACGCGGCGTGGACCGCAAGCGGACCGACGAGCCAGGACACGACGTCCAGGTGGTGCACGAGGACCTCGCCGATCATCAGTCGGGGAAGGCCGCCGAGCATGGGTTGCCTCGTCAGCGCGGCATGCGTGCCGTCGGGCCGAGGCGCCAGCCCCGAGCCGCGCACTTCCATGGCGACGTGGCGCGGCCGGCCGACCGCGCCCGCCGCCAGCCACGCCTGAAGCTGGCGATAGTACGGGCGATGCCGCCAGTTCTCGTGGACCATCAGGCGCACGCTGCCGCCGACATCCGCCGCGATGCGCGCGGCGGCGTCGAGCGTCGGCGCGAGCGGCTTCTGGCACAGGATGGCGATCCCGCGCCGTGCGGCGAGGCCGCACAGCGCGGCGTGGGCTTCGTGACCTGCCGCGATGTCGATCGCATCGGGACGCACGTTGTCGAGCATTGCCGCCGTGTCGTCGAAAACTCCGCCTACGTCGAACTCCCGCGCGCGCTCCCGCGCCCGGGCGCTATCGGGATCGGCGATGCCGACGACGGTCGCGTCGGTGCAGCGGGACCAGGCGGTCAGGTGATGCCGGCTCACCATCCCTGCGCCGGCGACGGCGATGCGCAGGCGCGTCATCGACGGCGCATTCGATGTCCGCCCGGCCGGTGGGTTGGATGACCTTCGCGCTGCGCGCTCCGGTGTTCGCCCTCGGGGCGGCCCGTCGGGCTCACAGGCTCACCTGGTTGCGCAGCGGCTCGCCGGCGAAGAAGCGCTCGACGTTCGCGAACAGCGCACGCATCTTGGCGGCGAGCGCGTCGCGGGTGCCGGCCGAGATGTGCGGCGTGACGACGACGTTGGGGAGCCGGAACAGCGGGTGCGCCGGGTCCGGCGGCTCGACGGCGAACACGTCGAGCCCGGCCGCACCGAGGCGGCCATCGGCCAGCGCTTCGGCCAGCGCGTCCTCGTCGATGATGCCGCCGCGGGCAGTGTTGACGACGATCGCCCCGCGCTTCATCTTCGCGATCGCGTCGGACCCGACCAGGTGGCGCGTTGCGGGCGTCAGCGGCAGGTGCAGCGAGACGACGTCCGCCTGGCGCAGGACCTCGTCGAGGGCGCCGCGGCGAACGCCGAGCTCGCGCTCGACCGCAGAATCCAGCGCGACGTCGGCGTCGTGGTAGATGCCGCCGGCCTCGAATGCGCGCGCGCGCCGGGCGACGGCCTGTCCGATGCGTCCGAACCCGACGTAGCCCACCGTCATGCCCGCGAGTTCCCGCGAGCGGGCGCGCAGCGCATTGATGTGGAAACGGCCCTCGCGCAACTCGCGGTCGGCGAACGGCAGCAGCTTGCAGCACGCGAGGATCAGCAGCAGCGTGTGCTCTGCGACGCCGGTGGTCGTGCCTTCGGGCGTGGTCGCGAGCGGGATGCCGCGCGTGCGCAGCGCCTGGTGATCGACGGTATCCTGCCAGCCGACGCCCTGGTGATGCACGAGCCGCAGGCTTTTCGCGGCGTCGATCAGCGGACCGCGCAGCGGGTAGCTGGCGACGATGGCGACGTCGGCGGCGGCGAGCTTGGCCTTGCGCTCCGCATCCGAGTCCGTGTCGAGCGTCAGCACCTCGTAGCCGGCCGGGGCGGCGGCGCGGATGATGCCGTAGACGTCGGGTGTGGCGTAGGAGTTGTAGAAGACGGTGGGCATCGCGGCGGCGTCACTCGACGTATTGCACGCCCTTGGCGGCCAGCGTGGACTCGAGCCAGGGCGGCACCCTGGCGCCGTCGCGTACCCAGCCGTCCATCGTCTTCTCCTTGGCGGCGATCGCCTGCACTTCGGCGGCGACCTGCTCCGCCTGCGCGCGGGCCACGATCACCACGCCGTCCTGGTCGCCGACCACGAGGTCACCGGCATCGACGATCATCCCGCCGATGGCGATCGGCAGCCCGATCTCTCCCGGGCCGTCCTTGTACGGCGAGTTCGGCGTAAGCCCGCGCGCGAACACCGGGATGCCGACGGCGTTCAGCCCGTCGATGTCGCGCACCATGCCGTCGGTGACCAGCGCGACGATGCCGGCGTTGCGCGCCATCCCCAGCAGCACGTCGCCGGCGACGCTGGCTTCCTCGTAGGCGTCGGCGGCGACGACCAGGACGTCGCCCGGCTGCGCGTAGGCCAGCGCGGCGTAGGGCGCGAGATTGTCGCGGGCGCGGCTGCGCACGGTGAGCGCCGAGCCGATGAAGCGCGTGGCGGCGGTCAGCGGGCGGAGGTGCCAGTCGAGCGCGCCGCGGCGGCCGTTGGCGTCGACGACCCAGCCGGACGACGCGTCGCGGAGACGATCGAGCGTGGCGGTCGGAATGCGCGGAAAGCTGCGGCGCACGGTGAGTGCGGCGGGGGTGGATGCCATGATGGTCCTCGGTTGGTGGACGGGGTCGATGTGTCTAGAGCCGGCGCGTGGTGGCCGGATCGAACAGGTGAGAGGCGGCGAGGTCGACCGCGACGGTCACGATCTCGTCGGCGTGACCGGCAAAGCTGCGGGGCACGCGCATCAGCATCTCCGCGGCGAGCCCCTCGGGGCACAGGCGCACGATGGTCTCGGCGCCGAGCGGCTCGACGTGGAGGATGCGCGTGCGCAGCGTCGCCGCGCCGTCGCCGGGGTGAAGGTCCTCCGGCCGGACGCCGAACAGCACGTCGCGCGACGGCGCCCGCCCGGCCGCCGCGGCCAGCGGACCGGAGAGCGGGAGCGACGCGCACCGATCCGGAGCGTGTCGACTCCACCGATGGCCGCGGGCAGCAGGTTCATCGCGGGGCTGCCCAGGAACGTCGCGACGAAGGTGTCGGCGGGCGCCGCGTACACCTCCAGCGGCGCGCCGATCTGCGCCACCCGGCCGCCTTCCATGATGCAGATGCGGTCGCCCATCGTCATCGCCTCGACCTGGTCGTGGGTGACGTAGAGCATCGTCGCCGACAGCCGCCGGTGCAGCGCGGCCAGCTCGTCCGCGCATGCCCACGCGCAGCGCCGCATCCAGGTTCGACAACGGCTCGTCGAACAGGAACACCTTGGGACTGCGGACGATCGCGCGCCCGAGCGCCACGCGCTGGCGCTGGCCGCCGGACAGCGCGTGCGGCTTGCGCTGCAGCAGCGCGTCGAGGCCCGAGCGTGGCGGCGGTCTCGCGGACCCGGCGCTCGATCTCCGCGGCGGGCAGCGAGCGCCGCCGCAGCCCGAAGGCGAGATTGTCGTGCACGCTCATGTGCGGATACAGCGCATACGACTGGAACACCATCGCGATGTCGCGGTCCTTGGCCGGCACGTCGTTCATGCGGGCGCCGTCGATCTGCAGCGTGCCGGAGGTGATCGACTCGAGCCCCGCGACCATGCGCAGCGTCGTCGACTTGCCGCAGCCGGACGGTCCGAGCAGCACCATGAACTCGCCGTCGGCGACGGCGAGCTGACGTCGGCGACCGCCGCGTCGCGGGCGCCGGGTAGCGCTTCGATCAGCCGATCGAGGGCAAGTGTCGCCATGGGTCAGGCCGGCACCAGGATGGCGCTCACTTCACCGCTCCCGCGGTCATGCCCTGGATCAGCTTCTCGGAGAAGAAGGCGTAGATCGAGCACGATCGGAATGATCGCGATCATCAGGCCGGTGGCGATCATGCCCACGTCCTCGAGCTGGTCGCCGATGAACCGCTGGATGCCCAGCGGCAGCGTGCGCTTGTCCTCGTCGGTGATCAGCACCACGGCATACAGGAACTCGTTCCACAGCAGGATCGATGTTGAGGATCACGGTCGTGGCGAGCGCCGGCAGCGCGATCGGCAGGCCCACCGCCAGAAGATCTCCCACTCGCGAGTAGCCGTCGATGCGCGCGGCATCGAACAGGTCGCCGGGAATCCGGGCGAAGAAGCTCTCCAGGATGTAGACGGTCAACGGCAGCTGGAAGGCGATGTAGACCAGCGTCAGCCCGACGAGGCTGTTGTAGAGCCCGTATTCACCAGCGTCTGGAACAGCGCGATGATCGTGATCTGCGGCGGAAAGATGATCGCGCGAGAACATCAGGAAATAGACGAAGCGGTTGCCAGCCGGAAGCGGTAGCGGGCAGGCAGTGGGCGGCCATCGCGCCGATCACGCGTCAGGACCAGCGACGGCGGCAGACGACGACGTACACGCTGTTGGTGAAATAGATGCCGTAGTTCGAGTTGAACCAGCGCCTGCGCGAACTTGTCCCAGTGCGCCGGCAGCGGCAGCGCGAAGTGGCTGCGCGATGATCTCGGTGGTCGTGCGCAGCGACATCATCGCCGCCCAGACGAACGGGCCGGCGGCGAAGGCCGTGTACAGCGCAGCACCAGCAGCGATCAGGCCCGCGCGCACGAGGATGGCAGGTCACGCATCAGTACTCCAGCCGTCTCGCGCTGCGCGGAACAGGCGGGTGAGCGCGAGCACCGACGCCATCACGATGACGAACCAGACGGCGGCGATCGTCGACGGATAGCCGAGGTCGAACGTCGATCCACTCGAAGGCGCGCTTGTAGACATAGGTCGAGACCGTCTCGGTCGACCACAGCGGCCCGCCCTTGGTCGTGATCCAGACCAGGTCGAAGATCTTCATCTTGCCGATGAAGGACAGCACGATCAGGTTGAGGATCGTCGGCCTGACCAGCGGGATGATCACGAGCCACAGCTTTGCGCCCCAGCCGCAGTTGTCGAGCTCGGCCGCCTCGATGCACCTCGGAGGGCAGCGAGTGCAGCGCCGCGAGCAGCACCACCATGTTGAAGCCGGTCCACATCCAGGTGGTGACGAAGATCAGCGACGGCAGCGCCGTCTCCGGCTTGCCGAGCCAGGCGCGGGTCCAGCCGTCCAGGCCCAGGAAGCGCAGCAGCGCGTTGACCGCGCCCCAGTCGTAGTTGTAGATCCACACCCAGATGATGCCGACGACGACGTAGGACATCAGCACCGGCGTGAACCACGCGATGCGGAAGAAGCGCGCCCCGGGGACCCTGGCGTACAGCGCCAGCGCGAGCAGCAGCGCGATGCCGACCTCCAGCAGCGGCGACGCGCAGGCCCAGGCATGGTGTTGCGCACCGCGCGCCAGAAAATGTCGTCGCGCAGCAGCAGCGCCGAATAGTTCGCCAGGCCCGACGAACTCGTCAGGCCGGTTGGGCAGCACCTTGTGGAGGCTGTTCCAGAACGGTGCGGACGACCGGGATACGCGGTGAACGCCGTGTAGACGACGAGCGCCGGCAGCAGGAATGCGGTGATCGCACCCCACGGCGGGCGATCCGGCGCTCAGGTCATCGGCGCGCGGGGCGCCGCGGCAGTTTCCGCCGCGGCGCCTCCGGCAACGGCTATTGATACGCGGCGGCCATCTGCTTGACCGCGTCGTCGACGCTGATCGAGCCGGCGGGGAAGGCGTTGTTGAAGACCTGCGTGAACACTTCCTTCGGCTTGCCCTGCATCACCTGCGACGGCAGCCCGAAGAAGTATTTCGCGCCGGCGTTGACTGCGCGAGGTCGCGGAAGTAGGCGGCGTTGGGCCCGGCGATCTTCGACGGATCGGTCTTGATGCCCGTCTGCACCAGCACCGTCTCGAGCCAGCGGTTGCCCATCGCCGGCGTGGCCATCGAGTTCAGGAACGCGACGGCCTCCTTCGGGTGCTTGGTCGCCGCGTTGACGACGTAGCTGCCGCCGACCGCCATCGTCTTGCAGTTGTTGCAGGCGGCATTGTCCATCGCCGGGAAGCGCATGATGCCCAGCGGGAAGCCGGCCGGCTGGCCGCCCTTGTCCGGCGGGTTGAACGCGCGCGAGGTGTAGAAACTGCCGCTGAGGAACGTCAGCGCCCCCGGGTTGGTGTGGAAATAGGTGTGCGCCTCGCCCAGCTTCAGGCTGGTGAAGCTGGTCGGCAGCAGCCCGGCGTCGATCAGCGTCTTGAGGTAGCGCAGCGTCTCGGTCACGCGCGGGTCGGTCCAGGGGAGCTTGCCGCGCAGCAGCTTGCCGTAGTCGTCCGTGCCGAGCTTCTCCAGCAGCGCCTCGTGCGTCAGGTGCGCGCCGGGGTAGGGCCGGTCGCCGACGCCGAGCGACATCGGCGTCCAGCCCTTGGCCTTGGCCTTCTTCGTCAGATCGAGGAAGGCGGCGGCGTCGAGCTGAAGTCCGGCGGGCACCGCGACCCCGATCTCCTTCATCATCTTCTGGTTGTAGTAGAGCTCGACCGTCCACGCCTCGAGCGGGAAGCCGTAGGGTTTGTCCTTGTACGACCAGATCTCGCGCGCCCAGGGCTCGATGTTGTTCCAGTTGAGGGCGGACAGGTCGAGCAGCAGGCCGTTCTCCATGTACTCGACCTGGTCGGGTTCGGCGTAGAAGATGTCGGGCGCCTGGCCGGCTCGCAGCGCCGTCTTGAGCGCCGCGTACAGCGCGGTCTTCTCGTAGAACGACGCCTTGATCTTCACGCCGGGGTTGGCCGCTTCGAACTGGCGGATCGCGTCCTCGACGAAGTCGCGCTTGATCTTCTCGGCCGCCCAGTGCGTCCACAGCGTGACTTCCTGGGCGCGGGCGGCGGCGGGCGCGAGGAGCAGCGCGAACGCGACCAGCGCCGCCGGAACGGCGCGGCCGGCGCGCCGCACGGAAACTGCGATTGACTGCCACAGATTGGTCATGGACTCCTCCTTTGCCGTCGGATCGACGATCGCCCCGAAGTATGCCGATTCCGGCAATATTGTCAATAATATTATCGATAATAATGCGGCTCGGGTAGCGGCCGCCCTCGGGCGGGCGGCAGCGGCGGCTGTGGTACTTTCGCCCTCCAACCGCTTTTACGGCAGCACCCCCGATGGTCGGCAGCAAGCAGCAAGGCCCGAAGCGTCCGCAGCGCCCTGCGGCGCCGATGCGAACCCCGGCCGCGGCGGCAGGCGCGGCGCCTCGCGGCGGCGTCCGGCGTGGCCGGGCGGCATTCGTTGTCGCGGCGGCGCTCCTGGCGGTGGTCTGTGCTGCAGCGGTGGCGACGTACCGGTGGGACGATCTGCGCGCCCGATTCCTCGCCGGTGGTACCGCGCCGCCGCCGGCGGCATCCGCTCCCGTCGCGCAATACGTCGGCGGCAAGGCCTGCGCACGATGCCACGCGGGGGAGGAGGCGGCCTGGCGCGGCTCCGACCACGACCTCGCGATGCAGGTCGCCGACGAGCGCTCGGTGCTCGGAGACTTCGACGACGCGAAGTTCACCTACGCCGGCACGACCACGACGTTCTTCCGCCGCGACGGCAGGTTCATGGTCAACACCGACGGGCCCGACGGCAAGCGAGCCGACTTCGAGATCGGCTACACCTTCGGCGTCCACCCGCTGCAGCAATACCTGGTCGACTTTCCGGGCGGCCGCAAGCAGGCGCTCGGCATCGCCTGGGATTCGCGTCCGAAGGCGCAGGGCGGCCAGCGCTGGTTTCACCTCTATCCCGGCCAGCAGATCAGGGCCGGCGATCCGCTGCACTGGACCGGCATCGCCCAGAACTGGAACTTCCAGTGCGCCGAATGCCACTCGACCAACCTGCGCAAGGGCTTCGACGCGGCGTCGGAAACGTTCTCCACAACGTGGTCCGAGATCGACGTCGCCTGCGAGGCCTGCCACGGGCCGGGCTCGAACCACGTCGCCTGGGCAAAGCGGCAGGGCAACTGGCAGACGCTCGCCGCGGACAAGGGCCTGGCGGTCGCGCTGGACGAGCGCAAGGGCGTGACGTGGACGCCCATCGCAGCGACCGGCAATGCCGAGCGCAGCCGGCCGCGAACCGGCGCCCGCGAGATCGAGACCTGCGCCCGCTGCCACGCCCGCGCCAGCCGGATCTCGGACGACTACGTGCACGGCAAGCCGCCGCTCGACACCCATCGCATGGCACTGCTCGACGACAACCTGTACTGGAACGATGGCCAGATGCGCGACGAGGTCTACAACTGGGGCTCGTTCGTGCAAAGCCGGATGTACGCGAAGGGCGTCACATGCTCGGACTGCCACGACCCGCATTCGCTGCAGCTGCGCGCCCCCGGCAATGCCGTCTGCGCGGGATGCCATCTGCCGGCGAAGTACGACACTGCGGGGCACACCCATCACCGCGAAGGCACGCCCGGGAGCCGCCTGCGCCGCCTGCCACATGCCGACGACCACCTACATGGTCGTCGACCCGCGGCACGATCACTCGATGCGCATTCCGCGGCCCGACGTTTCCGCCGCGATCGGCAGCCCCGACGCCTGCACCGGCTGCCACGCGAAGGAAACCGCGCAGTGGGCGGCCGCCGCCATCGCGCGCTGGACCGGAAAGGTCCCGTCGAGCTTCCAGAACTTCGCGCTGGCGCTGCGCGCCGGCTCGAGCGGCGCGCCGGGCGCGCGCGGCGCGCTGCTGGCGCTGATCGACGACGCTGCGCAGCCGGCGATCGTGCGTGCCAGCGCGATCCAGCGGCTCGGCCACCTGCTCACGCCCAGCACGCTCGACGCCGTCACCCGCGCCCTGAACGATTCGGACCCGCTGCTGCGGTTGGCGGCGGTCGAGGCGCTCGCCGGCACCGAGCCGGGCGTGCGCCAACGCTATCTCGCGCGCATGCTGGACGATCCGGTGCGCGCGGTGCGGATCGAAGCGGCGCGCGCGCTGGCCGGCGAGGCCGAGAGTGGGCTGGCGCCGAGCCAGCGCGCCGCGTTCGACCGGGCGCTGGCCGAGTACGTGGCGGCGCAGACCTACAACGCCGACCGCCCGGAAGGACGCATGGGGCTGGGCAACCTGGCGGCCCGGCGCGGCGACGCCGCCGACGCGATCGTCCAGTACCGCAAGGCCATCGCGATCGACCCGACGTTCGTGCCGGCGTATGCGAACCTCGCCGATCTCTATCGCGCCCGCGGCGCGGACGGCGAGGCCGTCGCGGTGCTGCGCGAAGGGCTCGCGCGCAATCCCCGGGCCGCCGTGCTGCACCACGCGCTGGGGCTCGCGCTGGTGCGCCAGAAGCAGTCGGCGGAAGGCCTTGCCGCGCTGCGCGAGGCGGCGCGACTCGCGCCCGACAACGCACGCTTCGCCTATGTGTACGCGGTGGCGCTGAACGACGCCGGCCGCGCGCGGGACGCGGTGCAGGTGCTCGTGTCGGCGCGGGAGCGCGATCCCAACGATCGCGACCTGCTGTCCGCGCTGGCGTTCTTCACCGCGCAGGCGGGCAAGCGCGAGCAGGCACTGGACTACGTCAGGCGGCTGCGCGAGCTCGACCCCGAGAATGCGCAGTACGCGCAGATGGAGCAGCAGATCGGGAGCGCGCGTTGACATGGATCATCCTCCGATCCGGACAGTGCATGCATAATCGATCGCCGCGAGGCGACCCGGTTCGCTGCCCGCCCGCCACCCGCCAAGAGACGCTGTCGATGAAAGTCGCGTTGTTCATTCCCTGCTACGTCGACGCCTTCTTTCCCGAGGTCGGGATCGCCACGCTGGAACTGCTCGAGCGGCTGGGCTGCGAGGTCGTCTATCCGCTGGACCAGACGTGCTGCGGACAGCCGATGGCCAACAGCGGCTGCGAGCGCGACGCGGCGGCGGCGGAGGCGCTGTTCGTCAGGAATTTCGCCGGTTTCGAGTACGTCGTCGGCCCGACGGGCAGCTGCGTGCACCACATCCGCGAGCACCTGACCGCGATTCCCCAGACCGACGAGGTCACGCAGGTGCGCGCGCGGACCTACGAGCTGGTCGAGTTCCTGCACGACGTCCTGAAGGTCCGCGCGTTTCCGTGGGCCGCGTTTCCCCACAAGGTCGGGCTGCACAACGGTTGCTCGACGCTGCGCGCCCTGGGAACGGCGAAGATGTCGGAGATCGCCGGGCCGGCCTTCTCGAAGCCGCTCGCGCTGCTGTCCGGCGTCGAGGGCATCGAATTCGTCAAGCCGAAGCGGCCCGACGAGTGCTGCGGCTTCGGCGGAACCTTCTCGGTGACCGAGGAGCCCGTGTCCGCGCGGATGGGCTACGACAAGGTGACCGACCACCACGAGGCCGGCGCCGAGTACATCGTCTCCGCCGACATGTCCTGCCTGATGCACCAGAAGGGCTGCGCCGCCCGGCTCAACCTGCCGGTGAAGTTCATCCACATCGCGCAGGTGCTCAACGGGGCGCCGGCATGAAGCGGATCGACCACGCGGAAGCCTCGTCGCGCTTCATCAAGGCCAGGGACCACGTCGAGTTCCACGACCGGCGCCTGTGGGACCTGCGCGCCAAGCGCGACCGCGAAACCGAGAGCATCGCGGAATGGGAGGAGCTGCGCTCGCTCGCCTCGGCGATCAAGGAGCACACGCTCACGCATCTCGCCGACTACCTCGAGGAGTTCGAGCGCAACGCCAAGGCGAACGGCGTCGAGGTGCACTGGGCCAGGGACGCGAGCGAGCACAACGACATCGTCCTGCGGCATCCTGCAGGCGCGGCAATGCCCGCGTCCTGGTCAAGTCCAAGTCGATGCTGACCGACGAATGCGAGATGCGCCAGTTCCTCGAGCCGCGCGGCATCGAGGTGATGGAGACCGACCTCGGGGAGCGCATCCAGCAGCTCGACGACGAGCCGCCCAGCCACATCGTCGTCCCGGCGGTGCACAAGCTGCGCGGCGACGTCGCGCGCGTCTTCGCCGAAACCATCGGCACCGACGCGGGCAACAGCGACGTCCACTACCTCGCCGAGAGCCAGCGCCGGCACACGCGCCCGTATTTCCTGAAGGCCGACGCCGGCATGATCGGCGCCAACTTCGCCGTGGCCGAGACCGGCACGGTCGTCGTCTGCACCAACGAGGGCAACGCGGATCTCAGCATGGCGCTGCCGAAGCTGCTCATCGCGTCGATCGGCATCGAGAAGCTGATCCCGCGCATCGAGCATCTCGGCGTGTTCATCCGGATGCTGTCGCGCAACGCGCTGGGCTCGCCGATCACGCAGCTCACCTCGCACTTCCGCGCGCCGCGCGACGGCACGCAGATGCACGTCGTGCTCGTCGACAACGGCCGCGCCGAGCGCCTCGGCATGGCGGACTTCTGGTACTCGCTGAAGTGCATCCGCTGCGGCGCGTGCATGAACACCTGCCCGGTGTACCGGCGCAGCGGCGGCCTGTCCTACGGCGCGACGTACTCGGGGCCGATCGGCGTCATCATCGATCCGACCTTCAACCTGCGCAAGTTCAGCGCGCTGCCCTTCGCCTCGACGCTCAACGGCAGCTGCACCAGCGTGTGCCCGGTGAAGATCAACATCCACGAGCAGATCTACAAGTGGCGCCAGATCATCGCCGAGCGGCACCTGCTGCCGTTCGTCAAGCAGGAGGCGATGCAGATCGCGGGCAAGGTGCCTGGGCAGCCCGAAGCTCTACCGCGCCGCGGTCGAGGCCGTGGGCGCGAGCGTCGAGCGGCTGCCGAAATTCATGATCTACAACCCGTTCAATGCGTGGGGCCGCCAGCGCGACGTGCCGGACGCGCCGGCGTACACGTTCCGGCAGTGGTACATCAAGCATCGGAAGCCGCGCAAGCGGACGCGCAAATGAGCAGCCGCGACGAGATCCTCGCCCGTGTCCGGCGCAATCAGCCGGCAGCGCAGCCGCTTCCGGACGTGCCGGCGTTCGACGCCGGACGGTCGAATTCGCTGGCGACGTTCAAGGCGGCCCTCGCCCGGATGGGCGGCAAGATCGTCGACCCGCCACCGGACGGCCGGATCGATGCCCTGATCGCGACGCTGTTTCCCGACGCGCGCGTCGTCTGCTCGGCCACGCCCGAGGTGAAGGGCAACCGGCCGATCGGCGAGGTGCGCGATCCGCGGGAGCTCGACGACGTCGACGTCGGCGTGGTCCGGGCGGCGTTCGGCGTCGCGGAGACCGGCTCCGTCTGGCTGAGCGAGGCCGAGTACGGGATCGACGCGCTCGGGTTCCTGGCGCAGCATCTCGTCGTCCTGCTCGATCCCGGGGCGATCGTCACGAATCTGCACGTCGCCTATCGGCACCGCGGCTTTTTTGATGCAAGATACGCGGTGTTCATGACCGGCCCGTCGGCCACGGCCGACATCGAGGGCGTCCTGATTCACGGTGCGCAGGGAATCCGGACGATGACCGTCATCCCGGTGCCGGTGCCATGAGGGCGCGCGCCGCCCCCCGTTTGCCGGCTGACGCACGATCGGCGCGTCCGGCGTCCGGCGAGGGGCCGGACGGCGCGCCGCGGCCCGGCGGCGCGCGGTTGGCGCGCCGGGCCGGAACGAAGACCATCCGCCGTCGCGCGCGCCAGCGCCGGCCGCGGCGGAATGCCCCGGACGCCTGACCTGGATCCGCAACAGCCCGAGGACGCGCACATGAGCCTGATACCGAAAGACATGACGCCGGTCTACAAGACCACGATCGCCAAGGGCGCCGGAAGTGCGCGCTGGCAGCGCCCGGTCTACGTCGACTACCTCCCGCCCTGCAACAACACCTGCCCGGCCGGGGAGAACATCCAGGCGTGGCTGGGGCTCGCGCAGGCGGGCCGGTACGAGGACGCGTGGCGGAAATACATGGAGGAGAACCCGCTGCCCGGCACGCACGGCCGCGCCTGCTATCACCCCTGCGAGGGCGTGTGCAACCGCAAGTTCCTCGACCAGCCGGTCTCGATCCATTCGCTCGACCGCTTCCTCGGCGACCTCGCCAACCGCGAGGGCTGGACGATTCCGCCCGGGATGCCGACGGGCAAGCGCGTGCTCGTCGTCGGCGCGGGTCCCGCCGGGCTGTCCTGCGCCTACCACCTCCGGCGCCTCGGCCACGAGGTCGAGATCCGCGATGCCGGCACGGCCCCCGGCGGCATGATGCGCTACGGCATTCCCGCCTACCGCCTTCCGCGCGACGGCCTCACGCGGGAGATCGACCGCATCCTCGCCATGGGGGTGAAGGTCACCTCCAACTACCGCGTCGACGACGTGCTGGCGGAGCAGAAGGCGGGAGGCTTCGACGCGGTGTTTCTCGGCGTCGGCGCGCAGGTCGGCAACCATGTCGACATCCCGTCGATGGACGGCGGGAAGATGGTCCACGCGCTGTCGCTGCTCGAGCAGGTCGAGATGGGCGAGACGCCCAAGCTCGGCCGGGTCGTCGGCATCATCGGCGGCGGCAACACGGCGGTGGACGCCGCGCGCGTGGCGAAGCGCCTCGGGGCCGAGGAGGCGATCATGATCTACCGCCAGGACCGCACGAAGATGAAGGCGCACCCGGAGGAGGCGGACGAAGCGTTTGCCGAAGGCGTGAAGGTCAAGTGGATGTCGGTCGTGAAGCAGTTCGGCAACGACGAGATCACCGTCGAGGAGATGGAGATGCTGCCGGACGGCTCGGGCACCATCGGCACCGGCCGCTACCAGAAGCTGAAGACCGACTCGCTGGTGCTCGCGGTGGGCGAGCACGCGGACGTCGAGTTCCTGAAGACGCTGCCCGGCGTCACCATCGGTCGCGGCGACGTGGTCGAGGTCGACGCCCGGATGGGCATCGGCCACCCGGGCGTGTTCGCGGGCGGCGACATGATCGGCGGCGCGCGCACGATGACGGCCGCCGTCGGCCACGGCAAGAAGGCCGCGCACCACATCGACGGGTGGCTGCGCGGGACCCCCTACGACAAGGCGCCGAAGCACGCGGTCGTCGAATTCGAGTCGCTCAACCTGCCGGTCTACCTCGACGCCGAGCGGCGGCAGCACGGCGAGATCCCGGTCGCGGAGCGCAGGGGTTTCGAGGAGGTGGTGGCCGGGCTCACCGAGCCCGAGGCGCGCTACGAGGCGAGCCGCTGCCTGTCCTGCGGCAACTGCTTCGAATGCGACAACTGCTACGCGTCATGTCCCGAGCAGGCGATCACGAAGCTCGGCCCGGGCCGCTTCTACCGCTACGACTACGACCTGTGCACCGGCTGCGGCGTGTGCTACGAGCAGTGCCCGTGCGACGCCATCGAGATGCGCCCGGAGCCCGCTGCCGCGGCCGCGGATGCCGGCGACGCCAACCGGCCGTCCCGGTTCAAGGTCCGGTCCTGACATTCCACGGAGAGAAACCGCATGTCCAGCGCCCGATCCGCCGTCATGGACGGCAACACCGCCGCGGCCCACGTCGCCTATCGCGTCAACGAAGTCTCGGCCATCTTCCCGATCACGCCCTCGTCGGCGATGGCGGAGCTGGCCGACGCGTGGGCGTCGGAGGGCGTGGCCAACATCTGGGGCAACGTCCCCGTCGTCCAGCAGATGCAGTCGGAGGGCGGCGCCGCCGGCGCGGTGCACGGCTCGCTGCAGAGCGGCGCGCTCACCACGACCTACACCGCGTCGCAGGGCCTGCTGCTGATGCTGCCCAACATGTACAAGATCGCCGGCGAGCTCCTGCCGTGCGTGTTCCACGTCGCCGCGCGCTCGTTGGCCACGCAGGCGCTGTCGATCTTCGGCGATCACTCCGACGTGATGAGCGCGCGCATGACCGGGTTCGCGATGCTCGCGGCCGCGTCGGTGCAGGAGGCGCACGACCTCGCGCTGGTGGCGCAGGCCGCCACGCTGGAATCGCGGGTGCCGATCATGTTCTTCTTCGACGGCTTCCGGACCTCGCACGAGGAGAACAAGATCTCGATCATCCCCGACGAGCACATCCGGGCGCTGATCGACGACGACCTCGTGCGCGCGTTTCGCGCGCGCGCGCTCTCGCCGGAGCACCCGGTGGTGCGCGGCACCACGCACAACCCCGACACGTTCTTCCAGGCGCGCGAGACCGTCAACCCGTACTACGCGAAGTTGCCGGCGATCGTCCAGAAGGCGATGGACGACCTCGCCCGGCTGACCGGCCGGAGCTACCGCCTGTTCCGGTACTCGGGGCATCCGGAGGCCGACCGCGTGGTCGTGGCCATCGGATCGGGATGCGAGGTGCTCGAGCAGACCGCCGACCACCTCAACGCCGGCGGCGAGAGGGTCGGCGTGCTGCGGGTGGCGCTCTACCGCCCCTGGGCGGCCGACGCTTTCCTCGCGGCGATGCCGGAATCGGTCCGCGTCCCTCGCCGTCCTCGACCGGACGAAGGAGGTCGGCGGGCCGGGGAGCCGCTCTACCTGGACGTGCTGTCGACGTTCGCGCACGCCGCCGCGGACGGCGCCCGCGCGGCGATGCCGCGGGTGATCGGCGGCCGCTACGGGCTGTCGTCGAAGGACTTCGATCCGGCGATGGCGAAGGCGGTGTTCGACGAGCTGAAGAAAGCCGACCCCAAGCGCAGCTTCACGGTCGGCATCGACGACGACGTCTCGCACACCAGCCTGGCGGTCGATCCCGCATTCGACATCGAATCGCCGCACGACGTGCGCGCGCTGTTCTACGGCCTGGGCGCCGACGGCACGGTCGGCGCGAACAAGAACTCGGTGAAGATCCTGGCCGCCGATGCCGACCGCTACGCGCAGGGCTACTTCGTGTACGACTCGAAGAAGTCCGGCTCGTCGACGGTCTCGCACCTGCGCTTCGGGCCGCAGCCGATCCACGCGCCGTACCTGCTCAAGTCGCGCGAGCTTCGTGGGCATCCACAAGTTCGACTTCATGTTCAAGCAGGACGTGCTCGCGTCGGCGGCGCCGGGGGCCACGGTGCTCATCAACAGCCCGTACGGCGCGGACGTCGTCTGGGACGAGCTCCCGCGCCAGGTCCAGCAGCAGGTCATCGACCGGCAAGCTGAAGCTCCACGTCATCGACGCCTCGAAGGTCGCCTTCGGCCTCGGCCTCGGCGCGCGCATCAACACCATCCTGCAGACCTGCTTCTTCGCGCTGTCCGGCGTGCTCCCGCGCGACGAGGCGATCGCGGCGATCAAGGGCGAGACCGAGCGCACCTACGCGCGCAAGGGCGCGGACGTGGTGAAGAAGAACTTCGCCGCGATCGACAATGCGCTGGCCAACCTCAGGCGGTCAAGGTGCCGAAGTCCGCCACCGGCCGGGACGCCGTGCGCAACGCGATCCCCGCGAGCGCTCCGGCGTTCGTGCGCGAGATCACCGCCGCGATGCTCGAGGGGCGCGGCGACGCGCTGCCCGTGAGCGCGCTGCCCGCCGACGGCACGTATCCCGACGGGGACGACCCGGTACGAGAAGCGCAACATCGCCGAGCAGGTGCCGATCTGGGAGGCGGATCTGTGCATCCAGTGCGGACAGTGCTCGATCGTGTGCCCGCACAGCGTCATCCGCGCCAAGTACTACGACCACACGCATCTCGCCGACGGCGCCGACGGGCTTCAGGGCGGCGCCCATCAACGCCCGCGGCTATCCCGACTCGCGCTATACGCTGCAGGTCTACGTCGAGGACTGCACCGGCTGCGGCGTGTGCGTCGAGAGCTGCCCGGCGCACAGCCCCGACGACGCGAAGGTCAAGGCGATCAACATGAAGCCGCGGCTCGCAGCACGTCGACGCCGAGCGCGAGCAGCATCGCCTTCTTCGAGACGCTGCCGTGGGCGGACCGGACGCGGGTCAACTTCTCGAACGTGCGCGGTGTGCAGTTCCTGCAGCCGCTGTTCGAGTTCTCGAGCGCGTGCGCCGGGTGCGGCGAGACGCCGTACCTGAAGCTCCTCTCGCAGCTCTTCGGCGACCGGCTGCAGATCGCCAACGCGACCGGCTGCTCGTCGATCTACGGCGGCAACCTGCCGACGACGCCGTGGACTTCGGGCCGACGGCCGCGGGCCGGCGTGGGTGAATTCGCTGTTCGAGGACAATGCCGAGTTCGGCATGGGCTATCGCCTCGCCATCGACAAGCAGACCGAGATCGCCGCCGGGCTCGCCCGGCGGCTTGCGCCGCGGTTGGGCGAGGACCTGGTCGAGGCGCATCCTCACCGCGCCGCAGCTGACGGAGTCGGATTTCGCGCCCAGCGCGAGCGCGTCGCCGCGCTCAAGGCGAACTCGCCGCCGCGACCGATCCCGAGGCGCAGGAACCTGCTGGCGCTCGTCGATTTCCTCGTCCGCCGCTCGGTGTGGATCGTGGGCGGCGACGGCTGGGCGTACGACATCGGCTACGGCGGGCTTGACCACGTGCTCGCCTCGGGACGCGAACGTCAACGTGCTGGTGCTCGATACCGAGGTCTACTCCAACACCGGCGGGCAGGCGTCGAAGGCGACGCCGCTCGGCGCCTCGGCGAAGTTCGCGGCGGCGGGCAGGACCGTGCCGCGCAAGGACCTCGCGATGATGGCGATCGCCTACGGCAACGTCTATGTCGCGCAGGTGGCGATGGGGGCGAACAACGAGCAGGCGGTCATCGCGTTCCGCGAGGCGGAGGCGCACGACGGCCCGTCGCTGATCCTCGCCTACTCGCAGTGCATCGCGCACGGCATCGACATGCGGCACGGCATGAAGCAGGCGGCGCGGGCGGTGGCATCCGGCCACTGGCCGCTGATCCGCTTCGACCCGACGATGCGCAAGCACGGTCTCAACCCGTTCCGGCTCGACTCGCCGCGACCGCGGATCACGCTCGACGAATACCGCGGGCGCGAGGTGCGCTTCAAGGTTCTCCACCAGACCCACCCGACCGAGGCGCGACGGATGCTGCAACAGGCGCAGCTCGCGGTCCAGGAGCGCTACAAGCTCTACGAGGACCTCGCCGCACGCGACGGCAGCCGCTTCCATCCGCACTGGCAGGAGCTGTGACCATGGATCTCTCGACCACCTACCTTGGGATGAAGCTGGCGCATCCGATCGTCGCCTCGGCGTCGCCGCTGACTTCCACCGTCGACGGCATCCGTTCGCTCGAGGATGCGGGTGCCGCCGCCGTGGTGATGGGCTCGCTGTTCGAGGAGCAGATCCGGGCGGAGGATGCCGCGTACGCCGCCTACACGGACCAGGGCACGTTCAGCCAGCCCGAGACCGAAAGCTATTTTCCGGAGCTGCCGGACTACGATCGCGGGATTTCGGGCCACCTGGAGACGCTGCGCCGGCCGTCGAGGCGGTCGACATCCCGGTCATCGCCAGCCTCAACGCGGTGACCACGGAGGCCTGGGTCGACTACTCCGCGCAGATCGAGCAGGCGGGCGCGGCGGCGCTCGAACTCAACGTCCACTACATCCCGGCGGATCCCGCGATGACCGGTGGCGACGTCGAGGCGCGCTACCTCGATGCCGTGCGGGCGGTGAAGCGCACCGTCCGGATTCCCGTGGCGCTGAAGCTCTCGCCGTACTTCAGCGCGATCGGGCACTTTGCCCACGAGCTCGCCGGCGCGGGAGCCGACGGTCTGGTGCTGTTCAACCGCTTCTACCAGCCGGACATCGACCTCGCCACGCTGTCGGTCAAGTCGGATCTGCATCTGAGCACGCGCTACGAAACCGGACTTCCGCTGCTCTGGATCGCGCTGCTCGCCGGGCGCTTCAAGGGCTCGCTCGGCGCCACCAGCGGCGTCGAGGGCGTGGAGCAGGTCATCAAGTACCTGCTGGTCGGCGCCGACACCGTCATGACGGCGTCCGCGCTGCTGCGCCACGGTCCGGGGCACCTTCGCACGATGCTCGCCCAGCTCGACGCGTGGCTCGACGAGCAAGGGTATCCGTCGGTCGCGGCCATCCGCGGCCTGACCAGCATGCGGCGACTCGACGACGCCTCGGCGCTGCTGCGCGCCCAGTACATGCATCTGCTCAGCGAGTACGGGCCGGGCGGTCTCGCCGCCTGAAGTCGCGCGTCGGTGGCGCGGCGCGTCGGCAAGACTTCCGCGGCGCGGGCGCAGTCAGACGCGCCTCCACTATGGCGCCAACGCGGCAGCGAGGGCTTCCTGGCGACTCACCGCAGCGCCCCGCATCGATCGCCACGCTCAGGGCACTTGCCCGCATCGGAGCCTAGCTGCGCCCGTACCGGCGCGAGGTGGCCTACGCGGCGGGGTCGTGCCGGGCCAAGGATCGACCGCAGCGCCCCGTCCCGATGCACGGGGCGATGCGGGCGAGAAGCCATCGACGTATCCGATGACCATCACCCGCTTGCCGCTCGTGAGTTGCTCGTAGCCACCGATCGGCACCGGGACGCGCTCGATCCGCGCGAATCCGAGCTTGCGCATCAGGAACACCAGCGCCTCGAGGCTCGGCGCAATGCAGATGCCGGTGGCGCTTGCCTCCGGGGCGTGCGTTTCCGCGGATTCGTCGATGATGCCGAAGGTCCCCACCATCGGCCGCTGAAACTGATACGACCCCCAGTCGACCATGCAGCTCATGTTGGGCACGATCTGCGTCTCGATCACGCACGCCTTGCGGGTCAGCGCACGTGCCAGCCGGATCGCACCGACCGGATTTTCGACGTGATAGAGCAGCCCCAGCATCAGTGTGATGTCGAATTGGCCGAGGTCGCCGGGCCGCAGCGTGTTGATGTCGTATTGCGCCGCCCGCAGGTTGGGAAGCCCGTAGGCGCGGGCGATGAGCGCGGTGTCGGCCACGTGCTCGGGTCGCACGTCGATGCCCAGGACTTGGCAGCCCATGCGGGCGAGGCAGCTCGCGAAGTAGCCCTGGTGGCAGGCGACGTCGATGACGGAATTGCCGGTCCAGTCTCCGGCGATCGCCGGCCCGATCGCCGCCATCAGCATCTGCAGCCGGGTGTGGTGAATCTGCGCTACCCCGGGCGGAAGATAGCACTCGGTGCGGCGGCCGTCGGGAAGGTCGAATTCGTAGAACCAGGGACGGGAGAGCACGGCGTCAATCGCGGTCTGGTCGAGCACGCTGATTTCTCCGGATGTCGGCATAGGGACGGTGTGGGGCGCGCGAATCGCGGCTGCGCATTGCTCCACTGCGGACGGAAATCGCCCGCGACCTCCCGACACTCGAGCCTGTCGGGCGAGCCCGAGTATTTAGCGTTTGTACGGTGGGGTCAACTGCGCGGATTTTGCACCTGCGGGCTGCAAGTTCTGGTAGCGTTACCGGCAGCGACGGCCTTCGCCCCGACGCCGGCCCGGTGGCACGGGCTCGCATGACCTGACCTCGATCCGGCCAGGCGTCGTCATGGCCGTGGCGGCACTGCGCCCCGGGAACCTAGCGGACACGAGCGATGAATCACAGCGGCCTGGATCGCAGCTACCACGACGGCATTGCCGACCAGTACGACCGCGTCGTGGTTCGGCCGCGGACGTTTGCGATCGACCTCCTGTTTGAAGGCATGCTCGATTTGCTCGGCAGCCGCGAGCAGCTGCTCGATCTGGGCTGCGGCACCGGCCACATGCTCGTCCGGTATGCAGGGGCCTTCCGCGCCGCGATCGGCGTCGATCACAGCGTGGGCATGCTGCGCCAGGCGCAGGCCAATCTGGAGCGCCGCGGCCTGCGCAACGTGGTGCTGTTGCGGAGCGACCTCTTCGCCTTCTGCGCCGAAGTCATGCCGGGCTTCGACGCGATAACCTGCGTCGGAGTTCTGCATCACCTGACGGATACAGGGCGAGCACAATTGCTCGACGCCATGCACAGGCTGTGCGCGGTGCACGGCCGCGTCCTGCTGGCCGAGCCGCTGATCTCGGGCCGAGAGCCCGCTGCAGTGACCGAATGGAACCGCAACGCCACCCTGGGCGCTCGGCATTTCGAGGGCCATCTGCCGCCGGACCCGAATGAGGCGCCGCTCGACGAAGGGACATGGCGGTCGGCCATCGCGCGCGCCGGATTCGAGGTGATTGCCGAAAACAGGATGTGGGACATATCGGCCAGCCGCGAGCTTCCGCCCGCCCAGGAGCGTGAAGCGATGCGCCGCCTCGTCGAGTGGAACCCGGGTGGAAACGTGATGGCATTGCTGCTGGGGAAATCGCAGTCGTCCGTCTGACTGCCGAACGGGCATGGACGACGTCGACGCCCTGCTCGCGCTTGCCGACCGGCTCGCATCATCGCGTCCCGTGGAGGCGAACCGCTGCTATTCGCGGGTGCTGGCGCTCGATCCGGCGAACCTGACCGCCCACAACGCACTGGAGTCGCTGGGCGCGCCACAGCGATACGGACGCTGGATGCACGTCAACTGCATCATCGATCCGCGTGACGACATCTTTCGATTTTTCGCCGGCCATCCGCAGTCGATCAATCCGATCCGTGACTACCTCGCCGACGGCTGGAGAACGATGTCCGAGTTGATGCTGCTGCTCGAGCGGCTCGACCGTCCGCTGCTGAAGATGGGCAGCGTGCTGGAGTTCGCCGCCGGCTTCGGGCGCTTCACCCGGCATCTCGCGCGCGCCATGCCGGGGCGCGTGACCTGCACCGACGTTCAGCCGGGGTCGGTAGAGTTCCTGCGCGAGCAGTTTCGGGTCGGGGCGTTCTATTCCTCGATCGATCCGACGACGGTGGCGTTTCCGGCCAGGTACGACCTGATCTTCGTTCTTTCCATGTTCACGCATTTGCCGGTGCGCCGTTGGATCGGCTGGCTGAAATGCCTGCACCACGCGCTCAATCCGAATGGACTGCTGATCTTCAGCGTACACAACGAAGCGGCGGCAAGAGACGCGGGCATCGCCTTCGATGAAGGTGGCACGCGGTTCGTTCGCTCCAGCGAATCGCCGCAGCTCGGCGGTGACGAATACGGCACGACGTTCACGACGGACGAGTTCGTGGCGGCGCAGGTGAACCTCGCTCTGGGTCGAAGGCCGCTGGAGCACGAGCATCTCGTGTTCTGGGTTGCGCAGGACGCGGTCGTGGTGTCCGCGTGAGGGGTGCTTTGCACGGCGACCCGGCGTGCCGCTGGGGCGGATCGCTCCGAATCGGTCTGCCAAGCCATTGAATCGTCTGGAGGCGGGAGTCGGAATCGAACCGGCGTGGACGGCTTTGCAGGCCGCTGCATGACCACTCTGCCATCCCGCCAAGGATGACCTTCCGGCGCGCCATTGCGGCGCGGGCCGGCAAACGAAAAGGGAGAGCCGCAATTCCGAACCGGGCTCTCCCCTGGGCAATCTGGAGCGGGAAACGAGTCTCGAACTCGCGACCTCAACCTTGGCAAGGTTGCGCTCTACCAACTGAGCTATTCCCGCACAGGACAGCCTTGAATTATAGCGTAAATCTTGCCCCTGTCAAAACAAGCGAAAAGCGCAGGATCGGCGTCCGACCGCAAGCGAGTCCACGACCCATGCCGGCCGCTGGACCTGCGGCACGAACCTCAGCGAATCACGTCGGCGATGGCGGCCGCCACGTCGCCGACGTTGCGTGAATTGAGCGCCGCCACGCAGATGCGGCCGGTGTCGATCGCATAGACGGAGTACTCCTCGCGCAGCACCCGCACCTGCTCCTTGGTGAGGCCGGAATACGAGAACATGCCGCGCTGGGCCAGCATGAAGCGGTAGTCGGCGCCGGGCGCACGCTCGTGCAGCAGCTCGACCAGCGTCGCGCGCATCAGCTTGATGCGGTCGCGCATGGTCGCGAGCTCGGCCTCCCACAGCGCGCGCAGCTCGGGCGAGCACAGCACGCTGGTCACGATCTGCCCGCCGTGCGTGGGCGGGTTCGAGTAGTTGGCGCGGATGAGCCGCTTCAGCTGCGAGAGCACGCGGGCCGGCCTCGTCCTTGTCCCCGGCGACGACGGACAGCGCGCCGACGCGCTCGCCGTACAGCGAGAACGACTTCGAGAACGACGTGGAGACGAGCAGCGGGCCCGGCGTCGCGGCGAGCCGGCGCACCACGGCGGCGTCGGGATCGAGGCCGTCGCCGAAGCCCTGGTAGGCGAGGTCGGCGAAGGGAACGAGCCCGCGCGCGCGGACGACGGTGATGATCTCGTCCCATTGCTCCGGCGTCGGATCGACGCCGGTGGGGTTGTGGCAGCAGGCGTGCAGCAGCACGATGGACGCCGGCCGGCAGCGTTTCCAGCTTTGCGCGCATGCCGGCGAAGTCGAGGCCGTGCGTGGCCGCGTCGTAGTAGGGATAGGTATTGACGGTGAAACCGGCGCCCTCGAACAGCGCGCGATGGTTTTCCCAGCTCGGGTCGCTGATCCACACCTGCGCGCCGGGGGCGAAGCGGCGCAGGAAGTCGGCGCCGACCTTGAGCGCGCCGGTGCCGCCCAGCGCCTGGACGGTCACCGCGCGGCCGGCGCGGATGACCTCCGCATCGGCGCCGAACAGCAGCGCTCGCGCCTCGCGGTCGTAGGCGGGGATGCCGTCGATCGGCAGGTACGATCGCGGCGCCGCCTTGTCGGTCAGCGCGCGCTCGGCCTCGCGGACGCAATCGAGCAGCGGGACCTTGCCGGCGTCGTCGCAGTAGACGCCGACGCCGAGATTGACCTTGCGCGGGTTCGGGTCGGCGTTGAAGGCCTCGGTGACTCCGAGGATCGGGTCGCGAGGTGCGAGATCGACCGTAGCGAGCAGCGAGGGGGCGGCGGGTGCGTTCATCGGCGTGGCGGGGGGCTGGGGAAAGACGCAATTGTACCGCGACGCGGACGACGGCCGTCGGCGCCCGGGTCAGGGCTGCAGCAGCGCGCGTACCACGCCCCAGGCCGCGCCCAGCCACAGCGCGACGGTCGCCAGGATGCCGATGGTGAACCCGGCGCCGCGTTTCCCGGCGGCGCTGTAGTATCCGACCGCGTAGAGCGCGCGCCCGGCGATCCACAACGCCCCGAGCACCGACGCCCACGCCGGGCTTGCATACAGGGCGAACAGCCAGAGCGCGGGCAGAAAGGCGATCATCTGCTCCAGCGTGTTGACCTGGACCCGGTACACGCGCTCGAAGTCGGGATGCCCCGTGACCGCCGGCGCCGCGATCCTGTACGTTCCCCGCGCACGCGCCACGTTGACCGTGATGACGAAGTACAGCAGCAGGGCGACGAGGGTGGTCAGCGCGGGCAGGGCGGAAGGCATGACGATCTCCAGGGTGAGGATGGACGACGGGAGCGCTGCCGGCCGGCGGCTCGCGGCCGCGTCGATCTCGACATCTTCCCGCGTGCAGGCTAACGTGACCCGTTGCTTCCCGCAATCGTCGCCCCTTCCCGACTGCCGATGACCCCGGATTCCGCGCCGCGCACGGCGCCGCTCACTGCATTGAGGACGCTCGCCCGCATCGGGGCGTACCTGCGGCCCTATCGGCGGGAGGTCGCGTGCGCGGCCGTGGCGCTGCTCATCGCCGCGGCGGCCGTGCTCGCGGTCGGCCAGGGGCTGCGCAGCGTGATCGACCATGGTTTCGGCGCCAGTGACGGCGCCGAACTCGACCGCGCGCTCGCGCTGATGCTGGCGGTCGTCGTCGTGATGGCGCTGGCGACCTACGTGCGCTTCTACTACGTGTCGTGGCTGGGCGAGCGGGTGACGGCGGACCTGCGCCGCGACGTGTTCGATCACCTGCTGCGGCTGCCGCCGGAGTTCTTCGAGTTGACGCGCACCGGCGAGATCATCTCCCGGCTCACCAACGACACCACGATGCTGCAGACGGTGATCGGGTCGAGCGCGTCGATGGCGCTGCGCAACCTTCTGCTGCTGACCGGCGGACTGGTGATGCTTGCGGTCACCAGCACCAAGCTGACGCTGCTGGTGCTGCTCGGCGTCCCGCTGGTCGTCCCCCCGATCGTCCTGTTCGGACGGCGCGTGCGCCGGCTCGCGCGCGCGAGCCAGGACCGCGTCGGCGACGTCGGTGCGTACCTCGACGAGGCGCTGCACGAGATCCGCACCGTCCAGGCCTACGGTCACGAGGCGCACGACCGCCGGCACTTCGCCGAGCGCGTCGAGAGCGCCTTTGCGACGGCGCGGCAGCGGGTGCGGCAGCGCGCGCTGCTGATCGCCGCGGTCATCTTTCTCGTCTTCGGCGCGGTGGGCGTGATCCTGTGGATCGGCGGGCACGACGTCGTGGCCGGCCGGATCACCGGCGGACAGCTGTCGGCCTTCGTGTTCTACGCGGTGATCGTGGCGAGCTCGGTCGGCACGCTGAGCGAGGTGTTCGGCGACGTGCAGCGCGCCGCCGGCGCGAGCGAGCGACTGTTCGAGCTGCTCGCGGTCGAGCCGGTGATCTCGCGCGCCGGCCGCGCCGGTGCCGCTGCCCGTGCCCGCGCGCGGAACGGTGCTGCTGGACGACGTCAGCTTCAGCTATCCGTCGCGTCCGGATTCGCCGGCGCTCACCCGCCTGACGCTCGACGTCCGTGCCGGCGAGAAGGTCGCGCTGGTGGGCCCGTCGGGCGCCGGCAAGACGACGGTGTTCCAGCTGCTGCTGCGCTTCTACGATCCGCAGGCGGGCATCGTGCGCATCGACGGCGTCGACCTGCGTGCGGCCGACCCGAGCGCGGTGCGCCGGCGCCTGGCGCTGGTGCCGCAGGATCCGGTGATCTTCGACACCAGCGTGCTGGAGAACGTCCGCTACGGCCGGCCCGACGCGACCGAATCCGAGGTGCGCGCCGCCTGCGACGCCGCGTTCGCGTCGGAATTCATCGAGCGGCTGCCGGAAGGCTACGCGAGCTTCCTGGGCGAGCGCGGCGTGCGCCTTTCGGGCGGGCAGCGGCAGCGCCTCGCGATCGCCCGCGCCATCCTCGCCGACCGGCCCGTCCTGCTGCTCGACGAGGCGACCAGCGCGCTGGACGCCGAGAGCGAGCGCAAGGTCCAGCTCGCGCTCGAGCGCCTGATGGCCGGGCGCACCGTGCTCATCATCGCGCACCGGCTGGCGACCGTCCGGCACGCCGACCGGATCGCGGTGCTCGATCGCGGCCGCATCGTCGCCGCCGGCACGCACGAGCGGCTGCTCGTCGACAGTCCCCTCTACGCCCGGCTGGCCGCGCTGCAGTTCGGTGCCGATGGCGGCGGGCTCGCGCGTCCGGACGCGGGGGGACTGCCGGCGGATGCCGCCGCGGCAGTACAATGACCGGTTGCGCCGCGCCCGCGCCCACGTTCATTCCCCCATGTCCGTCACCTATCCCGGCAGTCCGTACGAGCTCCACCAGCCGTTCCAGCCCGCCGGCGACCAGCCGGAGGCGATCGCCAGGCTGGTCGAGGGGCTGGAGGACGGCCTCGCCTTCCAGACGCTGCTCGGCGTCACCGGCTCGGGCAAGACCTACACGATGGCCAACGTCATCGCGCGCACCGGCCGGCCGGCGCTGGTCATGGCGCCGAACAAGACGCTCGCCGCGCAGCTGTATTCCGAGTTCCGCGAGTTCTTCCCCAACAACGCGGTCGAGTATTTCGTCTCGTACTACGACTACTACCAGCCCGAGGCCTACGTCCCGTCGCGCGACCTCTACATCGAGAAGGACTCGTCGATCAACGAGCACATCGAGCAGATGCGGCTCTCCGCGACCAAGGCGATCCTCGAGCGGCCGGACTGCGTGATCGTCGCGACCGTGTCGGCGATCTACGGCATCGGCGACCCTTCCGAGTACCACAGCATGATCCTGCACGTGAAGGAGGGCGACCGGCTCACGCAGCGCGAGGCGATCAAGCGGCTGACCGAGATGCAGTACACGCGCAACGAGATGGACTTCGGGCGCGGCACCTTCCGCGTGCGCGGCGACGTGCTCGACGTGTTTCCCGCCGAGCACGCCGAGAACGCGGTGCGCATCTCGCTGTTCGACGACGAGGTCGAGTCGCTGCAGCTGTTCGACCCGCTGACCGGCCACGTCCGGCAGCGGATCGGGCGCTTCACCGTGTTCCCGTCGAGCCACTACGTGACGGGCCGGCAGAAGGTCCTCGACGCGATCGAGAAGATCAAGGTCGAGCTCCACGGGCAGAAGGAGTTCTTCGTCGGGCAGATGAAGCTGATCGAGGCGCAGCGCATCGAGCAGCGCACGCGCTACGATCTGGAGATGATGAGCGAGATCGGGTTCTGCAAGGGCATCGAGAACTACTCGCGGCACCTCTCCGGGCGCAGCGCGGGCGAGCCGCCGCCGACGCTGATCGACTACCTGCCGCCGCGGTCGCTGATGTTCATCGACGAGAGCCACGTGACCGTCCCCCAGGTCGGCGGCATGTACAAGGGCGACCGCGCACGCAAGGAGAACCTCGTCAACTACGGGTTCCGGCTGCCGTCGGCGCTCGACAACCGGCCGCTGCGCTTCGACGAGTTCGAGAAGATGCTGCCGCAGACGGTGTTCGTGTCGGCGACGCCGGCGGACTACGAGAAGACGCACGCGGGCCAGGTGGTCGAGCAGGTCGTGCGGCCGACGGGGCTGGTCGATCCGCTGCTGGAGGTGCGGCCGGCACGGACGCAGGTCGACGACCTGCTCTCGGAGATCCGGCTGCGCGCCGACAAGCGCGAGCGGGTGCTGGTGACGACGCTGACCAAGCGGATGGCCGAGGACCTGACCGACTACCTGCACGAGAACGGCGTCAGGGTCCGCTACCTGCACTCCGACATCGACACCGTCGAACGGGTCGAGATCATCCGCGACCTGCGCCTCGGCGAGTTCGACGTGCTGGTCGGCATCAACCTGCTGCGCGAGGGCCTCGACATCCCCGAGGTGTCGCTGGTCGCGATCCTCGACGCCGACAAGGAAGGGTTCCTGCGCTCCGAGCGCTCGCTGATCCAGACGATCGGCCGCGCGGCGCGGCACATCAACGGCATGGCGATCCTCTACGCCGACACGATGACCGAGTCGATGAAGAAGGCGATCGGCGAGACCGAGCGCCGGCGGACGAAGCAGCTCGCCTGGAACGAGAAGATGGGCATCACCCCGCTCGGCGTGCAGAAGCGGATCAAGGACCTGATCGACGGCATGTACGACGCCGACGAGGGAAAGAAGCAGCTGAAGGCGGCGCAGGCGCAGCGCAAGTACGAGGCGATGCCCGAGAAGGACATCGAGCGCGAGCTCAAGCGCCTGGAAAAGGAGATGCTGGACGCGGCCAGGAACCTGGAATTCGAGAAGGCCGCGGAGCTGCGCGACCGGCTGTTCCAGCTGAAGGAGGCGATGTTCGGCGTGTCGCTTCCGGTCGAGACGTGACGCGGCGGCGACGCCTGCCGCGCCGCGATCCGCGCGTGACGGGCACGCTGCCACGGTGACCGGCTCCGGTCCGATCGTGCAGCCCGATGCGCAGGTGCTGTTCGTCTGCATGGGCAACATCTGCCGCTCGCCGACCGCCGAAGGCGTCTTTCGCAGCGTGGTCGAGCGGGCGGGCCTCGCCGCGCGCGTGCGCATCGACTCGGCCGGCACCGGCGACTGGCATGTCGGGCGACCGCCCGACAGCCGCGCGGTCGCCGCGGCCCGCGAGCGCGGTTACGAGCTTGGCCACCTGCGGGCGCGGCAGGTCCGGCGCAGCGACTTCGCAGAATTCGACTGGATCCTGGCGATGGACCGGTCCAACCTCGCCGCGCTGCGGTCGCTGCGACCCCGGGCGTACGGCGGCCATCTCGGCCTGTTCCTGGAGCTCGCGCCGGATCTGGGCCTGGCCGAGGTCCCCGATCCCTACTACGGCGGCGCGCCCGATTTCACGCGCGTGCTCGACCTGGTCGAGCACGCGAGCGCGAGCCTGCTGGCGCGATTGCAGGCGCGGCTCGCGCGGCCAGGCTAGAAAATTCCGCCGGAGAGCCCCGCCGCCAGCGTGCCGCCGATCTCGGCGCAGATTTCGAGCGTCGCGTCCGGCACCCGGTGCGCCTGGGCCACGAGGCCGCTGCGGTAGATCGTTCCGGGATGCACCTTGCGCAAGCGCAGGCCGGTCGCGATCCGGTCGGTCTGCAGCATTGCGCCGGCGCCGTCGTTGCCGGCGCAGACGAGTACCGAATACGGCTTGCCCTCGACCTTGTCCTCGCAGGGGTAGTAGACGCGCTCGAGAAAGTCCTTGACCATGCCGGAGAGCGAGCCGAAGTTCTCCGACGTGGCGATGAGCAGGGCGTCGCAGTGGAGCAGATCGTCGATCCCGGCGTCGGCAGCGTGCTTCACGACGGTTTCGACGTCGTCGATCCGCCGCGCGCCGCCGGCAGCCGCCTCGGCCATCTGGGCGGTGCCGCCGAACTGGGTGTGAAAGACGATCAGCAGCCGCTTCATCGGCCTCGATCCCGGCATCCCGGGCGCAGAAGAAAAAACGGAGGCAGGCCGCCAGGGCCCGCCTCCGTGCTGTCAGCGGCGGTCGCGCTCAGCCCGCCGGCGGCGACTCCTTGCGCGTCTCGACGATCTGCAGCGGCTCATCGGCCAGTTGCGCGCGCGGCCGGCGTGCCCGGCGCGGACCCGCGGCCGGCTGCGGTTCGATCTCCGGCACGGCATCCGCCGGATGGCTGGTTTCCACCAGCACCAGCCCGGAGTCGGGCGGCAGCTCGAGCGTCACGGGCGGCAGATCGACCATCGGCCGCGGCGTCACCATGGCGGGCTGTTCCGGCGCCGGCGGCGATAGAACCTCGGCGACCGGCGGCGTCACCACCGCGACCACAGTGTCCGCGGGTGCGGGCACGGCGTCCGCGGGCGCCGCCGTCGCGGGCGGCACCGACATGGCCGGAGCCGGTACGGTTTCGAGAATGGCGGAGGTTTCCGGCTCCGGCATCGACGGGGCAGACGCGGTCGGCGGCGTGGCCGGACAGAGGCGCGTGCGTGTCCGCCGGCGTGGGCATCGCGGAGTCCGGTGGCGTGATCGGCTCGGCGGCCTGCATCTCGCCGGCGGCCGGGATGTTGCCGGGGACCTCGCTCTCCGGTCGATCGCTCCGGTTGCCGCGGCGGCGGCGATCGCGGCGGCCGCGATTGCCGTCGCCGGCCTCGCGGTCGGCGCCTGCGGCGGTCACATTGCGCGGGAGGTTCTCGCCTGCCGCGGCGGCGACAATGGCCGGCACACCGTCCGCGGCCGGGGCATCGGGTCGCGCTGCGCGCGGTGGCCTCGGCTCGCGCGGCGGCCGCGGTTCGCGCTGACCGTCACGTGCACCACGCGGCTCGCGCGGCGGCCTCGGCTCACCGCGATTCCCGTCGCGCGGTTCGTTGCGCTGGCCGTCGCGGCGCGGGCCGCCGGCGGCGGGCGGCGTGCCCCTCGGCGCCGCCTGCGCATCGCGCGGTCCCTGCTGGCGCGATCCGTCACGGGGTTCCCCGCGTCCCTCGGGACGGCGGTCGCGATCCTGGCGGCGGTCGCGGTGATCGTCGCGGCGTCCGTCGCGCTGGTCGCGTCCCTCACGGCGGTTCTGGCCACGGCCCTCGCGCTGATCACGGCCTTCGCGGCGAGGGTCACGGGCTTCGCGCGGACGCTCCGCAGGGGTCGCAGGGGCGGGAATCGCCGGTTTCTGGCGGAACCAGCCGAGGACCTTGGTCAGCCATCCGTTGGGCTCGGCGATCACGGCAGGCACCGGCACCACCGCAGCCGGCTCGACCGGGATCGGCGCGGGCTGCGCCGGCGTGATGCCCTTGACCACAGCCTCCTGCCGCGGCTCCTTGGCCTCTTCCTTCATCTGCTCGATGACGTCGGGCTCCTTGGGCTGCACGGCGAGATCGAACGACGGCGGCAGCGGCTCGCCCTGGTTGAGTTCGTCGTGCTTCAGGCGCTGCACCGTGTAGTTCGGCGTCTCCAGATAGCGGTTCGGCACCAGCAGGATGTTGACCTTGAAGCGCGTCTCGATCGACAGCACGTCATTGCGCTTCTCGTTGAGCAGGAAGGTCGCGACGTCGACCGGGCACTGGGCGACGATCTGCGCGGTGTTCTCCTTCATCGCCTCTTCCTGCAGGATGCGCAGGATGTGCAGCGCCGACGACTCCGTGCCGCGGATGTGGCCGATGCCGTGGCAGCGCGGGCAGGGGATGTACGCCGATTCGGCGAGCGCCGGGCGCAGGCGCTGGCGGGACAGCTCCATCAGGCCGAAGCGGGAGATCTTGCCCAGCTGGACCCGCGCGCGGTCGTAGCGCAGCGCATCGCTTGCAGGCGCAGCTCGACTTCGCGCTGGTTCTTGGCGCTCTCCATGTCGATGAAGTCGATGACGATCAGGCCGCCCAGGTCGCGCAAGCGGAGCTGGCGGGCGATCTCGTCGGCGGCCTCGAGATTGGTGTTGAACGCCGTCTCCTCGATGTCGGCGCCCTTGGTCGCGCGCGCCGAGTTGACGTCGACCGAGACCAGCGCCTCGGTGTGGTCGATCACGATCGCACCGCCCGCGGGCAGCGGCACCTGCCGCGCGTAGGCGGTCTCGATCTGGTGCTCGATCTGGAAGCGCGAGAACAGCGGCACGTCGTCCTTGTAGAGCTTGACGCGATGCACGTTGGCCGGCATCACGTGGCTCATGAACTGCTGCGCCTGCTCGTAGATCGCCTCGGTGTCGATCAGCAGCTCGCCGATGTCGGGGTGGAAATAGTCGCGGATCGCGCGGATGACGAGGCTCGATTCCTGGTAGATCAGGAACGCGCCGGGCTGCAGCCGCGAGGCGTCCTCGACGGCGCGCCACAGCTGCAGCAGGTAGTTCATGTCCCACTGCAGCTCCTCGGTCGTGCGGCCGATCCCGGCGGTGCGGGCGATGACGCTCATCCCGGGCGGGACTTCCAGCGCCGAGATGGCGTCGCGCAGCTCGTTGCGCTCCTCGCCTTCGATGCGGCGCGAAACGCCGCCGCCGCGCGGGTTGTTCGGCATCAGCACCAGGTAGCGGCCGGCCAGCGAAATGTAGGTCGTCAGCGCCGCGCCCTTGTTGCCGCGCTCGTCCTTGTCGACCTGGACGATCAGCTCCGCGCCTTCCTTGAGCTGATCCTGGATGCGGCCGCGGGCGCCTTCCTCGCCGTCGCCGCCTCTGAGGAACTGGCGCGCGATCTCCTTGAACGGGAGGAAGCCGTGGCGGTCGGTGCCGTACTCGACGAAGCAGGCTTCGAGGCTCGGTTCGACGCGGGTGACGACCGCCTTGTAGATGTTGCCCTTGCGTTGCTCCTTGCTTGCGGACTCGATGTCGAGATCGACCAGCTTCTGGCCATCGACGATCGCCACCCGGAGTTCCTCCGCCTGGGTGGCATTGAACAGCATGCGCTTCATAGGTTTTTCCCGGCGCAGAATCGGACCGGGCTGGCGGAGGGTGAAGCCGGGGCCGCGCGCTGCGCGGCAGACGCTAGTGGGCGGCGGACGCGGACGAAGGCCATCCCGCGGGCAGCGGAGGCTGCCGACGGACGAGATCGAAATGGACGCTGGGGTAGGTCGGCATCGCGTCGGCCTCGAAATAATCGAAGCGGTTCAGGCTCGTGGTGGTGACGGTCTTCGTATTCGTGTTCAAGCGGTCGGGCCCGAGGCTGCGATGGCCGCGACGGTGTCGCGGATGCCAACAGCGGCCTGGAGCAGAAATCGTCGCTAGGTGCGCCGCGCAATGCGCCGCTTCGAACCGGCCGCAAGCCGGGTGCGGAGACTGCGCTCTTACATTAACATCGCTACTATTCCGGGGCGCAACGCCCGGACGGTGAGCCGATTTAACCGGCGGCCAAGAACTTGCAGCGGAAACTGGCCGACTTTGCCCTGCAGCGCGGGGCGGGTCGCCCGGACCACGCAGCCCCCCGATCGCTGACTGATCGAGGTTGCCGCCGGTGGCGCAGCCCGAAGCGATTCGCGGGTTGGGCCCATTCCGGGACGTGTTGCAGCGGATGATTATAAGCAAATGAATGATTTAAGCAAGGATGCTGTGAATTGGCTTGTAGTCGGCGAGGAGGCGGAGGGGCAGCGCATCGACAATTTCCTGCTCAAGGTGCTCAAGGGCGTGCCCAAGAGCCACGTCTACCGGATCCTGCGCAGCGGCGAGGTCCGGGTCAACCGGCACCGCGTCGGGCCGGATGCCCGGCTTCGCCCGGGCGACCGTCTGCGGGTCCCGCCGATCCGCGCGGCGGCGCCTGCCACCCGTGCGGGCACCGCGCCGGCCGCCGCGGGTACGCTTCCGCCCATCCTGTTCGAGGATGAGGCGCTGATCGCCGTCGACAAGCCGTCGGGTCTCGCCGTGCACGGGGGCAGCGGCATCAGCTACGGCCTGATCGAGCGGCTGCGACAGGCGCGGCCGGAGGCGCGGTTCCTGGAGCTGGTCCACCGGCTGGACCGCGACACCTCGGGCGTATTGCTGGTCGCCAAGAAGCGCGCGGCGCTGGTCGGGCTGCACGCGCAGCTGCGCGAGGGCGCCATGGACAAACGCTACCTGGTGCTCGTTCGCGGCAAATGGCGCGATGCGATGCGGGCCGTTGAACTGTCGCTCACGAAGTTCGTGACCGGTGACGGGGAGCGGCGCGTGCGCGTCGAGCGCGAGGGGCGCACGGCGCGCACGGTCTTCCGGCTGGTGCGCCGATGGTCCGAAGCCGACCCGCCGCTGGCGCTGCTGGAAGCCGAGCTCGACACCGGCAGGACCCATCAGATCCGCGTCCACCTCACGCATATCGGCTTCCCGCTGGCCGGCGACGACAAGTACGGCGACTTCGCCTGGAACCGGACGCTGGCGAAGCAGGGACTCAAGCGAATGTTCCTGCACGCCCAGCGGCTGCGCTTCACCCATCCGGTGACGGGCGCGGAGATCGAGGTCGAATCGCAGCTGCCGGGCGAGCTTGCCCGTTTCGTCGCCCGCCTGGACGCCGGGAAGGAGAGCGCTGCGAATGCCTGATCACGCTGCCCGTCGGTTCCGGTTCGTCGTCTTCGACTGGGACGGCACACTTGCCGACTCCACGGGGCTCATCGCCGGGGCGATCCAGGCAGCCTGCCGCGACGTCGGCGAGCCCGTTCCGGACGACGCCACCGCGCGGTACGTGATCGGCCTGGGGTTGGCCGACATGCTGCGCCATATCGCGCCCGGGCTCGCCCCAGGGCGCCACCGCGAGCTGACCGAGCGCTACCGGCATCACTATCTAGGCGGCGATGGGGCGATCCCGTTGTTCGCCGGCGTTGAAGAGATGCTGGAGGAGCTGGAAGTCGCCGGCTGCCTGCTCGGTGTCGCGACCGGCAAGAGCCGCCAGGGGCTTGCCCGGGCGTTCGAGCAGCAGCGGATCGGGCACCGGTTCGCGGCCACCCGCTGCGCGGACGAGGGATTTCCGAAGCCCAATCCCGACATGCTGCTGCACCTGATGGATCGAGTCGGCGCTGAGCCCGGCGAGACCGTGATGGTCGGTGACACGACGCACGACATCGAACTTGCGCACAACGCGGGCGTGGCCGCCGTGGCGGTCTCCTACGGCGCCCACCCCCGAGCGGGCCTCGCACGCCTCGACCCGCTGGCGCTGGTACCTTCGGTCGGGGAACTCCGGCGATGGCTGCTCGCGAACGCGTGATCGGGCGCGGCGACGCGCTCGTCGACGGCGGACCGGGATTGCGCTTCGCGGTCGCTGGTCGGGCAGGCGTCGCGATCGCCGCCTTTGCCATTCGCTACCGCGGGCAAGTCCATGCCTACACGAACCGCTGCGCTCACCAGGACATCGAGCTCGACTGGATTTCCGGAGCGTTCTTCGACGCCAGGGGCGAGCATCTCGTCTGTGCGATGCATGGCGCTATGTACTCGCCGGAATCCGGGAGCTGCGTCGGAGGCCCGTGTCGTGGCGGGCAGCTCGCGCGCATCCCGGTGCGCGAGCGGCCTGCAGACGGGGCAATTGTGGTGGATGATGCACCCGGTGTGTGAGGGCGGTATCGCAGCGAACATCAAGAAATCCACGCATCCGGGTCGCGTTCCGGGTCAGCGGTCTCGCTCGACCGAAAATCGACTCTATGGACCATTGGAGGCAGTTATCGATGGCGAAAAATCATAGTGGATCGATTCGAATAAGGCCATTTGTCAATGCCTTCGCAATTGCCTCATGGCGATTTAGAACACCGAGCTTGCTGATCAAATTGCTGAAATGATAGTTTGCCGTCCTTTCCGCGATGCCGAGCTTGAGGCCGATATCTGCACTTGTCAGGCCGCGCGCCGCCATTTGCAGGCACTGGCGTTCCCGCGGGGACAAAGGCGCTCCCTGCTGAATGGCGGCAGCCCGCGACCGATGACGTTCGCCATGAACGAGTCGTGAAACCCCGCGGTCAGCACCATCAGGCTGCCCAGGCAATCCGCAATGGCCCGCCGGCGATCTCGCCTACCGGACTGATTGATGAGTTGAAGGCAACGCCGAAGCGGGCGTGGGTCGGATCACTGAATGCTACCGCAACGCCACTTCGGATACCGTACTCCGCTGCGTGATCCAGAAAGTGCCGAACTTTCACGCTACCGCCGATCGTTGCGGCATCCCAGACCAAGGGAGTTGTGCGCCCCCAGGTCAAGGTAATCCTCGGATCAATCTTCGACATATGCGTTCTTGTCGTATTCCGAGATCCATTCATGGGGCAGCGTCGTCCATACGTACGATCGGCTGTCATGGTGGGGTCGCGGGTCGGTCGTCATTGCGTACATGAAACTTTCGAAGCCGAACCTCCGAACGATAGCCTCCATGATGGGCTCGAGCGGTTCGTTCGCCGCAGCCGCGGCGAGAAGCGGCTTGAGCAGCGGATCGGCGTCAGCAACGTCTTGCGCATTCGGTTTACCCGGTACGATTTGTTGCAGCATGCCCGTCCTCCCGGATCGACGGCACCGCATTGATGGGACATCCGTCGATCCGCTTGAGCTGGTGATCAACGAGTTCGTAGTCTCGCACCTACCAAAATGCAACGTGCAACCGGGCGTCATCGGCGCACAGCAACAAGCAGATTGTTCTTACTGTGTTGGAACTGTGTCAACCCCCTTCACGCGATCCCCTGCTTTGATTCCCCTCTCGCGGAACCACCCCTTCCGCATTTCGAGTGCGTAAAGGGCGGCGCCCTTGCGACCAGTGCGTCGTCTCTGTCTGCGGCGCCATGTCTTCGATGTTGAGTATTCGCCCGCTTGCGTCCAGAAAGGCGATTGACAGGGGGATGAAGGTGTTCTTCATCCAGAAGCTCAACGGCTCCGGATGCTCGAACACGAACAGCATCCCGCGGTCGGGCTGCAGGCTGAAACGGTTCATGAGCCCCGTGGCCCGATCATCGGGCGTCGACGCGACCTCGGCGACGATCTTGTGTCCGTTGATCGCCAGTGTGACGGTCGGCAAGGCCGCGGCGGCCCGCGCGGAATGGCCGGCCGGCAGAAACAGGGCAAGATAGCGAAGGCGGGAAGAATTCTACGAACAGCGAGCGAAGCATCATGGGTGCCATTCCTTCAGCAGGGTGCGTGCACGATATTGGTAGACGAGCCAGAGCGAAAATCCGGCCAGCGTGAACCCGGTCATGCCGAGGGCCAGCATCGACAGCGAACGGGCGACGAGGGGGGCCACCGACCCGGCCACCACCGCCGACATCGTAAACTGGACGAATCCCTGCACCGACGAGGCCATGCCGCGGAACGCAGGGAAGATATCGAGCAGGATGAGCGTGATCGACGGCATCGCCAGGCTGCTCCCCGCCGTGAAGATCATCACGGGGAGCACGTTCCACGGCACGCCCGGGGACACCAGCCAGCACGTCGCGAGGTTGACGGCGGCGCCGGTGAACATCAGGGCGTAGGCGAAGCGAATCGTGCGCAGCGGCGAGACGCGGCCGGCGAGTCGGCCGGACAGCGACGCCCCGGCCATGATGCCGACGATCATCGGCACGAACAGCCACGCGAAGCTGAGGCTGGACAGGCCGAGCAGATCGATGATGAACACCGGCGCGCTCGAGATGTACAGGAAGAACGCGCAGAAGTTGAGCGCCGGAATCGATGCAAGGAGCAGGAAGTCCATGCGCCGCAGCACCTTGCGGTAGTTGTGCCAGAGCGCGCGAGGGTGCAGCGTCTGCCGCGCCTCCTTGGGGAGCGTCTCCGGCAGCGATCGCACCGCCCAGGCGAGCAGCGCGAGGACGAGCGCCAGCAGCACCCAGAACATCGCGCGCCAGCCCAGTGCGCTCAGGACGAGGCCGCCGAGCACCGGCGCGATCGCCGGCGCGACGCCGAAGAAGAGGGTCACCTGCGACATCACGCGTTGCGCGTCCGGACCGTGGAAGCGGTCGCGGACGATCGCGCGGCCGACCACGACCCCGGCGCCGGACGACAGTCCCTGGAGCGCGCGGAACAGCCAAAGCGACTCGATGTTGCCGGCGATCGCGCAGCCGAGCGTCGCCAGTGCGTAGACCGCGAGGCTCCCGAGAACGACGGGCCGGCGGCCAAGTGCGTCGGACAGCGAGCCGTGCCAGAGCATCATGAACGCGAAAGCGAACAGATAGGCGGAAAGCGTCTGTTGGAGTGCAATCGCCGACGCGTCGAACTCGCGGCCGATGGCGGGAAACGCCGGCAGGTACATGTCGACCGAGAAAGGCCCCAGCATCGCCAGCGCCGCCAGCAGCGCCGCGAGGCGGCCACGAGCGCGGTGTCACATTCACGCTCGGCGCCATGCCGGCAGGGCTGCCGGCCGGCCGGGCCGACTTCGCAGTCTCACTCGCCGGCCGCGGGCTGCTTGCCGGCGAGGGCGGCATCCACCGCGGCGCGGTCGAGCGGCGGCGCGAACCGGGCGATGAAGTCGTACACATAGCCTCGGAGAAAGCCGTCGCGACGCAGCGCGAGCCGCGTTGTGCTGGGCGCGAACAGGTGTGCGGCGTCCATCCGTTCGAGGCCGGAGTCCCGGACCGGATCGTAGGCCATCGTCGCCACGACGCCCACGCCCATCCCCAGTTCGACGTAGGTCTTGATCACGTCCGCATCGAGCGCGGTCAGGACCACGTTCGGCACTATGCCTTCGGCGTCGAACGCCGCGTTGATCTGCGAGCGTCCGGTGAAGGCGAAGTCGTAGGTGATGATCGGATAACGGGCCAGAGCCTGCAGCGTCAGGGGCGTGGTCCTGGTCAGCGGGTGCCCGCGCGGGACCAGCGCGCAGCGGTTCCACTCGTAGCAGGGAAGTGTTGCCAGCTCGCGAAACGTCGCGAGGGCCTCGGTCGCGATGCCGACGTCCACTTCGCCGCGCAGCGTCTGCTCCGCGACCTGCCGCGGATTGCCCTGGTGCAGGACCAGCTTGACCTTCGGGTACCTGGCCGCGAAGTCGCGGATCACGGGCGGCAGGACATAGCGCGCCTGGGTATGCGTCGTCGCGATCGCCAGTACGCCGGTATCCTCGCTCCGGTACTCGGCACCGACGCGCCGCAGGTTGTCGAGCTCCCGCAGGATCCGGCGGGCGGTGGCGACGATGGCGCCCCCGGCCGGCGTCAACGCCGACAGCCGCTTCCCGTGGCGGACGAAGACCGGAACGCCAAGCTCGTCCTCGAGCTGGCGCACCTGCTTGCTGATGCCCGGCTGGGAGGTGAAAAGGGCCTCGGCGGCGTCGGACACGTTGAGACCGTGGTCGACGATCGCGCACAGATACCGCAATTGCTGGAGGTTCACTGGGCGGCGCAGACCGTCGGTTAGAATGTCGGCAGATTATATCGCCCCGCGTCACGCGTGCCCGGAAATGCGCCGGCGCACCGGCGAGCGCAGCCCATGCCGATGGCCCGCCATATCACGGTGCACCCCGCAAACCCGCAGCCGCGCCTGATCCGCCAGGCGGCGGAGATCCTGCGCGGCGGCGGCGTGATCGCCTATCCGACCGATTCGAGCTACGCGCTGGGCTGCCACATCGGCGACGCCGGCGCGGCCCGACGCATCCGGCAGATCCGGGGGGTCGGCGACGGTCATTACCTCACGCTGGTGCTGCGCGACCTGGCCGAGATCGGCCACTTCGCGCGTCTGGACAACTGGCAGTTCCGGATCATCCGTCGCGGCACGCCGGGAAGCTACACGTTCCTGCTGCCCGCCACGCGCGAGGTGCCGCGGCGGCTGCAGCATCCCAAGCGCAGCACCGTCGGCGTCCGGGTCCCCGGGCATCCGGTGGTCCAGGCGCTGCTCTCCGAGCTGGCCGAGCCGATCCTGTCGTCGACGCTGATCCTGCAGGACGAGTCCGAGCCGCTCAACGATGCCGACACCATTCTCGAGGCCATCGGCAATCAGCTCGATCTCGTCATCGATGCCGGCGCCTGCCCGGCGGAGCCGACCACGGTGATCGATCTCGCGGTCCCGCCGGGCGTCATCGTTCGTCGCGGCGGAGGGGATCCGGCCCGGCTCGGACTCGAAGAGCAGGAATAGAGCCGAAACGCGTCCGCAGCGGCCGTGTCGGCCGAAGAGCGCAGCCGGCCAGACTCGGGTAAAATACGCGGCCAATGGATTTTTCGCTCGCGACCATCGTGCTCTGGGCGGTGCCGGTGGTCTTCGCGATCACGCTGCACGAAGCGGCGCACGGCTACGTCGCCAGGATGTTCGGCGACCACACCGCGTGGATGCTCGGCCGGGTCACGCTCAATCCGGTCAAGCACATCGACCCGGTCGGTACGCTGCTGGTGCCGGGTCTGCTGGTGCTCATGGCCAAGATCACCGGCGCGCCGTTGTTCGTCTTCGGATGGGCGAAACCCGTCCCGGTGAACTTCGGCAATCTGCGCAACCCGAAACGCGACATGTTCTGGGTCGCCGGTGCCGGACCGGCTGCCAATTTCGTGATGGCGCTCGGGTGGGCGCTGATGTTCAAGTTCGCACTGCCCGGCGCGGCGTTTGCCAGCGACGGGATGCGGGAAATGGCGGGAGCGGGCGTTCAGATCAACCTCATGCTGATGGCACTCAACCTGTTGCCGATACTGCCACTCGACGGCGGCCGCATCGCCGTCAGCCTGTTGCCGAACCCGCTGGCGATGAGCTATGCGAGGCTCGAGCCGTACGGATTCATGGTCGTCATCCTGCTGCTCGCGACCGGCATCCTGAGCTACCTGATGGCGCCGCTGATGGCCGTCGGGCTCTTCGTCCTCCGGGCGATCACCGGCCTGTGACGGCCAGCCCACCCATCGGCCACGACCATGTTCGCTGATCGCGTGTTGTCGGGCATGCGCCCCACGGGCCGCATGCACATCGGCCATTACCACGGCGCGCTCAAGAACTGGCTGCGCCTGCAGGAGGAGTACGAGTGCCTGTACTTCGCCGCCGACTGGCACGCGCTGACCACGCATTACGACGCGTCCGAATCGATTGCCGACAGCGTTTGGGAGATGATGATCGACTGGCTGGCGGTCGGCATCAATCCGAGCCGGGCGACGCTGTTCATCCAGTCCCGGGTGCCGGAGCACGCGGAGCTCACGCTGCTGCTGGGCATGATCGCGCCGGTCGGCTGGCTCGAGCGGGTGCCGACGTACAAGGACCAGCAGCAGAAGCTCGTCGACCACGACCTGTCGAACTTCGGCTTCCTCGGGTACCCCGTCATGATGTCGGCGGACATCCTGATCTACCGCGCCAACATGGTACCGGTCGGCGAGGACCAGGTATCGCACATCGAGGTGACCCGCGAGCTCGCGCGGCGGTTCAACCACATCTACGGACGCGAGCCAGGATTCGAGGAAAAGGCGAAGGTGGCGGTGAAGAAGCTCGGCTCCAAGAAGGCGCGCCGGTACGTTGAGCTGCGGACCGCGTTCCAGGAGAAGGGCGATGCGGCCGCGCTCGAAGCGGCCAAGGACCTGCTCAACGAGACGCAGAACCTCGCGCTCGGCGATCGCGAGCGGCTGTTCGGGTACCTGGAAGGCGCGCACCGGGTCATCCTGCCGGAGCCGCAGCCGCTGCTGACGACAACGCCCAAGGTGCCCGGTCTCGACGGGCAGAAGATGTCCAAGTCCTACGGCAACGCGATCATGCTGCGCGAGGAACCCGCAGCGGTGACGCAGAAGGTCCGCACGATGCAGACGGATCCGGCGCGGATGCGCCGCACCGACAAGGGCGACCCCAACCGCTGCCCGGTATGGCCACTGCACCAGATCTATTCGGATGCGGCGACCTGCGACTGGGTCGTTGCCGGCTGCACGACTGCCGGCATCGGCTGCCTCGACTGCAAGCAGCCGGTGATCGACGCGATCGTCAAGGAGCAGGAGCCGATCCGCGAGCGCGCGCAGCGCTATCTGGACGACCCCACGCTGGTGCGCAACATCGTCGCCGACGGCTGCGAGCGGGCGCGAGAGCTCGCCGAGGTGACCATGCGCGACGTCCGCGAGGCGATGGGGCTGGACTACTCGTGAGCGCGGGGGGCGAAGCCCAGGCCGGAACGGCGCGTTGCCGCGCGAGCGAGGCGGGCGACGCGATGCGCGTCGCATCGTGCTGCGGGACCGAGGAGGCCGACTCGTGAGCGCGGGGGGCGAAGCCCAGGCCGGAACGGCGCGTTGCCGCGCGAGCGAGGCGGGCGACGCGATGCGCGTCGCATCGTGCTGCGGGACCGAGGAGGCCGACTCGTGAGCGCGGGGGGCGAAGCCCAGGCCGGAACGGCGCGTTGCCGCGCGAGCGAGGCGGCCGACGCGCGGGCCGGCGCATGGCGCTGCGGGTTCGAGGAGGCCGCCACGTGAGCGCCTCGGGGGACGCACTCGCCGCGCCTGCGCCGGACCTCGCGACGCAGGCGGGCGCGCCGGTGGCGCGGGTCTACGGCGAGCTGCTGCTGGAGATGCCGCGGGATCTGTACATCCCGCCGGAGGCGCTGTCGATCTTTCTCGAGACTTTCGAGGGCCCGCTCGACCTGCTGCTGTACCTGATTCGCAAGGAGAACATCAACGTCCTCGACATCCCGATGGCGGAGCTCACGCGCCAGTACCTGGGGTACGTCGAAATGATGCGGCGCACGCAGCTCGAGCTGGCCGCCGAATACCTGCTGATGGCGGCCGTCCTGATCGAAATCAAGTCCCGCCTGCTGCTGCCGAAGCCGCCGGCCGCGGCGGGCGACGAGGGCAGCGACCCGCGCGCCGAGCTGGTGCGACGCCTCCTCGAATACGAGCGGATGAAGCTCGCCGCACACAAGCTCGACGCGCTGCCGCTCGCCGACCGCGATTTCGCGATGGTTCGCGTCTGGCTGGACCGCGTCGCGGCCGGCCGGCTGCCCGACGTGGCGCCGGAGGACCTGCGCGCCGCCTGGGCCGTGCTGGTTGCGCGGGCGAAGGTGAACCGGCATCATCTCGTTACGCGGGAGCAGCTGTCGGTGCGAGGCGAGATGAGCCGGCTGCTCAAGGTGCTGGAGCCCGCGCGCTACGCCGAGTTCACGGCGCTGTTCGCACCTCACGCCGACGTCGCGCACCTGATCGTGACGTTTCTCGCGCTGCTCGAGCTTGCCCGCGAGGAACTGATCGGGATCGCGCAGGCCGAGCCCTACGCGCCGATCTACGTGCAACGCCAGGGCGAACGGGGGTTCGCTCTGGCCGCCGACGCCGGATAGCCGTTCGCGCCGCGCCGCGGGGCGGCAGTCCGGCGGCGCGGCCCCTTCGGACAGGCGGGCAATACGACAGGTAGGCAATGGACGACTTGCAGGACATCAAGGGAATCCTCGAAGCGGCGCTGCTCGTCGCCGGCGAAGCCGTGCCGGCGGCGCAGCTCGCGCGCATGTTCGACCCGCCGCTGGCGCCGGACGTCGTGCGCCGGCTTCTCGACGAGCTGCGTGCCGACTGGGCGCCCCGCGCGGTCGAGCTGGTTCAGGTCGCCTCCGGCTGGCGCTTCCAGGGCAAGCCGGCGATCCAGCGCCACCTCGACCGGCTCTCCCCGGAGAAACCGCCGCGGTACTCGCGCGCGGTGATGGAAACGCTGGCGATCATCGCCTATCAGCAACCCGCAACCCGCGGCGACATCGAAGCCATCCGCGGCGTTGCCGTGTCCACCAGCGTCATCAAGGCGCTGGAGGACCGCCAATGGGTCGAAGTGGTCGGCCACCGCGAGACGCCGGGCCGACCGGCGCTCTACGCGACCACCAAGACCTTTCTCGACGATCTCGGCCTGCGCTCGCTGTCGGAGCTGCCACCTTTGACCGAGCTCGACGCTTCCCACCTGCTGGAGATGCCCGATGCACCCACCAAAGCCGCCGAAGCGCAATTCGCGCTCGCGAGCCCAATCCTCCTGGCGCCGGCCCCCGACGGGCCCGGTGAAGCACGCGAGCGTGACGCTGCAGCAGATAGCGGAGAGCCTGGGCCCGCCGCGCCACAAATCCTCCACTGACGAGGTCTTCACCGAGCCGCAGCGCCTGCACAAGGTGCTGGCCTCCTGCGGCTTCGGCTCGCGCCGGGCGATGGAGGAGCTGATCATCGCCGGCCGCATCACCGTCAACCGCGAGCCCGCCGACGTCGGGCAGAAGGTCGGGCCCGGCGACGAGGTGCGGATCAACGGCGAGATGGTCAGGGTCCGCTTCGCCGAGCCGCGCGCGCGCATCCTGATGTACCACAAGCCGGCAGGTGAGATCGTCACCCGCGACGATCCCGAGGGCCGTCCGACCGTGTTCGAGCGGCTGCCGAGTGTGGGCAGCGGCAAGTGGATCGCGATCGGGCGCCTCGATTTCAACACCGAGGGGCTGCTGCTGTTCACGACCTCGGGCGAGCTCGCCAACAAGATGATGCATCCGCGCTACGAGGTCGAGCGCGAATACGCGGTGCGGGTGATGGGCACGCTGACCCCCGAGCAGCAGCAGTCGCTGCTGCAGGGCATCGAGCTCGAGGACGGGCGCGCCAACGTCGACCAGCTCAAGGACGGCGGCGGCGAGGGCGCCAACCACTGGTACCACATCGTCATCAAGGAAGGCCGCAACCGCGAGGTTCGCCGGCTGTTCGAGGCGCTGGGACTCATGGTGAGCCGGCTGATCCGCACGCGCTACGGGACGATCACGATGCCGTCGCGCCTGAAGCGCGGGCAGACGCTCGAATTGGCGCCGGACGAGGTCGGCGTGGTGCTGACGGCGGCCGGAATGAAGGCGGCCACGGGGCCGCGGCGGGACGGCCCGGGGGGCAAGAGCCAGCCGCGCAGTGGCCGCGATCGCGGCGCGGGCCCGATGTCGGCTGACGAGCGTGCGCCGCTTCCGGACGGTGACTACGAGCCGGGAAACGTGCTGGCCGAGGCCGCCGAAGAGGACGACGTCGACGGCAACACGGCACATGTCTTCGAGCGCCTGCACGGGACCCGGCCGCACGGCGACGCGCCGGGGCGCAGCCACCCGCAAGGCGGAGCGCGGCAGGGTCATGGCCAGGGCGCGCCACGGCAGGCACACGGACACGGCGGGCCGCGCCAGGGGCAGGGGGGGCCCCCGCCACGCGCAGGGCGGGCCGCGGCATGGCCAGGGCGGCGGGCCCCGGCACGGACAGGGAGCGGGCAAGGGGGGGGCGCGGCACGGCCAGGCGTCTCCCGGCAACCGGCCGCCGCACGGCCACGCGGGGCCGGGGCGCCCACCGCATTTCGGCAAGCCCAGGCACGCCGGCATGCCCGGTCAGGGCGGGAATGCATCGCCCATCGTGATGACGACGCTGACCATTCCCGGCGCCATTCCGCCGGGATTGCCCGGCACCGAGCGGCCACCAAGGCCCAAGGGGGCCGGCGGGCCCGGCCCCGGGCAGGGCAAGAACCGGTCTCGCGGCAACCGCAACCGCCGCGGCCCGAAGCCCGAAGCCACGCCCGGAAACGAAGCGCCCCGCAGCGTCGACGCGACGCCGCCCGACGAGGATTTCAACCGGTAGCCGCCGGCCGGGCGACCGCCGCGGCGCGGCCCGCGCGTCGCGCACGCGGCGCCGTGCTCAGTCGCTGTGGAACTGCGGCGGACGCTTGCCGAGGAAGGCGGTGATGCCCTCGTCGAAATCGGGCATCGCGGTGCAGCGGCCGAAGCTGACCGCCTCCGCTTCGAGCTGCTCGGACAGCGTCCGCGAGAGCGAATCGCGGACCAGCCGCCTGGCACTGCGCAGCGCGTGGCGGGGCCCGTCGGCGAGCGAGCGCACGATGGCGTCGATCGTGGCGTCGAGTTCCGCCGCCGGAACGACCCTGTTGACGAGCCCCAGCCGCATGGCTTCCGCAGCGTCGAAGCGCTCGCCGAGCAGCAGGATCTCCATCGCCTTGCGCAGGCCGACGATCCGCGGCAGCGTCCACGTGCCGCCGCCGTCGGGCGTCAGCGCGATGTGCCGGTACGCCGAGGCAAAGTAGGCGTCGTCGCTTGCCACCACCAGGTCGCAGGCATTCATCAGCGACAGCCCGAAGCCGGCGACCGCGCCGTGCACACGGCCGACGACCGGATGCGGCATCCGGTGCAGCTGCTCGACGGCGGCGTGCAGCCGCTCGATCATCCGCTGGAAGCCGCGCTGCCGCTCGACCGGGGCGGCGGAAAGCTGCGCGGCGAAGGTCCGGATGTCGCCGCCCGCCATGAAATGCTTGCCCGCGCCGCGCAGCACGACCACGTGCAGTGCGTCGTCGTTGGCGACCTCGGTCGTGGCCGCGACCAGCCCTTCGACCATGGCCAGGTCGAGCGTGTTGAGCGCGGCTGGACGATTGAGCGTCAGGGTGGCGACGCGCCCTTCGCGCTGGAGCAGGACGGTGTCGTTCATCGGGGGGCGGAACGGCTGGACGCGGGCGGCGCGATCGGATTCGGCTGCGGGGAGAGCCGGCCGCGAAAGTCTAGCACGCGAGTGCGCGGCGGCGGCGCGGGGCGGCCATCGCAATGATGGCGACGCCGTCGAAGCTGCAGTCGTCCTCTATCCCGGCTCGAGGTCGAGCGGCCGGTTGCGGAACGGGCTGGCAGTCTCGAGTTCGTCGACGGTCTGCGCGACCGCGCTGCGCTCGCGGGCGCAGAAATCGGCGATCGCGGCGGCGAACTCGGGGTCGGCGATGGCGTGCGCCGACGACGTCGTCACTGGCATGAGCCCGCGGGCAAGCTTGTGCGCGCCCTGGGCGCCGCCTTCGAACCGCGCGATCCGGCGCTCGATGCAGAACTCGATCGCCTGGTAGTAGCAGGCCTCGAAGTGCAGTCCCGGCAGGTACTCGGTCGCCCCCCAGTAGCGGCCCCAGAGCGTGTCGTGCGCGAACACGTCGAGGGCGGCGCAGACCGGTTGCCCGGCGCGTTCTCCGACGGCCAGCAGCAGGTGCTCGGGCATGGTTTCGCCAAGCGTCTCGAAGAACTCCAGCGACAGGTAGGGCGTCGAGCCGTGGGTCTCGTAGGTCCGCTCGTAGCAGGCGTGGAAGAAGGCCCAGTCGGCGGCGGTGATCTCGCGCCCGACACGACGGCGGAAGCTCACGCCGGCTTCGGCGAGCTTGCGCCGCTCCTGCTTCACCTTCTTGCGCTTCTCGTGGTTGAACGCGCCGAGAAAGTCGGCGAAGTCCCGGTAGCCGGGATTGTCCCAGTGAAACTGGACGCCGTGGCGGACCAGCATCCCGGCGGCGGCGCACAGCGCGGTCTCGGCGTCGGTGGGAAACAGCACGTGCAGCGACGAGTGGTCCCCGGCGTCCAGCCGGCGCAGCGCGTGCGCGAGGAGCGCGCCGCGCGTCGCGTCGTCGCCGGCCAGCAGCCGGGGGCCCTGTGTCGGCGTGAACGGAATCGCCGCCAGCAGCTTGGGGTAGTACCGCCGGCCATAGCGGCGGTACGCGTCGGCCCAGGCCCAGTCGAAGACGTATTCACCGAACGAGTGCATCTTGGCGTACAGCGGAACGGCGCCGGCCAGCGCTTCGCCGCGCCAGGCGGTGACGTAGCACGGGCGCCAGCCGGTGCGCGGTGACGCGCAACCCGTGGCGTGCAGCGCCGACAGGTAGGCGTGGGCGAGCAGCGGCTGGCCGGGAACGAGCGCGTCCCACGCCGCGGCGGGGATCTCCGCCAGGGTGACGTCGTCGCGCAGCACCAGCGCAAGCGACTGGCCGGCACGGTCGGGTGGGGGCAGGGTACTCATCGCGGAGAGAGGATTCTCGCGTGAATGGCCTGCGGGCCGCAATCCGCGTCGTGGACCCTCCCGTCGGCCGGGTGCCCGCGTGCTACCATTTTTTGCCATGCAGATCGCCATCGCGCAGTTGAATCAGGTCGTCGGCGACCTTGCCGGCAATGCGCGGTCGATCCTGGCGGCCGTGGCCGAAGGCGAGCGTGCCGGCGCGCGGCTGGTCGTCACGCCGGAGCTTTCGCTGTGCGGGTACCCGCCCGAGGACCTGGTGCTGCGGCCGGCGTTCCTCGACGCCTGCGCGCGCGAGCTCGCGTCGCTTGCGGGCGAGGTGCGCGGCAGCACCGTCGTCGTGGGCTTTCCCGAACTCGCCGCGGGCCGACGCTACAACGCGCTGGCCGTGCTGCGCGACCGTCGGGTCGTCGCGATCTACCGCAAGCAGCGGCTTCCCAACTACACCGTGTTCGACGAGGAGCGCTATTTCGACGCCGGGGAGGCGCCCTGCGTCGTCGACGTCGACGGCGTCGCGACCGGCCTGCTGATCTGCGAGGACTGCTGGCATCCGGAACCGGCGCGGCGGGCGAAGGCCGCCGGTGCCGCGCTCATCGTCGTGGCCAACGGCTCGCCCTACCACACGCGGCAGCAGGCGCTGCGGCGCGAGCAGGTCGGCGCGCGCGGCGAAAGAGACCGGGCTGCCGGTGGTCTACGTCAACCGCGTCGGCGGCCAGGACGAGCTGGTGTTCGACGGTGCCTCGTTCGTCGCGGACGCCGACGGGCAGGTGGTGCAGCAACTCCCGGCGTGGCACGAGACGGTCGCGCTGGCGACGTTCGAGAACGGCGTTCCCAAGGCGGTTCGCGGCGGGCTCGATCCCGGGCTCGAGCCGCATGTCTACGACGCGCTGGTGATGGGCGTGCGCGACTACGTCGTCAAGAACCGCTTTCCCGGCGTGCTGCTCGGGCTGTCCGGCGGCATCGATTCGGCGCTGACGCTCGCCGTGGCCGTCGACGCGCTCGGGCCGGAGCGGGTCCGGGCGGTGATGCTGCCGTCGCGCTACAACGCCGCGATCAGCCTCGAGGATGCCCGCGCCATGGCCGGCATCGTCGGCGTGCGCTACGACACGATTCCGATCGAGCCGATGTTCGAGGCATTCCTCGCGTCGCTGGCGGGCGAATTCGCCGGCCTGCGCGCCGGATGCCGACCGAGGAGAACATCCAGGCGCGCATCCGCGGCACGCTGCTGATGGCGCTGTCGAACAAGTTCGGCGCGATCCTGCTGACGACGGGCAACAAGTCGGAGATGGCGGTCGGCTATGCGACGCTCTACGGGGACATGGCCGGCGGCTTCGCGGTGCTGAAGGACATCAGCAAGACGCTCGTCTACCGGCTCGCGCGATATCGCAACCGCCTCGGCCGGGTGATCCCCGAACGCATCATCACCCGCCCGCCGTCGGCGGAACTGCGCGCCGACCAGACCGACCAGGACTCGTTGCCGCCCTACGACGTCCTCGACGCCGTGCTCGAGGCCTACGTCGAACAGGACCGGAGCCCCGCGGAGATCGTCGCGATGGGCTATTCGTGGCCCGACGTGCGCAAGGTCGTCCGGCTGATCAAGCTGAGCGAGTACAAGCGCCGGCAGGCGGCGATCGGCATCCGCATCACGCCGCGCGGCTTCGGCAAGGACTGGCGCTACCCGATCACGTCGGCGTGGGCCGACTGGGAAGACGCGCCCGTCGGCGGTTCCAGTGCCGAAGCGCCTTCGCGGCGGCCCTCTAGGTCCCGCGCCCGCCATCGTGTAAGCTAACGCGTCGAGTCGCCGGCGATCGTGCCGCGCGACGGGGTTCACCCGGCAGCCGTTGCGTCCATGAAGAAAATCGAAGCCATCATCAAGCCGTTCAAGCTGGACGAGGTCCGCGAGGCCCTGTCCGAAATCGGGGTGACCGGCCTCACCGTCACCGAGGTCAAGGGCTTCGGCCGCCAGAAGGGCCATACCGAGCTCTACCGCGGCGCCGAGTACGTCGTCGACTTCCTGCCCAAGGTCAAGGTCGAGGTGATCCTGCAGGAGTCGCAGGTCGAGCGCGCGATCGAGTCGATCGTCAAGGCCGCGCGCACCGGCAAGATCGGCGACGGCAAGATCTTCGTCACCGCCGTCGAGCAGGTCATCCGCATCCGCACCGGCGAATCGGGGGAGGCCGCGGTCTGAGCGGCGGCCGCGACGGCGGTGGTCTGCGCCGTCACCGTTCAAGGGGAGACGAATCGTGTCGATGACCAGTGAATTCCGGGAGTTCGCGCTCAAGGGCAACGTCATGGACCTCGCCGTCGGCGTCATCATCGGCGCGGCGTTCGGCAAGATCGTGGATTCGCTGGTCAAGGACGTCATCATGCCGGTCGTCAGCCGGGTCGTCGGCGGGCTCGATTTCTCCAACTGGTTCATCATGCTCGGCGCGCCGCCCGCGGGCTACGCCGGCCCGATGACCTACGAGGCGCTGACCAAGGCCGGCGTGCCGCTGCTCGCCTACGGCAATTTCCTCACCATCGCGATCAATTTCGTCATCCTGGCGTTCGTCATCTTCCTGATGGTGAAGCAGGTCAACCGGCTCAAGCGCGAGGCGCCGGCGGCGCCGGCGGCACCTCCGCCCACGCCCGAGGACGTCGTGCTGCTGCGCGAGATCCGCGACGCGCTGAAAAAGTAGGCGTTGACCCGGGGCACCGGGTTTGCCAGAATCAACGTTGTTCCGCACGCGCCGGCCCGACCAGCTGCCGGCGCGGCGACACGCCCAAGGCCGCAGCAGCACCCGACGGCCGCGAGTTTCTCGCTTATTCCGCCGAGGCTCAGGAGGATTCGATGCACGTCCGCAAATATTTGCCGGCGCTCGCCGCCGCGCTCGTCCTCGTCACGGCGCCCGCCCGTGGCGACATCAACGTAGGTGTCACGCTGTCGGCGACCGGCCCCGCCGCGTCGCTCGGCATCCCGGAAAAGAACACCATCGAACTGCTGCCCACCAGCATCGCCGGGCAGAAGGTCAACTGGATCGTCCTCGACGACGGCTCGGACACGACCAAGGCCGTCACCAACACCCGCAAGCTCATCTCCGAGGACAAGGTCGACGTGATCGTCGGCTCGACGATCACGCCGAACTCGCTGGCGATGGTCGACGTCGTGCGCCGACGCCGAGACGCCGATGATCTCGATGGCGGCGTCGTCGCGGATCGTCGATCCGGCCAACCCGAAGACCCGACTGGGTGTTCAAGACGCCGCAGAACGACGCGCTGATGGCCGACGCGATCGCCGTCCACATGAAGGCGAACGGCATCAAGACCATGGCCTACATCGGCTTTGCCGACGCCTACGGCGACGGCTGGCTGGGCGAGATCGAAGCGCTCGGCGCAGACCGCCGGCATCAAGATCGTCGCCGAGGAGAAATACCGGCGCAACGACCCGTCGGTCACCGGCCAGGTCCTGAAGATCATCGCCGCCAAGCCGGATGCGGTGCTGATCGGCGCCGCGGGCACGCCGGGCGCCACACCGCAGAAGGAACTGGTCGCGCGCGGCTACAAGGGCAAGATCTACCAGACGCACGGCGTGGCCAACCCCGATTTCCTGCGCGTCGTGCGGCAAGGACGGCAACGGCACGATCCTGCCGATCGGCCCGATGCTGGTCTACGAGCAGCTGCCCGATTCCAACCCGCTGAAGAAGTCCGCCGCGGAGTACATCAACAAGTACGAGGCCAAGTACGGCAAGGGCTCGCGCACGACCTTTGGCGGGCACGCCTGGGACGCGTACATGCTGCTGTCGGTCGCGATTCCCGAGGCGCTGAAGAAGGCGCAGCCGGGGACGCAAGGAGTTCCGCCTCGCGCTTGCGCGACGCGCTCGAGAACGTGCACGAGCTGGTGGCCACGCACGGCGTGTTCACGATGTCGCCGACCGACCACAACGGCCTCGACAACCGCGCGCGGACGATGATCACGATCGACAACGGCAAGTGGGTTCTCGCCAAGTGACCTAGCGCGCCTGCGAAGGGCCGGCTGCGGCGTCACCTGCAGCCGGCCTTTTTCTTGCGCCGGCGCGAGCCGTCGTCCCTTCCTTCGCCGCCGACATGGATCTGCAGATCTTCGCGCTGCTGGCGCAGGACGGCATCACCAACGGCGCCGTCTACGCGCTGCTCGCACTGGCGCTGGTGCTGGTGTTCGCGGTGACGCGGGTGATCTGCGATTCCTTCCGGCGAGTTCGTCGCCTACGGGACGCTGACGCTGGCCGGCCTGCAGGCCGGGGCGCACGCCCGGCACCGTGCGCCTGCTCGCCGGCATGGCGGTCGTCGGCGGCGCTTCGAGCGCTCGACGCGCCTGCGCCGCGGCGAGGCGCGCCGCATTCCGCGCGCCAGCTGCTGCGGCTGGACCGGCGTCCCGCTGGCGGCCGCCGTGCGTGCCGGGTGGCCGCTGCCTTCGCCGCTGCCGTTCTGGGCGCAGATCCTGCTGACGCTGGCGCTCGTCACCGCGCTCGGCCCGCTGCTCTACCGCATCGCCTATCAGCCGATCGCCGAGGCCAGCGTGCTGGTGCTGCTGATCGTCTCGGTCGGCGTCCACTTCGCGCTGACCGGACTGGGGCTCTGGTTCTTCGGCGCCGAGGGCTCGCGCACGCCGCCGTTCTCGGCCGCGTCGTTCGACGTCTCCGGCATCACCGTCAGCGTCCAGAGCCTGCTCGTGGTCGGCGACCAGCCTCGCGCTGATCGCGGGGCTGTACCTGTTCTTCGGGCGGACGCTGACCGGCAAGGCGCTGCGCGCGACCGCGCTCAACCGGACCGGCGCGCGGCTGGTCGGCATCTCGCCCGACCTGGCCGGCGCGCTGACGTTCACGCTGGCCGCGCTGCTGTGCGCCTTCTCGGGCGTGCTGATCGGACCGATCACGACCGTGTATTACGACTCCGGCTTCCTGGTCAGCCTCAAGGGCTTCGTCGGCGCGATCATCGGCGGCCTCGCGAGCTACCCGCTGGCCGCGGCGGGGCGCGCTGTTCGTCGGCCTGATCGAGAGCGTTCGCGTCGTTCTGGGCCAGCGGCTTCAAGGAGGTGATCGTGTTCACGCTGATCGTCCCGGTGCTGCTGTGGCGCAGCCTCACGACCACGCACCACGAGGAAGAGGAATGAATCCGGATTCCGGCCGGCGATGAGCTCCGGCCGCGGCTGCCTTCGGGCGTGGGGCGTCGCGGCGTTCGTCGCGGTGCTGATCGGCGTGCCGCTGGCCGCGCCGCAGTTCTGGGTCACGCTCGGGAACTACATCGGCCTGTACAGCATCGTCGCGCTGGGGCTGGTGCTGCTGACCGGCGTCGCCGGGCAGACCTCGTTCGGGCAGGCGGCGTTCGTCGGGATCGGCGCCTACACGACGGCCTATCTCACGACGCGCGTACGGCGTGTCGCCGTGGATCAACCTGGTCGATCGGGCTGGTGCTCACCACCGCGCTGGCGCTGTTCGACGGCATCCTGACGCTGCCGATGTCGGGGTCACTATCTGCCGCTCGCGACGATCGCCTGGGGCATCAGCATCTACTTCCTGTTCGGCAACGTCGAGTTCCTCGGCGGGCACACCGGCATCACCAGCATTCCGGCGCTGGACCTGTTCGGACTGGAGCTGCGCAACGAACGCTACTACTACTACCTGATCTGGGCGATCACGCTGGCCGCGCTGTGGACGACCGGCAACCTGCTCGATTCGCGCCCCGGCCGGGCGATCCGCGCGCTGAAGGGGCAGGGCGAGATGGCCGAGGCGTTCGGCGTGGACACGGTGCGGCTCAAGATCGTCGTGTTCGTCTACGCGGCGCTGCTCGCCAGCGTCTCCGGCTGGCTGTATGCCCACCTGCAGCGCTTCGTCAACCCGACGCCGTTCGGCATCAACCAGGGCATCGAGTACCTGTTCATGGCCGTGGTCGGCGGCGCCGGCAGCGTCTGGGGCGCGGTGATCGGCGCGACGCTGATCACGCTGGTGAAGGAGGAGCTGCAGGACATCCTGCCGACGCTGCTCGGGCGCAGCGGCAATTTCGAGATCGTCGTGTTCGGGATCCTGATGGTCGTGGTGCTGCAGCACGCGCGCGACGGCGTCTGGCCGTGGCTTGCCCGCCTGCTGCCGGAGCGTGCGCCGCCGCCGGTCCCGGCGGCCAGGGCGCTGCCGCGGCGCGACCGCGCGCTGCCGGCCGGAGCCGCTGCTCGAGGTTCGCGCCGCGCGCAAGCAGTTCGGCGGACTGGTCGCGGTCAACGACCTGTCGTTCGACCCTCCGGCCCGGCGAGATCCTCGGCCTGATCGGTCCCAACGGCGCCGGCAAGAGCACGATGTTCAACCTCATCTCGGGGGCGCTGCCGCTGAGCGCGGGCGACGTCGTCTTCCGCGGCGAATCCATCGGCGGCAGCAAGCCGTTCGCCATCGCGCGCCGCGGCATCGGCCGCACCTTCCAGCACGTGAAGCTGGTGCCGCAGATGAGCGTGCTCGACAACGTCGCGCTCGGCGCGTACCTGCGCGGGGAGGCCGCCGTCCTGCGCGCCGCGTTCCGGCTCGACCGCCGGGAGGAGGCGCGGACCCGGGCCGAAGCCGCACGGGCGATCGAGCGCGTCGGACTCGGCGCCCACACCCACGCCGCCGCGGGCAGCCTGCCGCTGGGCAGGCAGCGCGTGGTCGAGATCGCCCGCGCGCTCGCCGCCGACCCGCTGCTGCTGCTGCTCGACGAGCCGGCCGCGGGGCTGCGCTTCCTGGAGAAGCAGGAGCTCTCCGCGCTGCTGCGGCAGCTGCGCGCCGAAGGGATGACCGTGCTGCTGGTCGAGCACGACATGGACTTCGTCATGGGCGTGACCGACCGCCTGGTGGTGATGGACTTCGGCGAGAAGCTCGCCGAGGGGCTGCCCGCCGACATCCAGAAGAACCCGCGGGTGCTCGAAGCCTACCTGGGCGGGGTCTGAACCGGCGATGACCGCACTGCTCGAACTCGCCGCATCTGCACGTCGCCTACGGCAAGGTCGGCGCGGTGCACGACGTTTCGCTGGCGGTGCGCCCGGGCACCATCGTGACGGTGATCGGCCCCAACGGCGCCGGCAAGACGACGCTGCTGGCCGCGATCATGGGCTTCCTGCCGGTGCGCGGCGACATCGCGCTATCTCGGCGCGCCGGCCGGCGCGCTGTCGGTCGAGCAGCGGGTGGCGCGCGGGCTCATCCTCGTGCCCGAGCGGCGCGAGCTGTTCGCGGCGATGAGCGTGGCCGACAACCTCCAGCTCGGCGCGTTCCAGCGCATCCGCCGCGGCGATCGCAGCTGGCGCGACACGCTGGCGGAGGTCTACCAGCGCTTTCCGCGGCTCGAGGAGCGGCGGGGCCAGCTCGCCGGCACGCTGTCCGGGGGCGAGCGGCAGATGCTCGCCATGGGCCGCGCGCTGATGGGCAAGCCGACGCTGCTGATGCTCGACGAGCCGTCGCTGGGGCTCGCCCCGCTGATCGTCCGGGAGATCTTCCGGATCATCGCCGACCTGCGCGCGAGCGGGGTCGCCATCCTCCTGGTCGAGCAGAACGCCCGCGCCGCGCTGCAGGTCGCCGACTACGGCTACGTGCTCGAGACCGGCGAGCTCGCCGTCGAGGGACCCAGCGCCGAGCTCGCGGCCAACCCCCGCGTGGCCGCGACCTATCTCGGCAAGGGCGCCGCCGCGGCGGCCGGGTGAATCTGGTGCGACAATAGCGCGATTTCCCGCCGCCGGAGTTCCCCGGCTGCCTGCCTTTTCCTGCCCGAGGACCGCCGTGACCGATCTTTCGCACCCCGCCGTCGACGGCGCACCGCTGGCCGAGGCCCGCCGCCTGCTGCTCGAGCCGGCCGGGCTCGACCTGGCCCATCTCACGCGCGTGTTCGCGTCGATCCACACCCACGAAGTCGATTTCGCCGACCTCTTCTTCCAGTACTCGCGGGTCGAGAGCTGGAGCCTCGAGGAGGGCATCGTCAAGTCGGGGGCCTTCAGCATCGACCGCGGTGTGGGCGTTCGCGCCGTGCGCGGCGAGAAGCAGGCGTTCGCGTATTCGGACGACATCACCCTTGCGGCGCTCGAGGAAGCGGCGGCAGCCACCCGGGCGATCGGACGCCAGGGGCGCTCGGCGACCGCGGCGCTCGACCGGTTCGGCCCGGCGAATGCCCTCTATGCCCCGGAGGATCCGGTGACCTCGCTGCCCGACGAGGCGAAGGTCGCCCTGCTCGAACGCCTCGAGCGGATGGCGCGCGCGCTCGATCCGCGGGTGGTGCAGGCGATGGCGTCGATCGCCGGCGAATACGAGGCGATCCTGGTGGCGCGCAGCGACGGTCTCGTCGCCGCCGACGTGCGGCCGCTGGTGCGGGTGTCGCTGACCGTCATCGTCGAGGAAGGCGGGCGGCGGGAGCAGGGTTATGCCGGCGGCGGCGGGCGCTTCGACTACGGCCATTTCACCGACGCCGTGCTTGACGGCTACGCCCGCCAGGCGGTCGGCCAGGCGACGCTCAACCTCGGCGCCCGCGACGCGCCCGCCGGCACGATGACCGTCGTGCTCGGCCACGGCTGGCCGGGCATCCTGCTGCACGAGGCCATCGGCCACGGGCTCGAAGGCGACTTCAACCGCAAGGGCACGAGCGCGTTCGCCGGGCGGATCGGCCAGCGCGTCGCGGCGAGCGGCATCACCGTCATCGACGACGGCACGCTCGCGCGGCGGCGCGGCTCGCTCAACATCGACGACGAAGGCCAGCCGACGCAGCGCACGGTGCTGATCGAGGACGGGATCCTCAAGGGCTACATGCAGGACGAGCAGAACGCGCGGCTGATGGGCGTGGCGCCGACCGGCAACGGCCGCCGCGAGTCGTTCGCGCATCTGCCGATGCCCCGGATGACGAACACGCTGATGCTCGCCGGCGGCCACGACGCGGCCGAGATCATCGCTTCGGTCCGGGACGGCATCTACGCGGTCAACTTCGGCGGCGGCCAGGTGGACATCACCAGCGGCAAGTTCGTGTTCTCGATGGCCGAGGCCTGGAAGATCGAGGGCGGCAAGCTTGCCTACCCGGTCAAGGGCGCGACGCTGATCGGCAACGGCCCCGATGCGCTGACCCGCGTGTCGATGGTCGGCAACGACCTCGAGCTCGATTCGGGCATCGGCACCTGCGGGAAGGAGGGCCAGAGCGTGCCGGTGGGCGTGGGCCAGCCCACGCTGAAGATCGACGGGCTGACCGTTGGCGGCACCGCCGGCGCCTGACGACGGGCTGCGTCCCGCGGGCGACGCGCCCGAGCGGCCCGCGTATCGCCGCGAGTGGGCGATGGGCGTTACGGTCGCCACCGCGATCGCGTTCGCCGCGCTCAGCCACGGGACGCTCACCGCCGAGGCCGAGTCCTGGGTCGGCGCGCTGCTCTTCGCCTTGCTGTTCGCGGTGATCGTCCTCGGCTCCGCGTCGGTGGTCCGCCACGCCGACTACCTCGCGGTGCTGCTGGGCGAGCCCTACGGCACGCTGATCCTCACGCTGGCGGTCGCGAGCATCGAGATCATGACCATCGGCATCGTGATGACCACCGGCGCCACCAATCCGACGCTCGCGCGCGACACGATGTTCTCGGAGGTCATGATCGTGTTGAACGGCCTCGTCGGCGTCGCGCTGCTGCTGGGCGGGCTGCGCTACAAGGAGCAGAACTACAACCTGCAGGGGGTCAACGCCTACCTCAGCGTGATCGTGGCGCTGGCGGTGTTCGGGCTGGTGATGCCGAGCCTGACCACGTCGACCACCGGCCCGACCTTCTCGCGCGGCCAGGAGGGATTCCTGATCGTGATGTGCATCGGGCTCTACGCCGTGTTCCTCGCGATTCAGACCACGCGCCATCGCGCGTACTTCGTGCATCCGCTGCAGGAGGGCGGCGGCGGCGCCGACGCCGCGGTGACGCGCCGCGACACGCCGGACCTGCGGCCGGTGCCGGAGCACGTCGCGTACCTGGTCGCGTATCTGGCTATGGTCATCTATCTTGCCGAGCGGCTGGCGATCCTGCTCGACCACGGGATCGACGTGCTCGGCGCGCCCCCGGCGCTGGGCGGGCTGGCGATCGCGATCCTGGTGCTGGCGCCGGAGGGGCTGGGCGGCATCCGCGCGGCGGTGGGCAACCGGATGCAGCGCGCCGCCAACATCCTGCTCGGCTCGGTCCTGGCGACGCTGGCGCTCACCATCCCGGCGGTCATAATCATCGGACTCGCGCAGGGCTCGTCCGTCATCCTGGGTCTCGACCACGTCGAGGCGGCGATGCTGCTGCTGACGCTGCTCGTTGGCATGCTCACGTTCGCGAGCGGGCGCACCAACATCCTGCAGGGTGCCGTCCACCTGATGCTGTTTCTCGCCTACGTGATGCTCATCGTCTGGCGCTGACGAGGCCTAGTGCAGCGGCCCGGCGGGGGCGGTGGACGCGACCGCCGGCGCCGGCGAGGCGTGGTGCATCACCATCCGCCAGCCGTACGGCGTGCGCAGGAAGACATTGCTGCACACCGCCGTGCCGGCCGCGCTGCCGTCCTTGCCGAGCGCGATCTGCTCGACGGCGCTCTGCAGCGCGAGGCCGACGGTCTCGATGACGACCACCTGCTCCAGCCGGAATGTGAGCCGGGTGTCGCCGGCGAACAGCTGCTCCCAGCCGTGGCGCACCGCGTCGTAGCCGACCAGCCGCGTGCCGCCGGGGTGGACGCAGACGATCTCCTCGTCCTCGGCCCAGGTCGCCATCATCGCGTCGAGATCCCTGGCCTCGAACGCCTGGTAGAACGCCAACGCGGTATCGGTGGGCGTCGTGTAGATCGGCGGGGTGCGGATCTTGGCCATGGGCGGAGTCGGCGTCAGTGCGCGTCGGCGATGGTGATTTCCCGGCTGCGCGCGAGATCATACACCGCGTCCGGCGCGAGGTCGCGCAGGCACCGGAAGTGCCCGAGCGGGCACTCGCGCTTGAAGCACGGGCTGCAGGCGATGTCGATTTTCGCGATCCGCGCCCGCGGCGACAGCGGCGGCGTGTAGGCCGTCGACGACGAGCCGAACAGCGCGACCAGCGGCACGCCGACCGCGGCCGCCGCGTGCATCAGGCCGGAGTCGTTGCTGACGACGACGGCGGCGATCGACAGCAGGTCGATCGCGGTGCCGAGGTCGGTGGCGCCGGCAAGGTTGGCGAGTGCCGGTGGCGCCAGGCCGGCGGCGGCCGCGACGGACTCGGCGGCCGTGCGGTCGTTCGGCGAGCCGATGAGCCACACCTGCATGCCGTCGGCGGCGAAGCGCGCCGCCAGCGCGGCGAAATGCTCGGCCGGCCAGCGCTTGGCGGAGCCGTATTCGGCGCCCGGGCACAGCGCGGCGACCGGTCGCGTGCCGGTCAGCCCGAGCGCCTGCGCGGCGGCGGCGCGATTGGCCGCGTCGGGAACGAGCACCGGGATCGACGCCGTCGCCGACGGCGGCGCGCCGGCATCTTCCGCCAGCGCGACAAAGCGGTCGACGAGACGCGGCGGCGCGCGCCGCGGGAGGTGCCGCAGGTCGGTCAGCAGGCCCCAGCGCGATTCGCCGCGATAGCCGGTGCGGACGGGAATCGCGGCGAGCCAGGGCACCAGCGCCGATTTCCACGAGTTGGGCAGCACGACCGCACGCGTGTAGCGCTCCTGCGGCGGGCGCGCGCGCAGCGTGCGCGCGAGCGCGGCGCGCGCGCGCAACGCGAGCCGGCCGTGGCCGAACGGATTCGTGATGACTTCGCGAACGCCGCGCATCCGTGCGTAGACCGGCGCGCACCACGGCGGCGCCAGCACGTCGATCGCGGAATTCGCGTACGACTCGGAGAGCCTCGCGATCAGCGGTTCGGAGAGGATCGCATCGCCGACCCACGACGGCGCGACGATCAGGATTCGCTCGCTCATGGTCGTGGCACGGGAGAGGGAACCAGTGGGCGCGGCAGCGCCGCCCGGCTGCCGCCGGTGCGTCCCGCCGGGAGGCTCAGTGGTGGCCGCCGCGGCGCGGCCCGCCGCGCAGCCGATAGTGCGTGCCGCAATACGGGCACATCGCGCTGCCCGTCTCCGCGATGTCGAGAAAGACGCGCGGGTGCGACGACCACAGCGGCATCGCCGGATTGGGGCAATGCACCGGCAGGTCCTTCGCGTCGACCTCGACGGCAGCGGCTTCCTTCGCGTCGGCCATCCTCAGACCTTGGCGAGCCAGGCCGCCTTCGACGGGTTGCGCCCGTTGACGGTGTCGAAATACACCGCCTGCAGCTGTGCCGTGATCGGTCCGCGCCGCCCCGCGCCGATCTCCCGGTTGTCGAGCTCGCGGATCGGCGTGACCTCGGCCGCGGTCCCGGTGAAGAACGCCTCGTCGGCGCAATAGACCTCGTCGCGCAGGACCCGCCGCTCGTGGATCGCGAGCCCCTGTTCGCGCGCGAGCGTCATCACGGTGTCGCGGGTGATGCCCTTGAGCGCGCCGGAGCCGACGTCGGGCGTGTGCAGCTCGCCGTTGATCACGAGGAAGACGTTCTCGCCCGAGCCTTCCGACACGTAGCCCTGCGCGTCGAGCAGCAGCGCCTCGTCGTAGCCGTCGTGCGTCGCCTCCTGGTTGGCGAGGATCGAGTTCAGGTAGTTCGCGCAGGCCTTGGCGCCGGTCATGGTGATGTTCACGTGGTGACGGGTGAACGACGAGGTCTTCACCCGGATGCCCTTTTCGAGGCCCTCGGCGCCGAGGTACGCGCCCCAGGGCCACGCTGCGATGGCCACCCGGACCGGGTTCGATTTCGCCGCCACGCCCATCGCCGTCGAGCCGTAGAACGCGATCGGCCGGATGTAGCAGGACTCGAGCTTGTTGTCGCGCACGCACGCGAGCTGGGCCGCGTCGATTTCGTCCTTGCTGTACGGGATCTTCATCCCGAAGATGTGCGCCGACCGGAACAGCCGGTCGGTGTGGTCGCGCAGCCGGAAGATCGCCGGTCCCTCGGGCGTCATGTACGCCCGGACGCCCTCGAACACGCCCATGCCGTAGTGCAGCGTGTGCGTCAGCACATGGGTCGTGGCGTCGCGCCACGGCACCATCTTGCCGTCGTACCAGATCCAGCCATCACGGTCGGCCATTGACATGGCGTCGTCTCCCCGCAGCCAAAGGATGCGATTTTACCCGATCCCCCGTGCTCGAACCGTGGCGCCCGCATCGATCATGCCCACGGAGCGCCGAACACGTGCCGCCACAGCGCCGCGACCACCGCCCGCCGCGCGGCCTGCGATGCCGGCGGCAGGCGCGCGTGCCGCGCGCCGGTCAGCCGGATCTCGTGCTGCGCTCGCCGGTAGTCGCGATACGCGTCGGCGGCGCCGGCCGCGATCGCCGCGGGCACGAGGCCCAGTTCCCCGCACATCGCCAGCAGCGCGATGTTGCCGGCGTTGCGCGTGAGCGGCGCGTGGGCATGCGCGTGCGTCAGCACCAGGTACTGGACCGCGAACTCGATGTCGACCATGCCGCCCGGATCGTGCTTGAGATCGAACTGCGGCGTCGGATTGGGGTGCCCCGCCAGCATCTTGCGCCGCATCTCGACGACGTCGGCGGCGAGCGCGGCGGGCTCGCGCGGCAGGCGGAGGATCGCGTCGCGCTCGGCCTCGAACGCCGCGCCGATGGCCGGGTCGCCGGCGACGAAGCGCGCACGGGTCAGCGCCTGATGCTCCCAGGTCCAGGCCTTGTCGCGCTGGTAGCGGCAGAACGCGGCGAAGGGCAGGACCAGCATGCCGGCCGCGCCGTCGGGCCGCAGCCGCAGGTCGATGTCGTACAACGGACCCGCCGCGGTGGTGGTGGTGAGCCAGCTGACGATGCGCTGCGCGAGCCGGGCGTAGCGCACCGGTGCGCGCTCGTCGTCGTCCTCGTACAGGAACACGAGATCGAGGTCCGAGAGGTAGCCCAGTTCCTTGCCGCCCAGCCTGCCGTAGCCGACGACCGCGAATCGCGGTGGCGCGGCATCGGCCCCCGAGATCTGCGCCCAGATCTCCGCAAGGGTCGCCGCGACGATGGTGTCGGCCAGCGCCGACAGGTGATCGGCGACACGCTCGACGGTGAGCAGGTCGGCGAGATCCTGCGCGAGCAGGCGGAACGACTGGGCGTGCTTGAAGTGGCGCAGCGCATCCATCTGCTGCTCGGGGTCGCCGGCGTGCGCGGCCAGCGTGCCGGCGAGCTCGGTCCGCCAGGCGCCCCAGTCGGGCTCGGCGAGCAGCACGCGCGCATCGAGCAGTTCGTCGAGCAGCAGCGGATGCCGGGTCAGGTAGTCGGCGGCCCAGGCCGAACGGCCCATCAGCTGCGCCAGCCGCGGCAGCAGCGGCGGGTGCTCGATCAGCAGCGCGAGGTAGGCGCTTCTCCGGCTGACGGCTTCGAGCAGGTCGAGCAGGCGCAGGAACACCGCCTGCGCGCTGGCGCCGCGCATCGGCACCGCGGCGGCGGTGGCCAGCAGTTGCGGCAGCAGCGCGTCGAAGCGCCCGCGCGAGCGCACCGGCAGCTGCAGGTAGCGCGGGCTCGCGCGCACGCGCTCCAGCGTCGCCGCCAGGGCCGGGGGATCGTCGAAGCCGGCGGCGCCGAGCGCGGCCACCGCGGATTCCGGGCCGACGTCGCCGCGCCAGACCGCGGCCAGCCGCTCGACGAGGCCATCGGCGGCGATTCCCGCGCCCGGCGCGGCGGCGTCCGTCGCGGGCGGACCGAACACCGCCGCGAACTGCTCCTCGACGAAGACGCGCCGGTCGCCGAGCGCCGCGTCGAAACGCCGCGACGTCGGGAAAGCCCATTGCCTGCGCCAGCGCGTCGCGCTCGGGACCCGCGGCCGGCAGCGTCTGCGTCTGCGCATCGTCGCGGTACTGCAGCCGGTGCTCGAGGTTGCGCAGGAACACGTAGGCGTCGCGCAGCCCCGTCGCCGCCGATTCCGGCAGCAGGCCGCGGGCGGCGAGCGCCGCGAGTGCCGGGAGCGTCCCGCGCTCCCGCAGCGCCGGCTCGCGTCCGCCGCGCACCAGCTGCAGCGCCTGCACGGTGAACTCGATCTCGCGAATGCCGCCCGGCCCGAGCTTGATGTTCGGCTGGTAATCGCGGCGCCGGCCCTGCGCGCGGATCTGGCGGTGGATGTCGCGCAGGCCCTCGTAGGCATCGTAGTCGAGGTACTTGCGGTAGACGAACGGCGTCACGATCTCGTCGATCTCCTGGTGGCGCGCACCGGTGAGATTGCGCGCCTTGAGCCAGGCGTAGCGCTCCCAGGCGCGCCCCTGCGTCACCAGGTACTGCTCGAGCGCGGAATACGGCACCGTCAGCGGGCCGCTGTCGCCGTAGGGCCGCAGGCGCATGTCGACGCGGAACACGAAGCCGTCGGCGGTGCGCTCGTCCAGCGCCCCGATCACCCGCCGGCCCAGCCGGTCGAAGAACTCGCGGTTGGCGAGCGGGCGCGGGCCGGCGGTCTCGCCGTCGTCGGGATAGGCGAACACGAGGTCGATGTCCGAGGACACGTTGAGCTCGCCGCCGCCCAGCTTGCCCATGCCGATGATCACCAGCGCCTGCGGGGCGCCGTCGGCGTCCAGCGGCTCGCCGCAGACGGCGGCCAGCGCCGCGTGGTGCAGCGACAGCGCCGCGCCAAGCGAAATCTCCGCCAGCCGCGTCATCGCCGCGCAGACTTCGATCAGGTCCGCGCGTCCGGCGAGATCGCGCGCGAGCGTGTGCAGCAGGACCTCGCGGCGAAGCCGGCGCAGCGCTGCGTCGAGTTCGGCGGCGTCGCCGGCCGCGACGCGCGCGGCAAGATCGGCTTGCGCGGCGGTCCAGTCGTACGGCGCGCCGATGCTCGCCGCCAGCGCCTCCGCGGCCGCGGGATGGGCGGCCAGTGCCGCGGTCGCGTAGCGGCTGAAGGCGAGGGGGGCAGGGGAGGCCATGGGAAGTCGTGCCGGTTCGGCGGAGTCGGTCGGCACCGGGGCAGCGCGCGGGCCGGCCGGCCACCGCCGTCAGGGTGCGATAATCGCCGTCCATTATGCCTTCCCCGCGCGCTTCCCCTCGCGCCCGGCGCGCGCCGCGTTCCGTCGTGGCGCGCGCCGCCAGCGCCGCCGGCCTTGCGATCGTCGTGGCGGTGGCGCTGCTGTGCACGGCACTGCTCGCGGTGCGCTTCGTCGCCTTCCCGCGCGTGGACGACTATCGCGCCGACGTCGCCGCCGCGCTGTCGCGGCAGCTCGAGCGGCCGGTGGAGATCGACCGGCTGACACCCGGCTGGGACGGCTGGAACCCCAAGATCGTCGTGCACGGCTTGCGGGTGCGCAGCGGCGCGACGCCGGCATCGGGCGTGCTGCTCGCGCTGCCGCGGGTGGAGATGGTCGTCGCGTGGACATCGCTGGTGCTCGCCGACCTGCGGCTGAAGAGCCTGCTGCTCGCCGGGCCGCGGGTCGCGATCCGCCGCGACCGGGCCGGCATCCTGCACGCTGCCGGACTGGAAGTCGATCCGGCCCGCGTCGGCGACGAGGCGCCGCTCGCGGCCTGGATTCTGCGCCAGCCCCACATCGAGGTGCGCGATGCGGTGATCACCTGGAACGACGACCTGCGCAACGCGCCACAGCTCGTCGTCGAAGAGGTGCAGCTGCGTCTTGACAGCCGCTTCGGCCACCACCGGTTCGGACTGCGGGGCACGCCGCCGGCGGCGCTGGCGGCGCCGATCGATGTCCGCGGCGACATCCGCCGGGGCCCGGCCGGCGCCTGGCGGCAGGCGAACGGCAGGATTTACCTCCGGCTCGACGCCGTGGACATCGGGGCGCTGGCCGACTGGGTGCCGCTGCCGTTGGCGACCGCCACCGGCAGCGGCGCGCTGCGGCTCTGGCTCGACCTGGCGCAGGGGCAGCCCGCGGCGGCCGTGGCCGACGTCGAGCTCCTTGACGCGAAAATGAAGCTCCGCGCCGATCTTCCCGAGCTCGCGCTCGTCAGCCTCTCCGGTCGCGGCAGCTGGCGCGAGGCCCCGCCGCGGCGCGAGTTCCAGACGCACGCGCTCGCCTACGTGACCGCCGACGGGCAGCGCGTGGAGCCGACGGACGTCAAGGTGACGCTGCGCGGCGCGACCGGCGGCGGCGCCGCCACCGGACTGGTCGAGTTCGATCGCCTGCAGCTCGGGCCGCTGCGCGACCTGCTCGCGCGTCTGCCGCTGTCCGAGCGGGTGCGCGCGGACGTCGCGCGGTACGCGCCGAAAGGGACGCTGACCCGCGGCCGCTTCCTGTGGGAGGGACGCGGCGACACGCCGGAGATCTTCAGCGCGGCGAGCGAATTCAGCGGCCTGGGGGTCGCGGCGCAGGACGGCATGCCGGGCGTGGAGGGATTGACCGGCCGCGTGGAAATGACCCAGACGACCGGCGACCTGACGATTGCGAGTCGCAATGCGGTGCTGACGCTGCCGCGGGTCTTCGTCGGACCCATCGCGTTCGACAGCCTTGCCGGCGCGGTCAACTGGACGCGGACCCCGGAGCGCACCGCAATCGCCATCAAGCGGCTGGAGTTCGCCAATCGCGACACCGCCGGGAGCGTCGCGGGAACCTTCAGGACGATGCCCAGGGGGCCGGGCGCGGTCGAGCTCGATGCCCGCCTGACGCGCGCCGACGTGACGCGAATCCACCGCTACCTGCCGCGTGCGGTCGAGCCTGGCGTGCGCGACTGGCTGCGCACCGGCCTGACCGCCGGCAGCGCGTCCGACGTCAGGCTCCGGCTGGCGGGAGACCTGGCGCAGTTTCCGTTCGCCGACGGCAAGGGCGGCACGTTCACGGTGACCGGAAAGGCGCGCGGCGTCGGTCTCGATTACGCGCCCGGCTGGCCGCCCTTGTCGGAGCTCGAAGGCGAGGTCGACCTCGCCGGGACGCGGCTGGCGATCGAGGCCGCGCGCGGCCGCGTTGCCGACGCGCCCTTGGGCGCAATCCATGCCGAGATCGGCGATCTGCGCGCGGAATTTCCGTTGCTCGTGATCGCCGGCAAGGCGGCCGGTCCGTCCGTCGACTTCCAGCGCTTCATCGACGCAAGCCCGGTCGCAGGCTGGATCGGACACGCGACCGAAAACGCGCAGGTGAGCGGCGACGGGCGACTCGACCTGAAGATCAGCATCCCGCTCGGCACGCCGGGCGGCAACACGGTCGCCGGCGAGTTCCAGTTCATCGACAACGAGCTGCGCTTCGCCGGCCTGCCGCGACTGTCGCAGGTCAACGGCACGCTGACGTTCACCGAGTCCGGCGTGCGCGCGCCCGCGCTGGCGGTCAACGTGGTGGGCGGTCCGGCGCAGTTCGCGATCGCCGCCGACGCCGGCGGGACCCGCGTCACCGGCAGCGGCGCCGCGACGGCGGCGGCGCTGCGGCGCGAATTCGATCCGCCGTACGGCGATGCGCTGTCGGGGACGCTCGACTGGAATCTGGACCTCGCGATGACGGGGGAGGGCTCGACGTGGACGGTGCAGAGCAGCCTGGAGGGCAGCGCCATCGATCTGCCGGCGCCGCTGGGCAAGCCCGCGGGCGACGCGGTTCCGCTCAAGATCGAGCGTCGCGGTGATCCGGCGCAGCCGGACGAGGACACGCTGACCATCCGCTACGGCGACGTGGGCCGCCTGCTGCTGCACCGCAAGCTGGGCGCGCGAGCGCACCACCGTCGACCGTGCGCTGGTGCTGCTGGGCAGCGCCGCCGTGGCCGATCCGTCCGCGCGCCCGGAGCGCCCCGGCGTGTGGGTGCGCGGCGAGTTGCCGCAGTTCAATTTCGACGACTGGCTGCTGCTGCAGCGGCGCGCGTCCCCGGGCGCGGGGGGCGACGGCGAGCTCGCGCTCGACGGCATCGACCTCGACGTCGGCGTGCTGGAAGCGTTCGGTCGTCGCTTCCATGCGATCAAGGTCGGTGCCCGCCGGTCGAACCACGACTGGCGGCTCGACCTCGACGCGCGCGAGCTCGCCGGCAGCGCGACATGGACGGCGGCTTCCGCAGGCGCACCGAACGGACGCCTGTCGGCCCGTCTTTCGCGGCTGGTTCCGCCGGATTCCGGGGAGCTGAAGCCATGGAAAGAGGCGAGCGTCGGATCCGACGAGCCGGCCGCCGGGGCGGCCAACCCGTGGCCCGCGATCGACATCGCCGCCGCCCGCTATTTCATGCGCGGCCGGGACGTCGGGCAGCTCGAATTCGTCGCCCATCCGCAACGCGCCGATTGGCGGATCGACCGGATGACGCTCGTCAACAGCGGGGGTCGTGTGGCGGCCGAGGGCCTGTGGCGCTCTGCCGGCCCGGACCAGCAGACGCAGCTCGACGTCGACGTCGAGTTGAAGGACACCGCCGGATTCCTGTCGCGCGTCGGCTATCCCGATGCGGTGAAGAATGCGCCGACCACGATCAAGGGGCAGCTCGGCTGGGCCGGCGCCCCGAACAAATTCGACTACCCGACCCTCTCCGGCGCGTTCCGGATCGAGGTCGGTCCCGGGCGATTCACCAAGATCGAGCCGGGGATCGGCAAGCTGCTGGGCGTGCTGTCGCTGCAGTCGCTGCCGCGCCGGATCACGCTCGACTTCACCGACGTCTTCTCCGACGGCTTCGCGTTCGACGAGATCAATGGCGACGTGCAGATCCGCAACGGCGTGCTGATGAGCGATAATCTGCGGCTGGAGGGGCCGGCGGCGAAGGTGAGCATTTCGGGCAGCGCCGACCTCGCCCGGGAAACGCAGCGCCTGACCGTGCGGGTGCAGCCGGCGCTTTCGTCCAGCGTCTCGGCGGGGGCGATGCTGCTGCTGTTCGCCAATCCACTCGTCGGCGCCGCGGTGGGCGCCGGATCGCTGCTCGCGCAGAAGGTGCTGAGCGACCCGATCGAGCAGATGTTCAGCTATGGCTACGACGTGACCGGCAGCTGGTCCGATCCCGTGGTCACGCGCGAGGGCGAGGTGTCCGCGACCGCGCTGCCGGAATCGCCGCGTCGATAGCCGCGGCACGACGCACTGCGCAACCGCCGTTTCACCCGCGAGGATGACGCCGATGCAGCCCCCACAGTCCTTCCGCGTCGCGGCCGTGCAGACGGTCTCCGGCGGCGACGTCGCGGCGAACCTGGCGCAGGCCGAGCCGCTCGTCGCGGCGGCGGCCGCCGCCGGCGCGCGGCTGATCGTCCTCCCCGAGTACTTCGGCATCCTCGGCGCGCGCGCGACCGACAAGCTCGCCGCGCGCGAAGAGGACGGCCGCGGGGTGCAGCAGGACTGGCTCGCCCGGATGGCGCGCGCGCACGGCGCGTGGGTGGTCGGGGGGACGGTGCCGCTCGCCTGCGGCGACGCCGCGCGCGTGCGCAGCGCCTCGCTGGTCTACGGCCCGGACGGCGCGCGCGTCGCGCGCTACGACAAGATCCACCTGTTCGCGTTCGCCCGCGGCGACGAGCGCTACGACGAAGGCCGCACCATCGAGCCCGGAACCGCCGCCGTCGCGTTCGACGCGCCCTGCGGCCGGGTGGGGATGTCGGTGTGCTACGACCTGCGCTTCCCGGAACTCTATCGCGCGCTGGGCGAGCTGGCGCTGATCCTCGTGCCCTCGGCGTTCACCGCGACGACCGGTGCGGCGCACTGGCACCTGCTGCTGCGCGCCCGCGCCGTCGAGAACCAGTGCTACGTGCTCGCCGCGGCGCAGGGCGGCGAGCATCCCAGTGGCCGCCGGACCTACGGCCATTCGGTGCTGATCGATCCCTGGGGCGACGTCGTCGCCGAGCGCGACGAGGGACCGGGCATCGTCGTCGGCGACGTCGATCCCGCGCGGCTCGCCGAAGTGCGCGCGCAGCTGCCCGCCCTCGGCCATCGCGTCTTCCGCTAGGCGCCTGCGCCGACCGGGCCGAGATCGAGCGCACCGCACCCGTTTCGCTGGCGCCAGCCCGGAGGACATGGAGCGCGCGCTCAGCGCCCGCGCAGCAGGATCAGCACCGCGCCGCCGCCGCCGGCGTGCTGCGGCGCCTCGCAATACGCGAGCACGTCGTCCCAGTGCGACAGCCACTTGCGCACCTTGCCCTTCAGCACCGGCTCGCGGTTGGGCGAGGTGAGGCCCTTGCCGTGGATGACGCGCACGCAGCGCTAGCCGTGCTGACGCGCCTCGGCCAGGAAATCGGCCAGCGTGTCGCGGGCCTCGACCGAGGTCTGCCCGTGAAGGTCGAGCTCGCCCTGCACCGACCAGTGCCCGCGCCGCAGCTTGGTCAGGACGTCGGCGCCGAGACCGCGCCGGACGAACGTCTGCTCGCCTTCGAGCTCCTGGCCGATGTCCCAGGTGTTCGGCGCGGGCTCGGCCCCGTACTTGGACGCTTCGAGCGCGTCGCGCGCGTCCGCGAGACGCTGCGTCGGAATGGGCGCGGGCCGCGGCGGCGCGTGGCGGACGCGGGTGCTGGGCGGCAGCGGCCGCACGTCGGCGAACGCCGCGGCCAGATCGACGTCGCCGGTGGCGTGCTTCTGCGCGGCGATGCTCCGGCGCGGGGGTGGTGCCGCCCGGGCCGCGCCGCCGTGCGCGCCGCTCGGCACGGCCGGTGGCTTCGTCCCGTTCGGCGCGCGGCGTGGACGAAGCCGGCGCGGCCGCCCGGGCCGCGTCGACGAGCTTCCTGAGGTCCGAGAGTTTTGCCATGGCCGATCCCTGAACGCCGCTGCCGCCGCGCGGCGCGTCGAAGCCCGCGGTTCGTAGCCCGGGTTGAGCGCCAGCGAAACCCGGGGCAATCGTGCCCGGGGGCACATCCCCCCGGGTTTCGCTGGCGCTCAACCCGGGCTACGGGGCCGGGTCATGCCGCCGCGAAATCGTCAGCCCTGTCCTTCGAGATAGGCCTCGGCATCGAGCGCGGCCATGCACCCGGTGCCGGCGGAGGTGACCGCCTGCCGGTAGACGTGGTCGGCGACGTCGCCGGCGGCAAAGACGCCGGCGACGCTGGTCGCGGTGGCGTTGCCCTCGGTCCCGCTGTGAACCTTGATGTAGCCGCCGGCCATGTCGAGCTGGCCGGCGAAGATCCCGGTATTGGGCGTGTGTCCGATGGCGATGAACACCCCGGTCACCGCGAGGTCCTGCGTCGCGCCGGTGCGCGCGTGCCGCAGGCGCACCCCGGTCGCACCGGACGCGTCGCCCAGCACCTCGTCCAGCGTGTGGTCCCACACGACGCGCACGTTGCCGTCGTCGCGGGTCTTGGCGAGGAGACGGTCGATCAGGATGGCCTCGGCGCGAAACTTGTCGCGCCGGTGCACGACGGTCACCGACTTCGCGATATTGGACAGGTACAGCGCCTCCTCGACCGCCGTGTTGCCGCCGCCGACGACGACCACGTCCTGCCCCTTGTAGAAGAATCCGTCGCAGGTCGCGCATGCCGACACGCCCTTGCCCATGAACGCCTCCTCCGACGGGAGGCCGAGGTAGCGCGCCGATGCGCCGGTGGCGATGATCAGCGCCTCGCAGCTGTACTCGCCGTTGTCGCCGACCAGCCGGAACGGCCGCTCGCCAAGGTGCACCGTGTGGATCTCGTCGAAGATCATTTCGGTGTCGAAGCGCTCCGCGTGCTGCTGGAAACGTGCCATGAGCTCCGGCCCCTGGACGCCCTCGGCGTCCGCCGGCCAGTTGTCCACGTCGGTGGTGGTCATCAGCTGCCCGCCCTGCGCGAGACCGGTGATGAGGACGGGCGCGAGGTTGGCGCGCGCGGCGTATACTGCCGCCGAATAGCCGGCGGGGCCGGAACCGAGGATCAGCAATCGGGCGTGCTTGGTCGACATCCGTTTCTCGCGTTGGCAGCAGAGCCTCGAATTGTAATCGATCTGCGGATGCGCCCGATCGGCGCCGCTCCCGCGGCACCGGGCGGCCCTGAACCCGTCGGAAACCCTCGATTTCGTGTATAATCCGCCGTCTGAAGTCACTGCGGCAAATTGATGTTTTTCAACAGGAAAGAGGCTACCGAACCGCGCCGCCCCACGCGGCCGGCGCGCCCGCCCGCGCGGCGCGAAGCGACGCCCCTTTCCCCGCGTTTCGCCCGCCTGGTGCGCGAGTCCTGGTGGCTGGTGATCGTCGCCGCATTCATCTGGCTGGCGCTGATCCTCGCCACCTACACCCGGACCGACCAGGGCTGGTCGTTCTCCGGCACCGGGGCCCCGATCGGCAATCGGGGCGGCATCGCCGGCGCGTGGCTGGCCGACCTGCTGCTCTACCTGTTCGGTCTCTCCGCATGGTGGTGGGTGGTGGCGGGCGTCGTGCTCGTCGTCGCCGGGTATCGTCGCATCGGCCGCCCGGAGCTCGCCTCGGATCACCCGCTGCCGCTCGCCATCCTCGGCTTCGCGCTGGTGCTGCTGACCAGCGCCGCGCTCGAAGGCCTGCGCTTCACCGAGTTGCCGGTGGCGCTGCCGCAGGGCCCCGGTGGCGCGCTGGGCGATCTCGTCGGTGCGATCCTCGCCCAGGCGGTGGGCGGCGACCGGGGCGAAGCTGCTGCTGGTCGCGCTGTTCGCCGTCGGCTGCTCGCTGTTCTTCGGTGTGTCGTGGCTGAAGCTGATGGAGCGGCTCGGTGGCGGCGTGGAGACGGTGTTCACGTGGCTGCACCGCCGCGCCGACGCGCGCGCCGATCGCCGGCGCGGCGAGCTGGCGCTGGCCGAGCGCGAGGCGGTCTTCGCGCAGGCGAAGCAGGAGGCGCCCGAGCGCGAGCCGATCCTGGTCGTGCCGGCGCCGCCGGAGGTGCAGAAGTCGGCGCGCGCTGGCCAGGGAGCGACAGCGGCCGCTGTTCCGCGAGCTGCCCGATTCTCCGCTGCCGCCGCTCGACCTGCTCGAGGAGGCGCCCGCGGTGCAGGACTCCGTCAGCGCCGACACGCTGGAGTTCACTTCGCGGCTGATCGAGCGCAAGCTGGCCGACTTCGGCGTGGCGGTGAAGGTCATCGCCGCCTACCCGGGCCCGGTGATCACGCGCTTCGAGATCGAGCCGGCGGTCGGCGTGAAGGGCAGCCAGATCGTCAACCTGATCAAGGACCTGGCGCGCGCGCTGTCGGTGGTCAGCATCCGCGTCGTGGAGACGATCCCCGGCAAGTCGTGCATGGGGCTCGAGCTGCCGAACCCGAAGCGCCAGATCGTGAAGCTGATCGAGATCCTGGCCTCCGCCACCTACAACGACCACGCGAGCCCGCTGACGATCGGGCTCGGCAAGGACATCGGCGGCAAGGTGGTGATCGCCGACCTCGCCCGGATGCCGCACCTGCTCGTCGCCGGCACCACCGGCTCGGGCAAGTCGGTCGCCGTCAACGCGATGATCCTGTCGCTGCTCTACAAGGCCGAGCCGCGGCAGGTGCGCCTCATCCTGATCGACCCGAAGATGCTCGAGCTCTCGGTCTACGAGGGCATCCCGCACCTGCTGGCGCCGGTGGTCACCGACATGAAGCTCGCGCGGCAACGCGCTCAACTGGTGCGTGGCCGAGATGGACCGCCGCTACAAGCTGATGTCGACGCTGGGCGTGCGCAACCTCTCGGGCTACAACGCGCGCGTGGCCGAGGCGCGCAAGGCCGGCAAGCCGCTCGGCAACCCGTTCTCGCTGACGCCCGAAGCCCCGGAGCCGATCGAGGAGATGCCGCTGATCGTCGTCGTCATCGACGAGCTCGCCGACCTGATGATGGTGACCGGCAAGAAGATCGAGGAGCTGATCGCGCGGATCGCGCAGAAGGCGCGCGCCGCCGGCATCCACCTGATCCTCGCCACCCAGCGGCCGTCGGTCGACGTGATCACCGGCCTCATCAAGGCCAACATCCCGTCGCGGATCGCGTTCCAGGTCGCGAGCAAGGTCGATTCGCGCACCATCCTCGACCACATGGGCGCCGAGGCGCTGCTGGGGCAGGGCGACATGCTGTTCCAGCCGCCGGGGGTCGGCTATCCGCTGCGCGTGCACGGCGCATTCGTCTCCGACCAGGAGGTGCACCGCATCGTCGAGTACCTGAAGCAGCAGGGCGGGCCGCAGTATCTCGACGGGATCCTCGAAGGCACTGCCGGCGGCGACGACGACGAGGGCGTCAGTGTCGCCGGCGCCGATGCCGAATCCGATCCGATGTACGACCAGGCCGTGGCCGTCGTCCTGCAGACGCGCCGGCCGTCGATCTCGCTGGTGCAGCGGCACCTGCGCATCGGCTACAACCGCGCCGCGCGCCTGATCGAGCAGATGGAGCGCGCGGGACTGGTCTCGGCGATGCAGACCAACGGCAACCGCGAGGTGCTGGTTCCCGCAGGAAAAGGCGATGTCCGTAGCCCGGGTTGAGCGAAGCGAAACCCGGGGGATGCTCGCCGTCGGCGGCCCACCCGGGTTTCGCTCGCGCTCAACCCGGGCTACGTCAACCCGGGCTACCTCAACCCGGGACCAGCCGTCGGGCTGTGGCGCGCGCTGGCGGTGACCGTGGGGGCGCTCGCGTTCACGTGCTCGGCGCTCGCGAGCCCCGTGCTGATCTACCGGGAGGGCCAGGAATTCTGCCCCCCGCACGACCGGCCCGCCACGGCGCCGCGGATCACCGCCGCGCAGGCGGTCGAGCGCGCCAAGGCGCTGCTGCCGAAGGACTTCTGCGGCCCGTCGTGGTACGTGAGCGGCTGCATCTTCGATCCGGAGCGCACCTTCGACAGCTGGCGCGTGTTCGCGCAGCAGTACAAGCTCGTGAACGGCGAGAAGGACATCCGCGGCCGCGACCACTCGTACGTCGTTCTCGACGACGTGGGCAACTGCGTGGCCAACATTCCCGGCACCCAGCCATGGGCCGGCAGCTGACCCGCCGCGGCTGGCGCGCGCTGGCCGGCGCGCTGTGCCTCGCGGCGGCGAGCGCCGGCGAGGGCGCCGGCCTCGACCAGCTCCACGCGTTCATCACCGCGGCGCAAGCAGCGGCAAGGCGACCTTCCGCCAGACCGTCGCCCCGCGCGGCCGGTCGCCGGCGCAGGAATCGACGGGAACGTTCACGTTCCAGCGCCCGGGCCGGTTCCGCTGGGCCTACGAGCAGCCCTACGAGCAGCTGATCGTCGGCGACGGCGGCAAGCTGTGGATCTACGACCGCGACCTCAACCAGGTGATCGTGCGCACGCTCGACGTGGCGCTCGGCGGCAGCCCGGCGGCGCTGCTCGCCGGCGACAACGCACTGGAGAAGAACTTCGACCTCGTCGACGCCGGCCGCAGCGACGGGCTGGAGTTCGTCGATGCCCGGCCGAAGGCGGCGGACACGGGCTTCGAGCGCGTGCGCATCGGCTTCCGCGACAACCTGCCGCGGCGGATGGAATTGACCGACGCCTTCGGCAATCTCACCACGCTGGAATTCGGCACCTTCGAGCGCAACCCGCCGCTCGACGCGGCGCAGTTCCGTTTCGTCCCGCCGAAGGGGGCCGACGTCGTCGGCGAATGAACCGGCCGTCGTGGCCGGCCCGCACGCATGACCAGCGACCTGTTTGCCGCGTCCAACCCGGCCGCGCCGCTCGCCGAGCGCCTGCGGCCGAAGAGCGTCGCCGAGGTGATCGGGCAGCGGCACCTGCTCGCGCCGGGAAAGCCGCTGGCGGTGGCCTTCGCCTCGGGCAAGCCGCACTCGATGATCCTGTGGGGCCCGCCGGGTGTGGGCAAGACCACGCTCGCGCGGCTGATGGCCGATGCGTTCAGCGCCGATTTCATCGCCCTGTCGGCGGTGCTGTCGGGGGTCAAGGACATCCGCGACGCGGTGGCGCGCGCCGAGGCGACGCTGGCGCAATCGGGTCGCCACACCATCCTGTTCGTCGACGAGGTGCACCGGTTCAACAAGGCGCAGCAGGACGCGTTCCTGCCGTTCGTCGAGCAGGGGCTCGTGACGTTCATCGGCGCGACCACCGAGAACCCGTCGTTCGAGGTGATCGGCGCGCTGCTCTCGCGCGCCGCCGTCTACGTGCTCGAGCCGCTGACGGCCGAGGACCTGCGCGAGCTCTTCGACCGCGCCGCGACGGCCGCGCTGCCGGGGGTGGCCGTCGCCCCCGATGCGCGCGCGGCGGTGATCGCCTACGCCGACGGCGACGGCCGCCGCCTGATCAACATGGTCGAGCAGCTCGGAACCGCGGCCGGCGGGAACCGGACCACGCCCATCGACCTCGCCTTCGTCGAGGCCACGATCGCGCGCTCGCTGCGCCGCTTCGACAAGGGCGGCGAAGCGTTCTACGACCAGATCTCGGCGCTGCACAAGTCGGTGCGCGGCAGCAATCCCGACGCGGCGCTGTACTGGATGTGCCGGATGCTCGACGGCGGCGCCGACCCGCTCTACGTCGGCCGGCGGCTGATCCGCATGGCGAGCGAGGACATCGGGCTCGCCGATCCGCGCGCGCTGGCGCTGACGCTGGACGCGGTGGCGGTCTACGAGCGGCTGGGAACGCCGGAGGGCGAGCTGGCGCTGGCCGAGGCGGTCGTCTATCTCGCCTGCGCGCCGAAGTCCAACGCCGTGTACGCCGCCTACGGTGCCGCCCGCGCGTTCATCGCCGAGGACGGCTCGCGGCCGGTGCCGCTGCGGCTGCGCAACGCGCCGACCCGGCTGATGAAGAACCTCGACTACGGCAAGGGCTACCGCTATGCGCACGACGAGGCGGGCGCCTACGCCGCCGGCGAGCGCTACTTTCCCGACGGAATGCCCGAGCCGTCGCTGGTATGCGCCGACCGAGCGGGGGCTGGAGGCGAAGATCCGCGAGCGGCTCGAATGGCTGCGCGCGCAGGACCGGAAGGCGCGCGACGACGACTCGTAACCCGGCCACACAAGCCGGCGAATGCAAGCCACCTTTGGTAAACTCGCGCCATGCTCGACATCAACCTTCTTCGCAACGACATCGGCGGCGTCGCCGCGGGCCTCGCCAAGCGCGGCGTGACGCTCGACACCGACCGCTTCGACGCGCTCGAGCGCGAGCGCAAGGACATCCAGACGCGCACGCAGGACCTGCAGGCGCGGCGCAACGCGCTGTCGAAGGAGATCGGCGCGATCAAGGGCCGCGGCGGCGACGCCTCGGCGCAGCTCGCCGAGGTCGCGGGATTCGGCGACGCGCTGAAGCGGCTCGAGGCCGAGCTCGAGCGCGTGCAGGGCGGCCTGCGCGACTTCCTGCTCGACCTGCCGAACCTCACCGCACGACTCGACGCCCGCCGGCGGCTCCCCGGCCGACAACGTCGAGGTGCGCCGCTGGGGCACGCCCCGCCGCTTCGACTTCGCGGTCAAGGATCACACCGATCTCGGCGAGGACCTGGGCCTGCTCGATTTCGCCACCGCCGCGAAGCTCTCCGGCGCGCGCTTCTCGTTCCTGCGCGGCGGGCTCGCGCAGCTGCACCGCGCGCTCGCCCAGTTCATGCTCGACACGCACACCCGCGAGCACGGCTACACCGAGTGCTACACGCCCTACATCGTCAACGCCGAGACGCTGGTCGGGACCACGCAGCTGCCGAAGTTCGAGACCGACATGTTCTCGGTGAGGAAAGGCGGCGTCGAAGGCGAGGGCGAGACGCTCTACCTGATCTCGACCTCCGAGATCACGCTGACCAACTCGGTGCGCGGCGAGATCCTGCCCGGCCGAGGCGCTCCCGCTGCGGCTGACCGCGCACACGCCGTGCTTCCGGTCGGAAGCGGGCAGCTACGGCAAGGACACCCGCGGCATGATCCGCCAGCACCAGTTCGACAAGGTGGAGCTGGTCCAGATCGTCCATCCGGAGCACTCGTACGCGGCGCTCGAGGAGCTGACCGGGCACGCCGAGACGATCCTGCAGCGGCTGGAGATCCCGTACCGGGTGATGGCGCTGTGCACCGGCGACATCGGGTTCGCCAGCGCGAAGACCTACGACCTCGAGGCCTGGCTGCCGGCGCAGAACACGTATCGCGAGATCTCGTCGTGCTCCAACTGCGAGGCGTTCCAGGCGCGGCGGATGCAGGCGCGGTTCCGCAACGCGCAGGGCAAGCCGGAACTCGTGCACACGCTCAACGGCTCCGGCCTCGCCGTCGGGCGCACGCTGGTGGCGGTGCTCGAGAACTACCAGCGCGCCGACGGCTCGATCGAGGTGCCGGGCGTCCTGCGGCCGTATCTCGGCGGCGCCGAAAGCATCGTCCGCGCCGGCTGACCGGCTGCCGCCGCAAGGGCCGCGTGCGGCGCGGCGTCAGCGCGCGGCCGGCGGGGGCGGATCGGCGTCGGAGCGCCGCTGCAGGCGCGGCTGCAAGGCCGGCTGGTGCGCGAGCAGGATGTCGTAGTACGCGCGCACGCGGTCGACGAAGGCCACCGGCATGCCGCCGCGGGCGTAGCCGTTGCGGGCGTTGACGTGGAATTCGGGAAGTGCCAGCAGCGGCAGCGCCTTGCGCACGTCGCTCCACAGGTCCGGGTTGAGCTTCTGCTTCTGCGCAAGCACGCGCGCGTCCTCGAGGTGGCCGAGGCCGATGTTGAAGGCGGCCAGCGCCAGCCAGGTGCGGTCGGGTTCGCCGATGCGCGCCGGGAGCTTGGACTTGAGGTCGCGCAGGTAGCGCGCGGCGCCGAGCACGCTCTCGCCGGGATCGAGCAGGTCGGCGATGCCGAGGTGCTTTGCGGTCTCCTCCGTGATCTGCATGAACCCGCGCACGCCGGTTTCGCTCACCGCGTACGGATCCCACTTCGACTCCTGGTAGGCGATGGCGGCGAGCAGCCGCCATTCGACCCCGGTGTGGGCCTGGGCATCGCCGAACATCGCCTTCCACTGGGGCAGCAGCGTCCGGATGCTGTCCAGGAACGCACTCGCGTCCGGGCGCGCAAACGCGCGCGCGTCGGGCACGTAGCGCTCGGCGAGGCGATCGACCAGTCCGTCGCTCCGGCTGCGGGCGAGGAAACGGTCGAGGGCCGCCAGCAGCCGCGGATACCTCGACGGCACGATCCACGCGAGCTCGCGCTTCTCGCCCGCGGGGAAGGCGACCTCGAAATCGAGGTAGACGTTGCGCGCCGCGGCGACGGTGAGCGAGCCGACGATGGCGTAGCCGATGCTGCCGTCGGAGACCTGCGCGAGGAGGCCGACCGCGGACGGCCCATCGAGCCCCCGGAACCGCACACCGGGGTGCCTCGCGGCCACGGCGCGGACGTCCGTCTCGAGGCCCGTGCCGCCGAGGTAGGCCACCGTGGCACCGTCGAGATCGCGCCAGCCGGTCGGCTTGTAGCTGTCGCTGTTGTAGATCAGCAGCGGCTCGACCGTTGCGAAGCCGGCGCTCCACAGCAGCTTGGCGGCAAATCCGCGCGTGCGCTCGCGTCCCGGCCGGGGACCGGTCGCGCCGTCCTTCGCCGCCGGGCGCGGCGGCGGCGGTGCGCGGGCGGAACAGACCACCGGCGCCGAGGTGCGCCTGCCCGCGGGCGACGGCCGCAATCAGGCGCGCGGCGGAATCGACGGTCACGAAGCGCAGCGGCAGCTGCAGCTCGGCGGCGAAGCGCCGCACGAGATCGGCATCGAATCCGACGGGCGTTCCGTCGGGTCCCGGAAAATACACGACCGGCCCCGGCCGGATCATCACGACCAGTTCCTGCGCCTCGCCGGGCGGCGGCAGCGGCTGCGGTCCCCCCGCTTTCGGGAACAGTGCCGTACCCAGTTCGGGCATCAGCGCCGGCACCAGCGCAACGGTGGCGAGGATGGCCGCGATGACGAGGCCTATTTGGTGCGACGGGCGCACGGGCGGCTGGGCGGCGAAGGAGGAAGGTGGCGATCGACGGTGACGCGGGCGATTATAGCGATGCCGTCGGGGCGCCCGCGCGACAGCGCGGCCGGGCGGGCGGCCAGACGGTCGCCGCGCCACCGGGGACGCAAACCGCGGGCGCGCTTGCTGACCCGGGAGCGATCGCCGATAATGCCTGCTCGCGCTGTTGGCGCGACAGATCAACGGCGGGTCGCCCCGCATTGCAGCGTCGTGAACCTGGTCAGGTCCGGAAGGAAGCAGCCACAGCGACTCACTGCAAGTGCCGGGGGAACGGCTCGCCACCCTTTGCGGTCGGACGTCCGGTGTCGCGGACGGGCGGGGCCCGCGCCCCGCCGCGGCAACGTTCCGGGCGGCCGGCGGGGTGCGCGCCTGAGGCGGGACGCAGGGCCGCGTGCCGTCCGGACCCGGGAACGCCGATTGCCGTCCGTCAACCGCCACCCGTCGAACGCCCCAGACCGTCCATGACCTATCAGGTTCTCGCCCGCAAGTGGCGGCCGAAGACGTTCGGCGAGCTCGCCGGGCAGGGGCACGTGGTCCAGGCGCTGACCAACGCGCTGTCCCGCGGCCGGCTGCACCACGCCTACCTGCTCACGGGGACCCGCGGCGTGGGCAAGACGACGATTGCGCGCATCCTGGCCAAGAGCCTCAACTGCATGACCCATGGCGTGACCGCGACGCCCTGCGGGACCTGCGCCGCGTGCACCGACATCGACGCCGGCCGCTTCGTCGACCTGCTGGAGCTCGACGCGGCGTCGAACACCGGCATCGACAACATGCGCGACATCCTCGACAACGCGCGCTACGCGCCGACGGTCGGCCGCTACAAGGTCTACCTGATCGACGAAGTGCACATGCTGTCGAAGCAGGCGTTCAACTCGATGCTGAAGACGCTCGAGGAGCCGCCCGAGCACGTCAAGTTCGTGCTGGCGACGACGGACCCGCAGAAGATTCCCGTCACGGTGCTCTCGCGCTGCCTGCAGTTCAACCTGAAGCAGCTGCCGGCGGCGCTCATCGGCGAGCGGTTGGGCGCGATCCTCGCCGCGGAGAACATCGCCGGCGACGCGTCGGCGCTGGCCCTGATCGCGCGCGCCGCGCAGGGTTCGATGCGTGACGCGCTGTCGCTGCTGGACCAGGCCATCGCCTACGGCAGCGGCGAGGTGCGCGAGGACGCGGTGCGCGAAATGCTGGGCGCCGTCGACCGTGAGCACGTCTACCGGATCGTCGACGCGCTGGCGCGCGCCGACGGCCCGGCGCTGCTCGCCGAGGCCGACGCGATCGCGGCGCGCAGCATCGGGTTTTCGTCCGCGCTCGACGAGCTCGCGTCGCTGTTCCATCGGATCGCCACGGAGCAGGCGGTCGCCGGGGCCGCCGAGACGATGTCCGACGGCGGGCAGGTCGCCGCGTACGCCGCGACGCTCGCGCCCGAGTCCGTGCAGCTCGCCTACCAGATCTGCGTGCAGGGTCGCGCCGACCTCGCACTCGCGCCCGACGAGGCGACCGGCTTCGCGATGACGCTGCTGCGCCTGCTCGCTTTCGAGCCCGGCGGCGAGCCGCAGCGGTCGTCCCCCACCGGCGAAACGCCCCGGGTCGCGCCCGCGACCCGACCCGCGCGGCCGACCCCCGGAAATGCCGGACCGGTACGCGCCGGGTCGGCGGACACCGCGCCGGCACGCACCGAGACCGTACGCACGGGACCCACCGGCACCGCGGCACTTCGTTCCGCGCCGGCGCTCACCGAGGCCGCACCCACCGAGCCGCACCCACCGAGCCGGTGCGAACGGGTGCGGAAACCCCGACCGTCGCTGAGGCAGCCTTGCGGGCCGGCGCCGTGGCGCTGCCCACCGAGCCGGCAGAATGGCCTGGGTTCGTCGCCAGCCTCGGCCTCGGCGGCATCGCCGGCCAGCTCGCCGCGGAATCCGCGCTCGTGCGCGCGAGCGGGCGCGACCTGGTGCTGTGCGTGCCGGAGGCGCGGCGCCACCTGACCGAGAAGGCGTACGCCGACAAGCTCAAGGCGGCGCTCGAGAACGCGACCGGCGCCAGGCTGCGGCTGACCTTCGAACTCGCCGCCGCCGACGCTTCGCTGGCCGAGCAGGGTCGCCGCGAGCGCGCCGACCAGAAGGCGAAGGCGGAGGCGGAATTCCGCGGCGAGCCGTTCGTGCGCGACACCATTGCCCGATTCGACGCCCGGATCCGGCCGGATTCGATAAAGCGCGTGCCCTGAAACATTGCCGTGGCCACGCGTCCCGCCACGCGGGCGGGCGCTGGCGCGCGGCGCATCCTGGAGCTCCCACCGATGATGAAGAACCAGCTTGCCGGCCTCATGAAGCAGGCCCAGCAGATGCAGGACAACCTGAAGAAGGCGCAGGAGGATCTCGCCCGCGTCGAGGTCGAGGGCCAGGCCGGCGCCGGCCTGGTGAAGGTGCTGATGACCTGCCGCCACGACGTCAAGCGCGTCACCATCGATCCGTCGCTGCTGGGCGAGGACCGCGACATGCTCGAGGACCTCATCGCGGCGGCGATCAACGACGCGGTCCGGCGGGTCGAAGCGGCCACGCAGGAGAAAATGGCCGGGCTCACGACGGGCATGCCCATGCCGCCCGGGTTCAAGCTGCCGTTCTGAGCCCCGCGCGCCGCTGATTCGACATGGACCCCCGCCGCGAGCCGGGCACTGCGACGGCCCGGGAACCGGGGTCGGGGCTGGACGAGCTCGCGCGTGCGCTGCGCTGCCTGCCCGGGGTCGGCCCGAAGGCCGCGCAGCGGATGGCGCTGCACCTGCTGCAGCACGACCGGGAAGGCGCAGTGAGCCTCGCGCGCGCGCTCGAGCACGCGGCGCGGACGGTCCGCCACTGCGAGCGCTGCAACACGTTCACCGAGGACGAGGTCTGCGCGCTGTGCCGGTCGGCGAAGCGCGACCCGAGCCTGCTGTGCGTCGTCGAGACGCCGGCCGACCTGCTGATGGTCGAGCAGACCAATGCCTACGGCGGCATGTACTACGTGCTGATGGGACGCCTGTCGCCGCTGGACGGCATCGGGCCCAGGGAGATCCGCCTCGAGCGGCTGCTCAGGCGCGCGACCGACGGCGCGGTGAAGGAGGTGGTGCTGGCGACCAATTTCACCAACGAGGGCGAGGCGACCGCGCACACCATCGGCGAGCTGCTGACGGCGCGCGGCCTCAAGGTCAGCCGGCTCGCGCGCGGCGTTCCGGTCGGCGGCGAGCTGGAGTACGTGGACAGCGGGACGCTGGCGCAGGCGCTGCGGGAGCGGCGCGCGCTCGAGCCGTGACGCGCGCATCCGCTTCCGCCGGCTCCGGCGCGGTCTGGACTCACTCCGAATTGAGGGGCATAATCATCGGGCAAGCTGAACAAAGAAATCGAGGCGGCTCGAAGCTGCCCATGGAGGTGAATGCGTTCAGACGGAGGGGGGCGCTCCGTTGCCACGTCGGTTTCTCCACAACGTCAATCTGGAGGGCTCATGAAGAACATCGAAAAAGCACCCGTGCAAGTGCAACCCGCCGCGCCGCAGGCCACCAGCCCGCGCCGCAAGTTCCTCAAGGCCGCGTCTGGCGCGGCCGCGGGCGCTGCGACTCTCGGCTTCCCGATGATCTCCGTCGCTCAGTCGCCGATCGTCCTGAAGATGCAGGGCGCGTGGGGCGCGAAGGACATCTTCAACGAGATGGCCGAGCAGTACGTCACGCGCGTCAACGAGATGGCGGGCGGCGCGCCTGCGCATCGACTACCTCGTCGCCGGCTCGGTCGTGAAGCCGTTCGAGGTGATGGACGCCACCAGCAAGGGCGTGATCGACGCGGCGCACACCGTTGCCGTGTACTGGTACGGCAAGAGCAAGGTCGCCTCGCTGTTCGGTTCCGGTCCGGTCAACGGCTGCAACGCCAACCAGATGCTCGCCTGGATCCACAGCGAGGGCATGCCGTTCTACGACGAGCTCGTCGAAGAAGCTCGGGCCTCGACGTGGTCGGCGTTCTTCGCCATGCCGATGCCGACGCAGCCGCTGGGCTGGTTCAAGAAGCCGATCAAGGGCGCCGCCGACCTCAAGGGCTTCAAGTACCGCACCGTGGGCCTGGCGGCCGACCTGATGCAGGAACATGGGCATGAAGGTCACGCAGCTGCCGGGCGGCGAAATCGTGCCGGCGATGGAGCGCGGCGTGATCGACGCCTTCGAGTTCAACAACCCGACCTCGGACACGCCGTTTCGGCGCCCAGGACGTGGCGAAGTACTACTATATGGGCAGCTACCACCAGGCGCATGGAGTTCTTCGAGATCGATTTCAACAAGAAGAAGTACGAATCGCTGCCCAAGGATCTGCAGGTGATCCTGCGGTACGCGGCGGAGGCGGCGTCGACGTCGAACTACGCGCTGGCCATGGACAAGTACTCGCATGGACCTGCAGGAGCTCAAGGACAAGGACCATGTCCACGTCCTGCGCACGCCGCAAGGACATCTTCGCCGCGCAGCTCAAGGCCTGGGACGTGCTCGTCAAGAAGCTCTCCGACGAAGACCCGTTCTTCGAGAAGGTCTGGGAATCGCAGAAGGCGTGGGCCAAGCGCGTCGGCTACTACTACTTCTTCAACAACGCCGACTACAAGCAGGCGTACGAGCACCTGTTACGGCAAGCTCGGCTTCTGATGGACTGCGCCGGCCCCGCGGCGCGTGAAGTGTCTCTATCGGAGGCGGCGCAGCGATGCGCCGCCTTTTTTTTGCCGAACCGTGAGATCCGCCCGGACGCCGCCCTGAGGAGCAATCGCCATGCTTCAGACATTCCTGATCAGCATCGACCGCTTCAGCATGGCCGTCGGCCATGCCTTCGCGTGGTGCATCCTCATCCTGACGCTGGGGACCTCCTACGAGGTCTTCATGCGCTACGTCCTGAACAATCCCACCAGCTGGGCGTTCGACATGAGCTACATCCTCTACGGCGGACTGTTCATCATGTCGGGCGCCTACGCGCTGTCGCGCAACGCCCACGTCCGCGGCGACGTGCTGTTCCGGCTGCTGCGGCCGCGCATCCAGGCAACCATCGAGCTGGTGCTGTACTTCATCTTCTTCTATCCCGGCGTCACCGCGCTGATCATCGCCGGATACGGCTACGCGCACGACTCCTTCGGCTACAAGGAGGTGAGCGTCAACAGTCCGGTGGGCGTGCCGATCTGGCAGCTCAAGGCGCTGATCCCGCTCGCCGGCGGGATGCTGTTCATCCAGGGCATCGCGCAGGTGATCCGCTGCATCCTGTGCATCCGGACCGGGCGCTGGCCGCGACAGCTCCACGACGTCGAAGAGCTCGAGACCATGATCCAGCACGAGCATGAGCAGCAGGCCTCGGCGGAAGGTGCCAAATGACCAATCCCGAGCTCGCGCTGCTGATGCTGGGCAGCTTCATCTTCATCATCCTGCTGGGGTTCCCCATCGCGTTCACGCTGATGGCGATGGGGGTCATGTTCGGCTACTACGCCTACTACGTGCCCGGGCAGGAGTTCTTCGACAGCCGGGTGTTCTACCTGCTGTCGCAGAACACCTTCAGCATCATGAACAACGACGTGCTGACGGCGGTGCCGCTGTTCCTGTTCATGGGCTACATGATAGAGAGATCGAACATCCTCGACCGCCTGTTCTACAGCCTGCAGGTCGCGCTCCGGGCGATTCCCGGCGCGATGGCGGTCGCGGCGCTGATCACCTGCGCGCTGTTCGCGACCGCGACGGGCATCGTCGGCGCGGTGGTGACGCTGATGGGCCTGCTCGCGTTCCCGGCGATGCTCAAGGCCGGCTACGACCAGAAGCTGTCCTCCGGCGTGATCTGCGCCGGCGGCACGCTGGGCATCCTGATCCCGCCGTCGATCATGCTGATCGTCTACGGCGCGACCTCGGCGGTGTCCGTGGTCAAGCTGTATGCGGCGGCGATCATTCCCGGCTTCCTGCTCGCCAGCCTGTACGTGGCCTACGTGATCACGCGCACGGCGATCAACCCGAAGCTCGCGCCCAAGCTGCCCAAGGAAGAGACCGACGTCCCCTGGGCCAAGGTGGTCCTGCTGCTGCTGCAGGCGTTCTTCCCGCTCGCCGTGCTGATCATGTCGGTGCTCGGCGCGATCCTGTTCGGGCTCGCCACCCCGAGCGAGGCCGCCGCGATCGGCGCGCTGGGCGCGATGCTGCTCGCCATCGGCTACCGGGCGTTCAGCTGGGGGCGGCTCAAGGAGGCCGTGTTCCTCACCGCGCGCACCTCGGCGATGGTCTGCTGGCTGTTCGTCGGCTCGTGGACCTTCTCGTCGATCTTTTCCTATCTCGGCGGCGAAAGCCTGATCAAGGATTTCGTGCTCGGCGATGCAATCTGACGCCGATCACCTTCCTGCTGCTGTCGCAGGTCATCATCTTCCTGCTCGGCTGGCCGCTGGAGTGGAGCGAGATCATCATCATCTTCGTCCCGATCTTCCTGCCGCTGCTGCCCCACTTCGGCGTCGATCCGCTGTTCTTCGGGATCCTGGTGGCGCTCAACCTGCAGACCTCGTTCCTCTCGCCGCCGATGGCGATGTCGGCGTACTACCTGAAGGGCATCGCCCCGCCCTACGTGCAGCTGTGGACGATCTTCCGCGGCTGCTTCCCGTTCCTCGACCATGGTGTTCGTGACGATGTTCCTGGTCTACGTGTTTCCGCAGCTCGTCTACTGGCTGCCGAACGTGTTCTACGGCAACTGACGCAGAGGACGCGGCGTGAAGGCTGACGATCTCGTCGACATCACCTCGCTCACCGCGGCGCAGGCGCTCGCCGCGCTGCGCGAGGGCCGCACCAGCGCCGAAGAGCTCGTCCAGGGGTGCCTGGCGCGGATCCGCGCCGACGAGCCGCGCGTGCAGGCCTGGGCTTTCGTCGACGACGAGCGCGCGCTGGACCAGGCCCGCAACGTCGACCGCGTGCGCCGCGAGGGCCACGCGCTGGGCCCGCTGCACGGGCTGCCCGTGGGCGTCAAGGACATCATCGACACCGCGGACATGCCGACCGAGGACGGCACCGTGCTGCACGCGGGACGGCGCCCGGATTTCGACGCGACGGTCGTCGAGCGGCTGCGCTCGGCGGGCGCGATCATCCTCGGCAAGACGGTCACGCACGGAGCTCGCCACCTACGCACCGGGAAAGACGCGCAATCCGCACAATCCCGGAGCACACGCCGGGCGGCTCGTCGAGCGGATCGGCGGCCGCGGTCGCGGCGCACATGGTCCCGGTGGCGCTCGGCACGCAGACCAACGGCAGCGTGATCCGCCCCGCGGCCTATTGCGGCGTCTACGGCTACAAGCCGACCTTCGGCCTGGTGCCGCGCCACGGCATCCTCGAGCAATCGCGGCCGCTGGATCAGGTGGGCTTCATCGCGCGCACGGTCGAGGACCTCGCGATCATCGCCGAGCCGCTGATGGGATACGACGAGCGCGATCCGGACACGAGGCCGATCGCGCAGGCCGGACCTGCGCGCGGTGGCGCTGCAGGAGCCGCCGCTGCCGCCGGTGTTCGCGTTCACGAAGACGCCGAACTGGGACGACGCCGAGGAGCAGATGCGGCTCGCCTTCGACGAGGTCGGGCAGGCGCTGGGCGAGCAGTCGTTCGCCTTCGAGGTGCCGTCGGTCTTCCACGACGCGTGGCAATGGCACGCCACGATCATGGAGGCCGATCTCGCCCGCAACTTACCACGAGCTCTACGAGCGCGGTCGCGACCGGCTGAGCGAGTCGCTGCGCGGGCCAGCTCGAGCGCGGGCGGCGGGTGACGGCCGTCGACTACAACAACGCGGTCGCGCAGGATCCGCGCGGTGGGGCTCGCGTTCGACGAGCTGTTCGACCGTTGCGACGCGATCCTCACCGCGGCGACGGCAGGCCCGGCGCCGCACGGCCTCGAGTCGACGGGCAGCCCGGCGTTCTGCACGCTGTGGACCTTTGCCGGCATGCCGGCGGTGACGCTGCCGCTGCTGAGCGCGGACAACGGGATGCCGATGGGGATCCAGCTCGTCGGGCGCCGCGGCGACGATGCGCGGCTGCTGCGCACCGCGCGCTGGCTCGTGGACTGGGCGCAGGCGCAGGAGCGCGGCGCGAGCTGAGAACGGAGGCGACCGATGCAATCGAAAACCGGAAAGATCGTGATGGGCCTCATCGCCCTGATCATGGCGCTGGCGTTCTTCGCACCGCCGGTCATCAAGCTGAAGGATCCGGCGATGATCATCGTCATCCTGATCGGCGTCGCCGCGATGGTCTACAACTTCATCGAGGTCGTGCGCGAGAAGGACGACCCCGACTCCTGACCGCCGGCGCCCCGCGCCCCTGCGTCGAGGCCTTCGCGCGCCCCGGGGGCGGCCGCCGGACCTGCCCATTGCCATCGGCCGGCGCGGGGGAGTACCCTGCGCCGGCAGACCAACGTCGCCGCGCGCGTCGCGCACAAGGAGGCCACGATGCTCGTCAGCGAAATCCTGCGCATCAAGGGCAACGCGCTGTTCACGACGTCGCCGGACGCACCGGTGCTCGACGCGGTGCGGGTCATGGCGCAGCACGACATCGGCTCGCTGGTGGTGATGGATCGCGGCCGGATGGTGGGATTGGTGACCTTCGCCGAGGTGCTGCAGGCGCTTTCCGAGCGCAGCGGGGCGCTGGGGGACCTGCGCATCGGCGCCATCGCCGAGCCCCAGCCGCTGGCCGCGACGCCCGGCCTCGACGTCACGGAGCTGCGACGGATAATGCTGGAGCGCCATGCCCGCTACGTCCCGGTGCTGGACGGCGCCACTCTGCTGGGCGTGATCTCGTTCCACGACGTCGCCAAGGCGGTGTACGAGGAGCAGATCTTCGAGAACCGGATGCTCAAGAGCTACATCAGCGACGACCGTACATAACATTTGCCGTCACCGCATCGTCGTACCGTAGCCAGGATTGAGCGTAGCCCGGGTTGAGCGCAGCGAAACCCGGGGGGAAGTGGCCATCGCCGCAACCCCCGGGTTTCGCTGCGCTCAACCCGGGCTACGAAATATCACGCCTGCCGCGGTCGCCGTCACGACGCCTGCAGCACGTACATCGCCGGCCGCCGCGCGTAGGCGCCGGGATCGCGGCCCCGCCAGGCGCGGATCTCGCGCGACTCGACGGACTCGGTGGCGGTGGTCAGGTCGGCCGCGACGCACAGCCGCGTGCCGGGCCGGCAGGTCGCGACCAGCGCGGTGATCAGCGCGGCGTTGCGATAGGGCGTCTCGATGAACAGCTGCGCCGAGCCGTCGCGCTGCGACGCCGCCTCGAGCCGCCGGATCGCGTCGCCGCGCGCGTCCGGCCTTGACCGGCAGATAGCCGTGGAACGCGAAGCCCTGGCCGTTCATCCCCGAGGCCATCAGCGCCAGCAGGATCGCCGACGGCCCGACCAGCGGCACGACGACGATCCCTTCGCGGTGCGCGGCGGCAACGAGCAGTGCCCCGGGATCGGCGACGCCCGGGCAGCCCGCATCGGAGAGCAGGCCCAGATCCGCGCCAGCGCGTGCCGGCCCCAGCAACTCGGCGCAGCGCTGCGGCGTCGGGCGCTCGCCGAGCTCGGCGATGGCGAGCTGCTGCAGCGGGCACGCGGCGCCCAGCGTCTTCAGGAACAGCCGCGCCGGCTTGGCGTTCTCGACGACGAAATGCCCGAGCCGCCGCGCGACGGCGAGCGTTCGTGCCGGCAGCACGTCCTCCGGCGGCACGATCCCCAGCAGGTTCGGCACCAGGTACAGGCGACCGGGCGACGGCGCGCCCGCGCGGGAAGGCGGCGTGGGCATGGCGTCGCGTCAGGCGGGCGGGGCGAGTATCGTCACGCCCGCGGCGCGCAGCATGTCGGTGAGCCGGATCAGCGGCAGGCCGACCAGCGCGCTCGGATCGTCGCTTTCGATGCGCACGAACAAGGCGATGCCGAGCGCGTCCGACTTGACCGAGGCGGCGCAGTCGTACGGCCGGTCGCGCGCGAGGTAGGCCTCGATCTCCGCCGGCGCAAGCTCGCGGAACGTGCTCGTCACGTCCACCATCGCCGTCTGGCAATCGCCGCTGGCGGCATCGACCAGCGCGAGCCCCGTGTGGAACACCACCGTCCGGCCGGACAATCGGGTCAGCTGCGCGACGGCGTCCGCGTGGTCGACCGGCTTGCCGACGGCCCGGCCCTCGCAGTCGGCGACCTGGTCGGAGCCGATGACGAGCGCGTCGCGGCGGCCGGCGGCCACGCTGCGGGCCTTGGCCTCGGCGAGCCGCAGCGCCGTCGCCACGGGCGGCTCGCCCGGCAGCGGCGACTCGTCGGTCGAGGGCGTCGCCACCGTGAACGGCAGCCCCAGCTGCTCCAGCAGCGCCCGGCGATAGCGCGACGTCGACGCCAGCACCAGCGGTCGTGACCCCGGCGCCCGGCGTGGCTCGGAGGGAGGCGGGTTTGATGTTGTTTTTGTGGACATTTTTGACAGGATTGCGGGTTCGCGGTATTATCCAACGTTTTGCAATCACCGGGGACGGTCGTGGCGGAAATGCGCTTGCCCTGCCACCGCCACGGTGACCGAACCGGGCCCGCGGCCGGCGGCGCGAGCCGCAGCTGACGTCGGAAACCGGCCACGCATCGTCCAATGAAAGCAGCAGGCCACTTCGACGGTTTCGCCGTTGCCGCGCACCGTGCCGTCGTTGCCGGTCGCGCGGATGCCGCCGCGATGCCGCGGGTGGCCGACCTGCTTGCGGCGGACGGCGCGCCGGCCGAGATCGGTTATCGCATCACCGGCGGCGCCGACGCCGCCGGGCGCCCGGCGCTCGAAATCGCGGTGGCGGGCACGGTGCCGCTGACCTGCCAGCGCTGCCTGCAGTCGTTTCGCTGGCCGTTCGAGCAGACGACGCGGGTGCTGCTGGCACGTGACGAGCGCGAGCTCGCGCGGCTCGACGACGAGGATCACGAGCACGAAGTGGTGCTGGCGGATGCCCCGCTCGCGGCGCTGGCGCTGGTCGAGGACGAGGTGCTGTTGACGCTGCCCTTCGTGCCGCGCTGTCCGGAGGCGGGCTGCGCGGCCGCCGGCACGCCGCGCGAGGGCGATCCGGCGGCATTGAAGGAGCAGGCGCAGGCCGCCGCGCGATCGCCGTTCGGGGCACTGGCGGGATTGAAGGCGGAGCCGACGAAAAAGGCGCCGCGGTGAATCGAAGGCACTGTTGCCGTACCCACGATAGGAGAATGTCATGGCAGTCCAGCAGAACAAGAAATCCCCGTCGAAGCGCGGGATGCACCGCGCGCACGATTCGCTGAGCGCGCCGGCGCTCGCCGTCGAGCCGGTCACCGGCGAGACGCACCGCCGCCATCACATCAGCCCGACCGGCTATTATCGCGGCAAGCAGGTCGTCAAGCCCAAGGCCGAGGAGTAGGCGGCGCACTGCCCGCGGCGCAGGCGGCCCGGCGCATGCCTGTCACCGTAGCCGTCGATGCGATGGGCGGGGACCACGGTCCCTCGGTCACGCTGGCCGCGGCGCTGACGTTCCTGGAGCGCACCCCCGATGCGCGGGTGATCGCCGTCGGGCTGGACGCGCCGCTGCGCGCGGCGCTGGCGAAGCTGCGCTCGCCCGCCGCGGACCGGCTCGTTCTCCACGCGGCGTCCGAGATCGTCGAGATGCACGAGCCGCCGGCGCTCGCGCTGCGCACCAAGAAGGACTCGTCGATGCGGGTGGCCGTCAACCTGGTCCGCGACGGCACCGCGCAGGCCTGCGTCTCCGCCGGCAACACCGGCGCGCTGATGGCGATCTCGCGCTTCGTGCTGAAGATGCTGCCCGGCGTCGACCGGCCGGCCATCGCCGGCGTGCTGCCCACCAGGCAGGGCGTGGTCACGGTGCTCGACCTCGGCGCCAACGTCAACTGCACGCCGGAGCAGCTGGTGCAGTTCGCGGTGATGGGGGTGGCGCTGGTCGCGGCGGTGGACGGCGTCGAGCGCCCGACCGTCGGCCTGCTCAACATCGGCGAGGAGGACATCAAGGGCAACGACATGGTCAAGGAGACCGCGGAGCTGCTCAAGGCGTCGGGCCTCAACTTCCACGGCAACGTCGAGGGCACCGACATCTTCCTGGGCACCACCGACGTCGTCGTCTGCGACGGCTTCGTCGGCAACGTCGCGCTGAAGACCTCGGAAGGCCTCGCGCAGATGCTCTACGAGTTCCTGCGCGCCGAGTTCACGCGCAATCCGATGACCAAGCTCGCCGCGCTGCTGGCCTACCCGGTGCTGCAGGCGTTCAAGCGGCGCATCGATCCGCGCCGGCACAACGGCGCGACGCTGATCGGGCTGAAGGGCATCGTCGTCAAGAGCCACGGCAGCGCCGACAAGCTGGCGTTCGAAAGCGCGCTCCAACGGGCCCATGCCGAGGTGGCCAACGGCGTGCTCGACAAGATCGCGCAGCGGATGGCGGCGATGCCGGTGCCGGCGGCGCCGGCCGTGAATGGCGTCGCCGCGGTCCGGGCCGGAGCCGTCGGTGTTTAGCCGCGTCGCCGGTACCGGCAGCTACCTGCCGGCGAAGGTGGTCACCAACGCCGAACTCGCGCTGCGGATCGACACCAGCGACGAGTGGATCGCGCACCGCACCGGGATCCGCGCGCGGCACGTCGCCGCCGACGACGAGCAGACGTCCGACCTGGCGCTGGCCGCCGCGCGACCGGCGCTCGCCGCGGCCGGGCTCGAGGCGAAGGACGTCGACCTCATCATCGTCGCGACGACCACGCCCGACATGATCTTCCCGTCGACCGCGTGCATCCTGCAGGACAAGCTCGGCACGACCGGCGGGCCCGCCTTCGACGTGCAGGCGGTGTGCTCCGGCTTCGTCTACGCGCTCTCGATTGCCGACCGGATGGTCGCCTCGGGCGCCGTGCGCAACGCGCTGGTCGTCGGCGCCGAGGTCTACTCGCGGATCCTCGACTGGAACGACCGCGGCACCTGCGTGCTGTTCGGCGACGGCGCCGGCGCGGTCGTGCTGCTGCCGAGCCCGACGCCGGGCATCCTGTCGTCGCACCTGCACGCCGACGGCGGCCACCGCCGGATCCTCGAGGTGCCCGGGCGTGTGGCCAACGGCGTCGTCGAGGGCAGGCCGTTCGTGACGATGGACGGGCACGCGGTGTTCAAGTTCGCCGTCAAGGTGCTGGCCGAGGTGGCGCAGGAGGCGCTGGCGGCGAACGGCATGACCGCCGATGCGATCGACTGGCTGATCCCGCACCAGGCCAACATCCGCATCATGGACGCGACGGCGCGCAAGCTCGGCCTGCCGCTGGCGAAGGTGGTGGCGACGGTCGACCGGCACGCCAACACGTCGGCCGCGTCGATCCCGCTGGCGCTGGACGTGGCGGTGCGCGACGGCCGCATCCGGCCGGGACAGCACGTGATGCTGGCCGGCGTCGGCGGCGGCTTCACGTGGGGATCGGTCTTCTTGCGATGGTGAGGATACGGCGATGACGTTCGCATTCGTGTTTCCAGGCCAGGGCTCGCAGTCGGTGGGCATGCTGGCCGACTACGCGTCGCATCCGGCCGTCCGCGCGACGATCGACGAGGCCTCCGGCGTGCTCGGGCAGGATCTGTGGGCGCTGATCGAGGACGGCCCCGCGGACGCGCTCAACCAGACGGTCAACACCCAGCCGGTGATGCTCGCCGCGGGCGTCGCCGTGCTGGCGGGCGTGGGTGGCCGCCGGGGGTGCCGCGCCGGCGCTGGTCGCCGGCCACAGCCTGGGCGAGTACTCGGCGCTGGTCGCCGCCGGCGCGCTCAGCTTCCGCGACGCGCTGCCGCTGGTGCGCTTTCGGGCGCAGGCGATGCAGGAGGCGGTGCCGGCGGGCGTGGGCGCCATGGCGGCGGTGCTGGGGCTCGACGACGCCGGCGTGGCCGCCGCCTGCGCCGACGCCGCGCAGGGACAGAGCGTCGAGCCCGTCAACTTCAACGCGCCCAACCAGGTCGTCATCGCCGGCCACCGGGAGGCGGTCGAGCGCGCGGTGCGCCGCCGCCAAGGCCCGCGGCGCCAAGCGCGCGGTGCTGCTGCCGGTGTCCGCGCCGTTCCACAGCTCGCTGCTGAAGCCCGCGGCGGCGCGTCTCGCCGCGCGCCTCGCCGAAGTGCCGGTCGCCGCGCCGGCGCTGCCGGTGCTGCACAACGTCGACGTGCGGGAACGGCCGGCGCCGGACGACATCCGCGCCGCGCTGGCGCAGCAGGCCGCGAGCCCGGTGCGCTGGGTGGAGACGATCCAGGCGCTGGCCGCGCGCGGGGTGACCCACGTGGTCGAATGCGGGCCGGGCAAGGTGCTCGCGGGGCTGTCGAAGCGGATCGTCCCCGACCTCGCGTCGCTGGCGCTCGTCGACAGCGCGGCCATCGACGCCGCGCTGGCCGAGCTGGGCGTCACCGGCCGCTGACCCGCAGCGGCGCAATCCATCGGAGCGGATCATGGCTGAGTCGACGCTGGAAGGGCAGGTCGCGCTGGTCACCGGGGCGACGCGCGGCATCGGCCGCGCCATCGCCGTCGCCCTCGCGCGCGACGGCGCCACCGTCGTCGGCACCGCGACCACCGGCGACGGCGCCGCGGCGATCGCCGGCTGCCTGCAGGAAGGCGGGCACCGCGGCACCGGGCTGCAGCTCGACGTGACCGACGCCGCGGCGGTCGACGCGGCGCTCGCCGACATCGAGGCCCGCTTCGGCGCCGTCACCATCCTCGTCAACAACGCCGGCATCACCCGCGACAACCTGCTGGTGCGCATGAAGGACGACGAGTGGGACGAGATCATGGCGACCAATCTCAGGCCCGCCTTCCGGCTGGCCAAGGCCGTGCTGCGCGGGATGATGAAGGCGCGCCACGGCCGGATCATCCAGATCGCCTCGGTGGTCGGCTCGAGCGGCAACGCCGGCCAGGCCAACTACGCGGCGGCGAAGGCCGGGCTGATCGGCTTCACGCAAGTCGCTGGCGCAGGAAGTGGGCAGCCGCAACATCACCGTCAACTGCGTGGCGCCGGGATTCGTCGACACCGACATGACCCGGGCGCTGCCCGAGGCGCAGCGGGAGAAGCTGCTGCAGCAGATTCCGCTCGGCCGGCTGGCCGCGCCGGAGGACATCGCCAGCGTCGTGGCGTTTCTCGCCTCGGCCGGCGCGGGCTACGTCACCGGGGCGACGATCCACGTCAACGGCGGCATGTACATGGCGTGATCGCGGGCGCCGCCGCACCGGGCATTCTGGTAAAATCGGCCAGTTTCGTATCGATCATTCCCGCATCGGGGAGGAGAAGCATGGAAAACATTGAGCAGCGCGTCAGAAAGATCGTCGCCGAGCAGCTCGGCGTCAACGAAGCGGAAATCAAGAACGAATCCTCGTTCGTCGACGATCTTGGCGCCGACTCGCTCGACACCGTCGAGCTGGTGATGGCACTCGAGGAAGAATTCGAGACCGAGATCCCGGACGAGGAGGCGGAGAAGATCACCACCGTCCAGCAGGCGATCGACTACATCGCCGCGCACGTCAAGAAGTGATCCTCCCCCGGCCGATGGCGGCCGGCCCATCCGCCGCGCAGGCCGGCGCGGCGCCGCGGATTCCCGCGTGCGGCGACGCTCCTCGCCGGGCACTTCCTCCCCTTCACCCGATCTCGCCATGACCCGACGCCGCGTCGTCGTCACCGGGATGGGCATCGTCTCGCCCGTGGGCATCGGCGTGGCGACGGCTGGGAGTCGATCCTCGCGGCCCGCTCGGGCATCGGCCCGATCACCCGCTTCGACGCCTCGGCGTTCCCGTCGCGGATCGCCGGCGAGGTCAAGGATTTCGACGTCGGCAAGTACCTGTCGGCGAAGGAGGCGCGCCGCTACGACGCGTTCACGCACTACGGCCTGGCGGCGACGATGGAGGCGGTCGCCGACGCCGGCCTCGCCGACTACGCGGGCGACCGCGAGCGGGTCGGCGTGTGCATCGGCTCGGGCATCGGCGGGCTGCCGATGATCGAGGAGACCAAGCAGCACTACCTCGAGGGCGGCCTGCGCAAGATCTCGCCGTTCTTCGTGCCCGGCTCGATCATCAACATGATCTCGGGCCACGTGTCGATCCACTACGGCTACCAGGGGCCGAATCTGGCCCTGGTCAGCGCCTGCACGACGGCGAACCACAGCCTCGGCGAAGGCGCGCGGCTGATCGAGTACGGCGACGCCGACGTGATGGTCGCCGGCGGCGCCGAGGCGACCGTCAGCCCGCTCGGCGTCGGCGGCTTCTGCGCGGCGCGCGCGCTGTCGCACCGCAACGACGATCCGGCCACCGCCAGCCGGCCCTGGGACGCCGGCCGCGACGGCTTCGTCCTCGGCGAAGGCGCGGGCGTGCTGGTGCTCGAGGAGTACGAGCACGCGAAGGCGCGCGGCGCGCGGATCTACTGCGAGCTCGCGGGCTTCGGCATGAGCGCCGATGCGCACCACATCACCGCGCCGCCCGAAGACGGGCGCGGCGCCGCGCGCAGCATGGCCAACGCGCTGAAGAACGCGCAGATGAACCTCGACGACATCCAGTACATCAACGCCCACGGCACGTCGACGCCGCTCGGCGACATCGCCGAGACGCGCGGCCATGCGGCGCTGCTTCGGCGACCACGCCGACCGGCTCGCGGTGTCGTCGACCAAGTCGATGACGGGTCACCTGCTCGGCGCGCGCCGGCGGGATCGAGGCGGTCTTCTCGGTGCTCGCGATCCGCGACCAGGTGGCGCCCCCGACGACCAACCTCGTCGACCGCGACCCCAGATGCGACCTCGATTTCGTGCCGCTCACTGCGCGCCCGATGGAAATCCGCGCCGCGATGTCGAACTCGTTCGGCTTCGGCGGCACCAACGCGACGCTGGTGTTCCGCGCGCTCTGACGCGGCGCCCGGCGCAACGCCCACCCGCAGCACGGCACCCGCAATGGCCCTGATCGTCCAGAAATACGGCGGCACCTCGGTCGGCAGCACCGACCGCATCAAGAACGTCGCGCGCCGCGTCGCGCGCTTCCATCGCGAAGGCCACCAGGTCGTCGTCGTCGTGTCGGCGATGGCCGGCGAGACCAACCGCCTGCTGGCGCTGGCGAAGGAACTCTCGCCAGCCCCGATCCGCGCGAGCTCGACGTGGTCGCGGCCACCGGCGAGCAGGTGACGATCGGCCTGCTCGCGATCGCGCTGGAGGAGATGGGCCACAAGGCCAAGAGCTACACCGGCGGCCAGGTCCGGATCCTGACCGACAACGCGTTCACCAAGGCGCGCATCCTCAGCATCGACGAGGACAACATGCGCGCCGACCTGGAGGCGGGCACGATCGTCATCGTCGCCGGCTTCCAGGGCGTCGACGAGGAGGGCAACATCACCACGCTCGGCCGCGGCGGCTCGGACACCTCCGGCGTCGCGCTGGCCGCCGCGCTCGGCGCCGACGAGTGCCAGATCTACACCGACGTCGACGGCGTCTACACGACCGACCCGCGGATCGTGCCCGAGGCGCGCCGCCTCGACCGCGTCACCTTCGAGGAGATGCTGGAGATGGCGAGCCTCGGCTCGAAGGTGCTCCAGATCCGGTCGGTGGAGTTCGCCGGCAAGTACCAGGTCAAGCTGCGCGTGCTGTCCTCGCTCGAGGACCCGATGGTGACGCTCACCCGGCACGCTGATCACGTTCGAGGAAGACCACAGCATGGAACAGGCGATCATTTCCGGCATTGCATTCACCCGCGACGAAGCCAAGATCTCGCTGATGGGCGTCGAGGACAAGCCCGGCATCGCGTACGCGATCCTCGGGCCGATCGCCGACGCGAACATCGACGTCGACATGATCGTGCAGAACATCGGCGCCTCGCGGGCACACCGACTTCTCGTTCACCGTCAACCGCACCGAGTACCGCAAGGCGCTCGACGTGCTCGCCCGCGAGAACGGCAAGGTCGTTCAAGGCGCGCGACATCATCGGCGACGACCGGATCTGCAAGGTGTCGGTGGTCGGCATCGGCATGCGCTCGCACGTCGGGCTCGCGAGCAAGATGTTCCGCACGCTGGCCGAGGAGGGCATCAACATCCAGATGATCTCGACCTCCGAGATCAAGATCTCCGTGGTGTTCGACGAGAAGTACCTCGAGCTCGCGGTGCGGGTGCTGCACAAGGTGTTCGAGCTCGACAAGCCGCCGGTGGCCACCGCCGGGGCGCGGCCCTAACTTGCGGTTTTTCCAGAGATTTTCGAGAAGCTTCGTTTGACCCGGCGAAGCTTTCGCCGGTACAATCGAACGTTTTCCGGAGACGTGGCCGAGAGGTCGAAGGCACTCCCCTGCTAAGGGAGCATGCGGTCAAAAACTGCATCAAGGGTTCGAATCCCTTCGTCTCCGCCAATATTCACGCGCGCCGCCGCCACGTTCACCCGCAGGCCGCCGGCGGTCGTTCCCCAGCCGCGTCAGGTCAGCCCGCGGGCCGGTTTACTTCGGCCTAGTGAACGACCGCGGAATCTCCGGCTCGTCCGCCGCCATCACGTGGCTCACGAGCCCGGCCGCCCCGCGCCACAGGTGCAGCCCCATCATCGGCGGGCCGTCGAGCCATCCCTTCGGGTGCCGCCCGTGGAGATTGAGTTCCAGCGCCGGAGCGGTCGCGGGCGCCGTTAAGGCGACGGTACCGGCCCACGGCGTCAGCGTGAAGCGGTGCAGGTGCCCGCACAGCACCGCGGCGACGTTGCCGTGGGCGCGACCAGGCGGGCAAGGGCGTCCGCCCCTTCGCAGCTCATGTCGGGATTCGGTGCGGCGCCGTACTCATACGGCGGATGGTGCATGAACAGCACCGTTGGCCGCGTCGACTGGGCGAGCGCAGCGTCGATCCAGGCCAAACGCGCGGGACAAAGCCTGCCGCCGGATTGTCCGGTCACCAGCGTGTCGAGGGCGACCAGACGGAGCGGATAGTCCTCGACCACGTACTGGACGTACTCGCCGGGCGCCCGGTCCCATAGGCCGGGAAAGGCGTCGCGCAGCGGCCCGCGCGCATCGTGATTGCCGGGAATCGGAAGAACGGGCATGTCGAGCTGCGCCAGCAGCGCTTGCAGCTGCGCATACTCGTCCGGATGCCCGGTGTCTGCCAGGTCGCCGGTGGCAAGAACCACATCGGGACGGGGATCGAGCCGGCAAAGCAACCGTACTGCCCCCGCGAGCCGGGCGTTGGTGTCGACTTGCCCGCCGAAGGCAAGCTCGCCTGGCGCGCGGACGTGGGTGTCGGTGATTTGGGCGATCAGCACGCGGGGATGGCTCCGTGACGCCTCATGAGCGCGACGACTTGCGAAATCACCCGGCAGGACGCCGCGTATGCCACCGCGGCGGCGCATCGCCGCGCAGGATGCCGCGGAGCGGGCGGTCCCCGGGCGGGGAGAGAAAGGCGAATTCGGGAGGAGTGGTCATCGGTGATCCTGAAGCCCGTCGGCCCCGACTGGCGAAGTTTAGCGCATGACCCCGGGCGGCCGGCGCCCGGCCCCGGCATGCTGACGCGCGCCGTGCACCGCATCCGGCAGGGCGCTATCATGGAACGTTACCGCCAATATCCGCTGCCGAGAAACCGATGGTGAAGCCCGACGCCGCCGCTGCCTCGCCCGACGCGAAACCCGCCCCTGTGCTGCGGGTCACGTTCGCCTATCGCGGCAATGACCTTGCCGTCGCCGGCACGCGCCGGGTGCGGATGATCATTCCGCCCGCGCTGTCCCCTCCGCCCGAACGCGGCCAGTCCGGCTATTGGGTCGAAGTCCGCGCCGCCGACGGCGCACTGCTGTTTCATCGCGCGCTGCACAGCCCCGTGCGCGTCGACGCCGAGATCTTCACCGGCGGCGAGTCGCCGACCATCGCGCGGGTCCCGATCGCCGAGCCGCGGGGCGAGTTCGAGGTCCTGGTGCCCGACCTGCCGGAAGCGCAGTCGCTGATCCTCTACGGCCCGGCGGCCGAGGCGCAGCTGCAGGCGCTGCCCGCCCGCGAGCTGATCCGCGTCGGCTTCGACGAACTGCGTCGGCTGCCGCCGGAGACGCCGGAACCGGGGCAGGGAACGCCGGACCGCCCACCGGGCAAGCGATGAGCACCGCCGACGGCTTCGTCGCCGGGACGACCCGGATCGTCGACCACGGCGACGACGCACTGCGCTACAACATCGTGATACTCGGCGACGGCTACCGCGCCGCCGAGATGGCCAAGTACCACGCCGATGCCGCCGCCTTCGTCACGGCGCTGCACGCCGCGGCGCCGTTTGCCGATCTGTGGTGCGGCATCAACGTCCATCGCGTCGACGTGGTCTCGACCGACAGCGGCGCCGACGATCCGGCGACCTGCGGCGACGGCAGCGCCGGCAGCGGCGCGGCGCCGAAGACGTACTTCGACGCGACCTTCTGCGGAGGAGGCTCCATCCGCCGGCTGCTGACCTGCAACAGCACACTCGCCCGGAATGTCGCGCTGACGCAGGTGCCGGAAATGCACGTGACGCTGGTGATCGTCAACTCGCCGCAGTACGGCGGCTCGGGCGGCAGCGTCGCGACGGTCTCCGCGCATCCCGGCGCCGCCGAGATCGCGCTACACGAGATCGGGCACACGGCGTTCGGGTTTGCCGACGAGTACGAGTACTACGCCGGCTGCGGCACCGGCGAGGCCGGCCACGATCACTACGCCGGCGGCGAGCCGGTCGAGCCCAACGTCACCGCCAACGCCGATCCGGCCACGATCAAGTGGCGCTCGGTATTGACCTCGCCCGCCGCCGCGCTGCCGACGACGGTCAACGCCGATTGCGCACAGTGCGACGCGCAGCCCGATCCCAGGCCCGCGGGCTATGTCGGCGCGTACGCCGGGGCGCGCTACCACCACTGCGGCGCGTACCGCCCGAGCTTCGACTGCCGGATGCGCGCGCTCAACCACCCGTTCTGCGCCGTCTGCCAGACGGCGATTCGCGACACGCTGGCGCCGTTCCTGCCCGCCGCCTACCAGGGGCTGTGGTGGAAGGCACCGGCAGGGTCGGAATCGGGCTGGGGCATCAGCCTCGCGCATCAGGAGGACACGATCTTCGCGACGTGGTTCACCTACGATGCGACGGGCAAGCCGTGGTGGCTGGTGATGACGGCGGAGAAGGGCGCGGGCAGCGACTATTCCGGCACCCTGTACGAGACGCGCGGACCGGCGTTCAACGCGGCGCCGTTCAGCCCGGCGCTGGTCAACTCGTTCGCGGTCGGGAGCGGCACGCTGACGTTCACCGACCGCGACAACGGCACGTTCGATTACACGGTGAACGGCATCGCGCAGACCAAGCCGATCACGCGGCAGATTTTCGCCGCGCCGGTCCCGACCTGCACGTTCGGCCTCGCCACCGATCCCGCGGCGGCCACCAACTACCAGGACCTGTGGTGGGCTGCCCCCGCCGGCGTCGAGTCGGGCTGGGGCGTCAGCCTCACGCACCAGGGCGATATCATCTTCGCCACCTGGTACACCTACGACCTTGCCGGCAAGCCTTGGTGGCTGATCACGACGGCCACCAGGACCGCGCCCGGCGTGTACGCGGGCACGCTGTACACGACCACCGGCCCCGCCTTCAGCGCGGTGCCGTTCGATCCCGCCCAGGTGACGCTGAGCGCGGCTGGCGTGGCGACGTTCACCTTCATCGACGGCAACCACGGATCGTTCGCGTACACGGTGAACGGCATCGCGCAGACGAAGGCAATCACGCGGCAGGTGTTCCGTCCACCGGGAACGCTGTGCCGGTGAGTGACGCGCAGGCGGTGCCTTCGCCCGGCACCGCGCCGGGCGACCCGCTGGAGGCGCCGCTGCAGGAGCTCTACGACCGGGCGTTCACGCGGGCGACCGGTTCGCGGCGGATCGAGGGCAACGCCGTGCGCCTGCTCCGCGACGCGGCGGAGAACTACCCGGCGTGGCTGGCCGCGATCGGCGCCGCGACGCGCAGCATCCTGTTCGAGAGCTACCTGTTCGTCGACGACAGGGTCGGGCGCGAGTTCACGGCCGCACTTGCGGCCAGGGCGAGGGCGGGTGTGCACGTGCGCGTCGTCTACGACTGCCTCGGATCACGCGGGTCCGGCGCGCTCTGGGAGGATCTGCGCCGCGCCGGCGCGCAGGTGCGCGGCTTCAATCCGTTCCGCTTCGACAGCCCGCTGGGCTGGCTGTCGCGCGACCATCGCAAGTCGATTGTGATCGATGGCCGCGTGGGCTTCGTCTCCGGTGTGTGCATCAGTGCGCGGTGGTGCGGGAATCCGGCCCGCCGCTACGAACCCTGGCGCGACACCGGGATCGAGCTCCGCGGTCCCGCGGTCGCCGAGCTGGAGCAGGCGTTCGCGCTGGTGTGGCTGGCCTGCGGCGACAGTCCACTGGACGTCCGCGACATCGCCGCCGTCGAAGCGGATCCGCCGGCCGGGGAGATGGCGGTGCGCGTCATCGCCGGCACGCCCACCACCGCCGGCGTGTTCCGTATCGACCAGGTGGTCGCGGCGACGGCGCGCCGCTATCTCTGGCTCACGGACGCGTATTTCGTCGGCGTGTCGCCGTACGTCCAGGCGCTGTGCGCGGCCGCCCGCGACGGCATCGACGTCCGCCTGCTGGTGCCGGGCGCTAGCGACATTCCGGCGGTGCAGGCGCTGTCGCGGGCCGGGTATCGGCCGCTGCTCGCGGCGGGCGTGCGCGTGTTCGAATGGAACGGGACGATGATGCACGCCAAGACCGCGGTCGCCGACGGCGTGTGGGCGCGCGTGGGCTCGACCAACCTCAACTTCGCGAGCTGGATCCAGAACTGGGAGCTGGACATCGCCGTCGAGGATGCCGGCTTCGCCGAGCAGATGGCGGCGATGTACGAGCAGGACCTTGCCCGGGCGACCGAGATCGTGCTGACGGAGCGCAACCGCGTGCAGCGGACGGCCGGGGCGGGCGCGCGCGAGCCCGTGCGCCACGCGCGGTCGGGAAGCGCCGGACGGGCGGCCGCGGGTGCGCTGTCGGTCGGCAGCGCCGTAGGCGCGGCGCTCACCAATCGACGGCTACTTGGGCCCGCCGAATCGGGGCTGCTGGTCAGGCTGGCGATTCTCGCCCTGGTGCTGGCCGGGACGGCGCTGATCTGGCCGCGCGTGGTGGCGATTCCGCTGGCGATCGTCGCCGCCTGGCTCGGCCTGGCGATGCTGGGCAAGGCGTTGGCGCTGCGGCGCCAGAGGCCGGGCGCCGCGCCCGGCGAAGTCGGTCGCCCTGCAGGGGACGGTGGCGATCGAGCGGACTAGAATGTTATACTTGAAGCTCGCGCCCGTAGCTCAGATGGATAGAGTACCTGGCTACGAACCAGGGGGTCGTGGGTTCAATTCCTGCCGGGCGCGCCAAATAATCAAGGGGTTGCAGCGATGCGGCCCCTTTTCTTTTTCGGCGCTGCGTGACTTTTGCGTGACTTTTTTCACGCAACAGCCCGCAACAGGGTCATCGCCGGCGTGTTTCGGGTCGCATTGATCCGGTTCACCGCCTCCAGGAGCTCGGCCATTTCCGCGGCCGAGTAATGCGTCGTAACGCTCCCGTTGTGGTGCCCCAGCACCCCGGTGGCCACCCAAAATCCCCCAGTGATGGCCACTTCAAAATCCCCCAGCTGAGCGGATAGTCAGCTGTAGCCGTTGCGGCGATCCGCGGCGGTAGCGACGACAGGACATGATCGCCTCTTTGCCCAATTCGGGAGGGGCCGGGAGTGAATGTCTTGAAGCCGTATCAGAGGGGTGCTGTGATCACGTTGCTCGAGAACGAGGTCTCGCAGCACGAGATCAGTCGCAAGACGGGCATTGATCGCAAGACGGTGCGCAAGTTGGCGCTGGCCATGGCCGCAGCGCGCGCGGGGGACGGTTCAATTTCCCCCATGGCCACCGGCTCGGCTGGCCTGGCGGTTCAAATTCCCCCACCCCGGCCACCGGCTCTTGGAGCCCGCTCGCCGCCAGCCATGGCCGGGTTGCCGGCGCCCGCCCGCTCGGCCTGCGAGGCGCATCGGGAGTGGATCGAGGCGCAAGTGCGGCTGGGGCGCAACGCCACCGCCATCTACCAGGAGTTGGTCGATCGGCTGGGTTTCACCCAACGCTACAACAGCGTGAAGCGCTTCTGTCGGGCGCTGCGCCGCCGGGAACCGGAGCAGTTCGACCGCCTGGAGTTCCTCCCCGGGGAGGAGTGCCAGGTCGACTACGGCGAAGGCGCGCTCACCCGCCATCCCAACAGCGGCCGCTACCGGCGGCCGCGGCTATTCGTGATGACGCTGCGCTACTCACGTCGCTCGTTTCGCCAGGTGGTGTGGAAGTCGAGCAGCGAGGTCTGGGCGCGCTTGCACGAGCAGGCGTTTCACTACTTTGGCGGCAGCGTGAATTACTGCGTCCTCGACAATTTGAAGGAGGGCGTGATCACGCCGGACATCTATGAACCGCAACTCAACCGTGTCTATGGCGCGATGCTCGCGCACTACGGCGTCGTCGCCGACCCCGCTCGCGTCCGCGATCCAAATCGGAAAGGCGCGGTCGAGAATGCGATCGGCCACACCCAGGACACGGCGCTGAAGGGACGGCGGTTCGACTCGCTGGAGGCGCAAAACAGCTACCTGCAGCACTGGGAAGAGAGGTGGGCGGCGCTGCGCATCCACGGTCGGGCCAAGCGGCAAGTCGAAGAGATGTTCCAGGAAGAACGCCCCCACCTCAAGGCGCTGCCGCTGGAGGGCTTTCGCTATTTCGTGGAAGGCGAGCGCACGGTGGGCGACGACACCACCATCCAGGTCGACAGCGCCTGGTATGCGGCGCGACCGGCGCGCATCGGCAGCCAAGTGTTGATTCGTGTCTACGCGCGCGAACTTGAGATCCGCGATCGGCACACCCTGGAGCTCATTCGCCGCCATCCGCTCGCCACGCGCAAGGGCGAGGTCCAATTGCCCGAGGCCGAGCGGGTGTTCAATCCCTCACGGCAGACCCATCAAATCCTGGCCCGCGCCGGGCTGATCGGCCCCAACATTCTCGCCCTCTGCCGCGAACTGTTCGCGCAGCGCGGCCGGGAAGCGCAAAAAACGATGTGGGGCATCGTCGGCTTGAGCCCGCGCTATCCGGCCTGCATCCTCGACCAGGCGGCCGCGGTGGCTCTGGCGCGCCAGAACCACTCCTATAAAACCGTGCGGGTGCTCGCCGAGCAACTGCTCGCCCAAGCGGTGATCGACCTCGATGCTCGCCAACCACAACTTCCGCTGACCCAGCAGCACGAGCTGATTCGCCCGCCCACCGAGTACGCCGAGTTCTTCGCCCGCATCGCCGCCGGCAACACCGCACCTGCGGCAGGGGTTGAGCCATGAGCCTACGGTCGCGACGGCAACCAGCCCGTGGCGATGATTTATGACCAGCGCCACCCCGATGCACCAAACCCGGGCGCTTAAAACCGCCGCCACGCGATTGGCTGGCCTTGCCGGCTACCTACCTACCCCCGCCCACCGGCCGTCACCGACCCCGCACCACCGACCCTGGAGACGTTGATCATGAGCATGAGCATGATGGAAATGGACCAAGCACTAAGACAGTTGCGCTTGTCCGGCATGCGCGCCACGCTGGAAACCCGCATCATCGAAGCACAGGTCTCGAACCTCCCCTTTCTCGAAACCTTCGCGGCCATCCTCCAGGATGAGCTCGACCGCCGCCAATCGCGATTGCTCGAACGCCGCTTCCAGCTCTCCGGCCTCGACGAGCGCGCCTCGCTGGCCGAGTTCGACTGGGGCTACAACCCCAAAATCCCCAAGCGTACCTGCTTCGAACTGCACACCTTGAAGTTCATTGCCGAGGGCGACAGCGCACTGATCATCGGCCCGTCCGGCACCGGGAAAAGTCATGTCGCCAAAGCGATCGCCTATGCCGCCGTGCGCTCCGGACTGCGCGTGGTGTATGCCACGGCCGATGAATTGCTGATCGATCTCGTGCAGGCCTCGCCGCTGACCAAGCGCAGGCTGTTCAAACCCGCCATCGACGCCGACCTGCTGGTGCTCGACGATCTGTTCCTGGCCCGACGCATCGCCCCCGAAAGCGCCGACGAACTGCAATCCATCCTGCACCGCCGCTACAAACTACGGCGCAGCAACCTCATCACCTCCAATCGAATCATCGACGACTGGGAGAAGTACCTCGGTGACGCCGCACTGACCACCGCCATCCTCGACCGTCTCATGCATCGTAGCGTGCTCGCCGAGTTCCGCGGCAACAGCTATCGTCTGAAAGAAGCCGCCCGTCGTCTTGTAAAAGGCAACGATTCCGAGTAACAATCCTCACGCTCCTGTCGTCGCGCCTGGGGGAGTTTGACCTGGCCACAGATGGGGGAATTTGAAGTGGCCACCGGGGCACGCAGCGCGAAGCTGAGCGGTCATGGACGCGGAGTCGGCGTGCTCACTGCGGCGAGCATCCCGTCTTCTTTCGGCGCCATGAGCGGCCGTTGCGTCTGATGCCGCAAGACGGCCGTACGCTTATGGAAATCGTAGGGGCGCGATGCTAGGTCGCCGGCGCCGTCCGCCAAGACCTCAGGTCGTTCAGGCCCAGACCACTGGTCCTTTTTCCGCGTACCACGCGTCCACCTGTACGGCCAAAGTGGCCTCGACGCGGCTACGCTTCAACTTCAACGTCGGCGTCAAGCAGCCGTTCTCGACCGACCAGGGTTCAGGCGCCACCACCAGTACCTTCAGGCGCTCGTACTTGCCGAGGCTCTCATTCACGTCGTGCAGCAGCTTGCTGAGTTCAGCGTCAAGACGTGCGCGTACCGCAGGGTCACCGAGCTGCGGACGCAGGGACTCGGCGAGCATCACTATCGCATAAGGTGCCGGCTGTCCGACGCCGGACACCATCGACAGTTCAACCATCGGGTGCGCATTCAGGCGATCCTCGATTGGCGCCGGCGCCACGTACTCGCCTTTGGCGGTCTTGAACAGTTCCTTCATGCGCCCGTTGATCCTGAGCTGGCCGTCTGCGCGCTGCACGCCGAGGTCGCCGGTGCGGAAGAATCCATCCTCGGTAAAACTTTTCGCGTCTAGATCGGGGCGCTTGTAGTAACCAACGAGCTGCCCGGGGGACTTAATCAGCACTTCGCCGTCGTCGCCGATGCGCACCTGCACACCCGGACGCGGCACGCCCACATGGCCCGGAGCATTAATCTCGCTGGTGGTGCGGTGCGAGTAGGAGAAGTCCTCGGTCATGCCGTAGCCCTCGAGCATGTTCAGGCCCAGGCGCCGGTACCAATGCAGCAGCGCAGCCGGGATCGGTGCCGAGCCACTGGCGGCTATGCGCACTTGGTCGAGGCCCAGGCCCGCGAGCACCCTGCTGAGGGCGCTCACGCTTCCCGAGGTTGATATCCGGGAATCTGGTCAAGTTGGGTGAGGTATTGCGGGCGGGGACCCTCACGGATCTCGACCTGACGATCCGCAAGGGTAGTCTCTGTTTGTCGAGAACGGAGACCCCCCGATTATGGCCCTTTCTGCCGAGGACGGCCGGCGCTTCTTTCGCCTGCAGCAGGAGATCGACCTGGATGAGTGCCGCCGGGTGCAGGCGCTCGGATGCCCCGACTGCGGCGGCCCGCTGGATCGCAATGATCATGCGCGCAAGCCTCGAGGCCTGCCGTTCCAGCATTTCGATTCCGATCCGCGCCGACTGAACCTGTGTTGCCGGCATTGCCGGGCGCACCACATGCCCGAGTCGGTCGTGTATCTGGGCCGGCGGGTGTATGTCGGGGTGGTGCTGGTGCTGGCCAGCATCCTGGTTTCCGGCCTGACGCCACGACGCCTGGCTCGCGTGCAGGCCGATCTTGGGGTGTCGGCACAGACGGTTCGCCGCTGGCGCCAGTGGTGGCAGAACGGCTTTGTCGAGAGCCGCTTCTGGGCCGCGCGGCGGGGTTTGTTGCTGCCGCCGGTGGTTGTGCTGGACTTGCCGAACGACCTGGTCGGTCGCTTTGTTCGCCGGCCAGGAATCTCGCGCCTGCTGGCGTTCCTGCGGTTCTTGTCGCCATTGACCATCACGCTGCGTGAGGCTCGCGGCAGCGAGGTGAAGTTCGCGTAGAACTTGATGCGTGCCATCGGCCGCGACCGTCGATATCGTTTGCTGCGATCGATCCCAAGGGGGGATCGGCGGTTCAGGAGCGAACGTGACGCCATCCAACTCGCGGCAACACCGACAACGGTGGGCCTTGTTACGCCTGCAAGTGATCGGCCAGCTGTTGGCCTCGCCACCGGAAGATGGTGCGCTGCAGGCGGCCTTGAAGGCGCTGGCGCAGAGCACCTGGCGCCATCCGCTGACCGGTGCCGACGTGCGCTTCGGCTTCTCGACCATCGAGCGCTGGTACCTGCAGGCGCGCCAGCAGCCGGATCCGGTGGCACGACTGACGGCCCGGGCCCGCGCCGATGCCGGCGCGCAGCGCGCCATCAGCGCCGAGGTGGCCGCGGCGATCCGGGCCCAATACGCTCGCTCGCCGGAATGGACCGTCCAGCTTCACTACGACAACTTGAAGGCCGACGCCGTTGCCGAGGCGGTGCCGTCCTACCCGACGGTGCGGCGCTTCTTTGCCGCCCACGGCCTGCACCGCGTGGTGCCCGATCGGAACCAGCCGCTGGGTGCGCTCAAGCCCAGCGGCCCCAACGAGATCCGCAGCTACGAGGCCACCCACGTCGGCTCGATGTTCCACCTCGACGGCCACGTCTGCTCGATTGGCGTGCTGCTGCGCTCGGGCCAGTGGATCCGACCGCTCGGCATCGGCGTGATTGATGACCACTCGCGCCTGATCGCCCATCTGCAGTGGTATGCCAGCTCCGAGAACACCGAGTGCCTGGTCCACTGCTTCAGCCAGGCGGTGCAGCGGCGCGGATTACCGAGGTTGCTGCACAACGATAACGGCTCGGCGATGATCGCCGGCGAGTTTGCGCAAGGGCTCGATCGGCTGGGCATCGATTACCGCCGGATCCAGGCGGGAAAGGCCTGGCAGAACGGCAAGCAGGAAAAGTTGTGGGACCGCGTAGAACAGCGCCTGATCGCGATGCTCAAGGCGGAGCCGAATCTATCGCTCGAGCGACTGAACCTGTCAACCTATGCCTGGACGGAGTTCGAGTACCAGACGAGCGTGCACCGCGAGTTGAACGGCGCCACGCCCCTGGCGCGCTTCACCAGCGCCGCCTCGGTGCTGCGCGCCTCGCCCGGCTCCGAAGATCTGCGGCGGGCGTTTCGCATCGACATCACCCGCCGGCAGCGCCTGAGCGACGGCACCGTCTCGATCGATGGCCGCCGCTTCGAGGTGCCGCAAGCCTTCGCTCACCTGCGGCAACTGCACCTGCGCTACGCCCGCTGGGACCTGAGCCAGGCCGACCTCGTCGATGCCCGTGACGGCACGGTCCTGGCCACCATCCACCCCCTCGACAAGGCCCGCCATGCTGATGGACGGCGCCAGCCTCGCGTCACGATCGATCCGTCGGCTGCCCTGCCAGCGCCAACCCCGGCCGACCCGCAGCCGGCGCCGCTGCTGCGCCAGCTGCTGGCGCAGTTCGCCGCCACCGGATTGCCGGCGGCCATGATCCATCACCAAGAACCGGACCCCGAGGCAACCCGATGACCCGCACGCTGCTCGCCCCCTACGGGCTGAAGTTCAATCCCTTTGCCACCGAGCTGCCGGCCGAGGCGCTCTACCAATCGCCGAAGATCATCGACTTCTTCTGGCGCATCGAGAACGTGCTCGTGCGCGAGGGTGGCTTCGCCATGATCACCGGCGATCCCGGCACCGGCAAGAGCGTCGTGCTGCGCACGCTCGCCGAGCAGCTCGAGCGCCAGTCGGACCTGACCGTCGGCGTGATCAATCATCCGCAGAGCAACCTGGCCGACTTCTACCGGGAGCTGGGCGAGGTCTTCGGCGTGGCGCTGCGGCCAAGCAACCGCTGGGCCGGGTTCAAGGTGCTGCGCGAGCGCTGGCAGGCGCATCTGCAGGCCACCCGCCGGCGCACCATCGTCCTCATCGATGAGGCGCAGGAGATGGCCGCCAAGACCCTGCTGGAGCTGCGCATGCTGGCGTCGACGCGGTTCGACTCGCTGCCGCTGCTGGCGGTGGTGCTGGCGGGCGATGCGCGACTGTGCGAGGCACTGGCCAAGGACGACCTGTTGCCGCTGGGCACCCGCATGCGGGTGCGGCTGTCGCTCGATTACGCCGCGCGCGACGAGCTCTCCGCCTGTCTCGATCATCTGCTCAGCAGCGCCGGCACCCCCGGACTGATGACGCCGTCACTCAAGCAGACGCTGTGCGAGCGTGCCGGCGGCAACTACCGAGTGATGACCAACCTCGGCGCGCAGTTGTTGACGGCCGCGATGCAGCGCGAGGTGATGCAGCTCGACGACAAACTGTTCCTCGAGCTGTTCGCCACCCCAACCTCCGCCAGCAAGCCAACCGCACGCAAGGCCGGGGTACTGCGATGAAAGCGCGCCCGGACCTCATCGATGAACTGGGACCGATCAGCGACGAAACCGCATCAGTGATCGCGCAGCTGCTCAGCGATCTACACCTGCAATTCGAGCAACGATTCCTCGGCCAGATCAAGCGACACTACGACTCCATCCGACCGCCACCAGAGAACCCAGACCAGCCGTGGTTGACCGAACGATCGGACTCGGACGAGTCGTTCTGACCAGCACCCCGCGCGGCGGCGGGGAACAACGCCAATCACGCTCGCCGATCAACCCTCACCGATCTTGATCAACGGACCATCACCGTACGAGACCGCGCTCAAGCCGTGAACGGCGAGCACTTACACAGCAGAGGTAACCCTGACTGACCTGATTCATGCCCGTCGGTCGGCCCTCCCGCCGCATGACGATGAGAATCGGCGGTAGCGCTAGCGCGGATACTGGGTGGGCAATGGCGATGCCAAACAGGAGATGAGTAAGACGAAAACGACGGTATTGAATCGCTGCGACGAAGAACAGGAGGGTGGCAAATATCGAAACGCGCCAGAGGAGGAAGTTGAACGGGTAGAGCGGCGCAACGCTACGTCATGACGGCTGGGGTTCACCGCCATGTTTGTGCAATGGCGTTAAGTGCGACTGTGGCCGCCGGTGAACGCGTTGCCGTTTGCGAATCAGACGATTGCGCTATTTGGCGTCCGAGTCCCGCACAAATCTCGCGCGGTCTTTATGCACCACGCCGGCTCGGCGAAGGCACTTTGATCCGTTCGCGCAAGCGTCGATCGTCTTTCGGAGTAGAAGTCCCTTTTCTTGCATCACGCTCGCGCTGCGCGAGCTCTTCGAGCGCGGCTGCTCGATTTCGAAACGAGAGTCCCTGATGAATTGCATTGGCCAGATCTCCGTTGTGGGCCACGATGGCACACAGCAGCTGCTTCCAGCTCTCCAGCGATTCGTCGCGACGCGCCTGCGTGCTCAGCCCAATTCGTGCATATCGTCCGATTCGCTGGGCGAACATCGCGATGTGCTCGACAAGTTGCTCGTTGCCGGACAGTCGAGTGATCTCGAGCGCGAGATTCGCGCTCGCCCGGGCATAGGCTGTGCCGTCACGCCGGGCCTTTTCCAATGCTGCGACCCGCGCGCGAAGCTTTGCTTCGATCTGGGGATTGCACGCTAGCGCAACCCGCCGCGAGGCAAGGCCCAGAAGAACGGCGCGGACCTCGAACATATCTTCGAGCTCCTTGCGCGAAAGGTTTGTAACTTGCGCGCCCCGCTGCGGAACGATCGAGACGAGATGCCGGTTCTCGAGTATCCGAAGGGCCTCCCGGATGGAGGCGCGGCTGACGCCAAGGTTCTTGAGAGCGCGACCTCTTTCAGGCGCGCGCCTGGCGCAAAGTGCTCGTCGACAATCGCGCTGCCAATTCGATCTGCGATCTGCAGCGGAAGCGTAGGGATCAACGGCGCCGGGGTGTACGAAGGCTTGAGCATGGGGTTCAATGATAAGTTCAGGACTCCTGACATGGGCGCAAGAATCTATGCAACACCGGGTGCCTCGTAGACCAGCATGAGGTCGGTGCCCGGATAGCGAACCTCGAGCGCGTTGAGCGTTTGACACAGTTTGGCCAGGGCGTTGTTATGTCGCGGATTCGCCAGCGAATGGATGCGGACCAGCAGACGGTGCTCGGTGGCTTGCGGCAAGATGTCGGCGCTGCTCAGCAGCATTTCGCGCACCAGCGCCCGTCCATCGTCTTCGGTGCGCACGCCGTTTTGCATCAGACAGCGCACCAGTGCCGTTTCGGCCCGGAAGGCGAGCATCTTGATAGTGTCGGTGAAGTGCTTGGTCTCGGGGGCGAGCTTGACGATCGCGGCCGCATCGAGCAGCACGTTGAGCGGCACGCGTTGGGGCAGTTTGGCCAAGCGTGCCTGCAGCTTGCGGCACTTCGCCTGCGCGGTGGTGATTTGTTCGCCGAGCGCGGCCTGGGCGATCTTGAAGCCGCGCATAGTGGGCCGTTGCGCCTCGGGGTTGGCGCGCGCCTGCTGGCCATAGGCGCCTTCGAGTTCCTTGAGGGCAGCGCGGCTGGCGCTAAGCTCCTTGGCCAGTGCCTTGCGCTCGGGGTTGGGCACGCTGCGCTCGGGATCGGCCGGCTCCACCGTATAGTTCACCAGCGCATCCAGGGCGAAGTGCTGACGCATGTAGCGGAAGAAATTCTCCTGCGTCCAGCGCTCGAACATGCGATAGGCCACGGTCTCGATCGGCCAGTCGCTACGTGTGGTCACGATCGCGGTCTGGTGGCCGCTCGGGCACAGCCGGCGCACCTCGCGCATGCGAAAGCCCGGCAGCACGCGCACGGTTCGCTCGGCCAATTCGTAGCTCACCTGGCGCCCATCGATGATCGCGCTGACCGTGCGAAACGCCCGCTTGGGCCAAGGCGCATAGACCCCCTTGCGGTAGGTGAGCACGTCAAAGCCCTGGGCAAACACTTGCTGGAAGAACTTCGGACTCCAGCCCTCGCGATCGAAGGCCAGCGTCACCCGCCGCTCGCCCACCAGTTGGCGCACTTGCGGCAGGATTTCCCGGCGCAACATCGCCAGCAGATCGTCATTGGCCGGAGCCGTCACCACCAACAGCGGCTGCGCGTCCTGCTGGTTGACCCAGAAATCGGTGGTCGCCGGCATGCACAGGCGCCGCCGTGCCACCCACGCTTCGGGCAGCGTGTGCGTGGTCCCATGATAGGGACGCACGTGGCCGTCGACGTAGAGCAGCCCCACTGCCTCGGCGTTCTCCCGTACCCAGCGCTGTGCCAGGTGGCCGCTGAACTGCGTGGCATGTTTGCGCGCGGCCAACTCCCACAGCTTGCGGCGCAGGGTCTTGACCTCAGGGGCTCGATCCAGCCCCAACAGCACGCCCAGTTCCCCGGGCGGATGTCCCTGCAATTGCTCGGGCGTGCGCAGCCGCAGCAGCGCCATGAAAGCCAGGATCAACAGCGTGGCCCGCAGCCCATAAAACGCATTCTTCAGATTGCCGTAGCTTTGTTCGCCCGCCTCCAACAATCCCAGCGCCAGCAGCGCCGGCAGCGCCAGCAACGCTCCGCCGTAGCGCACCGCTTCGGCCGCCACAAACCGTGGGGCCGCTTCGCTCAACCGCCCCGCGCGCGCCAGGGCCCGCTCGGCGTGCCTGTGCACCGCCACCCCACCAGCGGAGCTCGCGTCGCGCCGACTGCGCTGGCTGGGTCCCGCCAACCCACTCGCCTTGGCCTCACTCAGATCGCCGCGGCGCAGCGCGTGGCGAATGGTGCCTTCGCTCACCCCCACTTGCGTCGCCACCTGACGCTTCGACATACCTTGCGCCAGCAACCGCTGGGCCCGCTCGAGCTTCTCGGCGCTAAATCGATGCCGGCCGTGCGGACCACGCTTGCCCTCGACCAATCCGGTTACGCCCTCGGCTTTGACCTTGCGGCTCTGGCGGTAGAGGGTGCTGCGATCGACCTGCAGGGCGGCGCTCAGCTCGTCCTGGCGCGCCAGCCCCAGCTCCATCATCTGCACCGCCGCCAGCCGCCGTCCTACCGCATCGTCCTGGGCATGCACGAACATCGGCACGCCGCAGGCGAAGTAGGCCACCTCATTGGCCTCGCGCACCACCGACAGCACGCCATTGATCGCTTCGGCCCCAGCGGGCTGCGTCGGCAAGTGCAATTGGGTTGGCATGGACGATATCCGAAACAGGATGCGTTAATTATTACGCATTCCCTCGGGAAAGTCAAGCCAATTCACATACCTATCCCGCGTATGTCAGGAGTCCTGAAGTTGGGCCAGGGAACGTTCACTGCTCGAACTTCGGGCTGATCAGGTTCTCGAAGGCGAATACCTCGTCCCATTTCTCCTGCGTCAGCAGCCCGCGCTCCGTGACCACGATGTCGTGCAGCGACTTGCCCGTGAGGTAGCCTTCGCGCGCAATCTCCGCGCACTGCTTGTAGCCGAGCGTCGTCTTCAGCGCGGTCACGATGCCGAGCGAATTCAGCACCATGTCCCGCGAATGCTCGACGTTGGCGGTGATGCCGTCGATGCAATTGACGGTGAGGCTGTTGACCGCGTTCTCCATCGTCGAAATCGACGTGAACAGCGCGAACGTGATGACCGGCTCCATGACGTTGAGCTGCAGCTGGCCGGCCGAAGCGGCGAGCGTCACCGTGAGGTCGAGTCCGATCACCAGGAAGCCCACCTGGTTGACGACCTCGGGAATCACCGGGTTCACCTTGCCCGGCATGATCGAGCTGCCCGGCTGCATCTGCGGCAGGTTGATCTCGTTGAAGCCACAGCGCGGTCCCGACGCGAGCAGGCGGAGGTCGTTGCAGATCTTGGTGAGCTTCGACGACGTCCGCTTGAGCACGCCGGACAGCAGCACGTAGGCGCCGGTGTCGGAGGTCGCCTCGACCAGGTCGCCGGCGAGAATGAACTTGACCCCGGTGAGTTCCGACAGGTAGCGGGTTGCAAGCTCAGGATAGTCGGGCGCGGCGGTCACGGAAGTGCCGATGGCCGTGGCGCCGAGGTTGATCTCGTGGAGGAACTGGCGCACCTCGCGGATGCGCTCGACCTCCTCGCCGATGGTCGTGCCCCACCCGTGGAACTCCTGCCCGAGCGACATCGGCACCGCATCCTGCAGATGGGTGCGGCCCATCTTGAGCACCTTCGCGAATTCGTCGCTCTTGGCGAAAAACGCGCCCTGCAGCCGGCGCAGCGCCTCCATGTAGCTCGCCAGCCGGAGGATCAGCGCGAGCCGGAAGGCGGTCGGGTAGACGTCGTTGGTCGACTGCCCGAAGTTGACGTGATCGTTCGGATTGACGTACTGATACTCGCCGCTTTGTACGGCCGAGATGCTCCAGCGCGAGGTTGGCGATGACCTCGTTCGCGTTCATGTTGGTCGACGTCCCGGCCCCGCCCTGGATGAAGTCGGTGACGAACTGATCGCGCATCTCGCCTGCGATCAGCCGATCGCAGGCGACGGCGATCGCGTCGGCCACCTTCTGATCGAGCACGCCGAGGTCGCGGTTCGCGAGTGCGGCGGCTTTCTTGACGTAACCGAACGCCTTGACGAAGTACGGCTCCGTCGCCATCGGAATGCCGGTGATGTGGAAGTTCTCCTTCCCGCGCAGCGTCTGCACGCCGTAGTAGGCGTCGACCGGAATCTCTTTGTCGCCGAGGAAGTCCTTTTCGATTCGATAGGGCATGATGTCGCTCCTTGGTTCGGTTCGTCGTCGGTACGCGACCACGAACGCCTGAAACCGGTGGGCCATTGCCTCCTGCAGGCTCGCTTGCAGGCTCGCCTGCAGGTTTGTCGTCCCGGTCAACCCTGTACCCCGAGTCGTGCCCCGGATTGGTCGGTCTTGTTTCCCGGCCTGTCCTCGCCATCACCGCACAGCCGCAACGCCATCGACCTCTCCCCTGCGCGAAACGCCACCGATAGGCCAGTACTCGTTCGCCAGGCTGAAAGTCTGCGCCGGTCCCAGCGCGTCCTGTTGCGCCGCCCGATATGCTTCGATCGTTCCCACATCGCGCCAGTAGTTGGGTTCTTCATGCGGAAGGGTTCCCTTCACTCGGTTGCTCGAGAAGTCGTAGGCGTAGACGCGGTGGGTCGCCGCCGCGCGCGGCAGAATGTGCCGGCCGAAATCGGTTTCGCCCCGGCTCGCCGCCGATTCCAGCAGCGTTGTCAGGACCACCGGATCGAACAGGTAGTTGCCCATCGAAGCACAGGCGTGACCCGGCCGTGCCGCCATTTGCCATGGATGCCCGGGCTTCTCCTGGAACTCGTGAATGCGTCCGTCGTCCTGTGTCTTGACGATGCCAAACGCGTTGGCCCGTGGGAGGGGAACCGGGATGGTCGCCACGCTGACGTCCGCCCTGCGTTGCACGTGAGCTTCTGTCATTTGACACACGTCCATGCGGTAGACATGGTCGGCCGCGAAAATTGCCAGCAGGTCCGGTGCATGACGCGCACCGAGATGCAGGGTCTTGTGGACAGCATCTGCCGTGCCCAGGAACGAACGCGACGCCGAGTCGGGGTCGGAGAGTTCTACATGAACGAACCCGCCTAGACGGCGCAGCTCAGGTGCCCAGTTGGCCCTTACATGCTCGACAAGAGACTGCGGCTTGTATTGCGCCAGCACGTAGATGGAACTGATTCCCGAGTTGACACGATTGCTTAGAACGAAGTCGATGATCCGGTAGCCACCAACGAACTTGAGTGCTGGTTTGGCGTGCTCAGCCGTGAGGGGAAGAAGCCGTGAGCCGCAGCCACCGGCCAGCACAAAGGCGACTATCTTCATTGCGCGTCTCCCGTTCGGACATTCCTCCCTGATCCGTTCGTCTGCCCAGATGCGACGGCGCCATCGGGGTTGCGTGGGACCTGCTTTCGAGCCTTCGGACCGCTTCAGATAACGGTAGTAGTCGCTGTCGGTCGTGAGGATCTCGATGAAGTCGCCACGCGACCACGAGTCGAGCTTGTTGAGTGCCACCCGGTTGCAGCGCCGGCTTCGTTTCGACGGGAATGTTCGTATGATTTCTCCGTCAGGTGATGATGTACGCGGCCGAAGACCGACCGTCGGACTGAACCACATCGACCGTACACTAGAAACCTTGAGATTGAACCGCTCGGTGGTCTGTGCGGTGTCGCACACAGAGCAATGGTTTCGACGGGGACGTGTTTGGGCGGCTGCTTGACCCCGGCATCATCGCGACGTAGCTGTCTGTCCCAATCTGAGTGACGCCATGAGTGCTCGGGCGAGGCAATGAGCCGGACCGCTCACCGGGATCGACGATGCCGGCGGCTGGTGATACCCGGCATCGTTGGTGTTCTCGGTTTGCCTGGCAGGGCGCAGGCGGCCACTGTTGCGGAGTTGGGCGACAGGATGATGAAGGGAAGCCGGCCGCAATGATCGGTCGCAGGCCGCGGGCGAACTCTCACTGAAGCCCTCGAAGTCCAGCGCGCAGCAGCAGCCATGGGCGGACACCTGGAACCTCGTACCCCGCCAATTGCCGGCGACGTCACCGCGTGCCTCGTACCAGGCCCTGAGTACCGGGTACTCCGGGCGAAGCGAAGGACGCCGCCGATGACGCCAGGAAGCAGACCTGCTGGTCCGGCAAGCGACTCAGGGCGCAAGCGGACCGTTGTACCGGAGGACGACGTGATCGTCGCCACCTCCGGCCACGCTGGCCATCGTCGACAACTGCCGGCGCGCGGCAGCGTTGCCGCGCACTTCCGCATCGAGGAAGACGAGGGACCACGTGAAGATGTCGTTGGTCGAAGCAACGTCGAAACCGTGCTTTACGTTGTTCAGAACCACGAGCTCGCGCGTTCCTGCGAGGCGTCCGAGGCCCTGTTCCGCCATGATGACCGGCGCCGTCGTGTCGCCACCGCCACCGATTGCCAGGTACGGCAGCGTGACGTCGTCCAGTCCGTGACCATCGCGCCCGAAGGCAGGGAGAAACGGCTCTCCAAAATAGGGAACGTAGCCGACGGCCGCACTGAGGCGCGGGTCGTTCTCGATCTGGGTCCATGACAGTCCCGCCGACGTAGTAAGACCGGCACCCGCCATCAGCATCACCGATTCGCCCCCCATGCTCGCTCCGAAGCCGCCGATGCGCGTCACGTCGACGTGGTCGCGCCATTGCGGATGCGCGACCACCAGATCGATCGCGGCCGACAGCGTCAGCGGTCGCATCGCCTGGAGCGCGGTGAAATCGGTCAGGTGCGTCAGGAGGGTCACGGCGTCGCCGAAATTCTCGACCTTCAGGTCTGCAAACCGCGGATCACCGTGAAACGGGGCTATGACGACGTAGCCATAGCTCGCGAACACGGAAAGCGCGGCGATGTGGTCGTTGGAAAGCGGGCTGCCGGAATAGCCGTGGGAGAACACCAGCATGGGGTAGCGCGCCGCGGCGTCGGCAAATAGAGGACCGTCCGACCCGATCTGCATGTGCGGCACGATCTTGCCGGTCGGTAGCGGATAGTCCGGGCGCGGATTGCCGTCGATCGTCGGATAGCATGCGACGACGACAAAGGTGACCGGCTTACCCGCAAACGACCCGTAGAGACCGCGGTCGTTCGGGGCAACCATGTGCACTGTGAGCGTATTCGCGGGGTCGGACAGCAGGTCCGTGGCGTAGCGTTGCTTGCCACTGGATGCGGGAACGCCTTCCCAGTAGTCCTGGACGTTGTCGCCGGATTCAACCCTGCTGAAATCCTGCGTTACGTTGCTGCAGGCAACGGCGAAGGGGCCGGCGAGCGCGAGCGCCGGAACGACGTCTGTAGGTTCGGGAACCCCGGTCGTGTCTCCGCCGGTGCCGCCACCCCCGCCGCATCCGGCGATCGCGATTACCACTCCGGACAGCAGTGCCAACAATCCTCGGTGCATCGCAGGATTCATGACGACCCTCCTCTCGATTGACGTTCCGATGGTGGGTTTCTGGGCCGTCATCAGTCTGTTCGGTATCACACACAAAGGGTGACGTCGGCCAACAATCACCCGGCGGCATGGCGCCGATACGGCGTCGCGGCGGGGCTACGGCGGCACCGGGTGCGGGTGTCTTACGAACGACAACGACTTCGCGCCACGTGCCGGGCGGCGGCGGGTGTGCGCCGGCCCGGCGTCGGGCGCGGTTGGCGGTCGACACTCGGGGTTACCACGCGATGCGCTGATCAAACCCGTAGGCCGGCGGTGCGGAGATCGACGAGCCTCGTTCGGGGTCGAGCGCCCGGTATTGAGCGCAGATATCTACGGCAGGTCCTGGACGGTGACCGCCGTCGCCCCGGCTTCGCCGAATGGCCGGTATCGGTCAAGACCGTCAGGCGCCGCCGGCGGAGTCGGTACCCGACCTCGTACCAAGCCCGAAGCAGCGCGTCCACGGTGCCCTTGTTCACGGTGACCATCGGCGCGATGATGGTCGGACCGACCGCTCGCGCTTCAACCCGAAGGAGGTAGCCCATGAAACACGCTTCACTCACGCTTCCTGAAATCGCCGCTGTCGCCGGCACGCGCGCAGCCGCCGGCGCGGGCCTCGCGTTGCTGCTGGGCGACCGGCTCAAGCCGGAAACGCGCCGCGCCCTCGGCTGGACGCTGCTGGCGATCGGCATCATCACGACGATTCCGCTGGTCGCGGACGTCCGCGGGAAACTCCAAGGTCCCGAGGACCTGGGCGACGGCTGAGCACGACAATGTCGGCAAGGTCGCCCAATCCCACACCTCCCCCGAATCCCAGTCTATCTTCCCCTCCACGCACCAACAGCCGGGTTCTCCCCGCGCCCCACGCGGGCGTTGACGTCATCGGCGCGCGCCCTCGCCCGCTCAACACTCCACTCCGGGAACCGACCAATGCTGAGCCGCTCCGAACGGCCCTCGATCTTGCGGCGCACGTAGAAGCTCTTCCTGCCCGTGGGCGTGACCAGCAGCGTCAGCCCCCGGGTCTTGGTATCGAAGCAGGCGCGCCGCGTACCCGGTGCGGCCGGGGGCAGTGCGGCGAGGGCGGTCTTGGTAAAGTTCAAGCGCGACGTGGTCGCCATGGTGTTCTCCTTGGCGCTCGAGGTCGCGGTGCCGGTGCCCCCGCGGTGCCCCCTTGCGCGTTAAGTGCCGTGGAACTCGATTGTTACCCATTAGATTAAGAACGCAATGTAACGTTCTATTTACCAACGACAAAATGAGTTAAACGGCGGACAAAGGAAGACCGTCAAGTCCGGTCTGGCCCAACTCGTAAGGGGCAGGTCGGACGTTCGATTCGTCTCTCGGGCGCCAGTAATCCATCGGCGTAGGCGTCGCTTCCGCGCGCCCGCGGGACCGTCAGGATTCGATGGAGGGCGACGTGGAGCTCGTCTGCCAAGCCGGTAGGGCATCGTCTCCGAGCCTCGCGGCAGACTCGACCATGAAACGCAGTTGGAACGAGTGGCCACGCCACACCTCCCGATCGCTCACGGCTCCGGCGTACCGGTATCGATGTCGCCGCGGCTGAGCTCGGCGCGCGCCGCGGTTGCCAGCGCCTGATATCGGGTCCGGAACGCGTCGAGGCTATCCTCCTCCAGTTCCTCGAGGTCAAGCAGCGCGTTGTGGGCGCCCCGGGTGGCCCGGATCAGCTCGTCGAGCTTCACCTGGATCGCCTCGGTGTCGCGGTTCTGGGTGTTCTGGATGAGGAAGACCATCAGGAACGTGACGATGGTCGTGCCGGTGTTGATGACGAGCTGCCACGTGTCGCTGTAGCGGAACACGGGACCGGTGGCGACCCAGACGATGATGATGACGACGGCCAGCGTGAAGACTCTGGGCCGGCCGCAGAAATGCGACGCTCTCTTGGCGAATAGTGAATACCAGGTGGTGCCGCGCATAGCAGTCCTCGCTCCCGAAACCGGACGGTCATTCGGCCGACGCCGCGGGTCGCCGCGCCGGAATTGCACGAAGCCTCCGCTTCGCGGCAACGGCCGGGCGCATGGCGACCGCAGCGCGACGGCCGGTCGTATCGGTGATGATAGTACGGCGCGGTGGCGCCGGGCTCCGGGAAGCGCTTCCCCGCGACCAGTCGCGCCGCTGAATCCGCGACTGCAGCCCCGCGGTGGCGGAGAGCAGCCGCCGTGAAGCCGATCCCGTCGCCGGCCCGAGGCACGCGTCACGGCGGCGGCCGCGATCGTGCCAGAATGCGGGGTTCGTCAGCCGCCGGCGCCACCACCGTTGCCTCCATGTCCAGACAAGTTGTCCTCCCTGCCGAGTTCGAGCCCGAGTTCATCGCCGGCCTCAAGGCCATCTTCGAGGAGAAGATCGTCTTCAATCGGGTACTGGGGCTCCGGATCACGTCGCTCAAGCCCGAACGCGTCAGCGGGCGCATCGACATGCGCGACGAACTGGTCGGGCATTTTGCCTACAACCGCCTCCACGGCGGCGTGATCAGCGCGGGGCTGGACGCAATGGCCGGCCTGGCGGTGATGGCCGCGCTGGGCGCGCGCCACATGGACGAGTCGGTGCCGCAGCGCCTCGCGCGCTTCTCCCGGGTCGGCACCATCGATCTGCGCGTCGACTACGTGCGCCCGGGGATCGGCGACCACTTCGAACTGCGCGCCGAGGTGATGCGGATCGGCTCGCGGGTCGCCTCGACCCGCATGGAGTTCCTCGGCGCCGACGGCACCCTGCTGTCGACGGGCGCCGCGGCGTACATCGTCTCGTGATCCCCTCGCCTGCGCCACTGCCATGAGCCCCGCGGTTCCCATCGTCTATCGCATCGCGCCGCTCGACCCGCACGCGCACCTGTTCGAGGTCCGATGCACCGTCGCCGATCCGGACGCCGGCGGACAGCGCTTTCGCCTTCCCGTGTGGATTCCCGGCAGCTACCTCGTCCGCGAGTTCGCGCGCCACTTCGTCGCCGTCCGTGCCGAAACGCAGGGCCGGCCGCTGGCCGTCGCCAAGGAGGCCAAGGACACCTGGCGGACGGCGCCCTGCGCGACGCCGGTGACGGTGATCGCCGAGGTCTACGCCTTCGACCTGTCGGTGCGCACCGCGTACCTCGACGCAGCCCGCGGCTACTTCAACGGCCCTTCGGTGTTCCTGTGCGCGGAAGGACGCGAGCACCGCCGCTGCGAGGTGGAGATCGTGGCGCCGCCGCACGAAGCCGGCCGCGCCTGGCGGGTGGCGACGACGCTTTCGCCCGCCGAGACCTCTGCCGCCGGCTTCGGCCGCTATCGCGCCGCGGATTACGACGAACTGATCGACCACCCGGTCGAGATGAGCGACTTTGCCGTCGCGTCGTTCGAAGCGGGCGGCGCGCGGCACGACGTCGCGGTGAGCGGGCGGCAGCGAGCCGATCTCGACCGGCTCGCCCGCGACCTCGCCCGGATCTGCCAGTGGCACTGCGATCTCTTCGGCGGCGCGCCGGGCAGCCGTGCGCCGTTCGACCGCTACCTGTTCCAGGTCGCCGCCGTCGGCGACGGCTACGGCGGGCTCGAGCACCGGACCGGCACCAGCCTGCTGTGCAGCCGCGACGAGTTGCCGCAGCCGGGCATCGCGCGCGTCACCGCCGGCTACCGCCGACTGCTCGGGCTCGCGAGCCACGAGTACTTCCATGCGTGGAACGTCAAGCGCATCAAGCCGGCAGCGTTCACCCCCTACGCGCTCGGCGCCGAGAACTACACGCGGCAGCTGTGGGCCTTCGAAGGGATCACGTCGTACTACGACGACCTCGCGTTGGTGCGCAGCGGCGTGATCGACGCGAAGGAGCTACCTGGAGCTGCTCGGCCGCGCCATCACGTCGGTGCTGCGCAACCCCGGGCGGCACGTCCAGAGCGTCGCGGAGTCGAGCTTCGACGCGTGGATCAAGTTCTACCGCCGCGACGAGAACACGCCGAACGCGGTGGTGAGCTACTACGCCAAGGGCTCGCTGGTAGCGCTGGCGCTGGATCTGACGCTGCGCGCGCACGGCACCTCGCTCGACGCCGTGATGCGCGCGCTGTGGCAGCGCCATGGCCGTCCGGGCATCGGCGTGCCGGAGGACGGCATCGCCGCGCTGGCGAGCGAGCTGGCCGGCACCGACCTTCGCGCCTTCTTCGACCGCCACGTCGACGGCACCGGGGATCTCCCGCTCGCCGAACTGCTGGCCACCGTCGGCGTGACGCTGAAGCTCCGGGCGGCGAGAAACGCGCGCGACGAGGGCGGCGATGCGGGGCCGAGCACGGCGGGCAACGGCATCGCCGGCACGGCAAGGACGACCTTCGGATTCGAGCTAGCGCCCGGCGCCGAGGCGCGGCTGCGGCATGTCTTCACCGGGGGCCCGGCCGAGCGCGCGGGTCTGGCGGCGGGCGACGCGCTGGTGGCCATCGACGGCCTGCGTGCCACGGCGGCATCGATCGACCGGTTGCGCGAAACGCGCGCAGCCGGCGACACGCTCGCGGTCTACGCGTTCCGGCGCGACGAGCTCTACACGGTGCCGCTGACGCTCGCGGACGCACCGCAGGACACGTGCTGGCTGGAACCGGATGCCGCGGCGCCGACTGCCGCGGCAGAGCTGCGCGGGGAGTGGCTGGGGCCGGGCGCCTGACGGTCCCGCGACGGGCTGCCGCGGGACGCGCACCCGGTTCGGCGCGTCCCCCCGGCGCGAAGCGTGAAGAACGCGAATCGAGGCGAGTCAGGATTTCCGGCGCGGTGCGGCGCCGCCGGGCGGCGCCGCCGGCGCGGCCGGCGGGGCCTGGGCAGCGCGCAGCGCCTCGAGCGATGCCTTCTGCAATTCCATGGTCTTGATGCTCATCTGCATCAGGTTGAGGGTCATCGTCAGCCAGTTCTCGATCACCCTCATCTCGGCGATCTTGCGGTCCAGTTCGGCCGGGTCGAGGGTGGCGAACATCGCCGCCGGATTCGGAAACGGCATCGCCCCGGGCTGGCCCCCCATCGGCGCCCCCGCAGGCCCGAAACCCGGGATCGGCACGCCGAGCGGATTCCACATCTTCTGCATGAACTCAAGCGCATCCTGCGGCGTGAACGGAAACGCCGCCGGTGGCGACGACGGGTTCGAGGGGGGCGGATTCATGGCAACTCCTTGGAGGCGGGAGGATTTCCGGGCAGTCGTTGCCGTTCCGATGCGTCGGACGGGGCTTTTCGCTATTATCCTCGTTCATGATGGACAATCGCGCAACCCTCGAAGCACGCCTCGCGGGCGTGGTCGGGGCGGCGCACGTCCTTACCGCCGCCGCGGACGTCGCGCCGTACCTGACCGACTGGCGCGGGCGCTTCCGGGGCTGCGCCCGGGCAATCGTCCGCCCGCGGTCGACCGCCGAGGTTGCCGCTGTCGTGGCTGCCTGCGCCGACGCAGAAGTGCCGATCGTGCCGCAAGGCGGGAACACCGGCCAGTGCGGCGGCGCGACGCCGGACGAAGGCGGTGCGGCGATCGTCCTGTCGCTGGCCCGGATGAACCGCGTGCGTGCCGTCGACCGGGACAACGCCACGCTCACCGTGGAGGCCGGAATGACGCTCGCCGCAGTGCAGCAGGCGGCCGCCGACGCCGGCATGCTGTTCCCGCTGTCGCTCGCGGCGGAGGGCAGCTGCACCATCGGCGGCAACCTGTCGACCAACGCCGGCGGCACCGCCGTGCTGCGCTATGGCAACACCCGCGAGCTGGTGCTGGGCGTCGAGGCCGTACTGGCCGACGGGCGTGTCTGGGACGGGCTGCGCGGCCTGCGCAAGGACAATACCGGCTACGACCTGAAGCAGCTGTTCATCGGCGCCGAGGGCACGCTGGGGATCGTCACCGCGGCGGTGCTGAAGCTTTTCCCGGCCCCGCAGGTGCGCGCGACGGCGCTGGCGGCGGTGGCCGACGTCGGTGCCGCGGTGAGCCTGCTGCGCGACCTGAAGTCCGCGCTGGGCGACCGGCTGGTCGGCTTCGAGCTCATGTCGGCGCTTTCGCTGGCGCTGTCGCGCAAGCATCAGCCGGCGCTGCCCGACCCCTTGCCCGGACATCCGTGGTACGTGCTGGTGCAGGCCGACGACTGCACCACCGAATCGCCGCTGGCCGCGCAGCTCGAGACGGCGCTCGCCGCAGCGATCGAGTCCGGCGGCGCGATCGACGCGGTGGTCGCACAGTCGCAGGCGCAGGCGCAGGAACTGTGGACGCTGCGCGAGAACATCGCCGAGGCGCAGCGGCGCGAGGGACCGAACATCAAGCACGACATCGCGGTGCCGGTGTCGGCGATCCCCGGCTTTCTCGACGCCGCCGCCGCGGCGCTCGGCGCGGCGCTGCCGGGGCTGCGCTTCGTCACCTTCGGCCATCTGGGCGACGGCAACCTGCACTACAACCTGGCGGCGCCGGAGGGCGCCGCCGCCGAAGGGTTCATGGCGAACGCGCCGCGCGCGAACCGCATCGTGCACGACCTCGTGATGGCCCACGGGGGGAGCATCAGCGCCGAGCACGGCATCGGCCAGCTCAAGTGCGCCGAGCTCGCCCGCTACAAGAGCGCGGTCGAGCTCGACCTGATGCGTGCGATCAAGGCCACGCTCGATCCGCGCGGCATCCTCAATCCGGGCAAGGTGCTCGGCATGATCGGGCGCCGGCCGCGATCCACGGGGCAGCGGCCGTCCGCCGCCCGACGGCCCCGACACGCCGGGCGATGATGGGCAAGATCGTGTTCTGGCTGGTGGTCGTCTTCGCGGTGCTGTTCTGGCTGCGCCTGCTCAATGCGGCCAAGGCGAAGCGCAGGACCGACGCCACGCGCCGCCGCGACGCGATACCCGGGGAGCCGATGGTCCGCTGCGTGCGTTGCGGCACGTTCCTGCCGCGCGCGGACGCGACGATGGCGCCCGGCGGCTTCAGCTGCGGCGACACCGGCTGCGGCCGGCAACGCTGACCGACACCGGATGCAGGCGAACGACGCCCCGATGGAGAACGGCCCGGGGATCGCGATGCCCGAGGCGCAGCGGTCGACGGCGTCGCTTCGCGAGTCGAGCCGGACGCAATCTGCTGACGGTCGGGCTCTACCGGGTCGCGTGCGGCGTGATCCTGTTTGGCGTAGCGCTGCTGCTCGACCTGCGCCAGATCCAGGTCGCGGCACCGTACTCGTTCGTCACCGCGGCCGCGCTCTATTTCGTCTACGGACTCGCCGCGCTGTGGTGGGTCCGGCGCGACCCGTTCCCGCTGCCGCTGCCGGTGCTGCTCAGCGCGCTGCTCGGTGGCGACATATTCTTCATCGCGCTGATGACCATCGCCACCGGCGGCACCGGCGGCCCGCTGCCGATCCTGCTGTTCCCGCAGCTCGCGGCCAGCGGCTGGCTGCTGCGCACGCGGACCGCGCTGTTCCATGCCGCGCTCGCCACGGTGGTGCTGCTCGGACTCGACTTCTGGGGACTGCTCGGCGGGCGGTTCACCCTCGCGCAGCCTTTCCAGACCGGCGTGATCGCGTTCGGTTTTTTCGCCATCATCGGCGTGGCGGCCGCGCTGGGCATCTACGCCAAGGCCTCGGAAGCGCTTGCCGCGCAGCGCGGCATCGACGTCGCCAACCTCGAGCAGGTGAATCGCCTGATCATCCAGGACATGCAGGACGGCGTCCTGGTCGTCGACCCGCACGGCATGGTGCGCAGCCACAACACGCAGATCACGCGCCTGCTAGGCGGCTACGGACAGATGCACAGCGGCATCCGCCTCGCCGAGTTTTCACTGGCGCTCGACGCCTGCTGGCGGCAGTGGCGGGAGACGCACCGGGAGCCGACGGCCCCGCTGAAGGTCGACGCCACGCGGCGCCTGCTGCGCGTGCGGATGGTGCAGATCGGCTCCGGCCTGGGCGGCGGCACGATGATCTACCTCGAGGACCTGGGCCGCGCGCAGAGCGAGGCGCAGCAGATGAAGCTGGCGGCCATGGGCCGGCTGACCGCGTCGATCGCGCACGAGGTCCGCAACCCGCTCTCCGCGATCAATCACGCGGCGCAGCTGCTCGAGGAGGACGGCACCGTTGCGCCCGAGGGCCAGCGCCTGCTGGCGATGATCCGCAACAACGCCAAGCGCATCGATCGCATCGTCGGCGAGGTGCTCCAGCTCACCCGTCGCGACCGCCAGGCACCGGACGTCATCCCGCTGGCGGCGGCCATTGCGCCGCTGGTCGAGGAGATCGCCCATGCCGAGCGGATTCCGGCGGGGAGCATCCGGACCGAGATTCCCGCCGAGCTCTCGATCATGTTCGACCGTGGCCAGCTCGGCCAGATCGTGTGGAATCTCGTGCGCAACGCCTGGCAGCATTGCGCGAAGGCCGAGAGCAGCATCCGGATCGTCGCCCGGGCGGGGTACATGGGCGATGCCGTGCTGCTCGAGCTGTGCGACGACGGCCCCGGGGTTCCCGCAGAGCTCAGGACCCAGATCTTCGAGCCGTTCTTCACGTCGCGCCCGGGCGGCACCGGCCTCGGGCTCTACGTCGCGCGCGAGCTCGCCGATGCCAACGGCGCGACGCTCGATCTGCTGCCCAAGGGTCCGGGCGCGCATTTCCGGCTCACGCTGCGACGCTCGACCAGCCGCGACGCCGAGCTTGCCGAGGACCGGGAGCAGGCATGATCGCAGCCACACCCGTCGTCCTGCGCCGAGGTGTCATCGGCACGATTCGTTCGCCTGCCGTCCGCCCCGACCCCGGCCTCCTTCCGTGCCATCTGACCACCGTTCCTGAGAGAGATCGCCATGCAACGCAAGCCGCGCGCGCAGCCCAGAGTGCTGCTGGTGGACGACGAACCCGACCTGCTCGAGCTCCTCGAGCTGACGCTGTCGCGGATGGGCCTCGACACCGTCTGCGCGGACTGCGTGGCCGCGGCGATCCGCCTGCTGGACAACGATTCGTTCGACCTGTGCCTCACCGACATGCGGCTGCCCGATGGCGACGGGCTGCGCGTGATCGAGCACATCAACGGCCACGGGCTCGACATCCCGGTCGCCGTGATCACCGCCTACGGCAGCGCGCCGAACGCGGTCGCGGCGCTCAAGGCGGGGGCCTTCGACTACCTGTCGAAGCCGGTGGCTCTGGAACAGCTGCGGGCGCTGGTGAAGCAGGCGCTCAACGTGCCCGATCCGGCGCGGCCGGCGTCGGGCTACCGGCTGCTGGGCGAGTCGCCGGCCATGCAGCAGGTGCGCGCGCTGATCGAGCGCCTCGCGCGGAGCCAGGCGCCGATCTTCATCACCGGCGATTCCGGCAGCGGCAAGGAGCTCGCCGCACGGATGATCCATGCCGGCGGCCTGCGCGCCGACCAGCCGTTCATCGCGGTGAACTGCGGCGCGATTCCCGAGAACCTGATGGAAAGCGAGTTCTTCGGCTACAAGAAGGGCGCGTTCACCGGCGCCGACGCGGACCGCGACGGCTTCTTCCAGGCCGCCAACGGCGGCACGCTCTTTCTCGACGAGGTCGCCGACCTGCCGCTCGCGATGCAGGTCAAGCTGCTGCGCGTGATCCAGGAGAAGCGGGTCCGCAAGGTCGGCGCGCCGCAGGAGGACGCGGTGGACGTGCGCATCATCAGCGCGACCCACAAGAAGCTCGAAGCGCAGGTCGAATCCGGCGAATTCCGGCAGGACCTCTACTACCGCATGCACGTGATCGAGCTGGTGATGCCGTCGCTGCGCGAGATGCGCGAGGACATCCCGCTGTTCGTCGACAGCATCCTCGCCAAGTTCACGCGCGGGACGCCGGCGAAGCTGGATGCGGACGCGCTGGCGGCGCTGGAGCGCTATCCCTTTCCCGGCAACGTGCGCGAGCTCGAGAACATCCTCGAGCGCGGCCTGTCGCTCGCCGCCGATCCGCTGAAGATCACGGTCGAGGACCTGCACCTCACGCCGGTACCGGAGGAATCCGACGTTCCGGTGCGCGCCGGCGACAAGTGGCCGCTGCAGGACTATCTCGACCGGGTGGAGCGCCACGCCATCAACGAAGCCCTCGAGAAGACCCGCTTCAACCGCACGGCCGCGGCCAAGCTGCTCGGGATCACCTTCCGCGCGATGCGCTATCGCATGGAAAGGCTGGGGATCAAGTAGCCTGCGGCGCGGCGCGGAACCGCGCCGGCGGGAACCGCCCCGGGCCGAGCGCCGCGGCCGCCGACACGTGATGCCGGGCCATCCCACACCGCACCCGCGCAACGGCCATCGCCGTGCGCCGACCGAGGCGGCGCGCGGCCGTCAGCAGCGCCTCGCGATCGATGACCGGGGGCTTGCGACGACGGCGCGCCAAATCCCGTCCCCGAATCGTGACGCGCGGCCGCCCGGCACCGGGATCACGCTCGTCGTCGTCCACGGCATCTCGCTGCCGCCAGGCGAGTTCGGGGGCGACGGCATCGTCGAGCTCTTCACCAACCGCCTCGATCCGGGGGCGCACCCGTACTACGCGACGATCGCGGCGCCTCGCCGTTTCGGCGCATTTCCTTGTCCGGCGCGACGGGGCGCTGATCCAGTTCGTCCCGTGCACCGAGCGCGCGTGGCATGCCGGGGCCTCGACCTGGAAGGGCCGCGCCCGCTGCAACGACTACTCGATCGGAATCGAGCTCGAAGGCGCCGACGAGGTCCCGTACACGGCGGCGCAGTACTCGGCGCTGGCGCGCCTGGCCAGGGCGCTGCAGCGCCGCTACCCGATCGCCGACGTCGTCGGCCACAGCGACGTCGCCCCCGGCCGCAAGACGGACCCCGGCCCGGCCTTCGACTGGGAACGCCTGCGCCGCCGAGTGACCGCGACAGCGGCGGCGAAAATAGCCGCGGGGCGTGCTTCGGGGCGCAGTTGGCGCCCTCGCCCGCCAACGGGGTATAATGCTCGGTTATGCAATTGCTCGCCGATTACTTTCCGCTCCTCCTGTTCTTCATCGCCTTCAAGTGGCAGGGCATCTTCGTCGCGACCGCCGTCGCGATCGCCGCATCCGTGGTGCAGATCGCGCTGCTCTACTGGAAGCGCGGCCGGCGTCGCGCCGGTGCACTGGCTGTCGCTGGCGGTGATCGGCGTGTTCGGCGGAGCGACGCTGATCCTGCACGACGAGGTGTTCATCAAGTGGAAGCCGACGGTGCTCTACGCGCTGTTCGGCACGATCCTCGCCGTCGGCCGCCTCGGATTCGGCCGCAACCTGATCGCGTACGTCATGCAGGGGATCACGTTGCCCGCCGCGGTCTGGACCCGCGTCACCTGGTCGTGGGTGGCGTTCTTCGCGTTCATGGCCGCACTGAACTCCGTACGTGGCGTTCAATTTCTCGACCGATACCTGGGTCACCTTCAAGGTATGGGGCGGGATCGGGCTGTTCCTCGCGTTCGCGCTGGCGCAGGGCCTGTTCCTGTCCCGTCACCTCGCCGAGGAAGCGCAGTGACCGCCGCGGCCTCCGATGCGGCCGCGACGCTGCGCGCACGCCTGGCCGCGCTGTCGCCGGCGGTGCTCGAGATCCACGACGACAGCGCCGAGCACGCGGGCCATGCCGGCGCCGCGGGCGGCGGCGGGCACTTTTCGCTGCTGATCGTGTCGAATGTCTTTTCCGGGATGCCGCGCCTCGCGCGGCATCAGCGGGTCCTGCGCGAGGTCGCCGATCTCCTGCCGCACCCGGTGCACGCGCTTTCGATCAAGGCACTGGCGCCGGAAGAATTTCCCTCCTGAACCCAACCACAAAGGAATACCCGTGATGATCAAGCAAGGATTTGCTGCCGTTGCGCTGTTCGCGCTCGTCGGTCTGCCGGCCGCCCAGGCGCAGGACGCCAAGCCCGCACCAGCCAAGGCCGCGGCGCCCGCCGCGGCCCCGCCGCGCGCCCGCCGGCAAGGAGCTCTACCCGAAGGCATATTTCGACTTTCTGCTCAAGGAGCGCACCAGCCAGGGCCAGCCCGATTCGCCGGAGCTGCGCAATGCGCTGCGCGAGGAGCTCAACACCCGCGAGCTGCTCGTGCGCGAAGCCAAGAAGAAGGGCCTCGACAAGAACGGCGACATCAAGAACCAGATGGATCTCGCGGCGCAGACCATCCTCGTCCGCGCCTACGTCGGCGACTGGGTCAAGCAAAACCCGGTCTCCGACGCCGTGCTCCAGAAGGAATACGACCAGATCAAGTCCCAGCTCGGCGACAAGGAGTACAAGGTGCGCCACATCCTCGTCGACAAGGAGAGCGACGCCAAGGACATCATCGCGGCGCTGCAGAAGGGCGAAAAGTTCGAGAAGCTCGCCGAGCGCTCCAAGGACCCGGGGTCCAAGGACAAGGGCGGCGATCTCGATTGGAACGCGCCGGGCAACTTCGTCAAACCGTTCTCGGATGCGATGATCGCGACCCCCAAGGGCAAGTTCACCGTTCAGCCGGTGAAGACGCAGTTCGGCTGGCACGTGATCCTGGTCGAGGATATCCGCGAAGCCAAGATCCCGACCTTCGAGGAGGTCAGGCCGCAGCTCGTGCAGCGGATGCAGGCGCAGATGCTCGACCAGTACTTCAAGGAGTTGCGCGCGAAGAGCGGGGTCTGATCGGCGGCCCGCGCGTTTGCGTCCGGCCGTCGCGTGACGGCCGGACGGGCAGCGTGGAAGGGGCAGGCGGAAACGCCTGCCCCTTTTCCTTTGTGGCCCGCACCGTGACCCACGGCAATGACCGCGACCGCGTGGCATCGATGCTATTCTTCCGCTGCAGACGCGCAGAGACGGGTTCGCGGACCCACCGGCCGCCCCGGCACCGGACGATGCGGCGCCGACCGCGGAGCCGGATCCACGGAGGAGGAGATGCCAATGGCGGTCGTACGCCACCCGAAGGACTTCTACGCCGGGCTGCTGTTCATCGCGTTCGGTGTCGTTGCCATCGTCGTCGGTTCGGACTACGCGCTGGGGACCGCGGCGCGAATGGGCCCGGGCTATTTTCCCCGACTGCTCGGCATCCTGCTGGTGACGCTCGGAACGCTGCTGGTGCTGCGCGCATTGCGGCTTCAGGGGGCGCCGGTGCCGGGGTTCAGGTGGCGGCCGACGCTGGTCGTGCTGGGCAGCGTGGTGCTGTTCGGATTCATCGTCGAGGACGCCGGGCTCTTCCTCTCGACCATCGTCCTCATCTTCGGCGCCAGCACCGCGAGCCATGAATTCCGCTGGAAGGAGGCGCTCGTCAGCGGCATCTTCTTTGCGCTTCTCGTCATCGCGGTGTTCGTGATGGGCCTCAAGCTGCAGCTGCCGATCGGTCCGCCGCTGCTGTTCGGCCCGCATTGAACTGCGACGGGTGGAGATCTTCCATCACCTGGCGCTGGGTTTCTCGGTCGCGCTGACGCCGGTCAACCTGGTCTACGCGTTCGTCGGGTCGCTGCTGGGCACGCTGATCGGCGTGCTGCCGGGGATCGGCCCGGTGGCGACCATCGCCATGCTGCTGCCGACCACGTACGCGCTGCAGCCGGTTTCGGCGCTGATCATGCTCGCCGGCATCTACTACGGCGCGCAGTACGGCGGCTCGACGACGTCGATCCTGCTCAACATGCCGGGCGAGACCGCGTCCGCGGTGACCTGCCTCGACGGCCACCAGATGGCGCGTCAGGGGCAGGCCGGCGCGGCGCTCGCGACCGCGGCGCTCGGCTCCTTCTTCGCCGGAAGCGTCGCCACGGTCTTCATCGCGACGGTGGCCATCCCGCTGTCGGAGTTCGCGCTCAAGTTCGGCCCCGCCGAATACTTCTCGCTGATGGTGCTGGGGCTGATCGGCGCCGTCGGTGCTGGCGCACGGCTCGCTGCTCAAGGCGATCGCGATGATCGTGCTGGGCCTGCTGCTCGGCATCGTCGGGACCGACGTCAATTCCGGCGCGGCGCGCTTTTCGTTCGGCGTGCCCGAGTTGACCGACGGCCTGGGCGTGGTCAGCGTGGCGATGGGCCTGTTCGGCTTTGCCGAGATCATCACCAATCTCGAATCGAACGAGAAGCGCGAAATCGTCACCAGCAAGGTGCGCGGCCTGTGGCCCACCATGGCCCAGTTCCGCAAGGCGTGGCCGGCCGCCGTGCGCGGCACCGCGCTGGGCTCGTTCCTCGGCCTGCTGCCCGGCGGAGGCGCGACGCTGTCGTCGTTCGCGTCGTACGCGATCGAGAAGAAGGTCGCGAAAGACCCAAGCGAGTTCGGCAAGGGCGCGATCCAGGGCGTCGCCGGCCCGGAATCGGCCAACAACGCCGGATCGCAGAGCATCGTTCATTCCGCTGCTGACGCTCGGCATCCCCGAGAACGCCGTGATGGCATTGATGGTCGGCGCGATGACGATCCACAACATCCAGCCCGGCCCGCAGGTGATGACGTCGAACCCGCCGCTGTTCTGGGGGCTCATCGCCTCGATGTGGATCGGCAACCTGATGCTGGTGGTGCTCAACCTGCCGCTGATCGGGATCTGGGTCAGTCTGCTCAGGGTGCCCTACCGCGTGCTGTATCCGGCGATCCTGCTGTTCTGCTCGATCGGCGTGTTCACGATCAACAACAACAGCTTCGACATCATGCAGACCGTGGCGTTCGGGTTCCTCGGCGTGCGTGTTCGTCAAGCTCGAGCTGCGAGCCGGCGCCGCTGCTGCTGGGCTTCGTGCTGGGGCCGATGATGGAGGAGAACCTGCGCCGCGCGCTGCTGCTCTCGCGCGGCGACGCGACGGTGTTCTTTACACGGCCGCTGTCCTTCGTCATGCTGCTGCTGGCCGCAGGGCTGCTGCGTGGCGATCGTCGCGCCCAGCCTGCGCAGGAAGCGCGACGAAGCCTTTCAGGAAGAATGACCGATGGAATTCGACTGGTCCACCCCCTACCACTCCCGCCGTCAGCCGATCCTTGCCCGCAACGTCGTCGCCACCTCGCAGCCGCTGGCGGTGCAGGCGGGAATGACGGCGCTCGGACGCGGCGGCAACGCCGTCGACGCGGCGCTCGCCGCCGCGATCGCGCTGACGATCGTCGAGCCCTGCAGCAACGGCCTCGGCAGCGACCTGTTCGCGATCGTCTGGGACGGGACCGCGCTCGCGGGCCTGAACGCCTCGGGCCGCGCGCCGGGGGCGGTCACCCCGCGCCGCTACGCCGGGACGACGCAGATCGGGCCGCGCGGCTGGGAGGCGGTGACGATCCCGGGCGCGGTGTCGGGCTGGGTCGCGCTGTCGCAGCGCTACGGGCGGCTGCCGTTCGCCGACCTGTTTGCGCCCGCGATCCGCTATGCGCGCGACGGCTTCCCGGTCTCGCCGATCGTCGCCGGCAAGTGGGCGCTGGCGGCGCCGCTGATGCCGCCGGACCTCGGTTTCGCCGAGCACTTCCTGCCGCACGGCCGCGCGCCCGGCATCGGCGAGACGTTCGCCTGCCCGGCGATGGCCGCATCGATGGAGAAGATCGCCGTCACCGGAGGCGAAGCGTTCTACCGCGGCGAGCTGGCGGCGGCGATGGTTGCGCACGCCCGCGCGCACGGCGCCGCGCATGCGCTCGCGGACTTCGCCGGCCACGCCGCCGACTGGGTCACGCCGCTCGGGCTCGACTATCGCGGCGTCGACGTCCACGAGATCCCGCCCAACGGCCAGGGCATCGCCGCCCAGATGGCGCTCGGCATGCTGGGGAATTTCGACCTGGCCGCGCTGCCGCCCGATTCCGTCGCGAGCCAGCACCTGCAGATCGAGGCGATGAAGCTCGCATTCGCCGACGTCCATCGCTACGTCAGCGATCCGCGCACGATGGAGCTCACCCCCGGCGCGCTGCTCGATCGCGGCTACCTCGCGGCCCGGGCGAAGCTCATCGACCGCACCCGCGCGCAGGATTTCGGCCCCGGCCGTCCGCCGACGGGCGGGACCGTCTACCTGTGCGCCGCCGACGAGAGCGGCATGATGGTGTCGCTGATCCAGTCGAACTACATGGGTTTCGGCTCGGGCGTGGTCGTGCCCGGCACCGGGATCAGCCTGCAGAACCGTGGGGCCGGCTTTTCGCTGGTGCCCGGCCATCCGAACGAGATCGGCGGCGGCAAGCGACCGTTCCACACGATCATCCCGGGATTTCTTACCGAAGGCGGCACGGCGCTGGCCGCGTTCGGGGTGATGGGCGGGCCGATCCAGCCGCCGGGCCACGTGCAGACGCTGGTGCGCCTGCTGACCTACGGCATGAACCCGCAATCGGTGCTCGACGCGCCACGCTGGAAGGTGAACGCCGGGCTGTCGATCGACCTGGAAGCCTCGGCCGCACCCGAGCTGCGCGCGGGCCTTGCCGCGCTCGGCCACCGCTTCGAATCGGTGCCCGACTCCTACATGGATTTCGGCGCAGGACAGTTCATCGTCCGCACCCCGAGCGGCTACGTGGCCGCGTCCGACCCCCGCCGCGACGGCCACGCCGCAGGCTGCTGACGCCGGCGCGTCACAGCAGCCGCGCCTTCAGCGTCGCCAGCGGCAGCATCTCCGGCAGGTCGAGCCGCTTGCGGTCGGGCTCGGGCTCGGCGAGCGGCGTGGTCGCGCGCATCGTCCCCGCCGACCGGCGCGTGAGATCGTGGTAGCCGGCGGTGCCCTCGACCTTCCACGCAAGCTCGATCTCGGTCAACGCGCGCACGACCTTCGCCGGGATGCCGGCGACCAGCATCCGCGGCGGGACGATCATGCCCGCCTTGACGAACGCCATCGCGGCCACGATCGCCGATTCGCCGATCACCGCGTTGTCGTTGACGACCGCATTCATGCCCACCAGCGCGTTGCGCTGGACGATGCAGCCGTGCAGCACCGCGCCGTGGCCGATGTGGCCGTTCTCCTCGACCAGCGTGTCGTGCCCCGGGAAGGCGTGCAGCACGCAGGTGTCCTGGACGTTGGCGCCGGCGCGCAGTTCGAGCCGGCCGAAGTCGCCGCGCAGGCAGGCGGCGGGACCGACGTAGCAGCCTGCGCCGACGATCACGTCGCCGATCAGCACCGCGCTGGGGTGGACGTAGGCGCTCGGATGCACGACCGGCGTGACGCCGTCGATTTCGTAGACCGTGAGCTTCATCGTTTGTCTCGCTTCGAATGGTGATCGGTTACGGTCCCGTCGGCAGCCGCGTGGCGCCGCCGACGGCGCGTCCGAGCGCGCGCGCCGCGCGGCTCGGCGCGCTCAGCCCAGCGCGGCGCGCGCGTTGCGGAACATGCGCAGCCACGGCACGCGCCGTCGCGTCGTCCCAGGCCTGCGGGTGCCACGAGTTCTGCACGCTGCGGAACACCCGCTCCGGATGCGGCATCAGGATCGTGAACCGCCCGTCGGCCGTCGTGAGCCCGGTGATGCCCTGCGGCGAGCCGTTGGGATTGGACGGGTAGCGCTCGGTCGCGCGGCCGGCGTTGTCGACGAAGCGCAGCGCCACCAGCGGCTGCGCGGCGGCGAGCTGCGCCGCATCGCGGAACTCGGCGTAACCCTCGCCGTGCGCGGTCGCGACGGGGATGCGGCTGCCCTCCATGCCGCGAAAGAACATCGAGGCCGTGGGCAGCACCTCGACCATGCACCAGCCGCGCCTCGAACTGCTCGGAGCGGTTGCGCACGAAGTGCGGCCAGTGCGCCGGTGCCCGGGATCAGCTCGTGCAGGTTGCTCATCATCTGGCAGCCGTTGCACACGCCGAGCGCGAAGCGTGTCGCCGCGCGCGAAGAACGCCGCGAACGCGTCGCGCAGGCGGGCGTTGAACAGGATCGACTTGGCCCAGCCCTCGCCGGCGCCGAGCACGTCACCGTAGGAGAAACCGCCGCACGGCGACGAGCCCGCGGAATCGCCGCCAGCGACCGACGGCCGGCGACGAGATCGCTCATGTGCACGTCGACGGCGTCGAAGCCGGCGCGGTCGAACGCGGCGGCCATCTCGACCTGGCCGTTGACGCCCTGCTCGCGCAGGATCGCGATCGCCGGGCGCGCGCCCGTCGCGATGAACGGTGCCGCGACGTCGTCGGCCGGGATCGAAGGTCAGTTGCGGGCTCAGGCCGGGATCGCCGTCGTCGTCGATCCGCCGGTACTCCTCGTCGGCGGCATCCGGATTGTCGCGCAGGCGCTGCAGCTGCGTAGGTGGTCGCCGACCAGGCGCGGTGCAGGTCCGCGCGCGCCTCGTCGAGCACGATCGCCGTCGCAGGAGCACGATCTGGATGCGACCTGCCCGCGGTCGGGTGGCCGAGCACGCGGGCGGCGAGGCCCGCCGCTCGCCAGCGGCGCGCGCACCGCGGCGAGGTCGGCGGCGCGGATCTGGACCACCGCGCCCAGTTCCTCGGCGAACAGCACGGTGAGCGGCTCGCCGGGAATCGCGTCGAGTCGAGAGCGTCAGCCCGCAGCGCGACGCGAACGCCATCTCCGCCAGCGTGGCGAACACGCCGCCGTCGGAGACGTCGTGATAGGCCAGCAGCAGGCCCTCGCGTTCAGCGCGCTGCACCGCATCGAAGAACGCCGCGAGCCGCGCCGGATCGTCGAGGTCGGGGCAGACATCCCCAGCTGGCCGTAGACCTGCGCCAGCGCGGAGCCGCCGAGGCGGTGCCGCCCGGCGCCCAGGTCGACAGCAGCAGCAGCGTGGCGTCGCCGTCGAGGCGCAGCAATCGGCGTCAGCGTGCTGCGCGCATCGGTCACCGGCGCGAACGCCGACACGATCAGCGACAGCGGCGCCGTCACCGCCGTTGCCCTGCGTCGCCGGCGTCGCGCCAGGTGGTGCGCATCGACATCGAGTCCTTGCCCACGGGAATGCTGATGCCCAGCGCCGGGCAAAGCTCCATCGCCACCGCGCGCACCGTGTCGTACAGCGCCGCATCCTCGCCGGGATGGCCGGCCGGCGCCATCCAGTTGGCCGACAGCTTGACGTCGGACGAGGCTGTCGATCGCGCGCGGCGGCGATGTTGGTGAGCGCCTCGCCGACCGCCATGCGCCCCGACGCCGGCGCGTCGATCAGCGCCAGCGGCGTGCGCTCGCCCATCGCCATCGCCTCGCCGGCGAAGCCCGTGAAGCCCATCAGCGTCACCGCGACGTCGGCCACCGGCACCTGCCACGGGCCCACCATCGGGTCGCGCGCGCACAGGCCGCCCACGGTGCGGTCGCCGATGGTGACCAGGAACGTCTTGTCGGCCACCGCCGGCAGCTGCAGCACGCGGTACGCCGCCTCGCGCACGGTCGACGCCGGCGAGATCGAGCGGCGCCAGCGTCCGCGCCGCGGCGCGCGACGTCGCGGGTCATCCGCGGCGGCTTGCCCAGCAGCACGTCGAGCTCCATGTCGACCGGCGTGGTTGCCGAAGTGCGCGTCGGCGACGACCAGCCGGCCGTCCGCGCGTCGCCCGGCCGACCACCGCGCAGGGGCAGCGCTCGCGCGCGCAGATCGCCTCGAAGCGCTCGCGGTCGGCGGCGCGGATCGCGAGCACGTAGCGCTCCTGCGCCTCGTTGCACCAGATCTCGCAGCGGCGCCATCCCCGGCTCCTCGCGACGGGATCGCGCGCAGCTCGAAGGCCCCGCCCGCACCGCCGCCGTGGACCAGCTCCGGCAGCGCATTGGACAGCCCGCCCGCGCCGACGTCGTGGATCGACAGGATCGGGTTCGCCGCGCCCAGCTGCCAGCAGCGATCGATCACCTCCTGCACCGGCGCTGGATCTCGGCGTTGCCGCGCTGGACCGAATCGAAGTCGAGGTCGGCGGTGTTGGTGCCGGTGGCCATCGACGACGCGGCGCCGCCGCCCATCCCGATCAGCATGCCGGGACCGCCGAGCTGGATCAGCAGCGCGCCGTCGGCGATCGGCTGCCTTGTGCACGTGCGCGGCCGAGATGTTGCCCACGCCGCCGGCGATCATGATCGGCTTGTGGTAGCCGCGGACCTCGCCTGCCACGCGTCTGCTCGAAGCTGCGGAAGTAGCCGAGCAGGTTCGGCCGCCCGAACTCGTTGTTGAACGACGCGCCGCCGATCGGGCCCTCGAGCATGATGTCGCAGCGCCGAGGCGATGCGGTCGGGCTTGCCGTAGGGCGCTTCCCAGGGCTGCGGCAGCGACGGGATGCGCAGGTTCGACACCGAGAAGCCGGTGAGCCCCGCCTTCGGCTTCGCGCCGCGTCCCGGTGGCACCCTCGTCGCGGATCTCGCCGCCGGAGCCGGTGGCGGCCCCCGGGAACGGCGCGATCGCCGTCGGATGGTTGTGGGTCTCGACCTTCAGCAGGATGTGCGTCGTCCCGGGGTGCGCGGCGTAGCGGCCGTCGGCGTCCGGATGGAAGCGCGCCGCCGTCGTGCCTTCGATCACCGCCGCGTTGTCGGAATAGGCGACCAGCGTGCCCCGCGGCGTCGTCGCGTGCGTGTGCCGGATCATCGCGAACAGGCTCCGTTCCTGCGCGACGCCGTCGATCACCCAGTCGGCGTTGAAGATCTTGTGCCGGCAGTGCTCGGAGTTCGCCTGCGCGAACATCATCAGCTCGACATCGGTCGGATCGCGGCCCGAGCGGCGGAAGCTGCTCGGCGAGGTAGTCGATCTCGTCGGCGGCGAGCGCCAGCCCGAGCGCCACGTTCGCCGCAACGATCGCGTCGCGCCCCTGCGCCAGCAGCGGGATCGTCGTCAGCGGGCGCGGCGGGTAGTGCGCGAACAGCGCCCGCGCCGCGGCCAGGTCGTCGAGCACGGCTTCGGTCATCCGGTCGTGCAGCAACGGCAGCAGCGCCGCGCGATCCGCGGCGGGGAGCGTCGCGCCGTCGCGCATCGCGACGTGGAAGCCGACGCCACGCTCGATCCGCGTCACCGCCGCGAGTCCGCAGTTGCGGGCGATGTCGGTCGCCTTCGACGACCACGGCGAGATCGTTCCGGGACGGGGGACGACGAGCAGGAAGTCGCCGGTCTCGGCGGCGGCGGCGTCGTGCGGTCCGTAGATCAGGATTCGCTCGAGTGTGGCGCGTTCGGAAGCGTCCAGATCGCGGCCGGTCTCGACGAAGTGCCAGTACGTCGCGTCGATGCCGGCGACGGCGTGCTGCGGCCGGGTGGCCGAAAGCGCGGAGAGGAGCTTGGTGAGCCGAAACGGCGAGAGCGCATGGCGCCCGCGCAACGTGAGGAGCTGCGGCATGGCCGGCACGGGGGAAACAAACCGCGATTATACGCGGCGACCCGCGCCGCCCTGGCTGCCGGGTCCCGGCCCGCGCGACGGAGCACCGGATCGCGCAGCCTATAATCGCAGGGATGAGCGATCGCGCCGCACTGTTGCCCGTCTACCGGACCGCGGAGCTGCGTGCCGTCGAGGCGGCCGGGCGCGACGCGCCGCTGATGGAGCGGGCCGGCCTCGCCGCCGCCGACGTGGCGACGGCGATGGCGGGCGATCGCGGCGGGTCGGTGCTGGTGCTCGCCGGGCCGGGCAACAACGGCGGCGACGCATTCGTCGTCGCCCGCTGGCTGCGCGCGCGCTTCCACCACGTGGCGGTGGTGTTCCGCGGCGATCCGGCGCGGCTGCCGGCCGACGCCGCGGCCGCGTTTCGCGCCTTCGCTGGCGCAGGTGGAACCACCGTCGACGCCATCCCCGATCGCTGGGCGGGGGCGCTGATCGTCGACGGGCTGTTCGGGATCGGCCTCGCGCGCGCGCTGGCGGCCGACTATGCCCGCCTGGTCGAGCAGGCGAACGCGCTGCCGGCGCCGATCCTCGCGCTCGACGTGCCGAGCGGGCTCGACGCCGACACCGGCGTGGCCACGGGTCCGTGCGTCCGGGCCGACGCGACGGCGACCTTCATCGCCCTGAAGCCGGGCCTGCTCACCGGCGACGGCATCGATCTCTGCGGCACTGTCTCGGTCCACGATCTCGGGCTCGACGCCGAGGCGATCGCGCCCGCGCACGGCCATCGACTCGACTGGGACCGGCTCGCCGCAGCGCTGCCTGCCGTGCTCGCGCGCCGCGCGCACAACGTGCACAAGGGCAGCTTCGGTACGCTGGGCATCGTCGGCGGCGCCGCGGGCATGGTCGGCGCGCCGCTGCTCGCCGGCCGCGGCGCGCTGCTCCAGGGCGCCGGCAAGGTGGTGGTCGGGTTCGCGGCGCGTGAGCATCCTGCGGTCGACTGGGGAACGCCGGAACTGATGCTGCGCGAAGCCCACGCGGTGCTTGACGGCGCCGTCGACGCGCTGGTGCTCGGCCCCGGCCTCGGCACCGAAGCCGGCGCCGCCGAGCTCGTCGCCCGCGCGCTCGCGCTGCCGGTGCCGATGGCGATCGATGCCGACGCCCTCAACCTGATCGCCGCCGAAAGCGCGTCTGCGCGCGGCGCTGCGCACGCGCACCGCGCCCACGATCCTGACGCCGCATCCGGCGGAAGCCGCACGCCTGCTGGCGACGGATACCGCTGCCGTCCAGCACGACCGGCTCGCCGCGGCGCAGGCGCTCGCCGGCGAGCTCGGCGCACACGTCGTCGTCAAAGGCGCCGGCAGCGTGCTCGCGCATCCGGACGGGCGCTGGGACATCAACGCCAGCGGCAACTGCGCGCTGGCGACGGCGGGCTCCGGTGACGTGCTGGCCGGCTTCGTCGGCGGTTATCTCGCGCAGGGGCATCGACGCCGGGACGGCGCTGCGCTACGGCGTCTGCGTCCATGGCGCGGCCGCCGATGCGCTGGTCGCGCGCGGCGTCGGCCCGCTGGGCGTCACCGCATCCGAGCTGCCGGAAGCCGCGCGCGCGCTGGTCAACGCCGCCGGCAAGGGCTCCCGCGCGTAACCCGCGTGCCCGGGTTGAGCACGCGAAACCCGGGTGGGCATGCAATGCGGCGCAGGCGGTGCAAAACCGTTTGTGCTCCGGTTCCGACTCACCCGGGTTTCGCTGCGCTCAACCCGGGCTACGCCCGCGCCCGCGCAACATGCGCGCCATCGGTCGTTACGGCAGCAGCACCGTCGCCCCGCTGGTCCCGCGCGACTCCAGCGCGCGGTGCGCGACGGCGGCGTCCTTCAACGCGAAGGTCTGCCGCGGCTCGCTGACGATCTTGCCGGCGCGCACGAGACCGAACAGCTCCTCGGCCATCGCCGTCATCGCCTCGCGCTTGGCGGCATAGGTGGCCAGCGTCGGGCGCGTCACGTACAGCGAGCCCTTCTGCGCCAGCAGCCCCAGGTCGAAATGCGCGACCGGCCCCGACGAGTTGCCGAAGCTCACGAACAGCCCGCGCGGCGACAGGCAGTCGAGCGACGCCGGGAACGTGTCCTTCCCCACCGAATCGTAGACGACCGGCACGCCCTTGCCGCCGGTCAGCTCCTTGACCCGCTCGACGAAGTTCTCGCGCGTGTAGACGATCGTGTGCGTGCAGCCGTTCTCCTTCGCCAGCGCCGCCTTCTCGTCCGAGCCGACGGTGCCGATCATGGTCACGCCCAGCGCGCGCGCCCACTGGCAGGCGATGAGGCCCACGCCGCCGGCCGCGGCGTGGAACAGGATGGTGTCGCCGGCCTTGAGCTTCGAGGTCTGGCGGAACAGGTACTGGACGGTCAGGCCCTTGAGCATCAGCGTCGCCGCGCTCTGATCGGACACGCCTTCCGGAATCCTGACCAGCCGGTCGGCCGGCATCACCCGCCGGTGGCTGTACGCGCCCAGCGGCCCGCTGCCGTAGGCCACGCGGTCGCCCGGCGCCACCCAGTCGACGCCGGCGCCCACCGCCTCGACGATGCCGGCCGCCTCGTTGCCGATCCCCGAGGGCAGCGGCAGCTTGTAGAGTCCGCCGCGATGGTAGGTGTCGATGTAGTTGACGCCGACGGCGCTGTGGCGCACGCGCGCTTCGCCGGGACCGGGGTCGCCGACGGTGACCTCCTGCCAGGTGAGCACTTCGGGACCGCCGGTGGTGTGGATGCGGATGGCATGCGACATATTCGGACTCCAGAGTAAGAACGGTTCAGGTTCGGACTGCGAACTGCGGTCGTGGCGCGGGGCCTGGTGGCCGCATGGGAGCGGCACTCACCGTGAGCCGGCGATGGCGCCGAACTCCGCCGGGATGCGCGCATAGAATACGCTGACCTCTTCCCGGCGCAGGAGATCGAGCAGCCGGGCGGCCTCCTCGTCGGTGACGACGAACTCGACCTCGACGGTCATGTCGGCGGCGAGCTCGAAGAAATGCTCCTCGTGCAGGATGCCGTGGCGGCCGAAGCCGGCGATCGCGCGAAATGCCGAGCCGCCGCGGATGCCCTGCGCCTTGGCCTGGTCGAGCAGCCACTCGTAGAGCGCAATGTGGTGATGCTTGCGGTTCTCGTGCACGTAGAAGCGCAGCAGCGTGCCGTTCATGCGGCCCCCCAGGCGAAGAATGCGCGCATCAGCAGGATACCGACGATGGTCAGCGCCAGCGACCCGGCGACGTGGGCCGCGAGCGCGATCGAGCCCCACAGGTATTCCCGGCGCAGCAGCAGCGTCGTGAGCTCGGCGGAGAACGTCGAGAACGTCGTCAGCCCGCCGAGGAAGCCGGTGGTCAGCAGCAGGCGCATCTCCGGCGGCAGCAGCGCGTGGCGGGTGACGAGCTCCATCGCGGCGCCCATCATCAGCCCGCCGGAAAGGTTCGCCGCCAGCGTTCCCAGCGGCAGCGTCGGGAACACCGGGTTGAGCAGCGCGCCCAGGCCCCAGCGCAGCCACGCGCCGATCGCCGCCCCGCCGCCCACCGCCAGAATCCCGCCCCAGGGCATCGCCGCTAACCCTCGCGTTCGCGCCGTGCCGGGAACCACACGCCCGGGGCCTGCGGCACCCGGACGCGCTCGTCGTCGGGCATCGCCGCGACGGCGATCTCCGGCCGGATGCCCTCGCTGACCGGAATCGGGGCATTGCTCATCGCTTGCGGTCCACGGCCACGACCTCCTTCAGCGCGGCGATCTCCGCGGCCACGGTGTCGAGGTGCGGCAGCGTCCGGTGCGCACGCCGGTACCAGTAGCGCGCATTGTCGAGGTCGCCCTCGAGCAGGTGCACGACGCCGTGCGCCCAGCAAGCCGTCGCCGATTCGTCCTTCTGCACGATGGCGTGCGCGGCCTGCCAGTCGCCCGCCTCGAGATAGACGGACCGCCTTCGCCAGCGGGGACGCCCTCGGCGCCGTTGCCGGGTTCGCCATTCACGTCACCAGGTCGTCGGTTCGGTCATGCCATCGCGCGGTCAGCGAATGACGCGCGCCCCCTTGCCCTTCATCACCGCCTCGACTTCGGCCACCCGGACCATCGACGTGTCGCCGGGCGTGGTCATCGCCAGCGCACCGTGCGCCGCCCCGTACTCGACCGCCGCCTGCGGCCCCTTCCCCTCGAGGAACCCGTACGCGAGACCCGAGGCGAAACCGTCGCCGCCGCCGACGCGATCGTAGATCTCGAGGTTCTCGCGCAGCATCGACTGATAGAACTCGCCGCCGGCGTAGATGATCGCCGACCAGTCGTTGAACGTCGCCGTCTTCGCGTTGCGCAGCGTCGTCGCGGCGACCTTGAAGTTCGGGAATTCGCGCACCGCGGTGGCGATCATCTTCTTGAAGTTCGCCGGATCGATCGCCGAGATGTGCTCGTCGAGGCCCTCGACCTCGAAGCCGAGGCAGGCGGTGAAGTCCTCCTCGTTGCCGATCATCACGTCGACGTGCTTCGCGATGCTGCGGTTGACCTTCTGCGCGCCCGGCTTGCCGCCCTGGCTCTTCCACAGCGAGGCCCGGTAGTTGAGATCGTAGGACACGATCGTCCCGTACTTGCGCGCGACCTCGACCGCCTCGATCACCGCCTCGGAGGTGCCGCTGTCGAGCGCGGCGAAGATGCCGCCGGTGTGGAACCAGCGCACGCCTTCCTCGCCGAAGAGCTTCTCCCAGTTGAACTCGCCGGGCCTGATCTGCGACGCCGACGAGTGGCCGCGGTCCGAGCACCCGAGTGCCGCGCGGATGCCGAAGCCCTTCTCGGTGAAATTCAGGCCGACGCGGGTGTTGCGGCCAAGGCCGTCGAAGTCGCGCCAGATGACGTGCGACATGTCCACGCCGCCCTGCATGATGAGATCCTCGACCAGCCAGCCGAGGTCGTTCTTCGGCAGCGCCGTGAGCACGGTGGCGCGCTTGCCCCAGCACTTCCTCATCGCGCGCGCGACGTTGTACTCGCCGCCGCCCTCCCACACCTGGAACGTCCGCGCATTGCGCACGCGGCCGAAACCGGGGTCGAAGCGCAGCATGACCTCGCCGAACGCGGCACAGTCCCATCGCGTTTCGGCTGCCGGGCGGATCTTCAGGATGTCGTCGGCCATGATCGTCACTTCCCGCGGATGCTGCGCACGAGCGCGAGCGTGGCGCGCACGCCGGCCTCGATGCCGGCGTAGTCCTTCTTGTCGAGCAGCGCCTTGGTCACGAGGTTCGAGCCCATGCCGACGCAGGCGACACCGGCCTTGAACCACGCCGTGAGCGACGCCTCCGTGTTCTCGACCCCGCCGGTGGGCATGATCCGCGTCCACGGGCACGGGCCCAGCATCGACTTCACGAAATCCGGGCCGCCGACCGAGGCCCCCGGGAACACCTTGACGATCTCGCAGCCCAGCTCCTCGGCGTAGCCGATCTCGGTCGCCGAGCCGCAGCCGGGGCTGTAGGGAATCTTGCGCCGGTTGCACACCTTCGCGACCTCCGGATTCAGCAGCGGCCCGACGACGAATTTCGCGCCGTTGGCGATGTAGATCCCGGCCGTCGGCGCGTCGACGACCGAGCCCACGCCCATGATCACGCTCGGATCGGCCTTGGCGAAATGGCGCGCCAGGTCGAGGAACACGCTCGCGGCGAAGTCGCCCCGATTGGTGAACTCGATGCACTTGGCGCCGCCGTTGGCGCAGGCCTGGAGCACGCCTTTGCAGACGTCGAGGTCGGGGTGATAGAACACCGGAATGACGCCCTGTTCCATCATCGCGGACAGGACTGCCATGCGGTCCTTGGCTGCCATATCGATTCTCCTCGGGTCGGGTATGCTGGAAAGACGGTCGAGTCTACGGTCTAAAGTATACGGCGCTCGCCCGGCGATCAGGCGACGGCCGGACGCCGCAGCGCGCGCGCCGCCGCGGCAAAGGCCGCCGCCGCCGCGCGAACGGACGCCACGCTCGCGCCGGCGCGGTAGAGATTCGACCCCGTTCCGAAGCCATTCGCGCCCGCGGCCCAGTACGGCGCCATGTTGTCGGGCCGGATGCCGCTGACCGGAAACACCAGCGTGTCGTCCGGGAGCACCGCCCGCCAGGCCTTGAGCGCGGAAGGCGGCAGCTGGTCCGCGGGAAACATCTTCAGCGCGTCGGCCCCCGCCGCCAGCGCGGCGAACGCCTCGGTCGGCGTCGCGACCCCCGGCACGCAGACCATCCCCTGCCGCTTCGCTTCGCGCACGACGGCCACGTCGCCGTGCGGCATCACGATCAGGCGGCCGCCGGCGTCGCGCACGCGCGCCACGTCGTCGATCGTGAGCACGGTCCCCGCACCGACGAGCCAGCGCTCGCCCGCGGCCGACGCCAGCGCGCGGATGCTGTCGAACGGGCGCGGGGAATTCAGCGGCACCTCGAGGATGCGGAAGCCCTCCCCGGTCAGCGCGGCGCTGATGCCGGGAATCTCCTCCGGCGTGATGCCGCGCAGCACCGCGATCAGCGGCAGCGGCGCGAGAAAGGCGGCAAGCGGATTGTGTCATCGGCCGATCTTCCTCTGGTCGTGGTCCTGGCTGCGCGAGGCCGGCGGCGCAGGCGATCTGCCAGAGCCCGCGCGCCGCGGCATCGGCGGGACCGGCCCCGGCCGTCACGCCGTCCAGCGCGAACGCGCGCGCGTAGCGCTCGCACAGCGCCGGCGCGCCGACCAGCGTGGCGTGGGCATCGGCGATGCCGTGCTGCGCCGCCCACGCACGGCCGGCGCGAATCTCGTGGCCGACGATCAGTCCCGACAGATAGTCCGCGCCCGCCTCCGGCGCGAGGCCCCCGAACAGCGCAAGGGTGCGCGTCCCGAAAAGATCGTGCAGCAAGCCGGCGCCTGCCGCGAGGCCGCGCGCGACGCCGCGGTCGAAGGCGGGCCCCGCGCGCTCTTCGTCCGCGGCGCCGGCCGGCATCGTCCGGCCGAGGATGCTGTGCGCCTTGAGCACCGCATACAGCTCGCCGGTGAGGAAGGTCGCGAACGTCTCGATCCTGCCGTCGGCGACGATCGCCCATTTGCTGTGCGTTCCGGGCAGCACGATGAGGCACCTGCCGCCGCCCGAGCCGCCGCCGTCGCGCCGAAGATCTGCGTCTCCTCGCCGCGGATGACGTCGGGAACGCCGGCCGCGTCGACGCAGGTGACGCCGGGGACGATCGTCAGCACATCCCCGGGGGCGCGGACGAGCCCGGCGGCAAGCGTTTCGAACGCCACCGGGCAGTCGCAATAAGGTGCTTCGATCCAGCCCTGGCGGCTGCCGATCATGCCGCAGGCGATGCGCGGCGCGGGGTCGTCGGCCCAGTCGCCGAGCAGGCGCTGGAGCGCCGCGGCGAACGCGCCCTCGCGCACCTGCTGGATCCCGAGCGGCGCGCTGCGCTCACCCGCCACGCTGCCGTCTGGCGCCAGGCGATAAGCCCGCACGGACGTCGTGCCCCAGTCGACGGCGATCAGTGCGGCGCCGTTCAATCCCGCCACCGCGCCGCGCCCTGCCGCCGCATCAGCCAACCGACTTCGGCGCGCGGTCCCAGCGCGCCGCCGCATCGTCGTCGCCGGCGCGCGCGTCGACCCAGCGCGCGCCGGAGGGCGTGGCTTCCTTCTTCCAGAACGGCGCGCGGGTCTTGAGGTAATCCATGATGAACTCGCAGGCGGCGAAGGCTTCCGCGCGATGCGCGCCGGTCACGCCGACCAGCACGATCTGGTCGGCGGGCCGCAGCTCGCCGACGCGATGGATCACCAGCGCGTCGAGAATGTCCCAGCGTGCCTTCGCCTCGTCGACGATCGCGGCCAGCGCCTTCTCGGTCATGCCGGGATAGTGCTCCAGCGTCATCGCCGCCACGGCGGACGCGTCGTTGACGTCGCGCACCGTGCCGATGAACGCGGCGACCGCGCCGACGCGCGCGTCGCCCGCGCGGAGCGCGGCAAGCTCGCGGGAGACGTCGAAGTCCTCGGCCTGGACGCGGATCGGCATCGCGCGACGCTGCGCTCAGTGCCCGCGCGACGGGCGCGGCGGCACGGACTGCGGCCGCAGGAAGCGGCAGGAGCGCAATCGCATTTCAGCCTCCCGTCACCGGCGGAAAAAGCGCGACTTCGTCGCCGCCGCGAATCGGTGTCTCCGGCCCCGCGAGATCGTGATTGACGGCGATGCGCACTGCCCGCGCCGGCGCGAGCTCGCTCTCCCACACGCCGCCGCGCCCGGCCAGCCACTCGCGCAGTGCGCCGACCGTCGCCAATCCTGCGGGCGGCTCGAGGCGCTCGCTCGCGACGCCGAAGGCCTCGCGCAACCGGGCGAGATAGACGACGTTGATGATGGGGGTGGCGGCACTGTCGCTCATCGCTTGCGGATCGTCCAAACGAACGCGCCGGCGGCAGGGGCCGCCGGCGCATCAAGTGTAACGCCGGGCGCGTTCGGCCGGGTCCGACTAGAACCGGAACTGGACCCCGAGGCTGACCTGATCGGACTCGGGGATGATGCTGCTGCCCGTGTCGATGCCGAAACCGGCGAAGCGCGCGTATTCGAGGCGCAGCCCCAGGTTCGACTTCAGATCGTAACGCAAACCCAGGCCGTAGTTCATGCCGTCGCGCACGCGGCGCTGATCGATGCCGGCGGTGAGGTTAGCGCCGGTGACACAGCGGAGCCGCTTCGGCCTGCGCATACCCCAGCCGGCCGTAGAGCGCGAACGACTTGTAGAACGCCCAGCTGGTGGTGAGGTCGACATTCCAGCTGCGCGAGGGCACGTCCGCCGGGCCGAGCGGGTCGCCCGCCAGGCCAAGGCCCACGCCGCGTCGCGCGGGTACGGGCGTCAGTTCGACCGGGCGCAGCGCGTACATGTCGACCGTGCTGAACGACGCTTCGACCGCCACGTCGTTGCCCCAGCGGTAGCCGCCGAACACGACGGCGCGCGACGACGCGTCGTCCGTCGTCGCGAGGGTGAACCGGGTCCAGTTCGACGCGGCGGTGCCGGATTGCAGGCCCACGCCGTCGGTGCGGTGGTCGCGCATCGACACGCCGCCGTAAAAGCCTGCCGCAGGCGCGGCAGCGTCCCACATCCGCTCCCCAGGCAGGAGCCGAGACACTTAAGACTACAAATGAAATAACCGCACCAAGGCGCTGTTTATTAGTGGTTTTAATTATCATCGCACACTCCCGCATTCGACCGGCAACGTGCAATGCCGGCCGTTGCGTCCCATCCCCGGGGGGTCGCCGGACACCTGTTCGGCACCCGCGACGGCGTTCAGTTCCAAGTTACGCGCGGCCCCTGCCGAAGTCAACGCAAGAGGGGCAAACTCAGCGCGTGGTCGACGGCAAGTGTCGCAATCGCATCAAGGTCGTCGAGCGCGAGCACCGCGGGCGCATTTGCGGGCCGGGGATCGGGCAGCCGCTCCGGCGTGTCGGTCGCAATGGCGACGATGCACGGGTCGCCCGGGTACAGCAGGGGCTTGCCCGCCGCGGCGCGCCAGATCTCCAGCTTGGGAATGGGCGCCGACTTGTAGCCTTCGACGAGCACCAGGTCGCAGGGGGAGAGCCGCGCCAGCGTCTGTTCGAGCGTGAGCTCGGGCCTGCCGCGCAGCTCGTGCATCAGCGCCCAGCGCTCGCCCGAGGTGATCATGACCTCGCCGCAGCCCGCGTGCCGGTGACGGTAGGAGTCCTTGCCGGGGTGGTCGACGTCGAACCGATGGTGCGCGTGCTTGATGAGGGAAACGCGCAGCCCGCGGATCACCAGCAGCGGGATCACCTGCTCGATCAGCGTCGTCTTGCCGCTGCCGGACCAGCCGGCGAAACCGAAAACGCGCATGCCGGCGCTACCGCCGTGCTGCCCGCGCACGCGAACGGACCGGGAGCACGGGCGCGGCGACCGCCGACGGGGGCAGAATCATGTTCGCAGTGGCATCGGGAGAAGGAATTGGCCGCCATTGTAGCCGCTGCCCGCCGCGCGCCGCTGCCGGCCAGGTCGACACGCGACGCACGCGAGGCTAAAGTCTGCATTCGATGCCGCCGCATCCGGCCGCGCCCGGGGCGCACGGCGCGTCGCACCCGCCATGAATCGAAGCCTGCCCGTACCTCTCGAGCACCGCACGGAACCGGCACAGAAAGTCGCCGGCGTCATCGAGCGCGTGATCGCCGAGGTGCCCGCGCCGCGAACCCATGCCGTGCGCAACGCCGCCGGGTCCGCCGAGCGCATCGCCCGGAGCGCGGCGCAGAAGGCCGCGCTGGTCTCGGGATCGCTGGCGCTGCCGCCCGGACCGCTGGGCCTGCTGACGGTTCTCCCCGACCTCTACGTCATCTGGAAGGTCCAGCGGCAGATGGTGGCCGACATCTTCGCCCTGCACGGACGCAGCGCCGAGCTCACTCGAACCCACATGCTGTACTGCCTGTTCCGGCACATGGCCAGCCAGGTGCTGCGCGACGTCGCCGTGCGCACCGGCCAGCGCGTGGTCATCGAGCAGCTCTCGTCCGGCGCGCTGCGCCATGCGCTGTCGAAGCTGGGGACCACGGTGACGCAGCGCGTGGCAGGCACCGCCGCCAGCCGCTGGGTGCCGCTCGCAGGCGCTGCCGCCGTCGGTGCCTACGCGTACTGGGACACGCTGCAGGTGGCGCGAACGGCGCGGCGCCTGCTGGAGGACTCCGGACCGGACGCCGCCGCGGAGCCGCAGGGGAGGATCGAAGCTCCGACGCGGCAGCATCCGGCGGGCGGCTGAGCCATGTGCGGGCGCTACGAACTGCACAGCCATCCGGCGGCGATCGCGCTCGCCTTCGGCCTCGCCCGCGCGCCCGACGTCCACCCGCGCTACAACATCGCGCCGATGACCGACGTTCCGGTGGTCCGCGTCAATGCCGACGGAGAGCGCGAGCTCGTCCGCATGCGCTGGGGACTCGTGCCGCGCTGGGCCAAGGATCCGGCGATCGGCAGCCGGATGATCAACGCCCGCGGCGAGACCATCGCCGAAAAGCCGTCGTTCCGTCAGGCCTACCGCCGCCACCGCTGCCTGCTGCCGGCCGACGGCTTCTACGAGTGGATGGCGGTGCCCGCCGCGGACGGCGAACCGGCGCGCAAGCAGCCGGTCCACGTCGGGATGAAGGACGGCGCACTGTTCGGCATGGCCGGCCTCTTCGAGCGCTGGCGCAGCAGCGAAGGCGAGATCCTCGACACCTGCACCATCGTCACGACGGCCGCGAACACGCGGCTGGCACCCGTCCACGACCGGATGCCGCTGATCGTGCCGCCGGGCGGATATGCGCGCTGGCTCGATCCGCAGCTTGCCGACGTCGCCGACCTGATCGTCGCGTTTCCGCCGGCGGACGTCGCCTGGTATCCGGTCTCGCCGCGGGTGAACAACGTGCACCACGACGACGCGTCGCTGATCCTGCACACGGGGGCCCCGGTGGCGCCCGCGCCGGACGCCGAGGTGCCGCCGCCCGCGGCGCCGCACGCCCCGGAGCAGGAATCGCTGTTCTGAACCCGCTCGCCGCTACCGGCAGAGGGTGCCCGGCGGGCCGAAGACCTCGCGCGTGATGTGCCGCGTCTGCGCGATGCCGCCGACGTCGTAGGAGAACAGCGCGTTGTTGCCGTCGATGAACGACAGCGTCCCGGTGCCGACGGGTACCGCCAGCACCTTCAGCGGATCGAACTTGGCGCTGTTGAACGCCGGCCCGCTGCCCGAGTAGAAGCTGCCCGCGTAGACGTTCGGCGCCGTCTTCGCCGCCGACATCGCCAGCCACCACGGCCGGCCGTCGGGCCCGTAGGTGAACCAGGTCGCGAAGATCGTATCCCCCTGATGCGTCAGGTTGATGCCCCAGCCGGACTCCGAGCCCGCCGGCGCGTTCCACCACAGGTCCTGGTAGTTGGTGGCCAGCGCGGGATCGGCCGGCGTGCCCCAGGTGCAGCTGGGCACCGGGGTTGCGAACACCTGCCGGGTGATGCTCTTCGCCTGCGTCACGCCGTCGATGGTGTAGGCGAAGGTCGCGTTGGCGTCGTCGGTGAAGCTGAACGTCGCTGTCCCCGCCGGCGCGCCGACGACCTGCGAGGAGTCGAACGGCAGCGCGCCGAAGGCGGGCCCGGTGGCGCGGTAGAGCGTTCCCGAATAGGTGTCGGCGGCCGTCTTCGCCGCCGCGACCACCAGCCACAGCGGCGCGCCGTCGACGCCGTAGGTGAACCAGGTGGCGAAGAGAACGTCGCCCTGGTGCGCGAAATTGAGGCCCCAACCGGGCTCCGAGCCCGCGGGCGCGTTCCACCACAGCCCCTGGTGGTTGTGCACCGCCGCCCCGGTCGCGGTGCCGAGCACCGGAAACTCGTATGGCCCGAGGCTGCCGGCGGCGATGCGCACCACCGCCTCGCGCACGCCGGGCGCGCCGATCGGATCGAAGGCAATGCCCAGCGTGCAGCTCGCCCCGGGTGCGAGCGTCGTCCCCGGCGCGCAGCCGCCGCTGCGATGGAAATCCGGCGTCGAGAAACCGATCTCGTCGAGCGTCAGGTTGCCCGACGCCGCGGCGTTGCGCAGCGTCACCGTCTGCTCCACACCGCTGCCGCCGACGCCGACGCTGCCGAAATCGCGGTACGCAGGCAGCTCGCACAGGTAGCCCTTGCCGAGGTTCGCCTGGCTCGGCCCGTACAGGCACAGGCAGCCCTGGATGTCGTCCGGTTGCAGGTCGGTCCGGCCGACGTATTCGGTCGGCGGGACTCCGGGATTGCCGCTGCCGGCCGGGCCCGACATGACCTGCCCCTCGGCGTTCGAGTGCGCGAGGCCCAGAGCGTGTCCGAGCTCGTGCAGCGCCACCCGCTGCAGCGTCGCGGCGTCGGTCACGTGGCGAGGGCTGAACGTGGTGTCGGCGTCGACCAGCTTCCCGTTCCAGCTGGACGTGAAGGTCACGCCCGAGACGTTCGCGTTGCCGGCCGGCGGCACCGACAGATCGCCCCAGCCGAGAACGTTCTGGTCGGTCGAGACCGCCGTGCCGCTCATGTTCTGTGCCGGGGTCGTGGTGTCGGGTGCCGATGCACTCTGGGCGATCGATACGTTGCACGCGCCCATCCACTGTGCCGCCGCGGCGTTGACGCCGGAGATCAGCGCCGACTTCGACAGCGACGCCGGCCGCCCGGCGTCGTTGTAGCG
>CAVYID010000009.1:0-568148 GCA_963768535.1 uncultured beta proteobacterium | reverse complement strand
GCCGGACCAGCGTGGTGACGGCAGTGCCGGTATCCCCGGGGGCATCGTCTAGACGGGATCACGATGGCTGCGCCCTCTTGCAGCCGCTAAACGACGCCCCGGAGCGCTGAGATGAGCAGGCTGGCTGTCTGCCACCCGCCGTTGCCGTGCTCGCGGGTGCCGACGGCGACGATCACGATATCCGCGTCGCCGAGGGTGGCCGCATCCGAGCTGAAGGCGAGGCGACCCGAGGCCACGTTCTCCCCGGACCATCTCGTCGAGGCCCGGCTCATGGGAATGGGATCCTCCCCGAGCGCAACTCGGACAGCCGGCTGTCCCTCATCTCTACGCCTGCCAACTGATGCCCAAGGCGGGCAAGGCAGGCTGAAGCTCACGAGCCCGACGTATCCCAAGCCGACCACGGCAGCGTGCACAAGAACCCCTCCCCAACGCAACTCCCGAAGACTCCTTACCCCAGCCAAGGACCGTCCCAAGTTCCCGCTCAAGCGACCTGCACCTTCGGCGCCCGACTTCTCCCCAATAGGACAGATCCCCTATGCCGAAGGTACCGGTACCCGATATGCGACGAACTTACGGGAGGAGTCCGGCAATAGCAACACCCAAACCCGGCGAGTCGGGGCACTCCGCCCCGTGGGGGGCGGCCTTCGTGGTGCGCGCCCGCCACCACTTGTCCATACCCTGCTCCGATCGCCCGGCGCCTTGGTTCTGAGCGTGCTCGAGAAGGATCTCATGCGCACCTCGGCCGCGCCCGCCATGTCCGTGCGATGGAGATCGGGACATAGGCGGTTGAGGTCCGGCTACAGCGCTGCTGGGGCAATTACCGGGTGTTCAACGTCCTCGACAGCGGCGTCCCCACCCGTGGCGTCGCCGATGAGGAGGTCGCTGGCCGACGCGCGCGGAGGAGCAGTCGAGCGTCGCCCCAGTTGCTCGCCCGCAGGGACGCGGTTGGCAGGACCACATCGCGCAGCCGCGCTCGGAAGCCTGCGTCGTCGGTGATGGCGTCGGGCGCAGGGTCACCGACGGGTCCGCACCCCCGCCGAACAGGTGGTGGAGGCATCAGCAGTGCGTCGCCGACCAGGATCGCAGCGAGTGCCACTAGTGCTCATTTCAGAAGTGAGAGATATAATAGAGACATCCCTCATTCGCGACACAGGGAGGATGCCTTGGCCAGGGGACGACCGCTCGCGGAGCTGGTGCTGGGCGCGGAGGACCGCGAGACGCTGACCCGCTGGGCGCGGAGACCCAAGACCGCGCAGGCGCTGGCGCTGCGGGCCCGCATCGTGCTGACCGCGGCGGAGGGCCGCTCGAACCACGCCATCGCGACCGACGAGGGCGTGACCGACCGGACGGTCGGCAAGTGGCGCCGGCGGTTCATCGAGCGGGGGCCCGACGGACTGCTCGACGAGCCGCGCCCGGGTGCCCCGCGGACGATCGGCGACGACCGCGTCGAGGCGGTCATCGTCAAGACGCTCGAGGAGAAGCCAAAGGACGCCACCCACTGGTCGACTCGCTCGATGGCCCGCTCGATGGGCATGAGCCAGGGCTCGGTGAGCCGGATCTGGCGGGCCTTCGGGCTGGCGCCCCATCGGTCCGAGACCTTCAAGCTCAGCACCGACCCGCTGTTCGTCGAGAAGGTGCGCGACGTGGTCGGGCTGTATCTCGACCCGCCCGAGCGGGCCGTGGTGCTGTGCGTCGACGAGAAGACGCAGATCCAGGCCCTCGCGCGGTTCCAGCCGATCCTGCCCATGCTCCCGGCCACGCCCGAGCGACGCAGCCACGACTACGTCCGCCACGGCACGACGAGCCTGTTCGCCGGGCTCGACGCGCTGACTGGCCAGGTCATCGGCGCCATCCACCGGCGCCATCGGGCGAGCGAGTTCAAGGCCTTCCTTGAGCGCATCGACGCCGAGGTGCCCGACGGGCACGAGGTCCACCTGGTGCTCGACAACTACGCCACCCACAAGACCCCCGCGATCAAGCGCTGGCTGTTGCGCCACCCCCGCTTCGCGCTCCACTTCACCCCGACCGGGGCGTCCTGGCTCAACCTCGTGGAGCGCTGGTTCGCCGAGTTGACCACCAAGAGGATCAAGCGCGGCGCCCACACCAGCGTCCCCGGGCTCGAGCGCGACATTCGCGGCTGGATCGCCACCTGGAACGATGACCCCCGGCCGTACGTGTGGGTGAAGACCGCGGACCAGATCCTCGCTTCCCTCGCGAGATATTGTGCGCGACGACCGGCACGCTACCACGACCATCGGAGCGCCGCGGAGGCAGCGTCGGCGCCGGCACCAGTCGACCCTGTCGCTGGGATCTGCCGTCCTCACCAGCGCGAGTGGACGCACTTCCGCGCGATTTCATCGGTCAGAGACTGTGGCCACTGCACCGGGACCGCGGGTCGGACTTCTTGGCGACCTGGCGACAACCCTCGCCCGGTCGCCGCCCCGGGCAACGCGATTGCCGCCTTCGTGAACCGTTTGCCCACGTCGGACCGTGCTGCCTGGCTTCCGGCGTGGTTCGTGGTCGGGGCCCACTCCCGTCGCGAGTCGACCAGCCGTGACAGGGGCGAGACCACGCCAGACGCTGTGGAGCCTCCGGGGCGTCCCAGTGCCGACGGTGGGCACCTGGCTGCCCGACTCGTTGGTTGCCCGCGCGGGCCGCCTCGGCGACGATCTCCTCGGCGGTCTTGACCCCGGTCCGGTCACCTTGCCAGGGAGCCCGTGCCGATCATCCGACCATGCCTGCTGCTCACCAACGGCGCACGCCACCATGTAACTGGCCGTCCACGGATCGGTGTGGCGAGGCCGATGACAGCGCCGGGACGCCGCCCAACCTCGGTGACGTCAACCGGCGAACATCCAGTGAGTGAAGCTGAAGATCTTGCCCGGTCTCGACGGAGTCGTGGCTGGGATCCCGGTGCATACGCGTCGGTTGTCGAGCCAGGGCTGCCAAGTGTCGTCGCCGTCAGGAGTCCAGTCCGCCTGCACGTACAGAAAGCGGGTCGCCCGCTCGAGCGCGTTGTCTTGCCAGGTCCACGCGGGGTAGCCGGCTGGGTCAAAGCGCAGCTTCAAGATTCGCGCCCTGGAGCGCCTCCCATGCATAGCCGGTGGAACTGGCGGCCATCGGACGTCCCACCGCGGCGCATGTCGTCGGACAGTGCGCCGCCGATGACAACGCCATTCTTGACGCATCCCTCCGGGTCGATTCCTACCGGATTCGACTCATCACACTGCCAAGACAGGTCACCGTGGTATGCCGCGTACGAGCTCCGGTCTCCGAGCCAGCCCCTGAACACCTGCGCCTGGCGCGCCAGCTCCCGGCCATCACCGAGGTACGCTGCGATCGCCACACGAGCAGCGCCGCGTGGGTGCCCCAGTTGTTCGGGCGGTGTTCGCCGTGATGAATTCGTGCCCTCGGTCATGGGCTCGGTCAGAATAGTTCGGAGCCAGGGCCGGAACACGTTGGCGTCGAACGACGGGTCGACCGTCGAGAGCCCGATCAGATCGGCCGCGATGACGTAGCCGGGCATGTTTCGACCCTCGGCGAGCGTCCGGCCGCCGGCTTCCGTGCCGACTGCCGCGCGTAGCGCCGCAAGGACGCCATTCCTGTACAGGCTTGGCCGGTGCGTGCGTCGACGAGTGCCTTGGCCAGGACGATCACATCCGAGGCGTCGTCCTGGTCTGAGATCGCGGGGGCCGCCGTCTTGTCTGCCCAGGCAAGCAAGGAGGTCCAGGCCGGGCCTTGGGTCGGTAGCGCACGGATCTCGCTGCTCGACAGGAGCATCCCGTCGCCGGTTGGCGCGCGAGAACGCCGCGGTGGGCGCGAGTGTCGGCGCCGCGGTGGGCGCGAGTGTCTGGCGCCGCCGGTGGGCGCGAGTGTTGGCGCCGCGGTGGGCGCGAGTGTTGGCGCCGCGGTGGGCGCGAGTGTTGGCGCCGCGGTGGGCGCGAGTGTCGGCGCCGCGGTGGGCGCGAGTGTCGGCGCCGCGGTGGGCGCGAGTGTCGGCGCCGCGGTGGGCGCGAGTGTCGGCGGGTCCGTCGGCGTCGGCGTTGGTGGCTGCAAGCCCGTGTCCCGGTCCTTCGGATGCCGAACGATGAAGGCGTCGACCGAGGTCTTTGTGTGGCGCGACTGGCCGAGAACGGTCACCGAGATCGTGTGCGTCTCCTCCGCGTCGAAGCTGGTCGCGTACACGGTGGCCCGGCGGCGGTAGGTGTGGGAGCGGGCTTTCACCGTGGCGACGGCTTCGCCATCGATCGAGATCCGCACCCTGCCGCGGTGCCTGCTCGTCGGTCCGACCACGGCAATCCCGCTGCCCGTGAAACGGAGAGAGATGGTCGCGCCGCGCTGCCACGACGTGAGCACGCGGCCCCCGAGGAAGCCCGCGTTGTTCCTGCGCAGCCACGTCCCCGAGGTGTCGACCTTGCCGGCGGACTCCTGGATCACGTCCTCGTCGAAGCTCGAGCCCCAGGCCGCCAGCAGCTCGCTAGACCGATAGCTCGCCTCAACCGGCTGGGCTGACGACAGGCCGGGCGCGGCCAGCGCGGCCAGCGCGACACCCACGACGAAGATGGGGGGCCGCCGCTTGTGGGCGTTCCGACGGGCCTTGGTCTGCTCGGCGTCGTGTGCTCGCTCGTCGATCCAACGCGAGCCATCCCAGAACACGGAATGGGCGCTCCTTTCGGTAGCTCGGCTGGCTCAGAGAGCTCCGTGGCTTTGCGACCCCGCCTCGCGACGGGTGTGCCATTTCGGGGAGGCGGACCGGACAACGCGGTCGGCCTTTGGGTTGTCGGGGAAAGGATACGGCAGGTCCGCAGCGCGGCCTAGACACTCCTTCGTACGGCCTTGAGCGCGCCACACGCGGTCGGCCACGTCCTTGGACCCCACCACAACCCACCGATCCAGGGTCGGTGGGGACCCCAAGGTACTCCCGCGGCGTGTGCTGGCACTCCCGCGACGCTCGGGTGAACCTCTCAATTCCGGCAATCGGGTGTGCGTCCGAGCACCACGGATGTCAGGAGCTCAAGGCAACACCTGGCCATGCCGTCGGACCCAGTGTCACAGCGCGAGGGGTCCCTGAACGAGTGCGGCCGCCGCGTCATCCTCGCGTCGTTGGAAGTCAGAACCGACGAAACGGAGAACACCACGATGGCCGACGCGCTGTTACGCACACGCTGGGACTTGACCTCTTGGAGCGCCCGTGCTGTCGTGCTGGCACAGGATGCCCGACAACGGCACCGCGAGCACCCGACGCTGTGGTCGCCGGGCGTACCGCAGGGATGGGGTGACGATGCTGTCCGCAGGTAGCATGGGCACGACGCCGCGCATGGGCCGCGGGCCCTTGCACCGCGCCCGTCGAGCGGGGGCATCCACTGTCAAGCTGGCGAGGGCGTGGGCCCTCGGAGCGCGCGACAGGCGCACGACAAGGGCAATCGTCGAGTCCCTGCTCGCCGACGGCGCCCTTGGTGAGCGCACGTGGCAGATCCGCTCGGTAGCATCGGGGGCCCACCGCGTGACCCAAATCCACGTCGCGCCGGTGCCACCGACTGGGCCGGGGCCCGCTTTGCTGGCCAGCCTCGCGCCAAGCGCCTCGACGGTTGGTGTCACGGCGCTCACGCGCGCCGAGACAGCCCTGCGCCTGCTGGCCGAGCGTGATCTGCCGCCCGAGGTCGCCGCCGTGCTGCCCGCCCCCCCGGTGGTCCTGGGGAACCGCGGACAATGGACGTGGCTCGTGCAGCGCAGCCTGCCGGGCGAACCGGCGGACCGCCTCGCCGAGGGCGGGAGGGCGGCCGACCGCGAGGCGCTGCTCGGCACAACGGCGACCGTGATCTCGGCCCTGCACCAGGCGACGGCGGAGCCGGTCGACGGCGTGTCCACGGTGCCGCGCTGGGTTCGCAGCCGCGTCGAGCTCATCGCCCAGCTTGACCCCGTGATGAGCCAGCGTGTCGATGCCCTCGGCGAGCGCCTTTCGCGGCATCTCGAGGAGCGCACGCTCCCGGCGGGGTGGGTCCACGGCGACCTGTGGCCGGCGAACGTCCTGGTGGCCGGCGACCGTCACGCCGTTTCGGGCCTCGTCGACTGGGAGAGCGCGGCGCCCGGCGAGCACCCATGCCAGGATGTCGTGCACCTGGTGCTCATGACGCGGCGGCTGGCGACCGGCGGCAGTTACGGCGATCACCTGCGAGCGGCACTTGCTGACGGAGCGGCGTGGTCGCCTGCCGAGGCGTCGGCACTCGTGATGGCGGGGATCGCCCCCGGCTCGACTGCCGGGGGCGATCCCCGGTATTCACGGGCCGGTCTGCCGGCTGCCCGGCGACCCGATCCCGGTCGCCGACGGGCTGCTGCTGGCCTGGCTGCGCCAGATCGCGGAGAATGTCGATCGGCGACCCGGACTCACGCGCGACCGGCGCTGGGTGGCTTCGAACGTGACGCAGGTGGCTCGATGGGCCTGAGCGTGCTGATCATCGACCGGGCGGCGCCGCTGCGGCTGACGCAGGGCAACGAGTTGATCGCACGCCGCGTCTTCCCGTTGCTCCATGAGCACCGCCTCACCCTCGTGGCGCCGTTCGCGGTCAACGAGGCCGCGGATTTCGGCTGCGGTCGCTGAGGCCGAGCTCAGCGGCGTGTTCGACGCGATCCGCCTCGTCCCCCGCACCGCTCGCGTGACCAGTCTACTTGGCGGCCTCGAGCCGGCAGCGGCGAGGACCGTCGGCACCCTTCCCGGGCTGCGCGGCCGCCGGCTGCCGGGGTCGATCGAGCCGGACTTCCCGCCTCGGTTCCGCGCCGCGATCCACGCCGCCATCGATGAGCAGGCGGTCGACGTCGTGCACGTTCGCCAGCTGCCGATGGCCGCGTATGCCCGCTCGCTGAGGGGACGCCCCGCGCTGCTGGAACTCGTGGACTCCGAAGCCCTGGCGACATCGCGGATCCGCCGGAGCGGTGGCCGCGGAGCCATTCGCCACATCGTGGCCCGGGCGATCGAGCGCCGCGCCGCCCAGCGCTTCCCGATCGTCACGACCGTCGCCGATGCGGACGCTGACGCCGTCCGGGCGCTGGCGCCGGGCGTGCGAGTCGAGGTGGTTCCGAACGGCGTCGATGCCTCGGTCTTTGACCCGGCCGCGCTCGTCGACCCAGGCGTCGGGACCCGGGCTGTCCCCGAGCCCGACCTGGTGGCCTTCGTCGGCGCCATGTCGTTCCCGCCGAACGTGGCGGCCGTGGACTGGTTCGCCCACGAGGCACTGCCCCTCTTGAAGGCTCGGCAGCCGGCCGTGCGGTTCGCGATCGTCGGCCGCGACCCGTCACCCGCCGTGCTGGCGCTGGCGTCCGACCCGTCGGTGCTTGTGACGGGCACCGTCGATGACGTTCGTCCCTGGCTCGCGCGGGCCGCGGTGGTGGTTGTGCCGATGGTCAGCGGGAGCGGCATCAAGAACAAGCTCCTCGAATCGCTGGCCATGGCCCGCCCGGTCGTCGCCACGCCGCTCGCCGTTGACGGGCTGCGCCTCGTGCCCGGGCGCGATCTGCGTGGTGGCTGCTGGTGCCCCTGGCGTGGCCGCCAGCGTGGCGGGCCTGCTCGCCGATCCGGCGCGGGCGGAGGCGATCGGCCGGGCCGGCCGGGCCGCGGTGGAGGCGACCTACACTTGGTCGGCTGCGGCGGCGCGCTATGACGCCCTCTGGCACGAGCTCACCGATCGCCCGGGCGCCCGATGACGGATCAGGCCGGGGCGCCGCTGCGCATCGCCTACTTGATGTCGCGCTTCCCGAAGGCGACTGAGACCTTCATCCTGTATGAGATCCTCGAGCTGGAGCGGCTCGGCCACCGGGTCTCCATCCATCCGATCGTTGTCGAGCGGGCTCAGGTAATGCATCCGGGTGCCGAGCGCCTGATGGACCGCGTGGCGCCGTACCGCCCCTTCTCGGGCCGAGGCGCTGGCCGCCCAGGCGCACTGGCTGGGCCATCGACCCCGGGCATACCTTGGGGCTTGGTGGGCCGCCGTTCGTGGCAACGCGCGGTCACCCAAGTTCCTGGCTCCGAGCGTTGGCGGTCGTGCCCTACGGCGCGGTGGTTGCCCGCCGGGTCGCCGTCGAGCGGGTGGACCACGTCCACGCCCACTGGGCCACCCACCCGGCTCTCGGTGCGCTGGTTGTGGGGAGGCTGACCGGCCGGCCGTACAGCTTCACCGCACACGCCCACGACATCTTCGTGGAGCGCTCGATGCTCCGTCGCAAGATCGCCGAGTCGGCGTTCACGGTGACCATCTCCGACTACAACCGCGGCTTCTTGCGCCGCCTGTACGGGGCCGTCGTCGACGAGAAGGTGGTGGTCATCCACTGCGGCGCCGACCCGGCTGTCTTCAGGCCGCCGGATGAGCCCCGCGCGGACGACAGCCCAGTGGTCGCCGGGCTCCTCCAGCCGGCCCGTCAACGACAGGCGTGCCGCTGCGCATCGTGGTCGTGGCCAGCCTCCAGCCGCAGAAGGGCCACGCGGTGCTGGTCCGGGCGGTGGGGGCGCTCCGGGATCGGGGCATCAGCGCCGCGGCGCGCTTCCTCGGCGAGGGAGAGGAGCGGGCGGCGATCGAACGGCTGATTGGCGACCTGGGGCTCGGCGAACGCGTGCACCTGCTGGGTGCGGTGTCGCGGGACCGAGTCGCAGCCGAGGTGGCGGCAGCCGATGTCATCGCCCAGCCCAGCGTCGTCCTCGCCTCGGGCAAGACGGACGGCATCCCGGTGGCGCTGATGGAGGCCCTGGCTGCCGAGCGAGCCGTGGTGGCGAGCGCCGTCTCGGGCATCCCGGAACTTGTCCGGGACGGCGAGACGGGCCTGCTCGTCCCGGCGGAAGACGCCGAGGCCCTGGCCGAGGCCCTGGCCCGCCTCGCGGCGGATCCGCAGCTTCGGGTGCGGCTTGGCCGGGCTGGCCGAGCGCTCGTGCTCGAGGCGTTCGACCTCCGCGTCAACGCCGCCCAGCTGGCCGCCCGGATCGAGGCCGCGCACCGCGCCGCCGGTTGACCGGAGAAGCCCGCTCCCGCCAACGAGCGGGCTAGCCGAAGAAGCGGCGGCCGAACGGGAGTCGATACACCTCGGGGAAGGTCGACCCGATCCGGAGTTGGCGCCGGTTGGTCAGCAGCACGACGATCGAGGCAAGCGTGGCCAGGACCATGGCGGCCAGGAACCCCGGTTTCAGGGCGAGGACCACGGCGAGCAGCGCCATCGACACACCGCCCACGATGAGGTAGACGCGCCGGTAGCGCATCTCGAAGATGTCGATGCCGGTGCCGCGGCGCAGGCCCGTCTGCTTGAGGAGGTTGTGGACGATCAGCGTGGTGGTCGTGCCGATTGCAGCGCCCGTCGGTCCGAGTACGGGGATGAGCGCCAGGTTCAGCCCCAGGTTGAGCGCCGCGGCCGCAAGGTTGATCGCGACGATGTAGCGGAGCTTGCCGTACACGCGCAGGGTCAGGCCGTTGAACCCCAGTGCGGCGTTGACGTAGTACCCGAGCGACAGCATCGCCAAGTAGGGCGCAGAGTCCGCGTAGCGCTGGCCGTACAACGTTTCGGTCAGCGGTCCCGCGAGCGAGAACGTGACCGCAAACAGCGGGAAGGAGATCACGGCCATCCACACCGCGGTCTGCCAGTAGAGATCGCGGATGCCGGTGCGATCACTGCGCGCGAACAGCCGCGATGCGGCGGGCACATACAGCAGCGTGAACGCCTGGAACACCACCTGGTTGAGTCCCGCGGCCGGCAGGACCACCCGGAATTCCGCGACCTTGTCCGGTCCTCCGAAGATGCCCAGCAGGATTGCGTCGCTGGTGTTGAGCACCACATAGACGAGGTCCGTGGTGAGCAGAGGGAGCGTGAAACAAGCAGCTCGCGAACCGGGATGTCCAGGTGCCGCGGCCGGAACAGCGTGAGCAGTCCCCGCTGGTTGAAGACGCTGAACAGGATCCCGATGTACACCGGAGCCCGACGCGCCGGTGGCGACGTAGCCCACCGCAAGGAACTCGACACCGGCGCCGAAGACGATCAGGCCCCCCACCACGAGCGGCGGAGGCCGGGTGCGAGCACGAACCTTCGGACGAAGATCGCCCGGGGGCTGGCGTACACGGAGAGCAGGTTGGTCAGGACGCCGTCGAGGCCTGGATCGGCGCCAGCAGCACGATCGTGGCGATCAGCAGGACTGCGTGCGGATCGCCGCCCATCGGCCCGGCGACCGCCTTTCCGGCCACCACAGACGGCCACGACGGCGACCCCGATCAGCGTCGGCAGCGGTGACGAAGACGATGGTCCCGTAGACGCGATCGATCTTCCCCTGCTCGTCGTCGATCGCGAGGAACCGGCGACGGTTCGGTCCAGCCCGAATGTGGCCAGGGTTTGGCCGATGTCGGCGATCGAGAGGGCGTACGCGAAGATGCCGTAGTCGTGCTCGCCCAGCGACCGGACGATGAGCACCTGGGCGACGAAGTTCACGGCGAGGCTGACGCCGCGGCCGATCAGCAGCAGGCTTGACCCGCGGACCTGCGACTTGGCGGAGGTGGGGGCCCTGCCGGGGTCCGGGCCCGAGGGGGGAACGACGTTGGCAGCCTCAGGCGGGTCCCCACCCCCGGCGACAGCGCCCATGGTCGAGGGCGTCAAGCTCCTCGGGCATCGGCGTTCAGCCACGGGCGGTTCTCCGCGGCGACCAGCGCGCAGACGGTCGGCCAGACGGCCCAATGCCTCCGCCGGCACGGCGGCGGCATCCACGCATCGCGGAGCAGGATGGCCCGTGTCTTGGCGAGACGCCGTAAGCCTTCGCGCAGCCTCCAGCGAGCAATGTCGTGCTCACCCTTGCGGGCCAGCAGTGTTTTCGCCGGGGCATCGAGCACGATGATCAGCCCCGGCGTGGCGCGAGGGCGACGAGCAGACGGCGCCGGCGGGCGCGCGAGCCCGCCGGCGCAGGCGACGAAGTCCAGTGGATGGCGATCGAGCACCACGATCCGGCCCCGGCGTACATGCCAGCCGGCGATGAGCCGCGCCCGGACCATCCGCCTGGATCGGACTGGCAGCCCTAGCCCGTGTGGTGTGGCTGTTCCCATCCGTACAGGCCCAGATAGAGTCGCCGTCCGGCGATGGGGAAGCTTCCGCAGCCCGGCCGCGAGCGTTGACTTACCGGCCCCGTCGGGTCCCAGCAGGGCCACGATCAGGCCGGGCCGCCGGACGGCGACGAAGGGCGCCCCGCCCTAAAGCGACGGGCCTGGAGGCGGCGCCCTGAGACGACGCCGGCCGGGTCGGCGCGACCATGCCGCGAGCGCCAATCGCCGATTCCGCCGCGCCGGACGCGATCGTCCCGTTCGACCGGCACCGCAGCGATACGATGGCGGGCCCCGCGGCCGCCCGGCGCGCACCCATGTCCCCAGCTCGCCGTCGTGCCGGCCTCGGCGCCCGAACGCCAAGTCGCTGGTCTGCGCCGGGCTCGGACCGCCACGGTCGAGGACTGGAGCAGAAGCGTCCAGAAGCGTCATCGACGGGCGCCCCCACGTGCCGACGCCCGCACCCGGCGGGACAGGCGCCCTCGGCCCCCGCGGCCCGATAGGCGCCGCCGGGGCCGTAGGCGAGCTCGGTGACCACGTCCAGTTTCAGCCAGCCGTCGCGCGCAGCGCCGCCGCCAGAAACGGTGGGATCCGTAGCCGATGGAGGGCAGACGGCGGAAGCCCGCCGGGCCGACCAGCGTCGAGCCGCTCGACCGAGCCCGGGTCGACCAGCAAGTCCACGTCACCGGCCGAGCCGTCCAGGGCCCGCGGAGGTGGAGCCACGGTCCCACGGCGGCATCGCGGCGAGGGCGACGGCGACCGGGGCGACCGCGGGTGCCCCCGACTGCTCACGGCCTCCCTCTACCCGGCGATGATCTGGCGCCGATGGCCCGGCCGCGAGGCCGACGGCCGGCTCCTGCCGGGCACCTCACCTCGGACGATCCCCGACGAGGAACATCCGCTGCCGGGATTCACGGCACGATGGCGGCGGCCCGTCAATCACCGCTGCCGACGGGTCGCGCCCGGACGTGCCCCAGGCGGCGGCCCGAACGTGCCTCCCGGGCTTGCACTCGGCGCCGTCGTTCTCATCGCGCTGGCGGCGCTGGTGGCCGGCAGACCCGACGGCTGTCCCCCCATGGGCCGGGCGTCAGTCGCCCCCGGTGAACACGCGGCGCCTCGGGTGCGCCCGCCGGCCTCGGTCCCGCAGCGGACCCACCGGCCAGCCGAGCCCCTCCGGCAGCGCGGTCCCTTCTCGCAGTGCTGCGCCGTCATCGGGGCGCTTCACCCTCCGGGTGGCCATGACCGTGGCTACCTCATCACGCTTGACGAGTTGCAGCGGCACGGCCGGGGCAGGGGGGGAACCTGCCGCCTCGGCCCGCGAGCCTCTTGGCCTGGGCACCCGGAGCCGTGGAGGTCACACCGTCCGAGCCGCTTCGGATCACCGGGACCGAGGCCCCTTCGTGGATGACACCGCGCAGCATACGGGCTCGCCCTGGCCTAGGGCCTGTCCGGCGATCCCGCTATGCGGAAGCCGCACGGATCGTCAACGCGTGGGTTGACCGCCGCATACCGAAGGCACGTGTCCGAAGGACGGCGACTGCGAGACCTCACTGGTCATCGGCCGTGCCGCCCCGGGTTTCGTGTTCGCTGTCGACCTGATCGCAGGTTCGAGGGCCTGGTCGAGGCGACGACGCCGCGTTCCGGACCTGGCTGCGTGACATGATCCTGCCGGCCGCATCATTGCGCGACAACAACTGGGGCGACGCCGGCCTCCTGTTGCGGGTCGCGGCCACCGATTGGCTGGGCGACGCCGCCGGGTTTTACGCAGCGATCACCGATTGGCGGCGGCGCATCGACCTGATCGACCCGACGGCTCGATCCCCGAGGAGACCCGTCGTGGCACCGCCGGATGAAGTACACGCAAGAGGCCCTGCTGTACAAAGTTGCCGTCGCCAGCATCGCCGAGCGCCGCGGCATCGACCTCTGGTCGGCGATTGGCGCCAGCGGCGGCTCGCTCAAGCTCGCGCTCGACCTCCTCGCCGACTACTGGCAGCATCCGGAGGACTGGCCGTACGACCCCGACGCGAGCTGCCGGAATCCCGGCGCCCGTGTGGGAGATCGCCTACGCACACTGGCCGGAGCCCGCCTACGCGCAGATCCTCCTGGAGATCGGCCCAACGGACCCGATGGCCACTCGCTCCGTGCGCTGGACCACGCTCACCAGCGGGGTTCCCGTCGCGGACTTCTGAGGCGCTACGCTGCGAAGAACTCGCCCGAGGTCGTTGGCGTCGCAGTCCTCGTCAAGGCACTGGAGGCCCCAGGCCTGCGTCGATTGTGCGGAGGAGCGAGTAGTGCGTGTGGGGCACCGATGACTTGAGACCCGCGTGCATGCTGGGCGAGATCACGAGGGTGGCCACCCGCTGACCGTCGGCTGCGCGCTCGCCCCCTCGTCGAACGTGATGAACAGGACGCCGCCGTCCTCCACGCGGCACTGTCGAGGATCCTGGGCACGAATGAGGCCAGCCAGCGTCACCGGTGGCCACCGGGCAGTCGTGCATGTCGTTGCAGCGGTTGGGGACGATCAGCTCGAACTGGGCCAAGGCCGGGTCAAAGGACGACAGGTTCGTGATCTGGGCGCAGCGCGTCGGGTTGGAGCTGATGTCCGTGAAGCTGATTGCGGGCTCGTGCTTGCGGGCGTAGGTTCCGGGTCCGTCCGGCCCGCCGCCGACTCCGCTCCGGTGAAGCAGCCGTCGGGCACGTTCTCAGCGTAGACGTGCCACGACCTGCCGGCGGCCTCGAGCCGGTCGACGAGGTTCGGCGCCGTGATGTCGTGGACCCCGTCGTCCGTCACGCCCTGGGTGTTGCCGCTGAACAAGGCCAGGTAGTTCGGCTGTGAGGGATGCGCCACCGCAACGTAATGGGTGGCGAGTCCGTAACTTGCCGCAAGCGACGAGAGGTACGGTGCCTGGCCGTTCATTACCGCGCCGAAGGCATGGTTCTCGAGCAGGATCACGTAGACGTGGCTGAACGACGGGATCGCGGCGGCCGGCGTCGGCGGGTCCGTATGGCCGACGTCGCCGTCGTCGGGCGTCGTGAGGCCCCCGACTCGGTTGACGATCCGGACGCCCGCGACGGCCGCGAGGCAGACCGCCAGCACCACGACGGCCACGGCGATGGTTCGCTTGCGAGAGATGTGCGGCACCCTCCCGGTGTGCGGCCGGCATCGACGCGCTCGGCTCGCACGATCTTCGCTCGCGCCGGACTGCGAAAGCTCCCGGGAGTATAGGATGCCGCCGCGGAGGCGTTGCGAGGGCGACCCGGCGACCTCGCCCCGCCGCTGCACTGCGTGGATGGAAGACTTGGACGACACCGCCGAGGGAATGCGGCGCGAAGCCGCTCGCGCACTGGCAGACACTCCTGCCTCGATCCTGCCCGGGCTGCGCGCAACGACGTTCCAGCCGGGCTCGAACCTTCGCGGCGAAGTGGCTGGTGCCGCATGGACATTCCTGCTGCCGAGCCTCGAGCTAGGCCGGGTGGTCGTGTTCGGGAAGCCAGGCGCGGCATCGCTTCGGACGCTGGCCGGATTGGCCAGCGACGTCGTGTGCATCACCACCCGGACCGGTGCGGCAGCCGTGGAGCGCCAGGCGGCGGCGCAGGGCTGGCGCCATGTCCGCGCCGTTGCCGGCGGTATCTCGAGCGTAGGGGGCGAGCGTGCGCCGGACGTCGTGGTCGTCGCCGGTCGGCAGCCTCCGGAGGAGCTCGGGCGGCTGTTGAGCGCTGTCGCCTCGGCGGCGTCCCCACGAACCCGCGTGTACGTTGAGGCGACTCGGGCCACGCTCGACGCGACGCTCCGATCGCTGGCCGCGATCGGGCTGGCTCCAGAGCGAACCCTCCGGCTGCGGCCGATGACCGGCGAGATCCGCTCGGCGGTCCCGCTCGAGACAGCCGAGCTGGCGGCCGACCTCGGGAGGCGGGGACTCGACGGCCCGTGGCTGCGTTTCGGCCACACGGGTGGCCGACGCATTCCCCGCCCCTGTGGTTTCGCGCTCGAGGCTGCTGTCGTCCGCGGCGAGCGACTTGCGGGGCGCGTTGCCGCCTGGCTCGCGCCGGACCGTGAGCGGGTCGGGCTGATCCTCGCCCCGCTCAGCCGGGAGGTGGGGCGCCGCCGCGGCGCCTGTCGTTGCCCCAAACACGCCGACTGGCCTGACCTCGCCCCCGGCCTACCTGTGCGATGTGGCCCGCGCAGCCGAGGTAGACATCGTCGGTGATCGGTGGGCGTTCTCCGCCCGCGGCAATCACAACAGCCAGAAGCCGCTCCTCTTCCTCTACTCCGCCGGCAGATCCCTCCCCGACCGCGTTGTGAAGATGACCCGGAGCCCGGCCTTCAGCGAGCGTTTGGATCGCGAGGAGCACAGCCTTGCGACTCTCGCCGACAGGCCCTGGCGCAGTGGCCACCTGCCGTCGCCGGTGTTCGCCGGCCGCCATGCCGGCCTGGGGTTCCTCGGCGAGACCGTCCTGGACGGCATCCCGTTCGCTGGCGTCGCCTCGCCACACGCCGGACCCGATCCTGGAGCGGGCGGTGGACTGGCTGATCGAGCTTGCCGAGGCCACCGCGCGCCCCGTGAGCGGGCCGGTCATTGCGGCCGCGCTCCAGCCGTTCGTGGAGCGCTTCGCCGACGTGTGGCCTGACGCTGCGGTCGGGAGGGTTCTCGCCGATGACCTTGATGTGATCGCGGCGGTGTTGTCGATGCCTGCGGTCGCCGTACACGGGGACTACGGCACCTGGAACCTGTTGGCGATGCCGGACGGCCGCATCGGCGTGCTCGACTGGGAGGCGTCCGAGGATGCCGGGCCGCCGCTCTGGGACCTCGCGCGGCTCATCCACGCCTACACCGGCCTGACGGGCACCGGCATCCGGCCGAGCGGAGCGTTCACCATGGCGAGTGCCCATCTCATCACGGGCAGCGCCCTGACGCCGCGTCTTGCCGGGGCCGTCGAACGCTCGCGCAGCGCGGCGGGCCTCCCGGCCGAGACCGTCGCGCCGCTCATTCGTCAGGCATGGGTCGCCCGCGCCCTCAAAGAGGTCACGCGGCTGCGGCCCGACGACCTGCCGCGCGGCCACCACGCCCGGCTCGTTGCGCGGACTGCGCTGCGCCCTTCGCCCCCCGGCTGGGCGCGGCTCACCGGGCAGGCCCGTCCCGATCGCCATTAGGCGGGCCGATCTTCCCCTAGACGCGCATGCGCGTCCCCACGACGAGCGCGGCCGACACAACGGTTACGACGATCACCCAGATCGCGGGCTCGAGCTCGTCGGGGATCAGGTCGGTGCGCGGGATCAGCACCGCGACCGCGCCGAGCAGGCCGGCGACCGCACCGAGCGCGATGCGCCACGCCCACGGGATGTGCTGCCGCGAAACGCTGCCGTCCCTCACCCACAGCGAGAGGCCGCCGATCAGCCCTGCCGCGACGCCGATGACGAACAACTCCTGCACACTGGCATGCTACTAGGGCCGACGGGCCATGCAGCGGTGCCCCAAGCACACGACTGGTACGCTTGCGGGCCTTAACGGCGATGACAGGGGATCCAGCGGGCCTTGAACCCTCCGGGCCGAGACGACCATTCGGGTCGTGGTGCGAGCGCACGGTACGGGCGGGGCGCGGGAGCCGCGGCGGCTCCACGTACGACGTCTGGAGGATGATCACGAACGTGTCCGCCCGACGCGCCCTTGCTGCTTTGGTCGTCATCGTGGTCATGGCCGTCACCGGCCTCACCCTCGTGACCATCGTGGGCGGGGACCGCCCCCAGCCCAATCCTGCCCAAACCGGCCCGTCAGCGGCCCCCTCGCCAACGGTCACGCCGACGGCCGCTGTCCCCGTGCTCGTGCCCGCGGTCGCATACCGGGACGGCAGCTACCGGGCGACCTCCGTCCACGGCCCGACGAGTGATCCAACTCAGTCCAAGGTCTGGTACGCCAATGGTGCCTGGTGGGCCGTCATGTTCGAGCCCGATGGCGTCGAGACGCACATCTTCCGCCTCGACCGAAACACGCAGGTGTGGCAGGACACCGGCACGCTGGTGGACGATCGCAGGGGCGCCCGGGCCGATGTGGTCTGGGACGGCACTCGTGCGGTCATTGCCAGCTCCGTGGATTCGGCCACCAGGATCGAGCCCACGCTGGTCGGCGTGTTCACCTACGACGCCGCGACCTCGCGCTTCCGTCCGGTGCCCGATGGCCCGGTCGCCGTTGCGACCGCGCCGGGTCGCGCGCAACTGGTGGTTGATGGACAGGGAACCCTCTGGTTGGTGGTGCTGCGAAACGGGACCCTGCGGGTCCTCCACGATGATCAGGATCCCTACCACTGGGTGCCCCCGGTCGCGATCGACGGTGCGCCTGATGGCAGCGTCGCCGAAGTCGCCTCCGCGGGAAGCAGCGACGGGGTCTGGGTAGTGTTCGCCGTGGAGGGGCAGCCAGGGGTCTACAGTGTCCGCCACGCGACTGGAGCTGCCGACGGATCGTGGACCCTGGAGACGCACCACACCGCCGGGTTCGACGTGACACCGTCCGACTTGGCGGTGGCGGCGACGGGTTCGGGCCCGCTTGGCCGCGCTGATCGTGGCCGCCCGGGGCCCGTCAAGGGTTGACGCGGGCGCGACAAAGGACCGCTTGTAAGCGTCGGAGCCGTCTTGACGCAAGACCTCAACGGTTGGTCTTGGGTGGCAACGGATTGATCTCGTCGGTGTATTGATCCGTGGTCCAGGCGAGACTGGGGGGTCTCCTCTGTTCGGCTAGTTCGGAATCAGGCCGGTAATTCGCCCGTTGCTAATACAGCCCAGGTTCGTACTTTGAAACGTAGTTCGAGCATTGAACTGATGGACGTGATTGTTCATTTCGAATACAACCACCGATCCTTGTTCGCCTGTGGTGCAGGCATACGGTCCATCAATTCGTCCGTTGCGTCCGAGCTGTGAGTACGTCCCATTCGTCGTACACGTGGCGCCGGCCGCGTCCTGGGTGGCCAAAGTTACCGATTGCCCGGATCCGGATTGCGTGATCTGCACTGCTAATGGAACCGTATAGGAGCCGTTAGAAGTCGGATCTAAGCAGTTGGTTGCAGTGAACGTGTAGTACGTAATGTAGGTGCCCGTATAGTTATCGAACGTCAATGGCTGGCGCTGGATTGCCTTCGTGACGATCACTCCATCTACGGAATAAGTCAATTGGCCGGTGTTCGGGTCTGTGGGTGCAAAGGTTATGGTTCCCACCTGCCTCACGCCCGCGGCAGCGGGATTGAATGGCCCACCGAAGTATGGCCCAGTGCCAACAAAAAGATTGCCCGTGTAGGTAGTACCGGTTTGGTTCATGCCACCCGCGTACCACGTGGGTTCTCCGCTGGGGCCATACACGTAGATCGTGACGAAGATGAAAGTTCCCGTATTGACCATCTGCAATCCCCACCCGGCTTCGGACGGGTTCCACCAGATGTCCGAGAAATCGCTGTTAGACGCTGTCTTCAGCGGCACGCCATCGGGGAACGCAAATGCGCTGCCGACCGTCGCAAATACCGCAAGCCATACTGCAAGCAGCCTTTCAGTCCATATGAAACATCCGCGACGAGCAGTCATGGCATTCTCCTCAATTTGTGGATCCTTACTGTGTTTCCGGCAATGGCTGATAACAGTGACAGTCGGTGCGGGAAGATGAGACCGGTCTTCAAGAAAGAGACCTATCATATGAACGAGGATATCGCCCGAAACGGAGCAGCGCAAGGAGAACCGCGGGACGGACCTACCTGGCGACGTACAAGTCGGAGGGTTCCCGAGGGGCGCCTAAGGGAGCCAGCAGTAGGGCCCATGCACGGCAAGCTAGATGACCCAAATGGACGACGCAGTTACTCGACGGGGTGATCCCGGAACAGACCACGTCCCGCCCGACCGCGGAGTCGCCAAGATGCCCCGCCAGAGCCGGTATAATCCGAGACTGCGCTGTTCGCAGAAAGCAGGGGGTGAGTGAGGAGGCAAGTTTCCCACAGACCCTCAAGAATTCGAAGAGTTCCCCCTATCACTGCGCACAAAATCGGGTAGGCACGGCCGCCTCCCTTTTTTTTCGTCGGAACGATCCATGGATGAACTCGAACGCATCGTCGCCGCGGCGCAGGCCGATTTCACCGCCTGCACCGATCCCGCCGCACTGGAGAACGCCAAGGCGCGCTACCTCGGCAAGGCCGGCGCGCTGACCGGGCTCCTGAAGTCGCTGGGACAGCTGTCCGCGGCCGAGCGCCCCGCCGCCGGCGCGAAGATCAACGCGGCCAAGGTCGTGCTGGAGGCGGCGCTCGACGCCCGGCGCGAGGCGCTGGCCGAGGCGAAACTGGCCGCGCAGCTCGCGGCCGAGGCGCTCGACGTGTCGCTGCCGGGTCGCGGCGCGGGGCGCGGCGGGCTGCACCCGATCACGCGCACGCTGGAGCGGATGGAGGCGCTGTTCCGCTCGCTCGGCTTCGAGGTCGCCGACGGCCCCGAGATCGAGGACGACTTCCACAATTTCACCGCGCTCAACACGCCGGAGAACCATCCGGCGCGGTCGATGCACGACACCTTCTACGTCGAGGGCGGCCACGTGCTGCGCACGCACACCTCGCCGATCCAGGTGCGCTACATGGAAACGCACGCGCCGCCGATCAAGATCATCGCGCCGGGGCGCGTCTACCGGGTCGACAGCGATGCCACGCACTCGCCGATGTTCCACCAGGTCGAGGGGCTGTGGATCGACACCGACGTCTCGTTCGCCGACCTGAAGGGGGTCGTCACCGAGTTCCTGCGCCAGTTCTTCGAGCGCGACGACCTGAAGGTGCGCTTCCGGCCGTCGTTCTTCCCGTTCACCGAGCCCTCGGCCGAGATCGACATGAGCTTCGGCGACGGCTGGCTGGAGATCGCCGGCGCGGGCCAGGTGCACCCGAACGTGCTCGCCGCCGTCGGCATCGACCCGGAGCGCTACCAGGGCTTCGCCTTCGGCATGGGGCCCGACCGCCTGGCGATGCTGCGCTACGGCGTCAACGACCTGCGGGCGTTCTACGAGAACGACCTCGGCTTCCTGAAGCAGTTCGCATGAGGGGCCCCGGGCGATGAAGTTCTCAGAGCATTGGCTGCGCACGCTGGTCGATCCGCAACTCGACACGGCAGCGCTTTGCGAGCGGCTGACGATGGCCGGGCTCGAGGTCGAGGAGGCGACGCCGGCGGCGCCGGCGTTTTCGGGCGTCGTCGTGGCGAGGATCGAGGCGGTGGCGCCGCATCCCAACGCCGACCGGCTGCGCCTGTGCACGGTCGACGCCGGTACCGGCACGCCGCTGTCCATCGTGTGCGGCGCGCCCAACGCGGCGGCCGGCATGAAGGTGCCCTGCGCGCTGGTCGGCGCGCTGCTTCCGGGCGGCGTGGCGATCAAGGCGACCGCCGTACGCGGGATCGCGTCGCAGGGGATGCTGTGCTCGGCGAAGGAACTCGGCATCGACGACGACGCGTCGGGCCTGCTCGCCTTGCCCGCCGATGCGCCGGTCGGCGCCCTCGCTGCGCGACGCGCTCGCGCTCGACGACACGCTGATCACGCTGAAGCTCACGCCCAATCGCGCCGACTGCCTGTCGCTGCTGGGCATCGCGCGCGAGGTCGCCGCGGTCACCGGTGCCCCGCTCGTCCCGCCCGCCGCTGCGCCGGTGCCGGTCGCCTCGGCCATGCGCCGCGAGGTGCGCGTCGAGGACCCCGCCGCCTGCCCCCGGTTCGTCGGGCGGATCATCGAGGGCATCGACCCGAGGGCACCGACGCCGGCGTGGATGAAGCAGCGCATCGAGCGCAGCGGCATCCGCGCGATCTCCGCCGTCGTCGACATCACCAATTACGTGATGCTGGAGCTCGGCCAGCCGCTGCACGCCTACGACGACCGCCTGCTCCAGGGCGGGATCGTCGTCCGCTTCGCACGTACCGGTGAACGGCTGACGCTGCTCAACGGGCAGGTGCTCGAACTCGAGCCCGACCTGCTGCTGGTCTGCGACGAGGACAAGCCGCTCGGGCTCGCCGGCATCATGGGCGGCGAGCACTCCGGCATCGGCGACGCGACGACGACGGTGTTCCTCGAGGGTGCCTTCTGGAACCCCGCAGATCATCCAGGGCAAGTCGCGCCGTCTGGGATTCGCCAGCGACGCGGGCTACCGCTTCGAGCGCGGCGTCGACTTCGGCGGCTGCGCCGTGGCGGTCGAGCGCGCGACGCAGTTGATCCTCGAGATCTGCGGCGGGCGCGCCGGGCCGCTCGGCGACGTTGCCGGCGAGCTGCCGGCGCGCGACCCGGTGCGGGTGCGGACCGCGCGGGTGGCGCGGCTGCTCGGCGTCGCGCTGCCGGCGCCCGCGATCGCCGCGATCTTCGAGCGCCTCGGCCTCGCCTTCCGTCGCGACGGCGACGCATTCCTGGTCACCCCGCCCTCGCACCGCTTCGACCTCGCGATCGAGGAGGACTTCGTCGAGGAGATCGCACGGCTGCACGGCTACGACGCGATCCCCGCCGCGCCCGCCGCGCACGTCCAGCGGATGCTGCCGGAGCCCGAAGCGACGCTGACGCCGGGCGCGCTGAAGCGCGCTCTGGTCGCGCGCGACTGGCAGGAGGCGATCACTTTCAGCTTCGTGAGCGCGGCCGGCGAGGCGGCGCTGTTTCCCGACCGCGATCCGGGCACCGCGCCGATCGCGGTGCTCAACCCGATCGCCGGCCATCTCGACGTGATGCGGACCACGCTGCTGGGCGGTCTCATCGAGGTGCTGACCACCAATCTCGCGCGCCGACGCGATCGCGTACGGGTGTTCGAGACCGGCCGCTGCTTCGAGCGTGCCGGCCAGGGCCATCGCCAGCCGCTGCGCCTCGGCGGGCTCGCGTACGGCAACGCGCTGCCTGAACAGTGGGGTGCGCCGGCCCGCGCCGTCGACCTCTTCGACGTCAAGGGCGACCTCGCCGCACTGCTCGCGCCGCGGGCGCTGACGACCGACCGGGGCGCGCATCCTGCGCTGCACCCGGGCCGCGCCGCACGCGTGCTCCTCGACGGCGCGGCCATCGGCTGGTTGGGCGAACTGCACCCGCGGCTGGTCCGCCACTTCGATCTGCCACGCGCGCCGGTGGTGTTCGAGCTTGACCTCCCGCCGCTGCTCGCCCGTCCGCTGCCCGCCGCCGTGCCGGTGCCGAAGTTCCCCGTCGTGCGCCGCGATCTCGCCGTCGTGGTCGACGAAGCGCTGCCCGCGCAGGAGGTGCTGGCGGCGCTGGAAGCGGCCAGGCCGCCGCGCGTCGACGCGATCCGTCTGTTCGACGTCTACCGTGGGCCTGGCGTGCCGTCCGGGAAGAAAAGCCTTGCGATTCTAGTGCTTATCCAGGATACTCAACGTACTTTGACGGACGCCGAGATCGACGCGACCGTGGCGGAAATGCTGCGGATTCTCGCTGACCGGTTCGCAGCGACGCTCCGCCAACAGGATTCCCGATGACACTCACCAAAGCCGAACTTGCCGATCTGCTGTTCGAGCAGCTCGGGCTCAACAAGCGCGAGGCGAAGGACATGGTCGAGCGGTTCTTCGAGGAGATCCGGATCGCGCTCGAGGGTGGCGACAGCGTCAAGCTGTCCGGGTTCGGCAATTTCCAGCTGCGCGAAAAGCCGCAGCGCCCCGGACGCAATCCGAAGACCGGTGAGGAGATCCCGATCACCGCACGGCGGGTGGTCACGTTCCACGCCAGCCAGAAGCTGAAGGCCATGGTCGAAGCGGCGAACCATGCCGGAACCGAACCGATCTAATACCGAGCTTCCCCCGATCCCCGCCAAGCGGTACTTCACCATTGGTGAGGTGAGCGAGCTCTGTGCGGTCAAGCCGCACGTCCTGCGCTATTGGGAGCAGGAGTTCGCCCAGCTGAAGCCGGTCAAGCGGCGCGGCAACCGACGCTACTACCAGCACCACGAAGTGCTGCTCATCCGGCGGATCCGCGACCTCCTCTACGAGCAGGGTTTCACCATCCACGGTGCGCGCCATCGGCTGGAGAGCGAAACCGGTGGCGGTGCAGCCGCTGTGGCAACCGAGGTCGGCGCCTCCGGCGCGGCCGCAGACGCGCTGGGACAGGCGCCGGGATTGTCCACCGCCGAGCTGCGCGAGCGGCTGGAGGAAATACGCGCGCTGCTAGGTCCGGAACGCTGAACCGGCTATAATTGCCGATTGGCGTCGGGGCGTAGCGCAGCCTGGTAGCGCACCTGCATGGGGTGCAGGGGGTCGGAAGTTCGAATCTTCTCGCCCCGACCAAAGAATCAAAGACTTAGATGCCTGGAAGCTGGGCGTCTTTGATTTTCGGCGGTCGATTAGGCCACGAACAGGCCACAAAAAGCGGCCTGGGATATTGGGGCGCCGCGCGCGCCTAATGCACGGCCGGCGGGTCCGCGGCTAGCGCGTCGCTGGTCGCCTCGATCAGCGCCGCGACGCGCGGCCGGTCGCCGAACGCGGTAAGCAGCACGGCTACCGCGGCAAAGGTCTGCCCCATTTCCTCGGGCGGGATCGCCGCGTTCGGAGCGTTGAGCATGAATCGGTGCCCGTGCCGTCGCCGCAATTCCCAATCGCAGGCGTGCGCCAGGAACGCGACCAGCCCGGGCGCGAATTGCGGGCCATCTTCCGCGACAGCCTGCAGTGCCGCGAGCTCGCCCTCGGGGATCGCGGCCAGCGCCGCGCGGATTGCGTCGAGTTCGTCGCCCATGCCGCGCACAGTAGCATCGCGTCGGGTTGCTGCGCTGCAGCTTGACCTATTCGCTGCGTATCGGATAGCGTCCGCGCTCCCACACCTGCCCCCAATGGAGGAGGCGAAACGTGATCGACACGGTATTCGTACGGGAGAGCATCAGGGCACGGACGATGGCGATAATTGATCCCGACCGCGCCGACTACTGGCACGGCTACCGGCGCGGGCTGCGTCGGGCGCGCTTCGGCGAACAGTTCGGCACGGCCGCCGAGCATCAGTTATGGTTGATGCTGGCGGATGACACCGACGTAACCCGCGCCGCGCGCGGCCGCGGCTACCGCGATGGACTCGCGCACCTCGGGCGCTCTATCGAGGCGGTCGCCGCACTGTTGCCGTCAAATTAGCCGCGCCAGATCAACGAATGACGCGCGCACGATGCGCGGACGCGCGTTGAAGCTATCCCGGCCAGACTGAATTGCTTGTGGCGCGTCCTACGCGGCGCCACCGTGCGCCTTTGGGCCCATCGGGCGCGAAAGGGTCCGTTCGCTGTCGTCGGTCACGCGGTCTTATTCGCCGCTCGATGCCACGGATCGCACTTGCATCGGCTGACCGCTCGCCGTCACGCGAGACTTGCAGGCAGGCGAACAGTACGAATCCCGCGCTGCAGCCAACCCAAAGACCCAGAAAAAACCACAAGAATGTGCTCATAGCATCCTCCCCAAAACCTATTTCAGCGGGACATGCAACGATTACTCACATAAGTATGGAACCGCTGTCTGTGCGTTACCGAACATAGCGGACTAGAAATTCCGGTGCCGGACGTGAAGTCCGGCCCGCCCTGATGGCCGAGCCGGTCTGCCGGCGGTTGGGTCGAGCCCCTGCCCGAAGACGAAGCACGCGAGCGGGCCGAGGAGTTCGCGCGTCTGCTGCTGCCGGCGTTCGAGGTCAGCTGCCGGCAGCATTGACGGCGCACCAGACGCGCAAATCCAACATGCAGCGCGCTAACGGAGGAGACATGGACCAGCGTATCGGCAGGCAGGGCGGTTGGGGGTTGATCGTAGTGCTGTTGGCGTTAGCCATCGTCGGGTGGCTCTACCGGGATGCGCTAAAAGCCTATCTATCGCCGCTGTTGCCGCCCAAGGCCGCCATCAATACCGGGACGCCCGGAGCAGCGGCACGGGCGGTGGGTGGGATTGGACCCGCAGACATCGACGTGTCATCGCCACAGATCGCGCCGCGGACGGCGCTCGACCGGGCGCGCGGTGTCGAGAACATGGTCAAACAGGAGGCCGAGCAGCGGGCGAAACAGATCGACGCTGGCGTGCGCTAGACGTCATGGATGGTGTCGAGTCCGTCGCCCATACGGCGCACGATAGCATCGCGCCGGCCGTCAGGATCGGGCGCAGGGCAGCGCCGCGGGGCCTCGGGCTATGTGGGCACGTCGGCGCGCCGTGGCGCGGCGCTGGCGCCGATCTGCGCCGTCGCAGATCGGCCACCAAGGGACTTTCAGCGGATGGATCTGTAGGGCCGGTTTAGACGGTAAGGAGCCGTACGCCACCGCTTGGGCAAGGCGAACTATTTGACCCGCAACTGTCATTCACGGCGACGTGGTGGCCTTGCCGGACAGGACCTCGCTAAACCGGCGCGCCTCGGCTTGGGCATTGACGATGTCTTCGGGATTGAGCTGGTCGCGCACCGTGTCGCGCAACGACGCAGCGCCGTTGGCGCCTCCCGCCGCAGCAAGATTTAGCCAGGTGTAGGCCTTGATCTTGTCGGTCGGGACACCGGAGCCAGTGTAGTACATGCGTCCCAGCGCGAACTGAGCCCGGGCATTGCCGGCTTCCGCCGCCCGCTGCAGCCACTTGAAGGCGCGTTCGTCGTCCTGTATCACGCCACGCCCTTCCCGCAGCGCAATTCCAAACTCGTATTGAGCCTCCGTGTTGCCGTGCCCGGCTGCGCGCTTACGCCAGGTAGTCGCTTCCTTTTCGCTCCTCGGCACGCCATCGCCGACGGCGTACCTCTGCGCGAGCTGATACTCGGCGGCTCCATCACCGCCTTCAGCGAGCTTGCGCGTGACCGCAAGGGTGGAGTCGGATGATGCAGTCACCTCGCGCGCAGTGCCGCTAACGTCCCGGTCGCTTGAGGCAACCAAGCCGATCACGGCTGCCGTAGTCACGACACTGGCTGCGGCGAGGTAATAGGCCGCGCTGCTGGTCGCCCAGAAGCGCTGCCGGCAATCGCGGCAACGGTAGGGCGATCGCAATATCGGTCGCGCGGAGGGGTCGACAACGCGAACCGAGGATCGGCGCACATTGTAGCTGCCGCAGTGCGGGCACTTAGTAAACACGGCTTCCCGGCGTTCCTGTCGTGGCAGTAAAATTGAGACCAGGTTCGGCCTGGGCCGAGGGTGCTGCTGCGGATGTCCCCCCCCACGATCCGACCCAATTCTACTCAAAACATATCGGGGATTCGAATTTGCGCCGGCGCGTCGTACGAAACGGCGACCGCTCGAATCCAACGAGCGGGTCAACATCCGCCCGCGCCAACCGCGAGAGGGAGTATAAACTCACGCAATCCGCTACTGCTCGCGCCACGCCGTGGTGACCTTACGAATGTCTTCGTTTCCAACAGAGCGTCAGGCATTCCTAAATTGTCCGCGCTGCGGCGGGCCAGTCCTCCGCATCCGGCGCCGTCCGATTGACCGACTGATCTCCCTGTTCCACCCGGTCTGGCGTTACAAATGCGTCGCGCTGGGATGTGAATGGTTGGGCAATCTCCCGCAATTTCTTCAACGCGGACCTTCGCCACCGGTCACGTAATGTGCACCTCGCTGATCCCGCTCATGCCCGGCTAAGGGTTTTTTGGGCATCACGCGAGTATCGTGCCACAAGCCGCGTCATGCGGCAGCAGCGGGCTTGCTGGTGGGGATGAACGCGTGCGGACTGGGGCCAACGGGTCGCTTGCAGCCGAATCGAGACGGGAAATCGAGAGTCAAGAGACCCGGCGGTGGCTGATCTTTGCGGCAAACAACGCCGAGGCACAACGCAATTGGATCCTTTGTATGTTCGCCTTCAACGGAGTCGACCGGCCGAGTTGACGTTGGAGACCGCCGCTGCGGGCGGGTCTTGCTTCTGTGGTCGGGTGCAACCGGCTATGCAGGTGCCGTAACTGACGGCGTGTGAGGCGGCAAACGAGTGACTGGTCCAGGCCGCCCATTGATGGCCCGTGACTGAACGACCGGTTTCCCGGGTGGATTCAACTGGTCAGCGCAACACATGCTAGGTGTAAGTATCCCTCGGCAGAGCCTGTGCGAACTAGATAGACCGCTGCGCTTACCTTGGTCGCGCTCGGCCTGCCGCACCCATTTCCGCAAGGTCTCCGCTGTGCAGCCAATCTTGCTCGCAATCGAGCCGATCGCCGCCCACTGCGAGTCGTGTTCGCCCGCATGCTCGAACACCAGCCGGACCGCACGCTCCTGGACTTCGGGGGAATACCTCTTCGATGTGCTCATGACTCCATCCTCTCAAGAAATGGAGTCTCCTGGAACCCCGGGGCGGTTCAGTTGCACTTGCCCGCATGCGCGGTCGCACGTCAGGACGATACGAGAAAAGTGTTACGGTTTCATTAAGAGGCCGTAGCACGACGCCCACGAATTATCGATCGCATCAAACGTGCCAGCCCGAGCTGAATGCGACAAGTCTCTGAATTCATTTCGCTCGATGGCGCCAAGCTGAACGCTTGATGGCCTTGCCGCGCGATCGTGGCACTCGTTCGGTGCGAGAACGCCCCGGATTCGTGCGCGGAGCGCGGGAACCCGCCGCGTGCCGGGCTACGTACCGATTCCCGACGGTTCGGGCGCCCGTCGGACTCGTGGCGCCAACGCCCGTGAAAGTGGGCTACGACAACCGCAGTGCCGAGGCGATTTCCGTCCTCGTCGGCGGCGGCAGATCGGCAGGACGATGCCGATAGTAATTTTCGGCGGCGATTTCGGGCGTGAGCAGATGGACGCGGGTGAAGCCCGCCGCGACCAGCCGGTTAGCGAAGGACTCCGGATCGAAGTGGCTGAGAAAGGGTTCGCCCGCGTTGGCCACGCGCTGCTCCAGCCGCGAAGCCGCCGCCGCGGAAGCACGCGAAGTGCTCGGTGTCGGTGGCAGGAAGGTCAGCACGACCTCGCTTCCCGAAGGAAATGCCGCCATCGATCCGAGCGTCGCATCGATCGCGGCGACGGTGAGGTACATGGTGACACCGAGCCACGAAAAGAACGTCGGCCGGTTCGTCGATACGCCGTTCCGGCAGAGGCCCTCGCTCAGCGATTCGGATTCGAAGTCGATCGCGGCGAAAACGACGTTCTCCGGCACGGTCAATCCCGCTTCACCGATCCGCGCCCGCTTGACGGCTTGCGAGCCTGCTTGGTCCACTTCGACGATCTGCAGCGCGCTCGCCCAGGCCGGTTGGCGCAAGGCGAAAGTGTCGAAACCCGCACCAACGACGACATACTGCGCCACGCCGCGTCCGACTGCGTCACGGAGCCGGTCCTCCGCAAAGCGCGACCGCAGGACGACGTGCGAGCGCAGGGCCAGCGCTTCGGGCTTCCGGTAAACGGCAGCGGCCGCAAGAATTCTCCGTTGCGCGTCCCGGCCGAGCAGAGAGACCGCCACCGGATCGTCGAGGATCAGCGGCCGGGCATCGAGCAGTTGATGCGCCGCACGCAGGTACGCGGTCGCCACTGCAGTCCGACTTGCATTGCGTGGTGGCATCGGAATCGTCTCCGGCAACGGTGCGCGGACGGCGGTTCAAGTTTAGCGCGCCCGCCTTCGAGCGACTCGGCTGCAGCGGAGTTGCGACCCCGCCGACTCGCGCAGCAGCACGGCGTAACCGCGCCCATGATGTGCGCGGGCCCGTCGCGTCGGCGGTCAACCGCTACCTGGCCTCGCGCTGCGAGACCACGATCCCGGTGACGATGAGCAGGAATGCCACCGCGTGGAATGCCTGCGGCGGCTCGCCGAGCAGCGCGGCGGACATCAGCGCCGCGAGCAGCGGGGTCAGATTGGCGAAGAAGGAAGGCACCAACGGACCGGCGCGGGCGATGCCACGGTCCCAGCACCAGTAGGCGACCAGCGAGGGGCCGATGGCGACCCACAACACCACGGCGGCCGTGCGGGGCTCCAGCTGCAGCACGAAGGCGCCCGCCAGCCATTCCACCGCCACCACCGGCACCGACAGCGCGACCCCCCACGCGGTCTGCAGCATCAGCAACGTCAGCACCGGGACCTTCGGGCGCCGCAGCCGCAGCAGCCACGAGTAGAGCGCCCACACGATCGTCGCCGCGACCATCAGCAGGTCGCCGCGTGCCGCCCGCAGGCGGACGAGCCGCTCCCACTCGCCGCCGGTGAGCACGACCAGCACACCGGCCAGCGAGAGGCCGGCGCCGATCCAGGCCCAGCGCCGCGCCGGCGCGTGGAAGAACAACCGTCCGATCAGCAGCACGAACAGCGGTCCGCTGGCCGCGATGAGCGTCACGTTGATCGCGCCCGAGGTGCGCAGCGCCATGTACTGCAGCGCGTTGTAGCTCGCGACCGCGAGCAGCCCGAATATCGCGTACGTCCGCCAGGCGCTGCGAGGCGACTCCGGTGTCGCACCTGCACCGGCAAGTGCCGCGGCCGTACGGCCGGCACGGCGCCGGGAGACGACGAAGACAATCGGCGCGACGATGACGAGCGTGACCGCCCAGCGCAACGCGTTGAGCGTCAGCGGGGAAATGAGCGGGTCGCCTCCCGAGACCGAAAGCCGGCCGACGACCGCGTTGCTCGCCCACATGAGCGGCGGCAGCATCAGGTACGACAGCGTGGCGGGTCGGAGGTCGACGGACATCGCGGCAGCGGACGCAAAGGCGACCGCGCATGATAGCCGACCAGTGCATCGCCGCGACGCCCCACCGCATCCACGGGGCCCGGACGCGGTGCGGCGGCGATGCCGCATCGGAATCGCGGCAATGGAGGCGGGCGCCGAGCTAGGGCGGCCATCGAGGCGATGGCGCGCGGGGCACGCAAATTCCTCCCGGAACTCTCCGGTGGCACAATGCTTCCAACAGACTCAGCCCCGGAGGATCGCCATGCCGACCAACGCGCCCGAAACCGAGCCGAAATTCACGCTCGATGCGACGCCTCACGCAGCCCGCGTGGCGGCGGGACCGCGAGCGCCGATGCCGACGCCGACGAGATTCGGGCGCCCGCTGATCGCGGCGCTGGTCGTGCTGGCCCTGGTCGCCGCCGCCGTGGCGTTCTATTACCTTTGGCGGCGCGGCTCGCCGCCGACCCCGCCGGCCCCATCGATGCCGGCCGCGGTGACCACCGCACCGCCGGCGCCGCCCCAGCCGGCGATCCTGAACCCGATCGAGAAGATTCCGGTCGTGCCGCCGGATCCCGGCGCCGCGCTGGCTTCGCTGCCGGCGCTGGACGGCAGCGACACGCTTGCCCGCGACGCCATCTCAACCACCGTCAACGGCGACGACTTCGTCCAGCTGCTGGCCCCGGGCGGGCCTCGTCCGCCACATCGTCGCCACGGTCGACAACCTGCCGCGCAAGACGATCGCGACCAGGATTCGGCCGGTGAAACCGGTGCCGGGCGCGTTCGCGACGGCAGACACTCGCCGGCAAAATGGCGATTGCCGACCGCAACGCGCTGCGCTATGCCGCGTACGTCAGCGCCGCGGACGCCATCGACGCCAAGCGGCTGGTCGGATTCTACGTGCGCCTGTATCCGCTGTTCCAGCAGGCCTACGTCGAGCTCGGCTATCCGAACGGGTACTTCAACGACCGCCTGATCGTCGTCATCGACGACCTGCTCGCCGCGCCGGAACCCAAGCCCCCGCTGTTCCTCGCCCAACCGAAGGTGCTCTACGAGTTCGCCGATCCGGACCTGGAGCAACTGTCGGCGGGGCAAAAGATCATGGTCCGGGTCGGCCTCGAAAACGAGGCGCGCCTCAAGGCCAAGCTCGCCGCCATCCGGAAAGCGCTGGCGGCGCAGCAGCCGGTAAAGCCCTGAATGTTGCAGCGCAACAAGCCCTGCCGGGGCAGTGTTGGACGCGCCGCGGCGCTGCCATTCCGCCCGGGCCTGTGGCTTTTTCGTCCCACGCCGCTGCCCGCCCGTCAGCGCGGGCCGCCTTGGGCGGTGCAAAGCACGACCCGCCGGGTATACTTTTTGCTGTATCCACCACTCGGTGAACGCACCGTGAGGACGCGCCCAATGGCAGGAGCACAGCCCCGTACCGCCGCCGGCAGCAGCGGCGGGATTTCCGAGCTCGCGTTCGCGCGCGCGCAGCGCAACACGGTCCTCATCATCGACGACCTGTTCAGCAGCCGGCTGCTGCTCGCCGAGATCGTCCGCCAGATCGACGGCAAGCTCAATCTCGAGCTGTTCGACACGCCGACGCGGGCGCTCGAATATGCGCGCCACAATCGCGTCGACATCATCCTCACCGACTACAAGCTGCCGGAGTTCGACGGCATCGAGCTGGTGCGGCAGCTGCGCGCACTGCCGCATTGCGTCGACGTGCCGATCGTCGTGATCACCGTCGTCGACGACCGCAAGGTCCGCTACGACGCCCTCGAAGCCGGTGCCACCGATTTCCTGATCAAGCCGCTCGACGAGCACGAGACGCGCGCCCGCTGCGCCAACCTGCTCGACCTGCGACGGCACAAGATCGTGCTGTCCGACCAGGCGCGGATGCTGCAGTACCAGGTCGACAAGTCGGTGACCGAGATTCACGAGCGCGAGCTCGAGACGCTGGCCAAGCTCGCCAAGGCCGGCGAATTCCGCGACAAGACGACCGGCAACCATCTCGCCCGGATGGCCCGCTATTCGGCGCTGATCGGCCACAATCTCGGCCTCGGCGCCGACACCGTCCACGTGCTCGAGGTGTCCGCGCCGATGCACGACATCGGCAAGATCGGCATCCCCGACTCGATACTGACCAAGACCGGCCCGCTGACGGCGGCCGAGGTCCAGATCATGCAGACGCATCCGCGCATCGGCTACGACATCCTCAAGGGCAGCCCGTCGAAGTACCTCAGCATGGGCGCGATCATCGCGCTCGGGCATCACGAGAAGTTCGACGGGACCGGCTACCCCAACGGACTGCACGGCGAGGACATACCGATCGTCGCCCGCGTCGTTGCCGTCGCCGACGTTTTCGACGCGCTGGTCAGCGAGCGTTCCTACAAGCACGCCTGGCCGATCGACCAGGCGGTGGCCCACCTGAGGAGCCAGCGCGGCAAGCACTTCGATCCGACCTGTGTGGACGCCTTCCTGGCGGACATCTCCAAGGTCGAGGCGATCCTGAACGAGCTCGCCGACTGACGCCGGGTCGTCCGGCCGGCGCCGCCGCGCGGTTCAGCCGACGACCAGGATGTGGACCCGGAAGGGTCCGTGGGCGCCGACGACGACGGTCTGCTCGATGTCGCCGGTGCGCGACGGGCCGGAGATCAGGTTCACCGCCCGCGGCAGCGTGCCGCATTCTGCGCGGATCAGCGCGAACGCCTCCTCCATGCCCGAGACCACGCGCTGCGCGGACAGCACCGCGACGTGGGTGTCGGGCAGCAGCGTCGTCGCCGTCGGCGTGTCGGCGCCGGCGAGCACGACCAGCGTCCCGGTCTCGGCGATCGCGCAGAAGCAGCCGGTGATGCCGAGCCGGTCGTCGCCGGCGGTCGGCCGCGCTTCGATCTGCAGTCCGGCGCCCGCCCAGTCGAGATCGGCGAACCCGGGCCAGCACACGCCCGCGTGCGACTTCTGCGCGGCAAGCGCCGGCGGGAGGACGAGCGCATCGAGGTAGCGCGCGACGGCGGGCGCGATCTCGTTCCGGCCGCCGATGCGCTCGACGGTGCTTTCCATGTCGGCGGCGCGCTGCATGAAGCGGGCGACGAGATCCTCGGGCATGCGCGGCCGCGGGCCGTGCGCGTGCGCGGCGACGTAGGCCTGCGCGTCGCGTTCCGCGGGCGCGCGGTCGCGGCTCTTGCCCAACGCCTTCCTGACGCGGTCGAGGATGGCGTCGCGCGAGGCGCGGTTGTCGGGGACCCCGGTCGGCATCGGGCTACATGTGGCGGCGGATGAAGGTGTCGACGCGGTCGATGCCGCTCCGGATCGCCTCGGGCGACGCTGCGTAGCTGAAGCGTATGTGCTGCCCGTCCCCGGGCACGCGGCGGCCGAAATGGATGTCGGCGAGCACCGCGACGCCCGCCTCGGCCAGAAGCCGCTTGCGGAATACCTCGGAGTCGGCGCAGCCCGTGATCTTGCACGCCTCGGTCACGTTCGGCCACGCGTAGAACGCGCCGCCGGGTGTCTTGCAGGTGACGCCGGGCACCGCATTGAGCAGGCCGACGATCAGGTCGCGGCGCTCGAGGAAGCTCGCGCGCATGGCGTCGGCGGCGTTCTGCGGTCCGAGCACCGCCTCGAGCGCCGCCCACTGCGAAATCTGCGAGGCGCAGGAATCGGTGTTGGTGATCCAGCGCGTGAACACCGGGGCCAGGATGCGGTTCGCCGCGAAGCCGATGCGCCAGCCCGTCATCGCCCAGGTCTTGGACGCGCCGTCGCAGATGATCGTGCGCTCGAGCATCCCGGGCCGCGCCGCGAGCGACTCGAACGTGCCGGCGTAGGCAAGCCGGGAGTAGATCTCGTCGGCGAACACCCAGACGTGCGGGTGGCGCGACAGGATCGCGGCGACGACGTCGAGATCGGCCGGCCGCAGCATCCCGCCGGTCGGATTGTGCGGCGTGTTGAGGATCAGCAGCCGCGTCTGCGGGGTGATCTTGGCCTCGAGTTCGGCGGGGTCGAACGCGAAATCCCGGGATTCGCGCAGGAAGATCGGCACCGAGACCGCGCCGTTGGCGTGGATCTGCGACTCGTAGATCGGAAAGCCGGGCACCGGATAGATCACCTCGTCGCCGGCGCCGTAGTCGGTGACCGACGCGATCGTGTACGCGATGAACGGCTTGGCACCGGCGCCGACGACGACGTCGTCGGGACGCAGCGCGAGGCCGCGGCGCGCGCCCATGTCGCGGGCGGCGGCGGCGCGCAGCTCGTCGATGCCGGCCGACGCCGTGTACCCGTGCCGGCCGGCGCGGATCGCGCCGACAGCCGCCGCCTGCACGTTCGGCGGCGTCGGAAAATCCGGCTGGCCGATGCAGAACGAGACGATGTCCCTGCCCTCGCGGACAAGCGCGTTGACCTCGGCCAGCACGACGAACGCGTTTTCGGTGCCGAGCGACTCGGCGCGCCGGGACAGCCGCGGCCCCGCCGTAGGCGAACTCATGCCGGCCTCCCCGCGGCACCCGCACCGGCCTGCGCCCGCTCGCGATACAGATCGCGGAACGTCCTGCCTGCCGGGGCCGGCATGTCGCGCTCGTCGGTCCAGCCCGCGCCGAAGGGCAGCCGGTGGATCAGGCCGGCACCGCCGCCCATCGCCTTCAGCACGCGCACGGCCAGGCGCGCGGCCAGCGCGTACAGAGCCGGCCGCTGCGCCGTCCACGCCCAGACCCTGAGGCCCGCGTACTCCGTCCACGGACGCAGACCGCCCGCGAACGCCTTCTCCCGCAGCTTGCGCTGGAGGTCGGGCAGCGGAATGCGCACCGGGCACACGACGCCGCACTGGTTGCACATCGTCGAAGCGGCCGGCAGGTCCTGCGCGTTCTCCAGGCCGATGTACATCGGCGTCAGGATCGAACCGATCGGTCCCGGGTAGACCCAGCCGTAGGAATGCCCGCCCACGTTCTGGTACACCGGGCAGTGATTCATGCACGCGCCGCAGCGGATGCAGCGCAGCGCGTCGCGGACCTCGCTGCCGAGGATCGCGCTGCGGCCGCTGTCGACCAGGATGAAGTACATGTGCTCGGCGCCGTGGAACTCGCCCTCGCCCTTCGGCCCGGTCAGGATGTCGACGTAGTTGGAGATCGACTGCCCGGTCGCCGAGCGCGGCAGCAGGCGCATCAGCGTGGCGACGTCCTCCAGCGTCGGCACGATCTTCTCGATGCCGGAGATCGCCACGTGCACCTTCGGCAGCGTCGTCGTCAGCGTCGCATTGCCCTCGTTGGTGACGAGCACCACCGAGCCGGTCTCCGCGACGAAGAAGTTCCCCCCCGAGATGCCCATGTCGGCGGTGACGTAGTGCTGGCGCAGCACGCCCCGCGCCTCGAGGCACAGCTCCTCGATGCCGGTCTTGCGCGCGGTGCCGTGCTTCTCGTGGAAGAGGTCGGCGACCTCGTCCTTCGACTTGTGCAGCGCCGGGCCGATGATGTGCGACGGCGGCTCGTAGTCGTTGATCTGGAGGATGTACTCGCCGAGGTCGGTCTCGACGACGGTGAGGCCGGCGGCCTCGATCGCGTGGTCGAGCGCGGACTCCTCGCTGACCATCGATTTGGACTTGATGATCTTCTGCACCTTGTGGCGGCAGGCGATTTCCAGCACCAGCGCGTTGACCTCGGCCGGCGTCTGCGCCCACAGCACCGTGGCACCCCGTGCGGCGGCGTTCTTCTCGAACAGCTCGAGCCAGACGTCGAGATTCTCGAGCGCGCGGTTGCGGATCGCCTTGCCCGCGTCGCGCGTGCCCTCGAAGTCGTCGAGCTCGACCAGCGAGGCCAGTCGCTTCGACACGAACTTGCCCTGCATCTTCTTCAGGTTGCCCTGAAGCCGCCCGTCATGCAGCTTGACGTGCGCGCGCTCCTTGAAGTGCATCGAGGCAACTTCCATCGCCGATCCCCAGAATCGTCGCTACCGCCGCATCAAACCCGGTCGCCGCATCCTTGCCTGCATCTTCCTTTCAGTCGCCGCAGCCGCCGATCCCCGTAGCCCGGGTTGAGCGAAGCGAAACCCGGGGCCATCGCCCGTTCCCCACGCCCGCCCTCATCCGCCGGACGCTTCCCCCGCCAGCACCTCGGCGACGTGCAGGACCTTCGTCTTCGTGTCCCCGCGCCGCCGCAGCCGTCCTTCGATGTTGAGCATGCACCCGAGATCGCCGAGAACCAGGGCGTCGGCGCCGCTGTTGGCCACGTGCTGGCATTTGTTGTCGGCGAGCCGCGCCGAGATCTCGCCGAACTTGATCGAGAAGGTGCCGCCGAAGCCGCAGCAGGTCTCGCTCTCGGCCATTTCGGTCAGCGTGAGGCCGGGAACCTTGGCGAGCAGCGCGCGCGGCGACGCCTTGACGCCCATCTCGCGCAGGCCGGCGCAGCTGTCGTGGTAGGTGACGGTGCCACTGAAGCGTCCCGGCACTTCGGCGAGCTTGAGGTCCTCGACGAGGAACTGGGTCAGCTCGCGTGTCCTGGCGACCAGCGCCTCCACCCGCGCGCGCATCGGCGGATCGTCGGCGAAGAGCTCCGCGTAGTGCGTCCGGATCATCCCGCTGCAGGAGCCGGACGGCGCAACCAGGTAGTCGCAGTCCTCGAATTCGGCAACCACCTTCGCCGCGAGCGCCCGGGCGTCGGCGCGGTCGCCGGAATTGTAGGCGGGCTGACCGCAGCAGGTCTGCGTCGGCGGGACGACGACCTCGGCGCCGCCGGCCTCGAGCAGCCGGATGGCCGCGAAGCCGATCGACGGTCGCATCATATCGACGAGGCAGGTGACGAAGAATCCGACACGCATGGCAGCGGGCTCCTGGAACGGCGGAATCTTAGCACGCGCGGGCATCGCCGCGCCGGGCGCGATCGCGCCTGCACCGGTGCGGCCCTGCACGCCCCCGAGGGCCGGCCGGTCAGAGGAATCCGGACTGGAGCAGCGCGACCACGCACAGGCCCATCAGCGGTTGCGGCAGAATCCCGAACAGCAGCAGCGCGAGCCCGTTGGCGGAGAGCAGCACGCGATTGTCGAGCCGCGCGGCGATCGGCGCGGTGTCCACGGCGTCGTCGAAGTACATCAGCTTGACGATGCGCAGGTAGTAGAACGCGCCGACCAGCGACGCCATCACGGCGACCACCGCCAGCCAGGTGAAGCCGGCATTGATCGCCGCCTCGAGCACCGAGAACTTGGCGTAGAACCCGACCGTCGGCGGGAGGCCCGCGAGCGAGAACATCACCAGCAGCATGACGAAGGCCCACCACGGCGAGCGCTGGTTGAGGCCCCTGAAGTCCTCCAGCCGGTCGGCCTCGAACCCTTCCCGCGACAGCAGCAGCACGACGCCGAAGGACGCGAGGCTGGTGATCACGTAGGCGACGACGTAGAACATCGCCGCGCTGTAGCCGTTGAGGTTCGCCGCCAGGAAGCCCAGCAGCATGAAGCCCATGTGGGCGATCGTCGAATACGCAAGCATGCGCTTGACGTTCGTCTGCGCGATCGCGATCACGTTGCCGAGGATCATCGACAGCAGCGACAGGACCATCAGCATCCCCTGCCAGTCGAACTCGAGCCCGGACAGCGCGACGCCGAGCAGCCGCAGCATGAAGGCGAACGCGGCGAGCTTCGGCGCGGTCCCGATCAGCAACGTCACCGGCGTGGGCGCGCCGTGGTACACGTCCGGGAGCCACATGTGGTAGGGCGCCGCGCCAAGCTTGAACGCGATCCCGGAGACGATGAAGACCAGCCCGAACAGCATGATCGTCCGGTTGCCGCCGCCGCCCAGCACCACCCGCGCGATGTGGTAGACGTCGAGCGACCCGGTCGCGCCGTAGACCATCGACATGCCGTAGAGCAGCATCCCCGACGCCAGCGCGCCGAGCACGAAATACTTCATCGCCGCCTCGGAGGCGTCGATCGACCGCCGGTGCATCGCCACCATCGCGTACAGCGACAGCGCCTGCAGCTCGAGCCCGAGATAGAGCGTGAGTAAGCTGTTGGCCGAGATCATCACCATCATGCCCAGCAGGGCGAACAGCGTCGAGCACGAAGGTCTCGCCGCGAAACAATCCGCGCGCGGCGAGGTAGCCGCGCGAGTAGAACAGCATCGCCGACACCGCGAAGTAGCTGATGAACTTGAGCAGGTCCGAGAACATGTCGTCGACGAACAGCGCGTTGACCGCGAACACCGGCACCGGCTCGAAGGTCGTCAGCGTGATCCACGCACCGGCGAACAGCGCCGCCTGCGTCAGCCAGAAACCGACGTGGCGCCGGCTCTCCGGCAGGAACGCGTCGACGAGCAGGACCACGCACGCGGCGGCGAGCAGGACGATCTCGGGCAGGAGGGGAACGAGCGAGTGCGTGAGCATGGCGTGGTCGCGGTCCGGTTCCCTAGAGCTTGCTCTGGGCGACGTGCGCCAGCAGGTTGGCGACCGAGGTGTGCATCACGTCGATGAACGGCTTCGGGTAGACGCCCATCGCCAGCACCAGCGCGGCAACCGTCGCCAGCAGCCAGAATTCGCGGCGCCCGATGTCGGTGAGCCCGCGCACGCGGTCATTGGCGACGGCGCCGAAGATCACGCGCTTGTACATCCACAGCGTGTACGCGGCGCCGAAGATCAGCGTCGTCGCGGCCAGGAAGCCGAGCCAGAAGTTGACCTTCACCGCGGCGAGGATGACCAGGAACTCGCCGACGAAGCCCGACGTCGCCGGCAGTCCCGCATTGGCCATCGCGAACAGCATCATGAACGCGGCGAACTTCGGCATCGTGTTGACCACGCCGCCGTAGTCCGCGATCAGCCGGGTGTGCATGCGGTCGTACATCACGCCCACGCACAGGAACATCGCCGCCGAGACGAAGCCGTGGGAGATCATCTGCACCAGGCCGCCCTCGACGCCGAGCTGCGAGAACATGAAGAACCCCAGCGTCACGAAGCCCATGTGCGAGATCGACGAATACGCGATCAGCTTCTTCATGTCGCCCTGCATCAGCGCGACGAAGCCGATGTAGACCACGGCGATCAGCGACAGCGTGATGACGAACCCGGACAGGTAGCGCGACGCGTCCGGCAGGATCGGCAGGATGAAGCGGACGAAGCCGTACGCGCCGATCTTGAGCGTGATCGCCGCGAGGATCACCGAGCCGCCGGTGGGCGCTTCGACGTGCGCGTCGGGCAGCCAGGTGTGCACCGGCCACATCGGCACCTTGACCGCGAACGACAGGAAGAACGCGATGAACAGCAGGATCTGCGCGTCGAGCGCGAGCGGCACCTCGTACCAGTCCAGCAGCGAGAAGGTCTCCGACACGTTGTAGAGATAGATCAACCCGACCAGCATCAGCAGCGAGCCCAGCAGCGTGTACAGGAAGAACTTGACCGCCGCGTACACCCGGTTCGGCCCGCCCCAGACGCCGATGATCAGGTACATCGGGATCAGCATCGCCTCGAAGAAGGCGTAGAACAGGATCGCGTCGAGCGACGCGAACGCGCCGTTGATCAGCCCCGACTGGATCAGGAACGCCGCCATGTACTGCGCGACGCGCTTCTCGATCACCTCCCAGCCGGCCCAGACGACGAGCACCGTCATCAGGCTGTTGAGCAGCACGAACAGCATCGAGATGCCGTCGACGCCGAGCAGGTAGTGGATGTCGAAGCGCGGGATCCAGTCGGCGAACTCGACGAACTGCATCCTCGCGTCGGTCGTGTCGAAGTGCAGCCACAGCGGCAGCGCGACCAGCAGCCCGGCCAGCGCGCCGAACAGCGCGATCCAGCGCGCGGCGCCCGGATCGCGGTCGCGGCCGACGGCGAGCACGACGAGCCCGGCGACGATCGGGACCCAGATGGCGAGGGAGAGATAGGGCATCGTCCCGCCTTCAGCGCCCGACCCACCACGTCAGCAGCGCGAACAGGCCGATGATCATGGTGAAGGCGTAGTGGTAGACGTAGCCGGTCTGCATGTGGCGCAACAGCGCCGAAGCCCAGCCGACCACGCGCGCGGCGCCGTTGACGAAGAAGCCGTCGATGATCGTCCTGTCGCCGACGTCAGACAGGAACGTCCCGAGCCCGCGCGCGCCGCCGGCGAAGAACCAGTCGTTGAAGCGGTCGAAGTAGTACTTGTTGTCGAGCAGCGTGTAGACCGGCCCGGCGGCGCGCTTCAGGCGCTCGGGCAGCGCCGGGTTGACCAGGTAGCAGTACGCCGCCGCCAGGATGCCGGCGAGCGCCATCCAGAACGTCAGGCTGAGCAGGCCGTGCTCGATGAATGCCGGTATTCCGTGCCATTCGGCCCTGAATTCCCAGATCGCCGGGTGCTCCGGCCGGATGACGATCGCGTTGCCGAAGAAATCGCCGATCAGCATCGGCTCGATGAACACCACGCCCGCCAGGACCGATGGGATCGCCAGCATGACCAGCGGCACCGTCACCACCCAGGGGCTCTCCCGCGGCGGCGCGTGGTGGTCGTCGTCGCCGTGTCCGTGTCCTTGGTCCCCGTGCGCATCATGCGCGTCGCCCGCGGCACCGAAGCGCTCCTTGCCGTGGAAGGCGAGGAAGAGCAGTCGGAACGAGTAGAACGCCGTGACGAACACGCCGGCCACCACCGCGAAGTACGCGTAGCCGTGGCCCGGAATGGTGGAGAACCGGACCGCTTCGATGATCGCGTCCTTGGAGAAGAAGCCGGCGAACGGCGGGATGCCGGACAGCGCAAGCGACCCGACGACCATGGTCCAGTAGGTGACCGGCATGTACCGGCGCAGCCCGCCCATCCGGCGCATGTCCTGCTCGTGGTGCAGCGCGATGATCACCGAACCCGCGCCGAGGAACAGCAGCGCCTTGAAGAAGGCATGCGTCATCAGGTGGAAGATCGCCGCCGAGTACGCGGACACGCCCAGCGCGACGGTCATGTAGCCGAGCTGAGACAGCGTCGAGTAGGCGATCACGCGCTTGATGTCGTTCTGGACGATGCCGAGGAAGGCCATGAACAGCGCGGTCGTCGCGCCGATCACGATGACGAACCCCAGCGCGGTGTCGGAGAGCTCGAACAGCGGCGCTCATCCGCGCGACCATGAAGATGCCGGCGGTGACCATGGTCGCGGCATGGATCAGCGCCGAGATCGGCGTCGGGCCTTCCATCGAGTCGGGCAGCCAGACGTGCAGCGGAACCTGCGCCGACTTGCCCATCGCGCCGATGAACAGGCAGATGCAGATGACCGTCAGCAGCGCCCACTCGTCCGCCGGACCACGGCGCCATCGTCGCTTGCCGCAAGCTCCGGCGCCCGGGCGAACACCTGCGCATAGTCGAGCGAGCCGATATACGCGAGCACCAGGCCGATGCCGAGCACGAAGCCGAAGTCGCCGACCCGGTTGACGAGGAACGCCTTGAGGTTGCGTAGATCGCGGTGGGCCGCGTGTACCAGAAGCCGATCAGCAGGTAGGAGACCAGGCCGACCGCCTCCCAGCCGAAGAAGAGCTGGAGGAAGTTGTTGCTCATCACCAGCATCAGCATGCTGAAGGTGAACAGCGAGATGTAGCTGAAGAAGCGCGTGTAGCCCGGATCGTCGGCCATGTACCCGATCGTGTAGACGTGCACCATCAGCGACACGAACGACACGACCAGCATCATCATCGCGGTCAGCGGGTCGATCAGGAAGCCGATCGCGAGCTTCAGGTCGCCGAGGCGAGCCAGGTGTAGAGCGTCGCCGTTGAAGACGTTGCCGGCGATCACGTCGCGCAGCACGAAGTACGAGGCGAGCGTCGCCGCCGCCACGCCCAGGATGCACAGCCAGTGCGAGGCGCGGCGCCCGATCTGCGGCCCGAACAGGCCGACGACGATCGCCGCGGCGAGGGGCGCCAGCGGGACCAGGAGGTAGAGCGTCTGCATCGACATCCGGCTTCAGCCCTTGAGGTGATCGAGGTCTTCGACGTCGATCGAGCCGACGTTGCGGAACAGCAGCACCAGGATCGCCAGCCCGATCGCCGACTCGGCCGCGGCGACGGTCAGGATGAAGAACACGAACACCTGCCCCGCCATGTCGCCGAGGAAGCTCGCGAAGGCGATGAAATTGAGGTTCACCGCGAGCAGCATCAGCTCGATCGCCATCAGCAGGATGATGACGTTCTTCCGGTTGAGGAAGATGCCGGCCATGCTGATCGCGAACAGGACCGCGCCCAGAACGAGGTAGTGCGACAGTGTCGGTGCGGTCGAAATCAACACTTCTGCTCCCTGCTCCCTCTTCTTCCCTTCGTTGCCGGCTCCGCGCCGGAGGCCTCTGCGGCGTCAGCGATCGCGCTTCTCGGCGGGCATCGACAGCACGCGCAACCGGTCCCGCGCGCGCACCTTCACCTGCCGGCCCGGATCCTGGTGCTTCGTCTCCTTGCGCTGGCGGTGCGTCAGCGCGATCGCCGCCACGATCGCGACCAGCAGGATCACCGCGGCGATCTCGAACGGGTAGACGTAGTCGGTGTACAGCAGGCGCCCCAGCGCCCGGGTGTTGTCGGCCGCGCCGGGGGCCGCCGCCGGCGACGCGCCGGGCGCGAGGTAGCTGCCCACCAGCACCAGCGCCATCTCGGCGAGCACCAGCACGCCGACGGTGATCCCCACGGGCAGGTAGCTCCGGAACCCGCGCCGCAGGTTCTCGAAGTTCACGTCGAGCATCATGATCACGAACAGGAACAGCACCATCACGGCGCCGACGTAGACCAGCACCAGAACGATCGCCAGGAACTCGGCGCCGAGCATCAGCCAGTGCGCGGCGGCGGTGAAGAACGCCAGCACCAGCCACAGCGCCGAATGCACCGGGTTGCGCGCGGTGATCACGCGCAGCGCCGCGAACACCAGGATCGCGGCGAAGACGTAGAAGAGACGGCCTGGACGCTCATCATGCGGTCCGTGACGCCGGACGGTGACGTCGGCCGCTGCCGTTCGCACGCGCACGGCCTCCGGGTCTTGAACATCGCGCGGCTCATCGGTATTCGCGTCCGCGGCGCGGTCGGCGGCGATCTGCGCTTCGTAGCGGTCGCCGACCGCCAGCAGCATCTCCTTGGTGTAGTAGAGGTCGCCGCGCTTCTCGCCGTGGTACTCGAGGATGCGCGTCTCGACGATCGAGTCGACCGGGCAGCTCTCCTCGCAGAAGCCGCAGAAGATGCACTTGATGAGGTCGATGTCGTAGCGCGTGGTGCGGCGCGTGCCGTCGGCGCGCTGCTCGGACTCGATGGTGATCGCCAGCGCCGGGCACACCGCCTCGCACAGCTTGCAGGCGATGCAGCGCTCCTCGCCGTTCGGGTAGCGGCGCAGCGCATGCAGCCCGCGGAAGCGCGGGCTCTGCGGCGTCTTCTCCTCGGGGAAGTGGACGGTGACCTTGCGCGCGAACAGGTGCCGGCCGGTCAGCGCCATCCCCTTCAGCAGCTCGAGGAAGCAGGAAGGCGTTGAAGAAGTCGCGGACGCGGCTCGAGCATCACAGGCCTCCTCAGTGGAACAGCGGCGCGAAGCGCGTCTGCATCATCGCCCCGAGGAAGACGATCCAGACCAGCGTGACCGGGATGAACACCTTCCAGCCCAGGCGCATGATCTGGTCGTAGCGGTAGCGCGGGAACGTCGCGCGGATCCACAGGAAGATCAGCAGCACGAAGGCCATCTTGCCGAGCAGCCACGGCAGCCCGTCGCCGAACGGGTGGATGCCCAGCAGCGGAATCTCCGCGTTGTTCAGCAGCGGCCACGGGGACAGCCAGCCGCCGAGGAACATGGTCGCGACCAGCGCCGAGATCAGGATCATGTTCATGTACTCGGCGAGGAAGAACACCGCGAACGCGACCCCCGAATACTCGACGTGGAATCCGGCGACGATCTCGGACTCGCCTTCCGCGACGTCGAACGGAGCGCGGTTGGTCTCGGCGATCGCCCGACACCAGGTAGACGACGAACAGCGGGAACAGCGGCCAGATGTACCAGTAGCGCGGCGCCCCCCGCCTGCGCCGTCGACGATGTCGGACAGGTTGAGGCTGGAGGCCGCCATCAGCACGCCGACCAGCGCGAAGCCCATCGCGATCTCGTAGCTCACGATCTGCGCCGCCGAGCGCAGGCAGCCGAGGAACGCGTACTTGGAGTTCGACGCCCAGCCGGCGAGGATGATCGCCGTACACGCCGATCGACGTCATCGCCAGCACGTACAGCAGCCCCGCGTTGATGTTCGACAGCACCAGCGTGCCGGAAAACGGAATCACCGCCCACGCCGCCAGCGCCGGCCCGAGCGAGAGCATCGGCGCGATGAAGAACAGGTATCGGTTCGCCCCGGTCGGGACGACGATCTCCTTGAAGATCAGCTTGAAGACGTCGGCGAACGGCTGCAGCAGCCCGAACGGGCCGACGCGGTTGGGCCCGATGCGCACCTGCATCCAGCCGATGACCTTGCGCTCGGCGAGCGTGAGGTATGCCACGCAGAGGATCAGCGGCACCGCGATGGCGACGATCTTGAGCAGCGTCCACACCACGGGCCAGGCAGGGCCGAAGAGCTGCGCGACGGGGGAGGCGACGGTGTCCATCACGCCGCGGTCGCCTCGATCGGCCCGCAGAGCCCTTCGAGCGTCGCCGTCGCCGGGTGCGCCGCCGCGATGCGGATCGCGCCGTCGGGCACCGCGGCGTCGAGCGCGGCGGGCAGCACCGCTTCCCCGCGCCCCTGCCGGACCCGGACCGCGGCGCCGGTCGGCGACGCCGACCCGCTGCATCGTCGCAGCGCTCATCCGCGCGCACGGCGGCGCGGCGTCGGCGGTCTGCTGCAGTGCCGGCGCGCGGCGCGCGAGCGCGTCGGCGAAATGGATCGGAATGTCGGCGACGCGCTCCAGGTCCGGCGCAGCGGCGCGCGGGCGCGGCGATTTCGACGCGCGTCCCGTTGGCGAGCCGGCCGGCGATGGCGGCCTCCGGCAGGGCGACGCGCGCACCTCGTCGATGGTCGCGAAGTCGAAGCCCGGCAGCCCGGCGAGCGACCCCAGCACGCGCAGCACCTTCCACGCCGGCCGCGCGTCGCCCAGCGGCCTGACGACTCCGTTGAAGCGCTGCGCGCGGCCTTCGCAGTTGACGAACGTGCCCGCAGTCTCGGTGAAGGGGCCGACCGGCAGCAGCACGCTGGCGTATTCCATCCCGTGGCGGAACGGCGAGAGCACCGCGACGAACTCGGCCGCGTCCAGCGCGGCGCGCGCGGCGACCGGATTGGCGCAATCGAGCGCGGGTTCGGCGTTGAGCACGACGTAGGCCCGGCGCGGGTCGCGCAGCATCGCCTGCGCGTCGAGCCCGCCCGACTGCGGCAGGGCACCCGCGACGTAGCCCCCGACGCTGTTGGCCGCCTCGGTCAGGCAGCCGAGCGTGGCGCCGGTGATGCCGGCCAGCGCCTGCGCCAGCGCCAGCAGCTGCGAGGCGTCGGCGTGCTGCTCGGCGAGGTTGCCGAGCAGGATCGCCTTCTTCTCGCCGCCGGCGAGGCTCGCGGCGATCGCCTGCGCGGATTCGGTCGGCTCGATGCCGGCGAGCGCCGCGGGGACCGGCTGGCCGGCGGCGCGCGCGGCAGCGACGACGATTCCGGCCAGCGCCGCCGGCAGCAGCGACGGCGGGGTGACGACGGAATGGGCGACCGGGAGCCGCCAGTCGTCGGCGACCGCGTGCAGCATCGACACCTGCGTGCCCCGCCTGGCCGCACGCCGCAGCCGCTGCGCGATCAGCGGCTGGTCCTTGCGCAGGAAGCTGCCGACGACCAGCACGCGGTCCAGCGCCCCGAGCTCGGCGATCGGGAGCCCCAGCCACGGGATGCCGGCGCCCTGCCCGTCGCCGCGGAAATCGGTCTGCCGCAGCCGGAAGTCGATGTTGTCGGAGCCCAGGCCGCGCAGCGAGCCGCGCCGCGAGCGTACATTTCCTCGAGCGTCGAATGCGCCGACACCAGCGCGCCGAGCGCGGCGCCGCCGTGCTCGTCGCGACGTCGCGTGAGCGCCTGCGGCGGTGAAATCCAGCGCCGTCGTCCAGTCGACCTCGATCCACTCGCCGCCCTGCCGGATCATCGGCGCCGTCAGCCGGTCGGGGCCGTCGAGCGCCTCGTACGAGAAGCGGTCCTTGTCCGAGATCCAGCACTCGTTGACCGCCTCGTTCTCCAGCGGCAGCACGCGCATCACGCGGTCGTTCTTCACCTGCACCACGAGGTTGCTGCCGAGCGCGTCGTGCGGCGACACCGACTTGCGCCGCGACAGCTCCCAGGTGCGCGCGGCGTAGCGGAACGGCTTCGAGGTCAGCGCGCCGACCGGGCAGATGTCGATCATGTTGCCGGAGAGCTCGGAGTCCACGCCGCGGCCGACGAACGCGATGATCTCCGAATGCTCGCCGCGGCCGATCATGCCGAGCTCCATCACGCCGGCGATCTCCTGGCCGAAGCGCACGCAGCGCGTGCACTGGATGCAGCGCGCCATCTCCTCCGCCGCGACCAGCGGGCCGATGTCCTTGTGGAACACGACCCGCTTCGGCTCCGTGTAGCGCGATCCGCGACGGGCCGTAGCCGACGGCGAGGTCCTGCAGCTGGCACTCGCCGCCCTGGTCGCAGATCGGGCAGTCGAGCGGATGGTTGATGAGCAGGAACTCCATCACCGCCTTCTGCGCGGTCACGGCGAGCTCCGAGTGCGTCCACGCCTTCATGCCTTCGGCGACCGGCGTGGCGCAGGCCGGCAGCGGCTTCGGCGCCTTCTCCACCTGCACCAGGCACATCCGGCAGTTGGCGGCGATCGACAGCTTCTTGTGGTAGCAGAAGTGCGGAACGTAGATGCCGAGCGCGTGCGCGGCGTCCATCACCGTGCTGCCCGGCGGCACCTCCACCGCCCTGCCGTCGATTTCGAGTTCACGTCTGCCATCGGCATGGTCCGGCTCAGCCTAGCGTACGCCGGCTCGCCACCAGGCAGCGCTTGTGCTCGATGTGGTACTGGAACTCGTCGCGGAAGTGCTTGACGAAGCTCTTCACCGGCAGCGCCGCGGCGTCGCCCAGCGCGCAGATCGTGCGCCCGGCGATGTTGTCGGACACCGACAGCAGGAGATCGAGATCCTCGTTGCGGCCCTTGCCGTGCTCGATCCGGTCGACCACGCGCCAGAGCCAGCCGGTGCCCTCGCGGCAGGGCGTGCACTGCCCGCAGGACTCCTCGTAGTAGAAGTACGACAGCCGCAGCAGCGAGCGCACCATGCAGCGGGTGTCGTTCATCAGGATCACCGCGCCGGAGCCCAGCATCGAGCCGGCCTTGGCGATCGAGTCGTAGTCCATGTCGGTTGCCATCATCACGTCGCCCGGCAGCACCGGCATCGACGATCCGCCGGGGATGCAGGCCTTGAGCGGGCGGCCGTCGCGCATGCCGCCGGCCATCTCCAGCAGCTTCGCGAACGGCGTGCCGAGCCGAACCTCGTAGTTGCCGGGGCGCGCGACGTCGCCCGACACCGAGAAGATCTTGGTGCCGCCGTTGTTCGGCCGGCCGAGGTTCAGGAACGCCTCGCCGCCGTGGTTGATGATCCACGGCACCGCGGCGAAGGTCTCGGTGTTGTTGATCGTCGTCGGCTTGCCGTAGAGCCCGAAGCTCGCCGGGAACGGCGGCTTGAACCGCGGCTGGCCCTTCTTGCCTTCGAGCGACTCGAGCAGCGCCGTCTCCTCGCCGCAGATGTAGGCGCCCCAGCCGTGGTGATTGAACAGGTGGAAGCTGAAATCGCGAGCCGAGGATGTCGCTCGCCGAGGTAGCCGGCGGCGAAGGCCTCGGCCACCGCCTCCTCCATCCGCTCGTAGGTTTCCCAGATCTCGCCGTGGACGTAGTTGTAGCCCCGGGTGCAGCCCATCGCGTAGGCGCCGATCGCCATGCCCTCGATCAGCGCGTGCGGGTTGTACCGCAGGATGTCGCGGTCCTTGAAGGTCCCCGGCTCGCCTTCGTCGGAATTGCAGACGAGGTACTTCTCGCCCTTGTACTGCTGCGGCATGAAGCTCCACTTCAGGCCGGTCGGGAAGCCCGCGCCGCCGCGGCCGCGCAGCGCCGAGCGCTTCACCTCGCCGATCACCGTGGCCGGCGGGATCTTCTCGGTCAGGATCTTCGTGAGCGCCGCGTAGCCGCCGCGCGGCGACGTAGTCGGCCAGCCGCCAGTTGCTGCCGGTCAGGCCCGCCATGATGATGGCGTCGGGGCCGTAGTCCAGGAATTCGCCGGGCGCGTTCACGTCAGCTCCCGTCCCGGTCGTCGACCGGGCGCAGCTCGGCGATCAGCGCGTCGAGCTTGTCCGGCGTCATCCAGCTTTCCATGCGCTTGTTGTCGACGAGCAGCACCGGCGCGTCGCCGCAGGCGCCCATGCACTCGCCTTCGCGCAGCGTGACGGCGCCGTCGGCGCGTGGTCTCGCCGAAGCCGATGCCGAGCTTCTCCCGCAGGTGCGCCGCCGCCGCGGTCGCGCCCTGCAGCGCGCACGGCAGGTTGGTGCACAGCGTGACCTTGTGCCGGCCTTCGGGCGCGAGCTGGTACATCGCGTAGAAGGTGGCGACCTCGTACACGGCCACCGGCGGCATGCCGAGGTACCCGGCGACGAAGTCCATCGTCTCCGGCGCGAGCCAGCCCTTCTCGTCCTGCGCGATCGCGAGCGCCGACATCACCGCCGATTGCTGCCGTCCGGGCGGGTACTTGGCGATCTCGCGATCGATTCGCTTCAGGGCGTCAGCACTCAGCAACGCTTCGGTCCTCCAGTTGCCCCGGGTTTCGCTGCGCTCAACGCCGGGCTACGCATCGCGCGTCCCCCCTTGGGGCGGCGGAAATCGGGCTTCATCGGCGAGTTGCGGAATTCGGGTGCCATCAGCGGTCGATCTCGCCGAAGACGATGTCCTGCGTGCCGATGATCGCCACGACGTCGGCGATCATGTGCCCGCGCGACATCTCGTCGAGCGCGGCCAGGTGCGGGAAGCCGGGCGCGCGCATCTTCAGGCGGTACGGCTTGTTGGCGCCGTCGGAGACGATGTACATGCCGAACTCGCCCTTCGGATGCTCGACGGCGGCGTACGCCTCGCCCGGCGGCACGTGCATGCCCTCGGTGAAGAGCTTGAAGTGGTGGATCAGCTCCTCCATGTTGGTCTTCATGTGCTCGCGCGACGGCGGCGCGACCTTGTGGTTGTCGGTGATCACCGGGCCCGGGTTCGCGCGCAGCCACTCGATGCACTGGCGCACGATCCGGTTCGCCTCGCGCATCTCCTGGACGCGCACCAGGTAGCGGTCGTAGCAGTCGCCGTTGGTGCCCACCGGGATGTCGAAGTCCATCCGGTCGTAGACCTCGTAGGGCTGCTTCTTGCGCAGGTCCCAGGGAATGCCCGAGCCGCGCAGCATCGGACCGGTGAAGCCCAGCGCCATCGCCCGCTCCGGCGTGACGACGCCGATGCCCACCGTGCGCTGCTTCCAGATGCGGTTTTCGGTCAGCAGCGTCTCGTACTCGTCGACGCAGCCCGGGAAGCGGCGGGTGAAGTCGTCGATGAAGTCGAGCAGGCTGCCGCGCCGGTTCTCGTTCATCCGGGCCACCGCGCGCGCATCGTGGACCGGCGAGACCTGGTACTGCGGCATCGACTCCGGCAGGTCGCGGTAGACGCCGCCCGGACGGTAGTAGGCGGCGTGCATCCGCGCGCCCGACACCGCCTCGTAGACGTCCATCAGGTCCTCGCGCTCGCGGAACGCGTACAGGAACGTCGTCATCGCCCCGACGTCGAGCGAGTGCGCGCCCAGCCACAGCAGGTGGTTGAGGATCCGCGTGATCTCGTCGAACATCACCCGGATGTACTGGGCGCGCAGCGGCACCTCGATGCCCGGCGAGCTTCTCGATCGCCAGGCAGTACGCGTGCTCGTTGCACATCATCGACACGTAGTCGAGGCGGTCCATGTACGGCAGCGACTGGATGTAGGTGCGGGTCTCGGCCAGCTTCTCGGTCGCCCGGTGCAGCAGCCCGATGTGCGGATCGGCGCGCTCGATCACCTCGCCGTCGAGCTCGAGCACCAGCCGCAGCACCCCGTGCGCCGCCGGGTGCTGCGGGCCGAAATTCATGGTGTAGTTTCGATTTCAGCCATTACTTCGGCTCCGCCACTTGCGGAGCAAGTTAAGTGAAACGGCGAAGCCGCGCACGGCGGGTGCTCAAGTTCATGGTGTAGTTGCGGATCTCGGCCATCGCGAGGTTTCAGTCGGTATCCGCGTAGTTCTGCTCGCGGATGATCCGCGGAACGATCTCCCGCGGCTCGATCGTGACCGGCTGGTAGATCACGCGCGCCTGCTCGGGGTCGTAGCGCATCTCGACGTGGCCGGACACGGGGAAGTCCTTGCGGAACGGGTGGCCGATGAAGCCGTAATCGGTGAGGATGCGGCGCAGGTCGGGATGCCCTGCGAACATCATGCCGAAGAGGTCGAACGCCTCGCGCTCGTACCAGTTGGCGGCGGGCCAGACGTCGACGACGGTCGGCACCACCGGAAACTCGTCGTCGTCGGCGAAAGTGCGCACGCGCAAGCGCCAGTTGTTGGCGAACGACAGCAGGTGGTAGACGACCGCGAAGCGCCGGCCGGCGTGCGCACCGTCGCCCCAGGCCGAATAGTCGACGCCGCAGACGTCGAGCAGCGATTCGAAGCGCAGCTCGGCCCGGTCGCGCAGCGCGCGCATCGCCGGCTCGAGCGCGCCCACGGGCACGACCACCGTCACCTCGCCCAGCGCCTCGACGACGCTCGCCGCGTTTTCGCCCAGCACCGAGTGCAGCGCGGCTTCGAGCGTTTCGGTCCGGGTGGCCATCAGCGTGCGATCGTGTTCGTGCGCCAGATCTTGTTCTGGAGCTGCAGCAGGCCGTAGAGCAGCGCCTCGGCCGTCGGCGGGCACCCCGGCACGTAGATGTCGACGGGGACGATCCGGTCGCAGCCGCGCACGACCGAGTAGGAATAGTGGTAGTAGCCGCCGCCGTTGGCGCAGGAGCCCATCGAGATGACCCAGCGCGGCTCGGCCATCTGGTCGTAGACCTTGCGCAGCGCGGGCGCCATCTTGTTGCACAGGGTGCCGGCGACGATCATCACGTCGGACTGGCGCGGGCTCGGGCGGAAGACGATGCCGAAGCGGTCGAGGTCGTAGCGCGCCGCGCCGGCGTGCATCATCTCCACCGCGCAGCAGGCCAGGCCGAAGGTCATCGGCCACATCGAGCCGTTGCGCGCCCAGTTGATGACGCTGTCGAGCGACGTGGTGACGAAGCCCTTCTCGAGCACGCCTTCGATGCTCATCGCGTTCTCCTCACTCCCACTCCAGGGCCCCCTTCTTCCACTCGTAGACGAAACCGACGACGAGGATGAGCAGGAAGACCATCATCGCCGCGAAGCCGGCGAAGCCGATCTCGGGCAGGACGATGGCCCAGGGAAAGAGGAAGGCGATCTCGAGATCGAACAGGATGAACAGGATCGCGACGAGGTAGTAGCGGACGTCGAACTTCATCCGCGCGTCCTCGAACGCCTCGAAGCCGCACTCGTAGGGGGAGAGCTTCTCCGGGTCGGGCCGGCTGGGCGAGACGATCGAGCCGACGGTCAGCAGGATGCCGCCGAAGAGGAGGCCGACCACGACGAAGAGCAGGATCGGCAGGTACGGTTCCAGCATGATGGTCGGAGCGCGCCGCGCGCGGCCTCTCGTCGTTCGTTTGCCCCGGCGTCGCCCACCGGGGTCCCCGGCTGCGCTGCGCGGTCTTCGGGTGGTGCCGACGGGGAGACTCGAACTCCCACGGCTTTCGCCACTGCCCCCTCAAGACAGCGTGTCTACCAATTTCACCACGTCGGCGCTTGCGCGTTCTGCGGTATCGCCCACCGCCGCCGGACTTCCGGGCCGGCGCCCGTCCTGCATTTCCCTTCGCCGAGCCGGTGTGCCCTACTTGGGCACGTCGCCCGACTTCGACCCCGGCGCGCCTCCTTCCGGCGCGGCCGGTGCCGGCGCTGCGGGCGCGCCGTCCTTGGCCGGCTCTGCCGCGCTGCCGGGTACGGCGCCGGGTGCGGCGCCGGCCGGAGGCGACGGCACGTCGGTCGCCTTCGACGCCGGAAGCTTGTCCATCACACCCTGCTGGACGGCGCCCCGGGGGCCGCTGCGCGTGGATCCGAGCCAGGTGAGGCCCAGGCTCGAGAGGAAGAATACCGCAGCGAGGACCGCGGTCGTGCGCGACAGGAAGTTCGCGGAGCCCGCGGCGCCGAACAGGCTGCCCGACGCACCGCTGCCGAACGCAGCCCCCATGTCCGCGCCCTTCCCGTGCTGCAGCAGGACAAATCCGCAGACGGCCACCGCGACCAGCAGGTGGACCACCAGCAATATGCTCTCGACCATGTTCATCCATTACTCCTGCGCCGACACCGGCCCGCCGGTCCGCCGCTTTCCATTCTTGCAGCCACCCCCCGATCGGGGCGGCAAGGGGTCAGACACGCGCGATGGCCAGAAATTCTCCCGCCTTCAGCGACGCGCCGCCGATAAGGCCGCCATCGATGTCCGGCATCGCGAACAATGCGCCGGCGTTGTCGGCCTTGACGCTGCCGCCGTAGAGCAGCGGGATGTCCGCCGCAGCCTGCCGCCGCAAGCCGCGCCCGCAGCGTCGCATGCACGTCCTGCGCCTGGGCGGTCGTCGCCGTGCGGCCGGTGCCGATCGCCCACACCGGCTCGTAGGCGACGACCAGCCGCCGCGCGTCCGCACCGGTCACGGCCAATACCGCGTCGAGCTGGCGCAGCACCACGGCTTCGGTCGTCCCCGCCTCGCGCTCCGCGAGCGTCTCACCGACGCAGACGATGGGCGTTACCCCCACCGCAAGCAGGGCTGCCGCCTTCCCCGCGACGCCTGAATCGGTGTCGGCATAGATCTGCCGCCGCTCCGAATGCCCGACGATCGCATAGCGGCAGCCGAAGTCGACCAGCATCGACGCCGCGACTTCGCCCGTATACGCGCCGGCCTGATGCTCGCTGACGTTCTGCGCGCCCCACGCGACCGGAGTGCCAGTGAGCGCAGCCTGCGCCTGCCCGAGGTACGGGAACGGCACACAGACGGCGATGGCGTGCCCCGCGTCCGGCTTCCAGTCCGCGGCGAGCGCCGCGAGCAACGCCGCATTCGCGGTGAGCCCGCCGTTCATCTTCCAGTTCCCGACGACAAGCCTGTTCCGCATTCCCGTTCACCCGCTTCCCGCGGCGCCTTTGGCCGCCCGTGCATTGCGCCTGCGGCACAATGCCAGCGCAAAAACGAGCGATTTTACCGCGCTGCGGCAAACCGGGTCAACGCGAACCGCACGGGAACGGGTCGCGCAGTGGCGGCCGCGCCCGGGCGGCGGATCGCTCAGGCGCGGGCCGCGGCGCCTGCGCCCGGCCGGCGGATGCGCCGCAGCAGCACGGGCAGGAACCAGACCAGCAGCACCAGCACGCCGAGCGTCGCGGCGACCGGCCGTTCGAAGAACGCCCGCAGGTCGCCGTCGGACTTGATCATCGAGGTCACGAAGTTCTGCTCCAGCATGCCGCCGAGCACGACGCCGAGGATCGTCGGGGCGATCGGAAAGCCATTCCGCTCGAGGATGAACGCGGCGAACCCTGCGATCACCATGACGGTGACGTCGAACGCCGTGTTGTTGATCGCGAACGCGCCGACCACGCAGAACAGCATGATCACCGGCATCAGGATGTCGCGGGGCACGCGCAGGATGTTCTTGGCTGCCTTGATGCACAGATAGCCCAGCGGGATCAGCATCAGGTTGGCCATGATGAACAGCAGGTACACCGCGTAGATCTTCTGCGGGTTGTTGACGAACAGCATCGGCCCCGGGTTCATGTTCTTCATGTACAGCACCCCGATCACGATCGCCGTGATCGAGTCGCCGGGAATGCCGAACACCAGCGCCGGAATCCACGCGCCGGCGAGCGAGGCGTTGTTGGCCGCGCTCGCCTCGACGATGCCCTCGACGTGGCCGGTGCCGTACTTCTCCGGCTCCTTCGACGTCTTCTTGCTCACGGCGAACGCCATCCAGGCGGCGATGTCGCCGCCGGCGCCGGGCAAGGCGCCGACCACGGTGCCCAGCGCCGCGCCGCGCAGCCCCTTCCCCGGATACTTCCGGAGCAGTCCCCAGACGCCCTTGAAGACGTTGCCGATCGCCTTGGCCGGCGCGTGCAGGTCGCGGTGGGTATCGACGGCGTAGCGGATGATCTCGGAGATCGCGAACATCCCGATCATCATCGGGATCAGCCCGATCCCGCCCAGCATCTCGGTGTTGCCGAAGGTGAAGCGCGGAATCGCCGCCGGATTGTTCAGCCCGATCGATGCGACCAGCAGGCCGAGCATCAGCGACACCCACCCCTTGAGCGGCCGGTCCGACGAGATCATCACCGCGCAGGTCAGGCCCAGCAGCACCAGCCAGAAGTACTCGAACGAGCTGAAGTTCAGCGCGAACTCGGCGAGCGTGGGCGCGGCGACGATCAGCACGCACGTGCCGAACAGCCCGCCGAGCGCCGAGAACACCAGCCCGCCGCCCAGCGCCAGTTCCGACTGCCCCTTGCGCGTCATCGCGTAGGCCTCGTCGGTGTAGGCGGCGGACGCGGGCGTTCCCGGCATGCGCATCAGGCAGCCGGGAATGTCGCCGGCGAAGATCGCCATCGCGGTGGCGGTGACCATGACCGCCACCGCGGGGATCGGCTCCATGAAGAACGTGACCGGAACCAGCAGCGCGGTCGCCATCGTCGCGGTCAATCCGGGCACCGAGCCGACGAACAGGCCGAACAGCGCCGCCCCGGCCATGGCGACGAGGTTCTGAGAGCTGGAACGCCAGCCCGAAGGCCTGCGACCACGCGTCGCTCATCGCGTGCCCCCCGCGCGGCCGCGCGTCACCACGCGAAGCGCTCCAGCAGGCCCCAGGGCAGCGGCACGTGCAGCAGCTTGTAGAACGCGTAGTGGATGACGAGCGTCACCACGACGGCGAGCGGGACGATCCACCGGGCGCGCACGCCGAACACCGCGAACAGCGCGCCGAGATAGAGCACGCCCGTGATGATGAACCCGAGCGTGTCGGAGGCAAGGATGTAGACCACGTTGACCCCGACGACGACGGCGAAGGCGGCCACGTAGCGGGGCAAGCGGATCCACGCCGTCCCACTCCACCCAGACGGCGGCACCGTCGCGGCGGCGGGCGACGACGCCCTTGGCGATGAGCCCGACGCCGCAGACGAGCAGTCCGACCGCGATCACGCCCGGGAACAGCGCGGGTCCGTAGTCCTGCCCGGGGATGGTCGGGAAATTGCGGATGCGAAACAGGATCAACGCACCCAGCAGCATGCTGAGCGCGCCCCAGATACGATCGTCGAGTCTCATGCGGCGGCTCTCGCGGCAATCATATGCAGCCCGGCGTTGAGCGCAGCGAAACCCGGGGCAGTCGTGCGCATGGCACCGGCCACCCGGGTTTCGCTGCGCTCAACGCCGGGCTACGGACATGCGGCGCGGGCCGCGCTTTTTCGGCGCGGCCCGCGCCCGGCCATTCGGGTCACTTCGCGAGGCCGACCGCCTTCATCGTCGCGCCGAGATCGGCGTCCGACTTCGCCATCATCTTGGCGAAGTCCGCCGGGCCCTGCGTAGACGACGCCGTAGCCGCGCTTGGCCATGAACTCGTTGTATTCCTTGCCGTGGACGATCTTGTCGATCGCCGCCGCCAGTTTGGCGCTGGCGTCGGCCGGGATGCCCTTCGGCGCGCCGACGCCGCGCCACGCGCCGAGCGTCCAGTCGCTGCCGGTCGCCTCCTTGAGCGTCGGCACGTCGGGATAGAGCGCGGCGCGCTTGTCCGCCATGACCGCGAGGCTCGCGCACCTTGCCGGCGTCGATCAGCGACCGCGCTTCGGGCAGCGACACCGGCGCGATCTGCACGCCGCCGGCGACGAGATCCTGCAGCCCGGGCGCGGCGCCGTTCGACGGCACCCACGGCACCGACGCCGGGTCGATCTTCATGCTCCGCAGCATCCCGGCGATCGCCAGGTGCCAGATGCCGCCCTGGCCGGTGCCCGACGCCTTGAGCTTGCCGGGGTTGGCCTTGATGGCGGCGATCAGGTCGTTGGCCGTCTTGTACGACGAGTCGGCGGCAACGGCCAGGCCCGCCGGATCGAAGTTGACCAGCCCGATCGGCGTGTACGAGGCGCCGGTGCAGGTCGGTCAGCCCCTGCCAGTGCATCATGCCGATCTCGACGGTCAGCAAGCCGATGGTGTAGCCGTCCGGCGCCGCCGATCGCGATGGCGGCGTGCCCGACCACGCCGCTGCCGCCGGTGCGGTTGACGACGTTGACCGGCTGCCCGAGCTCCTTTTCGAGCAGCGTGCCGATGATGCGGGCCGTCGCGTCGGTGCCGCCGCCGGCGGCCCAGGGGACGATCAGGGTGATCGGACGCTCGGGACAGGCCGCCTGCGCCGAGACGGCGACCATCAGCGCAGCGAGCGCAAAGGCGCGGACGAGCGCGCGCGAGAACTTCGACATAGAACCTCCAGGCTGCCGCGTGGTTATGTTGGGCTTCGCAGGGACGGGCGGCGAGCGTCCCTGCGCCGATTACAGAGTCTGGCAGCGCCGGCGAAAGCGGTCAAGTTGTCTGACCAATTTCATCGCTGCCGCGCCCACATCGCCTGCAGTGCCGCCTCGACGTCGCGCGCGAACCGCGTGGCGTCGGTGAGCGGCGAGGCGAGCATGCGTGCGCGCAGCCCGGCGCGCAGTTGCGCGAGACGCGGCCGATCGCCGGCCAGCGCGACGGCCGCGGCGACGTAGCCCGCGGCGTCGGCCGCCACGAGGTCGCCAAGGTCGAGATTGGCAAGGATGCTGGCGCCGCTGCGCGCGAACGGCCGGTTCCCGGCGAGCGTCACCACCGGCACGCCCATCCAGGCCGCGTCGCAGGTCGTCGTGCCGCCGGTGTAGGGGAAGGTGTCGAGCGCGACGTCGGCGCGCGCGTACAGCGCCAGGTACTCGGCCAGCGGCACCCGACTGACGAAATCGACGCGCTCCGGCGCGACGCCCAGGCTCCGGAACCGGCCGCGCAGTGCATCGACGCGCGCCGTGCCCGTCGAGGTCAGCAGCATCAGCCGGGCATCCGGTACCGCGCGCAGAATTTCGGCCCAGGCCGCCAGGACCGCGGGCGACACCTTGGCCGGTTTGTTGAGGCAGGCGAACGTCAGGTGCCCCGCGGCCGCTGCCGGCGCCGGCGCGACGTCCGGGGCGTTCGCATAGGGCCGGTAGCACCACAGCGTGTGCGGCAGCCGCCACGGCCGCTCCAGTCCCGGCGGGTCGGGCCAGGCCGGCGGATCGGCGTGGGCATCGGTCAGGCGCCAGTCGATGGTCGGCACCCCGGTGCCGCCGAGATAGCCGAGCCAGGTGACCTGAACCGGCGCCGGTCGCAGGAAGAACAGCGGCAGCCGGTTGTCGGCGGTGTGGCCGGTGACGTCGACCAGGATGTCGATGCCGTCGTCGCGGATGCGCGCGGCGAGCTGCCGGTCACCCATGCCGCTGACCGGCAGGAAGTGCTCGGCGCGCGCGCGGATGCGCTCGGTCACCTCGTCGCCGCGCGGCTGGTTGTAGTAGCAGAACACCTCGATCGCGCCGGCGTCGTGCGCCTCGAGCAGCGGCAGGAAGAACGTGGCGACGGCGTGCTTGCGGAAATCCGCGCCCACGTAGCCCACGCGCAGACGCCCCGGACGCCGCGGCGCCGCCGGCGGCGCCAGCGGCGGCAGCAGGCGCGCGAAGTGCGCACCGAACGCGCGGTGCTCCGCGGCCACCGCCTCCGCCGTGATCCGGTCGAGACAGTTCAGCGTCAGCAGCAGGTTGCTCCAAACCTCGGGCACGTCCGGCGCCAGCGCGAGCGAGCGCCGGAACGCCGCGACGGCGGCCTCGGTGTCGCCCAGCTCGCTGAGCACGTTGCCGAGGTTCGCGTGGGCCCGCGCGTGACGCGGCTCGAGCTCGAGCGCGCGGCGGTACGCGGCGAGCGCGTCCGCGGGGCGACGAAGCTCGCGATGGAGGTTGCCGAGGTTGTTGTGCACCGACGCCGCGCGCGGATCGAGTGCCAGCGCCCGTTCGTAACACGGGAGCGCCGCCTGGGCGTCGCCGGCGTCGAGCCGCGCGTTGCCAAGGTTGACCTGCGCGTCGAAGTACGCGGGATCGAGCGCCGCCGCGCGCTCCAGCGCCGCGATGGCGTCGGCGAGCCGCCCGCTTCGGCGGCAGGCCACGCCCAGCAGATTGTGGGCCGGTGCCGACCCGGGATGTGCCGCGGCCGCGTGCCCGGCGGCGCGCAGCGCGACGTCGGGACGTCCCGCCCCCAAAGCGAGCATCGCGTACCGGCACAGCGCGTCGTGATGATCGGGATGCGCGCGCAGCACCGCCTCGAGCAGCGCCCCCGCCTCCGCCAGGCGGCCCGCCGCCTGCGCGCGCGCCGCGTCGGCGAGCGCGCGCTCGGGATCGTCGCCGGGGACGAAGCCGGGCACGTGCGCTAGACGCCCAGATAGTGCTGCAGCTTGGCCATGCTGGCCCCGAGCTCCGAGTTCGGGATCATGTCGGCAATCCGGCCGTGATCCAGCACGTAGTGCCGGTCGGCGACCGTCGCCGCGAAGCGGAAGTTCTGCTCGACCAGCAGGATGGTGAAGCCCGTCGCCTTCAGCCGGCGGATCGTGCGGCCGATCTGCTGCACGATGACCGGCGCGAGGCCCTCGGTCGGCTCGTCGAGGAGCAGCAGCCGCGCACCGGTGCGCAGGATCCGCGCGATCGCGAGCATCTGCTGCTCGCCGCCCGAGAGCTTCGTCCCCGGGCTCGCGAGCCGCTCACGCAGATTCGGGAACAGCCCGTAGATCTCGTCGACCGCGAGCCCGCCTTCGCGCACGACCGGAGGCAGCAGCAGGTTCTCCTCCACGGTGAGACTGGCGAAGATCCCGCGCTCCTCCGGACAGTAGCCGACGCCGAGCCGCGCAATCCGGTTCGACGGCAGGCGCGACGTCTGCCTGCCTTCGAACGCGATCGAGCCCTCGCGCCGCGGAACGATGCCCATGATCGAGCGCAGCGTCGTCGTCTTGCCGGCGCCGTTGCGCCCGAGCAGCGTGACGACCTCGCCGCCGGCGACGTCGAAGCTGACGCCGTGCAGGACGTGCGACTCGCCGTACCAGGCGTTGAGGTCCCGGACCGCCAGCAGCGGCGCCGCGTCGCCGGCCGGCGTCTCGCTGCCGGCGCGCATCAGTACTCGACGCGCGCGAAATAGGTCTTGCGCGAGGCTTCGCGCGCCTCGCCCAGCGTGCGGATACCCTGCTCCGCGAGCAGCGGGATCATGCGCAGGAACACTTCGCCCGTCATGATGGCGTCGCCGAGCGCGGTGTGGCGGCCGAGCGGGTTGATCCCCATGCGCTCGGCGATCGCCTCCAGCGCGTGCGACTCGAAGTCGGGATGGATCACCGCCGACAGCAGCAGCGTGTCGAGGACCGGCTGGGTGAAGCGCACGCCCGTCGCCTCCTCCTTGAGCCGCAGGAAGCGCATGTCGAACGCGGCGTTGTGCGCGATCAGCACGGTGTCCGCGCAGAACTCGTGGAATGCCGGCAGCACCTTGCCGATCACCGGCTGGTCCTCGAGCACCGCGTTGTCGATGCCGGTGATGCGGGTCGCCTCCGCCGACATCCGCCGCTGCGGGTTGACGAGCTGCTCGAACACCTCGTGCTCCAGCAGGCGGCCGTTGACGATGCGCACGGCGCCGATGGAGACGATCTCGTCGCCGCCGGACGGGGAGAGCCCCGTGGTCTCGGTGTCGAACACGGTGTAGCTCAGCGTCGCGAGCGGCCGCGTGTCCTGCTCCGGCGTCTGTCCGGGCTGGTGGAAGAGATCGAAATCGTAGAACTCCGGCCGGCTCTCGCCGGTCGCCGGCGCGCTCCACGGCGCCTCCTCCGGCTTGGTCACCGGGATCGCGATCCGGAAGAACTCGCGGTGCGACGGCTTGTGGATCTGGTACCAGATCTCGCCGTTGTGACGCTCGACGATCTGCTTCAAGCGTGAGCGGGCTCGCCTCGCCGCCCATTTCCATGGCGTCGGTCTGCCACGCCATCGTCGTCTCCGACCCGATCGGGGCGCCGGTCCAGATGACGTCGAGGTGCGCGAGCGCGCCCGCGGCCTCCAGCCCGAAGCGGATCTCGCGGACGCCGAATTCCTCCTGCAGCCGGCTGGCGAGGTAGGCCACCGCCTGCATCAGCGAGAAGCTGTCGACCTTCAGCCAGACCGACTCGTCGACCGCCTCCAGCTTGGTCGGCAGCGCGAGCCGGCTCTCGATCCGCCGGCGCGCCGCCGCGATCAGGTCGGCGCCGCGCATGTCCTCCAGCGGCCACTCGGTGCGCAGCGAATCGGCGAACTCGCCGACCGTATCGTCGAGGCGCGCGGAGAGCTGCCGCGCTTCCTCGCCGATGATGCCGATGAACCGGTCGCGCGCCGCCTGGTCCATGTCCGGGAACGCGGCGATGGTCTCCACCGCCGCGCGCACGCTCCCGAGCGAGGCACGCGTCCCCTGCGTGAGCGTCTGCAGCAGCAGCCCGCGGCGATTGCCCGCCTCGATGCGGCGGGTGATGTCGTCGAGGATGAGCACGAAGCCGGTGATCCGGTCGCGCGCGCCCTCGGCCGATTCGTCGCCCGCCGCGGCGAATACGGGCGCCATCTGCACCCGCACCAGCTGGCCGGACGGCGCCGTGGTCACGAAATTCGCGACCGGGCTGCGGATTCCCTGCCCGATCCGCTCGTGGATCGTCTCCAGCGCATGGATGATGAGGTTGCGGTCGAAGATCGCGAACACCGAGCGCCCGAGCCCGACGAGGCTGTGCGCCTTGCCGGCCGCCGGCTCGCCGTCGAGCGGCTTGCTCAGCAGCTGCATCGCACGGGCGTTGTAGAGCAGGATGCGGCCCTCGACGTTGCACATCACCACGCTCTGGGCGAGCTCGGACATCAGCGCGGCGAGGCGGTTCTTCTCCTGCTCGATGCCGGCGTTCGCCTCGCGGACCTGCCGCTCGACGTCCCGCCTGAGCGCTTCATGCGCATCGGCGAATGCGTTCACGCTCTCGGCGAGGCGCCGGATCTCGGCCGAGCCGCGCCGCGGCGCGCGGTGCGCCGGATTCGCCGTCAGCATGATGCGGATGTCCTCGGCCAGCCGGCGCGGCGCCTTCACGTAATGCCGGAACAGCGCGTTCAGGATGAAGATGAGCGGCGCGAGCAGCAGCAGCGTCACCACGACCACGTTGGGGGCGCGCTCGTGCAGCACCGCGACCAGGACCGCCCGCTGGTGGTCGGCGATGTCGTTGCCGACGAGGAACGCGGTGGCGCCGATCGCGGCGAGGACGAGGCCCCAGGCGGCGAGGAGCGCCAGGCCGATCCGGATCCGGTCCCGCATCGCCTACTCGCCCAGCAGTTCCCCGACCCTGGCCAGCAGGTCCTTGGTCGAGAACGGCTTGGTCACGTAGGCGTCGGCGCCGATCGCCATCCCCTTGGTGACCTCGACGTCGCGGCCCTTGGCCGAGAGCATGACGATCCGGATGCCCTGCCACGCGGGATTCTCGCGCACCTTCTGGCACAGGTCGTAGCCGCTCATGCGCGGCATCATCACGTCGAGCAGGATCAGGTCCGGGCCGAAGTCGGCGACCGCGGCGAGCGCGTCGTCGCCGTTGTTCGCCACCCTCACCTCGTAGCCGCGCTGCCGCATCAGGAATTCGAGCGACGCCACGATGTTGGGTTCGTCGTCGGCAATCAGGATCTTCTTGCCCATGCCATCCTCCCGCGCCCTGCGGGCGCTCCTGTCCGGTCTCCGCCGTACCGTCACCGTATCACGCCCCGGCCGCCGCGACGGCGCCGCCCGCCGCCGCGATGCCGGCCTGCGGAAGCTCGAACACGAACGTGGCCCCTGTGCCGGGCGCATCGTCGACCCACAGGCGGCCGCCGAAGTGCTCGATGATCTGCCGGCTGATCGGCAGGCCCAGGCCCGTGCCCTGCGGCTTCCCCGTCATCGTGTCGCCCGCCTGGCGGAATTTCTCGAAGATGACCCTCCGGTCCTCGGCGCGCACCCCCGGGCCGTTGTCGGCCACCGCGACGCGCACGGCGTCCGGGGTGCTCGACAGCGTGACGAGGACGCGGCCGGTGTCGGGCTGCACGAACTTGGCGGCGTTCGACAGCAGGTTGATCAGCACCTGCACCACGCGGTCGCGATCCGCATGGATCGGGGGCACGCCCGCGGGGAGCCGCGTCTCGAGCCCGACGTTGCGGGCGCGGAACAGCTGGCCGGTGGCGGCGATCGAGTCCTCGATCACCGACTTCGGGTCGACCGCCTCGACGTTCCACTCGGCGCGGCCGGACTCGAGCTTGGCGAGATCCAGCACCTGGTTGATGAGCCGCGTGAGCCGCTCGCTCTCCTGGATGATGATGTTCAGGAATTTCTCCCGCTCGGCGCCGTCGATTTCGGGATTGTCGTGCAGGATCTCGGAAAAGGCCCGGATCGACGTCAGCGGCGTGCGCAGCTCGTGGGTGACGGTGGTGATGAAGTCGTCCTTCATCCGGTCGAGCTCCTGCAGCCGCTCGTTGGCGGCCCGCAGCTCGGCCGTCGCCTTCAGCAGCTCCTGCGATTTCTGCTTGAGCTCGTGGCTGTAGGCGATGACCTGCGAAGCCTCGTCCAGCATCGAGCGCACCTCGTCGATCGACAGCGCCTCCTCCTTCACGGCCGACGCGATCATGATCCTCGCCGACGCCCCCCCGATCGCGCCGGCGAGCGCGGTCTCCGCGAACTGCACCAGGCCCGCGTCGGCCGGCATCGCGCCCGGCGACGCATGGCCGCGGCGCCGCGCGTACCCGGCGAGCGCGGCCTGCGCGCGCTCCGGACCCAGGAACCGCGCGAGCAGCGCCCGCAGGTCCGGCAGCGACGCCGTTCCCTTCCACAGGTGGACGTCGAGCTCCTCGCCGCCGCGACGGAACACGTCGACGAAGCGCGCCGCCTGCGCCTGCTCGGCCGCGCTCTGGCGCGTCAGCACCGACACCGCGACGTAGAGTGCCGACGTTGGCGACCATGCTCCACAGCATCGCGTGCGTGATGTCGTTGAGGCCCTCGAGCCCGAACAGCGCGTAGGGCTTGAGCACCGAGATGCCGAACGGCCCGTGCTCGACGAAGCCGATGGGCAGCCAGCCCGACTTGGCGAACGACGGCAGCAGCAGCGTATGCGCCCAGACCAGGAAGCCGGCCGCCAGCCCCGACAGGGCGCCGGCGCGTGTCGCGCCCTTCCAGTAGATGCCGCCGAAGGTGGCCGGCGCGAACTGCGCCACGGCGGTGAACGAGATCAGCCCGATCGCCACCAGCGCGTACGCTTCCCCGGCCAGCCGGAAGTACAGGTAGCCGAGCATGATCACCGCGACGATCGCGCCGCGGCGGATCGCCAGCAGCAGCCCGGTGAGGTTCTGCCGCTCGGCGATCCGGGTGGCCTTCAGGCGCAGCAGCACCGGCATCACGAGGTCGTTGCACACCATCGTCGACAGCGCGATGGTCTCGACGATGACCATGCCGGTGGCCGCCGAGAGTCCGCCGATGAACACCAGCAGCGCCAGCAGCTCGCGCTTCTCCGCCATCGGCAGCGTCAGCACGAAGGTGTCCGGATCGACGGCCACGCCCGGGAAATGCATGACGCCGCCGAACGCGATCGGCACCACGAAGACGTTCATCGCCAGCATGTAGACCGGGAACAGCCAGATCGCCTTGCCGAGGTGGTTCTCGTTGACGTTCTCGACCACGGCGACCTGGAACTGCCGCGGCAGGAAGACGATGGCGAGCATCGACAGCGCGGTCAGCCAGGCCCAGCTCGCGTAGCTGCCGGCGGCGCCGCCGAACGGCGCGAAGCAGGTCGGCGAGCCGCTCGTGGGCCGAGGCGCGCGCGAACAGGTCGGCGAACCCGTCGTAGATGCCGTAGGTGACGAAGGCGCCCACCGCCATGAACGCGAGCAGCTTGACCAGCGACTCGAACGCGATCGCCGCGACCAGCCCCTCGTGCCGCTCGGAGGCGTCCAGATGGCGCGTGCCGAAGAGGATCGTGAACGTCGCCAGCAGCAGCGCCATCCAGAATGCGGTGTCGGAGAGCACCGGCGCCACGTCCCGCGCGCCGGACGCCGCGATCTCGGGGTACTGGACCAGGATGGTGAAGCTGTGCGAGACGGCCTTGAGCTGCAGCGCGATGTACGGGACGATGCCGATCACGGCGATGACGGTGACCAACCCGGCGAGCAGCGCGCTCTTGCCGTAGCGCGACGAGATGAAGTCGGCCAGGGACGTGATCCGGTTCGCCTTGCTGATGCGGATGATCTTGCGCATCACCATCCACCACAGCGCCATCATCAGCGTCGGGCCGATGTAGATCGGCAGGAAGCCGACGCCGTCGCCCGCCGCCCGTCCGACGCTGCCGTAGAACGTCCACGCGGTGCGTAGACGCCGAGCGACAGCGAGTAGATGTACGGGTTGGCGATGATCGACCGGCCCTGATCGGCGCGGCGGTCGCCGAACCGGGCGATCGCGAACAGGATGCCGATGTACGCGAGCGCGACGGGGATGATCACCCAGCTCTGGAGCATGCCCGTGGACCGGCCGTCCGCGCCGTCCGCTAGCGGGAGCGCTCGATCACCAGCGCCAGCAGGCCGATGACCAGCGCCCAGGCGCAGAAGATGTAGAGGTAGACCACCGGGATGCCGAAGGTCTCCGCCGCGCGGTTGAACAGCGCCAGCATCGGATAGTTGAACAGCAGCACCCCGAGCAGGAACACCGCCACCAGGCGCTGCGCCTTGATCACGGATCGGAACATCGACCCCTCCTCCCTTGCCACGGCGCGCATGCCCGCGGCATGGTAACTGCCGCCCGGCGTCAGTCCTGCCAGTGCGGCTTGCGCTTCTCCACGAACGCGCCGACGCCTTCCTGGCCGTCCGGGCCGAGCATGTTCCGCGTGATCGCGCACGCGGCGGCGTCGTAGGCGTCGGCGATCGGCTGCTCGAGCTGGTCGTAGAAGAGCTTCTTGCCGGCGGCGACCACCGCCCGCGGCTGCCTCGCCAGCGTGCGCGCCAGCGCCAGCGTCTCGGCGTCGAGCGCGCCGGGCGCCGCGACCCGGTTGACGAGCCCCCACGACAGCGCGGTCGGGGCATCGATGAAATCACCGGTCATCAGCATCTCGAAGGCCCGCTTGCGCGAGACGTTGCGCGAGACGGCGACGCCGGGCGTCGCGCAGAACAGGCCGAAGTTGATGCCGGAGGTCGCGAACCGCGCGTCGGCGGCGGCCACCGCCAGGTCGCAGGCCGCGACCAGCTGGCACCCCGCCGCGGTGGCGATCCCGTGCACCTTCGCGATCACCGGCTGCGGCAGCCGCTGGATCGTCAGCATCGCGTCGCAGCAGCGGCGGAACAGGTCGCCGATGAACCCCTCGTTCGAGTTGGCGAGCATCTCCTTCAGGTCGTGACCGGGGCAGAAGGCGCGGCCGGCGCCGGCGATGACGACGACGCGCACCGCAGGGTCGCCGGCGACGGCGTCGAGCGCCGCCTGGAGGGCGCCCAGCAGTGCGCTGTCGATGGCGTTGAACTGCGCCGGGCGGTTGAGCGTCAGCGTCGCGATGCCTTCCTCGTCCGTCCTGAAGACGGGCGGCTTACCGCGTCATCGAGTGGTGCGTTCATCGTGCAATCTCCTCCGATCGCGTCGCCCGGGCCGTAGCCCCGGGGTTCCATCATCCGATCGCGCTGGTCGAATTCAACCGCTCGCGCAGCACGAATTTCTGGATCTTGCCGGTCGAGGTCTTGGGCAGCTCGCAGAAGACCACCTTCTTCGGCGCCTTGAACCGCGCCAGCGCGCCCCGGCAGTGCTCGATCAGCTCGGCCTCGCTCACCGTCGCGCCCGGCTTGAGCTCGACGAAGGCGCACGGCGTCTCGCCCCATTTCGTCGTCGGGCTGCGCGACGACCGCGGCCGCCATCACCGCCGGATGCCGGTACAGCACGTCCTCGACCTCGAGCGAGCTGATGTTCTCGCCGCCGGAGATGATCACGTCCTTGGAGCGGTCCTTGATCTTGACGTAGCCGTCCGCCTGCAGCACCGCGAGGTCGCCCGAATGGAACCACCCGCCGGCGAAGGCCTCCGCGGTCGCCGTCGGGTTCTTCAGATAGCCCTTCATCGTGATGTTGCCGCGGAACATGATCTCGCCCATCGTCTCGCCGTCCCGGGGCACCTCGGTCATCGTCTCGGGGTCCATCACCGTCATCCCCTCCTCGGCCGTGTAGCGCACGCCCTGCCGGCCGTTGCGCTCGGTGCGCGCGCCGATGTCGAGCGCGTCCCATTGCGCGTGCTTCGCGCACACGGCGGCCGGGACCGTAGGTCTCGGTCAGCCCGTACACGTGGGTGATGTCGAAGCCCATCCGCTCCATGCCCTCGATCACCGCCGCCGGGCGGCGCCGCGCCGGCGACCAGGCAGTGGACGACGTGGTCGATGCCGGCCCTCTGCTCGGCCGGGGCGTTGATCAGCGTGAGGTGCACGATCGGCGCGCCGCAGTAGTGCGTGACCTTGTGCGCGCGGATCGCGTCGAAGATCAGCCGCGCGTCGACGCGGCGCAGGCAGACGTTGACGCCGGCGTTGGCCGCGACCGTCCACGGGAAGCACCAGCCGTTGCAGTGGAACATCGGCAGCGTCCACAGGTACACCGCGTGCCGCGGCATGCCCCAGTCGATGATGTTCGACAGCGCGTTGAGGTACGCGCCCCGATGGTGATAGACGACGCCTTTCGGGTTGCCGGTCGTGCCGGACGTGTAGTTGAGCGAGATCGCGTTCCACTCGTCGGCGGGCAGCGCCCACTCGAACCCCGGGTCGCCGCCGGCGATGAACGCCTCGTAGTCGCGCTCGCCCAGGCGCTTGCCGCCGGGCCCGAGCGGGTCGTCGATGTCGATCACCAGCAGCCTGCGCGACAGCCGCGAGAGCGCGTTCCCGATCGTCGGCGCGAACTCGGTGTCGGTGATCAGGACCTTCGCTTCGCCGTGCTCCAGCATGAACGCGATCGCCTCCGCGTCGAGGCGCGTATTGAGCGTGTTGAGCACGGCGCCGGTCATCGGCACGCCGAAGTGCACTTCGACCATCTCCGGCGTGTTGGCGGCCATCACCGCCACGGTGTCGCCGGCGCCGATGCCGGCGCGGGTGAGCGCCGACGCGAGCCGGCGGCAGCGGGCGTAGGTCTCGCCCCAGGTGTACCGGCGCTCGCCGTGGACGACGGCAAGGTGATCGGGATAGGTGAAGGCGGTCCGCGCGATCAGCGACAACGGCGACAGCGGCGTGTGATTGGCGGGATTCCGGTCGAGACCGGTCGCGTACGGGCTTGGGCTGGACATGGCGGGCCAGGTGGCGAAGGATGCTGCGGGCACCGGGCCGGATGCCCGCGCACATCCGACATCATACTGCGTGGTGGGCGCGGGCCGCACCGCCGGCGCTTGCCCCGTCCCGTCGCATCTCGTATGCTGCACCGCAACTTCCGCAGGGCGACGCGCATGGGCCACCGACTGAGCAAGATCGTCACCAAGACCGGCGACGCCGGCACCACCGGCCTCGGCGACGGGTCGCGGGTGGCCAAGGACTCCGCACGGATCGCCGCCATCGGCGAGGTCGACGAACTGAACTGCGTGGTCGGCGTGATGCTCGCCGAGGCGCTGCCCGACGCGGTCCGCGCCTGTCTCACCAGCGTCCAGCACGACCTGTTCGACCTCGGCGGCGAGTTGTCGATTCCGGGGTACACCGCGGTGACCGACGCCCACGTCGCCCGGCTCGAAGCCGACGTCGAGCGCTTCAACGCCGAACTCGCGCCGCTCAAGGAGTTCATCCTCCCCGGAGGCTCTCCCGCGGCGGCGCGCGCCCACGTCGGGCGCACCGTATGCCGCCGCGCCGAGCGCGCGCTCGTGCGGCTCGCCGCGGAGGCGCCGGTGGGCGACCCCGCGCGCCGCTATCTCAACCGGCTGTCCGATCTGCTGTTCGTGCTGGCCCGCTGGCTCAACCGGGACGCCGGCTGCGGGGACGTGCTGTGGAAGAAGGAGCGCCCGCCCGGACGCCGACTGACGCCGGCGGGGCCGTATCCCCCGCGCGCCTGCCGGGAGCCCGGAGTGCCGTCGGGCGCCGGCGGTCAGCCCTGCCCGCTGCCCGTCGCCGGCACCTCGGCCGGCGGGACGCCGGCGATCTTCGACTTGCGCACGCCGATGACGTCGATGCGCGCCGGAATGATCACCACTTCGGTGGGCGGCGGCGCCGGCGCCCTGGCCGTGCGCACCGCGCCCGCCTCCGGGGCGAGGGGCGCCATCGACGCCGGGACGATCAGGGCGAGCGCCATGGTGACGGAAGTCAGCGCCAGCGCGGCGATGCCGAGCGCGACGCGGGGGGTCGAGGGCTGGTAGCGGTTCATGGCTTGTCTCCGGTTCGTGACTGGCGGTTCGGTCATTGGATGCGGCGACCCGGCTTTCCGGATTCACCTGTTCCTGTCGTGCGTTTCGGTTTCGGTCGTTGGATGCGCCACTCAGCCCGTTCCGGATTCACCGGCCCATCGGCCCGCACGGCCGGCGCCGCCGGTCGCGCCTTGAGCAAATCCTAGGCGGGCGCGATGACAGCCTCAAGACCGTTGCGACGAATCCGGCGGAACGCGGCGCGAACGCGCGGCGGCGGCGACGAAACGCAGCGCAGTGGCGTCGGGCGGGCGCGGCCGCCGCGGCGGGAAGGCGCGAACCGGCCGCGTCGAGCCGGCGCGGCCGCGGCTCAGCGCGGCGGAACGACGACCTGATCGATGGCGCCGAAGACCGAGTGGCCGCCGGCGTCGTGCATCTCGATGCGCATCGCGGTCGCCGAAGCGCATGAACGGCGTGGCCGGCTTGCCGGCGAGCAGCGTCTCCACGCGTGCGCTGCTCGGCGATGCAGGAATAGCCGACCCCCCCCTGCGCCGCCGGCCGCCCCGGACCGCCCGCCTCCCGGTTGGACACCGTGCCCGAGCCGACGATGCTGCCGGCCTCGAGCTCGCGCGTCCGGGCGAGGTGCGCGATGAGCTGCGGGAAGCCGAAGGTCATGTCGACGCCGGCGTCCGGCCGGCCGAAGACCGCGCCGTTGAGCGTGGACGACGAGCGGCAGGTGCAGCTTGCCGTCGCGCCACGCGTCGCCCAGCTCGTCCGGGGTCGCCGCGACCGGCGAGAACGCGCTCGCCGGCTTGCGACTGCAGGAAGCCGAAGCCCTTGCCGAGCTCGGCCGGGATCAGGTTGCGCAGGCTGACGTCGTTGACCAGCATCAGCAGCCGGACGCGCGCCGGCCGCGGCCGCCGGCGTCACGCCCATCGGCACGTCGTCGGTCACCACCGCGACCTCGGCCTCGAAATCGATGCCCCAGTCCTCGTCGGCCAGCACGATGTCGTCGCACGCGCCGAGCAGGCTGTCCGAGCCGCCCTGGTACATCAGCGGATCGGTCCAGAATTCCGGCGGCATCGTCGCGCCGCGGGCGCGGCGCACCAGCTCGACGTGGTTGACGTACGCCGAGCCGTCCGCCCACTGGTAGGCGCGCGGCAGCGGCGCCATCGCGGCGCGCGGATCGAAGGCTTCGGCGTCGGCCAGGCGGTGCGCGTTGAGCTCCGCCGACAGCGCGTCGAGCGCCGGGTAGGTGGCGTCCCAGTCGTCGAGCACCGCCTGCAGCGTGCGGGCGATCTCCGGCACCGCGACGCAGCGGGCGAGGTCCCGCGACACGATCACCAGGCGCCCGTCACGGGTTCCGTCCTTCAGCGTCGCGAGCTTCATCGATTGGCCTCCGGGGCGCGCCGGCCCGTCGTCATTTGCGCTTGAGCGCGTAGCCGCCGGGCCGGTCTTCCATCTCCCAGCCCGCGGCCTGCAGTTCGCCGCGCAGCCGGTCGGCTTCGGGCCAGTCCTTCGCCGCCCGCGCCGCGGCGCGCGCCTGCGCCAGCGCCTCGATCGCCGCGGGCACGTCCTCGACCGGCGGCACCCACGCCGCCAGCCCGAGCCCGAACACGCGGTCGAAGGCGAGCAGCGTCGAGCGCCTGACCGCAGGCGGCAGCTCGCCGCGCAGCGCCTCCCAGGCGACCGCCACCGCGCGCGGCAGGTTGAGGTCGTCGTTGATCTCGCCGGTGAAGCGCTCGACCAGCGCGGCGTCGGGGTCCGCCGGCGGCGCATCGCGCAGCGAGTGCACGCCGTGGCGCATGCGGTCCAGCGCGGTGGCGGCGGCGTCGAGCGCGTCCCAGGTGAAATTGAGCTGGCCGCGATAGTGCGCCGTCAGGCACAGGTAGCGGTAGGCCAGCGGGTCGTAGCCGCGGTCGGTGAGCGATTGCAGGCGCAGGAACTCGCCGGCCGACTTCGCCATCTTGGCGTCGTTGGACAGCAGGAAGTAGCCGTGCAGCCAGAAGTTCGCCAGCCGCGTGCCGCAGCGCGCCTCGGTCTGGGCGATCTCGTTGGTGTGGTGCACCGGGATGTGGTCCTCGCCGCCGCAGTGGATGTCGAAGAAGTCGCCGAGGTACTTCTGCGCCATCGCCGAGCACTCGATGTGCCACCCGGGGAAGCCCCTGCCCCAGGGACTGTCCCACTCCATCTGCCGCTGCTCTCCGGGCGGCGAGAACTTCCACAGCGCGAAGTCGGTCGGGTGGCGCTTCTCGCCGACGTCCACCCGCCGCCCCGCCTCCTGTCCCTTGACGTCGAGCCGTGCGAGCCGGCCGTAGTCGGGCTGGCGGCTGGTGTCGAAGTAGACGCCGTCGGTGGTGCGGTAGGCGTAGCCCTTGCGCTCGATGTCGGCGATGAACGCGACCTGCTCGGGGATGTGGTCGGTCGCGCGGCAGAGAACCGTCGGCGTCTCGAGGTTCGAGCCGCTGCATGTCCTCGAGGAAGGCGTCGGTGTACATCCGGGCGATCTCCCACGCCGACCTGCCGGTGCGGCGCGCGCCCTTCTCCATCTTGTCCTCGCCGGTCGTCGGCGTCGCGAGGTGAGGTGGCCGACGTCGGTGATGTTCATCACGTGACGCACGCGATAGCCGTTCCACTCCAGCACCCGCTTGAGCAGGTCCTCGAACAGGAAGGTGCGGAAGTTGCCGATGTGCTGGTAGTCGTAGACGGTCGGCCCGCAGGTGTACAGGCCGACCTCGCCGCCGGGGACGAGCGGCTCGAACCGGCGCAGCGTGCGCGTGAAGTTGTCGTACAGGTGCAGGGGGGGCGGCATGCGCCTGTCCGGGAAGGTCAAAAAAAAACCGCCAGATTGCCGGCGGCTCGGGGACCTTCGCGCCGCGGCCACGGCCGCTGCTGCGACTGGGGCCGGCGACGGCGGGTCTCACCGGTACTCATCATGAACCACAAACGAATCCTAGCGAATCGCCATCGTCCCGGCAAGCCGCGACAGCCGCGGCAGGGGATGCACGGCGCCGGTCATTTCCCGTCCGCCGCCGGTCGGGGCCGCGACGGCTGCCGCTCATGCCACGCCCACGCCGTCGCGACGATGTTGCGCAGGTCCGAATGGCGCGGCGTCCAGTCCAGCACCTCGCGGGCGCGGCCGCTCGCCGCCACCAGCCCCGCCGGGTCGCCCGGCCGCCGCGGCGCCTCGACCGCCGGCACCGCGCGGCCGCCGACGGCGTCGATCATCCCGATCACCTCGCGCACCGAGTGGCCCCGCCCGGTGCCGAGGTTGAGCCGCATGCTGTCGGCGCCGGCGAGCAGCCGCTCGATCGCCGCGACGTGCGCCTGCGCCAGATCGGTCACGTGGACGTAGTCGCGGATCGCGGTGCCGTCGGGCGTCGGGTAATCGGTGCCGAAGATCGAAACGGGCGGCCGGCGCCCGAGCGCGGCGTCGATCGCCAGCGGAATCAGGTGCGTCTCCGGATCGTGGTCCTCGCCGGTCTCGCCGTCGGCGTCGGCGCCGGCCGCGTTGAAATAGCGCAGCGCCGCGTGGCGCATGCCGTGGGCGGCGTCGAACCAACCCAGCAGGCGCTCGACGAAGAGCTTGGACTCGCCGTAGGGGTTGACCGGCACCTGCGGATGATCCTCGGCGATCGGCAGCGACCGTGGCACGCCGTAGGTCGCGCAGGTCGACGAGAACACGAGGTGCCGCACGCCCTCCTCGCGCATGGCGTCGAGCAGCGCGACCGTGGCGCCGAAGTTGTTCCGGAAATACCGGCCCGGCTGCTGCATCGACTCCCCGACGTAGGTGTAGCCGGCGAAATGCATGACCCCCCGGACGCCGTGCTCGCGCAGCGTGCGCCGGACCAGCGCTTCGTCGCCGGCGTCGCCGCGCACGAACGGTCCCCAGCGCACCGCGTCCCGGTGGCCGAAGACGAGGTTGTCCAGCGTGACCGGCGTGTACCCGGCTGCCGCCAGCGCCTTGCAGGCGTGGCTGCCGACGTAGCCGGCGCCGCCGGTGACCAGGATGGCGGCGCTCACCGCCGTGCCCCGCGCGTGCGCGCAGGCCACGCCGGCTTTCCGCCGCCCGCGACCGGCGCCGGGCGAAATCTCCGCCCCCTCATGGCAAGGGATTCAGTCATCGATGTTCCACGTCCTGCCCGCGCGCGGCCGCGAGGCCCTTCGCCATCACGTAGTCGTCCATCACGAAGCCTTCGCCGATGTCGACGACCACGGCCTCGCGGACCGCGAAGCCGTGCTTCTCGTAGGCACGGATCGCCTGCGCGTTGTGCTTGTTGACGTTCAGTGTCAGCGTGGTCGCGCCGGCCGCCCGCGCGAGCGCCTCGACCCGCGCGAGCAGGCGCCCGCCCAGCCCCAGCCGCTGCCGCGACGGCAGAAGGTAGAGCTTGTCGAGCTTCGCCGTCGCGGGCTCGTCGGGAACGTACCATGCCGCGAAGCCGGCGAGCTCGCCGGCGACCGTCGCCAGCTCCAGCCCGCGGTCCGGGCCGCCGAGGAACCGCGCGAGGGCGTCGAGCGCGTAGCCGCGGGCGAGCATGTACTCGATCTGCGCGGGCGAGATGATCCCCGGGTAATACGCGCGCCAGATCACGCCGGCGAGCTGCTGGACGTCGGGCAGCTGCTCCGGACGGGCACGGACGATCGCGAATTCGAGGTCGGACACGGGCGGTGACGAAATGGGCGGCGTTGCGCGCGACCGGGGCGAGATTACCACGGCCGGAGCACCGCTCCGGCGACCGCGCCCGCAGCGATTCCGCATCGCCGGACGCCCCTGCCCGGGCCCGGCCGCGGCGGCCGCTTGCCCGGGCAGGGTAAAATCCGCCGCTGGAATCCCGTCTTCGGCGCCCGGCGGCGCCGCCCGCGCGGCGCCCCCTTCTCCCGACGCCAATCCCGTACCCCGCCACTGATGCCACCGGACGCCCCGCTGTCGCGCCGCGCGCTCGCCATCCTGATCGCCGCGTTCGCGGTGATCTGGTTCGCCGGCATCGGCTCCCGGGCGCTGATGCACCCGGACGAGGGGCGCTACGCCGAGATTCCGCGCGAAATGGTGGTCACCGGGGACTGGCTGACGCCGCGCCTCAACGGCCTCAAGTACTTCGAGAAGCCGCCGCTGCAGTACTGGATGACGGCGGCCGCGTACGAGGCGCTGGGCGTGCACGCCTGGTCCGCCCGCCTGTGGCCGGTGCTCTCGACGTTCCTCGCGACGCTGTTCCTGGGTTACGTCGGTCTGCGCCTGGGCGGACCCGCGCCGGGGCTCTACGCGGGGGCCGCGCTGGCGGGCTGCGCGGGATGGATCATCAATGCCCATCTGCTCACGCTGGACGGTGGGCTCGCCGCGTGGCTCACCGTCGCGTTCGGCGCGTTCCTGCTCGCGCAGCGCGACGCCGTCTCCGCGGACGGGAACCGGCGCTGGATGTGGGTCGCCTGGGGGGCGATGGCGGCGGCGACGCTGTCGAAGGGCCTGATCGGCGCGGTGATCCCCGCCGCCTCGCTCGTCTTCTACTCGCTCGTCACCCGCGACCTCGCGGTCTGGCGGCGGCTGCGTCTCGGATCGGGACTCGCGCTGTACCTCCTTGATCTCGGCGCCCTGGTTTGTCGCGGTCTCGCTCGCCAACGACGAGTTCTTCCGCTTCTTCTTCATCCACGAGCACCTGCAGCGCTTCCTGACCACCGAGCACCGACGGGTGGAGCCGTGGTGGTATTTCCTCCCGCTGCTCGTCGTCGGCATGATCCCCTGGGTCCTGCTGCTGGGCTGGGGCCTGCGCCGGACGTGGCGCGACGGGCTGCCCGCCGCCAACGGCTTCTCGTGGCAGCGATTCGCGCTCGTCTGGTCGGCGTTCGTGCTCGTCTTCTTCAGCGCGTCGGGATCGAAGCTGCCGTCGTACATCCTGCCGATGTTCCCGGTGCTCTCGCTCGTCGCCGGGTGGCTGCTCGCCGGGTTCGACACCCGGACGCTCGCCCGGCTGACGTGGCCGCTGACGGCGGCGGCCGCCGCGGCGCTGGCCGTGGTGCTGGTCGCCTACGAGCCGCTCGCGCGCCGCTTCGTCGCCGATCCGACGTCGCTCGTGCCGACGCTGGCCTTCGGCCCCTGGGTCGCGGCCACGCTGGCGACGGCGACCGTCGGCGGCGTCGTGGCGCTGCTCGCGCTCCGGCGCCCGGCGGCACGCGGCCGGACGCTCGCCGTGCTGGCGGTGGCCGCGTCGACGCTGGTCGCGGTCCAGCTGGCGCTGGCCGGCTACGACGAATTCCGCACGACGCGCTCCAGCCGCGATATCCTGCGGGCAGCCGCCGCGGCGAACGGCCCCTTCCTGCCCGACGTCCCCTTCTATCATGTGCACATGTTCGACCAGACCGTGCCGTTCTACCTGCGCCGGACGACGACCTTCGTCGCCTTCAGGGACGAGTTCGCGCTCGGCCTGGACGCCGAGCCGGCGAAGGCGTTCGCCACCGAACAGGAGTGGTACCCCGTGTGGACGCACCTCGCGCAGGGCTACGCGATGATGCCCGCCGACGACTACGAGCGGCTCGCCGCCGCGGGCCTGCCCATGCGCGTGCTCGTCCGCGACGCGCGCCGGGTCATCGTGAGCCGGCGATGACCTGGGCCGCGATCGCGCTGCTGCTCACCGGCGTGCTGCTCAACGCCGGCGCGCAGCTGCTGCTCAAGGCCGGCACCAACGTGCTCGGCGTCATCACCCTGACCCGCGACAGCTGGGCGTCCACGCTGTGGGCGATGGCCACGCAGGGGTACTTCGTGCTCGGGGCGCTCTGCTACCTGGTCAGCATGTTCGTCTGGATCCTGGGCCTGTCGCGGGTGCCGGTCTCGGTCGCCTACCCGCTGCTGTCGGTCGGCTACGTCGTCAACGCCATCGCCGCGCATTACCTGTTCGGCGAGACCGTCACGCTCCAGCGCTGGCTCGGCATCGGCTTCATCGTCGTCGGCGTCTGGCTGGTCGCCCGCAGCTGACCCCGCTCCACCCGCGATGAGCGCGCTGCCCTACCTCAAGTTCGCCGGCCCGGTCCTCGACGAGGCCACCGTCGCCGGCGTCGGCGACGTCCTGCGCTCGGGCCAGCTCACCAGCGGGCCGTGGGTGCAGAAGTTCGAGGCCGCGCTGTCCGCGTTCTGCGGCGGCCGTCCGGTGCGCGTGCTGACCTCGGCCACCGCCGCGATCGAGGTCGCGCTGCAGCTCTGCGGCATAGGCCCCGGCGACGAGGTGATCACCTGCGCGCAGAGCTTCTTCACCGTCCCCAACATGATCGTCAAGGTCGGCGCGACGCCGGTGTTCGTCGACTGCGACCTCGTCACCCGCAACATCGACCTCGCCGCGGTCGAGGCCGCGATCACGCCGCGCACGCGGGCGATCGTCCCCACGCACTGGCCCGGGTCGCTGGTCGACATGGACGCGCTGCACGCGCTGGCGCGCCGCCACCGCCTCCGGGTGATCGAGGACGCGGCGCTGGTGCTGGGCTCGCAATGGCAGGGCCGCAACGTCGGCGCGTTCGGCGACCTCGTCACCTTCAGCTTCCATCCGAACAAGAACATCACGTCGATCGAGGGCGGCGCGCTGGTCGTCAACGACGACGACGAGGCGCGGCGCATCGAGCCGCTGCGCTTCCACGGCATCACCCCCCTGCCCGATCGCACGCGCGACGTCGCCTTTCCCGGCGGCAAGTTCAACCTGCCCGACGTCAACGCGCGGATCGGCGCGGCGCAGCTCGCGCGGCTGCCCGAGTTCCTTGCGCGCCGCCGCGCGCTGGTCGACCGCTATTTCGAGCGCTTCGCGACCGACCCGCCCTGCGTGCTGCCGCCGCGGCCGGACGGCGACGACGGCCAGTCGTGGAACATGTGGAGCGTGCTGCTGCCGCTCGATCGGCTGACGCTCTCGCGCAAGGACTTCCGCGACGCGCTCGACGCGCGCGGCATCGGCAGCGGCGTATCCTACGAGGCGCTGCACCTCACCACGCTGGGCCGCCGCTACGGCTGCCGCGAAGGCGACCTGCCGGTGACCGAGCGCATCGCACGCGAGACGGTGACGCTGCCGCTGCACGCGGCGATGACGGCGGACGACGTCGACCGCGTCTGTGCCGCCTGCGCCGACATACTCGGGGCGGCGCGCCGCTGACGCCCCCGCCGCCCCGACCAACGGAACCGGCCATGGGAAACCCCGAGCTGTCTGTCGTCATCCCGGTGTACAACGAGGAGCCCGGCCTGCCGGCGCTGTTCGAGCGGCTCTATCCTGCGCTCGACGCGCTGGCGCTCCCCTACGAGGTGGTGTTCGTCGACGACGGCAGCCGCGACCGCTCGGCGGCGCTGCTGCGCGAGCAGTTCCAGCGCCGGCCCGACGCCACGCGCATCGTGCTGTTCAACGCCAACTACGGCCAGCACATGGCGATCATCGCCGGCTTCGAGCACTGCCGCGGCGAGCGCGTCGTCACGCTCGACGCCGACCTGCAGAACCCGCCGGAGGAGATCGGCGCGCTGCTCGCCGCGATGGATGCCGGCCACGACTACGTCGGCGGCGTGCGGCGGCAGCGCGAGGACTCGTGGTGGCGGCGCGCGGCGTCGCGGGCGATGAACCGGCTGCGCGACCGGCTCACCCGCATCAGGATGACCGACCAGGGCTGCATGATGCGCGCGTACAGCCGGGAGATCGTCGACGCGGTCGCGGCGAGCCAGGAGGTCAGCACGTTCATCCCGGCGCTCGCCTACACGTTCGCCGCGCGGCCGACCGAGATCGAGGTCGGGCACGCCGAGCGCGCCGCCGGCGAGTCGAAGTACTCGCTCTACAAGCTGATCCGGCTGAACTTCGACCTGGTCACCGGGTTCTCGCTGGTGCCGCTGCAGCTGTTCTCGATGTTCGGGATGCTGGTCTCGGCGCTGTCGCTGGCGACCTATCTCGGCGTGATGGCGTATCGCGTGTTCTTCGCCGAGTGGCGCGGCGCGCTGTACGTGGTGTGGGACCGCGACATCCTCGCGTTCTTCCTGATCGGCATGCTGCTGTTCGGACTGGGGCTCATCGGCGAGTACGTCGGGCGCATCTACCAGCAGGTGCGGCGGCGCCCGCGGTTCATGGTGCGCGCGGTGCTCGAGCGCGACGGCGACGCGCCCGTCGTGCCCGGCGTCGCGCGCGCGCCCGCGGCCCCGCCGGAAGCATGACCCGCGCGGTCGTCTTCGCCTACCACAAGGTGGGCGTGCGCTGCCTCAGGGTGCTGCTCGCCCACGGGGTCGACGTGCCGCTGGTCGTCACCCACGTGGACAGCCCGGGCGAGACGATCTGGTTCGATTCGGTCGCCGCGACGGCCGCCGAGCACGGCATCGCGACCCGCGTCCCCGTCGACCCGAACACCGCTGCGCTCGCGGCCGAGATCGCCACGCTGGCGCCGGACTTCCTGTTCTCCTTCTACTACCGCCGCATGCTCAAGGCGCCGCTGCTGGCGCTGCCCTCGCGCGGCGCGCTCAACATGCACGGCTCGCTGCTGCCGCATTACCGCGGTCGCGCGCCGGTGAACTGGGCGGTGCTCCATGGCGAGCGCGAGACCGGCGCGAGCCTCCACTACATGGTCGAGAAGCCCGACGCCGGCGACGTCGTCGCCCAGACGCCGGTGCCGATCCTCCCCGACGACACGGCGCAGGAGGTGTTCGACAAGGTCACCGTCGCGGCCGAGATCGCGCTCGACGGCGTCCTCCCCGCGCTGATCGCCGGCACCGCGCCGCGCACGCCGCAGGACGCCGCCCGCGGCAGCTATTTCGGCGGCCGGCGGCCCGAGGACGGGATCATCGACTGGTCGCGCCCCGCCCCGGCGATCCACAACCTGGTGCGGGCGGTGGCGCCGCCCTACCCCGGCGCGTTCACCACGGTGGGCGGCGTCCCGGCGCGGATCCTGCGCACCCGCGTCCTCGACGCCGCGGCGGCGCCCACGCTCGCGCCGACGCTGGCCGCGCGCGACGGGCAGATCGTCGCGCACTGCGGCGGCGGCGGCACGCTGCGGGTGCTCGCCCTCGAGCTCGACGGCGCGCCGGCGACGCCGAGCACGCTGCAGGCGCGCTTCGGCGCCGCGCCGGCGCTGCTGGGGGACACCCGGCGATGACCTCCGAATCCGGGCACCGCGCGCGCACCGCCCACGGCTTCGGCAAGAACCGGATCGAGGCGCTGGCCGACGGGATTTTCGCCGTCGCCATGACGCTGCTGGTGCTCGACGTCAAGCTGCCCGGCGACGAGCTGTTCACGTCCAGCGCCGGGCTGCTCGCGCGCCTGCTCTCGGTCGAGCACACCTACGTCATCTACCTCATCAGCTTCGTCGTGCTCGGCATGTTCTGGGTGGTCCATCACGCGCAGTTCCATTTCGTCCGCAGCGTCGACCACGCACTGCTGTGGATCAACCTGGCGTTCCTCTTCGTGGTCACGGCGGTCCCGTTTTCCACCGACCTGCTCGGCGACCACCACAACCTGCGCCTGCCGTACCTGATCTACGGATTCGCACTGCTGGCGCTCGCGTCGCTGCTGATGCTGCAGGTCGCGTACCTGGGGCGCCATCGCGAGCTCGCCGAGCCCGCGCTCACCCGGGAGGTCCGGCGCCGGATCGTGCGGCGTGTCGGACTGTTCGCGCTGGTCCCGCTGATCTCGATGGCGGCGGTGTTCTACAATACCCGTCTCGCCCTGTATCTCTACTTCCTCCTCCCGATCGCCCACTTCCTGCCTGGCCGCATCGACGCGGTCGTGCCGCCCGCCGGCGACGACGCCTGAGCGCCGGACGCTCCCCATGAAAAAGATCCTGATCCTCGGCGTCAACGGCTTCATCGGCCACCACCTCTCGCAGCGGATCATCGCCGCCACCGACTGGGAGATCCACGGGATGGACATGCAGGCCGACCGCATCGCCGACCTGCTGCCCGAGAAGCGCTTCCACTTCTTCGAGGGCGACATCACCATCAACCGGGAGTGGATCGAGTACCACGTCAAGAAGTGCGACGTCGTGCTGCCGCTGGTCGCGATCGCGACGCCGGCGACCTACGTCCGCGAGCCGCTGCGGGTGTTCGAGCTCGACTTCGAGGCCAACCTGCCGATCGTCCGCGCCTGCGTGAGCTACGGCAAGCGGATCGTCTTCCCGTCGACCTCGGAGGTCTACGGGATGTGCGCGCGACGCCGAGTTCGATCCCGAGCGCTCCCACCTCGTGCTCGGCCCGATCAACAAGCCGCGGTGGATCTACTCCTGCGCCAAGCAGCTGATGGACCGCGTGATCCACGCCTACGGCATGCAGGAGGGGCTCGAGTACACGCTGTTCCGGCCGTTCAACTGGATCGGCTCGGGGCTCGACTCGATCAACACCGCCAAGGAAGGCAGCTCGCGGGTGATCACGCAGTTCCTCGGCCACATCGTGCGCGGCGAGCCGATCAAGCTGGTCGACGGCGGCACGCAGAAGCGCGCGTTCACCTACATCGACGACGGCATCGACGCGCTGCTGAAGATCATCGCCAACGACAGCGGCGTGGCGTCGGGCAAGATCTACAACATCGGCAACCCGGCGAACAATTTCTCGGTGCGCGAGCTGGCGACGATGATGGTCGACCTCGCGCTGACCTATCCCGAGTACCGCGACACCGCGGCGCTGGTGCGGATCGTGGAGACGACGCTCGGCCGACTACTACGGCGAAGGCTACCAGGACGTGCAGAACCGCGTGCCCGAGCATCGCCAACACCTGCGCCGACCTCGACTGGAAGCCGATGGTGGCGATGGACGAGGCGCTCGCCGCGGATCTACGACGCCTACCGCGGGCAGGTCGCCGAGGCGCGGCAGCTGGTGGACTGACGGCATCCGGCGGACAGGCTCGCCGGACGCCTGCAGTCATGCTGCTCGCGCTGAAGATCGACGTCGACACGCTGCGCGGCACGCGCGAGGGCGTGCCGAACCTGGTCGAGATGCTGCGCCGGCACGGCGCCGACGCGACGTTCCTGTGGAGCCTGGGACCGGACCACACCGGCCGCGCGATCAAGCGCGTGTTCCGGCCCGGGTTCGTCGGCAAGGTGCGGCGCACGTCGGTGGTGAAGCACTACGGCGTGAAGACGCTGCTGCTACGGCACCGTGCTGCCGGGCCCGGACATCGGGCGCCGCGCGGCCGGCGTGATGCGCGCGGTGCGCGACGGCGGCTTCGAGGTCGGCATCCACACCTGGGACCACATCCGCTGGCAGGACGGCGTGGCCGCCGCCGACGCCGAGTGGACGCGCGCCGAGATGCGAGCGCGCCGGCGAGCGCTTCGTCGAGGTCTTCGGCACCGATCCCCGGACCCACGGCGCCGCCGGCTGGCAGATGAACGTCCACGCGCTGCGGCTCACGCAGCGGCTGGGCTTCGACTACTGCTCCGACGGGCGCGGCACGCACCCGCACCTGCCGGTGTGGAACGCCGAGCTGATCCGCTGCCCGCAGTTCCCGACGACGCTGCCCACGCTCGACGAGCTGATCGGGCTGCGACGGGATCACCGAAGGCAACGTCGCGGCGCACCTGCTCGAGCGCACGCGCGAGCCGCGCGCGGCGGGCCACGTCTACACGCTGCACGCCGAGCTCGAAGGCGGGCGCCTCGCGCCGGTGTTCGAGCAGCTGCTGGCGGGCTGGAACGCGCAGGGCTGGCGGCTGGTCTCGACGCGCACGCTCTACGAGTCGGTGCAGCCGATGGCGCTGCCGCGCTGCGAGACCGGCCCCGGCGAGGTGCCCGGGCGCAGCGGCACGCTGCTGGTGCAGGGCGCCGAGTTCCTCGCCGACGTGGATCTCGCCGCGTAGCCCGGCAACGGCGAAAGAATGGGGTCCGGGCTACACTTCGCGTCGAAGCTTTCGCCGTGCTCGCCGATCGCGGCGCCGCGCCCAACCTTGACGGAGAAGAATCGATGCCCTCGACCAAAGTCGCCGACTTCACCGCGCCCGCCACCGGCGGGGCGCCGTTCACGCTTTCCGCGCACCGCGGCCATCCGGTCGTCGTCTACTTCTACCCGAAGGACAACACGCCCGGGTGCACGACCGAGGGCGAGCAGTTCCGCGACCTCTACCCCGCGTTCCGCAAGCTCGGCGCGGTCGTCGTCGGCGTCTCGCGCGACAGCCTGAAGTCGCACGAGGGCTTCAAGGCGAAGAAGGAATTCCCGTTCGAGCTGCTCTCGGACGCCGACGAGGCGCTGTGCAAGGCGTTCGACGTCATCCGGATGAAGAACATGTACGGCAAGCAGGTCCGGGGGATCGAGCGGTCGACCTTTCTCGATCGGACCGGACGGCACGCTGGCGCAGCGAATGGCGCAAGGTCAAGGTCGACGGTCACGCGCAGGAAGTGCTCGACGCCGTCAAGGCGCTGAAGACCGCGCGGTGACGAAGCCGCGGCGGCCCGCGCAGGGCCGCCGTCTGATCGGCACCACAACCGGTGCCGGTCATCGCGACGCCCCGGCACAACGCGCTTGTGTTCGCTGTGGCCCGGGGCTAGGATTGCGCCACCACCCGCCGCGTCGTCTCGCCGCCGCGCCCGTCCCCAGGAGGCCCATGGTCGAACGCAAGACCCGTCCCGCTCCCCTCACGCTCGTCGCCCGCAAATCCGCAAGATCCGGTCGCACCGCGCCGGCCGCGCAGCCTGCCTCGGCCCACAAGCTGTTCGTGCTCGACACCAACGTGCTGATGCACGACCCCACCAGCCTGTTCCGGTTCGAGGAACACGACATCTACCTCCCCATCCTCACGCTCGAGGAGCTCGACAACAACAAGAAGGGCGTCACCGAGGTCGCCCGCAACGCGCGGCAGGCGTCGCGCTTCCTCGACGAGCTCGTCACCGGCATGCCCGACAGCATCGCCGAGGGCATCCCGCTCGAGGCGAAATCCGGCGGCGCCGCGACCGGCAGGCTGTTCCTGCAGACGGAGACGATCACCACGGTGCTGCCGCCCTCGCTCGCCAACGGCAAGGCCGACAACCAGATCATCGCCGTGGTGATGCACCTGCGCCACGCGCATCCGAAGCGCAACGTGATCCTGGTCAGCAAGGACATCAACATGCGGATCAAGGCGCGGGCACTGGGAATCCCCGCCGAGGACTATTTCAACGACAAGGTGCTCGAGGACACCGAGCTGCTCTACAGCGGGATGCGCGAGCTGCCCGCCGATTTCTGGGACCGCCACGGCAAGGGCATGGAGTCGTGGCAGCAGGGCGGCCACACCTACTACCGCATCACCGGACCGCTGGTCCCGTCGCTGTCCAACAACGAGTTCCTCTACCAGGAGATCGCCGGCGAGACGCCGTTCTACGCGCTGGTGAAGGAGGTCACGGGCCGCACCGCGGTGCTGTCGACCCTCAAGGACTACACCCACCAGAAGAGCAACGTCTGGGGGATCACCGCGCGCAACCGCGAGCAGAACTTCGCGCTCAACCTGCTGATGAACCCGGACATCGACTTCGTGTACGCTGCTGGGACAGGCCGGCACCGGCAAGACGCTGCTGACGCTGGCCGCGGGCCTGATGCTCACGCTCGAGTTCAAGGTGTACTCCGAGATCATCATCACCCGCGTCACCGTGCCGGTCGGCGAGGACATCGGCTTCCTGCCCGGCACCGAGGAGGAGAAGATGAACCCGTGGATGGGCGCGCTGGAGGACAATCTCGACGTGCTCAACAAGACCGACGACGAGGCCGGCGAGTGGGGCCGCGCCGCGACCCGCGACCTCATCCGCTCGCGGATCAAGGTGAAGTGCCTCAACTTCATGCGCGGGCGCACGTTCATCAACAAGTTCCTGATCATCGACGAGGCGCAGAACCTCACGCCCAAGCAGATGAAGACGCTGATCACGCGCGCGGGGCCGGGCACCAAGGTCGTCTGCCTGGGCAACATCTCGCAGATCGACACGCCGTACCTCACCGAAGGGAGCTCCGGCATCGCCTACGTCGTCGACCGCTTCAAGGGCTGGTCGCATTCCGGCCACGTGACGCTGCAGCGCGGGGAGCGTTCCCGGCTCGCGGATCACGCGGCGGAAATCCTCTGACCCGCGGCGCGGGCCGCGCCGGCGATGCCCGCGAGCGACATCGCCGCCGACCCGCGGTCCGCGGCCGGGCTGTCGGTCGTGGTTCCCGCTACAACGAGGCGCCGGGATCGCCGCGTTCTGGGCGCGGCTCGCGCCGGTGCGCTCGGCGCTCGGCCGCCGCGTGATCGACGCCGTCAGGAGCCTGCCCGAGCGCACGCGCTACATGAAGGGCCTCTACCGCCTGGGTGGGCTTTCGCCAGGCGATCGTCGCCTACGACGTCGGGCCGCGGGCCGCCGGCCGCTCGAAGTGGAGCCTGTGGCGGCTGTGGAAGCTCGCGGTCGACGGCATCACGTCCTTTTCCGCGGTGCCGCTCAAGATCTGGAGCGCCGTCGGGCTCGTGTTCGCGCTGGCGGCGTTCGGCTACGGCGGCTACTTCGCCGTGCGCACCATCGTGCGCAGCGCCGACGTCCCGGTCGACGACGACCCCGGCGGCTGATGCCGACGCTGCTGCGCCGGTTCGCGAAATTCGCCGTCGTCGGCGTGATCGCGACGGTGACCCATACGTCGCTGTTCGCGGTGGCGATCGAGGTGGGCCGCATCGAGGCCGTCACCGCCAACGCGCTGGCGTTCTCGGTTGCGGTGCTGGTCGGTTACGCGCTCAACCGGCGCTGGACCTTCGCCGGGCACGGCGCCCGCGGCGCGCGCCTGTGGCGCTACGTGGCGGGCGCGCTGGCCGGCCTCGCGGTCAACAGCGCGGTCATGTACGTCGTCGTCCACGGCATGCGCTGGTCGCCGTACGTCGGCCTCGTCCTCGCGCTGATGATCGTGCCGCCGATCACCTTCGCGCTCAACCAGTTCTGGGTGTTCCGGCCGCGCGCCTGACGCCGATGGCCGCGCTCGCGCCCACGCCGTTCACCCCGCGCAGTGCACCCGGCGCCGACCGGCTGCTGGTCGCCGCGTTCATGGCGGCGACCATCGCCAGCGGCGTGACCGGTGCGGCCGGCTACGACACGACGCGCGACGTCGCACAGGCACTGTCCATCCGCGAGTTCGCCGCGCTGCCGATGCACGGGCCGATGTTCGCCGGCACGCTGCATCTCGGGCCGCTGTGGTTCTACGTGCTGGCGCTGCCGCTGTTCGTGCACTCTTCCTGGCTCGTGGTGGCGCTGTTCGTCCCGGCGCTGGGATCGCTGCAGTTTCCCCTCGCCTACGCGGCCGGGCGCCGGCTCGTCGACCGCCGCCTCGGCCTGCTTTGGTGCGCGCTGCTGGCGCTGCCGGGCTGGGGCAGCTTCGAGCTGGTCGGGTTCGCCCACACCAACGTGGTGCCCGCCTGCACGATGCTCGTGCTCTACGCGCTGGTGCGCCTGGCGCGCGAGCGGCGGCCGGCGTGGCTGGTCGGCGCCGCCGCGGCGCTGTCGCTCGCGGTCCACGCGCACCCGACCACGCTCGCGCTGGCGCCGGTCGTGGCGATCGTCGCGCTCGTTTCGCTGCGCGATGCCGCGGTGCTGGCGCGATGGGGCGCCGCGGCGGTCGCTGTCGCGCTGCTGCCCCTCGTGCCGCTGGCCTTCGAGCCGTCGGCGCTGCTGCGCCAGTCCGGCGAAGTCGTCGAGGGCATGGCCCGCAGCGCGAATCTCGCCAACCTGCCCGCGCTGCTCTACGGCGTGCTGGTGCGTGGCCCCCGGGTCGTCGCCGACGCGTTCTTCGCCTCGGCGCACGGTGCCGGAACGGTCCTGTGGAGCGTTACGCTGCTGATCGAGCTCGCCGCCGCCGCCGGACTGGTCGTCGCGCTCTTCGGCCGCCGCGGGCTCGCGCTCGCGGCGCTCGCGCTCGCCGCCGGCGTCGCGCTGGCCATCGCCTGGGTCCGGCCGGAGACGCCGTTCTACATGACCTACGCGCTGCTGCCGCCGCTGGCCGCGGCCGGCGCGGTGGGGGTGCACGCGCTCGGCGCACGCACGGCCGCCGCGACGGTCGCGCTGGCGCTGGCGCTGCACGTGGCCACCGTCGCCGGGATCGCGCGGACCATTCTGTCGGGGCAGGTGACGATTCCGGTCGCCTCGCGCCTCGACGTCAAGCAGGACGACGCGTCGCCGCCGCTCGCCGAGCCGTGGCTCCCGGCGTACGCCGTCGACGCCAGCGGCGCGCTGCTGTGCGCGCAGCGCGGCTCCGTGGTGCTGCACGGCACCTACGCCTTCCTGGAGGACATGTATCTCGGCCTCGATCACCGGCTGCACTGCGGTGCGCGCGACGTCCGCCTGACCGGCGCGCAGCCGGCCGGCGCGACGCACCTGGTCGGCCTCGCGCTGCCGCTGTGGACGGCGCTGGGCTGGCGTCCGCCGCAGGTGCTGGGCGGGCTGGGCATCGCGCCGGCGGCCCGCGTGCTGGGACCGGAGAGCGGCTTCGCCGTGCCCGACGGCAGCGTCTATCCGCCGCACCGGATCATCGCCGGGCCGCAGCAGGCGAGCGTCCTCGAAGCCACCGTCGGGCGCGACGAGGCGCTGGTCGTGTCGCAGCCGTACGCGCTGTGGATGCCGGCGCCCACGCTCACGGTCAGCGCCAATGGCGATCCCGTCGCGCCGCTCGCCCGCGACGCGGTCAGCGCCGTGTACGTCTGCCGCGCGTGCCCGGCGGACACGCCCGTAACGTGGCGCGTCACGATCGACTCGGTCGCGCCCGGGCGCGTCGACGTCGTGACCCTCGCCCCGCCCCCCCGGCCCGTAGCCCGGCGTTGAGCGTCCTCAGTAGCTGCCGGGCGTGGCGAAGTTCTCGAACCGGGTGTACTCGCCGAGGAATGTCAGCCGCACGGTGCCGATCGGCCCGTTGCGCTGCTTGCCGATGATGATCTCGGCGGTCCCCTTGTCCTGCGACTCGGGGTTGTAGACCTCGTCGCGGTAGATGAACAGGATCACGTCGGCGTCCTGCTCGATCGCCCCGCTCTCGCGCAGGTCCGACATCACCGGCCGCTTGTTGGGGCGCTGCTCGAGCGAGCGGTTGAGCTGCGACAGCGCCATCACCGGCACCTTGAGCTCCTTGGCCAGCGCCTTCAGCGAGCGCGAGATCTCGGAGATCTCGGTCGCCCGGTTCTCGCCGCTCGACGACGCCTGCATCAGCTGCAGGTAGTCGACGACGATCAGCCCCAGCTTGCCGTACTGCTTCGATGCAGCCGGCGGCGCGCGCGAGCGCACCTCGATCGCGTTGAGTGCCGGCGTCTCGTCGATCAGGATCGGCGCCTCGTGCAGGCGCCCCAGCGCGCCGGTCAGCTTCTCCCAGTCGTCTGCGGCGAGCCGGCCGGTGCGCAGCATGTGCTGGTCGAGCCGGCCGACCGAGCCGATCATCCGCAGCGCGAGCTGCGAGCCGCGCCATTTCCATCGAGAACATGGCCGACCGGCAGGCCGGCGACCGAGCGCCACGTGCTCGCCGATGTTGAGTGCGAGCGCCGTCTTGCCCATCGACGGCCGTCCGGCGACGATGACGAGATCGCCGGGCTGAAGGCCGGAAGTCTTTTCGTCGAGGTCGGAAAAACCGGTGGGAACGCCGGTGACCGCCGACGGGTCGTCGCGGTTGTAGAGCGTCTCGATGCGCTCGACCACGCCGGCCAGCAGCTTGCCGATCTCCTCGAACACCTGGTTGCCGCGCGCGCCCTGCTCGGCGATGTGCAGGACCTTGGCCTCGGCCTCGTCGAGGATCTCCTTCGCGCTGCGCCCCATCGGGTTGTACGCGGTGTCGGCGATGTCGCCGGCGGTCGCCGCGAGCTGGCGCAGGATCGAGCGCTCGCGGACGATGGTCGCGTAGTGGCGGATGTTGGCCGCCGTCGGCACGTTCTCGACCAGCGCGCCGAGATAGGCGAGGCCGCCGATGTAGTCCAGCCTCTGCACCGAGTCGAGCGTCTCGGCCACCGTCACCACGTCGGCCGGCTTGCCGTCGGCGACGAGCGCGATGATGTGGTGATAGATCAGCCGGTGCGCTTCGCTGTAGAAATCGGCGTCGGCGATGATATCGCCGACGCGGTCGGCCGCCTCGTTGTCGAGCAGCAGGCCGCCCAGCACCGACTGCTCCGCCTCCAGAGAGTGCGGCGGGAGCTTGAGGGCGTCGAGCTGGGGATCGTCGGGCATGGCGGGACCGCGCAAAGGAGGGATTTTACGCCTCCGGGCAACGGGTCACGACTGCGCGGCGGCGAGAACTTCCTGCGCCTTGAGCAGCACCGGGCGGTCGACCATCTTCCCATCCACCGCGACCGCGGCGCCGCCGGCCGCCGCGTCGGCGGCGACCACGCGCTGTGCCCAGGCGACTTCGTCGGCGGTCGGGCGAAACGCGGCGTTGACGGGCGCGACCTGCTTCGGATGGATGCACAGCTTGCCGCCGAAGCCGAGCCGGCGCGCGCGCTCGACGTCATGGGCGAGGATCGCCTCGTCGTCGATCGCCGTCGTCACGCCGTCCACCGGCGCCGGCAGGCCGGCGACGCGCGACACGAGGGCCAGCTGCGACCGGAAGTGGACGAGATCGTCGTCGGCGAGGCCCATGTCGAGCTGGAAGTCGATGGCGCCGAACAACAGCCGCCGCACGCCGGGAGCGCGCGCGATTTCGCTGGCGTGCCAGAGCCCCGCCGCCGTCTCGACCAGCGGATAGACTCCGACGTCCGCGCCGACGACGCTGCGAACGCGCTCGACGTCCGCCGCGCTCTCCGCCTTCGGCAGGACGACGCCGGCGACCCCCCGCTGCCGGCACGCGAGGAGGTCGTCGGCGAACCACGGCGTGGCGGCGGCGTTGATGCGCACCAGCACCGGCTGCGGCAGCGGCAGTGCGGCGGCGAGCGCGGCGCGCGCCGCCGCCTTTTCGGCAATCGCCACCGCGTCCTCGAGATCGACGATCACCGCGTGCGCGCCGGCCGCCAGCGCCTTGGCGAAGCGCTCGGGCCGCGTGGCCGGGACGAACAGGTAGGTCCGCGCGACGGCGCCGACGGCACGCGTGCCGGAAGGATGCGCGGACGTCACGTGGCTTTCGCGACCATCAGGAAGATCGGAAAGCGGTGCGCTTCGGTCCCGGCCCCCTTGGTCACCACGTGCGCAGTGGCAAAATCGACCGCCGCGAACCCCGCCCCGCGCGCCAGCGCGCCGAGCGCGTCGCGATCGAAGCCGTGGTGCACGTCGACGTCCGGCCCGTGGAACGACCCGTCCTCGGTGTCGAGGTCGGCGATGCACAGGTAGCCGGGCACGCGCAGCGCGGCGCGGAAGCGCGCCAGGATTGCCGCCGTGTCGGGGATGTGGTGCAGCGTCATCAGCGAGTAGATGAGGTCGAAGCGCGGCTCCGGCAGCGGATCGGCGAGGAGGTCGAGCTTCACCGCGTGCATGGCGGTGTCGCCCGCGGCCGCGATTTTGCCCGCGGCGACGTCGAGCATGCCCTCGGAGACGTCGGCGAGCGTGATGTCGCCGAGCCGTGGCCGCAGCATGAAGCTCAGCAGCCCGGTGCCGGCGCCGTATTCCAGCGCGCGCAGCGACGGCGCGAGCGGCACGCTGCGCTCGATGGCGTCGGCGACGGCCTGCGCCCGCGCCACCTTGGTCGGGTCGTCGTCCCAGGTGGCGGCACGGGCGTCGAAATCGTTCGTCGTCATGGTCGGCTTCTCTCCTTCGATGTCAGCGGCGGGATTCGCCGCGAGTCTCCCCGCGCGCCGCCGCGAGCCCCGGCGGCGCCAGCGGCAGCAGCCGGCCCAGGCGCGGCGCGTCGGCGATCGCGAAGACGTCGGCGACCAGCGCGCGGACCTCTGCCGCGCTCGCGGCACCGCTGAATTCGGCCAGCCGCAGTGCCTTGTCGGCGAGCTCGCCGCGCGAGAGCGTGTTGCCCGGGTCGCCCTTGGGCTCGTCGACGCTGCCCTCGAGCCGGCGGCCGTCGATCGTCTCGACCTCGACCCGGCCGATCCAGCGGCGCGGGTACGCGGCCTCGACCTCGGGGTCGTGCGCCATCCGCGACCCTCTCTCGCAGCGCGACGATGCCCGGATCGCGGAAGTGCTGCGCGAATTCGGCGAGCCCCGCGCGCCGGAACGTCGCGATCATCGCCAGCACGGTGCCCATCGAGAACTTGGCCTGGTGCACGGTCGTCGGATCGGTGACCGGGCCCAGCACGTCGATGGCCGCCTGATGCACGCGCGCCGTCACCTGGCGGATGGCGTCCGGCGCGAGATCGTGCTGGATGACGACCTGCAGCAGCGCGTCGGCCGCCGGGTGCGTGTGGCGGCACGACGCGTGGAACTTGAACGACGTCTCGGCGAGCGCCCAGCGCTCGCCGAGACGTCGGTGAGGCGCGCCGGATCGGCGTCGGTAGACATGCCGGCGGCCATGCCCTGCGCGCCGTCGAAGATGCGCCGCGCGCCGGTCAGCCCGCCGTGGGCGAGATACGCGGCGGCGAGCCCGTCGGCGGCGGCCTTCGCCGTGTGCAGCTGCTTCGAATCCGCGCGCGTCGCGCAGGAATTCCCACAGCCCGGCCGCCTGCGTGCCGGCCGAGCCGAACGCATGGAGCATCGCCGTCGCGTCGAGGCCGAGCAGGCGGCCGGTCGCCGCCGCCGCCGCCACGGTGCCTGCGGTGCCGGTGGTGTGGAAGACCTTGTAGTGCGTACGCCCGAGGAACTCGCCCACGCGGATGCCGACCTCGTAGCCGGCGACCGCCGCGGTCAGCAGCTCGCGCCCCGACGCACCCAGCGCCTGCGCGACCGCCAGCGCAGGCGGGAACACCACGGCGCCCGGATGGAACACCGAGCCGTTGTGCACGTCGTCCTGCTCGGCGAAGTGCGAGGCGGCGGCGTTGACCATCGCCGCGAACAGCGGGCTCGTCCGGCGCCGCGAGATCAGCACCTCGGCGGCGCCGTCCGCAGGCCCCATCTGCTGCGCGAAGTGCTCGATCGCCTCGACCGCGCGCGCGCCCTTGCCGGCCAGCGCCGAGCCGGCCCAGTCGAGCAGCAGATCCTCGGCCCGCCGCAGCACCGGCGGCGGGATGTCGTCGTAGGCGAGCGCGCTGGCGAAGCCTGCCAGCACGGCGCCCGGGTGCGTCTCGGGGTTCATCGTCGGGGCCTCGGGTTGCCGGGTGCGCGTGAGAACTGCCATCGTGGCGGGCGCAGCAGCGCGCTAGACCGCACGCTCGGCAGCGAGCCGCGCGATCGCCGCATCGTCGTAGCCGAGCTCGTGGAGGATCGCGGCGGTGTGCGCCCCCAGCGCCGGCACCGGGTCCATCCGCGGGTGGGCGTCCGGCGCCACGCCGGGCGGCACCAGCGCCGGCACCGGCCCCGCCGGCGTGCCGACTTCGGCCCAGCGGCGGCGCGCCGCGAGCTGCGGATGCGCCCAGACGTCGTGCATGTCGTTCATCCGCGCGTTGGCGATGCCGGCCGCGTCGAGGCGCTCGATCACCTGCGCCGCGGTGAGCGGGGCGAACGCGGCGACGATGAGCTCGCGCAGTGCGGCGCGGGCCTGCGTGCGCCGCGAGTTCGACGCGAAGCGCGGCGTCGGTCGCGAGGCCGGGCTGCTGCAGCACCCGCTCGCAGAAGGTCACCCATTCGCGCTCGTTCTGCAGCCCGAGCATCACCGTCGCGCCGTCGCCGGCCTGGAAACGGGCCGTAGGGATAGATGGTCGCGTGCGCCGAGCCCGCGCGCGGCGGCGGCTCGGCCCCGTCGTAGGCGTAATAGAGCGGGTAGGTCATCCACTCGACCATGCTTTCGAGCATCGACACGTCGATCGCCTTGCCCCGCCCCGTCTTCTCGCGCTCGAGCAGCGCGGCGAGGATGTTGGTGTACGCGTACATGCCCGCGGCGATGTCGGCGATCGAGCAGCCGGCCTTGGCCGGCGCGTCCGGCGACCCGGTGATCGACAGGAAGCCCGATTCGCTCTGGATCAGCAGGTCGTAGGCCTTCTTGTCGCGGTACGGGCCGTCGGCGCCGTAGCCCGAGATGTCGCAGACGACGAGGCGCGGGTGCTTCGCGGCAAGCGTCTCGTAGCCGAGTCCCAGCCGCGCGGCGGCGCCCGGGGCGAGGTTCTGCACCAGCACGTCGGCGCGCGCGACGAGCGCCGCGAGGATCGGCGCCGCCTCCGGGTGCTTGACGTCCAGCGTCAGGCTCTCCTTCGACCGGTTGGTCCAGACGAAGTGCGAGGCGAGCCCGCGCACGCGCTCGTCGTAGCCGCGGGCGAAGTCGCCGCTGCCGGGGCGCTCGATCTTGATGACGCGCGCGCCGAGGTCGGCCAGCTGGCGGGTGCAGAACGGCCCGGCGATCGCGTGCTCCAGCGTGACGACGGTGATGCCGTCGAGCGCGCGGGCGGCGCCGGCCTGCCCGCCGGACGGGCGCCCTGCCCCTCCTCCGGAGGGCGCGGCTGACGCGCATTCGCGGGACCGGCCACCGGCTCAGAACGATCGCGGCAGGCCGAGCACGTGCTCGGCCACGTAGGCCAGGATCAGGTTGGTCGAGATCGGCGCGACCTGGTAGAGCCGCGTCTCGCGGAACTTGCGCTCGATGTCGTACTCGGCGGCGAAGCCGAAGCCGCCGTGGAACTGCAGGCAGGCGTTGGCCGCCTCCCATGACGCGTCGGCCGCGAGCAGCTTCGCCATGTTGGCCTCGGCGCCGCAGGGCTGCGTGCGCGTCGAACAGCGCGGCAGGCCTCGAAGCGCATCAGGTTGGCGGCCTCGACGTTGACGTAGGCCCGCGCGATCGGGAACTGCACGCCCTGGTTCTGGCCGATCGGCCGGCCGAACACCACGCGCTCCTTGGCGTAGGCCGACGACCTTGTCGATGAACCAGTAGCCGTCGCCGATGCACTCGGCGGCGATCAGCGTGCGCTCGGCGTTCAGGCCGTCGAGGATGTAGCGGAAGCCCTTGCCCTCCTCGCCGATCAGGTTCTCGGCCGGGAATCTCGAGGTTGTCGAAGAACAGCTCGTTGGTCTCGTGGTTGACCATGTTGCGGATCGGCTGGACGCGTCATGCCGTTGCCGATCGCCTCGCTGCAGGTCGACCAGGAAGATCGACATGCCCTCGGACTTCTTCTTCACCTCGGTCGAGCGGCGTCGTGCGCGCCAGCAGGATCATCAGGTCGGAATGCTGGACGCGCGAGATCCACACCTTCTGGCCGTTGACGACGTAGCGGTCGCCCTTGCGACCGCGGTGGTCTTGATCTTGGTGGTGTCGGTGCCGGTGGTCGGCTCGGTCACGCCCATCGACTGCAGCCGCAGCTCGCCGCTGCGCGATCCTGCGGCAGGTAGTCGCGCTTCTGCGCCTCCGAGCCGTGCCGCAGCAGCGTGCCCATGTTGTACATCTGGCCGTGGCAGGCGCCGGCAGTTGCCGCCGGAGCGGTTGATCTCCTCCATGATGACCGACGCCTCGGTGAGCCCGAGCCCGGAGCCGCCGTACTCCTCCGGGATCATCGCCGCCAGCCAGCCGGCCTTGGTCAGCGCGTCGACGAACTCGTCCGGATAGCCCCGCCGCTCGTCGATCTTGCGGAAGTACTCCGCCGGGAACTGCGCGCACAGGTCGCGCATCGCGTCGCGGATATCCTGGTGTTGCTCGGCCGCGTGGGTCATTGATGCTCCATCGGGATTCCATCGGTAACGGCGGCGAGCGCTCGGGCACAGGGTGTCGCCACGAGCGCGGTCAAGGCTTGAAGCCGTTGTCCCGCCAGGCAGGCGGCCGCGCGCGCGCAAGAGGGAAAAGTCGTGCTCCGGGTCGTTCGCTGCTCCGAAAACGGGGCGATCGCGCGCCGCCGCGCAAGTCGGCAATTAAACACCAATCGCCGGTGAAAGCCAATTCGGTGGCGCGCGCGATCGTCGGCATCGATGCGCCCGGCTGCGGCCTCAGAGGAAGAATGCATAACTCTGCATGCCGTACATGAATCCAACCGCGACCGGAATCCAGTACGCCAGCATCAGGCGCTCCGCGCGGCGATCCTCGGCACGCCGCAAAGCGAGCAGCAGTGCAATGGGGATCAGGTAGTAGCGCTGCTCGATCAGCCACGACGCGCTGACAAAGAGGATCGACGCCGGCAGCAGGAGTACGAACGCCGGGCGCTGCCAGCGCACCTGGCTTACGGCGCATCCGGCGACTGTCGCAACGGCGCCGAATGCGACGGACGCCCAGTGATGATGGGCGACGTAGACGAGGATGCCATTGCGCAGGATGAACTCCGGGAATATTACATTGTAAGGATGGTCGACCTTGAAGGTGAACGCGTACAGCATGCCGAGCAGCAGCGGAACGGCGAGCAGCGCGGGCTGCGCACGCGCCGCCCGCGCGTACCGCGCGAGCCAGACCGGTAGCAGCGGCAGGAAAAAGAGTCCCACGAGAAACAGCATGAAGAACAGATTGCCGGTGTGGAAAGTCAAATCGGGATGCGCGCGGGCTTGCGACCGCGACATCGACAGCGTTCCGTGCCAGAACCAGTACGCGGCGAACATCATCGCCGCGACCGCGTAGGGCCAGAGAACGACGCTGGCGCGCAGCCGCTCGCGCCACGAGCCGCCCGCCCGCCACAGATCGATCGTCTGCAGCAGCACGATGAAGGCGATCCAGACGATGTTGGTCTGCCGGAACAGCAGTGCCGCAATGCACAGCGCACCGGCAAGGCGATGGCGGCGATCGAGCGCGCACCGAAAGGCCCACAGCACCAGCGCCAGCGACGGCACGTCCGTGTAGACCAGGAAGCAGAAAGGAAAGAGTATCGGAAAGAATACGTACTGCAGCGTCGCGAGCCAGGGATCCTCGTCAGGAAACAGCGCCTGTCGGATCCGGGCGAACCCGAAGGCGGCGAGGAGCCCGAACGCCATGGTCACGCCGCGGGCCAGCGCAAGCGATTCGCTGTGAAACACCCGCCATACGGCCGCAACCACCGCGTGAAAGCCGGGGATCGTCGTCAGTTCCTCGACGACCTCGTAGCGCCCTGCGGCGAACCACTCGACCTGCCGGTAGTGGACCCACTCGTCGGCGAGTCGCGGCCCGCCCGCCGCAATCGCGCCGGCAGCGACGAGGAGCACGGCCACCGCGACGATCGCCGCCTCGCGGCGGCTCTCCGGCGAACTGAAGATCCGGATCAACGTCCGTGGCCGCGACGGCCGATTACGGTGCGGTCTGCTCCCCGATGACGCTTACGGTGATGTTCGCGAGCGCGTCGGTGTGGAGGGCGACGGCAACCAGGTGGTCGCCGACCTGCTTCAGCGGCCCGGTGGGCATCCGGACATCGACCTTCTCCACCGTGAAGCCCTGGGCTTTGAGCGCTTCGACGATGTCGACGTTGGTCACCGAGCCGAACAGGCGGCCGTCTACCCCGGCCTTCTGCGTGATCTGGATCGTCAGGCCCTCGAGCTTCCCCGCCTTCGCCTGCGCCTCGGCCAGCTTCACCGCGGCGGCGCTCTCCAGCTCGGCGCGCCTGGCCTCGAGCTCCTTGATGTTGTCGGCGGTCGCTCGCTTCGCCTTGCCCTGCGGGATCAGGTAGTTGCGCGCGTAGCCGTGCTTGACCTTGACGACGTCGCCCAGATTGCCGACGTTGGCGATCTTCTCGAGCAGAATGATTTGCATCGCGTCCTCCGCTCAGTGCAGGTCGGTGTAGGGGACGAGCGCGAGGAAGCGCGCGCGCTTGATCGCGGTCGACAGCTGCCGCTGGTAGCGCGCCCTGGTGCCGGTGATCCGCGCCGGCATGATCTTGCCGTTCTCCTGGATGAAATCCTTCAGGACGTCGAGGTCCTTGTAGTCGATTTCCTTGACGCCTTCGGCGGTGAACCGGCAGAACTTCTTGCGCTTGAACAGGTTGTTGCCGCGGTCGCGGCGCTTCATGTCCTTGCCTTTGCCTTTGCCTTTGCCTCTACCCATTGGACGGGGCATGGTCGTTTCCTTTCAGTCGTGGTTCAGAAGTTCGAATTCGTGCACGTGCAGCGCGACGGTGATGCCGGTGCGCCAGCGCCGGGCGATGAAACCCTTGCAGCGCAACTCGGTTCCGTTGGCGATCCTCGCCAGCGACTCCGCCGGTGCGCCGAAGGCAACTGCCGCCAGCTCGCATTCGACGCGGCGCTCGCCGCCGGCCTCGGGCTGGGTCGACGCATGCCGGAGCATGCATTCCAGCGCCGGAAGCCCGGCCGGCGTATAGCGCAGGTCGCCGCGTTCGGTCAGCGTGGCGTCGAGCACCAGCCGGTTCGCGTCGGGCACGTGGGTTCTTTGAGCGCGGCGGCGGGTCAGGCCGACGCCGGCTCGGCCGGCGGCGTTTCGGCCGGTCGTTCGCTCCGCGCGCCGCGGTCCGGTCGCTCGCCGCGCTCCGGGCGCTCGCCGCGCTCGCGGGCGCTCGCCGCGCTCGGCGCTCGCCCCGCTCGCCGTCGGCCGCACGCGGCTTCTCCTCGCGCATCATCGGCGACGGCGCCACGACCGCTTCGCGCATGGCGACGATCAGGTGGCGCAGCACGGCGTCGTTGAACTTGAACGCGTGCTCGAGCTCGGCCAGCGTGTCGCGGTCGCACTCGATGTTGAGCAGCACGTAATGCGCCTTGTGGACCTTCGCGATCGGGTAGGCGAGCTGGCGCCGGCCCCAGTCCTCGAGACGATGAATCCGCCCGGACTTGGCGGTGACCATCGTGCGGTACCGCTCGATCATCGCGGGCACCTGCTCGCTCTGATCGGGGTGCACGATGAAGACGACTTCGTAGTGACGCATGCAGAACGCTCCTTGTGGTCGGTGAGGCGGCCGCCGTTTGCGCGGCCGCGAATGGCCTCCCCGTCTGCGGCGGGTGAGGCAAGGGAACCTGAAATCTTACCTGATTTCGCTTTTCAGAACAAGGGGATGGGGGCTTGCCCCGCAGCCGGCGGCGCGTACGCCGCAAGCGCCGCGTCGCGCTCGGCCCGCGGCAGCCCGGCCAGCGCCTTCACCCGGGCGTAGAAGCGCGGCAGGTCGCCGCCCTCGGCCGCCAGCAGCGCCCGGAACTGCGGGACCCGGTCGGCATACAGGCCCACCGCGACGATCCCCGCGTTGTTGGCGCCGCCGGCGAACCACCGGTCGAATGCCGGTCCGCTGCCCCAGCCGGCCTTGAGCGCCTCGTACCCGGCGCGAAGCTCCGCAAACGCCGCCGCCTTGCCCGCGCGCTTGTCGGCCTCGGGCACGTCGCTCGCGTAGAGCGCGGCCAGGCGTTCGCGCGTCGCGTAGATCAGCGCCCGGAATTCCGCGCGCAGCCGGTCGCCGCGGGCGATCTGCGCGGCGAAGGCGGCGGCGTCCGGCCGCCCTCGCTGCGCGGCGAGCCACCGGTGCAGGCCCTCCTCCTCGACCGTCACCGCGAACGATTCGTTGAACGACGTGTCGTCCTTGACGTAGACGACCTGATGCGCAAGCTCGTGGAACATGAGGCGCGCGAGATCGGGCTCGCGGTAGCGGATGAAAGTCGACAGCACGGGATCGTCGAAATAGCCGAGCGTCGAGTACGCCGGGACGCCGCCGACGTGGACGTCGTCGCCGGTCGCCCCGAGGCGCGCGGCCTCGGCCTGTGCGTCGGCCTCGGCGAAGTAGCCGCGATAGCTCACACAGCCGGCCACCGGGAAGCACCACTGCCGCGGCGTCAGCGAGAATTCCGGCGCGGCGAAGACGTTCCATACGACGAACGACCGCCCGAGGTCGGCATAGCGGGTGAAGCTGCCGTTGGCGGGGAGCGCGAGCTCGCGGCCGGCAAAGCCGCGGATCGCCTCCACGTGCTCCAGCTGCGCCTTCAGCCGAGGATCGGCCGTCGTCGCGACGACGTCGGCGATCGGCCGCGCCCGCGCGAGGAGCTCGAGCTGGCCGGCGAGTCCCTGCCAGTAGAACTCGGCGGTGCCGCAGCCGGAAAGCGCGGGCAGCAGCAGCGCGAAGAGCAGCGGCGTCCCGTCGCCCGTCAGCGACGCGCGCATCGCGCCGCCGGCGTAGCTCCGGAATCCTAGCGGGTGCGCAGGAACGTGGCCGAGGATCGATCGGCCCGACGACGATCCACCCGGGTTTCGCTGCGCTCAACCCGGGCTACGCTTGTCGCGCGGATCACGCCGCTCACGCAAGAAAGCGCTTCAGCCGCGCGACGCCGTCCTCGAGCTTCGCCATCTCGATCGTATAGGCGAAGCGCACGTGGTCCCCGGCGCGGTGCGTCCCGAAATCCACGCCCGGCGTGATTGCCACGTGGGCGCCGGCGAGCACGTCGCGGCAGAAGCGCTCGCTGTCCGGCGAGAAGCGCGTGCTGTCCGCGTAGACGAAGAAGCCGCCCCCCGGCATGACCGGGATGCCGAAGCCCAGCGCCCGCAGCGCCGGCACCAGGAAGTCGCGGCGGTCGCGGAACGCGCGCCGGCGCTCCTCCAGGATGGCGAGCGTCTCCGGCAGGAAGCACGCGAGGGCGGCGCGCTGCGACAGCGTCGGCGGCGAGATGTACAGGTTCTGCGCGATCTTCTCGAGGTCGCGCACGTGGCGCTCCGGCGCGACGACCCAGCCCAGGCGCCAGCCGGTCATGTTGAAATACTTGGAGAAGCTCGACACGACGAACAGGTCGTCGGCGAGCGGCCCGGCGAGCGAGAGCACCGAGCGCGGCTCGCCGCCGTAGGTCAGGCCGAGATAGATCTCGTCGACGATGAGCCGGCCGCGCGCGCCGGGCGACGGCGGCGGCGATCTCGCCCATCTCCTCCGGCGCCACCGTCGTTCCGGTCGGGTTCGACGGCGACGCGATCAGCACGCCGCGGGTGCGCGGCGTCCAGTGGCGCTCGATCAGCGCCGCCGAGAGCTGGTAGTTGGTCTCCGGCCCCACCGGGACGCCGACGGGCTCGCCTTCGAGCACGCGGACGAAATGCCGGTTGCACGGATACCCGGGGTCGGAGAGCAGGATGCGATCGTCGCGGTCGACGATGAGCGCCATCACCAGCAGCAGCGCGGCAGACGAGCCGGCGGTCACGATCACGCGCTCGGGCGCGATCGCGACGCCGAAGCGCTCGGCGTAGTGGCGCGCGATCGCCTGGCGCAGCTCGGGGATGCCCAGCGCCGACGTATAGTAGATTCCGCCGTCGTCCAGGGCGTGCCGGGCCGCGTCGAGCACCGGCGCCGGCGTCGGGAAATCGGGCTCGCCGATCTCCATGTGGACGACACGGTGGCCGGCGGCTTCGAGCGCGCGGGCGGCCGTCTGCACCTCCATCACGTGGAACGGCGCGATCGCATTGACGCGGGAGGCGATGCCGATGGGAGGCTCCGTCGAACGGCGTAGGCCGGGATGCCCGGAAAGGCGTTATGGTAATACCTCCGCCGGAGGGATAGTGTGGACGCATGCCGCGCCACCGGTCGCCGGCGTAACGCAAGGAAGTCCGAAATGCATGCTGATCCCTGCCGGCACCGTCCGCCGCGACGCGCGATGCTCGCCGCGGCGACGGTGCTCTTCGCCGCGCTGACGGCGGCCGCCGGCGCCGGCGCGAACGTCTACAAGTGCCAGGGCGGCGCCGGCAGCGGCGTCGTCTACCAGGACGAGCCGTGTCCGCCCGGGCGCGAACTGCGCAACTTCGACGCCGATCCGCCCGACCTTTCGGTGATCAACGGCGGCTTTGCGCGTGCCCCGGCCGCGGCGGAAAAGCCGCGTCCGGCACCCCTCTCGAGCGCGCGGCGACGCCCGGCACGGCCAGCGGCAGCGCCAAGGAACGCAAGTTCATCCACGCCGGGATGAGCGAGGCCGAGGTGCTCGCCCGGATCGGGCGCCCGGACGCGACCTCCGGCGGCAGCAAGGCGCGGCAGACGCGCTGGTCCTACCTGCCCACCGACGACGATCCCGACACCGTCACCAGCATCACCTTCGCCGGGGGCGCGGTCAGCGAGGTCTCGCGCAAGGTGGTCAAGCGCTGAAATGCGCGCGTTGATCCAGCGGGTGCGCGAGGCCGCGGTGAGCGTCGGCGGCGAGCGCGTCGCCGCCATCGGACCGGGGCTGCTGGTGCTGGCCGGCATGGCCGCCGACGACCGCGACGACGATCGCGACTGGCTCGCGCGCAAGATCGCGGCACTGCGCATCTTCGGCGACGATGCCGGCGTGATGAACCGCTCGCTGGCCGAGACCGGCGGCGCGCTGCTGGCGGTCAGCCAGTTCACGCTGTACGCGTCCACCCGCAAGGGCAACCGTCCGTCGTGGTCGGGCGCCGCGCCGCCGGACATCGCGCGGCCCCGGTTCGACGCGCTGGTGGCCGCCCTCGAGCGCGAGCTCGGCGCACCGGTGCCGACCGGAAGGTTCGGCGCCGACATGCAGGTGAGTCTCGTCAACGACGGACCGGTGACGATCTTCCTCGACTCGCGCCGGCGCGAGTAGCCGCGACGCACGCCGCGCACGGGATCGATGGACACCCGTTTCCCGCGCAGGCGATAATCGACTCGTTTTCCGCCCGGATCCCTCCCGCATGTCCTTTCCGTCGCCGCCGCGCTGGGCGTATGTCGTGCTTGCCCTCGCCGCGATCGCGGCCGCGGCGTTCGCGTACCGGGCGCTGGTCCCGCCGCAGGCCGACGCGATCGTGGCGGCGGCAGGAAAGATCCGGCAGACGGTGGTGGTCAGCGGCCGCGTGCTCACGCCGGCGACCGTCACCATCGGCTCGACGATCACCGGACGCGTCGAGCGCGTCGCCGTCGACGAAGGCACGCGGGTCGACGCGCAGCAGGTGCTGATCGAGCTCGACCGCGCGGAGCTCGCCGCCGCGCTCAAGGCCGGCGAGGCGCAGGAGGCCGCGGCGCGCACGCGGATCGCGCAGTGGCGCGAGACGGGGCTTCCGGCGGCGCGGCAGGCGCTGGTGCAGGCCGAGGAGAATGCCCGCGTCGCGCAGCGCGCCGCCGACGCGCAGCCGCGAGCTCTTCGCGCAGGGCTTCGTCGGGCCAGGCGGCGCTCGACGAGACGCGGCGCGCGGCGACGGTCGCCGCCAGCCAGCTCGAGACTGCCAAGGCGCAGCTCGGCAGCCTGCAGGCCGGCGGCGCCGACCTCCGCCTGCTCGACGACCAGCTGCGCGCGGCCGTCGCGGCGCGCGAAACCGCCGCCGCGAAGCTCGCGCAGACGACGATCCGCGCGCCGGCGGCCGGCACCGTGCTCGACGCGCAGCGTCGAGCCCGGCGACATCGTGCAGCCGGGCAAGGCGCTGTTCACGCTGGCGCAGGACGGCGAGACGCGGCTCACCGCGCTGGTCGACGAAAAGAACCTGGCCGTGCTGCGCGTCGGCCAGACCGCGACCGTGTCCGCCGACGCGTATCCTGCCGACCGCTTCGCCGCCGAGCTCGCCTACATCGCGCCGGGCATCGACGTCCAGCGCGGCACGGTCGAGACCAAGTTCCGCGTGCCGCAGCCGCCGCCGTTCCTGCGTGCCGACATGACGGTGTCGATCGAGATCGAGGTCGCGAACCGGGCCGACGCGATCGTGATCCCGCTGCCGCCGTGCACGACGCGGCGAGCGAGGCGCCGTGGGTGCTGGTCGTGCGCGACGGCGCCGTCGCGCGGCAGCCGGTACGGATCGGCGCGCGGACGGCCGCCGACGCGGAGATCGTCGACGGCGTGCCCGCGGGGACGCTGGTCCTGACCGGCAGCGGCGTCGATCCCGGGCAGCGCGTGCGCGCCCGCGCCCGCTGACCCCGAGGGTCCCGAAGCCAGGATGCGGTTCGAGTGGGTCGTCGCCCTGCGCTTCCTGCGCGAAGGCCGGTTCCAGACCGCCCTGATCATCGTCGGCGCGTCGGTCGGGGTGGCGGTCGTCATCTTCATCACCACGCTCGTCACCGGCCTGCAGGCCAACACCATCAAGCGGGTGCTGGCGCGCAGGCGCACATCGTCGTCACGCCGCGGCAGGAAGTCGCGCGACCGTTCAACTCGCGCCGCGGGACGGGGAAACGCTGCTGCCGCGGATCGAGGCGCGCACGCAGCGGCTGCGCTCGATCGACCAGTGGCAGGCGCTCGCCGCGCAGCTCGAACGCACGCCCGGCATCACCGCGGTGTCGCCGATCGTCTCCGGCGCCGGGTTCGCGCAGCGCGGCGACGCGAGCAAGGCGATCAACCTCATCGGCATCGATCCGCCCGCCACGACCGGATCATCCACCTCGCCGACAAGATGGTCGCGGGGCGGTTCGTCGTGCAGCCGGGCGACGTCGTGATCGGCCGCGATCTGGCGGCGGACCTGGGCGCGGCGGTCGGCGACCGCATCCGCCTGCAGACCGCGCAGCGGGGGCAGCGTCAGCGACGCGTACACGATCACCGGCCTGTTCGATCTCGGCAGCCGGGCCGCGAACCAGGACCTCGGTCTACGTCGGCTTCCGCACCGGGCAGAGCCTGCTCGACCTGCCCGGCGGCGCGTCGGAATCGACCTCACGGTCGCCGACCTGTTCGGCGCCGAGGAATTCGCGCAACGGCTCGCCGCGCAGGACCGGGCTCACGTTCGACAGCTGGATGAAGACCTTCGACCAGCTGGTGGCGGCGATCCGCGCGCAGGACATCACGACGGTGCTGATCCGGCTGTTCGTGGTCCTGATCGTCGCGCTGGGCATCGCCAGCGTGCTGGTCGTCTGGGTCGTGCAGAAGCGGCGCGAGATCGGCATCCTGCGCGCGATGGGCGCGTCGCGCGGGAAGGTGCAGAGGGTGTTCCTGCTGCAGGGGGCGATCGTCGCGGTGGCCGGATCGGCGATCGGGTCCGCGCTGTCGTCGCTGATGCTGTTCGTGTTCCTCAGGGTCGCGCGCAATGCCGACGGCACGCCGCTGATCGAGCTCAAGCTGTCGGTGGCGCTCTACCTGACCGCGGCGCTCTCCGCGCTGGCCGTCGGCCTGCTCGCCGCGGCCGTTCCGGCGCGCACCGCGGCGCGGCTCGACCCGGCGCAGGCGATCCGGAGCTAGCGATGGACGCGCCGCTGCTCGAACTCGCCGGAATCCGGCAATCCTACGGCGCGGGAACCGACGTCGAGACCCGGGTCCTGCACGGCATCGACCTCGCGCTGCGGCCCGGCGAGTTCACCGCGCTGGTCGGGCCGTCGGGCTCGGGCAAGATCGACGCTGCTCAACCTCATCGGCCTGCTGGAGCCGCCGAGCGCGGGATCGTACCGCCTGCTCGGCAGGGAGACGGCGACGCTGCCCGAGGCGGAAATCACCGCGCTGCGCGCGCGCAGCATCGGCTTCGTTTTCCAGTTCCATCACCTGCTGCCGGCCTTTACCGCGGCGGAGAACGTGCTGATGCCCGGGTTGATCGCCAACGGCCCGGTGACGCGCGCCGCGCGCGAGCGCGCCGAGGCCCTGCTCGCCGACGTCGGACTCGCCGAGCGCGTCGACTTCCTGCCGCGCAAGCTCTCCGGCGGGCAGCAGCAGCGGGTCGCGATCGCGCGCGCGCTGTCGCTCGCGCCGCCGCTGGTGCTCGCCGACGAGCCGACGGGCAATCTCGACACGCACTCGGCCGACGACATCTTTGCGCTGATGCGCGCGCTTCAACGAGCAGGCGGGCACGGCGTTCCTGATCGTCACCCACGATCCGCGGCTCGCGCGGCGCTGCGACCGCATCATCCGCCTGGTCGACGGCCTCATCGCCGACGACCGTCCGAACGAGGCGATCGCCGTCGCGGTCGAGTCGACGCTCGCCTGAGCGCCGCCGCGCTCCGGTCAGCGCGCGCGCAGCGGCACGGGATCGACCGCGTAGCGGCCGGGACCGAATGCGACGAGCAGCAGCAGGCCGCCGATGATCGACAGGTTCTTCATGAACTGGATCTGCTGCATCATCGCCTGCTCCGGGGGCACCGCCCAGAAATTGTGGAACACCGCGGTCGCGACCGCGGTGAAGACGATGATCGCGAGCGCCGCCAGCCGCGTCTTCCAGCCGATCATGACCGCCAGGCCGCAGCCCAGCTCGGCCAGGATCGCCAGCACCAGCAGCACCTCGGTCATCGGCAACCCCTTGCTGGCCATGAACGCGGCGGTGCCCGCGAAATTGTGGATCTTGCCGTAGCCGGAAACGGCGAAGGTGGCCGCCAGCAGTATGCGCCCGGCCAGCGCGGCGAAATCGCGGGAACGATTCATCGTCGTCTCCAGCGGTCAGGGCAGGTCGAACACGAGCACCTCGGCGGCGCTCGCGTGGTCGAGCGCGACGCCGGCCTCGCCGGTCAGCGCGGCCGCGTCGCCGGCCGCGAGCGCCACGCCGTTGACGCTGACGCTGCCCCGGACGACCTGCACCCAGGCGCGGCGGCCGGGCGCGAGCGCGTGCGCGATCCGCTCGTCGCCGTCGAGCAGCGTCGCGTAGACGCGCGCGTCCTGGTGCAGGGTCACCGAGCCGTCGGCGCCGTCGCGCGACGCGACCAGCCGCAGCCGCGCGCGCTTGTCGTGCTCGGGGAAGTGCTTCTGCTCGTACGACGGCGCGATGCCGGTGACGTCGGGCTCGATCCAGATCTGCAGGAAATGCACGCCGTCGGTGAACGACGGATTGAATTCGCTGTGCAGCACGCCGCGACCGGCGCTCATCCGCTGGACGTCGCCGGGCTCGATGACGGCGCCGGTGCCCATGTTGTCGCGATGCTCGAGCTGGCCGTCGAGCACGTAGCTGATGATCTCCATGTCGCGGTGGCCGTGCGTGCCGAAGCCCATGCCCGGCTCGACACGGTCCTCGTTGATGACGCGCAGCGGCCCGAAGCCCATGTGCGCGCGGATCGTGGTAATCGGCGAACGAGAACGTGTGCCAGGACTCGAGCCAGCCGTGGCTCGCGTGGCCGCGGTCGCCGGCCTTGCGCAGCGTGATCATGGCGCGTAGGATGCGCCGGCGGCTCAAAGCCGGTAGGCGCGCTTCGCGAGACCGTGCGCGAGCTCGGGCGCGAGCGCGAAGGCCTCGTCCTCGGCGATCTTGTGCTCGGCCACCAGTGTCGCGAGGAAGCGGCAGTCGATCCGCCGCGCGACGTCGTGGCGCGCGGGGATCGAGAGGAAGGCGCGGGTGTCGTCGTTGAAGCCGACGGTGTTGTAGAAGCCGGCGGTCTCGGTCGCCTGCTCGCGGAAGCGCAGCATGCCCTCGGGGCTGTCGTGGAACCACCACGGCGGGCCCGAGCTTCAGGATCGGGTAGTGCCCGGCCAGCGGCGCCAGCTCGCGGGCGTAGACCGTCTCGTCGAGCGTGAACAGGATCACCGTCAGCGCGCGCTCGTTGCCGTAGCGGTCGAGCAGCGGCTTGAGCGCGCGGACGTACTCGGTGGGCGTCGGGATGTCCGCGCCCTTGTCGCGGCCGAACGCCGCGAGCACCTGCGGGTTGTGATTGCGCCAGGAGCCCGGGTGGATCTGCATGACCAGGCCGTCGTCGAGGCTCATCCGCGCCATCTCGGTCAGCATCTGGCCGCGGAAGCGCTCGGCTTCCTCCGGCGACGCGGTCCCGGCCAGCGCGCGGTCGAGCAGCCGCTGGCAGTCCGCCGGCGTCAGGTCGCAGGTGCGCGCGCGTCGGATGGCCGTGGTCGGTGGACGTCGCGCCCATGGTCATGAAGAACGCGCGCCGCTGGCGGTGGGCGGCGAGGTAGCCGCTCCACGTCGCCGTGTCCTCGCCGGTGATCTCGCCGAGTTTCGCGACGTTGGCGCGGAAGCCGTCGAACTCCGGATCGACGACCGGGTCGGGCCGGTAGGCCGTCACCACGCGGCCCTTCCAGCCGGACGCGCGCAGCTTGGCGTGGTGGACGAGCGGGTCGAGCGGCGACTCGGTGGTCGCGATCACCTCGATGTTGAAGCGCTCGAACAGCGCCCGCGGCCGGAACTCCGGCTGCGCGAGCTGCTCGTTGATCCGGTCGAACAGCCGGTCCGCCGATTCCGGCGTCAGGCGCTCGCGGATGCCGAACACGTCGTGGAACGCGTGGTCGAGCCAGACGCGCGTCGGCGTGCCGCGGAACACGTGGTAGAGGCCGGCGAAGGTGCGCCAGATCCGGCGCGCGTCGGTCTCGATCGCCCCGCCGTCGACGCGCGGGATGCCGAGATCCTCCAGCTGCACGCCCTGGCTGTAGAGCATCCGGAACACGTAGTGGTCGGGCGTGATGAACAGCGCCGAGGCGTTGCCGAACGGCTGGTCGTCGGCGTACCACTGCGGATCGGTGTGACCGTGCGGGCTGATGATCGGCAGGTCGCGCACCGTCGCGTACAGCCGGCGCGCGAGATCGCGGATGCCGCGGTCGGCCGGAAACAGGCGGTCGGGGTTGAGGTCGAGCGGAATCATCACGGTTTCCTCTGGGCTGCGGGCGGGAATCCCTGCGCGGCCCGCGCCACCGTGCGCGCCGCGCCGTCGGCGAACAGCGCGGCGAGCCAGCGGGTGACCGGTTCGACGAAGCGCGGATCGGCCGGCAGGTCGGTGCCGAACACGGCGGCAAGGCCCAGCAGGCCGCGGGCGAGCGCCGCCGGATCGCCACGGTGCGCCGCGGCGATGCGCGCGAATTCGGCGGCAAGCGGATCGGCGACCCTGATGTCGCGGCCCGCCTCGTCGACGCCGGACACGTAGCGCATCCAGCCGGCGACGGCGAGCGCCGCGCAGTCGATCGGCCGCCCGGCGGCCAGATTGTCGCGCACGGTGTCGAGCAGGCGCTGCGGCAGCTTCTGCGAGCCGTCCATCGCGATCTGCTGCGTGCGGTGCGGCAGCGCCGGGTTGGCGAAGCGCTCGACCAGCGCGGCCTTGTACGCCGCGAGGTCGACGCCGGCCGGCAGCGCGAGCGTCGGCGTCACCTCCTCCATCAGCGCGCGCATCAGCGCCACGAAATCGGGCTGCGCGGCCACCTGCCAGATGGTCTCGTGACCGGCCAGGAAGCCGAGGTAGGCGAACATCGAGTGGCTGGCGTTGAGCAGCCGCAGCTTCATCGCCTCGAACGGCGCCACGTCGGCGACGAACTGCGCGCCGGCGCGCTCCCAGGCCGGACGCCCGCGGACGAACTCGCCGGCGATCACCCACTGGCGGAACGGCTCGCAGACCACCGGCGCGGCGTCGAGCATGCCCAGCGCGCGGTTGACGTCGGCAAGGTCGGTCTCGGTGGTCGCCGGGACGATCCGGTCGACCATGGTCGAGGGAAACGTGACGTTGGCGGCGATCCAGCCGGCAAGCGCGGGATCGCGCGCGCGCGCGTACTCGCCGACGATGCTCTCGACCAGGCGGCCGTTGTGCGGCAGGTTGTCGCAGCACAGCACCGTGACCGGCCCGGCGCCGCTCGCGCGCCGCCGGTCGAGCGCCAGCGCGACCAGTCCGACCGCCGAGACCGGGTCCTCCGGCTGCGCGAGATCGTGGACGATGTCGGGGTGCGCGAAATTGAGCCGGCCGCTCGCCGGATCGTGGCAGTAGCCCTTCTCGGTGATCGTCAGCGACACGATGCGCGTCGCCGGCGCCGCCATGCGCGCGAGGATCGCCTCGAGTTGATCGCCGCGGAACAGCACCTCGCGCACGCTGCCGATGACGCGGTAGCGGACCCTCTCCGGCGCCTTCTTGACGACGGTATAGAGCCCGTCCTGCGGAATCATCCGGTCGCGGACGTCGGCGGTGCGCAGGCTGACCCCGCAGATGCCCCACGCCGCGTCGTCCTCCGCCAGCGCGTCGTCGGTGTAGACCGCCTGGTGCGCACGGTGGAAGGCGCCGATTCCGAGGTGGACGATGCCCACCGGCACCCGGTCCGGATCGTACCCGGGAACCTCGACGTCCGGAGGCAGTGACGACAGCGAATCGTGACTCAACAGCAGCGGCATGGGCAGAGGGAATTGGGCCGCGTTGCGGCGGCATTGAACCGTGACCGGGACCGCGGAGACGGCCGCCGATGGCGCGGCGCGGAATCCGCAGACTCCACTATACCGCCGATGCCGTCACGACCGCACGCGGGTCCGCGCGCCGGGCTTGCGCGGCCTGGTCCCCGCCTGCGCCGCGGCCGCCGGCGCAGCGTCGTCGCCCCCGCGCTGGAATTCGCGCGCGACACGACCCAGATGCCGCCGCATCGCGGCGCGCGCCGCGGCGGCATCGCGTGCCGCGACCGCCGCCAGCACCGCCGCGTGGTCGCGGATGGTCTGCCGGGCCAGCGCCTCGGTATGGTAGTGCTGCTGCAACCGCCCCCAGAGCTCGGCCCGCTGGTTCCACAGCCCTTCGACGACCAGCTCGAGCGAGCCGTTCCCGGTGGCACGGGCGAGCGCGACGTGGAAGTCGCGGTCGGTTTCCTCCCGGATCGCGAAATCGTCGACGTGCGCTGGCCATCCGCGCGAGGGTCTGCTGCAGCGAGGCGAGGTCGTCCGGTCCGGCATGCGCCGCGGCGAGCGCGGCGATCTCCCCCTCGATGAGCTTGCGCGCGTTGAGCAGCTCGAACGGACCCGGGCCCTTGTCCCCCCGGCCGCCGGCCGTGCCCGTGCCGGTGACGAAGATTCCGCTGCCCACCCGGACCTCGACCAGGCCCATGATCTCGAGCGAGATCACCGCCTCGCGCACCGACGTGCGCGACACGCCGAGCAGCGCCGCGAGCTCGCGCTCGGCCGGCAGCCGCGCTCCGCGGGCGAACTCCCCGCGCTCGATGAGGCCGGCGATCTGATCGGCGATCTGGCGGTAAAGGCGGCGCGGCTCGACCGTTTGCAGCGGCACCAGGACTCCTTCTCGCGCCGGATTCCCTGCCGGCATTCGCGCGTCCGCCGACGAGCGGGCTCGGTCCATGGTAGGTCGATGCGGGAATCTGGTCAAATGGTCCAGCCATCGGACCAGTGGCCGGCGCATAGACGTCGGCGGCCGAACCTTGATGCCCGGCATGATCGATGTGCACATTCACGCCTACGCTTCGGACGTCAACCTGCAAAAGGTCGAAGCGCATGGCGAGGCCTACCGTTCGGCCTACGCGGCGCGCACTGCATCAAGATCATGGGCTCAGGCGGCGTGGCTTCGCCCACCGACCCGATCTGGATGAACCAGTACCGCGAGGACGAAATCCGCGCGATCGTCAACGAAACCACGGAGCGGCGATGCTGCACGGCGGCGCATTGCCATCCGGCCAGCGCAATCCGTCGCTGCACGGCATGCGGAGTGCGCTCGATCGAACATGGCACGCTGATCGACGACGAAACCGCAGGCTTCGTCGCCGAGGCCGGGAACTGGATCGTACCGACGGTGGCGATCAGCTTCGGGCTGAAGAACAATCCCGCGCGGCGTGTGCACTACTGTGCCCGGCCGCCGTTCGCCCCGGAACGGCTACGTGAACCCGATCCCGAACGTTTGCGCTACAAGGGCATCAAGCCCGGCACAGCGGACCGGGCGGCCGTGCTTTCGAGCCGTTGCTGACGTAGGCGGCAATTGAAAGCGGACGATTGCGTGCGGAAGACCGGTCTTCGCCTATGGGAGAGCTCAATGGGCGAAATCGGAACGTCGAGCGTTTCGTCGACCGCGCTCGCCGACGATCCGGTTCAACCCAGCCAAGTCGAGTAACTTCAACGCACGACCCTGTACCTGAATGAAACCCTCTCCTTGAAGCCGCGAGAAGATCCGGCTGACCGTTTCGAGCTTAAGCCCCAGATAACTTCCGATCTCCTCCCGCGTCAGGCGCAGCAAGAATTCGGTGGAGGAGTAGCCGCGGTCGCGATAGCGGTCGGCCAGATTCAACATGAAGACAACCAATCGCTCTTCAGCAGCCATGCTGCCGAGCATGATCATCACGCTATGGTTGCGGTTGAGTTCATTCGACAACATCCGGTGAAGGTTATGCTGCAATGTTGGGATCGCCCGTGAGAGGCTCTCGACATTACTGAATGGCAGAGCGCAAACCACGCTCTCCTCGAGCGCGATGGCGCCGGCGCCGTGCCGCTGTGCCGCAATGCCATCGAAACCGACGATCTCTCCGAGCATGTGAAAACCCGCCACCTGCTCCTGACCAGCCTCCGCGAGCACGATCGTCTTGAAGGATCCGCTCCTGATCGCATACAACGCGTGAAAGGGGTCCCCTGCGCAATACAGCGAATTACCCCTATTCACCTTGGTCCGGTGGCCGATCAGGCCGTCGAATTGCTCCAACTCCTTGCCAGTAAGCGCGACCGGCAGACACAACTCGCGCAAATTGCAACTCTGACAGTGAACCGTCAGATCATGGATCGAAATGACCGGCGCACATGACAGTACGCCCCTGTCGCGCGCGACCGGGACATTGGCGGATTTCGTCGGCGTAGAGGAGAGTCTTGCGGTGGAGGCCATGCCGATCGACCAACTCGGAAGGGGACGCCTTCAACCCCGGATGAGAGTCGCGCAGAAGATGAGTCACGGAAATCGAACGCAGACCGGATCTGGCGTCGCCCCCGTCTGTTCGGTTCCGCACAGAAGTCTTATACGCCCTTGGGAAGACAAAAAGAAGCCCCGTCTGCAGGGGGCGAGTCAGGACAGATCCGGGTGAACCGGCGAGTGACGAGCAGTGCTACAGGTTCGGCCCGCGGGGCGGGCGGAAGGTTGCTCGGCTACGATGCACGCGCAAGACGTGTGCCGGCGACTGGTCTTTCTACCCGCTGGTGCGTCTCGTGCCCAAATTGACGGTGCAGGACCTCGAACGGAGTTCGCGCGATGAGCACGTCCGCCGACATCTTTCTTGCCGCGATACCCGACGCGGCAACCCGCCTGGAGGCGCAACCGTCGCTGGAATCTTTCGTGGCCAGGGCCATCGCCATGGAGTTCGAGGCGGCGCAGCGCTACGACGAGCTCGCGGGCATCGTACAGACGCACGACAACTCCAATCTCGACGTGGCCAAGGTGTTCCGGACCATGGCCGACATCGAGCGCAAGCATGCTGCGGCGCTGCTCACGCAAATGGGCTGGACTGATGCGCCGCCCGCGTCGGTGCAAGTCTGGGAAGCCGGGGCCGGCGAAGGCCCGGAAATGTCAGCGAGCGAGGGGGCGCACTATCACATGCAGCCCTATGATGCGCTACAGATTGCGCTGCGAAACGAGGAACGCGCTGGGCGCTTTTTCGGCTTGCTCGCGGCGGCCGCCGGCAGCGAGCCCGTGCGCGAAGCCGCGCTGGCAATGGAGCAGGAGGAGCGTGAGCACGTGGCGTTGGTGAAGGCGTGGATCGTCAACTTGCGGCAGCCGGGTACCGATTGGGCGGTCGACCCCGATGCATCGGGGAATACCGGCTGACATCAACAATGCGCGCTGTCGGGCATCGCGACATGCCATGGCGCAAACAAAACGGCTTTGATCCGGGATGGCCGCTTACTGGTCAATTCCGTGGCGGTACCGACCGGCAGTTGTTTGCCGGTCAGACACACTCGTCTTGCCAACGCGGCCGACCGCTGCCTGAGATAAAGCGGTCATCCGAGCGCGAACGTCCGGTGTGATACGTCGAGCCGCCTTTCCGCGCGGTGAGGTGGTGGACCGGACCCCGAAGCCGTCGGCCACGCTGCCCGGAAGCAGCCGTTGGAATCCATGGAACCCGCCGGGCAAATTGCGGGACGAGGCAACCCGACAGTCGACCGGCCTCCTCCGGCGCTCCTCCCGCGCCACTCCACGAGGTCAAGACCTCGACGTGTCGCACACGAGGTCAGATCTCGATCCGTGTACCCAGCTCGACCACCCGGTGCGCGGGGATGTTGAAGAAATCCGGAGCGCTTCCCGCATTGCGGGCCATTGCCGAGAACACGCCGTCCCGCCATCTTCGAACGCGCCCACGGCGCGCCGGCGAGACGATCTTCTCGCGAGAAAGAAAGTACGACGCCTCCATCGGCTCCAGCTGCAGCCCATGGGGGGAACAGAGCTCGAGGGCGGCAACGATGTCGGGCCGCTCCATGAATCCGAAGCGGGCGAACACCCGCCACGCATGGTTTCCGATCGGTTCGCAGGTCACCCGCCGCTCCGGGTCGACCGTAGGCGTGTCTTCGTATTCGACGGTCAGGAAGACGTTGTTCTCGTGCAGTGTCTTGTAGTGCTTGAGGCTGTGAAGGAGCGCGTGCGGCGTCGCGTCCGGAGTGGACGTGAGGAAGATCGCGGTGCCCGCCACGCGCTGCGGTGGAGCCGATCCCAGCGACTCGAGGAAGCTGGCGATCGGCACCGACGAGCTGCGAATCTGCTCCAGCAGCCGTTCCCGGCCGCCGCGCCAGGTCATCATGACGGCGAAGACCGTGGTTCCGAGCGCCAGCGGGAACCAGCCGCCGTCGAGGAGCTTGTGCAGTGCCGCCGCGAAGAACGCCAGGTCGATCATCAGGAAGAACGCCGTGGGCAGCACGCACGCGAACAGCGGATAGCCCCAGCAGTAACGCAGGACGAAGAAGGTGAGAATGGTGGTGACGATCATCGTGCCCATGACCGCGACCCCGTAGGCCGAGGCGAGCCGCGACGATGACCCGAAGCCCAGCACCGCGATCAGGACCGCGAGCAGGAGCACCCAGTTCACCACGGGGATGTAGATCTGTCCCATCGTGCGTGCAGACGTATGCCGGATCGCCATCCGCGGCAGGCATCCGAGCTGGATCGCCTGTTGCGTCATCGAGTAGGCGCCGGAAATCGTCGCCTGCGAGGCGATCACGGTCGCCGCCGTCGCCAGGACGACCATCGGATAGAGTGCCCAGCCGGGAAACGACATGAAGAACGGATTCTGGATGGCCTCCGGCTGCCCCATCAGCAGCGCCCCCTGCCCGAAGTAATTGAGCACCAGGGCCGGCGCCGCGACGCCGAACCAGGCGATCCGGATGGCCCGTTTGCCGAAATGCCCCATGTCGGCGTACAGCGCCTCGGCACCGGTGATGGCGAGGAGGACCGAGCCGAGCACGACGAACGAGGCGTAGCCGTGCGCCGTCGCAAACCGGAACGCATGCGATGGATCGAGCGCAGCGAGGACGCCGGGTGCCTTCGCGATGTTCCAGATGCCTACCGCGCCGAGCGCGGCGAACCACAGCAGGCACACCGGCCCGAACAGCAGCCCCACCACGCCCGTTCCGTGTTTCTGGATTGCGAACAGGGCGACTACGATCCCGACGGCGATCGGCACGACGTACGGCTTGAACGCGGAGGTCCCGACCTCCAGGCCTTCGACCGCCGACAGTACGCTGATGGCCGGGGTGAGCACCGCGTCGCCGTAGAAGAGCGAGGCGCCGAACACGCCGACGGCGAGCAGCCGGCGCCTCAGGCGCGGCCGATCCGCAACGCCGGAGTTCGCGAGTGCCAGCAACGCCAATATGCCGCCCTCGCCCCGGTTGTTCGCGCGCAGGATCAACGTGACATACTTGAGCGACACCACGATCATCAGCGCCCAGAAGATCGCCGAGACGCCGCCCAGCACGTTCTCACCGTTGAGCGGAATGCCGTGCACGGGACTGAACGTTTCCTTGGCGGCGTACAGCGGGCTGGTGCCGATGTCGCCGTAGACTACGCCCAACGCGAGCAGTGCCAGGCCCGTCATCGTGCGTCGCGTCCGGACCTTCTCGATCGGCATGATGGAAGACGCGATGGTTGCGCTGGTGTTCATGGCCCAGAATCTAGCCCTGCCGAAGCCGACCGGGTACCCCGGACGTCGAATCTTTATGGGTTCTTTATGCGGTTCCGCGGCATCATGACGTCATGAAGAACGCGTGGACCGGGTATGCATGGGCGGTCGGAGCCACCGTGACCGCCACGCTCGCCGGATACGCGATGCGAGAGCGTTTCGATCTCGTCAACATCGCGATGGTGTATCTGCTCGCCGTCGTGCTGGTCGCGCTCTACCGATCGCGCGGCGCTGCGATCACCGCGTCGGTCCTTTGCGTCGCCGCATTCGACGTGCTGTTCGTCCCTCCCGAAGGCACATTCACGGTGCACGACGCACAGTACCTGCTGACGTTTGCCATCATGCTTGGCGTCGGGCTGATCATCTCCCGGCTCGTCGACCGCGTCCGCCGCCAGGCACGCGCGCAGGCACTGCTCGAGATCGAGGCGGAGACCGAGCGCATCCGCAGCGCTCTTCTCGCATCGATTTCGCATGACCTGCGCACGCCGCTTGCCGTGATGGCGGGCGCGTCCTCGACGCTGGTCGAGTCGGGCGAGCGGATGCCGCCGGAGGCGCGGCAGGCGCTCGCGCGCAGCGTGTTCAACCAGTCGCGCGACCTGTCCGAGCGGGTGAGCAAGCTGCTGCAGATGACGCGCCTCGACACGGGAGCGATCAAGGCCGAGCGTGACTGGACGTCCATCGTCGACGTCGCCAACTCGGCGGTTCGTCGATTGAGCGACCGCCTCGCTTCCCACCGCCTGATCGTCGACATGCCGGGTGACCTGCCACTCGTGCGCGTCGACGCCGCCCTGATCGAGCAGGCGCTCGGCAATCTGCTCGAGAATGCGGCGAAGCACACGCCGCCGGGGACCATCGTCAGGCTGCGGGCCAAACCGGAGGGGCAGCGTCTGGTCCTGTCCGTCGAGGATCACGGAGGCGACGCAACCGACGTCGACATGGAGCGGATGTTCCGCAAGTTCCAGCACGGCTCGATGGAAGGCACCGCTGGCGGCGTCGGGCTCGGGCTCGCCATCTGCCGTGCCATGGTGCGGCTGCACGGGGGCGACTCGTGGGCGGAGCGCACGCCGGGTGGCGGCATGACGTTCCGGATCAGCCTTCCGCTCGAGCGCCCGCCGGAAATCCCCGCTGAAACCCCTTCCGCCGACGCCGATGGACCCGCGCCCGACCATTCTCGTCATTGAGGACGAGCCCGAGATCCGGCGCTTCCTTCGCGCGTCGCTCGAGGCGGAAGGCTATCGGGTGGCGGAGTCCTCGACCGCCCACCGCGGAGTCATCGACGCCGGCACGCACAGGCCCGACGTCGTGATCGTCGATCTCGGCCTGCCCGACTTCGACGGCGTGCAGGTCGTACGCCAAGTCCGGCAGTGGTCCGCCGTGCCCATCCTGATCCTTTCCGCGCGCACGCAGGAACGCTCGAAGATCGATGCCTTCGAGGCCGGTGCCGACGACTATGTGACCAAGCCCTTCGGCGTCGGCGAACTGTTGGCACGAATCAGGGTCGCGCTGCGGCACGCGGCCCGCCTCCAGGCCGGGGGCGTGGTCCTGCGCTTCGACCGTGCCGCCGTCGATCTGGAGCGACGCACGGCGACGCGAGACGGAGAACCTTTGCATTTCACGCCGATCGAGTTCCGGTTGCTCGCGGCACTGGCCCGGCATCTCGGCATGGTGGTCATCCATCGCCAGCTGTTGGTCGAGGTCTGGGGGCCGAGCCACGCCGGCGATACGCACTACCTTCGCATCTACGTGAAACAGCTGCGTGACAAGCTGGAGCTCGACCCGCTGCGCCCTCGCCACCTCGTCACCGAGATCGGACTCGGGTATCGGCTGGAGTGCGGCGATTAGCTGGCGGCCCACCATCGCCGCCAGGTGTGGCGTGCGCATCCATCCAGGATGACCCGCTGGTAGACGCCCGCCGAGGCGCTGGTGATGGCAACTCCCGCCAACGCCGAGTTGCTGGCCCTGTCAGGTTGCGCAGTCCCTACACCGGCAATCTGGGCGTCGTTGAAGAAGGCGTGCTCGCCGAGGTGTTGCCGGTCGACTGGAACCGCCTCGAGAACATCAAGCTGGTCCAAAACCCGGCCATCCGCTGAGCAAATTCCGATCTCGCCAAGCCGCCGTGCGGAGTTGACGGGTATGAGCTTCAAAGATTCCTCTCAAAGAACGCCACGATCCGAGCGTTCATGTCAGCGTGGAAGGCGGCACGATCGAATCCCTCAGCGTCGCTGCAAAGAAGTGGCGGCGTCATCAAGCGGCATGGAACGAGGAATGAGAAGTGTCTCGCCTCAGGCACCGAATGGAACTCCACCCGAGCACCGAGCGCCCGGTCGATCTAGCCGGCATTGGTCGCCTCGGGCACGTTGACGTCCTGCTGGCCGCTCCAAAGCTGCACAGGTGCTGTGACGTTGAGCAACCCGTTCGGAAAAACGTGAATCCGAAGCCGGGTGCGGCAATAACTGCAGCCTTGATGCGGGCATCACGAATGAAGGCACTCGCCGGGGGCCGGGCGGCCGCGCTCGACCCACAGGCGACTTTCGCTACGCCGGTAAGCGGCCCTTCGCGATCCGTTCCTCCGTGATGCGGTCCGGAGCTGCGCCGGGCGGTTCGTCTGAATCCTCAGGCGCCACTTCGGCGTCGACGTGCGGGCCTGACCTCCGCGTCAGGCCGTCTGCCGTCGCCCCGCGACCGGCAGGTTGCTCGGCTTCGCCGGCTTGAGCGGGCCCCAGACGCGACTGTAGTAGCTCTCGGCCAGATGCAGCGCGGCCACGGGATTGTGGCCGAGCACGCGGTCCTTCGCGACCAGCACCGTGGTGAGCCCCTTGGCGTAGCGGAAGAACAGGCTGTCGTGGCCAATGCACAGGCCCATGAGCACGTTGAACTGGCACCCGTGCTCGTTGAGCAGCTCCGCCTGCGAGACCGGATTGCAGAGCGCCTCGAACTGTCCGGGTCGGACCTTCTGCGCATCCGTGAGCCCGATTTCCTCCTTCGGGATGCTGCCGTGCTTGCACGCAACCGAAACGACCTCGAAGCCGTGGCTCTCAAGGATCGCCGAGAGCACCTTCGCGTGGTCGACGAAGCTGATGCAGTTGGCGATGCCGATCTTGCGAAAGCCCATGCGCTTCGCGAACTGCACCACTTCCTCGACCCGCGACCACTTGCAATAGCCTTCGGACTCGACGATCGCGGCCACGCGCGAGATCTCGCGCACCTCCGGGTCGCCGTAGGCGGCGTGCGCGCGCTCGACGGTCTCCAGGTCCACCTTGCTGGGGCAGAAGCCCGGACCGCGCGCTTCGGATTCTCCGTTTCGGCACGCGCGCAAGGTGGGCGGGCAATACGCGCACGCAGGATCGACATAGCTCATTCGCAATCTCCCGATGACAATCGTATCAGCGTAATCGGGCAGCACGGCGCCGCAGTGATCCAGGTCAAAGTCGCACCGATGCGCCCCGGCTCGTGCGCGAAGCCCGAGGACCGCTCATGGCCGGTCTGAGACCCGCACCGCGCCGATCCGAGCGGCCGTTGCATGACGAACCCCGGCCATCGACACGTGGAGGGCCGGTCTTGATCGAAGAGCCGCAGGTCGCCGCCGTGGGCTGGGCGGCCGTGCTCGACCCTGACGGGCCGTTTGCGCCAGACGTGAACCGGACATGCAACCGCGATCCACGCGTTGCGTTCTGTCTGGTTGGCTGCTGCCCCCCGGCCATGGCCCTTCGAGGAAATTCGCTCGGCCGACGCGTTATGTTTGGTATCGCACAGACATCCGGGTTGACGCCAAATAGCCTCGATTCTCGATTTCGGAGGGAAACGTTCAGGGTCCTCCCGACCGGAATTCGGGTGATGCACCATTGCGGGCACGCAACAAACGGTCTCCGCCCCGATTGCACCTGGGGCCGACCGGCAAATGGAAACGCCTACTAGAGGAGCCCGCGACATGAACAACTCACGCCAGCGAGCCAGCATTCCTCGAACAGACGGCGCATCCGACAAGCCACCGAGCGAGATGGCCCACCGTCAGCGCCAATTGCCAGACCGGAATCGCGAAAAATTGATTCGACAGTTCCAGCGTATCGACGGCTCGACGCGCACCGACGCCGAGCAGCAAATCGATGCGTATGAACGAAGCTTTCTGAGTGTTTCCGCGAGCGCGCGCATCCCCGGCAAGTAACGCAGAGTAAGCCATAAAAAGGGCGCCATACTTCGATGCGGCAAGTCCATAAATGTCGCGTTCCATCGACGAAAAGCCCGTTGTCTTGTTTCCCGGCCCGTCATCCCCATTACCGCACCGCCGCAACGCCATCGACCTCTCCCGTGCGCGAAACGCTCCCGCCACCGCTTGGGCCGGCAGCAGGGTCTGGGGCGCCCGGATTGGGGTCGAACCCACACCGGGGTCCCGGCGAAGCGCCTGCAGGCCGTAATTGACCTTGCGCTTCTTCCCTGAGTCCGGGACGATGGAGAAGCCGGAACAGCTGGCCGAATCGGTTCGTTCCGTGCGGCTCCGTCTTAGGCCGAAGCCGCTTCTACAGTCTCGTCGAACTGCGCGGGCATCTTGTCACGGAGCAGCTCGAGGCGAGCCCGTACGTTCTCGACGAAGTTGACGGGCCGCACCGGCCCGCCATCCGCGCCGGTAACCTCCTGCCGAACGCGATCGCCATAGCGCAGCGGCAGTAGTCGCGACGATGCCCGCTGGCGGGCATTGACTCGTAACGTCGTTCGCATGGCGTGTTCGACGTTCGCCTGCGGGCCGTCCCAGGAAACGACTGCCCCTTGTCGCCGCGTCGGCGGATGGATGCCATCTTCCTGCCCCCAGTTGGACAGGATTTGGACAGAGGGGCGAATCGACTGCCCGTGGCAACGGATTCCGTCAGTGGCTACTCGCCGGCGACCCAATGCCCCGATTTCCCGCCCGCCTTCTCGAGCAGGCGCACGGCCTCGATCCGCATGCCGCGATCGGCCGCCTTGCACATGTCGTAGATGGTCAGCAGGCCCACCGCGGCCGCGGTGAGCGCCTCCATCTCGACCCCGGTCCGGTCGAGGGTCTCGGTGGTGACCACGATCGCGATCGCGCTGCCGCGGCGATCGGGCGTGAACTCGACCGTCACCCGCGTCAGCGGCAGCGGATGGCACAGCGGAATGAGGTCCGCGGTACGCTTGGCGGCCTGGATCGCGGCGATGCGGGCGACACCGAGCACGTCGCCCTTCTTCGTCGTGCCCCCGTCGATGGCGGCCAGCGTCGCCGGCTGCATCAGGATGCGGCCCCCGGCGACGGCCACCCGGCGGGTGACCGGCTTGGCGCCGACGTCGACCATCTGGGCCCGTCCCGCGGCGTCAAAGTGGGTAAAATGGGCTTTCGGAGGCACCGTGGACGCCGCCGCCTTTCGGTTGCGGCGCTTGGTGGTCGACGCCCCGGCGTCCCTGATCGCGCCTCCCGTGCGTGCCACAGCGGACCTCCCTGACTTGAACTTCATGCAATTCCGGGAATCTTAGCACCAGCAAGCGTCGCTGACGCCGACCTCTCCCATGTCCACCGGATTCATGCCCTGCCCTCGCGCATCGGCGCCCGCACCCCGCGCCGGGCGTGCCCGCCGGCGCGTCGTCGCTGCGATCGCCGCCGCCGCGCTGCTCGGTCAGCCGCTGGCGCCGCTGCCCGTCGGCATCGCGCGCGCACAGGCGCTGCCCGATCTCGGCGACGAATCGCAGGCGATGCTCGCGCCCGCGCAGGAGCGCAAGCTCGGCGAATCGGTGATCCGCCAGATCCGCGCGCAGGGCGGATACATGGACGACCCCGAGGTGAACGACTACCTCAACGAGCTCGGCCACCGGCTGGTCGCCGCCGTTCCCGACACCCGACTGGAGTTCGAGTTCTTCGCCGTACCCGATCCCTCGATCAATGCCTTCGCGCTGCCCGGCGGGTTCATCGGCGTCAACACCGGCCTCATCCTGCTCGCGCAGACCGAATCCGAGCTCGCCGCGGTGCTCGCGCACGAAATTTCGCACATCACGCAGCATCACCTCACGCGCATGATGTCGGGGCAGAAGAACACGATGCTGATGCAGCTTGCCGCGCTCGCCGTCGCCATCGCCGCGGCGAGCTCCGGCGGCCAGAACAGCGGGCAGCTCGCCTCGGGCGCGCTGGCCTCGGCGCAGGCGCTGTCGATGCAGCAGCAGCTCAACTACACCCGCCAGAACGAGTACGAGGCCGACCGCATCGGCTTCCAGCGGCTCGACGCCGCCGGCTTCGACGACACCGCGATGGCCACGTTCATGGAGCGTCTCCAGCGCGCCAGCCGCTTCGCCGACGGCAACGCGCCGTCGTACCTGCGCACGCACCCGATCACCTACGAGCGGATCGCCGAGGCGCAGGCGCGCGCGGCGGGCAAGCCGTACCGCCAGGTCCCGGACTCGCTGTCCTTCGACCTCGTCCGCGCCCTGCTGCGCAGCTACCTCGGCACGCCGGAGGAAGCCGTCGCCGGCTTCGAAAGCGCGATCGCCGAGCGCAAGTTCAACAACGAGGTCGCCGCGCACTACGGCCTGGTCGCGTCGCTGCTGCGCGCGAAGGACTATCCGCGCGCCAAGCGCGAGCTGGCGACGCTGGCGAAGATCGCGCCGCCGCACCCGATGATCGACGCGATCGCCGCGCACGTGTACCTCGACTCCGGCGACATCCAGGAGGCGCTCAGGCGGTTCGAGGACGCCCTGGCGCGCTATCCGAACAAGATGCAGTTCATCTACGACTATCCGGACGCGCTGCTCAGCGCCGACCGTGCGCGCGACGCGGCGGCGTTCATCGAACGCGAGCTGCTGCGCTTCCCCGCCGACGGCCGTCTGCACAGCACGGCGGCCAAGGCCTACGCCGCGCTCGGCCAGCGGATGCAGGAGCACCGGCACCAGGCCGAGCTCTACGCCTGGCAGGGCAACCTGCGCGCGGCGGTGACGCAGCTCGAGCTGGCGCTCAAGGCCGGCGACGGCGACTTCTACCAGTCGTCAGTGGTCGAGACCCGGCTGCGCGCCCTGCGCAAGCAGCTGATCGAGCAGGAGCGCGAGGGCGCGACGCGCAACGGCTGAGCTGGGCACTACAACGCGCCCGCCGCGGCAGCCTGGCGCCGACGTCGCCGGCGGTCTCCACGCGCGGCCGCCTGCAGTGTGCGGCGGCGTGTGCGGCGACGATCGCACCCCCGCGCCGTTGAACGCCGCCACAGCCGGCATGTAGCGTACCAAACGGATGATTTCGACGGCGCGTTCGCGCGCCGCGCGGCCGATGCCGCGACGTCCTGCTTCTTCTGGCAGGTGCGGCCGCCTTCGCCGCGGGATTACCGTGTCCTCCCGATCGCCACGCAGATGGCGATGCGGCGCCCGCCAGTGTGCCGGCGCCCTCACCGACGACAGTGGAGGAACATCATGCGCGTACTCGTAGTCGACGATCACCCGCTCATCCTCGAAGCGCTTTCGCAGCTGCTGCCGCAGCTCACGCCGGGCACCGAGGTCATCGTCGCGCGCGACCGCGCCGATGCCGAAGCGGCACTCGACGACGATCCCGACATCGCGCTGGTGCTGCTCGACCTTGCCCTGCCCGGCACCCGCGGGCTCGATTTCCTCGCCGATCTCCAGCTCGATTACCCGGGCGTGCCGGTGGTCGTGCTGTCGGCGACGCACGACCGCGCGACCGTCACCGCGGCGCTCGCAGCGGGTGCGCGCGGCTTCATTCCGAAGACGGCCGACGCGAGGGCGCTGCGCGAGGCGCTGCAGCAGGTGACCGACGGTGGCCTGTGCCTGACCACCGACCTCGCCGCGGGGCTCGCCGCCGACGGCGTCCACCTGTCGCCGGACGAGCTGGGCCTCACGTCGCGCCAGGCCGACGTGCTGCGGCTGCTGGTGCAGGGCAAGCCCAACAAGCTGATCTGCCGCGATCTGCGGCTGTCCGAGGGAACGGTCAAGGTCCACGTGAGCGCCATCCTGCGGGCGCTGCGCGTCAACTCGCGCACGCAGGCGGTCGCCGAGCTCGCGCGCCGCGGCATCAGCGCCGACGCCATCGCCGCGCGCCGCTGACCGCGGCGCCACGCCGCAAGGGAACTGCCGTCGCGCGGGTGCGCGCGCCATGCCGGCCGATTCGCCGCTGACCGCGGTATCGCCGCGCCTGCTTGCCCGGGCGCGCCGACGACCAGGTCGACACGCTCTACCGGCAGTGGCACCGCACGACGGTCTCGATGCTTCTCGGCGCGGCGATCCTGTGCGTCGTGCTGTGGGGGCAGGCGGCGCCGGCCCCGATGGCGCTGTGGCTGCTCGCGATCGGCGCCAACCAGGCGTGGCGCGGGGCGCTCGCGCGGGCATACCGCCGCGCCCGCCCCGGCGTGGCCGACGCGCCGCGCTGGGGTCGCTACTGGTCGGTGGGCTCGGCGCTGGCCGGCGCACTGTGGGGTGCCGCCGCGGTGGTCATGTATCCCGCGTCGCCGGCGCACGAAGCGCTGCTGATCGTGTGCCTGTTCGGCGTCGTGCTCGGCGGGCTCAACCTCACCGCCGTGTACAAGCCGTCGTTCTACGGGTTCGCACTGCCCGCGCTGCTGCCGCTGATCGTGCGCGTCGCCATGGAGGGCGACACGGTGCACGTGTTCACGGCGATCGTCATGGCGGTCGTGCTCGCGTTCCTGCTCGGCTTCGGCCACCACCTGAACGACGTGCTCACCCGGTCGCTGGCGATCCGCTACGAGAACGTGGACCTGATCGACGAACTGCAGGCGCAGACGCGCGAGGCCCGGGCGGCGCGCGCCGCGGCGGAATCCGCCAACCGCGCCAAGAGCCAGTTCCTCGCCGCGGCCAGCCACGATCTGCGCCAGCCCCTGCACGCAATGGGACTCTTCGCCGCGGCGCTGGCCGAGCGCGCGCGCGAGCCCGGGCTCAAGCCGCTGGTGGCGAACATCCACGCCTCGGTCGACGCGCTCGAAGCGCTGTTCGCGCAGCTGCTCGACCTGTCGCGGCTGGACGCCGGTGCGCTGACACCCGAGCGCGCGACGGTGCCGCTGCAGCCGCTGTTCGCGCGCCTCGCCGCCGAATTCGCGCCGCAGGCCGCCGCGCACGGGCTCTCACTCGCGCTGGTCCCGACCACGCTCGCGGTCGACAGCGATCCGGTGCTGCTGGAGCGGATCCTGCGCAACCTCGTCGCCAACGCGCTGCGCTACACGCGCGCGGGCGGTGCGGTCGTCGGCGCGCGCCGGCGCGGCGCCGCGGTGCGCGTCGACGTCGTCGACACCGGCGTGGGCATCGCGCCGGCGCTCTCCGAGCGGATATTCGACGAATTCGTCCAGGGCGGCGGCGCGCCGAAGTGCCACGTCGGGGGCCGCGGCATGGGTCTCGGGCTCGCCATCGTGCGCCGGCTCGCCGCGCTGCTCGACCACCCGCTGGCGATGGCCTCGACTCCGGGTCGGGGCTCGCGCTTTTCGGTCACCGTGCCGCGCGCCCCCGCAGCGCGACGGCGCGAGCACCGCGCCGCGGCCGCCCGCGCAGCGCTGCCGAAGCCGGCACCCGCCACGGCGGCCTTCGCCGGCAGGCGGGTTGCCGTGATCGACGACGATCCGGCGGTGGTGGCCGCGATGCGCGCGCTGTTCTCGGCGTGGGGGGCGGAGGTTGCCGGCGGCGAATCGGTGGGCGCAGTCGTCGCCGACCTCGAGACCGGGGGCCGCGCCGACGATGCCGGAGGCCGCGAACCGGACCTGATCGTCGCCGATCTGCGCCTGGCCGACGGCTGCTGCGGCCTCGACGCGGTCGCGCAGCTGCGCGCTGCCTGCGGCGTACGGACGCCGGCGCTGATCGTGTCCGGCGACACCGGGGAGGACGCGCGCGCCGCGGTGGCAGCGGCGGGTTTCACGCTGCTGTCGAAACCGCTGGTCGCGTCGGCCCTGCAGGCGGCGGCCGCGGCCGCGCTCCGGCAGGACGCCGGCACCACCGGCGAGCGGAACCCAATCCACGTACGTAGCCCGGGTTGAGCGTCAGCGAAACCCGGGTGGTTGGTGCCCATTCGCGCACCCCCCCGGGTTTCGCTGACGCTCAACCCGGGCTACGGGTTGCCGGCGGGTTGCCGGTGCAGCGCTCGGACGCGACGGCGGGAGGCCGGCGGCGTCGCCGCCGGCCTGCACGCGTCAGCTACCCGACGGCGCCGTGCCGCGATGCTCCTTCACGTGGTCGCGGATGCGCTGCCGGAACGACTCCGCCCGTGCGACCTTCTTCTGCAGCAGGTCGCGCACGACCGCCTTCTGCTCCGGCGAGAACGTCGCGTACAGCGCGAGCCACTGATTGCGCACGTCCTTGCGCAGCGCGCCGTTCTGCTGCTCGACCGCGTCGGCCGCCGCGGCGACCGCCGCGAGATCGGGCTCGGCCTTGGCGAGCTCGGCGGTCATCGTATCCCTCACCGCCTGCCGGTTCGCGCGCCCCGCCTCGCGTGCCGCCTTGCCCTGCGCGACGACGCTGTCCCACATCGTCTGCTGCGAGGTGTTGAGATTGAGGCTCGCCTTGGCCCGCTGGAGCGCCTGCGGGATCATCTGCTCGATGCCTCCGCCGCCATGCGCGCCGTGGCCGCCGTGCCCGAATCCCCCCGGTTGCGCGAAGCTCGGGGTGGCGGAGAGCGAGAGTGCGATCGCGGTGGCGGTAGCCAGCGCGATGCGGCGCGCCGCCGTTGCTGCATCGATTTGCGGAACGAATGTCATGTCGATCTCCTGTCGTTGACGAATGCCGTCGCCGCGAAATCGCGGCACACGGCTGTTACGTTCGGTTAGGGCCCCATTGTCGGCCACCGTTCCGCGTCACGCAGCGCTCAAGTGCAACGGGAGGTTGCGGCACCGGGCCGGCGTTACAATCCGTTACAGCTTGCCGCCCGAGCCGGCGCCGCAGCGTCTAATCTGCCTCCATGGCCGCATCGCCCCCATCACCGAAGATCCTCGTCGTCGACGACGACGTGCGCCTGCGCGACCTGCTGTCGCGCTACCTCGCCGAGCAGGGCTTCCAGGTGGCCACGCTCCCCGACGCGCGCGATCTCGACAGGAAGCTGCAGCGCGACCCGCCACATCTGGTCGTGCTCGACCTCATGCTCCCCGGCGAAGACGGCCTCGCGGTCTGCCGGCGGCTGCGCGGCGCCGGCGATTCTGTCCCGATCATCATGCTGACCGCCAAGGGCGAGGACATCGACCGCATCGTCGGCCTCGAGATGGGCGCCGACGACTACCTGCCCAAGCCGTTCAACCCGCGCGAGCTCGTCGCGCGCATCCACGCGGTGCTGCGGCGGCACACCGAGCGCCTCGCGCCCGGCGCGCCGTCGTCCTCGCCGTCGGGGAAGATCCCGTTCGGACCGTTCCTGCTCGATCCCGCGGCGCGGACGCTGCACGACGGCGAGCGCACCATCCACCTCACCACCGGCGAGTTCTCGCTGGTGAAGGTGTTCTCGCAGCATCCGCGGCAGCCGCTGGCCCGCGAGAAGCTGACGCTGCTCGCGCGCGGCCGCGACCACGATCTTTTCGACCGCGCGATCGACGTGCAGGTCTCGCGCCTGCGCAAGCTGATCGAGCCCGACCCGGCGAATCCGCGCTACATCCAGACGGTCTGGGGCTTCGGCTACGTGTTCGTTCCGGCCGACGACGCCCCCGGCGGCGCCCCACCCGAGGGCGGCGCGGCCGCGACACCGTGACGCTCTGGCCGCGGTCGCTGTTCGGACGCCTCACGCTGCTGCTGATCGCCGTCGTGGCGATCGCGATGGCGGCGACGATCCTGTTCTTCCGGCACGATCGCGCGGCGCTGCTGGCGCGCCAGTTCGGCGAGACCAAGATCGTGCAGCTGCAGGCGCTGCGAGCCGCGCTCTCGGCCGCCGAGACGCCGGAACGGCGCGAGACGCTGCGCGCCATCGGGCGCCAGTACGGCGCGCGCATCGTGCCCGAGGCGGAGCGCCCAGTGGTCGGCGGGCCGGCGCTGGGGCCGGCGATGGCCGAGCTCCAGCAACGGTTGCACCAGAGCATGGGTCCGGGAACGGAGTTGAGGATCTCCGCGCGCGGGCAGGCCCTGCTGGTGCGCGTCGAGGCCGGCGGCACCGGCTACTGGATCGGCTTTCCGCCGCCGCCGCGCCAAGCCTCCGACGACGAGCCCTCGCGCGCGCTGGTCTGGAGCCTGATGCTGGCGATCTCGCTGTCGATCGCCGCGTTCCTGTTCACGCGCTACCTGGCGCGCCCGCTGCGCGAGCTCGACGCCGCGGTCGAGCGCGTCGGTCGCGGCGAGACGCCGCCGCCGCTGCCGGAATCCGGACCGTCGGAGATCGCGACGCTCAACCGCGGCTTCAACCGGATGATCGCCAACCTGCGCCAGCTGGAGCACGACCGCGCGCTGCTGCTGGCCGGCGTGTCGCACGACCTGCGCACGCCGCTCGCCCGGCTGCGCCTCGGGCTGGAGATGCGCGCGCAGGACGAGCAGATGCGGCAGGGAATGGCCGACGACATCGAGGAAATGGACCGGATCATCGGCCAGTTCCTCGATTTCGCGCGCGGCGACGAAACGGTGGCGCTGGAGCGCACCGACCCCAACGCGATCGTCGCCGCCGGCATCGAGCGCTACGCCCGCGCCGGTCGGGACATCCGGTTCACGCCCGGCGCGGTGCCGGCGATCCCGCTGCGCCCCACCGCATTCTCGCGGCTGTTCACCAACCTCGTCGACAATGCGCTGGCGTACGGCGCCCCGCCGGTCGAGGTGTCCACCGCCGTCGTCGACAGGCGCTTCGTGCTCGACGTCGCCGACCGCGGGTCCGGCATCCCGCCCGACGAGGTCGCGCGGCTGAAGCAGCCGTTTACCCGGGCGTCCGCCGCGCGGTCGTCGGCGCCCGGCGCGGGCGGCTCCGGGCTCGGCCTCGCCATCGTCGACCGCGTCGCGCGGCTGCACGGCGGGACCTTCGACCTGCTGCCGCGCGAAGGCGGCGGAACCGTGGCGCGGGTGACGCTGCCGGCGCCGTGACCGAACCGAACCCGTCGCCCGGCGAACGGGCACGACCGAGGGAGCGCACCCGCGCATGGACATCATCGACCGGCGCCTGATCCAGGGATTGCACGTCGAGCGCCTGCGCCGCGCCGGAGCGTGGGAGGACGAGCACCTGCAGCACGTGATCTTCCAGGCCTCCAGCATCGACGCGCTGCTCGACGGCGCGTACGACGGCGACCTGACGTTCGCCGAGCTCGCGGCACACGGGGACTTCGGCATCGGCACCCGCCAGCAGCTCGACGGCGAGATGATCGCGCTCGACGGGGAGTTCTGGTCCGTCAGTTCGGACGGCGTCGTGCACCGCGTCCCGCCGCAGGCGCGCACGCCGTTCGCCGTCGTGCTGTTCTTCGCGCCGGGTCCGTGGCTGGCGCTCGCGGGTCCGCTGAGCCACGCCGCACTGAAGGCTCGGGTCGATGCGGCGGTGCCGCGCGATGCGGTGTGCATCGCGCTGCGCGTACGCGGGCGCTTCGCGGCCATGCGCGTGCGCAGCGTGCCGCGCCAGTCGCCGCCCTACCCGCCGCTGGCGGAGGTGGCCGCCCGCCAGGTCGAGTTCGAACTCGGCGAGACGACGGGGACGCTGGTCGGGTTTCGCTTCCCCGACTACGCGCAGGGGTTGGAGGTCGCGGGCTACCACCTGCACTATCTGTCCGACGACCGGCGCCACGGCGGGCACGTGCTCGATTTCACGCTGCGTGACGGCGTCGCCGAATGGGATTTGTCGTCGGAGATGCATCTCGAAGTGCCGGCCGGGTTGACCGCGAGTGGTCCGGACACGAGCGCGGCGAAGCGTGATCTCCTGCGGCGCACCGAAGGCGGGCGGTGAGTCAAAGCTAGACGACGCGGCGTCACGGTGCAGTTGCCGGGCGCCGGATCAACAGCACGGTCGCCAGCGCGGCGATCCCCTCGCCACGGCCGGCGAAGCCCAGGCGCTCGGTGGTGGTCGCCTTGACGCTGATCTGTGCGGCGTCGCAGCCCAGGTCGGCGGCGATGTTGGCGACCATCGCGGCGACGTGCGGCGCGAGCTTCGGCGCCTGCGCGATCACCGTGGTGTCGAGGTTGCCCACCGCCCACCCGCGCGCCGCGGCGAGCCCCGCGACGTGCCGCAGCAGCACGCGGCTGTCCGCGCCCTTCCAGCGCGCGTCGCTGTCGGGAAAATGCGCTCCGAGGTCGCCCAGCGCCAGCGCGCCGAGAAGCGCGTCGCAGATCGCGTGCAGCAGCACGTCGGCGTCGGAATGGCCGTCGAGCCCGCGGTCGTGGGGGATGGTCACCCCGCCGAGGACGAGCCGTCGTCCCTCGACCAGCGCGTGGACGTCGAAGCCGTTGCCGATGCGCATCGTCATCCAGCCTTCTCCTGCGCCGCGAGGATGGCGGCGGCGAGCGCGAGGTCACCCGGATAGGTCACCTTGATGTTCAGCGCGCTGCCGGTCACCAGCCACGGCGGCGCGCAGTCGCCGGCGGCGGCCAGCGCCTCGACCGCCTGCGCCTCGTCGGTCGCGGAATGCGCGCCCGGCCGCGCGAACGCGGCGCGCAGCACGCCGTAGCGGAACATCTGCGGCGTCTGCGCGGCCCAGAGTCCGCCGCGATCCTCGGTGCACAGCACCCGCGCCGGCGTCGTGCGGTCCTCGCGCTTCAGCGTGTCGGCCACACGGACCGCGAGCAGCCCGCCGACCGCGTCGTCGGCGAGCTCCGCCACCAGCCGCTGCAGCGCGTCCACCGGAACGCAGGGGCGCGCGGCGTCGTGCACCAGCACCCAGTCGTCGTCGCTGCAATGCGTGGCGAGCGCCGCCAGCGCGTTGGCGACGGTTTCCGCGCGCGATGCCCCGCCGCAGCGCAGCGTCTCGACGCCTTCCCGGGGTCCGACGATGCGCTCGTAGAGCACGTCGTCCGGCGCCAGCGCCACCACCGTGACGTCCGGCGCCAGCGCCTGCGCCAGCCGGTCCATCGCGCGCACCAGCAGCGGCCGGCCGTCGAGGTCCGCGTACTGCTTCGGCAGCGCGCTGCCGAAGCGGCTGCCCCCACCCGCCGCAGGGACGAGCGCGACCAGCCGCGGCGTTCCGGAGGGGCGAGCGCGAGCGCCGGCACCGTCGACGGGGGCACCCATCACAGCAGCAGGGCGATGCGTTCTTCGTCGAGCGGGTGGAACCCCAGCCGCTCGTAGAAGCGCCAGGCACCGGCGTTGTCGCGGTGGCAGCCGCAGTCGATCCGCGTGACGCCCAGGTCGCGCAACCGGGCTGCGAGCGCGGCCAGCATGGCACCGCCGACGCCGCGCCCCTGCCACTCGCGGCGGACGGTCACGTCGTCGAGCTTCGCGACCAGCGTGCCGCGCGAGGTCGAGATGGCGTGGCAGACCACGCAGGCGCCCACCGCGTCCGGATCCGGGGCGTCGCCGGCGAAGGCGAGCCAGACGAAGCCCAGCTCCGGGCGCGCGAGGAAGAGGTCCAGCGCGCGGGCGAGCGCCTGCACGCCGCCGTCGCCGTAGACGGCGCTCGACGCCAGGTAGTGGTCGTCGCCGCGCAGGAATTCGGCCAGCAGCGCCTCGGCATCGCGCCGCGTCGCCGCGGTCATCGCGGCGCAGCGGATCGGGGCGCCCGCAGGGGCGGCCGCGGCCTCCGGGAACGCGCGCCGGCGCGCGGGTGCGGTCATTCGCCGCCGGCGACGAGCAGCGGCGCGAGCGCGGCGCGGATCGCCGCCGGCACCGGGGTCGGGCGCTGCGTCGCGCGGTCCACCCAGACGTGGACGAAGCGGCCGGTCGCCGCCGGCGAATCGTCGCCGTGCCGGAAGATGCCGATTTCGTAGGTCACCGACGACGTTCCCAGCTTGATCACGCGCATGCCGGTGTCGACCTGCTCGGGAAACGTCAGCGGCTGGTGGAACCGGCAGGACGTCTCGACCACCAGCCCGATCGCCGGACCGTCGCGGATGTCGAGCCCGCCGGCGCGGATCAGGTGCTCGTTGACCGCGGTGTCGAAGTACGAATAGTAGGTCACGTTGTTGACGTGGCCGTAGCTGTCGTTGTCCATCCACCGCGTCGGGATGGCGAGAAAGTGCCGGTAGGCGGCGCGGCGCGGCGAGACCGTCGCCGGCGGCCGCGAGCCCTGTGCGGCGTCGTTCATGGCGCGCGCTCGCCGCCGATCATCCGCGCGTCGAGCAGCTCGATCCAGTGGCGCACCGGCCGCGCGGTACCGCTGGCGAGGTGCGTCATGCAGCCGATGTTGGCGCTGGCGATCACGTCCGGGCGCCCAGCCTCGAGTGCGGCCAGCTTGTTCGTCTTCAGGCGCGACGACAGTTGCGGCTGCAGGATCGAGTACGTCCCGGCGGCGCCGCAGCACAGATGCCCGTCGGCGACCGGCGTGAGCTCGAGGCCCAGCGCCTGCAGGATCTCCTCGACCCTGCCCCGCAGCTTCATGCCGTGCTGCAGCGTGCACGGGGGATGAAAGGCGACCTTCTGCGCGCCGAGATCCATCGCCACCTTCGGCGCGATGCTCTTCCATTCGGCGCCGATCACCTCGACCGGGTCGCGCGCGAGATCGGCGACGCGCTGCGCCTTGTCGGCGTAGGCCGGGTCCGACTTCAGCAGGTAGCCGTAGTCCTTGACCATCACCCCGCAGCCGCTGGCGGTGACGACCACCGCCTCGGCGTCGCGGTCGAGATGCGGCCACCACGCGTCGATGTTCCGCCGCGCCAGCGCCATCGCCTCGCCGGTCTCGTCGAGGTGGTGCGGGAGCGCGCCGCAGCAGCCGCCGCCGACCTTCAGCAGCGAGATGCCGATGCGATCGAGGATGCGCGCCATCGCCGCGTCGATGCCCGGGGCCAGCGCCGGCTGCACGCAGCCTGCGAGCACGAGCATCTTTCGCCCGTGCCGCGGCGCCGGCCAGACGCCGGTCGGCGCCGCCGCCGGGACCATCGCGCCCAGCTCGCGCGGCAGCAGCGATTTCAGCGCGCGGCCCACCGCCAGCGCACCGCCGAAGAGGGGCTTCGCCATCAACCCGCGCCGCAGCGACCAGCGCACCGCCTGCTCGGCCGGCGTGCGGCCCACGCGCTGGTCGACGACGTGGCGGCCGATGTCGAGCAGCCGCCCGTACTGCACGCCCGACGGGCAGGTGGTCTCGCAGTTGCGGCAGGTGAGGCAGCGGTCGAGATGGAGCTGCGTCTTCGCGGTGACCGGCCGCCCTTCGAGCACCTGCTTCATCAGGTAGATCCGCCCGCGCGGACCGTCGAGCTCGTCGCCGAGCAGCTGGTAGGTCGGGCAGGTCGCGTTGCAGAAGCCGCAGTGCACGCAGGTGCGCAGGATCGCGTCGGCCTCGCGGCCTTCGGGCGTGTCCTTGATGAAGTCGGCGAGCGCGGTCTGCACGGCTCAGATCTCGGCGTAGAGGCGGCCGGGGTTGAGGATGCCCGCCGGATCGAACACGCCCTTTAGCCGGCGATGCAGCGCCGCGACCGGAAAGGGCAGCGGGTGGAACGCGCCGGCGCTCTTGTCGGCGGCGCGGAACAGGCAGGCGTGACCGCCATGCTGCTGCGCCCAGCCGCGCAGGCGCGCGGCGTCGCCACGGTCGCCGCCGATCACCCAGCGCAGGCCGCCGCCCCACTCGATCAGCTGCTCGCCGTGCAGGTCCGCGTGCGGCGCCGTCGACTTGACCGCGACCCGCCACAGCGGCGCGTCGGCAGCGCCGGCGAAGTACGGGTGCGTCTGGTCGCGAACGCCGCGCCAGAACGCGGCTCCCGCCGTCCGCGTCGGGCAGCGCGTCACCGCCGATCCGGGTCACCGCCGCGGCCACGGCCGCCGGCGCGCCCGACAGCCGTACCGACAGCACGCCGCCGTGGAAGCAGGTGGCCGACACCGGCAGCGGCCGCGCACCCCACTCGTTCACCCGGCGGATCGCGTCGTCGGCCGTGCACTCGAAGACCCGGGTCGCCTCGACCTTGGGCGCCGGCAGGCACTTGAACGAGATGTCGAGCAGCACGCCGAGCGTTCCCAGCGAACCGGTCATCAGCCGCGCGACGTCGAAGCCGGCGACGTTCTTCATCACCCGGCCGCCGAAGGTCAGGTCCTCGCCACGGCCGTCGAGGATGCGCACGCCGAGGATCAGGTCGCGCACCGCGCCGCCGTAGGGCCGGCGCGGCCCGGAGAGCCCGGCGGCGACGCAGCCGCCGAGCGTGGCCGCCGACGGGGCGCCGGCGTCGAAGCGCGGCGGCTCGAAGGCGAGCATCTGCCCGGCCTCGCGGGCGGCCTGCTCGACCTCGTCGAGCGGCGTGCCCGCGCGCGCGGTCATCACCAGCTCGGTCGGGTCGTAGTCGACGATGCCGGAATACGCGCGCGTGTCGAGCACCTCGCCCGCGAGCGCCTGCCCGTAGAAGTCCTTGCTGCCGCCGCCGCGGATGCGCAGCGGCGTCTTCGCCGCCGCCGCCGTGCCGATGCGCGCGCGCCACTCGCCGATGACGTCGTCGGTCATGCGCCGGCCGCGCGGGCGGCAAGGTGGTCGCGGTAGATGATGCGCGGCTCGTCCGCGTCGATCACCGCCGTCTCGGCGAGCGCCGCGGTCTCCCATTCGCGCAGCAGCGGGTGCGCGAGCAGCGCGCGCAGGTATTCGCCCGCCGCGCCGTCTGGCGCCACCGCATAGGTGCGGAAGCGGAACGCGACCGGTGCATAGAACACGTCGGCGAGCGACATCGCCCCGCACAGGTGCGCGCCGCCGGCGCCGAAGCGGCGGCGGCCCTCGTTCCAGATGTCGATGACGCGCGCGACGTCGGCCGCCAGCGCCGGTGACCACGGCCGCACGTCGACCGCCTCGCGGATGCACATCGTCATCTCGTTGCGCAGCGCCGAAAAGCCCGAGTGCATCTCGCAGGCGACCGAGCGCGCCCACGCCCGCGCGACCGCATCGGCGGGCCACATGCCGCTGTGGCGCTCGGCGAGGTACTCGGCGATCGCCAGTGAATCCCAGACCACGACGTCGCCGTCGTGCAGGCAGGGCACGCGCGACGACGGCGAGAACGGGGTGATCGCCGGATTGGGCAGCCCCTCGCCGGTCAGTGCCACCATCCTTTCGGTGAACGGCGCGCCGGCGAGCTTCATCGCCAGCCAGCCGCGCAGCGACCACGACGAGTAGTTCTTGTTGCCGATGTAGAGGGTGTACATGGGTGCGCTCACTCGGGCACGGTCTTCCCGGGGTTCATGATGTTGTACGGATCGAGCGCACGCTTGATCGCGCGCATCACCTCGACCGCCTCGCCGTGCTCGGCGACCAGCGCGTCGAGCTTGTGCACGCCGATGCCGTGCTCGCCGGTGCAGGTGCCGCCCATCGCGATCGCCCGCAGGCTGACGCGCGCGGCGAGGTCCTCGGCGCGCGCGCGCTCGGCGGCGTCGTTCGGGTCGAACAGCACCACCAGGTGGAAGTTGCCGTCGCCGACGTGGCCGACGATCGGGGCGACGAGGCCGCTGGCGGCCACGTCCGCCTTCGTCTCCAGGATGCAATCGGCGAGCCGGGAGATCGGCACGCAGGCGTCGGTGGCGAAGCCCTGCTTGCCCGGCACCAGCGCCATCGCCGCGTAGTACGCCGCGTGGCGCGCCTTCCACAGCCGCGTGCGGTCCTCGGCGCGCGTCGCCCACTCGAAGCGCCCGCCGCCGTGCTCGGCGGTGAGCGCCTGCATCGCTTCCGACTGCTCGGCGACGCCCGCCCCGCTGCCGTGGAACTCGAAGAACAGCGTCGGCTTCGCGGCGAAGCCCTCGAGCTTCGAATAGCGGATGCAGGCCTCCATCTGCACGTCGTCGAGCAGCTCGATGCGCGCCACGGGAATGCCGACCTGCATCGCGGTGATCACCGTCCTGACCGCGCCTTCGAGGTCCGCGAACTGGCACACCGCCGCCGCCATCGCCTCGGGCACGCCGTAGAGCCGGAGCTGGATCTCGGTGATGATGCCCAGCGTGCCTTCGGCGCCGACGTACAGGCGCGTGAGATCGTAGCCCGCACTCGACTTGCGCGCGCGCCCGCCGGTGTGGATGATCTTCCCGTCCGGCGTGACGACGGTGAGCCCGAGGACGTTCTCGCGCATCGTGCCGTAGCGCACCGCGTTGGTGCCCGAGGCGCGGGTCGCCGCCATGCCGCCGATGGTCGCGTTGGCGCCGGGGTCGATGGGGAAGAACAGTCCGGTGCCCTTGAGCTCGGCGTTGACCCCCTCGCGGGTGATCCCGGCCTGGACGCGGCAATCCAGATCGTCGACGTTGATCTCCAGCATCCGGTCCATCTGCGAGAGGTCCATGCACACGCCGCCGTAGAGCGCCGCGACGTGACCCTCGAGCGAGGTGCCTACGCCGAACGCGATGACCGGCACCCGCGCCGCGTGGCAGAGCCGGACGATGGCCGCGACCTCCTCGTTGCTGTGCGGGAAGACGACGACGTCCGGCAGCGCCGGGTCGGCGAGGCCCTCGCCGTGGCTGTGCTGGTCGCGCACCGCGCGCGAGGTGACCGCGCGCTCGCCGTAGTCGGCGGTGAGCGCACTGACGAGATCGGTGACGGCCCGCGCGTCGGGCCGGCCGTGCTGGCGTTCTTGCACTGCGCTGGCGCTGGTCATCGTGAGTCGTCCTCGTCGCGTCCGGCTCGCCTCAGAACCGCGGGATGTCGGGATGCGGAAGCTGCCCGTGGTGGACGTGCAGCCGGCCGAATTCGGCGCAGCGGTGCAGCGTCGGCACGCCCTTGCCCGGATTGAGCAGCCCGTGCTCGTCGTACGCCGCCTTGATGCCGAGGAAGCGCTCGAGCTCGGCCGGCGCGAACTGCTGGCACATGCCCTGGATCTTCTCGACGCCCACGCCGTGCTCGCCGGTGATGGTGCCGCCGACCTCGATGCACAGCTCCAGGATCTCGGCACCGAACGCCTCGACGCGCTCGACCTCGTCGCTCACGTTCGCGTCGTACAGGATCAGCGGGTGCAGGTTGCCGTCCCCGGCGTGAAAGACGTTGGCGCAGCGCAGCCCGTAGCGCTCGGTCATCGCGGCGATCTTGACCAGCACCTCGGGCAGCGCGCGCCGCGGGATGGTGCCGTCCATGCAGTAGTAGTCGGGCGAGATGCGTCCGATCGCCGGGAACGCGGCCTTGCGCCCGGACCAGAACAGCAGCCGCTGCTTCTCGTCCGTCGACACCCGGATCTCGGTTGCGCCGGCCTCGGCGAGCACGCGCTTGATCTCGGCCATGTCGGCGGCGACTTCCTCCGGTGCGCCGTCGGCCTCGACCAGCAGCACCGCGGTGGCGTCGAGCGGGTAGTTGGCGTGGACGTACTCGTCGACGGCGCGCGTGGCCGCCTGGTCCATCATCTCGAGGCCGGCCGGCAGGATGCCCGCGGCGATCACCGCGCCGACCGCGGCGCCGGCCTTCGCCACGTCGTCGAAGGCGGCGAGCGCGACCTGTGCCAGCTCCGGCTTCGGCGTGAGCTTGACCGTGATCTCGGTGATGACCGCCAGCAGCCCTTCGGAGCCGTTGATCAGCGCCAGCAGGTCGTAGCCGGGGCTGTCCGGCGCGTCGCCGCCGAATTCGACCACCTCCCCGGTGATCAGCACCGCGCGCACGCGCAGCACGTTGTGGACGGTGAGCCCGTACTTGAGGCAGTGCACGCCGCCGGCGTTCTCGGCCACGTTGCCGCCGATGGTGCAGGCGATCTGCGACGAAGGATCGGGCGCGTAGTACAGCCCGTGCGGCGCGGCCGCCTCCGAGATCGCGAGGTTGCGCACGCCCGGCTGGACGACGGCAGTGCGCGCCAGCGAATCGATGCCGAGGATGCGGTTGAATTTCGCCAGCGACAGCAGCACGCCGTTCTTGTCCGGCAGCGCCCCGCCCGACAGGCTGGTCCCGGCGCCGCGGGCGACCACCGGCACGCGCGCCTCGAAGCAGCGCTGGAGGATCGCCACGACCTCGCGCCTCGGTCGCCGGCAACGCCACCGCCGCCGCGCGCTCGCGGTACAGCGACAGCCCGTCGCACTCGTAGGGCTGCGTGTCCTCGGCCGCGGTGAGCAGCGCGGACGGCGGCAGGATCGCCGCCAGCTGGGCATGTACGCGGGGATCGAGCATCGTGAGGGCGCCGGGTGGTCAGGGGGCGCTCCGGACGGGAGCGGGCAACGAAACCTCGAGTCGGCGATTATTTCACATCGTGGCGGGCGCCGCACGGCCCCGGAGGGAACGCCGGTGCCGCCCGGCAACGTCATCCTCGGGGGCGGACGCGGCATCGCCGACCGCGTGCGGCAGCGCGCCTTGCCGATCGCCGCGACCACTCCCGCCGCGAGCCGCCAGACGATCGTCGCGTTCGACATCGGCCGGTTCGCGTCCTAGAATCGCCCGACCGGGCACGGCCCTGGCGCAACGCGTGATGCAGACCATCCTCACCATCCGGACCTCCGGGCCGGGCCTCCACGAGTTCACCGCGGACGTCCTGCGCTTCGTCCGGCAATCCGGCGTCGAGCAGGGCCTGCTGACGCTGTTCGTGCAGCACACCTCCTGCTCGCTGTGCGTGCAGGAGAACGCCGACCCCGACGTGCGGCGCGATCTCGACGAGTTCTTCCGCCGGCTGGTGCCTTCGGCCGACGACCCCGCAATGGCCTGGATCGCCCACACGACCGAAGGCCCGGACGACATGCCCTCCCACATCAAGGCGGCGCTCACGCCGGTGTCGCTGTCGATTCCGGTGATCGCGGGCCGCCCCGCGCTGGGCCAGTGGCAGGGGATCTATCTGTTCGAGCACCGCGACCGGCCGCACGCGCGGCGGGTGGCGGCGCACCTCGGCGCCTGACGCGGCGAGAGGAAGCGCGCGGGCGTCAATCCCGCGCGCGGAACGCCCCGCCGAGCAGGTCGGGATCGAGCCCGCCGGTCGCGGCATCGCCGTCCGCGTAGCGATACAGCGCCGCGGCGTAGATGCCCTGCAGCGTCGCCTGCGCCATCACCAGCAGGCAGACGACGAGCACCAGCACCACCACCACGGCGATCGCCAGGCTCTTGCCGACGGTGAGCGCGGCGGCGGCCGCCAGCCCGCCGATCACGCCCGCGACGCCGACGAACAGCGCGAACACGAGGCCGATTCCGGCGTTGCCGATGATCTGCTCCCCCCAGGTCTTGCGGATGAGCTCGGCGCTGCGGGTGATCGCCTCGTAGGGACCCACGTCCTCGGCGGCGAGCACCGGCACCACCAGCGAGGTGGCCACCGCCCAGACGAAGCCGATCAGCCCGATCACCAGCCTGCCGACGAAGCCCACCCGCTCCTCGATGATGCGCAGGATCGTCCCCACCGTCGCCGCGACGGCCGAATACATCAGGATCACCGGCAGCCGCGCCCATGCCCGCCGCAGCCCGTCGGCGACACTCGCCTCGCCGCCGTCGAAGCGGCGCATCGCCACTTCCACCAGCGCAGTGTTGAAGAAATTCACCACCGAGAACTGGATGAAGTAGAACGCGAACAACAGGATGTACACGAGCGTCTGATCGGGCGGGCGCTCGGCGTGCGCCTCGAACGCCGCCACCAGCGGCCACAGCGGCACCGCGAAGCTCGCGGTGATCAGCAGGATGGCGATGGTCGAGAACAGCGGAAACACCAGCAGCGTCTTGTCCTCGCGCAGCACCGCGAGGCACTGCATCGCGAGATCCCAGCTTCGCTGCAGCCTGTCGAGCATCGCAACACCCCTCCACCGCTCCCCGATGGCGGCCCCATCGCCGCCATGACCGGGCCATCGTACATCCAAACCGGCGCCCGAGCTTGCGAACGCCGCGGTCGCCGCAGGCCGCGGCACCGACGATTCGCGCCGGACTCCGCAGCGCCGATCCGCTCGATGGCACGATGCCACGGCGGTCGTCGCACGATCGGGCGTCGCCGTGGACGAAGCGGGTTCGGGTCGATACCATGGTTCTCCCCTGCCCGAGGAAATGACGATGATCGAAGAAGCGCCGGCGATTCGGCACCTGAAGGTCGTCCGGCCCGACCCGGCGCTCGTCGACGCGCTGCGCGGCGCGCCCACCGGCTTCGTCGTCGACGCGCTGGGCGGCAGCGGCGCGCTCGACTACCGGATCAAGCCGGCGATCGCCGAGCAGGCCGCCTGCTGCGGCGTCGCGCTGACCTGCGACGCCGGCCCGGCGGACAACCTCGCGCTGTTGGCGGCACTCGAATCGGTGGTCCCGGGCGACGTGCTGGTCGCCGCCACCGGCCACTACGCCGGCTGCGCCATCACCGGCGACCTGGTCCTCGGCATGGCACGCAATTGCGGCGCCGTGGGTTTCGTCACCGACGGCTGCGTGCGCGACCTGCCGGGAATCCGGAGGGTCGGATTGCCCTGCTACTGCATCGGCGTCACGCCCAACTCGCCCGCGCGCAGCGGTCCCGGCAGCGTGGGCTTCCCGGTCACGATCGCCGGGCATCCCGTGGCGAGCGGCGACGTCATCGTCGCCGATCAGGACGGCGTGGTCGTCGTGCCGCAGGCGCGGCTCCACGAGGTGATCGCGCGCCTGCCGGCGATCCGCAGTGCCGAAGCGGAGATGGATGCAGGCGGTGCGCGAAGGCCTGCGCGTACCCGACGTTTCCCGCGAAGCCGTGACGGGAAAGCAACCACGCAACGGGCGGCGGCCGCGATGCCGGAACCCATCGGCTGCGACGAGCGTTACCCGCGCGTCCGGATTCGGCGCATGCCCTTTCGCCTGATCGCCTCCGATCTCGACGGCACGCTACTGCGCGACGACGGGACCGTGAGCGCGCGCACCGTCGAGGCGCTTGGCCCGGGCGGCGCGGCGGGGAATCCGGACCGTCCTCGTCACCGGCCCGGCCGCCGCGCTGGGTGCGCGACCTGCCCGCGCTGACGGGGGCGCACGCCGTGGTCGTCTGCGCGAACGGCGCACTCCTGTACGACGTGGACGCCGACGCGATCGTCGACCACGCGCCGCTGCCGAGCGCGCTGGCGGTGGGGCTCGTCGACGCGCTGCGTGCCGAGGCGCTCGGCTGCACGCTGGCCTGCGAAATGGCCTTCCGCTTCGGCCACGATCCCGACTATCCGGTGCGGTTCCCGCCGCCGGACGTCCTCGTCGGAGACGTCCGCGCGATGGTGGCCCGCGAGCCGGCGACGAAGCTCATCGTCCGCGACGACCTCATCACCGACGACGCGCTCGTCGCCGCCGTGCGGCGCGTCGTGCGCGGGCGCGCCGAGGTGACGCACTCGGGCTGCGGGATCGTCGAGATCTCGGCGCCGGGGGTCGACAAGGCGCACGGACTGAGCGTCGCCTGCAACCGGCACGGGGTCGCGCTGGCGCAGACGATCGCTTTCGGCGACATGCCCAACGACATCCCGATGCTGGTGCGTGCCGGACACGGCGTCGCGGTGGCCAACGCCCATGCCGAGGTTCGCTCGGTCGCGCGCGAGATCACGGGCTCGAACGAGGACGACGGCGTCGCCGCCGTCCTCGAGCGCATCCTCGCGTAGCTCGCGCGCGTCCGGCGGCAGGCGGTGGCTCGAACCACCGCCGCGCGCACATGGAAAATGTGCACCCGCCTTTGGCCGCATGTGCCTGATTGCCAAAGCAATCTCTGTTGCGACGATCCGGGGGTGCACAAAAACACCTGCAACCGGACCCGGTGCCGGATCCGGCGACGACGCGCCGGCTTCGCCCAATGTCATGAAAATAAAGGCAATTTCCAAGGGCATCGCCGTGGTCGCACTCTGGCATGCAATTCGCTTAGTTAATAGTCGACAGAGACACAAAGAGACAGAGAGACAAAGAGGACCAGACCATGAACGCGAATGCGACCATCCTTGTCGTCGACGATGAAGAAGTCGTCCGCCGCGGCTTCCAGCGGGTGCTGGCGAACCGGTGCCGCCAGGTCGAAACCGTCGGCACCGGCGAACAGGCACTGGAGGCGATGGAGAACCAGCCTTACGACATCGTTCTCCTCGACCTGCGCATGCCCGGCATGGACGGCATGTCCGTCCTGAAGACGATGAAGACCCGGTGGCCGGAAGGTGAAGTGATCATGATCACCGGATATCCCTCCATCGACACCGCCAGGGAGGCGATCCGCCTCGGCGCCTGCGACTACCTCGCCAAGCCACTGGCTCCCGGCGAGGTGATCGAGGCCGCCAACAACGCGATCGAGAGGAAACACTGGACGCTGCACCGTGAAAGCGGGTGCGCGCGGCAGGTCAACGGATTTGACGGCGGCACCGCAATGCCGCCGGGCAATGCAAGCTGAATGAACGGAGACATTATGAACACCCTACGCAAAATTTTGATCGTTGATGACGACCCGGTAGTCGGAAAGAGCTTCGACCGGGTGCTTTCGGGCCGCGGCTACGTCGTGGTCACCGCAAGTGACGGCGCCGAGGCGCTGCGCAAGATCGCGTCCGAGGAATACGACGCGGTCTTTACCGACATCAGGATGCCCGGCATGGACGGCATCGCCGTCGCCGAGGAGATCAAGAGCCGGCAGCCCTGGCTTCCGGTGGTGATCGTCAGCGGCTACGCCACGGCCGAGAACGAAGCCCGTGCCAGGGCGGCTGGCGTCTCCACCGTCATGCACAAGCCGCTCTCGCCGGAGATGATCGAGAACGGCGCGCGTGACGCGCTGCTGCAGAAGGCGGCCCTGGCGGCGCCGGCGGCGAACGAGGCGCCGATGCCCGAAGCGCCGTTGCCGATCGTCGAGCCGCTGCCCGCGGCCGCGACGCGCCCGGGCGCCCTGAAGACGATCGCGCTGATCGCCGGCGCGCCGCTGCTGGGCCTCGCCTATGTGGTGGTGATGCCGCTCGCCGGGCTGGTGGCGCTGGTCGCGCTTCCGCTCTGGTACGGCGGCAAGGCGCTGTGGAATCGCGCCGGCGCGATGAAGACCTGGGTCCGCAACGTCGCGATGCTTGTCGCCGCGCCGTTCCTGGGGCTCGCCTACATCGTCGCGCTGCCGTTCGTGGGCGCGGGAATGCTCGCCTGGATGGGCGTGAAGGCAGCGATGAAGCGCGGCAGCGCCGGCTAGCGTTCCGACCGGGCGATGCCGACACGGGTCGCCGATGCCGAACAGTGCCGCGTTCCACCCCGCGGTGGCGGGCCGAACGCGGCGCTGCAGTTGCCCCCACCCTCGACTACCGGGACAATGGACCACGACGTATGAGTACCAGCCGAAAATCAGGTGACGCAATGCCGCTGGCCGCCGGCCGACCGTGGATCGCCGCGGTCTTCGCCGTACTGGTCGGACTGGAACCGGCGCTGGGCGCGGACAACGCCGGCAACGCGGCGCAGGGCCTGTCCGATGCCGACCAGCTCTGCATCGGATGCCACGCCACGGAAGGGCTGAGCACGAAACTCGCGAACGGCGACGTCTTGTCGCTGGTGATCGACGGCGCGGCATTTGCCGCGTCCGTTCACCAGCCGCTGGGCTGTGCGGCCTGTCATCCGCAGGCCGCGACGCCCGAACATCCCGGCAACGTGAAGAGCGCCGAAAGCGCCCGGCAATATGCACTGGCGCAGTCCCAGACCTGCCGGGCCTGCCACGACGGCGTGTTCGAAGCCTACGAACGCAGCGTCCACGCGCTGCGCGCCCACGAGGGCAACACCGCGGCGCCCGTTTGCGCCGACTGCCACCCGCCGCATGCGGTCCTGCGGGCGTCGGCGCTGGGCGGGCCGAAGGAAACCTGTCTCGCCTGCCACGGCGACGCCGTGAAGCAGCACGGGCTGTGGCTGCCGAATCCGGAGAACCATCTGCGCGCCGTGACCTGCTCGGCCTGTCACGCGCCCGGGGCGCAGCCGCACGTGGACCTTCAGCTCCAGCAGGGAACCGTGCGCTGGTCGATGCCGGCGACACGGTCGGGTTCGAGCGGCGCGCCCGCGCCGCCGACGCCAACGCCGACGGCCTCGACGCGATACGAACTGCGCGCGCTGCTCGCCGATCTCGGGCAAGGCGGCGGCAAGGTCTCGCTGCGCGGGCGGATCGAGCTCCTGTCCGGGGTGGCGGCGCACGAACTGCCGGGCAAGTCGCAGGCGATCCGGGACTGCGCCAAGTGCCACGACGCGGGTGCCGCGCCGTTCCAGAAGGTCACGGTTTCGGTGCTGGACGCCAAAGGCAGCCCCGTGCGCTACGCGGCGCACCGGGAAATCCTGAACTCGGTGACCACCTGGGACGCGCTGAAAGGCTTCTACGCGTTCGGCGGCACGCGCTTCAGGCTGCTGGACATCGTGCTTGGCGTCTGCCTGGTCGGCGGGCTCGCGGTGCCGGCCCTGCACCTGGCCATCCGGCGACTGTCTCGCCGGGAACCCCCTACCGACGGTGGGCAAAAATGACACGCATCTACGTACACCCCGTTCCCGTCCGGATCTGGCACTGGATCAATGCCGTCGGGTTCGTCGTGCTGATCGTCACCGGGCTGCAGATCCGGTACGGCGTGCTGGCCGGAATGGCCTTCAAGACCATCGTCGACGCCCACAACGTGACCGGATTCGTGCTGATCGCGGACTATTTCCTCTGGCTCGGGTTCTACCTGTTCTCGGACAAGATCACCGTCTACCACCCGGACTTCAACCCGACCCGGCATTTCCGCAACGTGTGGCGGCAGCTCGCGTATTACGGCTACGGGATCTTCAAGGGCCATCCCAACCCGCATCACGTGAGCGCGTACCGCAAGTTCAATGCGGTGCAGGCGATGACCTATCAGGTCGTCATGATGGTGCTCGTCCCGCTCCAGTTCTACACGGGGCTGGTGCTGTGGGACCTGCAGCGCTTCGCCGGCACGGTCGAGCTGCTGGGCGGCGCGCGCGTCGTCGACACCATCCACGTCGTGCTGTGCATCGCGTTCGTGGGCTTCATCCTGGTCCACGTCTACCTGACCACGCTGGGGCGCACGGCGACCCAGCACGTGAAGGCGATGCTCACCGGGTACGAGGAAGTGGAAGACGCGCCGGGCGCCGCGCCAGGTCCGGGGGGCGCGCTGCCGGTCGAGTCGCGATAGTCCGCGGGCGACCATCCCCGGAAGCGATCGGGCCGCGCATTCGCGCGCGGGCACCCGGTCAGCGCCGTCCTGCGGCCCGCGGCCGCCCGGTCAATCCTCCGCCGGCCCGGCGGGACCGGCATCGTCCTCCGTCGCGCCGGCTTCGTACGCGTGGATGTTGTGCTTCTTCATGAGCGCCTGGAAGTTCGAGCGCAGCATGGCGGTGTCCCGGGCGCTCTGCGCCACCTTCCCGCCGTTGCGCTTGAGCGCGTCGAGCACGAAGAGCCGTTCGATGTGCTCGACGCTGCGTTCGCGCGCAGCCTTCTTCAGGCGCTTGAGTTCCTCGCCGCTCCGCGGCACCGGCTGCCCGCGATCCTGCCAGGCCTCGGTGACGCCGACCAGGTGCGCCTCGCGCAGGACCTTGTCCGTCGCGAGGATCGTGGCGCGGTGCAGCGCATTCTCGAGCTCGCGCACGTTGCCGGGCCAGTCGTAGCCCGTGAGCAGGTCCATCGCCCCCTCGGAGATCTCGCTCACGTTCTTGCCCAGTTCCTCGCTGAAGGACTTCACGAAATGGAACGCGAGCGCCGGGATGTCCTCGCGCCGCTCGCGCAGCGCCGGCGCCTGGATCGGAAACACGTTGACGCGGTAGTAGAGATCCTCGCGGAACGTCTGCGCGTCGACCATCGCCTTCAGGTCCTTGTTGGTGGCGGCGATCAGGCGGAAATCGGCGCTTTGCGTGCGGGTGTCGCCGACCGCGCGGAATTCGCGCTCCTGGATCACCCGCAGCAGCTTCGCCTGCGTGGCGAGCGGTATGTTGCCGACCTCGTCGAGAAACAGCGTGCCGCCCTCGGCGACCTCGAGCATCCCCTTCTTGCCGGACACCGCGCCCGTGAAGGCACCCTTGACGTGCCCGAAGAGCTCGCTCTCCAGCAGGTTGTCCGACAGCGCATTGCAGTCCACGGCCACGAACGGCTTGGTCTTGCGCAGGCTGTTGTGGTGGATGGCCCGCGCGATGAGCTCCTTGCCGGTGCCGCTCTCGCCGGTGATCAGCACCGTGGCGTTGGTGGTCGCGCACTGCGCGATCGACCGGTACACCTGCTGCATCCGCGCGCCCGACCCGATCATGTTGTCCAGCCGGTACTTGGAGCTCAGGGCGAGCTTGAGATTCAGGTTCTCCTGCCGCATCGCCCGGTGCTCGAGCGCACGGGTCACGGCCAGCCGGAGCTCCTCCGGCTCGAACGGCTTCGCGAGGTAGTTGAAGGCGCCGAGCTGCATGCAGGTCACCGCCGTCGCGATCTCCGCGAGGCCGGTGAACATGATGACCTCGATGTCGGGATGCGTCTCCTTGATCCGCCGCAGCACGTCGACGCCGTTCATCTTCGGCATCATGATGTCGAGGATCACCAGGTCGAACTGCGATTCGTCGATCTTCTGCAGCGCCTCGGCGCCGTCAACTGCGGTCTGCAGCGCGTACCCGTTGCCCTCCAGGATGCGGACGGTGCTCTGCACGACGATGTCTTCGTCGTCGACGATGAGTATGCTGGCGCTCATGTGCCCTCGCCCACGGCGGTCGCGGGCTGCGCTTCCCGCGGCGCGACGATCGGAAGAAAGACGTGAAATGCCGATCCCTTGCCGACCGTGCTCTCCACCTTGATGGTTCCGCCGTGCGCCGCGACGATCCCGTGGCTGACCGAAAGGCCGAGGCCCGTGCCCTTGCCGACGCCTTTCGACGTGAAGAACGGGTCGAAGATGCGCTGCAGATCATCCGGCGGAATGCCGCAACCCGTATCGATGATCGAGATCTCGACCATCTCGACCGGCTCGGCGCCGGGATCCGGCCTTTCCGTTGCGGGGCGGAGCCGGGTGCGGATGGCGATGCTGCCGCCGCGCTCCGTCGCATGTTGCGCGTTCACCAGCATGTTCATGACGACCTGCTTCACCTGATCCTCGTCGATCCACACGTGCGGCAGGGCCGGATCGAGGTCGAGCTCGATGGTGGTGTCCTGCAGATGCGCCGCACGATCGATGAACCGCACGACATCCACGATCATCGCGTTGAGGTCGGTGAACTTCATCTCCGGCGTCTTCCGGCGCGCGAAGTCGAGCAGCCGCCGAATGATGCTCGCGCAGCGCTTGGTCTCGCGGATGACCAGGTCCATGTCCTCGGCCTCGGAGGACCCGTCCGGCATCTTCTGGCGCAGGAGGTGCGAGAACGTGAGGACGCCCGTCAGCGGATTGTTGATCTCGTGCGCGACACCGGAGGCGAGCAGCCCGACCGCGGCGAGCTTCTCGCGTTGCGCGGACTCCGCCTCGGCGGCCCGCAACTGCAGCGTGCGTTCCCTGACCTTCTGCTCCAGCGTGGCTGCTGCTTCCTTGAGCTGCAGCTGCGATTCCCGCAGCGCGGCCGTCATGGTGTTGAACGATCCCGCCAGCTGGCCGAATTCGTCGGCGCTGCGCACCGGGATCGATTCTTCCAGGTTTCCGGAGGCGAGCCTCCTGGCCCCGGTTTCGAGGTCCCGCAGCGGGACGTAGACGAGGCGATGGATGAGCACGCCCACGCAGGCCGCCGCCAGCAGCACGAATGCGAGCGAGAACCACGCGATCCGCATCGCTCCGGCGCGGATCGTCTGGTCGATAGCCTCGAGCGAATAGACGATGTCGACCACTCCGAGGACGGGTTGCTTGGCGACGCTCACGTGGCAACCCACGCTTTCGCAGGTGGGTTCGTTGCGGATGACCTGCATGACCCCCACCATGCGCCTGCCGTCGGCGGTCCGGAAGACGCGCGACCGGTCGCTGTCGCCGATGCGCTCGCGCGGCGGGTCCGTATGGTGGCACGAGACACACCCCTCCGCCTTGCGGTCGACCACGAGGCCGATCTCCGGCGAATGGGTGGAGTCGATCACCCGGCCGCTCTTGCTGAAGATGCGGACGCGGTCGATATCGGCCGAGCGCGCGACGTCGGCGATGATCCGGTGCACGTAATAGGGCTGGTTCTGGAGCATCACGAAATTCGTGCTGCGGATGATCGCATCCGAGAGTTGCATGACGTGCGCGACCGCGGCTTCGAGCAGGTCCTGTCGCTGCTGCCTGATCATCACGACCGTGTACAGGGAAAGCACGACGGCAAGGCCGGCGGCGAGGAAAAGGGCGACTTTGATCTTGAGGGTTTTCGGCATTGCGCGCGGTCTCGGGGCGCCGCACCGGCATCGACGCGGCGAGCGCCCGGTGCCCGCCGGCACACGCCATCAGCCACCGGCGCCCGGCCGCGACCGTGCCGCTCCCTGCGGAGCACGTCCAATGCTAGACGTGTGCCCGCCGGACCCTGTTGATCCTGGTCAATAGGCAACGCCCGGCTGCGCGCCGCACCGTCAGACGCAGCGCCCGCCGTCGACCTCGAGGCAGGCGCCGGTGACGAACGCCGCCTCGTCGGAGGCGAAGAACACCGCTGCGGTGGCGATGTCGGAAGGCTGCGATAGCCGCCCCAGCGGAATGCTCGCGACGAATTTCGCCCGAATCTCCGGGGTGTCGGCCCCCATGAAGTCCTTGAGCATCGCGGTCTCGCCGGCCACCGGATTGATGACGTTGACGCGGATGTTGTCCGGCGCCAGCTCCGCCGCCATCGAGCGCGACGTGACGATCGCCGCGCCCTTGCTGCCGTTGTACCAGGTGAGCCCCGGCCGCGGCCTCACGCCGGCGGTCGAGGCGATGGTGATGAACACGCCGTTGCGCTTGCGACGGAAGTGCGGCACCGCGTGCCGCGCGGTCAGGAACAGGCTCTTGACGTTGACCGCGTAGATGCGGTCGAACTCCTCCTCGGCCACGTCGAGCAGCGGCTGGTTGCGGTGCGTGGTGCCGGCGTTGTTGACGACGACGTCCAGATCGCCGTAACCCGCCAGCGCGAACGCGACCAGTTGCGAGACGTCCGCGTCCTTCGACACGTCGCCCGCGCAGAACTTCGCGTGCCCGCCCGCCGCGACGATCTCGCGCACGACGCGCTCGCCGTGCGCTGCGTTGACGTCGTTGACGACGACCTTCGCGCCCTCGGCGGCGAAGCGCCTGGCGATGCCTTCGCCGAAGCCGGAACCGGCGCCGGTGACGATCGCGACCTTGTTCTGCAGTCTCATCCTGTGCCCGAAGTGTGGTTTGCAAAACGTGTCCGACCCGCTCTCAGCCGGGGTCCGTGCCGCGTGCGAGGCGGTCCCGATAGATGCCGGGTTCGGACCCGGCAATGTCGACGGCGCCCGCCACCTTGCGGTAGATCGCGCCGTCGGCGACCCCGCCGATGATCGCATACGCGTAGCCGCGCGCCGCCATCGCGTGCAGGCAGGACTGCAGCAGCGCGCCGCCGATGCCGCGCCCGCGCGCCGCCGGCAGCACGCCCATCGGGCCGAAGAAATTGCGGGCGGTGCAGTCGTGGCAGGCGAACCCGACCAGCCGGCCGCCCTCGACGGCGACGAAACACGCCGCCGGGCGATCCGCGAACGCGACGTCGCACTCGCCGGCCCAGGCCTCGCCGAATTCGCGGCGGACCCAGGCCACCACCGGCTGCTTCTCGTAGGGCATCGCCGCGCGCAGGACGACGCCCGCGTCGCGCAGCGCACGGACCCGCGGGGCGAGGTCCGGCAGATCGTAGAGTTTCACCAGCATGTCGCCCATCGCCGCTCCCGCCCTCGCCCGCCTCGGCCGTGTCCGTCACGCGTCTGTCGCGCGCCGCCGCTCGTGCGCGTCGCCCTTCCCCGCCCTCAGCCGTGCTGCAGCACGACGGTCTTGAGCGTCGTGAAGCCGTACAGCGCCTCGAACCCCTTCTCGCGGCCGTAGCCGGAGGACTTCACGCCGCCGAACGGCAGCTCGACCCCCCCGCCGGCGCCGTAGTTGTTGATGAAGACCTGCCCGCTGCGCACCGCGCGCGCGAGCCGCAGCTGCCGCCCGCCGTCGGCGGTCCAGACGCCGGCGACCAGGCCGAACTCGGTGGCGTTGGCGAGCCGCACCGCGTCGGCCTCGTCGGTGAACGGCATCGCCGCCAGCACCGGTCCGAACACCTCCTCGCAGCCGAGGCGGCAGCTCTGCGGCACGTCGCGCAGCAGCCGCGGCTCGACGTAATAGCCGCCGGCCGGCGCGTCGGCCGCGATCGTTCCCTTCGCCACCGTTGCGATGCCGTCGCGCTCGGCCTCGGCGAGAAAGCCGCGCACGCGCTCCAGCTGCCCGGCGCGGATCAGCGGCCCGCAGTCGAGGTCGGCGAACGCGGGGCCGACCTTCAGCGCGGCGAAGCGCTCGCCCAGCCGTGAGAGCACCTCCTCGTAGCGGGAGCGCTCGACCAGCAGGCGGCTGCCCGCCGAGCAGGTCTGCCCGGCGTTCTGCACGATGGCGTTGACCAGCACCGGAAGCGCGGCGTCGAGGTCGGCGTCGGCGAACACGATCTGCGGCCCCTTGCCGCCGAGCTCCAGCGTCACCGGGCAGTGCCGCTTCGCCGCCTCCTGCGCGACCCCGGCGCCGGTTGCGGGCGAGCCGGTGAACGAAACGTGCTCGATGCCCCGATGCGCGGCGAGCGCCGCGCCCGCCTCGCGCCCGAGGCCGGTGACGAGGTTCATCGCGCCATCGGGCAGCCCGCACTCCGCCGCCAGCTCGGCCACGCGCAGCAGCGACAGGCACGCGTCCTCGGCCGGCTTCACCACGCAGGCGTTGCCGGCGGCGAGCGCGGCGGCGACCGAGCGACCGAAGATCTGCAGCGGATAATTCCACGGGATGATGTGGCCGGTGACGCCGTGCGGCTCGCGCCACGTTAGCACCGTGTAGCCCGTGGCATAGGGGATCGTCTCGCCGTGGAACTTGTCGCCGGCGCCGGCGTAGAACTCGAAGTAGCGCGCGCAGGCGGCGGCATCGGCCCGGGCCTGCTTCAGCGGCTTGCCGCAGTCGCGGGCTTCGAGGAAGGCGAGCTCGTCGGCGTGGTCGAGGATCGCGCGCGAGAGCCGCGCCAGCACGCGCCCCTTCTCCGCCGGCGCGAGGCGCCCCCACGCGCCGTCGCGCGCCCGCTGCGCGGCGACGACCGCGCGGTCGACGTCCTCGGCGGTGCCGCGCGCGATCGCGGCGAACGCGTTCCCGTCCGAGGGGTCGAGCATCGGCAGCGTCTCGCCGGCCGCCGGCGCGACCCAGCGATTGGCGATGAAGTGCTGCGGTGGCGTGGTGACGGCGGGGAGTGGATGCGGAGCGTTCATGGCAGTCGGTCCTCGGGGGCGTTGTTCAATGCGAACGTGCCGTGTCCGCTGTGATCGGCGGCCTTCGGCGGCCATCGGCCCTATCCACGGAGCATAGCGCAACCCGGCACCCGCCCCAAACGGCCGGGCACCCCGTGCCGCGGTCAGCGCCCCTTGTAGCGGATGCGGTAGATCGCGCCGGCGTAGTCGTCGGATACCAGCAGCGACCCGTCGGGCGCGACGAGCACGTCGGCCGGACGCCCCCAGGCACGCTCGCCCTGCAGCCACCCGTCGGCGAACGGCGCGTAGCCCACCGGATTGCCGTCCGCATCGAGCGTCACCATCGTCACGCGATAGCCGATCTTGCTGCTGCGGTTCCACGAGCCATGCTCGGCGATGAAGATCCGGTTGCGGTACTCGGGCGGGAACTGCGAGCCGGTGTAGAAGCGCATGCCCAGCGACGCGACGTGCGGTCCCAGCTTCTGCGCCGGCGGCGTGAACTCGCTGCAGGCGTGCCCGGCGCCGAATTCGGGATCGGGGATGTCGCCGCCGTGGCAGTAGGGATAGCCGAAGTTCATGCCGGCGCGCGGCGCCCGGTTGAGCTCGTCGGGCGGGGCGTCGTCGCCGAGCCGGTCGCGGCCGTTGTCGGTGAACCACAGCTCCTTGGTCTGCGGATGCCAGTCGAAGCCGACCGTGTTGCGCAAGCCGCGGGCGAACACCTCGAGCCCGCTGCCGTCGGCGTTCATTCGCGTGATGATGCCGTAGCGATCGGGGTCCGGCGCGCAGATGTTGCACGGCGCGCCGACGGGCACGTAGAGCTTGCCGTCCGGGCCGAAGGCGATGAACTTCCGCCCGTGGTGCCGCTCGGTCGGGAAGCCGTCGCGGACGACGACCGGCGGCTTCGGATTCGCGAGCCGGTGCTCGATGTCGTCGAAGCGCAGGATGCGGTCGATCGCGGACACGTACAGCGCGCCGCCGCGGAACGCGACGCCGGCCGGCTCGCGCAGCCCGGTCGCGATGGTGCGCACCACCGCGTCGACGCTGCCGCTCGTCGGCAGGAAGACCGCGTAGACGTTGCCGGCCGCCGCCGAGCCGACGAACAGCGTGCCGCGGGCGCCCATCGCCATCGCCCGCGCGTTCGGGACCCGCGCCACGACGCTGATCGTGAATCCCGGCGGCAGCCGGATCTGGTCGACCGGCAGCGCCGGCTGCGCGGTCACCGCGCCGGCCAGCGTCCCGAGCACCGCGCCGGCCAGCGCTGCGGCGAGGCGGCGGCGCGACTTGTCCCGCGATGGTGAATCGTGCATCTGAACTCCCGGTTTCCGGCACGGTTGGCAATGATACGCATTTGACAGCGATTGGCCGCCTGCCTATCCTCATCCATTGTGCTTCCGCCGCGTGCGCGCGGCATTCACGAGGGCTGCCCGATGAATGCTCCCGCCACTCCCGTCGCGGTCCACCCCGACGCCCCCGCTTCCACGGCGTCCCGCCCCGCCGCATGGGACCTGATCCACAAGCTGGTCGCCTTCGACACGACCAGCCGCGAATCGAACCTGGCGCTGATCGACTGGGTCCGCGGCTATCTCGGCGCGCAGGGAATCGCCTCGACGCTGACCTTCGACGACGACCGGCGCAAGGCCAACCTGTTCGCCACGCTGCCGGCGCAGGACGGCAACGCCACCGCCAACGGCATCGTGCTCTCGGGCCACACCGACGTCGTGCCCGTGGACGGACAGCCCTGGGAGACCAACCCCTTCGACGCCACGATCGTCGGCGACAAGGTCTACGGGCGCGGCGTCACCGACATGAAGAGCTTCAGCGCGACCGGGCTGGCGCTGGTGCCGGAGCTCCTGCGCCGCGGGCTGCGGCGCCCGCTTCACTTCGCGCTGTCCTACGACGAGGAGGTCGGCTGCATCGGCGTGCACCGGCTGCTGGCGGACATCGGCCGCCGCGGCGTGTCCCCGGCCGGCTGCATCGTCGGCGAACCGACGGGGATGCAGCTCGTCGTCGCGCACAAGGGCAAGAAGGGCTACCGCTGCCGCATCCGCGGACACGAAGCGCACTCGTCGCTGACGCCGCAGGGTGTCAACGCGGTGCAGATCGCCTGCGAGATCGTGACCTACCTCACGACGATGGCGCGCGCGTTCCGCGACCAGGGCCCCTTCGACCGGGACTACGACGTGCCCTACACGACGGTGCACACCGGCGTCATCCACGGCGGCACGGCGCTCAACATCGTGCCGCGCGACTGCTGTTTCGAATTCGAGTTCCGCCACCTGCCGTTCGACGACCCCGACGCGCTGTTCGCCGAGGTGCAGGCCTACGCGATGCGCTTCGTGCCGGAGATGCAGGCGGTCGCGCCCGAAACGTACATCGAGTTCGAGGCGACGTCGACGCTGCCCGGGTTCGACACCCACGGCGGCAGCGAGATCGCGGAGATCGGCAAGGCGTGCAACGGCACGGACGATTACGGCAAGGTGTCGTTCGGCGCCGAGGCGTCGCTGTTCCACGACGCGGCGATCCCGACGATCATCTGCGGGCCCGGCCATATCCAGCAGGCCCACCAGCCCAACGAATGGGTGACGCTCGACCAGCTCGCGCGCTGCGACGCGTTCATGCACCGGCTCGCCGACCGCCTGTGCGTCGCATGAGCGCGAAGGGCCGTCCCGAGCGCGAATTGCTCCCTCTCGGAGGGAAGGCGTGCAGCGCCAGGGGTGCACCAGTGAGCGGGCCGGGCCGTCCCAACGGCGAAGGCCGGAGTGCGCAGCACGACGTTGGTTCGCTGAGGCCGGTGCGGGCGGCGCGCGGCGGCGGGCCGGCGGCAGCCGCGTGAGCGCGGCACGCCGCGCGGGGGCCCTGCCCGCGATCGAGGTCGACTTCCCCGAGCTCGACCGTTGGGCCGTCGGCAACGCGGGCATTCCGTACGTCTGGACGTTCGCCGGCGCCAGCGCCGGCCCGCACGTCTGCCTGCAGGCCCTCACGCACGGCAACGAGGTCTGCGGCGCGATCGCGCTCGACTGGCTGCTCGGCTCCGGCGCGCGGCCGGTGCGCGGCACGCTGACCGTGTGCTTCGCCAATTTCGCCGCCTACCAGAGCTTCGACCACGCCGAACCGTTCGCGTCGCGCTTCGTCGACGAGGACTTCAACCGCCTGTGGCAGGAGGACGTGCTCGCGGGCCCGCGTCGCAGCGCCGATCTCGCCCGTGCCCGCGAGCTGCGCCCGCTCTACGACCGCGTCGACTACCTGCTCGACCTGCACTCGATGACCGATCCGTGCCCGCCGCTGGCGATGTCCGGGCGGCAGCGCAAGGGCGTCGAGCTCGCGCGCGCGCTCGGGCTGCCGGAGCACGTGGTGATCGACGGCGGCCACGCCGCCGGCCGGCGCCTGCGCGACTACGCTTTCTTCGACGACGCCGGTGACCCGCGCAACGCGCTGCTCATCGAGTGCGGCCAGCACTGGGAACGCGCGGCGCCGGGCGTCGCCCGCCAGGCGACGCTGCGCTTCCTGCGCCACTTCGGCATGCTCGAGGGCGCCTTCCTCGACGCGTACCTCGATCCTGCGCCGCGCGCGCCGCAGCGGGTGATCGAGGTGACGTCGACGGTGACCATCGGCAGCGACGCGTTCGAGTTCGCGCTGCCGGTGCAGGGACTCGGCGTCGTCGCGACCGCGGGCACGCTGCTCGCCCGCGACGGCGACGCCGAGGTGCGCACGCCCTACGACGACTGCGTGCTGATCATGCCGACCCGCCGTCCGCGCCGGGGCGAGACGGCGGTGCGTCTGGGTCGCTTCGTCGCGTGATCGCCTCCGGGACCGCATCGCCGACCCGCCAGCCGCAGGCGGCGGCGGGCGCGTTCACCACCGACAGCCGCCCGGTCGCCCACAGCGAGCGGGCGTCGCCGATGCGCGCGGAACGGTAGTCGACCGTCGCCGCCGGAATGCCGCGCGCGTCGAGCGCGGTGACGGTGTCCGCCGTGACCACGGTGGCGCCGGGCGGCGCGCTCATCGGATGCCGCGCGGGGCCGCCGCCATGGTCCCGCGGATCGGCACGGTCACGGCTTCGCCGGCGCGGGCGGCGGCGTTGCCGGAACCGCCGCGACGGCCGCCTCGGCGGCGCGGACGAGCGCGGGATCCAGCGCGGCGGCCCGCTGCGCGTAGAGCGCGCGCGTTGCCTCGGCGAACGTGGCGGTTCCGGCCGGCGTCAGGCGCTCGACGGTCATGTTGCCGCGGTGCAGGTCGGCGAGCGCGGCGTCCGCCTCTTGCCGAACCAGCGCCGCGAGCTCGCCGGCGACCTCCCGCGCACTGGCGCGCAGCAGCACGCGATCGGCCTCGGGCAGCGACTCCCAGCGCGCGCGGTTGACCGCGAAGACCGCGCCCTCGGCGATGGCGTCCCACAGCAGCACGCGCTTCAGGCCGATGGCGTAGACGTGGCTGGCGGCGAACGTCGCCAACGAGCCGTCCTGCGCGTCGAGCGTGCCGGCGGCGAACGCGGCCTGCGCGGCGGCGAAGCTCGTCGTCTGCGGCTGCGCGCCCAATGCCGCGTAGAACTGCGAGACCGGCGCCGGCGCGATGATCCGGATGCGCAGGCCGGCGAGGTCGGCGGGCGTTCGCACCTCGCGCCCGGTCGTGGCGAGCGCGCGATACCCGAGCGGGACGAGCGCCAGCGGCATCGCGCCGCCGCGCGCGACCGCGAGATCGAGGGCGTCGGCCACGGGACCGGACAGTAGCGCCTCGAGGCGCCCGGGACCGGCGGCGAGCCACGGCAGCCCGACGACGCCGAGTGCGGGCACCTGTGCCGACCAGTCGAGCGTGGAGCCGATCGCGAGGTCCGCAAAACCCTCCTTAAGTGCGACGAATTCGCGCTCGGCGTTGCGGTGCGCCAGCGACGCGCCCGGAAAGAGCTTGACCCGCAGCCGGCCGCCGCTGCGTTCGGTGATCCGGCTGGCCCAGCCCTCGCCCGCCTTGCCCAGCGCGTAGGCCGGGCCGACCGCGACCGACAGCTTGAGCTCGATCGGCACCACGGGCTTGACCTCGGGGACCGGGGGCGTCGCGGCGCAGGCGGCGAGCACGGCGCCGAGCGTGGCGACGGCGAGGCGGCGCGCGCCTTGCGGGATGCGGCGGTGCGTGGGTGGAGTCATCGCGACAGTCTACGGAGAGGCATCCGCCATGGTCAACGCGCACGCCGGTCCCGGAACGGGCGCGACGCCGTGGCGATCTCCGTTCGGCAGTCAATCGGGCGGCGAGTTCGCCTCCCGCACCGGGGCATCGCGCCAGTAGCGGCGATCCTGCTCGCGCCAGGCCCGCGGCCCTGGCGGCGCCCCCGGGGCGAATTCGAACGCCACGGCGCCGTCCAGGTCGGTGCGGCGGAGTTGCGCGCCGGTGGCGGCGTAGCGGGCGACCACGTCGGGCCGCGGATGGCCGAAGCGGTTGCGATATCCGGGCGTGAACACGGCGACCGGCGCCGCGACCGCGGCGATGAACGGCGCCGTGGACGACGTGCGCGAGCCATGGTGCGGAACGAGCAGCACGTCGGCCTTCAGCGTCGCGGCGCCGCGCAGCAGCTCGGTTTCGCTCCTGGCCTCGATGTCGCCGGTCAGCAGCGCGCTGCCGAAGCCTGAGTCGACCCGCAGCACGCAGGACAGGTCGTTGGACTTCAGCGCCGGATTGTCGTAGTACGCGGCCGGCGGATGCAGCACGGTGAAGTGCACGCCGTCCCAGTCCCAGCGCTGGCCCGCCACGCAGCGCAACGCGCAGCGCGTCCGTCGCCGACCCGTCGCCGGGCAGTTCGTCGTCCCCGGACAGCGATGAGAGCAGCCAGTCGACCGGCACCGTGTGCAGCAGCGTCGCCGCGCCGCCGCTGTGGTCGCTGTCCCGGTGCGAGACGACGAGGCCGTCGAGGCGGGCGATGCCCGCCGCCCGCAGGAACGGCGCCACGATGCGCCCGCCGGCGTCGGCGTCGTCGGAATAACGTGGACCGCTATCGTAAAGCAGCGCGTAGCGGTGCGTCTCGACCACCACCGCCAGCCCCTGGCCGACGTCGAGCACGGTCATTCGAAACGTCCCCGGCGCCGGCCGTGGCGGCACCAGCACGAACAGCGGCAGGAACCACAGCGCGCCGAGCGCGCGGCCCGGAATGCCGCGCGGCGCCGCCAGCCAGACGACGCCGGCCACCGCGGCGACGACCGCCCAGCCCGGAGGTGCATGCTGCTGCCACACCGCGCCGGGCAACTGCGCGAGCCACAGCAGCGGCGCCATCAGCGTCGCGAAGACGGTGTGCGCCGCCTGCCACAGCGCGTCGAGCGGCAGCAGGATTCCGGCGAGCGCCAGCGGCACCACGGCGAAGGTGACCACCGGGATCGCCAGCGCGTTGGCCAGCGGCGAGATCGCCGAGACCTGCTGGAACAGCGCCAGGGTCAGCGGCACCAACCCGATGGTGACGAGCAACTGCGTGCGGGTCGCGACGCGCAGCGCCTGACGGATGCGCGCCCGGCGCGTCGCGGCGGGAGGCGACCGCAGGCGCCCGGCATGTGCGTACAACAGCAATCCGACGCTGCCGAACGACAGCCAGAACCCTGGCGTCATGCCCGCCCACGGATCCCAGGCGACGACCGTCGCCAGCGCCCACAGCCAGACCACCGCCGCCGTTCCCGGCCGCGCCAGCCACAGACCGAGCGCGCCGACGGCGAGCATCAGCAGCGTCCGCTGCGCCGGCACCTGCGATCCGGCAAGCAGCACGTAGGCGGCGGCGGCGACGACCCCAACGGCTGCCGCCAGCTTGCGCGCCGGCACCCGCGTCGTCAGCCGGACGCTGCGACGTGCAAGTGCGTAGGCGAGCGCGCCGGCGAGCGCGGCGAACACGGTGACGTGCAGTCCGGAGATGCTGATCAGGTGCGTGATGCCGGTGCGGTTGAACACGCTCCACTGCCGCTCGGGGATCGCGCGCTGGTCGCCGATGGCGAGCGCGACGATCACGCCGGCGTACGGCGCATGCGGCAGCGCGGCGAGGATTCGCGATCGCACGCGCTCGCGCGCCCGCTCGACGTAGTCCGACGGCCTGCCCGCGAACCGGTCGAGCCGTGAATTGCTCCCGTCGCTGCGCACGTAGCCCGTGGCACGGAGGTTGTTCTCCAGCAGCCAGGCCTCGATGTCGAAGCCGTCGGGATTGACCGTGCCGTGCGGGCGTTTGAGGCGCACCACCATCCGCCAGCGTTCGCCGGCGGAGACCGGTGGCGGCGATACGCTCGTGCCGTCCTTCGCCTGAACCGCGTACCACGCGAGCGACAGCCGCGGCGGGACGACGGCGCCCGGCGTCTCGATGCGCTCGACCGCAAACGCGAAGCGGGTCCCGCGCGGCGATGCCCGAGGCAGGTCGTCGACGATGCCGACAAGAGCGATATCCACGCCCTCCCACGCCGGCGGAAGCTGGTCCGCGAGCCGTGTTTCCGCGCGCCAGGCCGCATGGCCAAAGCCGAGCGTGGCCGCCGCCGCGGCGACCATCGTGCAGTGCACGAATGTCACGGCGCGGCCCACCCTGCGACTGCGGGCCTGCGAGCGACGGACGAGCGCGTGCGACGCCGCGACGAGGAATGCGAGCGCCGCGGAGGCCGCAAACCACGCAGCGACCGGCGGCAGCTTCGCCTGCCACTGCAACAGTGTGGCCCCGGCGGCAAAGGCGAGCAGCGCGATGGGCAGCGGGGACATGCGCCGTCCACTGTCGACCACGACCGCCGCGCCGACCATCCGCCGGATGGACGAGGCAGCCATTGCGCGAGCGGAAGACGTGAACCCCGCGAGCAATGCCGCCGTTCTCAAGATGCACGACCAGGCACGCACGGCGGCGCGCGCCGCTGCCGAAGTTCACTGCCCGGAACTGTTTGCCGCGAACCTGCCGCTCAAATGGGGGCTGCCGGCGCCGGAGCTGCCTGCCAAAGCACCGGGGTTGAACGGCGTCTGCGCAGTGCCCAGGAGCCGCGCGATCTGCCCATCGAAACGCGCCAGCAGCCGACGCGCAGCCCGGCGCACCCGTTCGGACTCAGTGAGCTTCGCGGACGCCGCTCCAGCAACGCATCACCGCACCAGTTCGATCTCGCTCGGCCGCCAGGTCTTGTCGATCCACGGCTGCAGCGGGCCGTACATGCGCAGGATGGTGAACCAGCTCTTGCCCGGCACCGTCTGCAGCCAGTTGCCCTCCTTGCCCTTCGGCGCCTTCGGCGCGAAGTAGAGGTCGTAGGAGCCGTCGGCGTTCTTCTTGATGCCTTCGGTCTGGCTGCCGACCGTCGGGAATTTCTGGCCGGTCTGAAGCTGCGAGCGGGTCTGGGTGTCGTACATCGTGACCGCCCAGAAATCGTTCACCGGCACGTTCGGCGGCAGATGCAGCTTGTAGGTCTTCGCGCCGTCGAACGCCTTCTGGTTGGCATCGAGATACAGCCAAGGCGTAATCCGAACCTTCGCCGGCCCGGGTGGCGGCCATGGCAGGGGTCACGCCCCCTGCGTTGAAATAGTAGAGCACACGCGCGTCGAGGCCCATCGCCCCATCGGCTTCAAAACTGGTGTTCTTGTTGGCGAAGGCCGTGGACCAGACGCTTTTCGGGTTGTCCGGATAGATCCTCACGCCCGCAAACCGCGGATGGTAGGTGATCGCCCGCGACGTGGCGTTGCCGAGCGTGGCGGCCTCGGTCAGCAACTTCTTCATGCGCGCATCGGGCTTGAACGGCTGGCCCTTGACGATGCCGACGGCGGCGATCGCACCGCGCACTTCCGGGCTGATGGCGTCGATGGGTTCCTCCTGAATGACTGCGCTGAGATTCTCGAAATAGCTGAAATCGCTGGGGAAGACGGTGTTGAAGGCCTTGCCGGACATGTCGACGAATTCGGTCGGCGCCGGGTTGCCGCGTCCTTCAGCGGATAGACCCTCAGCTTCGAGGTGATGTTCTCGACCGCTGGCTTCAGACCGTCCTTGATCGAGCCGCGCAGGAACAGGAAGTTTCGGTTCGTCGACGGCTTGAGCAGGAAGTAGCCCTCGGGGATCGCTCCGGTGTAACCCGCCGGCAGCACGAGGTACTTGCCGCCCCGGCCCTTGTCCGGCCCGGTGACGCCCATGTTGCCGACAAAGCGCTGCCAGGCGTCGTCGAGAAACCCGAGCATGCCGGGCGGGATCTCGATGACGGTCGGGCCATCGTGGGCGAGATCGGTGCAGGTGTAGGCGTACAGGGTCGAGGTGTTGGCGGTGACCACCAGGGTCTGCGAATCCAGCAACTGCGCGAACAGGGCGATCCTGTTCGCCCCCTTGGCCCCGGCGTCGGCCAGGCCCGTGCACACGCTGTACATCGACACGGCGCCGACGTTGTCGAGAAACGCCACCGTTCCACGCATGCGGTCGAGGTTGTCGTAGACCTTCTCGACCGTGGCCTTGGCCGGCACGCCGTCGAAGAAGTCGAGCTGGCCGATCGGCGTCGCGACCTTGTTCGGTATCGAGATCGACTTCAGCGTTTGCGGCGGCACCTGTGCAAACGCAGATCCGCCGCGGCTGCGGCCAATGCGCCGAGGACGGCACGGGTCAAAAGACTTTTGGTGCATGTAAATGCCATTGGCACTGACTCCTTGGTGGTCCGATTCCGTCAGCCGAAACCGGTTGATGGATAGGCAGGCCGACTCATGCGAGCCGGCCGCCCTCGTTCAGAGTTGATTTTCTGTCACTTCACAAGTTCAATCTCGCTTGGCCGCCAGGTCTTGTCGATCCACGGCTTGAGCGGCCCGTACATGCGCAGGATCGCGAACCAGCTCTTGCCCGGAATGGTCTGCAACCAGTTGCTTTCCTTGCCTGCCGGTGCCTTGGCCGCGAAATGGACGTCGTAGGAGCCGTCGGCGTTCTTCTGGAAGCCGTTGCTCTCGCTGCCAACCGAGGGGAACGGTTGGTGAGTCTGCAGCATCGAGCGCGTCTGTGTGTCGTAGATCGTGACCGTCCAGAAATTGTTCACGGGAACATCGGGCGGCAGGTGCAGTTTGTAGGTCTTCGAGCCATCGAACGCCTTCTTCTCGGAGTCCTTGAAGGCGATGGCGTAGTCGGAGCCGGCGCCGGGATGCGTGACGGCCATGGCGGGCGTCACACCTGTGTAGCCGAAATAGAAGCGGCAATGACGCTGTAGACAGACAGCGCGCCGACGTTGTCGAGAAATGCTTCGACGGCGCGCATGCGGTCGAGATTGTCGTAGAGCTTGTCGACGGTGGCATCGGTCGGCACGCCGTCGAAGAACTCCAGCTTGCCGACGGGCGTCTGAACCTCGTCGGCGGTCGAGATCGATTTCAGGGTTTCCGCCGACACCTGTGCCTGCACCGCCTGCATATCGGCCCACGTCAGCGCGACGACGGCTGTCAGGGCCACCAGTGAACCAAAAGGCTGCTTCATTCGAATTCCTTGTGCTTGCGGATCGTGAGGGCATCGTCCGATAGATGTTTCTTCCGCCACGGCCCCCAGCGGAATCACTGCCGACGGCGCCGTTCCAACAGGCGTTTGCGCGCGCGGATGCACCGAGGCCTGTATTCGGGGGCAGCCCGTGGCCGGCGCCCCGGCGGTCCCGCCGTGCCGGCGAGCAGCACCCAAACCGGAGGGAGTCTATGGCAGCCGGCGCACCCGCACTTTGCTATTTGTGCCAACATGGTGGGTTCGAGAGCGTTTGTACATGCCACGAGGCCGCGCCCGTCGGCGCGTTTCGAATTCCAGTGACGGCCCCGCGCGCCATCTCCCCTCGTCCTGCCGATGCACCCCATGTGGTGCCCGGCGGCTACGACCGCGTCGCATCGACGCTGGCATTGGAGCCCTTGCTGCGCGAGTTCGGCGTTGATCTGGAGCAGGTGCTGGCGCAGTCCGGTTTGCCCGCCGACCTGTTCAACCACCCCGACAACCTGATGCCGTTCAGGCAGGGCAGCCGCCTGCTCGGGCTTTGCGTCGACCGCACCGGCTGTGCCCACTTTGGCCTGCTGATCGGCCAGCACACACCCCTGGAGGCCCTGGGCGTCGTCGCCGACCTGGTCAAGGCTGCACCGGACGTGCGAAGCGCGCTCAAGCTGCTGTCTCGCTATCTGACGCTGAGCGACGGCGGCGGGCTGGCGACACTCAGTGAGGACACACGCTTCGCAAGCTACGCGTACGCACTGTATGAACCCGGTGTCGAGCGCGCGGAAGTGGTCTACGACATCGTGCTGGCATCGATCTGGAACGTCCTGCGCGCCTTGTGCGGCAGCCGCTGGCTGCCGCACGAGATCCATTTCATGCGCCGTCGGCCGCCCGACACCCGCCCCTACCGCAATTTCCTGCGCGCACCGCTGCGCTTCGACCGCGAACAGGCTGCCGTGGTGTTCGACAAGTCCTGGCTGGATGTGCCGCTGCGCAGCGCGGACCCGAAACGCTTGAAGTCGCTGGAAGCGCAGGCCCGCGCCATCGAGGCCCAGGCCACCGGCGAGTTGCCTGCCCAAGTGCGGCGCGTGCTTCGCCGACAGTTGCTCAGCGGCGGCACCTCGATGCACCAGGTGGCGGCAGAACTGGCGATGCACCGCCGCACGTTGGACCGAAGGCTGCAGCCATGTGGCGTCGGCTTTCAGGCCCTGTGCGACGAGGTCCGGCATGAAGTGGCGCGCCAGCTGTTGAGCGATACCTCGATGCCGATCATCGCGATCGCGCAGAGCCTGCACTTCGCGGATGCCAGCGTTCTCACGCGTGCGTTTCGCCGCTGGTCCGGCATGACGCCGTCGCGCTGGCGCGCCGTGTCGCGCTCCTTGCCCTAGCGGGATCGGGCAGTCTGGCCGGTCAGAGACCCTCGCCTTGCCGACGCGGCGGACCGCTGCCTGGGATCCAGCGGTCGTCCGAGCGCAAACGGCCGGTCCAACAGCTCGAGCCGCACCTCGCGCGCGGCGAAAGCTGAACCGTCGCCGCTCTCAGCGGCGGAATCGGCCACCTCCGCCACCATGCGCCGCGCCGACGCCGCCTGCACGGCCCTCGCTGAACTGCTGCTGGCGCTGCGCGCCGCCTAGGCGCGCCTGGCGATCCTGCTCGAGCTGGGCGAAGCGTCCGGCCCCGCCCGCCTGCGCCACACCCGATGACGTGCGCTCGGTTGCACCCGCCCGACTGCCCTGCGTCGACGCCCGCGGTTGCGCCGCGGTTGGCGCCCGGCCCTGGGTCGACGGGCGTGGTTGTGTGCCGGCCGATGTCTTCTGAGCCGTCGACGGCTTTTGCACCTGGTTCCACGAGCCGTTGTCGTACTTCTCCCAGCCGTCGGAGGTCTTCTTGTAGACGTTGCCGTCCGCTCCGGCGTACACGTCGCCCCCCGATGTCTTCACGGCGCCCGCAGTGTTGCCGCCGGCGCCGCGCACGCCGGCACCCTCGGCGCCGGTGCTGGAGCTGAACGAACCCGCCGAACCGCGCGCGTTGCTCCGGCTCTGCGTGTGCACCGTCTGGTTCGGCCCCGAGACGGTGCTCGATCCCCAGCGGCCATAAGCGTTGCTGTTCTGGTTCGTCGAGCCCGACACGCCGGTCCGGGCGTTGTACCAGCTCGCGTTGGCAGACGCGCCGTCCGGACCCCAGACGGCGCTGCCGTGCGCATAGCTGCCGGTGGTCGGGTTGTAGGCCGAAAACGCGCCGGCGCCGCCGTAAGGTCCGTAGACCGAGCCGCCGCGTGCATACGCGCCCGTGGTGGGGTTGTAGGCGCTGCCGCCGCGCGCGCCGTAATACGGGCCGTAGATCGCGCCGCCATGCGCCCATGCGCCCGTCGCCGAGTTGTAGTACGTGGCCCCGGCGTAAGTGACCGGGTACGGGTAGTAGATCGGCACCCGTCCCGGGTAGATCACCGGCGGGTAGTAATAGCCGGTGCCATAGACGACGACGCCGGCGCTGACGAATCCCATCGTGTAGCCGGCGGTGTAGCCGTAGGTGACCGTCGTGGGCGTCGACGCGTAGACGCGGACGTAGGTGCACGGATAGAGCGGGCTGGCCGGCGGGATCGTGTAGATCACCCCGGGAACCGTCGACGCCAGCGCCCATGCGCCGGCGGGCGACGCGGCGACGAACCACGCGCCCTGGTAGCACGCGTAGTAGGCACTCTGGACCTGGACGACGTAGAACGACGTGTTCACCGCATAGGCCATCGTCGTGCCGGCGATGGGTTCGAACTTCGGCGGCCCGGAATACACGACCTCGAGCTTCGCGGCGGCCGTGCTCAGCGTCGCCTGCTGCGGTATCTGCGCCTGGATCAACGCCTCCTGCGCCTGTGCCGTGCCCGGCACCGAGACGAGGACGAATCCGCGCGGGCCGGCGGCCGGGATGCGCGCGAAATCGGCCGGCAGGTTGGCCGTGGCAAAGGTCCACGGGCCGTCCAGGCTGTTCGCCGAGAACCAGCGACCCGACACGAGGTAGTACATCCGCCCGTCGCCCGTGTCGCGGAAGAGCGCAGCGTCGGTGTTGGCGACGTACTGCAGCTTCGTGCCCGGGATGGCCGTGAACTTTGGCGCGCCGGCGGTCACGATGATCTCGGCGGGGCTCGTGGCGACGAAGACCAGCGGCGGGTTTGTCGCGGCGATTGCGCGGCCCGGTACCTGCTTGCGCACATCGGCGAAATTGCGATCGTCGGGCAGGTTCGAGAACGCCGCCGGCAGGGTGCCCGCGGGCGTCCATGGACCCGTGACGTCCGCCGCGCGCAGCCACGCGCCACTGTTCAGCCAGTACCACGCCTTCGTATCGCCGTCGAAGAACACATCCCAGTTGGTGTTGACCGCGTAGGTCAGCGCCGTGCCGGCGACCGGAGCCATCACCGGTGCGCCGTCGAATACAAGAAGGCTCGCCGGGCGCCGGCTGACGAAGATCTGCGGCGGCTCGTTGTGCAGCGGCACCGCCGGCGGAGCCTCGCCGCCCTGCCGCAGACTCAGCAGCACGGCATCGAGCGGAATTCGCTTCTCCGGCAGCGCGGCCAGCGCCGCGCGGATGCGCGCGTCGAAGCGCTCCGCCTGGGCGGGGTCGGCGGACGGAAAGCGCGAGCTCTCGAGCTTCGGGTTCGTCAGTCGGACCCAGCGGGCGGCAAGGTCGGTCGAGGTCGCGAAGCTCACCTCGATCGTGCCGAGCACCGGTGCCTTGGCGCCGGTCGGCGTCATCGCCAGCGCGATGCGCGTGCTCAGCGTCTGCCGGCCGGGCCACGAAATCACCTGCGGCTGGTAGACGACCGCGCTGCCGCCCTCGGCGGAAACGGTGTGCGGCCAGGCGCCCATGGCCGCAGCTCCCGTCGTCGCGGTGAATGCGGGCGCCCTTGCCGCAGCCGCCTGCGCGGAACCCGGTTGCTGCGCCGGCGCCGGCAGCGTCACGACGGCAAGGAGCGCCGCGAGTCCGACCACCCGGCCTGGGTGGGCAATGCGCAGGCCATGGTGGAAGGTCATCGATCTGACTCCGTGCGTTGGGTTGCCGGCGGCAATGCCGCCGCGGTGGCCGCGCGTCAACGCGACCAGTAAGCGGTATTGGACACGAGGCGCGCCGCGATCTCCGACGCTCGCCGCTTCCCGTCGGTCCGGGCCAGTCACGACGTGCTACGTTGCTCCGGTCGGTCCCAGCAGGTGGCTCCTACCGTCCGGACTGCAGCAGCCGCCCGGTATCAATCCACGGTCAACGAGCATTTGCGTTGACGGCGGACGCGCCGCGCTTATTGGCTCGCGGTAAACTCGTTGACGTCGAGGTTGAACCCGGCGCTGTCGGTGATGGCGAGGTTCTGATTGTAGGGCTTGACGTAACTGAGCTTTTCAATATCGACGTCGCTCGGAATGATGTTCACGATATTCCCGCTCGCCGCGATGTCGACTATCGTGACCCGCCTTTCCGGCTTTCTACTGTACTGGTTCTTGGTCTCGTCATAGATAAACGCATAGCCCTGCAGGCGCACGGTGGCGCCATCACTTTCCGTCACAATGCCCGCAAAGTGACGTCGCAAATCACCATCGAAGCCGCGGGGGCGTTCTGCCCCGCGCAGGAGGTCACCGGCGCGGATCGGCGCGCCCGAGGCTCGCGGCGGGCCGCCTTTCAGCGCGCGGAGGTGGTAGACCAACCCGACCCATACCGGACGTATTGGGCAGGCAGATCAAACATGGTTAGCGCGACCATGGCTTCAGTGCAAGCACAACCGTGCCAGGAATCCTGCAGACCGGAACAAATTGGCGCAAGCGCCGCGATTCCGCGGAAAGGCCCTCCAGGGCGTCGGCGATTCGCAGCCCGTCGTGCCTATGGATGGGGCGCACGGCCGACACTCTACCATCCGGCGCTTTCCACTCCTTCAGAGATGAGTCCGCCACGTCGGCTTCAGGTCGGCATCGGGTCCCGCAGCTGCCGGCGCAAGATCTTGCCGATGCTGGACTTCGGTAGGGGCTCGTCCCGGAACTCGATGACCTTGGGGACTTTGTAGCCGGTGAGATTCTTCCTGCAGTGTTCGAGCACCGCTTCCTCGGTGAGCGTCGGGTTCTTCCGCACCACAAAGAGCTTTACCACTTCGCCGGACTTTGGATCGGCCACACCGACCGCGGCTGCCTCGAGAACGCCGGCGTGCAGCGTCGCGACATCCTCGATCTCGTTCGGAAACACCTTGAAACCGGAGACCACGATCATGTCCTTCTTGCGGTCGGTGATCTTAAAGTAACCTCGCGCATCCATGAAGCCCATGTCGCCGGTACGGAACCAGCCGTCCTGAGTGAACACCTTCGCAGTCTCGTCGGACCGGTTCCAGTAACCCTTCATGACCTGCGGGCCACGAATGCAGATTTCGTTCACCTGTCCGATGGCGACTTCGCAACCGTCGTCACCCAGGATCGAGGCTTCGGTTGAGGGAATCGGCACTCCTATGGTGCCGGTCCAGTCCTTGATGTCGAGGGTGTTGGAGATCGCGGCCGGCGACGTTTCCGTAAGCCCATAACTTTCAACCAAGGGAACGCCGGTCACCTGCTTCCACTTCTCGGCCACGGCGCGCTGCACGGCCATGCCACCGGCGTTCGCCATTTTGATGTAGCGGGTTGCCACCTTCCCGAATCCGGGCGCGTTGAGCAATGCGTTGTAAAGCGTGTTGACCCCGATGATCACCGTGAACCGGTGCCTGCTGAGTTCCTTGACGAAGCCGGGCACGTCCCGCGGATTGGTGATCAGGATGATGTGCGCGCCGATCTTCATGAAAACGAGGTTCGATGTCAGCGCGTAAACGTGGTACAGCGGCAGCGGCAGGATCGCCTTCTCCTTTCCGTCCTGTAGATCGCGGGCGATCCACGCCGCCACTTGCTGCACATTGGCCACCAGGTTGCCGTGGGTCAGGATGGCGCCCTTCGCCACGCCGGTCGTGCCACCCGTGTACTGCAGGAACGCAATGTCGTCGTGATTGAGCGGCACATCCTCGAGCGTTTGCGCTCGCCCCGCCCGCAAGGCGGCCCCGAACTTGACCGTGTTCGCGATGTGCCATCGCGGGACCATCTTCTTTACATGTTTCACGACGAGGTTGGTGACCAGCCTCTTGGGCCGCGGGAACAGATCGCCAATCTGCGTCGTTATGACGGTCTTGATCGGGGTCCTGACCAGCACGTCCTGCAGCGTGTGCGCAAAGTTTTCCAGCACGACGATGGCGGTCGCGCCCGAGTCGTTCAGCTGGTGCGCTAGCTCCCGCGCCGTGTACATCGGGTTGACATTGACCACGGTCATGCCGGCCCGCAGCGCGCCGAACAGCGCCACCGGATACTGAAGGAGATTCGGCAGCATGATCGCCACCCGATCACCCTTGTGGAGACCTATCACCTTTTGCAGGTAGGCGCCGAACTCCCTGCTGGCACGGTCGAGTTCGCGGTAGGTGATCGAGACGCCCATGTTGCCGTACGCCGGAAGGTCAGCAAACGTGCCGCAACTTCGCTCCAGAATCTCCTTCAGTGAAGCGTATTCGTCGACCCGGATCTCCGCTGGAATTCCCTTCGGGTATTGCGCCAACCAAATCTTGTTCATTGCGCCCTCCCGCGAGTTGCTCGCGAGACCGAAGTCGGAGCGTGAAACGAGGCACGTTCACATCACCGACTTGAGCAACATACTACCGCGAATGGTCAGGATAGCGCTTGCCCCGCAATCGTCGTTGACGCGCGTCAATTCCGCGTCACCTCGCTCGAATTGCTCGCTTCGGGCGATGCAGTGCGGCATGGCCTACCCGGAGACATTTGGACCTGCCTGTTGGGAACGCGGCCGATCCCCGCTCTTCGCAACGGCATGGAACGTCAACGGGCGACCGCACAGAAGCAAATTCAACGACAGCGCTGGCGGATCGCTTGTGGCCGGCTGCCGGCGTCGACGCGATTCGCCCGCGTTGCCGCTGTCCTGTGCTGGGCAGTCGTCGCGGTGCGAAGAGCGGCTGCGGATCGTAGTGCCGCCGCTCAGCGCCGGGGCGTGGTTGACCGTTATCGACCCAGGGCAGGCATCGCACAACCCTTAACAACATGAGACTTTAGACTTCGCCAGACAATTTGCCCGGAAGCGATCGTCTACGCCAATGCGCCGAAGCAGTGGCGGCATCGCATCTGCGGCGGCACGAGGGCGGCGATCCGATCGATCAGCGAGCCTGCCCGCGAGAATCGGGTTTTGGATAGCCCTCGATGATAAGGGGCCTCGATCCTGCCGCCGCCGAGCACCACGTTGGCCTTCTTCGGTTCGTGCAGCAGGGCTTCGAGCTCGGCCGGTGCGGCCGACTTGGCATCGGCGAGCACGTTCAGCAACCGGTAGCGCACGCCTGCGGGCATCTGGTCGGGCTTGGCTTCGATCTCGGCGGTGGTGCGCAGGTCATAGTCACTCTTCAGACCGATGCGCTCGAGCTTCTTGATGTCCTCCGTGCTCATCGGATTGAACGTGTCGGAGCGATATGCGAGCCCGCGCACGACGGTCGCGCCGCCGTCCTTCCATGAGCAATTTCGACCGCTCCGGTAGTCGCCTGGCCCTTGGTCCAAGCGTACGCCGGTCGAACCATTATCCAGAAGTTTAGGCAGCTTGCCTGCGCCACCGCCATCCGGTGGCGTGCCGCCTACGCAGCGGCTCGCGCCGGCCGTCCGTCCAGTGGATGAACTCTGGCGCGGTCGCTCGCCGTGCAGCCGTGCTCGCCGGTCACCAACCTGGCGACGGCGCGCCTCGAACGGCCCGGCGCCGCCGGGGCGCTCATCCCGGTTTTTTCGCGTCGGAACGAAGCCGGACGGCCGCTCCACGCCCCGTCCACGCGTAGGGGATCTCGGGAGTGTCGAATGGCAGACGGTAATGATCCGGATCGGCGTAATCGTAGGCCTGCGTCGGAAAGTTCAGCACCAGCGCATCGGAGCTTCCGAGATTCTGCAGCCCGTGCCAGACGCCGATCGGGACGACGACCAGCGTCGGCCTGGCGTCGCCGGCGTACAGTTCGTTGATGCGGCCGGCCGTTCTGCCGTCCTCACGCCCATCGAACAGAACGATCTTGACGCTTCCCTGGTTGACGAACAGCCGGTCGATCGTCCGGGCGTGGCAACTCCACGCCCCGATCGCCCCCGGATAGAGACGCGACTGGTAGGCGTGAACGACCGGTAACGCCGTTGGATCCCATTCGGGACGGTACACCTCGGTGATGACGCCGTGATCGCGCGGCACATGCAGAACTTCGCGAAGCTGGACACCTTCGATAAGCTCTTCAAGCTTCTGCCATGCATCTGTGACCAGCTGGGGATCTTTCCTCGTTCCCGGTAGCATCTGGTGGTCTCCCGCGCTCGTTGCGTTACCTGCGTTCAATGCCGAGATCCCTGCGTCAGGACATCGATACACCAATCAGGGACGGTGGCAGTTTCTCGATGTCTGTTCCTGGCCCGTGCGATGATCGGCGAAGGCTCTGGCGCGATCGAGGCGCTAGCCCTTCTCCACACGGCCGCTCAACCCCTTGTAGCGTCGTCGAATCTCGTGCAACCTGCCCTTGCGGATCGGACGGACAAGCGGCGATTGTATCGACAGCCTGCGCCAGATCCGTTTGGCGCCTTCGAGCAGAAACCCGTCGATGCCGGCCCGAATCCTCGCCAGCTCGACTGATTCAAAATTGCGCTCCCCTTGAATCCGCGCCAGCCATGCCGCCTGTTCGTGACAAGGACGCTTCCGGTACGCGCCTCGCCGCCAGAGCGCCGGAAACTTGACGGCAGTCAGGCGGGGCAGGAAGGCAAACTTGTGGCCGCCCGCGTACGCGCGGCTCCAGAGTTCCCTTTCCGGGTCGGTGTCGAGCTCGCGAAAGTGCCGCCACCCACCGACATGGTCGGTAACGCTGCGGCGGTGAACCACGCAACTCGGCGGAAGCCAGGTGCCGGGCCGGTACCGGCTCGCAAGCGGCACCATCTCCGCATATTTCCCTTCCGGGCCCACCATTTCGGTGATTGCGTATGCGACGTCGGCTCCAGAATGCAGCGTCGACACCATGCCTTCGAGGTGGTGCGGCAGCCAGAGATCGTCGTGCCCGAGGTAGGCTATGAATTGCCCGCGCGCCTGGCGCAGGCCCTCGTTGTTCGGCCCGGATTGGTGGCCCGTATTGGCAGGCAGGTTTATCCAGCGCACGCGCTCATCGTCGATCGCCTGCACGACGGCCTCCGAATCGTCATTGCAGCCGTCACCGATGACCAGCAGTTCCAGGTTCCCGAACGTCTGCGCGAGAACACTCGCAACGGAATACGGCAGGACGCTGCTCCAGTCGTAGGTCGCGATGATGACGGTGACCAGCGGGGAAGGCCCTGTCATGGCGGGTGGTCGCGAGTCCGGGTTCGAGATGCGATGCCTGTCGTTGCCAGAGAATACTCGATCACCCAGCCGCCAACCGGAGATCGCTCTCTGCGGACCGTGCGCGCCCTGTTAGGTACAGCTGGATAGTATTGCACGGCGGCTTCAGGGCTGCGGGCATCGGCCTGTTCCTGCATTCACGGTAGCGCCGGCCGGCACGATGACATTCCCCCAGCGGGTCGGCGCCAGCAAGGTCTGGGCTGCGCCTCAGTCATGCCCAAGCTGCAGCATGACTCTCGATGCCGGCCTTGCGCAGATTACCCGCTCTGGTAGGCGGCCAGGGCGAAAGCCTGGCGGTCGGAAGGCGGCGAGTGCTTTCTCTCCGACGGCGCCGATGCAACCTGCGGCGGTGCTTCGGGGGCTGGGGGGCCTTGGCGGCAAGGCCTTCGTCAACGGCGGGACCAACCAGACCAACATCGCGGCCATCCGGGCCGGCGACGGTCAGGTATGCATCACCTATCGCGTGGTCCCGTTGCCGACCATCGTGACGGTGGCGCCGAACCAGGGTCCGCCGGGCGGCGGCCAGTTCGTCACCATTACCGGGACGAATCTCACCGGCGCCAGCGCGGTCGGCTTCGGTGGCACTCCGGCGGCCTCCTTCACCGTCAACGGCGCAACCTCGATCACCGCGACGACCCCGCCGCGCGGCGCCGGTGCGGCCGACGTCGTCGTCACGACCCCCGGCGGCAGCGTGAGGTCCATAGCTGCTTACCTCTACGTGTTGCCGTTCCTGGCGATCCCCACTCTGTCCGACTGGGGCTGGTGCTGTCCTCCGCACTCCGAGCTCTCGCCGCGCTCGTCGCGATCGGAAGGCGTTCATGCCCGGCGCTCGGACGTAGCGGTTCGACCAACGATCTCATCGAAGACGGATGGGCGTTTCAATCTTTCGAACGTCAAGTGATCACGTCAATTTCCTCCCGGCGAGGCGGCAGCGCGTTGGATTTTTATCCGCCCGTGGCGCAGGCGGCGCGCACCGGCGCATTGCGGCCTGGCGGACGAGAACGCGCTGCACGCGAACCGGGGGCGATCGAACCGGTCCCGCCGGGTCGCGCGCGCGTCGTCCATGGATTAGAATCGCCCGCACGCTCCATCGTTCCGATCGGAGGTCTTCCGTGCATTTGTCGACTCGCCGTGAATTCCTGATCCGATTGTCGGCGCTTGGCGGTGGCGTCACCGCATCGTCGATGTTCAACGCGCTCGCGGCGGTGCCGGAAGCGAGTACCCGGCTCGAAATTGTCGTCGTCGGCGCCGGGCTTGCCGGGCTGTGCGCGGCGTACGAGCTCGAGAAGCGCGGCCATCGAGTGACGGTGCTGGAAGCGGACCCTCGCCGCATCGGGGGCCGCACGCGCACGCTGCGCTTTGGCGACGGCCTGTACGGCGAAGTCGGCGCGATGCGCATTCCCGCACGCCACGAGATCACCCGGCACTACATTCGCGAATTCGGGTTGCCGCTGCGCAAGTTCGTCATGTCGAACCCGCAGGCCTACTTCTTCCTGCGCGGCGAACGCCAGCGTGTCGCCGACGTCGGGAAGCTCGACCGTCTCTACGCGCTTCGCGACAACGAGCGCGGCAAGTCGCCGGACGACCTCTGGGCCGCCAGCGTCGGCAAGGCCGTGGCCGGCCTCGGCAAGCAGGAGCGACACGAGTTGACCAGCGAAACGCTGACCAGCGATCGTGTGCGGCAACTCGATCAGCTGTCGCTGCTCCAGGTCATGGAGAACGCGGGATTGTCCGACGAGGCCATCGAATTCGCCGCGGTGACGCTCGGACAGGAGACCTTGCTCCCCGACGCCGCGACGGAGATCCTCCGCGAGGAATTTCTCGACGTCTGGACACAGGGATTCGACGAGATCGTCGGCGGCACGGACCGGCTCGCGACGAGCTTTGCGGCGAAGCTTCGCGCCAAGCCGAAGCTCGGCTGCGAGGTCGTGCGGCTGACGCAGCAGCCGGAGCGCCGGCGCGCGAGCGCGATCTACCGAGAACGTGGCGTCGAGAAGCGCGTCGAAGGCGATTTCGTGTTGTGCACGCTGCCGTTTCCGGTGCTCTCGCGCGTCGTCGCCCAACCGGAGTTCTCGGGTCCGAAGGCGCGCGCGATACGCGAGCTCAACTACGATTCGTCGACCAAGGTGCTGGTCGTATGCAACCGCCGCTTCTGGGAACTCGACGACGGCATCTACGGCGGAGGGACGAACACGGACCTCCCGACGGGATCCACGTGGTACCCGTCGGACAACGCCGAGGCGAAGGACCCTCGCGTTTCCAGGGGGCCCGGCGTGATGCTGGCTTCGTATTCATGGGGCCAGGCCGCGCGCCGGCTCGCGAGCCTGCCGCACCCGCAGCGCGCCGCCGCGGTGCTGCAGCACCTCTCGCGCGTACATCCGCAGCTGCGCGAGCCCGGCGTCGTGCGCGAGACCGCGAGTTGGAGCTGGGACAACCATCCGTACAGCGGCGGCGCATTCGCGTGGTTCCTGCCCGGCCAGCACACCGCGCTGTATCGCTACGTGGGAGCTCCGGAGGGACGCATCCACTTCGCCGGCGAGCACGCTTCCCTCGCCCATACGTGGATCCAGGGCGCCCTCGACTCCGCGCTGCGCGCCGTCCAGGAGATGCTTGCAGCGGCGCAGAAGCGCTAGACGATCATCCCGCTGCCGCGTGTACCGGTCGCGCATTGCGTCGTGTCACCGCAAATGCGCCGACATCGCACAAGTGCCGTCCGGTCAGCGTGTCGGCATGATGGAAGTCGAAATCCGGAGCGCCCAGGAGCGCAGCGAACTGGAAGTCGCGGTGCTGGCGACGATTCGCGAGCTGTCCGGGCGCGGCCGAAACGCGGCCGGGCCGCGCTACGAGCCGCCGATGAGCTACAACCTGCGCCACGTTTTCTTCTGCTCCACCCCGCGCGACGCCCCGGGGCGAAGTGCTGCAGCGATCATTGTTGCGTGTAGCGACTCCCTCGGCATCCGGGCAGCGGCGCACGGCACTCAGGTCGAGCGCCACAGCCGGCGAATCCTGTCGAGGAGGCCATCGTCGTGCAGGTTCGGGAAACGCGGATCGCGGAACGCCGGCGCCGCGCTCAGCTCCTCGCGGTCCACGAGGAGCTCGGCGCAGTTGCCGTCCGCCACCCGCAAGCGCTGGACGGCGACGAGCTTGCCCTCCTCGAACCTCGAGGGCGCGAAATTCACCACGGCGAAGCGCACGCGCGCTGACGCAAGATCGACGATCAGGTCTTCGACCGTGCCGAGCACCTCGCCGCCGGGGCCGCGCAGGTCCGCGTCGAGCAACTCGCGCGCTTCGCAGAGCCGGGCCTTCACGTCGGCGTCGAGATCATCGAGGGCGTATTCGAGCCGCGGCAGACGGTCCATCTTGTCCGAGGCCATGTCGGTCCGAAGCCGTCGGCCATCCGACTTGAGTTGATCCGCCGGCATTTTCAGCGCGAGAGGGGAAGACGGCGCCCTGAACCGGCCTCCCGGCTGAATGACCGCGAACACGATGCCCCCTTGGAGAGGGTCAATCACGAGGTCCTCGAGCCTCGCGACCCTCCAGCCGTTTTCGGCTTCGATGATCCGGCCGACCAGCTTGCTCGCGCGCTCGCCGGAACCGGCGCTCGCAGCCGTCGGATCGGGCGGCGCAGCAGATGCCTGCAGGATCACGCCGACGCCGCACAACAGCAGACATCGCATCCAGAGAACGGGAAACCGGTGCATCCGCGCATTCATGATTCGCCTCCGCAAGGGGTTGTGGTCATCCGCCGGCCGGGACGGAGCCGCTGCCTATAGACGTACTTTTCCGCGCTTCGAGGATCCTCGTCTGTTTGTTACCGCACACAGCGTTGGCGGGACCTGCACGGTGCAGCAGCCGCAGCAACCGATCTCCCGTTCCGATCCGACGCCGTCCACTTCAATCCTTCCCGGCTCGAAGCGGGCGTCTCACCAATGGTCCGCAAGGCGCGGCAGACATCGGCAACGTGGGATAATCCGACGATGCAAGTCGATCAAGAGACAGGAAAAGAAATTCCCGCCGCAAATTCGGTTCGCCCGCCGACGCCAACGCGATCAGGCTCGCGTGATTGAAATGCCTGCCCGCAGACCGGCCACCACGTAATGCCCTCGCGTCGCCAGGTCCTGCTCGCTTCGGCCGCCCTGCTCGGCTCGTGGCCGGCGCTGGCGGCCACGGGCACGAACGTTCTCCGGTTGCGGGTGGAGTACACCGCAACGAGCCTGATCGATATCGGCGGGCGCGTCGAGACCGGCCGTCTGTGGCGCACCCGCTCGGCGCTGCGCCACGAAGGCAAGCGGCATGGTCGTGCGCTGACCGTGATCGCGCGGCTCGATCGCAATCTCGTCTGGCTGGTGATGGCCGAGCCCCGCTTCGCGATCGAGACCGACCTCTCCGCGCTCGATCTGCCGCTCGATGTGCTGAACGGCGGTGGTGGCGTGCGGCAGGTTCGTGAAGGGCGCGAGCGCGTAAACGGGCTGGACACCATGCGCATCGGCGTCGAGCGCAATGCCGGTTCGGGCGCTCGCTTCGCAGGCCATGTCTGGGCGACCGACCAGGGTGTCATCGCGCGCCTCGCCGGCGAGGGCGAGAGCCGTGGTCGACGCGCTCGGACGCTCATGAATTTCCGCGATGTGCGGATCGGGCCGCTCGCTCCCGGTCTGTTCGAGGTGCCGCACGGCGTGCGGATTGTCCGCGTCGAGGGCGGCGACATTGCGACGGTGCTGGAAGGCCTGGAAGCGGCCGGCCGGATCGGGCTGCGTCCCTGACCGGCGGTCGACGCAGGTCGAGCGCCAGCCGGCATTCGCCTGGCGGCGCGCAGCCCTGCGGGCATGCGTGGCGCGGACAGCGACGACCCGTCAACCGGGTTCGGCAGTGATCGCCGCCGCAGTGGTAGCATTCGCGTTCTTCCGAAGCGTGGGGGATCTGCCGGCCGTCGCGCCGGCGGCTCGCAGGCCGTTCCCCCGCCCATCGCCTCCCCGACGGGCCGTGCTTTCCATCCGACCTGTGATCCGCGCCATCTTCCGAGGTTGAACGAACCATGCCGACCTTAATCGCCGCACTGAGCGCCGTGCTCCTGAGCCTCCTGGGCTTCCTCCCCCCGGATATCGCGCCGACGGGTCTCGACCCCGCACGCAGCGCCGGGCTCGCCATCCTGACGATCTACCTCGCCTGGCAGGCGTACGCGCTGCTGCGCCAGCGCAGGTCCGCGCCCGCTGCCGCTGCGCCGATGCCGGCGGCGACCCCGGCGCCGGCTGCGGCCCCGGCGCCCGCCCCCACTGCCGGCGGCGATGCGCTGATCCTGCTCTCGCTGCTGCAGGATCGCGGCCGCTTCCTGGACTTCGTCTCCGAGGACATCAGCGCCTACGGCGATGCGCAGGTGGCCGCGGCGTCGCGCGTGGTTCACCAGGGGTGCAAGGCGGTGCTCGACGAGTGCCTGACGCTCGTTCCGGCCCACGCGGGAGCCGAGGGCGACCGGATCACCGTCGATCCCGCGGCCGATCCCAACCGGTATCGTCTGCAGGGCAAGCTCGCGCCGCAGCCGCCGTACAGCGGCGTCGTCGTCCATCGCGGCTGGAAGACGACGCGGCTGGCGCTGCCGCGCCGCACGCGTCCGATAGACCCCGCCGGCGAGAACATCGTCGCGCCCGTCGACGTCGAGGTGCGCTGACGCCGTCGGCATCGGGCGCGACGACGCCCCCGCGCCCCCGCGGCAATCCGCACTTCAGCAAGGCCATGCCATGACCCGCAAACTGAGCCTCGGCATCGACCTGGGCACGTCGAACTCGTGCCTGTCCCTGTGCGCCGTCGACGGCGGACCGGCGCAAACCGTCCCCGTCACCCAGGTCCTCGCACCGGCGGTCATCGGCGAAAAGCCCTTGCTCGCCTCGGTGCTCTACCTGCCGGCCCACGGCGAGTACGCGGACGGCAGCTTCACCCTGCCGTGGGACGACGCCGACGCCCGGGGCTCGATCGTCGGCAGCTTCGCCCGCGCGCGCGGGGCGACGGTGCCCGACCGGGTCGTGACCTCGGCGAAGTCGTGGCTGTGCAACCCCGACGTCGACCGCCGCGCGCCGATCCTGCCCTGGCAATCGGACCTGGGCGACGCGAAGATCTCGCCGTTCGAGGCCACCCGGCGCTACCTCGCCCACCTGCGGCGCGCGGCGGAAGCCCACCTCGCCCGGCGCGACGACGGCGCCACGCTCGCGGACTGCCAGGTCGTGCTCACCGTCCCCGCGTCGTTCGACGAGGTCGCGCGCACGCTGACGCACGAGGCCGCGCTCGCCGTCGGCCTGTCCGACGTCACGCTGCTGGAGGAGCCGCAGGCGGCGTTCTACGCGTGGATCAACCAGTCGGTCAGTACGCCGGGCGCGACCCCGTGGACCGACGAAGTGGCGTCCGGCGATCTCGTCCTCATCTGCGACATCGGCGGAGGCACCGCCGATTTCAGCCTGATCGCCGTCGCGGAGGCACCCGCCGGGTTGTCGAAGAACCTGGAATTGCACCGTGTCGCCGTCGGCGAGCACATCCTGCTCGGCGGCGACAACATGGACCTGGCGCTCGCCTACCACCTGCGCGGCAAGCTCGAGGAGGCCGGGCACGAGCTCGATGCCTGGCAGTTCCAGGCGCTGGTGCACGCCACGCGCGAGGCCAAGGAAAGGCTGCTCGGCAACGACGCGCTCGCCGAGGCCCCGGTGGCCGTCCCGGCGCGCGGGTCCAGCCTGTTCGCCAAGACCGTGGCGACGACGCTCGCGCGCGACGAGGTGGTGGCGATCCTGGCCGAAGGCTATTTCCCCATCACCGCCGCCGCCGACCTGCCGGCGCCGCGCAAGTCGGTCGGGCTGCAGGAGTACGGGCTCGACTACGCGACCGAACCCGCCGTCAGCCGCCACCTCGCGCGGTTCCTGCGACGCGCGCTCGAGAACGTGCGCTCCGACGCCGAGCTCGCGGCCCGGGTCGGCACGGCGCCGGCCTCCGCGCCGGTGGACCTGCTGCGACCCACGGCGGTGCTGTTCAACGGCGGCGTGTTCGAGGCGGCGAGCTTCCGTGCCCGCGTCGTCGAGCTGCTGCGCGCATGGTTCGGCGCGGACCATGCGCTGAAGGAGCTGCAGAGCGCGGGGCTCGACATCGCCGTGTCCCGCGGCGCCGCCTATTACGGCGCGTTGCGTGCGTCGGGCAGGGGCATCGCGATCCAGGCCGGCACGTCGCGCTCGTACTACCTCGGGCTCGAGAGCCCCGTGCCGGCGGTCCCTGGCTACGTGCCGCCGGTCAAGGGCGTCTGCGTCGTGCCGCAGGGGACGAAGGAAGGCACCGAGCTCGAGCTGCCCGAGCGTGAATTCGGGCTCGTCACCGGCGAGGCGGTGCAGTTCCGATTTTTCTCTTCCGGCGTGCGGGCCGGCGATCGCGTCGGCACCGCTCGTCGCCAACGCGCAGAAGACGCTCGACGAGTTGCCCGGCCTCTCGGTCACGCTGCCGCCGCTCGCGGGCGGGACCGGACAGGTGGTCCAGGTGACGCTGCATCCGCGCGTCACCGAGGTCGGAACGCTGGAGCTTTGGCTGCACCACAGGCAGTCCGAGCAGCGATGGAAGCTCGACTTCAATCTCCGCGCCGAGTGACCCGCGCAACCCGCATAACCGCGTATCCGCGTAGCCCGGGTTGAGCGCAGCGAAACCCGGGTGGTTGGGGCCATGGCCGCGATTGCCCCGGGTTTCGCTGCGCTCAACCCGGGCTACGCTCGATTCCGGCTACGACGCGCGGGATCGCGCGCAGCGCGCGGGAGCGTGGGATGACTGCGCCCCGCTACGCCATCGGCATCGACCTCGGAACGACCAACTGCACGCTGGCCTGGCTCGACCTCGCCGACGGCACGGCGCCGGTCCGCATACTGGAGATCCCGCAGCTCGACACCCCGCGCAGCATTCGTTCGAGCGCGCTGCTGCCGTCGTTCTTCTGCTATGCGACGCCGGGCGAGATCGACGACGGGCAGTTCGATCCGATCACGGCGACGCCGCTCGAGGAAGCCTCCGGGTATTTCATCGGGACGCTGGCCCGCGAGCGGATGGGAACGCAACCGGGCCGGGTCATCCACTCGGCCAAGTCCTGGCTCGCGCACGCGGGCATCGACCGCGAGGCGCGCCTGCTGCCGTTCGGCTCGGACGAGATTCCGGCCGAACTCAAGCTCTCGCCGGTGGAGGCCAGCTCGGCCTTTCTCGGCTACCTGCGGGCGGCGTGGAACCACGTCGTCGCGCGCGACGACCCGGAGTGCGTGCTCGAAGCGCAGCGGGTCGTCATCACCGTCCCCGCCTCGTTCGACGAAGCGGCGCAGGCGCTGACGCGCGAGGCGGCGCGCCTGGCCGGCTACCCCGCATCGCTGCGCCTGCTGGAGGAGCCGCAGGCCGCGTTCTATGCCTGGCTCGACCACGCCGCCGGCGACCCCGGGCGCAAGGAGGCGCTCGCGGCGCTCGCGCAGCAGCAGGGCACCATCCTCGTCTGCGACATCGGCGGCGGCACCACCGACTTCAGCCTGTTCCGTGCCGGCCCCGCGGGCCCGGCCGGCGGGCCGCCGGCGATCGAGCGGATCGCCACCAGCGACCACCTGCTGCTCGGCGGCGACAACGTCGATCTCGCTCTGGCGCACGCGGTGGAGCGCAAGCTCAAGCCCGACCCCGACGAACGGCTGTCGCGGCGGCAGTGGGGTCACCTGCTGCCGCAGGCGCGGCAACTCAAGGAGACCGTTCTGGCCGCCGCCGGGGCCGCGGGCGACGCGGGCCCGCCGTTGCACGTTGCGGTTCCGGGCGAAGGCGCCGCGCTGTTCGCCGCCTCGCTCGACGCCGCGATCACCGCCGCCGAGGTCCGCGCGATCGTGCTCGACGGTTTCTTTCCGCTGTCGGCGGTCGATGAACTGCCCCGGGCGCGGCGGATGGGGCTGCTCGAGATCGGCCTGCCCTACGCGTCCGACACCGCGGTGAGCCGGCACCTGGCCGCCTTCCTGCGCGATCGGATGCCGGTCGACGCCGTGCTCTTCGCCGGCGGCTCGCTGCGCCCACCTGCACTGCGCGAGCGGCTGCTGGCGCTGGTCGAATCCTGGCAGGGACGGCGGCCCGTGCCCCTCGCCCTGCCCGACCTGAGTGTCGCGATCGCCGAAGGCGCCGCCCGGTACGCGGCCCTGTCCGCCGACTCGCGGGGACGCATTCGCGGCGGCTACCCGCACAGCGTCTACGTCGAGCTGCAGCGCGACGCCGCCGAGGCGGCCGCGAGGCTCGTCTGCGTGCTGCCCCAGGGTTTCGAAACCGGCGCGCGCGTCAAGCTCGCGGCGCCGAGCTTCGAGCTCACCGTCAACCGTCCGGTCCGGTTCGCCGCGTACACGTCGCACCGGCGGGCGCAGGACGCCCCCGGCGACCTCGTGCCGCTCGATCGGCGCGCCTTCCATCCGCTTGCCGCCGCTGCAGACGGCGATCGTCCTGGACGACGCCAGTTTCAGCGCGCGCAAGACCGCGCCGGGCACCGTTTCCGTCGAGCTCGAGGCCGGCATCACCGAGCTCGGAATGCTCGAGCTCGCGCTCATCGACTGCCACGGCGGCGAGCGCTGGAACCTCGAATTCAACCTGCGCCGGCCGGTCGCTCCCGGCGATGCCGATGCCGATGCCGAGGCCGATGCCGAGGCCGGGATCGCGGTCCCCGGCGTCGGCGCGAAGGCGCTCGCCGCGGCGCAGGCGCGGATCGCATTGTATTTCGGCGCGGGGCAGGCGCTCGACCCTTCCCTCAACGTCAAGGCGCTGCCGCGCGAGCTCGAGCGCATCTTCGGCCTGGAGCGAGCGCGCTGGAGCACGGTGCTGCTGCGCTCGCTGTGGCCGGCGCTCCACCCGGGGATCACGCGGCGCGGTCGCTCGCTCGCGCACGAAAACGCGTGGCTCTATCTTGCCGGCTTCGTGCTGCGACCGGGCTACGGCAGCGACCTCGACGCCTGGGCCGTGGCGCAGCTGTGGGAGTGCTTCGACCTCGGACTGGTCCATCGCAAGGACAAGAGCGCGCGCGCCAACTGGTGGATGATGTGGCGGCGGATCGCGGGCGGCCTGCCCGCGCCGGCTCAGGAGCGCCTGTTCGACAGCGCCTTTCCCGAGCTCCGGCGGCCGGCCGGCGAATTCGTCGAGGGCATCCGGCTGCTCGGCAGCCTCGAGCGCGTCGTGGTCGAACGCCGGCTGGAACTGTGCGCGCTGCTTTTGGATCGCGTGGTCGCCGGCAAGGCACGCAGCGAGCCGCACGTCTTCTGGGCGCTCGCGCGGCTGCTCTCCCGCACCCCGCTTTACACGGGCGCGGACAGCGTGGTGCCGGCGGCCGTGGTCGAGGAGGCCTTCGCACGCGTCGAAGCCCAGGACTGGAAGCCGTCCGGGCTGGAGCCGCTGGTCGCGGTGTTCGCCGCGGCCTGCCGCCGCATCGACGAGCGCTCGCTCGACATCGACGACGGCGTTCGCCGCCGGGTGCTCGCCAAGCTCGCCCGTTCCGGCGCCACCCAGGAGCAGCTACGCTGCGTGCGCGAGGCCACCCCGGTGACCGGCGCGCAGCGGAGCCAGCTGTTCGGCGAACAGCTGCCGGCCGGCCTCCGGCTCTCGGCCGGCTAGCCGCAGGGCGCGGCGCGGCGCGATCGCGTTCGCTGCGGCGAATGTCACCGTACGTCGCGGGCCGGACCCGGGTGGGCGCGCGCCGTCAATACGCGCGACAACAGCCGGCCTGCCGTACGAAACACATCAAGTCATCGGGCGATCGCCGCTATGATTTCCGCGAAGGTCTTCTCGACACGCCCGATCTGGGGGGCAAGCCCCAGCTGTCGCGCAATCTGTGTCAGGGAAAAGATGCCACACACGATGCGCCCTGCCGAAGCCGGCACGACCGACCCGCCATCGACTACCAGCGCGTGCTGGCGACCCGAATGCTTCAAGGTTTCGACGATGTCCCCGACGCGAGCTTGCTGCACCTCCCGAAGCTCGATCGCTTCCAGCTGGGCGGCAGGCGTCATTACGTGATGCACGAGAATGTCGACGTGCCGCATGCCGCGCTCCTGTGCCAGCTGAATCGGCCTTTCGCCCATGATGTCAGTCGAAGTGATGATTCCCTGAATGGCGTTCACTTCGCCCACGACGAACAGCGAACGCACACCGTGCCTGATCATCGCCTTGTTGGCTTCATCGACGCTCGCACCCGGAGGAATGCTCACTGCACCCGTGCGCCTCAGGTCGGTCATTACCTCCAGGGCGGGCGAGAGCCCGTGCACTCGCGGCGTCGCGTTTTGATTTGGCAGGCGATAGTTCGCCACGGAATGGGCCATCGACTGACGCAGGGCATGGTAGGGCCTTTCCGCCGCTGGATGCGGGGTCTCGGACGGCAGGATAGTCTCGTGGCCGAACCCGGAGAACATGTCCTCCACGAAGTGGGTACCGTGCTTGTGCTCCGGCTTGCTCGCGGCCGGCCCCTCGTTTGAGTTGTGGTTCTTGGTTGCCATCTCCTACTCCTGATGGATGTCTTCGATACGCTGCCTGTGTCCATTAGTTTATACCCTGACACCCGCAGCCGGTCCTTCCATCCTGCCGGTGAAAGGAACGTGTCGTTGTCCATTGTCCATCGCGCAATCCTCGCCCGGTCGTCCGAGTGCGTTCAGGCGAAACAATCCAATCCGCTCCCTGCGATCGCCGCACTGCTGCGTCGCCGCGTGAATCGGGATAGAGTGAAAGTCTGTCCGACTCCGAGCGCAGACCCACCCATGCCCGTCCATCTCGCCGATCCCGAGCACAACCCCTCGTTCACGCGCGGCGTGTTCCTGGGCGAGATTCGGGAGGATCTCGTCTTTCCCTTCCCGGAACTCTCTGCCGTCGACAGGGAAAGCCTTGCCGCGATTCTCGACTCCTTTCGCGCATGGGCGTCCGCCACGGTGGACACGGTCCGGCTCGACCGTGAGGGCCGCTTCGCGGACGACGTTCGCGCCGGCATGGCCGAGCTGGGCATGATGGGACTCAACATTCCCTCGGAATACGGCGGGTTCGGCGCCTCCTCCCTCCTCTTCAGCCGCGTCTTCGGGGAAGTCGCCAGCGTCGACGCTTCGCTTGCGGTGTACTTCGGCGCCCACCAGTCCATCGGGTGCAAGGGGATCACGCTCTTCGGCACCGAGGACCAGAAACGACGCTGGCTCACGCAATGCGCCACCGGCGAGCGCGTGGCCGCGTTCTGCCTCACCGAACCCGGCTCGGGCTCCGACGCGCAGGCCATGCGCACGTCGGCCACACCCGACGCGGATGGCGCGCACTACCTGATCAACGGCGAGAAGATCTGGATCTCCAACGCCGGCCATGCGGGCGTATTCACCGTATTCGCCATGGTGCCGGTCGAACTGGACGGCAAGACGAAGCAGCGGGTCACCGCGTTCATCGTGGACGCACACGCCCCCGGCATCACGCTGGGCAGGGTCGAGGAGAAGATGGGCATCAAGGCGAGCGACACGCGTTCCGTATCGTTCGACAACGTGCGGGTGCCGGTCGAGGACCGCCTGGGCGAGGTAGGCGGCGGTTTCAAGATCGCGCTGGAGATCCTGAACTCGGGGCGACTGGGGCTTGCCGCGGGATCGTCCCGCGGCGCGCGCAAGATTCTCGACTACGCGCTCGCCTACGCGCGGGAGCGCAAGCAGTTCGGCCGCCCGATCGGCTCCTTCGAGATGATTCAGCGCAAGTTCGCCCTGGCCGCCGCCGATTGCTACGCCGCGGATGCCGGGTGGATGACCGCCGCGTCGATGGTGGATCGCGGCGGCGTCGACTTTTCGCTGGAGACGGCCGCCTGCAAGGTCTTCGCGTCCGACCTCGGCTTACGCGCGGCGGGTGACGCACTGCAGATCGCCGGCGGCCTCGGCTATTCGACGGAATACCCCTACGAGCAGGCGGTGCGTGACTCCCGCATCATGCTGATATTCGAGGGCACGAACGAGATCCTGCGTGCGCTCATCGCGCTTTCCGGACTTCAGCAGCCGGGCGAGCAGTTGAAGGAGCTCGGCAGGGCCTTCCGGGATCCGCTGCGTTCGCTCGGCGCCATCGGTTCCTACATCGGCGGGCAAGTGGAAAGGCAACTCGTGAAGCCAAGCTTCACGCGCGTGCACGAGGCGCTGAAGGACGAGGCCGCGATGGTGGCCACCGCCGTCCACGACCTCGCGCTGGCCGTCCGGAAGCTCCTTGTCGCGCACGGCAGGGACGTCATCGAGCGCCAGTTCCACCAGGAGCGCCTTGCCAATGCGGCCATCGACATCTTCCTTTCGACCGCGACTCTTTCCCGTGCGACGTGGGCCGTCGAAAAGGCCGGCCCCGTGGAGGGGGCCGCAGCCGATCTCGACAACGCGCGGATCTTCATCTCGACGGCGATGCGCCGCACGCGGCGCGCCCTGCGTGCACTGGATCGCAACCAGGACGCACTGCTGAAGGTGTTGGCGGAAAGGGCTCCTCGAGAGCGGATCGTTGACGGTCGGCACGCCCACGGACGCGTCGGACTTGCCCTGGCATCCGCGAGACAGCGCCGGCGTTCGCCTCGTCGAATGGCCGCTTGCCGGCAAGTCGAGAACGCTAGGCCGCGCCCTTCTTCCCGGCGCCCGCACTGCTCTTCTTCGCGTCCTGCCTCCCAAGCTCCTCCTTGGTCGGCTTGACCTTCTTCACTCTTTCCGTCCGAATTTTTTCCTTCTTCACTTTCTGCTTCTTCACCTTTTCCTTCTTCACGGCCGGCCCGGCCAATGCCTCCTTCGCCAGCCGTTTGGCCCGCTTGGCTGCGCCGTCGAGTAGTTTCCTGGTTTTTTGGTGCTGCCGTCTGGCTTTCAACATCGACGCGTGACTCATTTTGACCTCCGATGGGAGAGATTGAATTCGACTTCAGTTTGACCCGATTTTGCGTTCTTGGCCAACTGGCCGCATCGAGCCCCGAAACCGGCCATGCGCCGGGATCCGCTATCGCGACAAGTCCATTGGCTTCAACCGCGGCTGCCGGCGACCCCGGATCAGGCAACCGTCACGGTCCGCGCTGCGGCGGGGTCGCCTCGCCGCGACAAGACGGGGGTCGATGTTCCCGGTTCGCGGCATCCATGAGCCAGTAAAGCAGGCCGAGCGCGAGGGCGACGCCGGCGTGGCCCGCGAGCGTCTCGATGGTTGCCGACTTGAAATCGAGCAGGATGATCTTGCGCGAGATCACGAGAATCGCGATCAGGACGACGAAACGCGCCTGGATCACTCCGGTCTTCTCGGCCAGCGCGACGGCGATCGAGTGATTGAATTCCAGGAGGATCAGGATTGTCAGGATCGATCCAAAAACATCCTGCAGCAGTTCCTGCTCCACGAACCTCGGGCCGAGCAGGAAATCTCCGACAAGCTCGATCGCGGCCAGGATGATCGAATAGACGATGATTACCGCGACGAACGACATGATGACACGCGAGACGACCTGCTCGAATCGCTGAAATGAGGTGAGGTCGCCCCATTCCCGCTTCAATGACTTCAAGTTCAGCATGGAACCTTTCCCCCTGACAGGCCAGGTTGCTCGTCTCGCCGAGCTCACCGGCCAGCGCGCCGCAGCGGCATCCTCCCCTGGCGATGGCCCGCCCCGCCGCGAGGCGGGATGCGGGCGCACCTCGCTAGCGTAGCGCACGACCGTGCCGGCGTCGACCGTGCGCGGCCCTGCCACTCACGCGTCTCGCGCGAACCTCCCGAGCCCGGGTTTCGCCCCCAAGGGCGAGCCCTTGCGCGACGCGGCAGCGACCGCGCCACCTCCTCTCCCTGCTCGACCTGCCCGCCCGCCTCGCCGCCCCGATGCCGCCGCCTCGGGTCCGCCGCCACCGTTGCTTTGGCGTGCCGGCGCGAACGACTGCTCACCGGAAATGCTCGCGGCGATGCCGAACGGTGGGAGTTTGCCGAACGGAGACCGCGAAGGTCGTGTAAAGTGCCTACCTATTGCACCGGTGCCTACCTTGCCCGATATCCTCAATTGCCTCAAACAATACGGTCAGCGACTCGACTCCGAACTCGCTACGGAGACCGGCATGCCGATAGCGAAGGTGCGACAGCGTCTCGCCGAACTGGCCGCGACGGGCGCCATCATTACCTGCAGCGTGACCCGCTTTGAGCGCGGCAAGCGATTTGACGGCCTGCTGTGTCGCATGTCGGGTTGGGTCCCGCCTCCCGCGCCCGGTCGAAAGGCGAAGGTGCCGGCATAGTCATCGGCGCGAGGAGGATGCATGAGGCCTGGTGCAAGTCGACCTCTCTTTCCGCGGCTGTCGGAAGCATGTCGGCTCCTGCCACTCATTCGGGACTGTCTCGTCGCAGCCGCTCCCCGTTCGCCTGCGACGTCGCTCGAGTTGGTGCCCATCGTCGAAAACGGACTGTTCGGCTATGAGCTCGTGGCGGACCGCGATACGCCCGTTTGCCCGATCATAGGGTCCAACGCGCGAGGCGAACCTGTCGTACGCAGGAACTCATACGGCGTCGGCGCGCCGGGTGTCTTGCGCATGGCGGCAATCAATGGCCGTCTGCATTCCGGTAGAGGACGCACGGCGCGCGGCGCCGGCGGGGAACGTGATTCCCTGTTCCCCGATTGGCTCGCTGCGGCCGAAGCGGCCTGGGCGCAGTTTGTTCCCCTGCATCCGGAACCGCCCCGGACGTTACCGCTCCTGAGCGTGACCACGAACCGGTGCCTGGAGAGGGGTCTCCTTGCCGCCCGCTCGCATCTCGCGCGGTGGGACCCGTACATCGGTTTTTTCGGAATCCCCAATGAAGCGCAACTGGGCTTTGCGCTCAGGGGGGATGGTGGTGAGGTCGGGGAGCTGGCGCTTGCGCCGCCGGGTACCTGGCAGCTTCGCTGGTCCGCATCGTCGGACGTCATACGCGAATCATGGCCGGTCCTGGAAGACGACCTCGAGGCATCCTCCAAACAGGCGGATGTGTTCCCCCGCCATGCGGATCGTCGCGCGCGTCGTCGTCGCGCGACGGACATCGGACTGGCCCCGGGTGACTGGATGGGGACCGAGCGCCGCCGCGGGCGCGAACGGCGCGCGGTGCGCCGGCCTGTCCGGTAGAGGGCGAAACGCGATCTCGGGATCGGTCAAGTACCGACAAGCACGCCGGAGCGGCCATCGGCCGCCTCAAATGGTGATCTGCTGCAACGCGATCGTGTCGAGCAGCTTCACCGAGCGTCCCTGCACGTGGATCAAGCCTTCCTGATGGAACCGCGTGAATTGCCGGCTCACGGTCTCAAGCTTCAGGCCGAGATAGCTGCCGATCTCCTCGCGCGTCATCCGAAGCACGTATTCGGTGGACGAATAGCCGCGCCGACGGTAACGGTCGGCCAGGTTCAACAGGAACACGGCAACACGTTGCGCCGCATGCATGGTGCCAAGCATGAGCATCGCGCTCTGGGCGCGCGAGATTTCCGTGGAAAGCATGTGGTGGAGGTTTCGCTGCAGTGCTGGGACGGAGCGCGCCAGATTTGTGATTCCGTCAAACGGCAACACGCAGACTTCGGTATCTTCGAGCGCGATCGCCACGGCGTAGTGCTGGTTGCTGTCGATGCCGTCGAACCCGATGACGTCGCCCAGCATGTGATAGCCAATCACCTGCTCACGGCCATCTTCGGCGAGCACGACGGTCTTGAGCGACCCGAACTGGACCGCGTACAGCGCGTTGAAGCGCTCTCCGCCCCGATACAGGACGTCCTGCTTCTTGAGCTTGGTGCGGTGCGTCAGCAACGCATCGAACTGCCTGCCCTCGTCGTCGTTGAATGCGACTGGCAGACACAGTTCGCGGACGCCGATAGTCCGGCCATGCGCCGCTAGAACTCTGATCGAGATGACCGGCCCGGCCGAAGCAACGTTGGTGACACGGACAGCCGTGGTCTTCATTCGAACCCCCGAGTGGCGTTTCTCGCCCCGATTCCGGAACATCCCGGTGTAACGGACTCGACCCATCGCGGTCTGTACGTTACCGAACAAGAAGATTGGCCAAACGCACCGGCCGGGGGCTGCGCCGGGCAACAGCGGGGTCCAGCACTCGCCCGGGTGAGGCTCGGCACGCGAGCGCGCTCGCCCTGCCGTCGGCGCTGCCTTGCCGCAGCAGCGGTGGCGACCGCGCCTGCGGCGGGATGTTCATCGCGATCGGGATCGCACTGCCAATTGGCGGCCAGGCGCCAAGGGGTGCGGCAACCGCGCGACGCCGTGTCGTACGGCTTCAACGCCAGAAGATTCAGGCCGGAACGGAGAAAAGCCCGGAGGGTGTGCGAGCCTCTTGAACCTGCTGGAGACGAGGAGCCGCACCGAACAGGGGAACCTGCCCCTTCGGATCAACCGGTGCCGATTGTCCGATGGGAGAAGGTCGCAGCGCCCAGCCGATCGTTCGTCACGTTGGCGCCGGGCGAGCCATGTTCCGGCTTGCGGCCAATTTCGCCGCGACGACGTCATGTTCCCGCGCGAGCACGGCTCTCGCTTCGCGCGAAAGCCCGGGCTGATCCTTCAGAAAGCGGCAGAAGCGGTCGGTCTCGATGAGGAAGTGCACGTCGGTCGTCGGCTCCGAATCCCAGTAGGCCGAAATCAGGCGATCGAGGTCGTCGCGAATCGCCTCGCATGTCCGGGGCAGGTTGAGGGCGACCGGCGCAAGACGATTGGCGCGGTAGAGCATGCAGTTTGCTTCCATGCCTTTGCTCGCGGCGATTCCGGCCAGCCGCCGCCATTCCTTGTCGGTAAGGTCGTAGCGAACGCGCAGCGTCTCGGGTGCGCGGCGGACCTCGCGGCAAAGGGCGGGGGAAGCGGTCAGGTCCGCCAGCGCCCGCTGGAAATCGACGAGCATTACGCCATCCCGGCTGAGCGTTTCGACGCCACCTGCATTGCGAGGTCGTGCATCAACTCGACCTCCTCCGCGATTCCCGCCACGCCGAGCCGCTTGTGGTAGGACTCGTGATATTCGAAGGTGATCGCCGCGAGATTGGGAAGACGCGGCGCCCAGTCGTATGCCCATTCCCAGACCGTCGACGGCGTCCTGCGCGAGTGGGAGTCGGTGTAATGCCCCTTCAGCCAGTCGCCGCCTGCGATGTGGATCTCCATGACGATCTCGGGTCGAATCTCTGAGAGGTAGTCATGTGCCGAGATACCGAGGTTCAGGGTGTTGGCGTAGAGGTTATGCAGGTCGAGCAGCATGCCGCAGCCTGTCTCGGCGTGAAGTCGGTTGAAGAAGGCGGGCTCGCTCATGTCCGGCTCGGGGATCGCGGAGAAGATCGTGCTGTTCTCGAGCAGGATCTGCCGATCCAGCGCCTCGGCCAGTCGGCGCACTTTGCCGCCAACGAACTCCAATGTTTCCTCGTCCAGCACTACCGGCAGCCCCATCCCCGCCTGCGCGTTGGGAACGCTCCCGTCCGGCACGAGGAACATGCTCAAGTGTTCGCTGTACCACTGATAGTCCAGGTCGCGATGGGAGGCGTTGACCTCGTCGAGAAGGCCCTCGTCCAGCGGCATGGCGCTCGGCAACGACAGACCGATGCCATGTCCGATCACGCATCGGTCCCTGGCGTAGCGGCGCAACTCGTCAATGGCCACCTGGGCATGACTGAAGCGGTTGCGCGTCCCGACGCCAAAGTCGTACCACAAGCGATCGGGGATGACCTCGACGAAATCCACGCGCGCCCCCAACGTGTCGAGCACCAGTGGAACCGCAGGGTTGTAGAGCAACCCCACCATCGGCGCGGCGCGGGTCATCCCCGTCGCCATGGTTCAGCCCAGCCGTACGTCCAGGACCTTCTCGAAGTTTCTTTCCCAGATCACGTCGATTGTCCCCGACAGGCATGCACAGCCCGTGAGGTCCTTGATGACGTCATTGACCAGCACCTTGTCGATCCGGGCAATCTCGTCCGGGGTCAGCTTCCCGGGATGGGACACCCGGACGGTACGGTTATGGCCCTTTTCTCCGACGAAGATCTGCGCTTGGCGGGCTTTCGCTTCCATCATGGCAACTCCTCTGGTTTCCGCAGGATGCGCGGCAATGTTGGCAAGGTCGTACCTGGCACCGCCTGCCGCCCCGGTGAAACGGGAACGTCAGGCGGCATCTGTATGCCACAGCTTGTAGTGTACGTCAAGCCCGTGTTCAACAACTACCGCGATGCCCATGGCATCTCGAGGGGAAGACGCCCGTCGATGGCAGCACTGTCGTCCGATTGCAGGCGTGCGGGCGTCGGCACCGGGTTGCCCGGCTCGGCCGAAATCCACCGCTTCTCCGGCGGCGCCAGGTCTCGGGACCCGGCGCGCGCTATCGCTTGGCCATGAACCGCTTGGCGCTTTGCTCGAGAAAGTCACCGAGCATCCCTTGCAGGGCCGGTGCCTGCATCTGCATGAATTGCTTCCACAGATCGGGCGTCAGCGCCATCTTGTCGCCGCTCGCGGGCAGCGCCTGTTCCTGCAGCTTGGTCTGAATGCCCACAACCGTGTTGACGGCTTCCTCGACATACGAGCCGACCAGGGTCTGTTGGGCCGCACCATGGATGCGCACGATCTGCGCCAACATCGCCGTGCTGAACATCGGGGTGGCGCCCGATTCTTCCTCGAGGATGATCTGCAGCAGGACCCCGCGGGTGAGGTCCTCTCCCGACTTCGCGTCGAGCACCTGAAAGGCAACGTTCTTCAATACCAGCGCCTTGACGTCCGCCAGGTTGATGTGACCGTCGTTGGCGACGTCGTAGAGCTGGCGATTGGGGTATTTCTTGATGATCCTTGGCGCCGCGGTCATGGCTCTTCCCCAGGTTCTGGCTGTTGGTGCGCGGCTCCTCTCGCCGGCCTGTGTGCGAACGCGACGACGCAGCGGAGAATCGGTGGCATCGCCGTCCCGCCGGCGCGCAGGATCACGCCGGAGCCCGAAGCCGGGAGCGCGGTGCGCAAGCTGGCTCGAGCGCGGCCGAGGCGCGGCAAAGTCCCTCGCGGCTCCGGATTTATTATAAACGATTGATATATTAGGTCTTTTTCTTTCGTCCCGGGAGCGGAAGATGTCGACAATGCGATGCAGCAAAAAAGTTCTTGACGAACGCTTCCTTCCCTCTTAGAATTGATTTTGTGCAGTGCAGCATTTGCTGCCGTCGGGAGGGTTCTCGCAGGAGCCTCCCGGACCGTCGGGCGGTGCCGCCGGCAGGAAAGGGAAGCAGGGACCGAAACTCGACATTTCAATTGCAAACTCCAGACGAAAAGGATCAACCATGTACAACGCCTCGCAATTCGCCGAACTCAGCCAGACCAACGTCGCCCGAGCCAGCAAACTGGCCGCCGTCATGCTCAGAGGTGCCGAGAACGTCGCGCAACTGAACATGAACACGACCAGGGCCGCGATCGCCCAGGGCGTCGAAGGCGCCTCCGCCGTCGCCGGCGTCAGGGACGCCCGGGAATTCTTCGCGCTGCCGACCCAGTACGTCGAGTCGAGCTTCCAGCACGTCGTCGGCTACTCGAAGGGCCTGTACGAGCTCTCCCAGCAAGCGCAAGCCGCCTACTCGGCGATCGCCGAAGAAGCGCTGGCCGGCTACACCAAGGACCTCGCCACCTGGGTCGAGAAGGCCAGCGCGTCGGCCCCGGCCGGCTCGGAAGTCGCGATCAACGCGATGAAGTCGACCGTCGCCGCGACCGGCGCCGCCATCGACCAGTTCCAGAAGGCGTCGAAGCAAGTCGCGAGCTTCGCCGACGCGAACATCCGCGCCGCCGCCGCCAACGCGTCGAAGGTCGTCCCCGTCGCGCCGAAGGGCCGCAAGGCAGCGTAAGTCTCCACCTGTATCTTTTTCCTCCTCCCGAAAGATACAGCGTCGACCCCGCAGGGCAACCTGCGGGGTCTTTTCTTGTGCGCGCGGCAGGGCGCACGGCATGTCGTCGTCGAACCCGACGCGCTTCGATCGGGCCGCTGCCTTCGGCTTCATGGAGACACCCGGCGTACCGGCGGCCCTCAGCGGGCACCGAACGGGACTCGAACTCGACCCGATGCAACCGTCGCACGTTCCGGGACGCGCGAAGCTGCTTCCTGCGCCCGCGAGTTGCTAAAATTGGTTTCCGATATGCCGGCGGTCCATGCTGCCATCTGCCGCCAGCGAGCGGTTTGCCGGGCAGATGGTCGCCCTCGTCGGCACGCTCGCCGTCAATCTCCTGAAGGACCGAATGAGCACTTTTTCCTCCGATCGACCCCGCAGCAGGCTCCCCATCGTCGTCATCCTCCTTCTGATCGTCATCGCCGGCCTGGCCGGCGGTGGTTACTACCTGCGGCCACGCCTCGAATCCGAGCCCCCGCAGATCGCCGTCGCGCCCGATGGCGACGTGCTGGGCGCGGCACCGATGGAGATCCTGGTCAGCGACAAGGGGACAGGCTTGAAATCGGTGACGGCGACGCTGTCCCAGGGCGGAACCGGGCACACCCTTGCCTCCGAGCAGTACGCGCAACCCGTGGGCGAAAAGAGGATCGCGGTGGCGATGGCGAAGGTGTCCGGCCTGAAGGAAGGACCCGCCGTGCTTCGCGTCGACGCACGCGACGCCTCGCTGTGGCATTTCTTCCGTGGCAACGAGGCCGTGCTGGAGAAGAACTTCACGATCGACGTCACGCCCCCCACGCTGGAGCTCATCGCCGACGACCGCTACGTGAATTTCGGCGGCGTGGGCGCGATCGTCTACACGGCGTCGCCCGACACGGCGACCAGCGGGGTGAAGATCGGCGACCACTTCTTCCCCGGGTTCCCCGGCCAGGTGAAGGACCATCCGGATCAGTTCCTGGCCCTCTTCGCGCATCCCTACAACGCTCCGCCGGACGCGAGGCCCACGCTGGTCGCCACTGACAAAGCCGGCAACACGCGCGAGATGCGTCTCGCCTATGAACTCAAGAACGTCCGCTACAAGAAGAGCACCCTCGCCATATCGGACAGCTTCTTGCAGAACAAGGTGGCGCCGCTGCTCACCGATGCCGCCGCGCGGCAGGGCACGCCAAAGGACGTCTTCGTCGCGGTGAACAGGCAGCTACGGAAGGAAAACGAGGACCGCATCGCTGCGATCACGAAGAAGGCCACGCCCTCGATGCTGTGGAAGGACGCGTTCGCCCAGCTCAGCAATTCGAAGGTCGAGGCGAACTTCGCGGACCAGCGGACGTACACCTACAACGGCGAAGTGATCGATACCGCATACCACCTCGGCTACGACCTCTCGGTCACGAAGAACTACCCGGTCGAGGCCGCCAACAGCGGCACGGTGGCCTTCGCCGGCGACCTCGGCATCTACGGCAACACCGTGATCCTCGACCACGGCCTCGGTCTCTTCACGCTCTACGGCCATCTCAGCTCCATTGACGTGAAGGTGGGCGATTCCGTCGCCAAGCGCCAAGTCCTCGGCAAGACGGGTGAGACGGGGCTTGCCGCCGGCGACCACCTGCACTTCGGGATCTACCTCGACGGCGTCGCGGTGCTGCCCGTGGAGTGGTGGGACCAGAAGTGGATCGACGACAACATCAAGCCCAAGCTGGAAGGGCGCAGCGGCCAGGAGATCGCGGAGGCGCAGCAGCCGGTGAAGGGGACGCGCAAGGGTGGGAAGAAGCGACGGCGATAGTCGCTCGCCGCCCGGCCGCTCGGGCTCGGTTGCTCCAGCAGCGTGATCGGAACGGGGCTGCGCACCTTGGCGTTCGTTACCGCGTAGGATGCTGCCGGCAGTCGGCAGAACTCGCCAAACAAGCAGGCCAGTTCCGCCCGCCGCGACGTTGCTCACCCGACTCTGCCGGCGCGAAAGCCGTGGGCTGTGGCTGCAAGTTCGCAATGGACGACGCCCGTTCTCGCCGCGTCGTCCTCAACCATCTTCGATCGCGCCGAATCGACCGACAGTTGGATCGGAGCAGCGAAACAGCAGACAAGGACGAACGAATGGACCGCCGAAGCTTTGGGGTACGCACAGCGGCAACACTGGCAGGCATGGCCGCCACCGGGCCCGCGTGGGCGAGGCACCCGGCGCGCGGTCTGGATATGTGGCTGCGTTCCTTCAAATCGTTTCCGGGGGCCACGAGTTTCCGGATCGACATCGACCGTCACGAGTTGACGTCCGACTCGGCGGCCACTCAGCTCTTTGTCGCCAGCGCAATCAAGACGTTCATACTTTGCCAGTACCTCCGCGACGTCGAGTCGGGCGGTCTTTCCGAGGATGAACAACTACCCGTCGACGACAGCGTTCGTACCGACGGCAGCCCTGCCCTCGCGAATTTGACCGGCACGACGGCGGCCCGCTCGATCCTGGAGGCGATGATCACGCACAGCGACAACACGGCGACCGACATCGCCCTGCTGCGTGTCGGACCGGATCGCGTTCGGTCCCTCATCGCCGCGCAGGGTCTCGCTGCAACGCTGATACCAGACTCAACACGCCGTTTCTTTTCCTACAACGTGGGCGCGCCACTTGGCGTGGACATCGGCTGGTCCGGTGTCCAGGAAGTATTGGCGTCGAGCCGCGCCCTCGGACCACCGCACCGGCCACTCAATGACCAGGAAACCTTGGCAAGCAGTGCTGATGATCTCGTGTCGTATTACAAGCTGGCCCTTGCCGGCAGGTTGTTCACCAAGCCGACAACGCTTTCGGAGTTCAAGAGAATCCATCTCACCAATACGTTCTTCCCTGAGGACACGGTGGGCTACGGCAAGGGCGGCAGTGGGAATTGGGTCGCTGACTCCATGGTCGCGGCTGACTTTCACGCCATCTCGTACGCCGGGCAGATGGTAGTCAACGCAACGCCGGTCACGTTCTGCTTTGTCGTCAACTGGACGAGCGCGGACCCGAACAGCGCCAGCGACGACCTTGTGCCTGCATTTACTGACGTCGTCAAAGGGAGCATGGGAGCCATCAAGCAGCTGCTGCTCCGTTGAGATGCTTCACGCATCAGGGTGTTGATTTTGATCACGCACCGCCATCCTGATAAGCGTCAGGGCGCACCATCGTCGGTGTGGCTCGATCCGATCAATTGCTGTGCACTATCTTGCTCTGCGTCATGGATGCAGACCGACGTTTGGCGCCACAATCGAGCAATAGACATGTGTCCATTGGAGCCAATGATGAAAACCAGCATTCGATCCCTTCACGCGCGTCAAATCCTCGACTCTCGCGGCAACCCGACGGTAGAGGTTGATGTGGTACTCGATGACGGCGCAACGGGTCGCGCCGCAGTGCCATCGGGGGCGTCGACAGGAGCACATGAAGCAGTCGAATTGCGCGACGGCGACGCGGCGCGCTACGGAGGCAAGGGGGTCCTTGGCGCTGTCAAGAATGTGAATGTCGACATCGCGCAGGCGGTCCGGGGCATGGACGCTCTGGACCAGGGTGCTGTGGACCGTGCGATGCAGGCGCTCGACGGCACGCCCAACAAAGGCAAGCTTGGCGCCAACGCGATCCTCGGTGTCAGCCTTGCCGTCGCACGGGCGGCGGCGAATGCCTGCGACCTCCCACTTTACCGTTACCTCGGGGGCTCCACCACGAACCGCGTACCCGTCCCGATGTTCAACATCCTCAACGGTGGCGTGCATTCCAACTGGCAGGGTACCGACCTACAGGAGTTCATGATCGCGCCCGTTGGTGCGCCCAATTTCGCCGAGGCCCTGCGGTGGGCCGCCGAAACATACCAGCGGCTGAAGAAGGTTCTCAAGGAGGGCGGTTACTCCACTGGCGTAGGCGACGAAGGAGGCTTCGCGCCGGCCCTGAAACGCAATGCCGACGCCTTGGATCTGATCCTCAAGGCCATCGAAGGCGCGGGTTATCGGCCGGGGGAGGACATTGTGCTGGCGTTGGACCCGGCCTCAAGCGGATTCTTCGAAGATGGCCTCTACAACTTGCGCACCGAAGGACGCAAGGTCGGCGCCGACGAGATGGTGGCGCTATACGCAGATTGGGTGAAGAAATACCCCATCGCCGTCATCGAAGATGGCCTGGCCGAAGACGATTGGGACGGATGGAAACTGCTCCATCGTGAGTTGGGCGACAAGATCGAACTCGTGGGTGATGACCTGTTCGTCACCAACGTCGAGCGCATCGCCCGCGGCATCAAGGAGAACGTCGCCAACGCGGTGCTCATCAAGCTCAATCAGATCGGCACCCTGACCGAAACCAACGCCGCGGTGAAGCTTGCGTATGAGGCGAACTGGGGTGCCATGGTGTCCCACCGCAGCGGTGAGACCGTCGATAGTTTCATCGCCGACCTGACCGTCGCCCTCGGCACCGGTCATCTAAAGACCGGAGCGCCTTGTCGTGGCGAGCGTGTCGAGAAGTACAACCAGCTGCTCCGCATCGAGGAAAGCCTGGGGGCGTCGGCCGTCTACGCGGGACGCAAGGCGTTCGTGCGCGGCTGAGTCGGCGCATTGACCCGCCGCGCGTCAGTCGCGGACGAGCCTCAAACGCCTCGCGCCGAAATCTGCCGCCGACGGTGCAAGCCGGTCTTGAGCAGCCATGCTGCCAAGCGTGATCATCACGCCATGGTCGCGGTTCAGTTCTTTTGCCATCATCCGGTGAAGGTTGTGCTGCAATGTTGGGATGGTCCGTGAGAGGCGCCCGATATCGCCGAATGGTAGAGCGCAAACTACGCTCTCCTCAAGTGCAATCACAACTCGCGCAGATGGCAACTCTGGCAGTGAACCGTCAGATCATGGATCGATATGACCGTGGCACAGGAGAGTACGCCCTTGTCGCGCGCCCGGCGCATTGTCGGAATCCGTTAGCGGTGACGAGAGTCCTGCAGTGGAGGCCATGACGAACCGACCAACTCGGAAGGGAACGCCTTCAACCCTGCCTGAATGAAATGCGCACGGACGATGACTCGCGGGGATTGGATGCAGACTGACTCTCAGGTCACAACTCCCGAGTCTCTGCGGTTCCGCACAGCCCTCTTATACGCCGTTGGGGAGGCAAGGAAAAACCACGTAAACAGGGTGCGTGGCAGAGACAGATTCGCGCCTCGGCGGTCCGCTTTGGAACAAGTCTCCCGACGGTTACCCTCATGGCCGGTCACTGCCAGCCACCGTGCGGACCTGCGCGACCGTTGCACAATGCGCTGCGCCCATCGAGGCGTGGACGGATGATGCGGATCCTGGAGCTGCCATTCAGCACCGCGGATCGTCTGACTGTGCCAGACCCAGAACCGACGTTCCCCAAGCTGGATCGGATGTCTCGAAGCAGTCGTCCGCGCAAGGCGCTGCGCGGCCATCGGGTGTGGCGAGCGCATGGCCTTCTGTCTCTACCGCGGGCATGCGCACGTTGGGGGGCGGGCCGCCGGGAAATCCGAAATCAGGCGGCGCGACTCGCCGGCGCCAGGGCCTACAAAGTCACGCTGCCGAAGGAGATCCCGGCGGAGAAGTCTCTGGTCATTCACCGGCCCGGCAAGGTTTCATTGCCGTGCCTGCGCCTGTACGGCCCGCTCGAACCGTCCTTCGCCAAGACCTGACGGCGAGGTCGAGCTTATAAAATGAGCGCCGCCCCTGCAGCTGAGGCCCCGCTTGCCTGACGCCGCAGTCCGGCGCGAAAGTGCGCGGCCCGCCGGATTTCCCTAACCTGTTGGTTCTCACGGAGGAGCTATGAAGCTCGGAACATCACTTGCGTACGCCGTCGCGGCGCTACTGACCACGACCGGCGCGTCGGCGCAGACGCCACGGGCGATGAAGATGAGCACCCCCATTCCGGCTGAGATCACGACGCCGGGCACGGTGGAGAGCCGCATCGGCACGCTGAAATTCAATGACGGCTTTCCGACCGACGAGACGGTCCAGAAAGTTTACGACAACCTCGCCTTCCAGCGCGGCGTGAACGTATTTCTCACCGCGCTGCCGGGCGGCTCGACCGAAAGCCTGCGCCAGGGCCTGACCGGCATCGGCGTGGACAACAACCAGACCGTGGCGCTGTTCGAAGAGCTGATGGACTCCAGGTTGTTGGCGACCAGGATGTACGGGCCCCGTTCACCCGCCGCGGCCAGCAATGCCTGGAGATCGCTGACGTCGAGATCGACCGTGTGCGGTTGAGGTCGCGGCGTCGACTGGTCGGCGCCGTCGGCGCGCGTGTCGGGCCGGTCGTACGCGCAGACTCGGGTGAAGCGGGCAACCGATGGGAACACGGCGTCGTCGCTTCGGTAGATGTCGCCCTCGCCGGCGAACACGTCATCGCCAGGCGCTGCATGGGCGGGGTCGGCTGGATCGAGGACCTGGTTCCAGTCTTCAGCGCCGTTGCCCTTGCCAGCGAGCAGAACGACGGTCGGCGAGCCCTGCCCCTCGCACGCCAGGTACAGGCTGCGCCCGTCACCGATGTCGACGAGCCCGGCACGATCGACGGGTGCGGCCGACGTCGTCTCCGACGATGCGGCCACGGATGTGTCTGTGGTCCCATCGGGCCGATCACCCGACGCGCAGCCAGCCACCGGCACGGCGACGACCACGACCACAGGGGCGACGACCGCACTCACGGATAGTCATTTCAAGCGCATGCGGCCGAGTGTGGAGGAGCCGGTAGGGCGGATATCAGGGCTTGGTCGAATCGTAAATCGGCCCATCGTCGACCGGCACATCCTTGACGTCATGGGGTACGCCAAGGCCGACGACACCGAAGCACATTCCCCCGCGGGCATCTGTTGCCGTGAAACCAATATGGTAGACACGGCCGTTGCCAGGAATGGCCTTGTTGCCGGTCCGCTCAGCCCTGACTTCGGCCGTGTCGGTCCCGATGCCCCGGCCATCGATTTCGGTATCACCATCGCCCAGTGTATTCACCGGCTCATCCTGGTAAATGCTGACGATCGAAATCGACACGTCCTCACCGTCTGTGTCGGTCACGCCCAGCACGTTGACCGGAACGAACTTGTGATTGGGCGGCCAGATGATGGTGGTGCTGGGCATCGCCAGTGAGCAGTCAGGCGAATCATTTGGAGGCAGAGCCGCGATCGTGACGGTCGTCATCACCGCCGGGCTCATCGTGGCCTTGTCGTCGGTCACGACCAAGGTCAGCATATAGGTTCCGGGACCAAGTAGGCGTGCGATGGCGTCGGTCCGCTGCCCATGCTGCCGTCGCCGAAATACCAGTCATAGGCCACGATCGTTCCGTCTGGATCCATGGACTCACTGCCATCAAACGTCACAGCGGCGCCGACCGTTCCGTCATAGGGTCCGCCCGGATCCGCAGTGGGCGCCCGGTTGGCGGCCGCGACGACGACGGCGTAGGACTGCGTATCGAACAGCCCACCCGGATCGGCCACCCGGACGATCACCGCGTTGCTGCCCAGCTGCGTGCTGCCGGGGGTCCACTGGATCACGCCGGTGACGGCATCGATCGTCATCCCGGCCGGTGCGGCGTCGAGCGAGTAAGTCAACGCGTCGCCATCGGGGTCGGTGGCATCGACGTCGTAGCTGTACGGCGCGTTCTCGGAGCCAGCCACCGGCGGTGACGTGGTGATGGTGGGCGCCCGGTTGGCGGCCGCGACGACGATGGCGTAGGACTGCGTATCGAACAGCCCGCCCGGATCGGCCGCTCGCACGGTCACCGCGTTGCTGCCAAGCTGCGTGCTCCCGGGGGTCCACTGGATCACGCCGGTGACGGCATCGATCGTCATGCCGGCCGGGGCGGCGTCGAGCGAGTACGTCAGCGGGTCGCCATCGGAGTCGGTGGCGTCGACGTCGTAACTGTACGGCGCGTTCTCGGTGCCGGCCAGCGGCGGTGACGTGGTGATGGTAGGCGCCTGGTTGCCCACGCTGACCGTCACGGTGAACGACTGCTGCACGGACTGGCCGTCCGGGTCGGTCACACGCACTCTGAAGGGGTAGCTCCCGGTCGCCGTCGGCGTCCACTGGAGCAGTCCGGTGGCCGGGTTGATCGTCGTGCCCAGCGGTCTGATGACGAGCGAGTACGTCAGCGTGTCGCCATCGGGATCGGTGGCGTCAACGTCGTAGACATACGTGGCGCCCACAGTGGCATCCAACGGCGGCACGCTGACTATCACGGGCGGACGGTTGGGGACGGGAATGACGACTTCAAACGACTGCGTGTCGAACAAGCCATCAGGATCGGTGGCCCGCACGGTCACCGCAATGGCGCCGTCCTGCCCCGCCAGTGGCGTCCATTGAATCAGCCCACTCGCGGGATCGATGAACATGCCGATCGGCCGGACGTCCAGTGAGTACGTCAGCGTGTCGCCATCGGGATCCGTGGCATCGACGTCGTAGGTGTACAGCACGCCCTGGCTGCCGCTCGTCGGTGGCGTACTGGTGATCGATGGCGGTTGATTGGTGTGGGATACACAGGGCCCGCCAGGCCACGTCAACACGGCACTCGAGCCGCCTGAAAATTCTGCCACGAACGCCAGTTCGCCGGTTTCGCTCAGATAGCTGGGACGACCGTCTTCATTGCCCGTGTTTCTCTCGCCGTAACTGACGCGGATCTCCAGGCCCGTGACGGTCCTCGAGACGCCGGGCTCGAGTTCGATCGCGTCGCCATAGCGTACGACCTGCTGCAGCGAACCCGCGGTGCCGAGGCCGACGGTACCGACGAAGATGGCGTAGAACGTCGCGGGCGTGACGCCGGGCCCTGTCAGGGTCGCCGCGAAGGCGACTTCGTTTCTGCTGTTGACCACCACGCTCGTGAAGTCATCGAAAAAGACATCGCCGGCAGTGCCGGGCACCGGATCGCCGTGGCGCGCGACCACGCCGAGGGTGTCAGCCTCGGCCCATACGATCGCCCGATTGTTGCTCGCATCGACACCAGGGCCCGTCAATAGGGCATCGGTCACGATGACGCCATTCGCATTGATCACCGGAGTGTCGCCTCCGACCGGGACCACGCCATCCGGCAAACCGGGAATCGCATCCCCCTCGACCATGACGAGGTCGACGACACCGGATTGCCGACGCCAAACGACATTCTGCGCAAGGCCGGTCGGCGTTCTTGATAGTCCCTCTGCCGGCGATATCTCCGGCCTGGTTTATCGAGGATAGCTAACGACATGATCGAACTGCCATGCCCAACGGCATGTCGGCAGTCGTATCACCAGTGCGAAGAATCAGTTGCGGGTCATCACGTGGACCCGTCCACGCAGCCCGCACAGCTTCACCCGTGGCCGTGACCTCGACAACACCCGAAAATGCCAGGATGCCGTCGCGATTGATGACCGGTGCTGACAGGGCTTGGCCAAAGCCCCATCCGGCGGGAAATCCCGGGGGCACGTCGCCCGAGTGCAGAACCAGCTGGACGTCCCCGGGAGATCCGGCCCAGATCCCTGAGCCTATTGCGGAAGCACTGTCTTCAGTCCACGTCGCGAACGCGGCGTGGGTTCCCCCGCTTGCGGGTGAATTCGCAGTGTAAAAAAAATTGGTCGACGCGAAGTGCTCGCCTGCCGGCGTACCAGGGGCCGGGTCGCCCGTCCGAGCGAGCAGTTGGATGGCACCCGGTGTTCCGACCCACACGCCGTAATTATTGGCGGTGGTCACCCCTGGACCGAAAAGATAGCCCGCGAAAACGAACTCACCGCTCGGCGTAATATCCGGCAAGCCGACGTGCAAGAACTGCGCTCCGCCAGTCCCCGGAGCGGCATCGTCTCGCAATCCCACCAATGTCAGGGCCCCTGGGCGCCCCAGCCATGCGCCCTCGTTCACCGCACTGGCGGTATTGAGGTCTGCCTCGAACCCCGCATCGCAAGTGGCGTTGAAGCTGGCGCCACGAAACGTCAGGAAGTTCACGCCGCCAGTGCCGGGCGCGGGATCGCCATCGGTGCGCGCGACGGTGGCAAACTGCGCGAGCGCAAGGTCGGCGGGCAACGACACCGCCAGCAGCGTGGCAAGCACGCAAGATGAGACGACCTTCATCGAAGCATCCCCCGGCTACGATCCAATCAGTGCGTGATGCCTGGTACCGCCTGCCGCTCCCCTGAAACGGGAACGTCAGGCGGCATCTGTATGCCACAACTTGTAGTGTGCGTCAATACCATGTCGCGGTACGCAGCGATCGAGATGATCGGAAACGGATAGTCATTTCAAGCGCATGCGGCTGCTTGTGGAGGAGTCGGTGGGGCGGGTCGAGCGTCGAATTGCGGCGGCAACTGTCAACTCCGCACGCTTGTCGTGGCACTTTCGGGTGGGCGCGGGCGCCAGGGTGGCCGCGTGCGGGCAGCCTCGCGAGGGTCGCCTCGTCAATGGCGGCTTACCGGAAGATTCCGCGGCGACCACCAACGTCCGGAGTGGCCGGAGTCGGGCATCGAAGCGATGCGAGCGAGCGGATGCTGATCGGCGTGCTGCCGCCATCGACGCGCGAAGGGCCGGAGTGGATCGCAGAGCCGCCGCTGCCCGTCGGCGGTGATTCGGCGGTAGCTGTTAAGGGTTGTGCGATGCCTGCCCTGACGCGCAGATCTGCGCGGACGAGATGACGCCACGCGGGCAGGCGTCGCACAAGCCTCGAGGGAGGAAACCGCGGCATGCCCCGCAGTCGTTCGGGGAAGCTAAGCGGCTATGGGGATTGGACGTGGCGCAGGTGGGCGCGCTGACGCCGACCGGGTGCTGAATCGGCGGCTAACATCGCGCCGATGCGCGATGGCGATGATCCGGGGCTGGATTCGGTGATGGCGCCGGGGCCCAGAAGTCCGGTTCTGGCGGCGTAAGGCAAAGCCGTCCGCTATCGGCGGTGGCCGACGCAAAGCGGACGTGCCGCTGACGCAATCGATGACGGTGCTCATGCCGCAACTCGCAACGTAGGTGGCGCACGAATCGGTTGGCCGCGAGCGAAGATCTCGACGATGGTCATCGCGGCGCCGCAGTGCGGGCAGACGAAGGTGGGCGCCATGATGGCAACCGGCGCTGCGGCTGCTGACGGCGGTTCGACCGCGGTGGGAACGGCGTGCAGCAGTTCGCGTGCCTGGGCGAGATGCTCGCGGCGCCCAGCGTTGGCGAGTAGGCCGTAGTGACGAATGCGGTGAAAGCCGCTGGGCAGGACGTGCAGCAGGAAGCGGCGGATGAACTCGTCGGCGCCGAGCGTCATCGCCTTGTAGCGCGTCTTGCCACTGGCTCGGTAGTCCTTCCAGCGGAAGGTGACACCGCGCTCGTCGAGGGCCAGCAGGCGGCGGTTGGAGATCGCCACCCGATGGGTGTAGCGGGACAGATAGGCGAGCACCGCCGCCGGGCCGGCGAATGGACGCTTGGCGTAGACGACCCATTCACACGCGCGCAGCGGCGCGAGCCATTGGGCGAACGCTCCTGGCTCACTGAGTCCAGCATCGTCGCCGAAGAACTGCAGTCGGCCGCCGTGGTGCGCGGCGGCGAGTTCTTCGAGGAAGCGCCGGCGGAACAAGCGCGAGAGCACCCGCACCGGCAGGAAGAAGCCCGGCCGGCACGCGACCCAGCGCCCACTGTCGGCGGCGAGGCCACCGCCGGGCACGATGCCGTGCACATGCGGATGATGCGTCAGCGCGGAGCCCCAGGTGTGCAGGACCAGGGTCACGCCGACCTGCGCGCCGAGATGCTTCGGGTCGGCAGCGATGGTGCGCAGCGTCTCGGCAGCGACCGCGAACAGCAGGTCGTAGATGACGGCCTTGTTGGAGTACGCGATGGCACTGATCGGTGCCGGCAGCGTGAACACCAGGTGGTAGTAGTCGACCGGCAGCAGATCGGCCTGCCGCGCTTCCAGCCAACGGCGCGCCGCGCGCGCCTGACACTTCGGGCAATGCCGGTTGCGGCAGGTTCTGGAGAGCTCTCCAGAACCTGCCTTATGGTGAGTGTTCCGTTACGGGGAGTGCGGCGACGGCGCGGACTTTGTTGCGGGGCTCCTTTGAACACGCTTTGTCCGCGTCGGCTCACCATTATCTTGGGGTGCCTGGTTACCGTGTTTGCGCCATTCATGGCCCAACTCAACCCAGGAGACCTCGATGCTGGACAACTATTTTTGCGCCCCCAAGACCCTTCGTCGCCTGCGTATCGGTCTCAGTGGGCCGTACATCGATAGCTTTGCGGACGCGCTCGAACTCGACGGATACGCGCGGGCAAGTGCCGTTCGTTACCTCAGGGCCGCGGCTCACTTCGGCTGCTTCGTGCATCGCAAGGGCGGTGTCTTGGCTAACGCCGACAGTTGCACCTTGGACGCCTTCGGCCGCCACTTTCCACGTTGCCGATGTCCGCACTCAAACGGTGGGACGACGGGCTACCACGCGGCCTTCGGCGCGAAGCTATTCCACCAACATTTGGTTCAGCTCGGAATCTGCAAGAACGATGTAGTTGTCGATGCCCACGGCGCCGAGCCAGCGCTTGTGATTGCCTTCCGAGACTGGCTTCGAGTGCATCGTGGTGCAAGCAATCCGACCCTTCGACAGTACGCCCGCGGCGCCACCGAATTGATCAATGCACTCGGCGTGGATGTCGGCAGATGGAATGCACGGGCAGTACGAGACTTTCTGCTCGACCGTGCTGCCAAATGCGGTGCTCCTACCACCCAGAAGCTGATCACTTCGCTACGAGCGTTCCTGCGCTATCTCAACTTTACGGGCGAATCCCGCGACGATCTTGCCCTCGCCGTGCCCGCCATCGCAAGTTGGCGGCTGGCAAGGCTGCCACGCTGTCTTTCTGCAGACGAGGTGGTCCGCGTCATCGCTGCCTGTGATGGTACGACGCCGGGGCGTCTGCGCGACCGCGCGATTCTGCTGCTGTTGTCGCGGCTGGGGCTGCGCGCAGGTGATGTAGCTCAACTTCGTCTCGCCGACATCGACTGGAGCAACGGCACTCTGCAGGTAACGGGCAAAGGGCGACACCAGGTGCGATTGCCCTTGCCTCAAGAAGTCGGCAACGCGCTGCTTCGCTATCTTGACTGCCGGCCCAGCGTCAGCCATTCGGATCGCGTGTTCCTTCGCAGCATCGCTCCATCCACACCCTTTGCCTCTGGCGACGGCGTCTCATCCGTGGTCAAGCACGCCCTTCGGCGTGCCGGCGTCGAGACCCCCGTCAAGGGCGCCCACCTGCTGCGCCACACAGCGGCTACCGAGATGTTGCGCCATGGCGTCCCGCTCGACCAGATTGGCCTGGTCCTGCGCCACCGGAGCATCGACATGACCGCCTACTACGCCAAGGTTGATGTTGCCCTGCTTCAGAGCGTCGCTCAGCCATGGCCGGGGGTGAATTCATGATGGCCGCCGTCGACAACTATTTGGCCCTGCGGCGCAGTGCCGGCTATGTCCTGAGCAACGCCGAGTACCTGCTGCGCAGCTTTGCGACGTTCGCCACTGATCGTCAGGAACAACACATCCGCACGGCAACGGTCATCGACTGGGCCAGCCAGGCCTTGTCGCTCGCGCAACGGCACACCCGATACCAAGCAGTCTGCCATTTTGCCCGCTACGTTCGCCTGGAAGATCCTCAGCACGAATTGCCGCCGCCGAATCACTTCGGCCACAGGAAGACCCGCCGGGTACCTCATATCTATTCAGCGGCAGAGATCGATCGTCTGATCCTGGCCGCTAGGCAGCTGTCCCCAGGTGACGCTCTGCGGCCCCAGACCTATGCGACCTTGATCGGCCTGCTCGCTGCAACCGGTCTGCGGGTCTCCGAGGCCTTGCACCTGCTTGTCTCCGACGTGACGCCGGACGGGTTGCTGATCCGCAAGACCAAGTTTCAGAAGACCCGTCTGGTGCCGTTACACGAGACCGCCGTGGCCGGTCTTCGGCGTTATCTGACGCAGCGTCAAGGATTGCACCTTGCTGGGGACCATGTCTTCGTCGGCGACAACGGTCAGCCGCTCGCCTATGGCACCGTTTACCGAGTCTTTGGAACGCTGCTGAAGTCAGCCGGTGTACTGCCATTGCGCGGGCACCGGCCCCGGCTGCACGAGCTGAGGCACACGTTTGCCGCACGCGCACTGGAGTCAACCCCTGCCGGTCGTCAACGAATCGGACAGCACATGTTGGCGTTGGCCACCTATCTTGGCCACGTCAACATCGACTCGACCTACTGGTATTTGGAATCCACGCCCGAGCTGCTAGCCGATATTGCCGCTGCTGGCGAGGTCTTCTTGCGCGGAGAGCCGTCATGAACTCCGTCGCACCACACATTGAGGCTTTCCTGCGGGAACATCTGGCCCGTCACCGAGGCGCCAGCCAGCACACTTGTGACTCATACGCCTACAGTTTCCAATCGCTGTTTGAGTTTGCTGCACACAAGCTCAAGGCCGCGCCATCGACCCTGACGTTGGAGCAGTTGGATGCGACGTTGATCAGCGCCTTTCTTGAACATCTGGAGAACGCACGCCGGAACTCAGCGCAAACCCGCAATATCCGCTTGGCTGCGATCCGATCATTCTTCCGCTTTCTGCAGCATCGCGAACCCGCCGCACTCGATCAGATCCGCCGCATCCTCGCGATCCCGTTCAAGAAGACCGACACCCGGCTGGTTGCGCATCTCGACAAGGAGGAGCTCCAAGCTTTGCTCGATGCGCCTGATCCGACTACCCGCGAAGGAATTCGAGATCGGGCCATGCTCCATCTTACGGTGTGTGCGGGGCTGCGGGTCTCGGAGCTGACGGGGTTGTGTATCGCCGATGTTGCTGCACAGTCCACGTGCATTCGCGTGCTTGGAAAGGGCCGTCGAGAACGAGCATTGCCGCTCTGGAAGCCAACCTCCTCGGCATTGCGCGCTTGGCTGGCTGTGCGCGGTTCCGTCGCCACGCCGGAAGTGTTCGTCAACGCGCGAGGTGAGCCCTTCAGTCGCTGGGGAGTCGCGTACGTCCTTCGGCGCCATGTCGATACTGCGAGTCATCGATGTCCCTCGTTGACCGGCAAGCAGACCTCGCCACATGTCCTGAGGCACACCTGCGCGATGATCGTGCTGCAGGCCACGCAAGACATCCGCAAGGTATCGCTGTGGTTGGGCCACAGCACCTTGGCCACCACCGAGATCTACGTTCGGGCCGATCCCAGCCAGAAATTGGAGGCCATTGAAGCAGTCATCCCGCCGCACCTTCGCAAGGGCAAGTTCAGGCCACCGGACCGACTGATTGCGATGCTGAAGGCCAAGTCTTAAATGGGGAGTCGAAGAGGCGCGCGGACCAGGCTTGACGCCACTTCGACCGCTGCACTCCCCGTAACGGAACACTCACCATAAGGCAGGTTCTGGAGAGCTCTCCAGAACCTGCCGCAACCGGCATTGCCCGAAGTGTCAGGCGCGCGCGGCGCGCCGTTGGCTGGAAGCGCGGCAGGCCGATCTGCTGCCGGTCGACTACTACCACCTGGTGTTCACGCTGCCGGCACCGATCAGTGCCATCGCGTACTCCAACAAGGCCGTCATCTACGACCTGCTGTTCGCGGTCGCTGCCGAGACGCTGCGCACCATCGCTGCCGACCCGAAGCATCTCGGCGCGCAGGTCGGCGTGACCCTGGTCCTGCACACCTGGGGCTCCGCGCTGACGCATCATCCGCATGTGCACGGCATCGTGCCCGGCGGTGGCCTCGCCGCCGACAGTGGGCGCTGGGTCGCGTGCCGGCCGGGCTTCTTCCTGCCGGTGCGGGTGCTCTCGCGCTTGTTCCGCCGGCGCTTCCTCGAAGAACTCGCCGCCGCGCACCACGGCGGCCGACTGCAGTTCTTCGGCGACGATGCTGGACTCAGTGAGCCAGGAGCGTTCGCCCAATGGCTCGCGCCGCTGCGCGCGTGTGAATGGGTCGTCTACGCCAAGCGTCCATTCGCCGGCCCGGCGGCGGTGCTCGCCTATCTGTCCCGCTACACCCATCGGGTGGCGATCTCCAACCGCCGCCTGCTGGCCCTCGACGAGCGCGGTGTCACCTTCCGCTGGAAGGACTACCGAGCCAGTGGCAAGACGCGCTACAAGGCGATGACGCTCGGCGCCGACGAGTTCATCCGCCGCTTCCTGCTGCACGTCCTGCCCAGCGGCTTTCACCGCATTCGTCACTACGGCCTACTCGCCAACGCTGGGCGCCGCGAGCATCTCGCCCAGGCACGCGAACTGCTGCACGCCGTTCCCACCGCGGTCGAACCGCCGTCAGCAGCCGCAGCGCCGGTTGCCATCATGGCGCCCACCTTCGTCTGCCCGCACTGCGGCGCCGCGATGACCATCGTCGAGATCTTCGCTCGCGGCCAACCGATTCGTGCGCCACCTACGTTGCGAGTTGCGGCATGAGCACCGTCATCGATTGCGTCAGCGGCACGTCCGCTTTGCGTCGGCCACCGCCGATAGCGGACGGCTTTGCCTTACGCCGCCAGAACCGGACTTCTGGGCCCCGGCGCCATCACCGAATCCAGCCCCGGATCATCGCCATCGCGCATCGGCGCGATGTTAGCCGCCGATTCAGCACCCGGTCGGCGTCAGCGCGCCCACCTGCGCCACGTCCAATCCCCATAGCCGCTTAGCTTCCCCGAACGACTGCGGGGCATGCCGCGGTTTCCTCCCTCGAGGCTTGTGCGACGCCTGCCCGCGTGGCGTCATCTCGTCCGCGCAGATCTGCGCGTCAGGGCAGGCATCGCACAACCCTTAACAGTCAGAGACGCCCGCCTTGCCCCTACGAGTGGCCGCAGCTTCGCCTACTGGTGTTACCCACGCTTGATTGGCCGGTGTGAACGCTGGAGCGGCCGGTCAGCGCCGGAGAGCGTGCGTCCGTGCCCGACCCACAGCAGCCTGTCGCGCCAACTGGCTACACGTCTGCAATGCGGCGAGAAGCATACGGCGACATTTCCTGCGCGACCAACCGAACGCGCCCGCGACGCGCAATCCGATTGTGCGCCAAAGTTCGCAGAAGTGCTGCCAGCCAAACAACGGTGCGCGCAAGGCCGAGCGGTAGACGCCGCCTCGGCGACAGCCCGATCACGGAACTAACCTACGCCTTCCGGGCGAACTGTCAGGACATTGTATGCAGGAACTGGGCGGTTAAACCCTTTCAGGGACAGTTCCCCAACCGGTTCCACGTCTATCTGAGTTTCAGTCTTCGAGAAGATTCGCGGCGAGATGAGAATCTGGCTATTGCTGGCCTCCCCGCAGAGGCGGGCGGCGAGGTTGACCACCGTACCGATCGCGCTATATTCGAGGCGACCCTCGAAGCCGATCGCGCCCATGGTCGCGTAACCACCCGCGATGCCCACCCCGAAGCCAAGCGCATAGCCGTGCTTTTTCCAGCCCCGGGCAATGACCGCCATCGATTCGCGCATCGCAAGCGCCATGCGGATCGCCTGCAATTCGTGATTTTCGACCGGCACGGGAGCGTTGAACAGGATCATGGCGCCATCGCCAGCGAAGTGCTCGATGGTTCCGTCATGAGCCATGATCGCGCGGCCGAGTTCGGCGTGATACTCGCGCAGGACGCTCATCACCTCCTCCGGCTCCGCCGTCTCGGTGAATCCCGTGAAGCCGCGCAAATCGACAAAGACTACCGTGATCTCCGTACGGCGCGCCTTTAGAGAGTCGTCGGCATCGCCCGCCATGATCAGGTCGCTGATCTTGGGCGATAGAAACCGCGTGAGCTTGGACATTTGCCCGATCTTCGCCACCTGCTCGGCAACGCGCGTTTCCAACCGCGCATTCCATTCGGCGATCTGCGCCGCCTGATCCTCCACTTTGCGGTTCTTGTCTGTTATCTCGCTGTAAAGGGCTTCCAGAATCCGATTCTTTTCCGTAATGAGCTTGTTAGCCTCCTCCGTTCGCCGCGTTGCATCGAGAAGGTCGCGTTCAGCCTGTTTTTGCTCGGTGATATCCGTCATTACCGTGACTGCGCCTCCTCCGTCCACCCGATGGCGGAGAATGCGATACCACCGCCCGTCCGGCGTGTGATCCTCGAAGCTCACCCCCGAAGGATTGCGCAGACTGTCTACACGCCCGGCAACCAGGGCCTCAACGTCTCCGTTGCCGTAATAGCCGTTCGCCGCCAGATATTGCAGAAAATCGACATAGGGACGGCCGGGCTGGAGCAGGTCCTGCGGAACGATGTACAACTCTTTGAAGCGTGCGTTGCAGACGACGATTCGTAGATCGCCATCCGTGTGGACCAGCGCGCCCGGCATGTTGTCGAGCGCAACGTGGAGTTGGGCTTCGCTGTTCGCCAAGTCCTGTTCAGCCTGTTTTTGCTCGGTGATGTCCGTCATTACGGTGATCGCGCCGCCATTCGCCACACGGCGGCGCAGGACGCGATACCACCGCCCGTCCGGCGTGTGATCCTCGAAGCTCACCCCCGAAGGATTGCGCAGACTGTCTACACGCCCGGCAACCAGGGCCTCAACGTCTCCGTTGCCGTAATAGCCGTTCGCCGCCAAGTAGCGGAGAAATTCAGCGTAGGGACGGCCGGGTGCCAGCAACTCCTGCGGCACCTTGTACATCTCTTTGAAGCGGTTGTTGCAGACGACGATCCGTTGCTCGCGATCAGTGTAGACGAGCGCACCCGGCATGTTGTCGAGCACGAGACGGAGCTGGCCGACTACATCCGTCACGGGGTAATCGGCCATGTTCACATCGACCAATGCGGCGCGATGGACGGAGCGCGCGAGGTAATCAGGAACTGCCGGCGGCGGACTCTCGTCATGGCCCCTCCCGTCGTTACTCTTCACGCAGTCTACGCTCGAAGCGCTGCGTTGCGCCGGCTGGCCGCCAACGGCCACTTCCGATCCGAACCGGGCAACCCGGCGAGGCAGGTCGACGTCAGCTGTTGGCCGGCGGCCGCCACTGACCCGGGTTGGGCGAATGGCCGCACCCAGTCCATGAGCGGATCCTCCGCCGCGCATGGTCGACGGTAGCGTCGTGGCCGACCTACGACGACCAAGCGCCGACGCTCGTCGCGCTCGGGAAAGACGGCGTCGGGGCCCTTGCCCCCGTTGGAGGCACTTCGGCGCAGGTCCGGGCATCCACGTGCACGCGCGCGATCGCCAGACCACCATTTTATCTTCGACAGTTTGTCGAAAATACCGAACGTGTCGGCCTTCGCGGGGCATTGGTCCGGCCTCCAAGTACACTCAGGAGAGGTGGCCACCATCTGGCAGACCCTACCGGCCCGAAACTGCGAATGCCGCAGGAAATCGCAAGGGGCATCGTCGGCGCGCCGTAACTGGCGGGCGGCGGTCCAGACCTGACCGTTCAGCAGCTCGGGGGGGCACTAACGTCAGCCTGCACGGCGAACGCGTGCGCCCCAGCCCGCGAGTTCCCTCGCGATCAGGAGCAGGTTCTTGGAGGTGATGCCATCGCCGGACTTCTCGGCGAGGACTTTCGGCTCCCGCCCGGGGTCGCCCGTCGTTTTCCTCGCTGCCGATCGATCCCCTCGCTGTCTGTACGCGACCTAGTTACTCAGTAGTCGCCAAGTAAGGCGACAGAGTCGGGGCGGTCACTCGCACGAAGGAGGTCGGCAACGTGTCGCCCAATCAGGCGACCCCTGAGTAACTCTATTGCCAACCTATTGACCTATTTGCCCGGAAATTCTGGCGGACTGCCTTCGCAGCGGCGCGGGAGGTCGGGCCCCCACCTTCGATCCATTTCCGTCGCCCACAGGGCGCGGCACCCGTGTAGCATCAGGCTGACGCGGGAAGAACCCGTCGCCGGTTGCCGGGAGCCGGGAGCCGGCAGCGGATCAGGTTGCAGATCCGCCGCCAGCGCCCGAGACCACATCAGCGCCGCCGCGGGATCGACGCAGGCGATGGCGATCGTTTCGGCCCGGCGGTTGTAGGCGTCAACGTCAACCGATCCCCCCGTACTTCTTTTCTTAATGCCGCCGGCGTCATATTTCTACCTCCAGCGTGCACGCCTCCGACGCTCTTGTTTTATCCGTCACACCGTAACAATCCGGCAACACCGCAGGTTTCCATGTGACGGATCGTTCCTGCGTGACGTCACGGGGTCTGTCGTCCGTCACAGGCGAAGCCCGGATAGACCCTTGCATCGCGCTCACTTGTGACGGTGTGACGGATCGGGGATCGATCTCCGCAGCGGGGGGAAGGTATCGGCTGAAAGCGTCCTCAAACCAGTCACGTATGTATCCCTTTTTCGTGCCGCTGTCGACGCGGATGGTCCGTGGCTTTATACCGTACTCTCCGAGTTGCCTCGCCAGTTGGTGGTCGGTCATGGGCTGGCCCCGGTTGTAGGTCGCCCACGGCCTCAGTTTGTCGCTGTTCAGAGATAGCAACAGGGCTTCCGTGATCAGCCGATCCTCGCCCGTGTAATCAAAGACGGTCCGAACGTCCGCCAGCAGCTCAGCGGAACGCGACACGGCTTCCTGTCCTACCACCGACAATTTGAGTGCCGTCTCTCGGGCAAGGTCCGGCCACCGCCCACCGGCAAGATCGGCAATCGCCAAGAGCGGCTCCCAATTGTCTTGGGCCCTATCGTGCAAGGCTTCGGGGAGTTGGGGTCGTGCTCGTTTTATGGACGGTCCTGCGTCATTGGCAAATCGGGCCAGCTTGGACGCCATCCTCTCGAATAGCCCCGGATCGGCATGGCGCAAGCGTTGCACCGATTCGCTCGGCAGCTTGCGCCGCAATCGCAGCACGACGGCGCGATCCATGAGCGTTTCCGGCAGGCGTCCAATGCCGCAAATCGCTTTGGCTCCCCACGTTGAAAATCGCTTGGGTTCGTGGTCATCAGTCACGGTCCGCAGGACGTAGGCTGATTGCCGGGTGTGCCCCGAATTGATGATGCCTCGCAACTGTTCGTTTTCCCTCAGGAAGGAATCCGCTTCGTCAATCAGCAGAGTGGGGTGATGCGCCTCAATGACCCGAAACATGGCTGCTGGCGAGACGTTGGCGGCGACCAGTGGGCGGTGGGATAGCCTACCGATCAGGTCCAAGAGTTGCGACTTGCCGCAGCGTTTCTCAGGGGCGGTAATCACCGCAAGTGGGGCTACGTCCACCGATTCCACGAGCCAAGTGAACGCGCACCACAGCACTGCGGTTACCGCCGTTTCCTGCTCGCACACGATGAACTCTGCATCGTGGCGAGCAGCTCATCGAGCAGCGGAGCCCCGGCAACGGGTTCAGGCCACGGCTCTACCGTCGGGAACATCGCCGGGGTGTCGCCGCGATCTTGGCGTGGTCGCCGGGCGGCACATACCTCGCCGTCCAGAACCCCGACACGCACCTTCAGCCGATCCGCTTCGTCCTGCCGAACCTGCTCGTATTCAAGCGGCGGAAGGCGCGCCAAGCGAGTGACAGCTTCCGTGAGGCCCTCAGAATTGACGTCTGAGCTGGCCTCCACTTCGAACCCCGGGGACGTGTCGCGTGCCCCCCCTTGCGTGCTGGGCAAAGCAAGCGTATTGTCTCCGTTGTCTGTAGCAGTATCGCGAGCCGCTTCCGGTGCCAGCCGGGCGGCTCGTTTTCTTTTCTGAGTGCTCATCGCGTTCCCCCTCGGCTCTCGACGACGCGCGCCATGATCCATGCGTCGATCTCGTGCTCAAGCCAGCCTACTGCTCTCCGCCCAATGCTTATTGGCGCGACGAATCGCCCGGTTTTTATGTCCGCGTAGATACTGGCGCGGGACCGTCCGGTGCGTGATTTGACTTGCGGAAGGCGAAGGATTGTTAGCGAACGTTGCTGTTGATCGTGCATGGAACCTCCTCGGCAATTGTTGGGGTTTGGGTTTCCTTGGGTGTTGGTAAGTCACTTGCGTCTCCTCGTCAGGGCACGTATTGCTCCACCGCTATCGCGCCCCGTGCCCGGAGAAGACGCGAACTTGCGGCCTACCAATGCGCCGGCGGCGCATGAAGGCCGTCGCCTCGGCTGCAGCGCTTTGGCGCCGCAACGTACTCATGGTCACTTCAGGCCGCGAACGGCCATTGTTGCTCTCGTCCAAATGCTACGCTGCGAAACTTTTGCGGCGCAAATGCTTTTTCGCTCGAGTCGCACTTGCGGCCAGCTAATGCGCTCGTAGCACATGACGGCCTTCCTCTCGGCTGCAGCGCTTTGGCGCCGCAACGTACTCCATGGTCCTTCGGGCCGCGAACGGCCATTGTTGCTCTCGTCCAAATGCTACGCGGCGAAACTTTTGCGGCGCAAATGCTTTTTCGCTCGAGTCGCACTTGCGGCCAGCTAATGCGCTCGTAGCACAAGACGGCACTTCCTCTGGCTGCAGCGCTTTGGCGCCGCAACGTTCACTCCGATCCCTTAGGGCCGATCGATACGGCCATTGTTACGTCCCTACCCCTTGAAACCTTTGCGGCGCAAATGCTTTTTCGCTCGAGTCGCTCACTTTCTGCCATACCTAATGCGCTCGTCCCATGGGGCCTTTCTCGCTGCGATGCGACGCCGGATATCATAGCGCGCTGCGAAACTTTTGCGGCGCAAATGCTTTTTCGCCCGAGTCGCTCGATTTCCCCACAACGCGCGAATCTGCTGGACCGGTCACCCCTTTATTGACCTATCGGCTCCAGCCGACACCAGTAGTGGAGCGCGTACGGACGTGACGGATTGTCGGACCGCGCCTTGAGGTGCCTCTTACCGACCTTCAATCGCGGTTGGTCTTTCGGCAGGAGAGGATTTCGACGCCGGCCACGAGCACGTGGCGACGTGGATGTGGGAATGGGGAATACGGGCATTGCGGCGCTTTGGCAGAAGCCGAAACCCGGCCGACGGTATTCGTCGCGATCGGCGGCTTCAGGTCAAGTGGCGCCCGCGCGTAACTACATCCCGATGGGCCGCGCGGCTTCATCTATCGGGCGCCGGCTATCGACTGGTCGCGTCGCCGCTTCGGTAGCGTGCCCGGCCGACTCTTCGGGCGCGGCGGACCGTTGGTCCGGTGCTAGGCGCCGGAATGGCGAATATTGATGACCTTCGCCTCGGTGCCACCCTCCAGTCGCCCCAACTCGTCCGCGTACCAGTTCGCGAGCTTGCGCCGCGCGTCTCCGTACAGGTCGGCCAAGGCCCTGCGCTCATCGCCGCGCTGTGCCTTGTTGTAGGCGGCACGAATGACATCTTCATCGCCATGCGCGAGTGCCGCCTCAATCACGTCGGCGTCATGTATGCGCGAGCCATTGGCGAGGGTGGAAAACAGCGACCGGAATCCGTGTCCGGTCATACGGTCTTTGTAGCCAATGGCCGCCAACGCGTACAGGATCGCGTTCTCGGATGCCGGTCGGTCATCACGGCGGGGATGCGGAAATACGAAGGCCCGCTTGCCAGTGACCGCCTGCAAGTCTCGGAGAAGCGCCACGACGGCCGGCGCCAGCGGCACCCAGTGCTCGCGCCCTGCCTTCATTCGCGCCGCCGGGATCACCCATTGCGGATCGTCGCCGTCGAGCGTGAATTCATCCCACGTGGCAAATCGTGCCTCGCCGCTTCTGCACGCGGTCAATGCGACGAACCATAGGAGCGAGCGCGTCACCGGCGTACCGACATAGGTGCGCATGGCGCGCATCAATTGCGGCACCTCCGCTACCGGCACGCACGGGAAATTGCTCGCCGGGTTGGCCTTGCGCGCGGCCTTGACCCGCTTGTTGATCTCGCGCTTTGCGATGGCTACCGGATTGGACGGCAGCTTGTGCCGCAACCCCGCGTATTCGAAAACAGCGTCCAACCGTTGCCGGACCCGCCGTGCCGTCTCTACCTTGCCATCGGCGAGCATTCTTGCCCAGCAAATCCAGTACAGCTGACGGCTCGACGTTGGGGATCGGCTTGTCACCGATCACGGGATAGACGTGATCGCGCAGCGACTGCTCAATCTGCTCGACGTTGCGCGCGGTCCAATGCTGCCGATTGTCCGCAATCCAAGCCTCGGCCACGACCTTGACGGTCAACGCCTGCTGGGTCGCCGTCGCCTTCGCCTTTGCTTTCGCCACTGCGGCTGCGGCCTTCGCCGTTGTCGCGGTCGCCAGCGCAACCCGCTCGGCTTCCGTCGCCAATTGGCGCTGGACGGCGGGATCCTGCCCGGCCGCAATCAGGCCCTTGAGTCGGTCCCGCTCCGCCCGCGCCGCCTTCAACCCGATCTCGCTGCGCCCGGTGCCGTACGCGCCGACGATGATGGCCTGCACCTTGCCGTCGCGCTTGTACCGAAACTCGAACGACTTCGCGCCCGACGGCCGGATCAGCACGTACAGCGAGCCACCATCGTTCAGTCGGTATGGATTGGCACGCGGTAGTGCCGCGTCGATTTCCAAGGATGTCAGCATGGCGCCTCCGGTAGTGTCTCAGGACCCACAGGCGTCGCGAAAAATCACTACCGCTCGCGACCACCGTCAGGAATCACTACCGAGGACACTACCAGAATTCCAGCTGCTGCGGAAACGTACTAGCTGTTGCTAGACGCCAATCCAGCGCAGAGATCGCGCGTTATAGATTGATTCTATGGCGTTTTTTATCTATACCAGCCGTTAGCAGAGCGCATTAGATGCTGCTAGACGAGAGAAGGTGGCGGAGAGATAGGGATTCGAACCCTAGATACGCGTAAACGTATACTTGATTTCGAGTCAAGCGCCTTCGACCACTCGGCCATCTCTCCGCGAACCGTGAATTATACCGGGTTCGCGCCGGGCGCGGTGCGCCGCAGGCCCCGGAGGGCTATGGCTTGGCGGCGGGCGCCATCGGCGGCGCAGCCGCCTTTTCCGCGCCCATGTGCTCGGCCTTGTAGCGGGCGACGACGCGGTCCTGCGCCTGTACCAGCGCGGCGTGGTCGGCCGCGGCAGCCTTGGCCTTCTTTTCCGCCGCGGCCGCCTTCTGCTCTTCGGTCATCGGCGGCGGCGGCGGCAGCTTGGCGATGGCGGTCCCGAAGCTGACCGCCAGCAGTGCCGCGGCAATGAGTGCGCGCAACGTCGTCATGGCTCGATCTCCGTGGGGATGGGGGCGGCGGGCGTCACGCCGGGCGGCGCGCCGCGGCGTCGGGGGGCGCCTCCTCGCCGGGCTCGACGAACTGCTCGCGGGCCTTGCCGGCGACGACGTCTTCGTACCACCTGACGTGATGGTGCTCGGCCCAGCTCGCGTCGACGTAGCCGTCGCGCATCGCGCGGTAGGCGCCGGCGACGCCGACCGTCCCGAGGTAGATGTGCACCATGGTGAGCGCGATCGCCACGTAGGCCACGACCATGTGGATGATGCTGGACCACTGCATCGTCTGCCGCGTCTGGTCGAAGTTCGGGAAGGCGAGGATGAGGCCGGTCACCACCATGATCGTCGTGAACAGCACCAGCACCAGCCAGAACTGGACCTTCTCGCCGGCGTTGAACTTCCCGCTCGGGTATTCGGTGCCCTTGATGAAGTCGAGGAGGTGCGCGTACCACTTGAAATCCTCGGCGCCGATGCCGTTGTCCCGCACAAAGCGCACGAACATCCACGGCACGGCGACGATCAGGATCGGCCCGATGAAGTTGTGCACGTTCTTGGAGAACGCGGCGAGCCACGAGAACAGCGTGTAGCCGATCAGCGGCAGCAGGGTCGCCTTGCCGAGCGACATGATGAGTCCGGTGATCGCCAGCGTGACCCAGACGATCGCCAGCAGCCAGTGCGCGATGCGGTCGGCGGCCGTGAAGCGCTGGATCATCCGCGTGCCGGGCTTGTGCCCGGCCCCCATCGTGCCCCGGATCGCGTAGAACACCGCGAGACCGGCCAGCGCCAGCGCGACCAGGAAGCCGCCCGCGGTCGCGATCGGCACGCGCGCGGCGCGCCAGGTCTGGCCTTCGGGCTGGATCAGGACGTCGGTCTCGCGGCCCTTGACCGTGGTGACCTGGGGCAGTCCGGAACGCGCCTCCTTCCACACCGGCGCGTTGTTGTACGGCTGTGTCGCCTGCCGCTCCTGCTGCTGTTTGGCGTAGTCGGCTTCCTGCGGATTGACCGCCGGCGACTGCGCCGCTGCAACGCCCGCGGCGAACGCCGCAATGGCCAGCAGCGTGCCGACCGACAGCGTGATGGATACCCTGCGCATGGCGCCTCCGCTGCGGTCAGTGGTTGATCCGCTTGTACTCGTTCTGGTTCTGGGCGCGGGTGTTGATCGCGACGTCCCACTCCGACTTGTTGCCGTTCCACGGCGTGCCGGCGAACGGCGGCTGGTCGGGCTTGCCCTGATAGGTGCCCTGCTTGTACTGGATCACCTGCGACTGCTCACCGCACGCGGCGAGTCCGATCGCGACGAGCGCTCCGAGGCCCAGTGCAACGATATGGCGGCTCATCACTTGGTCCCTCCCGCGGCGCCCGACGCCTTGACCGTCTCCGGCCGGCCGTAGGCTGTGGCCCATCCGATCGGCGGCGTGCCGGGCGTCCCGCGCGCCATCCGGTAGGTGACGCGCTCGCGGTAGATGTCGGCGAGCACCTCGCCGTCGCCGCCGAGCAGCGCCTTGGTCGAGCACATCTCGGCGCACACCGGCAGCCTGCCCTCGGCGAGGCGGTTGCGGCCGTACTTCTTGAACTCGGCCTCGGAATTGTTGGGCTCCGGACCGCCGGCGCAGAAGGTGCACTTGTCCATCTTGCCGCGCATGCCGAACGCGCCGGACTGCGGGAACTGCGGCGCGCCGAACGGACACGCGTAGAAGCAGTAGCCGCAGCCGATGCACAGGTCCTTGTCGTGCAGGACGACGCCTTCCTCGGTGTGATAGAAGCAGTCGACCGGGCAGACCGCCATGCAGGGCGCGTCCGAGCAGTGCATGCACGCGACCGAGACCGAGCGCTCGCCCGGCACGCCGTCGTTCATCGTGATCACGCGGCGGCGGTTCACGCCCCACGGGATGTCGTGCTCCTGCTTGCACGCGGTGACACAGCCGTTGCACTCGATGCAGCGCTCGGCGTCGCAGAGAAACTTCATTCTGGCCATCGTCGTCTCCTAGGCGTGTCGGTGAGCGGTCAGGCCTTGGCGACCTGGCAGAGCGTCGTCTTGGTTTCCTGCATCATCGTCACCGAGTCGTAGCCGTAGGTGGTGGCCGTGTTGACGGCTTCACCGCGCACGATCGGATGCGCGCCCTCGGGGTAGTACTCGAGCATGTCCTTCCCCTCCCACCAGCCGGAGAAGTGGAACGGGATGAACGTCGTTCCCGCGGCCACGCGCTCGGTCACCATCGCCTGCACCTTGATCTGCGCCCCGGTGGGAGTCTTGACCCAGACCCACTCGCCGTTGGTCACGCCGCGATCGTTGGCGTCCTTGGGATTGATCTCGACGAAGTTGACCTGCTGCAGCTCGGCGAGCCACGGGTTCGAGCGCGTTTCCTCGCCGCCGCCTTCGTACTCGACCAGGCGGCCGCTGGTGAGGATCAGCGGGAAGTGCTTGGACACCTCGTTCTTGACGTTCTCGTCCTGCACCGTCTTGTACAGCGTCGGCAGTCGCCAGAACGCCTTCTTGTCGTCGTGCGTCGGGTACTTGGCGACCATGTCCGGCCGCGGCGAGTACAGCGGCTCGCGGTGCTGCGGGATCGGATCGGGGAAGTTCCAGACGACCGCCCGCGCCTTGGCGTTGCCGAACGGATGGTTGCCGTGCACCTTCATGAACACGCGGATCATCCCGCCGGAGAGGTCGGTCTTCCAGTTCCTGCCCTCGGCCGCCTTCTTCTCGTCCTCGGTCAGCTCGTCCCACCAGCCGAGCTTCTTCAGCAGCACGTGGTCGAGCTCGGGATAGCCGGTCGTGAGGTCGCCGCCCTTCGGGTACGAGCCGTCCTCCGCCAGCAGCGACTCGCCGTCGTGCTCGACGCCGAAACGGGCGCGGAAGCAGCCGCCGCCGTCCATCATCGCGAGCCCGGGCGAATACAGGTTCGGCGATCCCGGGTGCTTGAGCTCCGGCGTCCCGAAGGCCGGCCACGGCAGCCCGTAGTAGTCGCCGTCGCAGGGACCGCCCTTCGCCCGCAGCGACTTGATGTCGAAGGTGGACATGTTCTTCATGTGCAGCTTCAGCCGCTCCGGCGACTGGCCGGTCATGCCGATGGTCCACAGCCCGCGGTTCATCTCCCGCAGGACCGATTCGGGTTCCGGCTCCTCGAACTTGGCGTCGCCGTCCGGCTTCACGAGCTTGTAGTTCTTCACGAACTCCTTGCCGAAGCCGAGCTTCTTCGCGAACGCGTACATGAGCGCGTGGTCCGTCTGCGACTCGAACAGCGGCTGGATGACCCGCTCGCGCCACTGGATCGAGCGGTTCGACGCCGTGACCGAGCCCGAGGTCTCGAACTGCGTGCACGCGGGCAGCAGGTAGACGCCGTCCTTGCGCACCATCGCCGCCATCGCCGCCGTCGCCGACGGGTACGGATCGATGACGACCAGCAGGTCGAGCTTCTTCATCGCCTCGATCATGTCCTTGCCGCGCGACTGGCTGTTCGGCGCGTGGCCCCAGAAGACCTGCGCGCGCAGGTTCGGCCCCTGGTCGATGGCGTCGTTCTTCTCCAGCACGCCGTCGATCCACCGCGAGACGGTGATCCCGGGCTTCTCCATCATGCCTTCGGCGTACTGGCTCTTGATCCACTCGTAGTCCACGCCCCACACCTCGGCCCAGTGCTTCCAGGACCCCGGGGCGATGCCGTAGTAGCCGGGCAGCGAGTCGGGGTTGGGGCCGACGTCGGTCGCGCCCTGCACGTTGTCGTGGCCGCGGAAGATGTTGGTGCCGCCGCCCGCGACGCCGACGTTGCCGAGCGCGAGCTGCAGCAGGCACGACGTGCGCACGACGGCGTTGCCGATGGTGTGCTGGGTCTGCCCCATGCACCAGACGATCGTCGAGGGCCGGTTCTTCGCCATCATCTCGGCGACCTTCGCCACCTGCGCCTCGGGCACGCCGCAGACCTCCTCGACCTTGTCCGGCGACCACTTGGCCATCACGTCGGCCTTCACCTTGTCCATGCCGTAGACGCGCGCCTGGATGTACGCCTTGTCCTCCCAGCCGTTCTTGAAGATGTGGTAGAGCAGCCCCATCATGAACGGGACGTCGGTGCCGGAGCGGATGCGCACGAACTCGTCGGCCTTGGCCGCGGTGCGGGTGAAGCGCGGATCGACGACGATCATCAGCGCGCCGGTCTCCTTGGCGTGCAGCATGTGCAGCATCGACACCGGGTGCGCCTCGGCCGCGTTCGAGCCGATGTACAGCAGCGCACTTGGCGTTCTGCATGTCGTTGTACGAGTTGGTCATCGCGCCGTAGCCCCAGGTGTTGGCTACGCCGGCGACCGTCGTCGAGTGGCAGATGCGCGCCTGGTGGTCGCAGTTGTTCGTGCCCCAAAACGACACGAACTTGCGCACGAGGTACGCCTGCTCGTTGCTGTGCTTGGAGCTGCCGACCCAGAACACCGCGTCGGGGCCCGATTCCTTGCGCAGCGCGAGCAGCTTGTCGCCGACCTCGTTGATCGCCTGCTCCCAGCTGATCTTCTGGTACTTGCCGTTGACGAGCTTCATCGGCGCCTTGAGCCGGTATTCGCCGTGGCCGTGCTCGCGCGCCGAGGCGCCCTTGGCGCAGTGCGCGCCCAGGTTGAGCGGCGACTCGAACACCGGGTTCTGCCGCGTCCACACGCCGTTCTCGACGGTGGCGTCGATCGGCGCAGCCGACCGAGCAGTGGGTGCAGATGGTGCGCTTGACCTCGCCCTTGGCGGCCGCGCCTTCCTGCTGCGCCTCGGCGGTGCCGATGGCGCCCAGCGGCAGCTGGCTCGCGAACGCCCCGGTCCCGGCAACGAGACCCGAACGCTTCAGAAACGTCCGCCGATCCATCGTCGGATACCTGCCTCCGACGAGACGGCGTAAACGTGGACCGGCTGCAGAAGCTTGCTCGCTCTTCCTTGTAAGCAGCATGATCCTTCCCCCTCCTAGACTCTGGCGGTGCGGTAGTAATCGCGAACGTGCTGCGTTTCGCGATAACCCGATTCGGCGGCGGCAGCCGCGCCGCTCTCGACGGCGGCGGCGGCGCCCGGCAATGCGGTGGCGGCGACGGCCGCCGCGCTCACGCCGCCCGCGCCCAGCGTGAGCAGGAAGCGGCGGCGCTGCAGATTGGCTGACGAAGGCGGCGGCGCGGTGACCGGCGAAGGGGAACTGCCGCTGGGCGGACGTTGGCGCATGCGATCCTCCGAATTCAGACGTCGTGACGTTCGGTGATCAGTCGATGGCGAGCGAGTCACGTTCGAGCGCCATGTATCGTTGTGCGAATTGTGCAACGTGGCGGTAGTAGTTGGCAACCGAAGAGTTCGCTATTGCGAGCGCAGCATGGAAACACCCACGGCGCGATCTGCCGCTCGAAGAAGGCGCGCTGCGCGGCGATCGACGCCGGCGCGCGCGCTTCGGTCCCCGCGATCAGGATGCGCATGGTCTCGCACAGCGCGGCGAGATGGTCCTCGAGCATGGTGACGCCGGCCTGCCGGCCGAGGCCGAGATCCGCCAGCGCCGTGCGCAGCTCGACCAGCGGCTTTTCCATCATGAAGCCGGTCAGCCAGTGCGAAGCGTGCAGGTTGACCTCGCACTTGCCCACGCCGACGAAGAGATTGTTGTACTCTTCAACTATTGCGTCGCCATCCATTGCCGCGCTGGCGGCGCGCAGCGCGTCCCACGCCGCGGGAAGACCGGCTGCCGCGTCGTCGTCGGGCCCGGCTTCGGCGACCAGCGGCGGCGCCTGCGCGATCGCGGCGAGCAGCGCCGGCGTCCGGCGCGTCGGCGTAGAGCGCGGGCGAGCAACGCGTAGAAGTCCGCCCGCGCCTGGTCCTCGGGATCGAGCGCGCGGTGCGTGGCGGCAGCTTCCACGGGGCCTTCGTCAGCGGTCGCGGCACGTCGGCGCCGCGCTCGCCTTTCATCATGTCGATGATCCGGCAATCGGCGCACATCCGGAGCCGGTCGAGCGCGCCCGGCGCCGCGAACATCGAGTGGCCGGCGAGCCGCCCAGCATGGCTTCCACCATCTTCGCCGCGCCGGTCGGCTTGCCGCAGGAAATGCAGTGGAAGACCGCCGCCTCGTTCAGCACCCGCGGCGCCTTCGCCTCCGGCGCGAGGTTGAGCCGCGGCGTCGAGCGCGATCGCGCGCTCGGGGCACGTCGTCGCGCACAGCCCGCATTGCACGCACTTGGCCTCGATGAAGCGCAACTGCGGCAGCTCCGGGCTGTCGAGGATCGCGCCGACCGGGCACGCGCCCACGCAGGACAGACACATCGTGCAGGCGTCGCGATCGACGGCGATGGTGCCGAACGGCGCCCCGGCCGGCAGCGGAATCTCGCGCTGCGGCACCGGCGCGTGCAGCGCGAGATGCTCGACCGCGAGCGCGGCGGTCGTGCGCTTGTCGGCGGTCAGTGCGAACGTCGCCGGGAGGCGCACGGTCAAGCGCCGCCGGCCACGCCCACAGCGCCGCGTCGCAGGCGGCGGTGTCGGCGGCGTCGAAGACGCGGAAGTGCTCGCCCTGGTAGCCCAGCGCCTGCGCGATGCAATCGGCGATGTCCATCTGCCGGACCAGCGCCTCGCGGTACTGCGGCGCCTCGGCGCCGGTGGCGAGCACCGCCACCTGGCTGGCGCCCAGCGCCAGCGCGGCGAGCCAGACGTCGAGGCCGACCGCCGCCACGTGGTGGACCTCGAGCGGGATCACGCGGGCGGGCAGGCCGCGCCCGCGGCGCGCGATGCGGGCGATCGCCTCGCGCGCGTCCCCGGCGTGGAGCAGCATGCAGGCGTCGCGCCCGCCGGCCTTCGCGTAGGTGGCGAGCAGCGTGCGCAGGCGGCGGCCGAGGTCGGGCACCGGCGGGTAGGCGTAGGTCAGCGCGCCCGACGGGCACACGGTGGTGCAGGCGCCGCAGCCCATGCACAGGTGCGGCTCGACGCGGACGTGATCGCCGTCGGCGGCGATCGCGGCGGTCGAGCAGATGTCGATGCACTGCGTGCAGCCGATCTTCGTCGACCGGCTGTGCGCGCAGATCGCCGCCTTGTAATTGAAGAACTTGGGCTTCTCGAATTCGCCGACCATCGCCGCGAGTTCCGCCACGGCCTGCGCCTGCGCCAGCGGGTCCGCACCCGGCGCGAAGTAGCCCTGCGGGGGCTGGTGCATCCGCAACGCGGGCACGCGATCGAGGTCGAGCACCAGATCGAAGTCGTCCGTGCGTGCGCGGTCGGCGCGGGCGAAGTCGATCGCGCCGACCGCGCCGCAGGCGGCCACGCAGGCCCGATGCGACCGGCAGCGGTCGAGGTCGATCTGGTAGGAGAAATCGATCGCCTGCTCGGGGCAGGCGCGCACGCAGGCGTTGCAGCGCGTGCACAGGCCGAGGTCGATGGGATTGTCCTGCGTCCATTCGACGCTGAAGGCGCCGATCCAGCCGGCGACGCGGGTGAGCGCGCCCGAGTGGACCGGAAAGCTCCGCTCCGCGGGCAGCTCCGCGCCCGCCGCGCGGCCGGTCACGAGCACGGTGACGGCGAGCTGCTCGTGCAGCACCGACGCCCAGTGCAGCGCGGCTTCCGCCGGGCCGACGATCAGCAGCTGTCCCTGCGACGTGTACGCGACGCGCGGCACCGGATCGGGCTCGGGAACCCCGGCCAGCGCCAGCAGCGCCGCGATCTTGGGCGTCGCCTGCTTCGGCTTCGGCCGACCAGCCGCCGGTCTCGCGGATGTTGACGAAGCGGATCGCCTGCGTCTTTCCGCCTTCCTCGGCGATGTCGCCGAACAGCGCCGCCTCCTGCGTGCAGGCGACGACGACGTCGCCCGCCGCGCGGTCGGCGAACGCCGCGAGCTCCTTCTGGCACAGCATCGTCTTCACCGGCAGCGGGCCGGCGAGCTCGAGCGCACGGGCGAGCGCGGCGCCGTCCAGCGGCATGGTGCCGTTGCAGGAGCAAAGGTGCAGCGTCTTGTCGGCGAGGCTCATGGCGGCGATGAGTCGTTGCGCCCGCGCGCGGCATCGGCGTCGTCGCGGTCCGCGGCGCGGACGGCATCGGTGCCCGGTGCGTCCGTGGCGGCGTCGGTGGCCGCGATGGCGTCGTTCGCGGCAGCGCGATCGACCGGCTCGCCGCCGGCCGGCACCGCGCCGAGGTTCGACGGCGCCGCGGGCTCCGGCTCCGGCAGGGCGTCGGCGCCCGGCGGCCCGGCGGTCGCGGCCGCCTCGTCCGCCGGCACGTCCTCGACATAGCCCTGCGCATTGATCCGCGTCTTCGGCGGCGCGAAAAAGGACCGGACGTGATGCAGCGCCCGCACCTCCTCCGGCGAGATCGGGTCGGGCAGCGAGTAGTCGTCGAGGTACACGTCGAGACCGTCGATGACGTTGAACCGCGGATCCTGGAACAGCTTCTTCAGCGCCTGGCGCTTGACCGCCTCGTCGACTTTGGCGCGCAGGAACGGCGTGAAGTCCGATTCCACGCCGAGCGATTCGATGGGCGGCAGCGGTGCCGGGGGCGCCCCCGCGGCGTCGTTGCCCGCCGGCGCCGACGCCGTCGCGGAGGCAACGGGTGAGGCATCGGGGGCTGCGCTCGCCGCGGCCGCAGCCGGCGGGTCGGCCGTCGGCGCCGGCACCGAGGGCGGGGCGCTGCGCGCGGCGTCGAGCTTGCGCTGCGACCAGCGCTTCAGCGAGAACCCGGGCCTGTCGTCGTCGTCGGCGGTCATCGGCGCCCCCGGGACGCGGCGTCGCTCAATGCCTTGGCTCACGCCGCTGTCGCTCCTCGTCGTCGCGGAACGGGTCGTTGCGCCGCACCTTCCGGCGCGCTTCGGGCTTGTAGTGCTCGGCGACGAACGGCTGCATCCACTCCCGGATTTCCGCGGGGAGCGGGACCGCGTCGACCTGCTCGCCGCCGTCGAGCATCCGCGCCGCCTCGTTGTAGCTGACGGTGACGACCACCGGATCGACCGGCGGCGCGACGCCCGGATCGGCCAGCCGCCACATCACGAACACCTTGGGGTCGGGCGCGGTCAGGTTCAGGTGGTAGCCCTCGGCCTCGGACCGATGGAGCTCCAACCATTGGCCGGCAAACCGCCAGCAGGCGCCCGCGGCGGTCGACTCGTCCGCGGTGCCTCCAGGCCGCCGGCGCCGGCGTCGACTCCGGCTCGACGGCGGCCGGCGCCCAGCATCCGCTGACCCAGCGGTTCGCCAGCGGCGTGTACCGAAAGACGACGGCGACAGGAAACCGCAATAGGGACGTGGACATTTTCCGGGGTCTGCGCGAGGGAAACGCGGCGGCGCGGTGCACGGGGGATCATACACCGGCACCTTCGCGGTCTGCTAACATCGACGGTTCGAATCGCGCTCAGGAACACCCGCTTCGCGCATGGCCACGATCATTCCGCTCGTCGACGCCCGCGCCGGCTCCATGCCGGTTGCGCTGGCGCGCGCGCCGGCCGTCGCCGGCCCGCCGCTGGATGCGCTCGGGCGGCACCTCGCCGACCTGCGCATCTCGGTCACCGACCGCTGCAACTTCCGCTGCGTCTACTGCATGCCGAAGGAAGTCTTCGGCCGCGACTACCCGTTCCTCGCCGCACGCCGACCTGCTGACGTTCGAGGAGATCACGCGCCTGGCCAGGGCCTTCGTCGACCGCGGCATCGCCAAGATCCGCCTCACCGGCGGCGAGCCGCTGCTGCGCCGCAACGTCGAGCGGCTGATCGAGATGCTGGCGTCGATCGGCGACGTCGACCTCACGCTGACGACCAACGGCTCGCTGCTGGCGAAGAAGGCGCGCAGCCTGCGCGACGCGGGCCTGAAGCGCGTGACGGTCAGCCTCGACTCGCTCGACGACCCGACGTTCCGGGCCATGAACGACGTCGACTTTCCCGTCGCCCGCGTGCTCGAGGGCATCGACGCCGCGGCGGCCGCGGGCCTCGCCCCGGTGAAGATCAACATGGTCGTCAAGCGCGGCGTCAACGACGCGAGCATCCTGCCGATGGCGCGGCACTTCCGCGGCAGCGGCCACATCCTCCGCTTCATCGAGTACATGGACGTCGGCGCCACCAACGGCTGGCGGATGGACGACGTCGTCTCCGCCGCCGAGATCGTGCGCACGCATCGACGCCGAGTTGCCGCTCGAGACGCCGAGCCGAACTACCGCGGCGAAGTCGCGGAGCGCTGGCGCTACCGCGACGGCGGCGGCGAGATCGGCGTCATCGCGTCGGTGACGCAGGCGTTCTGCCGCGACTGCACGCGGGCGCGCCTGTCCGCCGACGGCCGGCTCTACACCTGCCTGTTCGCCACCGCCGGCCACGACCTGCGCGCGCTGCTGCGCGGCGGCGCCGGTGACGACGAGATAGGCAATGCCATCGCCGCCGTGTGGCGGCAGCGCGCGGACCGCTACTCCGAGATCCGCACCGCCAACACCGCGCGCGATCCGAAGATCGAGATGTCCTACATCGGCGGCTGAGCGCACCGCTACGCGGCCCCGATGAACGCCCCCGACACGCCCTACCGCCCGCTGCTCACCGACGCGGCGCGCCCGTCGACGTTCGCCGTCACCGCGACCGACGAGACCGGCGCGGCGCGCGAGACGCCGATCGCCGGCGAGCACCCGCTGACGCTGTTCGTCGACAAGCAGGAGGTGCTCACGCTGATGACGCTGGGCGCGGCGCCCGAGGCGCTCGCCATCGGCTACCTGCGCAACCAGCGGCTGCTCGAGCGCATCGACGACATCGTGTCGGTGCAGGTCGACTGGGACGTCAACGCCGTCGTGGTCAGGACGCGCCACGGCCTCGCCGACCTCGAGGCGCAGGACCGAGAAGCGCACGCGGACCACCGGCTGCGGCCAGGGCACGGTGTTCGGCGACCTGATGGACGACATCGAGAACGTGCGCCTGCCCGCGGCCGCGACGCTCTCCCGCTCGACGCTGTATGCGCTGCTCGACCGCGTGCGCCTGCACGAGACGATCTACAAGCAGGCGGGCGCCGTCCACGGCTGCGCGCTGGCGACCAACGACCCCGCCGCCGCCGGCGCGTCGGAGATCCTGATGTTCATCGAGGACGTCGGCCGCCACAACGCGGTCGACGCCATCGCCGGCCGGATGTGGCTCGACCGCATCGACGGCGCCGACAAGGTCTTCTACACCACCGGCCGGCTGACCTCGGAGATGGTGATCAAGGCCGCGCAGATGGGCATCCCGTTCCTGGTGTCGCGCTCGGGGCTCACCCAGATGGGCTACGAGATCGCGCAGAAGGTCGGCCTGACGATGATCGGGCGGGCGACCAACAGGCACTACCTGCTGTTCACCGGCGGCGAGCGCTTCCGCCCCGACCTGTGATCGGACGCCACACCCCGATGGGTCGCCCGACGATCAGTAGCCCGGCGTTGAGCGCAGCGAAACCCGGGGCAATGGTGCCCGATGCGACATCCACCCGGATTTCGCCTCCGACTCAATGCCGGGCTACGGATCCGGCGGCGCGCTCGGAGCACACCAGCGCCATGACCGAAGCTGCCGCCGCCGGCGAGGCCCGCGGGCGCTGCATGTGCGGGGCCGTGCGCTTCGTCGCGCGCTTTCCGTCGCGCTTCTGCGCTCACTGCCACTGCGAGAGCTGCCGGCGCTCGCACAGCGCCGGCTTCGTCACCTGGATCGGCTTCCTCTCGCCGCAGGTCGTAGTGGAAGCCGGCGTCGACGATCTCGCCGTCCACGTCTCCTCGCCGGGCACGAAGCGCTCCTTCTGCCGCCGGTGCGGAACGAAGCTCTTCTTCGAATCGGTGAAGTGGCCGGGCGAGACGCACGTCGCGCTGGCCGCTTCGACGACCCGGTCGATCGCGCGCCCGAAGGCGACGCCTTCGTCGAGGAGCGCGCCGCCTGGATCGCGCCCCCGCGCGGCGGCGCGCCGTGACGCCGGCCGGCGCGAGCCTTCCCGGCGTCACCGGCATCGTCCTCGCCGGGGGGCAGGGCCGGCGCATGGGCGGCGTCGACAAGGGGCTCGTCGACCTCGACGGCCGGCCGATGGTCGCGCACGTGCTCGAGCGCCTCGTGCCGCAGGTCGCCGAGGTGCTGATCAACGCCAACCAGAACCGCGACCGCTACGCGGAGTTCGGCCATCCGGTGGTGGCCGACGCCATCGGCGGCTTCGCCGGCCCGCTCGCCGGATTGCACGCCGGCCTGACGCACGCGACGCGCGAGCACGCGGCCACGGTGCCCTGCGATTCGCCGTTCCTGCCGGCGGATCTCGTCGCCCGCCTGCACCGGGCGCTCGCGGCGGCCGGCGCGCAGATCGCCGTCGCCCGCACCTTCGACCAGCCGCATCCCGTGTTCTGCGTCGTGCGCCGCGACGTGCTGCCGCATCTCGACGCGTTCCTCGCGGCCGGCGGCCGCAAGATCGACGCGTGGTATGCGACGCTGGCGGTGGTCGAGGTCCCGTTCGACGACGAGGCCGACGCGTTCCGCAACATCAATACCGCGGACGAGCTGACCGATGCCGCGCGCCGCCCGGACCCCGCGTGAGCCGGGCGCAGCCGCCGGTGCGCGGCGAGCCGTCGCCTGCGCACGCCGCGCGCCTCCTCGCGCCAGGCGGGCGCGTCAACCGCGTCGATTCCCGAGCGCCCCTGATGGCGAAGCAGTGCACTAGAATTCCCTTTTCCACGAACCCGTGAGCCGCCACCGCATGTCCCAGCCGAAGACCCTCCGCGAAGCCTCCTGCGCCGACGACTACGATCCGAACTCGATGCCGGTCGCGACCGCGCGCGCGCTGATCCGGACCTTTCTCTCGCCGGTCGCCGCCACCGAGCGCGTGCACGTCCGCCAGGCCCTGTCACGCGTGCTCGCCGCGCCGGTGGTCTCGCCGTTCGACGTGCCCGGGCACGACAACTCGGCGATGGACGGCTACGCGGTGCGCTTCGCCGACCTCGATCCGCAGAGGCGAGACGACGCTCGCGCGCGTCGGCGAGTCGTTCGCCGGCAAGCCGTCGACCGGCGCGCGTGGGCCCCGGCCAGTGCGTGCGCATCTTCACCGGCGGGGTCATGCCCGAGGGCGCGGACAGCGTGGTGATGCAGGAGCGCGCCCGCGAGGACGAGCGCGGCGTGCACGTCGCCGCCGGCGCCATCGGCAAGGCCGGCCAGAACCGCCGCTTCGCCGGCGAGGACGTGAAGGCGGGCGCGGTCGTGTTCGACGCCGGGCAGCGCGTGCGCCCGGCCGAGCTCGGCATGATCGCCTCGCTGGGCATCGGCGAGGTCACCGTGTATCGCAGGCTGCGCGTCGCGTTCTTCTCGACCGGCGACGAGCTGAAGTCCATCGGCACGCCGCTGGGCAGCGGCGACGTCTACGACAGCAACCGCTACACGATCTACGGCATGCTCGCGCGGCTCGACTGCGAGCTGATCGACATGGGCGTGGTGCGCGACGACGCCGGAGGCGCTGGAGCACGCGTTCGCGAACGCCGCCGCGGCCGCCGACGTGGTGATCACCTCGGGCGGCGTGTCGGTGGGCGAGGCCGATTTCGTCAAGCAGCTGATGGACAAGCTGGGCGAGGTGCTGTTCTGGAAGATCGCGATGAAGCCGGGCCGCCCGCTCGCCTACGGCCGGATCGGCGAGCGCGCACTTCTTCGGCCTGCCGGGCAATCCGGTGTCGGTGATGGTGACGTTCTACCAGTTCGTCCGCGACGCGCTGCTGATCCTGCAGGGTCAGCGCGATGTCGCGCCGCTGCCGACGTTCAAGGTCCCGCTCGCCGCGCCGATCCGGAAAGTGCCCGGCCGCACCGAGTTCCAGCGCGCGATCCTGAGCCCGGACGGCGCCGGCGGCTTCACCGTGCGCACCACCGGAGACCAGGGCTCGGGCATCCTGTCGTCGATGTCGCGGGCCAACTGCTTCGTCGTGCTCGCGCCGGAAGTCGCGAGCTGCGCGGTCGGCGACCTCGTCGACGTCCAGCTCCTCGAAGGGCTGGTATGACCGCGCCCTTCCGCTCGCGACGCGGGCCGCAACTCGACCGCAACCCGCGGCCGTAACCGCGGCCGTAGCCCGGGTTGAGCGCCAGCGAAACCCGGTGGGCCGTTCGTCGCCAGCGCCCACCCGGGTTTCGCTGGCGCTCAACCCGGGCTACGGTTCCGCGCTGCTGGCGATGACCGTCGCGCCCCCCGCCCCCACCCGCGCCGAGGCGTTCCGCTACTGGCTGCGACTGGGCTGCATCAGCTTCGGCGGCCCCGCGGGCAGATCGCGATCATGCATCGCGATCTGGTCGAATCGAAGCGCTGGATCTCGGAGCGCCGGTTCCTGCACGCGCTCAACTACTGCATGGTGCTGCCGGGCCCCGAGGCGCAGCAGCTCGCCACGTACATCGGCTGGCTGCTGCACCGGACCTGGGGCGGGATCGTCGCCGGCGGCCTGTTCGTGCTGCCCTCGCTCGTTCGTTGCTGATCGCGCTGACGCTGGCTCTACCTCGCGTACGGCAGCGTGCCGGCCGTCGCCGGGATCCTCTACGGCATCAAGCCGGCCGTGGTGGCGATCGTGCTGCACGCGGCATGGCGGATCGGCTCGCGCACGCTGCGCCACCCGGCGCTCTGGGCGATCGCCGCGCTGGCGTTCGTCGCCATCTTCGCGCTCCGCGTGCCGTTCCCGGCGATCGTGCTGGCCGCCGGCGCTGCTCGGCGCCATCGGCGGGCGCGTCGCGCCGCGCGCATTCGCGCCCGGTGGCCACCGCGGTCCGCGGCGACGCACCGCTCCGCCGGCGCTGATCGACGACGACACGCCCACGCCCGCGCACGCGCGCTTCCGCTGGCCGCGCCTGGCGCTCGTCGTCGGCGCGGCGTTGGCGCTGTGGCTGTTCGCGCTGGCGATGCTGGTCGCCTCGTGGGGCCCGGGCGGCACGCTGCCGCGGATGGGGTGGTTCTTCACCAAGGCGGCGCTGCTCACCTTCGGCGGCGCCTACGCGGTGCTGCCCTACGTCTACCAGGGCGCGGTGGAGACCTACGCCTGGCTCACGCCGGCGCAGATGATCGACGGCCTCGCGCTCGGCGAGACCACGCCCGGGCCGCTGATCATGGTCGTCGCCTTCGTGGGCTTCGTCGGCGGCTGGACGCGGCAGCTCTTCGGACCCGAGTCGCTGGCGCTCGCCGGCGTCGCCGCCGCCGGCGTGGTCACCTTCTTCACCTTCCTGCCGAGCTTCATGTTCATCCTGGCCGGCGGGCCGCTGGTCGAGTCGACGCACGGACAGCTCCGGTTCACCGCGCCGCTGACCGGCATCACGGCCGCGGTGGTCGGCGTCGTCGTCAACCTGGCCGTGTTCTTCGCCTGGCACGTGTTCTGGCCGCGGGGATGGGCCGGCGACGCCGTGGATGCGGCCGTGGCCGGCGGCCTCGACGCAGCAGCGCTGGTGATCGCGGCCATTGCCGCGATCGCGCTGTTCCGCTACCGCGCCGGCGTCATTGCGGTGATCCTCGCCTGCGGCGCCGCCGGTCTCGTCCTGCGGCTCGCGCTCGGCTGACGCCGCGCGCGTCCGCCGGCCGCGGCATCGGCTGCCGCGCCGGCGGACGAGCCTCTGCGGCGGGTCAGACCTTCTTCGACAGGCAGGTCTTCATGAACGCCTTGCGCTCGGCGCCCTTCTTGCCGGTCGCCTGCTTGTTGCACTCGCGCATCTTGTCCTGCTGCGAGTGCACGGCGGTGGTGTTCTCCGGCGCTGAAGTCTTGACCGGGACCGCGGTCTTCGTCGGCGCGGCAGGCGCCGCGGTCGACACGCCGGGCTCGGCGCCCTGCGCCGCGAAGGCGATGAAGAACGCCGCGAATGCGATGAGGGAACGCTTGTTCATTGTGGTCTCCTGCAAGAGTTTTGGAAGGATGCGGCCGCCGCGCTCGCGCGGTCGACCACGCCCACCTTAACGTCGCCGCGCGTGCGGCGCCGTCAGTCCGATGGACGATGACCGATGGACGATGTGTCGGTCGTGGCCGAAGCCGTAACGCGCGGCGCGAGCTCGTCGACCAGCGCGCGCATGCGCTGCCAGTGCGAGCCTTGCCAGAACACCCGCCGGCACAGATCGCAGGTGGAGAACCGGTCGTAGCGCGCGCACGCGCAGCAACGGCGTCACGTCGAGCGCCTCGAACTTCGGGTAGACGGCGACGTGGCAGCGCCGCGTCGGGCCCCGCTACCGCCGCGACGCCGACAGCACGCCGGACACGTCGCGGATGACCGCCAGCGCGCGGTTGAGCTGGTCGAGGCCCCTGATCTCCAGCGTGAACCCCATCCTCGAGGCCATGTTGCGCGTCAGCGTGTTGGCCGCGGTGACGTTGATCCGCTCGCGCGAGAGCACCTCGGTGATGTCGCGCAGCAGCCCCTGCCGGTCCATCGCCTCGATCACCACGTCGACGGGAAACACCTCGTCGCGCGGCTCGCCCCAGTCGGCGGTGATCAGCCGCTCGGGCTCGCGCGCCTGCAGCCGCGCGACGCTGGCGCAGCCCTGGCGGTGGATCGACACGCCGCGCCCGCGCGTGACGAAGCCGACGATCGGATCGGGCGGCGCCGGCTTGCAGCAGCGCGCGAGCCCGGTCATCAGCCGGTCGACGCCGACGACCAGGATGCCGCTGCCGGCGCCGGCCGACTTGCTCTGCCTGGCCAGCACCTCGACTCCGGCGTCGGCCGCGGGGGCGGGTTCCGGCTGCACCACGGCCTTGATCGCCGCCTGGATCTGGCGCAGGTTGACGTCGTCGCGCGCGACGGCGGCGTAGAAGTCGTCGGCCTTGCCGAAGCCGGCCTTGGCCGCGACCGCGTCGAGATTGACCGCGGTGGCGCCGGCGCGCTGCAGTTCGCGCTCGACGCTCGCGCGGCCCTGCGCCAGCGCCTCGCCGTGCTGCTGCGCCTTGAACCACTGGCGGACCTTGGTGCGCGCGCGGTGACTCTGCACGTAGCCCAGTTCCGGGTTGAGCCAGTCGCGCGACGGGCCGCCCTGCTTGGTGGTGACGACCTCGACCCGCTGGCCGTTGCGCAGCGTGTAGTTGAGCGGGACCATCGCGCCGTCGACGCGCGCGCCGCGGCAGCGGTGGCCGACGTTGGTGTGCAGCGCATAGGCGAAGTCCACCGGCGTCGCGCCGCTCGGCAGGTCGATCACCTTGCCCTGCGGCGTGAGCACGTAGATCGTCTCGGTGAACAGGCTGCTCTTGAACGCCGTCAGCCACTCCGATGCGTCGGCGACGGCGTCCTTCCACTCCAGCACCTGCCGCAGCCACGCGATCCGGTCCTCGAACGCGGGATCGCGGCGCACGCCCTTCTGCCCGGACTCCTTGTAGCGCCAGTGCGCGGCGACCCCGTACTCGGAATGCTGGTGCATCTCGTAGGTGCGGATCTGCACCTCGAGCGGCTTGCCCTCGGGGCCGATCACCGCGGTGTGCAGCGACCGGTAGTTGTTGGCCTTCGGCTTGGCGATGTAGTCGTCGAACTCGCCGGACACCGGCGTCCACAGGTGATGCACGATGCCCAGCGCCGCGTAGCAGCCCTTCACGTCGTCGACCAGGATGCGCACGGCGCGGATGTCGTAGAGGTTCTCGATCCCCGACTCCTTGCGCCGCATCTTGTTCCAGATGCTGTAGATGTGCTTCGGCCGGCCGGTGACGTCGGCCTTGATGCCCGCTGCCGCCAGCTCGCGCTTCAGCGTCGCGACCACGCTCTCGATGTAGTGCTGCGCGGTCGAGCCGGCGCTCGTCGAGCATGCGGGCGATCGCCTTGTAGTGGTCGGGCTCCAGCGCGCGCAGCGACAGGTCCTCGAGCTCCCACTTGAGCTGCCAGATGCCCAGCCGGTTGGCGAGCGGCGCGAACAGGTCCAGCACCTCGCGCGCCGCGGTGCGGCGCAGCGTCGCGTCGCCGGACATCAGGAAGCGCAGCGCCTGCGTGCGCTCGGCGAGCTTGATCAGCACGACGCGGATGTCCTCCACCATCGCCAGCAGCATCTTGCGCAGCCGCTCGGACTGCGCGGCGCGCTCGTCGGCGCTGCCGGCGACCGGGAGCATCCGGATCTCGTCCATCCGCGCGACGCCGGCGACCAGCGTGGCGACGTCGTCGCCGAAGCGCGCGGTGACCTCGTCGGCGTCGAAGGCCTGCGCAGCCGGCAGCCCGATCAGCAGCGCCCCGCGCACCGTCGCCGCATCGAGCTTCAATCCGGCGAGAATCGTGGCGGCGCCGACGGCGCGCTCGATCAGCGGCTCGCCCTCGCGGCCGCAGGCGTCGCCGCAGCGCTCGCGCGCGTACGCGGCCGCCGCGTCGAACGACGCGAGGTCGTCGCCGGGATAGGCGCCGCCAAGCCCGTCCAGCCACGCCGCGATCGCCTCCGGCCCGCTGGTTCCGGGTGCGGCGTGGAGCACCGCCACCATGCGGGCATTATACGGCGCAGGTTGCAGCGGCACGCCAGCGTGCCGGGGTGCGGTGCCGGGAAGCGGTCAGGCGGCGGCTTGCGCGATGACGGCGGCCAGCGCCCGCGCGTGCCGATCCGCAAGTGCGGCTTCGCGCGCCTCGACCATCACGCGCAGCACGGGCTCGGTGCCGGAAGGCCGCAGCAGCACCCTGCCCGAATTGCCCAGCGCCGCCTCGGTGTCGGCCTGCGCCGAGCGGATCACCGCGCTCGCCTTCCAGTCGTAGCCTCGCGGCACCTTGACGTTGATGAGCCGCTGCGGGCACAGCACCACGGCGCGCGTCGCCTCGGCCAGCGTCACGCGCTGCTCGATCAGCGCGCGCAGCACCGCGAGCGCGGCGATGATCGCGTCGCCGGTCGTGTGCTTGTCGAGGCAGAGCACGTGGCCGGAGTTCTCGCCGCCCAGCTGCCAGCCCTTGTCGTTCATCCGCTCCAGGACGTAGCGGTCGCCGACCGCCGCGCGCTCCATCGGAATGCCCTCGCGGTCGAGCGCCTGCTCGAGGCCGAGGTTGGTCATCAGCGTGCCGACCACGCCGCCGGCCAGCATGCCGCGCCGCCGGTAGTCGAGCGCGATCACGTACAGCAGCTGGTCGCCGTCGTAGGCGCGGCCCTCGCCGTCGACGACCAGCAGCCGGTCGCCGTCGCCGTCGAGCGCGATGCCGAGGTGCGCATGGTGCTCGACGACGGCGTGCTGCAGCGACGCGGGGTGCGTCGCGCCGACGCCTTCGTTGATGTTCATTCCGTTGGGTTCGTTGCCGATGGCGATCACCTCGGCGCCCAGCTCGTGGAACACCAGCGGCGCGACGTGGTAGCCGGCGCCGTGCGCGCAGTCGACGACGATGCGCCAGCCCTTGAGGTCGCGATCCGGCGGAAACGTGCTCTTGCAGAACTCGATGTAGCGGCCGGGGGCGTCGGCGACACGGTGCGCCTTGCCCAGATCGGACGATCCGACGCAGGCGAGCGACGAGGTCATCCCCTGCTCGATCGCCATCTCGACGGCGTCCGGCAGCTTGGCGCCGCGGCTGGAGAAGAACTTGATGCCGTTGTCGTCGTACGGGTTGTGCGAGGCGCTGATGACGATGCCCGCGGACAGCCGCAGCGCCCGCGTCAGGTAGGCCACGGCCGGCGTGGGCAGCGGGCCGGAGAGATGGACGTCGACACCGGCGGCGGACAGCCCGGCCTCCAGCGCCGCCTCGAGCATGTAGCCCGACAGCCGGGTGTCCTTGCCGATCAGCACCGAAGGCCGTCCGCCGGCGCTCGGCGTTCCGGAAGCGAGCACGCGGCCCGCCGCCCAGCCCAGCTTCAGCACCCATTCCGGCGTGATCGGCAGCTCGCCGACGCGGCCGCGGACGCCGTCGGTACCGAAGAATTGTCTGGTCATACGCTTTCCAGTTGGCAGGGCGGGAGGTCGCCGCCCGGTTCACGCCACCGCGAGCCACACCTTCAGCGCGTCGACGGTCTCGCGCACGTCGTGCACGCGGACGATCGACGCGCCGCGGGCGACGGCGGCGAGCGCGGCCGCGAGGCTCGCCGGCAGGCGCTCCCCGGCGTCGCGCCCGGTGATCTGCCCCAGCGACGACTTGCGCGACAGGCCGGCCAGCACCGGATAGCCCGCCGCGGCCAGCTCCGGCAGCGCACGCAGCAGTTGGAGATTATGCGCCAGCGTCTTGCCGAAGCCAAAGCCGGGATCGAGCACGATGCGCTCGCGCGCGATGCCCGCAGCGATGCAGGCATTCGCACGCGCAAGCAGGAATTCGCGCACCTCGCGCACGACGTCGGCGTACGCAGGCGCCTGCTGCATGGTCGCCGGGTCGCCGCGCATGTGCATCAGGCACACGCCGACGCCGCCCTGCGCGCAGGCCTCCAGCGCGCCCGGGGCGGCGAGCGCGGAGACGTCGTTGATCATTGCCGCGCCGGCAATGGCCGCCGCGCGCATCACCGCCGGCTTGCGGGTGTCGACCGATACGGCCACGCCCTCGCCCGCGAGCGTCTGCGTGATGCCGACGACCCGCGCGATCTCCTCCTCTTCGGCGACGGGCACGGCGCCGGGGCGCGTCGATTCGCCGCCGACGTCGATGAGGTCGGCGCCGTCGGCGAGCATCCGCCGGGCGTGGTCGAGCGCACGCGGGGCGTCCACGATAGCGGCCGCCATCGGAGAACGAATCGGGAGTGACGTTGAGGATGCCCATCACCAGCGGGCGCGCCAGGTCGAAGCGGTGGCGGCCGCAGATCAGCAGGCGGGGCATGGCGTGGGTCGTTGTGTGGTCGCGTCGTGGCCTGGTGGCCGCGTAGCCCGGGTTGAGCGCCAGCGAAACCCGGGGTGGCGCTCCGTTGCCGCAACCACCCGGGTTTCGCTGGCGCTCAACCCGGGCTACGGGGACGGGGGCTACGCGTGGCAGACGACGCGTGGCGGGCGAAATCCGTTACGCGGGATGGACCGACGGCGCGGCGTCCGGCGGCGGCGTGGCGCCCGGCGTCGGCGCGCCGCCGCTCGACTGCGTGGGCTTGGGCGGCCGCGGCGGCTTGCCGGACATGATGTCGTCGATCTGGTCGGCGTCGATGGTCTCGAGCTCGAGCAGCGCCGCGGCCATCGCCTCGACCTTGTCGCGGTTGTCCTCGATCAGCTTGCGCGCGACCGCGTACTGCGTGTCGATGATCTTGCGGATCTCGCCGTCGACCTTGCGCATCGTGTCCTCGGACATGTTGACGGTGCGCGTGATCGAGCGGCCGAGGAACACCTCGCCCTCGTTCTCGCCGTAGACCATCGGGCCCAGCTCGTCGGACATGCCGTAGCGAGTGACCATCGCGCGGGCCATGTCGGTCGCGCGCTCGAAGTCGTTCGACGCGCCGGTCGTCATCTGGTTCATGAAGATCTCCTCGGCGATCCGCCCGCCGAAGAGCACCGCGATGACGTTCAGCATGTGATTGCGGTCCATGCTGTAGCGGTCCGCGACCGGCAGCTGCATGGTCACGCCCAGCGCGCGGCCGCGCGGGATGATCGTGACCTTGTGCACCGGGTCGGTCTTGGGCAGCAGCCGCGCGACGATCGCGTGTCCCGACTCGTGGAACGCGGTGTTGCGCCGCTCCTCCTCGGGCATCACGATCGAGCGCCGCTCCGCGCCCATGATGATCTTGTCCTTCGCCATCTCGAAGTCTTCCATGTCGACGAGGCGCTTGTTGCGCCGCGCGGCGAACAGCGCCGCCTCGTTGACGAGGTTGGCGAGATCGGCGCCGGAGAACCCCGGCGTGCCGCGGGCGATGACCTCGGCCCTCACGTCGCCGGCCATCGGCACCTTGCGCATGTGGACGAGCAGGATCTGCTCGCGGCCGCGGATGTCGGGCAGCGGCACCACCACCTGCCGGTCGAAGCGGCCCGGGCGCATCAGCGCCGGATCGAGCACGTCGGGGCGGTTGGTCGCGGCGATGATGATGACGCCGGCGTTGCCCTCGAAGCCGTCCATCTCGACGAGCAGCTGGTTCAACGTCTGCTCGCGCTCGTCGTTGCCGCCGCCCAGGCCCGCGCCGCGCTGGCGGCCGACCGCGTCGATCTCGTCGATGAACACGATGCACGGCGCGCTCTTCTTCGCCTGCTCGAACATGTCGCGCACCCGCGCGGCACCGACGCCGACGAACATCTCGACGAAGTCCGAGCCCGAGATCGAGAAGAACGGCACCTTCGCTTCGCCCGCGATCGCCTTGGCGAGCAGCGTCTTGCCGGTGCCGGGCGAGCCGACCATCAGCACGCCGCGCGGGATGCGCCCGCCCAGCTTCTGGAACTTGGACGGGTCGCGCAGGAACTCGACCAGCTCGCTGACCTCCTCCTTGGCCTCGTCGCAGCCGGCGACGTCGGCGAAGGTGATCGAGTTGTTGGCCTCGTCGAGCATCTTGGCCTTGCTCTTGCCGAAGCTGAACGCGCCGCCGCGCCCGCCGCCCTGCATCTGGCGCATGAAGAAGATCCACACGCCGATCAGCAGCAGCATCGGGAACCAGGAGATGAACACCTGCGCCAGGAACGACTGCTCCTCGTCCGGCTTGGCCTCGACCTTGACGCCGTACTTGACCAGGTCGCCGACCATCCAGATGTCGCCGGGGCTGTAGGTGATGAAGCGCTTCTTGTCGCTGGACACCCACTTGATCGCGCGGCCCTCGACCGACGCCGACTCGACCCGGCCCTGCTTCGCCTGCTCCATGAACTCCGAGTAGGGGACCGAGTCCTTGGTCGTCTGGCGCGAGTCGAACTGCTTGACGACCGTCAGGACGACGAGGCCGATCACCAGCCAGATTCCGACATTCTTGAGCAGATTGTTCAAACGTCACTCCTGGCGGCAGGGGCGCTGGGCCGCCGCTGGCCCCGTGGTGATGCCATGCCCGACGGCATGGCGCGCAGAACCTTGTATTGTAAACGTTTACTGCTGCTGCTGCCAGCCGAAGCTCGCCTCCCGCGTCGCCGCCCTCGCCCCGCAAACGCTTCGCGACGAGGTAGACCTCGCGGCTGCGATCGCGCGACGCCTTCGGCTTGCGCACGTACACCTTTTCGAACTGCTTCTGCACCGCCCGCTGGAGCTCCGTGAATCCACCACCCTGGAACGCTTTGACGACCAGATCGCCGCCGGGTTGCAGCCATTGCGCGGAAAATTCGAGCGCCAGCTCGCCCAGATGCACGGCGCGCGCCTGATCGGCGGCCTCGACACCGGAGAGATTGGGGGCCAGATCCGAAACCACAAGGTCGAGCTTGCGCCCGTCGAGCGCCGCCTCGACCGCGGCGTGCCCTTCGGCCTCCCGGAAGTCGCCGCGGATGAATACCACGCCGCGAACAGGGTCCATCGGCAGCAGGTCGATGGCGACGATGCGCCCGCCCGGGCCCAGCTTCTCGTGCAGCACCTGCGCCCAGCTTCCCGGCGCCGATCCCAGGTCGACGACGCGCATGCCCGGCCGGAGCAGCCGGTCCTTCTCCGCGAGCTCCAGCAGCTTGAACGCCGCGCGCGAGCGGTAGCCCAGCCGGGTCGCTTCCTTGACCCAGTGGTCGTTGACGTGCTCCTGCACCCACGCCTTGACGAACTTGTGCTTCTTCGTTGCCTTCGGTCCCGCCACCGCCCACCGTCCTGCGCGCGCCTTGTCGACCGATTCACTCTAACACCGGAGCCGCGATCCCGCGTCGGGCGCGGCCCGGCGCGGTTTACACTGGCGGCATGAATCCACTCAATTCGACACAGCGGCGCGCGCTGCGGGCGCGGGCGCACGCGCTGCACCCGGTCGTCAGCATCGGGCAGCACGGGCTGACGCCGGCGGTGCTGCACGAGATCGACGTCGCGCTGCTCGCCCACGAGCTGATCAAGATCCGGGTCTGGAACGACGACCGCGCCGCGCGCGCGGCGCTGTTTGAGCGCATCTGCGCCGAACTCGGCGCCGCGCCGGTGCAGCACATCGGCAAGCTGCTGGTCGTCTGGCGGCCCGCGCCGGAACCGGAGCCCGCTGCCCCGGCACCGGCCCGTCGCGGCAAGGCAGGCGCGGCAAAGCCCGCCGCACGCGCCCTCCGGGGGGCGCCACCGGCCGGCTCGGCAAGGTACGCTGCCGGAACCCAGCGTGGCCGGGCGGCGGCTCCGGCCGGCAGCGCCCGGCCGGGCGCACGCCCTCCCCGGGCCAAGGGCGCTCCCGCCCGCGGCGCGCCGCGGAACGGCGTAGGCGCCGGCACGGCCGCCGACCCGACCCGGCGGCGGCGGGCAGCATCGCCGCGCGCCTCGGCGCCCGCCGCCCCTGGCGCGCGCCCGCCGCGCCGTCGCCGCAGCGCCTGACCCTCCTTCACCCCCGCAGTCCCGGCCCGCCCGCGCCCGCCCTGTGTCGCGCCCGCCCTGTTGACATCCGGCGCGCGCCGCATTAACGTATACGTTAACTTATACGGACAAAGCGGGTGCCGCGCCTCGACGGCGACGGCCATCCGCACGGGGGATTCCTGCGGTGAGCGTCGATTCCATCCGGGAGAAGGTCGAACTGGGCTCGATCGAGCGCCTGGGCACCGGGCTGCAACGCCCGGAGTGCGTTCTGGCCAATGCCCGCGGCGACGTCTACACGGCCGACTGGCGGGGCGGCGTGGCGCAGTTGCGTCCCGGCGGCGGGCAGGCGCTCTTCCGCGGCGAGCTCCCCGACGGCCGCCCGCCCCGGCCGAACGGCATCGCGCTGCGCCGGGACGGATCGTTCCTGTTCGCCGACCTCGGCGCCGAGCGCGGCGGCGTGTTCGCGCTGACCCGCGACGGCACCATCCGGCCCTTCCTCGAGGAAGTCGACGGCGTCGCGCTGCCGCCGTCGAATTTCGTCGTCGAGGATGACCGCGGGCGGGTCTGGATCACCGTGAGCACCCGCCGCGTGCCGCGGGCGCTCGCGTACCGGCGCGACGTCGCCGACGGCTTCGTGGTGCTGGTCGACGCCCGCGGCGCGCGCATCGTCGCCGACGGCCTCGGCTACACCAACGAGGCGATCCTCGACGCCCGCGGCGAATGGCTGTACGTCAACGAGACCTTCGCCCGGATCACGTCGCGCTTTGCGGTGCGCGCCGACGGCAGCCTCGGCCCGCGCGAAGTCTTCGTCGAGTACGGCCCCGGCACGTACCCGGACGGCATGGCCTTCGACGAGGAGGGCCACCTGTGGATCGTGTCGATCATCAGCAACCGGGTGCTCCGCGTCGCGCCCGACCGCAGCGTCGCGACCGTCGTCGAGGATTCGGATCCCGGCGCACCTGGCCTGGGTCGAGCAGGCCTACGCCGCCGGCGAGCTGGGCCGTGCGCACCTGGACGACGTCAAGAGCGCCAGGCTGCGCAACATCTCCAGCATCGCCTTCGGCGGCGCCGACCGGCGCACCGCGTATCTCGGCTGCCTGCTCGACGACGCCGTCTACGCGTTCCGTTCGCCGGTCGCCGGGCTCGCCCCGGCGCACTGGAACTGGCCGGCATGAGCGCGAACATCGCCGTGCGCGGCGCGAAGGTCGCCCAATGAGCGCGGCCCCCCTCACGCCTTCCGGCCCCGCAGCGTCCGCCGAACCGGCCGCCACCGGAGGTTCGCTGGTCGAATCGGCGTACCAGACGATGCGCCGGAAGATCCTCGACAACGTCTGGCCGCCCGGCCATCGGGCGCTCGAGCAGGAGCTCGCCATCGAGCTCGGCATGAGCCGCACGCCGGTGCGCGAGGCGCTGATCCGGCTGCAGAAGGAAGGTCTGGTCGAGGTGATTCCGCGGCACGGGATGAGCGTGCTGCCGGTCTCGGCCGACGACATGCGCGAGATCTACGAGATGCTGACCGCGCTGGAGTCGATGGCCGCCGAGCTCGCCGTCCGGCGCACCCCGGGCGAGGCGCAGCTGAAGCCGCTGCTCGACGCCTCGCGCGACATGCGCGTCGCGCTCAAGGCTGACGACCTCGACGCCTGGGCCGCCGCCGACGAGAGCTTCCACCAGCACCTGGTCGCCCTGTCGGGCAACCGCCTGCTGATCGACGCGGTGCAGAACTGCTGGGACCGCGCGCACCGCGCCAGGATGGTCACGCTGCGGATGCGGCCCATGCCGACGCATTCGACGCGCGAGCACATGGAAGTGGTGGAGAACATCCGCGCGGGCAAGGCCCGCGCGGCCTTCGAGGCGCACCGCGCGCACCGCGAGCGCGGCAGCCGCGAGCTCCTCGCCATCCTCGAACAATACCGGCTCAAGAACCTGTGAGAACCCCATGACGACCGCAACCGCAACCCGCCTGCTCGACATCGCCGTCCTCCCCGGGGACGGCATCGGCCCGGAGGTGATCGACGCCACCGTGCCGCTGCTCGAGAAGCTGGCGCACGACGCGCCCTATGCGTTCCGCTTCGCCGCGCACCCGGCCGGCGCGCTGCACTACAAGGCCACCGGCATCGCCCTGCCGCCGGGCACGCTCGCCGCCGCGCGCGCCGCCGACGCCATGCTCTTCGGCGCCATGGGGTGGCCCGAAATCCGCTATCCCGACGGCACCGAGATCGCGCCGCAGCTCGACCTGCGCGTCGAGCTGGCGCTCTACGCCGGCGTGCGCCCGGCGCGGGCGATTCCCGGCATCGCGCTGCCGCTCGCCGATCCGCGCGCGGCGGGGATCGATCTGGTCGTCATCCGCGAGTCGACCGAGGGCCTGTTCGCCTCGCGCGGCAAGGGGGTCCTGATCGAGGACCGCGAGGCGCAGGACACGATGGTCATCACCCGCGCGGGCTCCGAGCGCGTCCACGACTTCGCCTTCCGCCTCGCGCGGCGGCGCAAGGCGCGCGGGCGCCCGGGGCGCGTGACCTGCGTCGACAAGGCGAACGTGTTCCGCTCGATGGCGTTCTTCCGCAAGGTCTTCGACGAGCGCGCCGCGCGCTTTCCCGACGTCGAGGCGCGGCACAACTACGTCGACGCGACCGCGCTCGACATGATCCGCAAGCCCTGGGACTACGACGTGATGGTCACCGAGAACATGTTCGGCGACATCCTGTCCGACCTGACCGCGGGGCTGATCGGCGGCATGGGCATGGCGCCGTCGGCCGACATCGGCGACGCGCACGGGCTGTTCCAGCCGTGCCACGGCTCTGCGCCCGACATCGCCGGCGAGGGCAAGGCGAACCCGACGGCGACGATCCTCTCCGCGGCGATGATGCTCGACTGGCTCGCCACCAAGTTCGGCGTCGAGGCGCTGGCGCGCGACGCCGCTGCGCCTCGAGCGCGCCGTCGACGCGGTGTACGCATCGGGTCGGGTGAAGCCGTTCGAGCTGGGCGGGCGCGACGGCACGCACGCGATCGCCGCCGCCGTCGCGTCCAACCTGTGACGGGAACGCGCATGGACAAGCTCCGCGTGCTGGGGGTGGGCGCCGGCTACTTCAGCCAGTTCCAGTACCTCGGCTGGCGCAACCTCGCCGCCGCCGACTGCGTTGCCATCGTCAACCGCGACCAGGCGAAGGCGCGCGTCGCTGGCCGAGCGCTACGGCGTTCCGGCCGTGTACGGCGATCTCGACGCGGCACTCGATGCCGAGCGCCCCGACCTCGTCGACCTGATCACGCCGCCGGAGACCCACCGCGAGTTCGTCGCCAGGATCGTCGCGCGCGGCATTCCGGTGATCTGCCAGAAGCCGTTCGGCGCGTCCTACGCCGACGCCGTCGCGATCACCGAGGACGCCGAGCGCGCGCGGGTTCCGCTCGTCGTCCACGAGAACTTCCGCTGGGAGCCGTGGTACCGCGAGGCGAAGCGCCTGATCGACGCCGGGACGCTGGGCGCGCTGCACGGCGTGGCGTTCCGGCTGCGCCCCGGCGACGGCCAGGGCCCGCGCGCCTACCTCGACCGGCAGCCCTACTTCCAGCAGATGCCGCTGTTCCTGGTCAAGGAAACCGCGATCCACTGGATCGACACCTTCCGCTTCCTCATGGGCGAGGTCGCGGCGGTGTACGCGGCGCTGCGGCGCGTCAACCCGGTGATCGCCGGCGAGGACGCCGGCTACATCGTGTTCGAGTTCGCCGGCGGCGCGACCGGGCTCTTCGACGGCAACCGCCTCAACGACCACGTCGCCGCCAACCCGCGGCGGACGATGGGCGAGGCCTGGCTCGAGGGCTCCGCCGGCGTGCTGCGCCTCGACGGCGACGCGCGGCTGTGGTGGAAGCCGCACCAGGGCCCCGAGACCGAGCACGTCTACGACCGCGGGCCCGAGGACACCTTCGGCGGCGGCGCCTGCGAATGGCTGCAGCGGCACGTCGTCGCGCACCTCACCTCCGGCGCGCCGATCGAGAACACGGCCCGCGACTATCTCGCCAACCTGCGCGTGCAGGAGGCGGTGTACCGCTCGGCGGCAACGCATCGCCGCATCGAGCTTGCTTCGTTCGACCCGCTGCTGCCGGAGGCGATCCCCGCCGGCGCCGCGTTCGCCTGACCTCACCTTCCAGGAGGAAACACCATGCAGCGCAGACATTTCGTTCGACAGGTCACCCTCGCCGCCGCCGTCGCGGCCGCCCTCGGCCTCGCCGCGCCGGCGCTGGCGCAGACGGTGCTCAAGTTCAGCCACACCGACCAGCCCGGCGGCGCCCGGCAGAAGGCCGCCTTGCTCTTCGCGGAAAAAGTCGAGAAGTACACCGACGGCCGCTACAAGGTGCAGGTGTATCCGGCGGGCCAGCTCGCCAACGACCCGAAGGCGGTCGAGCAGCTGCAGCTGGGCGGTATCGACTTCACGGTCTCCAGCACCGGCACCTATGCGACGCACCTGCCCACGCTCAACCTGTCGCTGCTTCCCTACCTCGTCGAGAACTACGAGCAGGGGTGGAAGCTCTACGACGAGTCGAAGTGGCTGAAGGAGCAGTTCGCCAAGGCGCCCGCCAAGGGCTTCCGCTTCATCGCCACGTGGGAAGCCGGGTTCCGCGACATGACCACCAAGGACCCGCTGCCTTCGCCGGCCGCGGCACAGGGCAAGAAGCTGCGCAGCTTCCCCAACGAGATGATGCGCTGGACGCTGGAGGCGATCGGCTTCAACGTGCAGATCATGCCGCTGCCCGAGGTCTATCTGGCGATCCAGCAGGGCGTGGTGAGCGGGCAGGAGAACCCGATCGACACGATCTTCGCCAACAAGTTCTACGAGGTCGCGCCGAACGTGACGCTGACGCACCACGTCTACAGCCCGATCCCGCTGACGATGTCGGAGAAGACCTGGGCGAAGCTCACGCCTGCGGATCAGGCCGCCGTGATGAAGGCCGGCGCCGAGACCGCGGCGTGGATCCGCAACGAGATCCGCTCCAACGACGACAAGCAGCTCGCCGAGATGCAGGCCAAGGGCGCCAAGATCGCGCGGCCGAACCTCGCGCCGTTCCGCGACGCGGTCAAGCCGGTCTACGCCAAGGCGAAGGAGAAGTACGGGGCCGACGTCGACGCGTTCATCGCCGACGCCGACGCAGTGCGCAAGGCGCTGCCGGCCAAGTAGATGGCAGGCGGTACTCCGCTGCCGGAGGCCGGTGCGATCCCCGGGGCAGCGCCGACGCTGCTGCCCCCGGGGCCGCCCGCGCCCGCGCCGATCCGGTGGCTCGCGCGGCTGGTCGACTGGAGCATCGTGCTGATCGGCGCGGTCATGGCCACGCTGGTCTTCGCCAACGTGATCGTGCACAACGTGTTCGACGGCGACATCGCCTGGACCACCGAGTTCTGCGAGCTGCTCATGGTCTGGGTGACGTTTCTCGGAGGCGCTGCGGCCACCCGCCGCGGCGCGCACATGGTGGTCGGCGAGCTGATCGGCCGCCTCGACGGCGCCGCGCGGCGCTACGCCGATGCGGGCATCCAGGTCCTCGTGCTGGTGACGCTCGGGCTGCTGGCGTGGTACGGCATCGGCATTGCCGACGCCGGCCGGATGAGCGAGCTCACGGTGCTCGGCTGGCCGATGGCGACACAGTACGCGGCGCTTCCCGTCGCCTCCGTGATCACCATGGTCTTCGTGCTGTGGGACCTCGTCGAAATCCTCGCCGGCCGCAGCCACGCCGAGCGCTACGGTGAGGGACATCCGTGATCCTGTTCGAGACCTTCGGCCTGTTCATCGTGGCGGCGCTCCTTGGCGTTCCGCTGGTGTACGGGCTGCTGCTCTCGACCGCGTTCATGATCTGGTGGAACGGCCTCGGCCACCCGCTGACCTCGGTGTTCCTGACCTACATCGGCGGGGTCGAGCCGTTCATCCTCATCGCGGTGCCGCTGTTCATGCTGGCGGGCGAGATCCTGTCCCGCGGCGGCGTCGGGATGCGCATCGTGAGCTTCGCGACCAAGCTGCTGGGCTTCCTCCCGGGCGGCCTCGGGATCGCCACGGTGACCTCGTGCCTGATCTTCGGCGGCGTGTCCGGCTCGGCGATCGCCGACACCGCCGCGATCGGCTCGGTGATGACGCCGGCGCTGATCCGCAAGGGCTACAGCAGGGGCTTCGCCGGTGCGCTGATGTCGACCGCCGGCACGCTCGCCGTCGTCATGCCGCCGTCGATCCCGATGCTCGTCTATGCCTTCGTCTCCGGCGCGTCGGTGCGCGACCTGTTCCTCGCCGGCGTGGTTCCGGCGTTCGCGTTCGCCTTCGGCCTGTCGCTCGACTGCATCTGGACCGGCAAGCGCACCGGCTGCGACAACGGCGGCGCACGGGCGCCGGCGCGGGAGATCGGAACGGCGTTCGTCGCCGCCTTTCCGGCGCTGCTGATGCCGGTCATCATCCTCGGCGGCATCTGGTCCGGCTATTTCACGCCGACCGAGGCCGCCGCGGTCGCCGCGGCCTACGGCCTGTTCGTCTCGATGGTCATCTACCGGGACTTGAAGCCGCGCGACCTGCCCGCGCTGCTGCTGAAGTCGTTCACCACCAGCGCCGTGGTCATGGTCGTCATCGGCGCCACGTCGTGCCTGGCGTGGCTGATCACCGTCGAGCAGGTCCCGGTGCAGCTCGCCGGCTTCGTCCACCAGTACGCGACGTCGCAGTGGACGTTCCTGCTGCTCGTCAATTTCTCGCTGCTGGCGCTCGGCTGCTTCATCGAGCCGGTGCCGGCGCTGCTGCTGGCCGCACCGCTGCTGGTGCCGCTGTCCATACCGTTCGGGATCGACCCCGTGCATCTGGGCCTGATCATGACCTGCAACCTGGCCATCGGCTTGTACACGCCGCCGGTGGGTGGGACACTGATGGTCGGCGCCCGGCTGGCAGGGGTGGGCATGGGCGCCGTGGTCAGGGCGCTGATCCCGCAGATGATGATCAGCGTGTCCATCCTGCTCGTCATCACCTACGTGCCCGCGGTGGGCATGGCTCTGGTTCACGCATTCCGCTGACGATGCTGCTCGGTTGCATTGCAGACGACTTCACCGGCGCGACGGATCTCGCGAACATGCTCGTGCGCGCGGGCATGCGCACGGTCCAGACCATCGGGATTCCCCGCTCGGGCGACGTCGACGGCGCGCCCGACGCGGTCGTCGTCGCGCTGAAGTCGCGGACGATCCCCGCCGCCGAGGCGATCGCGCAGTCGCTCGCGGCGCTGGCGTGGCTGCGGGCCGCGGGCGCGCGGCAGGTCTACTTCAAGTACTGCTCGACGTTCGACTCCACCGACGCCGGCAACATCGGCCCCGTCGCCGAGGCGCTGCTCGACGCGCTCGGCGCGCGCTTCACCATCGCCTGCCCGGCGTTTCCGGTCAACCAGCGCACGATCTACCTCGGCCACCTTTACGTCGGCGACGTGCTGCTGTCCGATTCGCCGATGCGCGACCACCCGCTGACGCCGATGCGCGACGCCAATCTCGTGCGCGTGCTCGGGCGGCAGGCGCGGCGCCCGGTCGGCCTCGTCCGCTGGCCCGTGGTCGAGCGCGGCGCCGATGCGATCCGGGCGGAGTTCGCGCGGCTCGAGAGCGAAGGTGTGGGCCACGCCGTCGTCGACGCGATCGAGGACGACGACCTGATGGCGATCGGCGCCGCGTGCCGCGACCTCGCACTCGTCACCGGCGGCTCAGGCATCGCGCTGGGCCTGCCGCAGAACTTCCGCGCGCAGGGACTGCTGCCGGAGCGCCCGGACGCGGCGGTGCTGCCGCGGGTCGCGGGCAAGCCGGCGGTGCTCGCCGGCTCGTGCTCGGCCGCGACCCGGGCGCAGGTCGCCGCGATGGCGAAGACGCACACCGCGGTGGCGCTCGACCCACTCGCCGGCGGCGACGCGGCGGCGCTGGCCGCCCGGGCGCTGGCCGCCGTCGACGCCGACCTCGGCGCCGGGCGTCCGTTCGTGATCTACTCGACCGCCGAGCCCGCGCAGGTCGCGGCGGTGCAGGAGCGGCTCGGCCGCGGCGAGGCCGCGGCGCTGATCGAGGAGACGTTCGCCGCGCTGGCGCAGGCGCTGGTCGCGCGCGGCGTGCGCCGGCTGGTGGTCGCCGGCGGGGAGACCTCGGGCGCGGTCGTGCAGGCGCTCGGCGTCGAGGCGCTCGCCATCGGCCCGCAGATCGACCCCGGCGTGCCGTGGACGACGTCGATGGGTTCGGCGCCGCTGGCGCTGGCGCTGAAGTCCGGCAATTTCGGCGCGACCGACTTCTTCCTGAAATCGCTGGCGCTGCTGCCGCCATGAGCGCGCCGGGCCGTCCCAAGCGCGAATCGCTCCCTCTCGGAGGGACGGCGCGCAGCGCCAAGGGTGCACCAGTCAGCGAGGCGCGCGACCGCGACGCGCTGTGCGCGCTCGGGCGCTCGCTCTACGAGCGCGGGCTCACCCACGGCAGCACCGGCAACCTGTCGCTGCGCACCGCCGACGGCTTCCTGATGACGCCGACCGGCAGCTCGCTGGGCGGGCTCGACCCGGCGCGCCTGTCGCGGCTGGACGCCGCCGGCGTCCACGTCGACGGCGACGCGCCGACCAAGGAGGCGCTGCTGCACCTCGCGATGTACCGCGAGCGCCCGCGCGACGGCGCCGTCGTCCACCTGCACTCGACGCACTCGGTCGCGGTGTCGCTGCTCGCCGACGTCGATCCCGACGACGTGCTGCCCCCGCTGACCGCCTACTACGCGATGCGCGTCGGCCGGCTGCCGCTGCTGCCCTATTTCCCGCCGGGCGACGCCGGACTGGCCGCGGCGGTCGGCGCGTCCGCCGCGCGCCACCACGCGGTGCTGCTCGCCAATCACGGGCCGGTGGTGTCCGGCGCCTCGCTCGCCGCGGCCGCCGACATCGTCGAGGAACTGGAGGCGACCGCGAAGCTCTGGCTGCTGCTGCGCCACGAGCGGCTGCGCCCGCTGACCGCGGAGCAGGCGGCCGAAATCGCGCGGCGCTTTCCGCACTGATGCCGGGGGAAGCGCGATGTACGTGGTGACCGTCGAGTTCGTCGTGGCGCCGGCGCATGCCGACAGCGTTCCGGGCGGCGATGCTCGCCAATGCCCGGACGTCGCTCGACCTGGAGCCCGGCTGCCGGCAGTTCGACGTCTGCGCCGCGCCCGACGATCCCGCCACGATCTTCCTCTACGAGATCTACGCCGACCGCGCCGCCTTCGACGCGCACCTCGCCTCGGAACACTTTCGCGCCTTCGACGCGACGGTCCGCGACTGGGTCGCGCGCAAGACGGTGCGCACCTACGAGCGCATCGATCCGTGACCGCGCCTGCCGGCATGCCGGACGCGCGCCATCCCGCTCGACGCCACCGCCGCCACGGCGATGGTCGTGCTGTGTGCGCTGTGGGGCTTCCAGCAGGTCGCGATCAAGATCGCGGCGCCCGACGTCTCGCTGGTGATGCAGGCCGGCATCCGGTCGGCCGTCGCGGTGCTGCTGCTCGTGATCTGGGCCGCGGTCAGGCGCATACCGCTGTGGACGCGCGACCGCACGCTGGCGCCCGGAACGCTCGCGGGACTGGCCTTCGGCATCGAATTCGCGCTGATCTACGCGGGGCTCGCGTACACGACCGCGGCGCGGATGATCGTCTTCCTCTACCTCGCGCCGTGCTTCACCGCGCTGGGGCTCCACCTGTTCGTCCCGGGCGAGCGGCTGCGCGGCGGGCAGTGGGCGGGGGTTGCGCTGGCGTTCGCGGGCCTCGTCGTCGCGTTCGCCGACGGCCTCGCGCCGGCGGGCCGGCCGACGCTGCTGGGGGACGCGTTCGGCGCGATCGCCGCGCTGCTGTGGGCCGCGACGACGGTCATGATCCGCGCCACGCGGCTCGCGCGGGCAAGTGCGACCAAGGTGCTGTTCTATCAGCTCGCGGTGTCGGCGCTGCTGCTGCCGGTCGCGTCGCGGCTGCTGGGCGAGCCGGGGGTGATCGCCTGGTCGCCGCGCGCCGTCGCCAGCCTCGCGTACCAGGCGGTTGTCGTCGCGTTCGCGAGCTACCTCGTCTGGTTCTGGCTGCTGACGCGCTACCTCGCCGGCCGCCTCGCGGTGTTCTCGTTCCTGGCGCCGCTGTTCGGCGTGCTGTTCGGGACCGCGATCCTCGGCGAGCCGCTGAGCGCGCGCTTCGCCGTCGCGACCGTGCTGGTCGGCATCGGCATCACGTTGGTCAACGCGCGCCGCGCAGAGCCCGCCCGCTCAGGCACGCGGGCTAGACGTAGCGCACCGCCAGCACCTCGTACTCGCGTGCGCCGCCGGGCGCCTGCACCTCGGCGACGTCGCCCTCGCTGCGGCCGATCAGCGCGCGCGCGATCGGCGAGCTGACCGAGATCTTGCCGTGCTTGAGGTCGGCCTCGTCGTCGCCGACGATCTGGTAGGTCACCTCGGTGCCGCTGTCCGAATCCAGCAGGTCGACGGTCGCGCCGAACACCACGCGGCCGTCGGCGTCGAGGTCGGCCGGGTCGATGACCTGCGCGCTGGCGAGCTTGTGCTCGATCTCCGCGATCCGGCCCTCGACGAAGCCCTGCCGCTCCTTCGCCGCGTCGTATTCGGCGTTCTCGGACAGGTCGCCGTGCGAGCGCGCCTCGGCCAGCGCCCGGATCACGTCGGGACGCTCGGCGGTCTTGAGTCGGTGCAGCTCGGCCTTGAGGCGCTGCGCGCCGGTGACCGTCATCGGAACCTTGCTCATCATCGCCTCGCTTCAGTGCAGCCGCTGGTGCAGCGCCTGCATCGCGTACGGGACCAGCTCGCTGCATCCCGCGCATGCCGCTCGCCGCCGCCCGGGCGCCGTCCAGCGTCGTGTAGGTCGGCACCTGGTCGGTCAGCGCCTCGCGGCGGATCGCGTAGCTGTCCCGGATCGCCGAGCGCTTCTCCTCGACCGTGTTGACGACCAGCGCGATCTCGTCGTTCTTGATCATGTCGACGATGTGCGGCCGGCCTTCGGCCACCTTGTTCACCGGCGTCACCGGCACTCCCGCGGCGGCGAGCGCGGCCGCGGTGCCGCGGGTGGCGACCAGCGTGAAGCCGATCTCGACCAGCGTGCGCGCGATCTCGACCGCCCGCGCCTTGTCGCTGTTGCGCACGCTGATGAACGCCGCGCCCGCCGTCGGCAGCTTCACGCCGGCGGCGAGCTGCGACTTGAGGAACGCCTCGGCGAAGGTCTCGCCCACGCCCATCACCTCGCCGGTGGACTTCATCTCCGGCCCGAGGATGGTGTCGACGCCGGGGAACTTGATGAACGGGAACACCGCCTCCTTGACCGAGAAGTACGGCGGCACGATCTCCCCGGTGATGCCCTGCGCGGCCAGCGATGCGGCCGACCATGCAGCGGGCGGCGATCTTGGCCAGCGGCACGCCGGTGGCCTTGGACACGAACGGCACCGTGCGCGACGCGCGCGGATTCACCTCGAGCACGTAGACGGTGCCGTTCTGGATCGCGAACTGCACGTTCATCAGGCCGACCACGTTCAGTCCCCTGGCCATCGCCACCGTCTGCCGGCGCATCTCGTCCTGCATCTCGGCGGACAGCGAGTACGGCGGCAGCGAGCAGGCGGAGTCGCCGGAATGCACGCCGGCCTGCTCGATGTGCTCCATGATCCCGCCGATCACCACCTCGCGGCCGTCGCAGACCGCGTCGACGTCGACCTCGATCGCGTCGTTGAGGAAGCGGTCGAGCAGCACCGGCGAATCGTTCGAGACCTTGACCGCCTCGCGCATGTAGCGTTCGAGGTCGCGCTGCTCGTGCACGATCTCCATCGCGCGGCCGCCCAGCACGTAGGACGGCCGCACCACCAGCGGGTAGCCGATCTCCTCGGCCGCGGCGAGCGCGTCGGCCTCGGTGCGCGCGGTCCGGTTGGGCGGCTGCTTGAGCCCGAGCCGGTGCAGCAGCTGCTGGAAGCGCTCGCGGTCCTCGGCCAGTCGATCATGTCCGGCGAGGTGCCGATGATCGGCACGCCGTGCGCTCGAGGTCGCGCGCCAGCTTCAGCGGCGTCTGGCCGCCGAACTGGACGATGACGCCGAGCGGCTTCTCCAGGTGCGACGATCTCCAGCACGTCCTCCAGCGTCAGCGGCTCGAAGTACAGGCGGTCGGAGGTGTCGTAGTCGGTCGAGACGGTCTCCGGGTTGCAGTTGACCATGATCGTCTCGTAGCCGTCCTCGCGCAGCGCCAGCGCGGCGTGCACGCAGCAGTAGTCGAACTCGATGCCCTGCCCGATCCGGTTCGGGCCGCCGCCGAGCACCATGATCTTGCGCCGGTCGGTGGGCTCGGCCTCGCACTCGTCCTCGTAGGTCGAGTACATGTAGGCGGTGCGCGTCGAGAACTCGGCCGCGCAGGTGTCCACGCGCTTGTACACCGGGCGCACCCCCAGCTCGTGCCGGCGCGCGCGCACCTCGTCCTCGCCGGCCTTGAGCAGGTACGCGAGCCGCCGGTCCGAGAACCCCATGCGCTTGAGGCCGCGAAGCTCGTCGCGCGTCAGGGCGGCGAGCGTGCGCGGACTCGAGCACGCAGCTCGGTGTCGACGATCTCCTCGATCTGCGCCAGGAACCACGGGTCGATCCTGGTGTAGCCCGAAGATCTCCTCGATCGACATCCCGACGCCGAACGCGTCGGCGACGTACCAGAGCCGCTCGGCGCGCGGATACGCGCAGCTCGTCGCCGATCTTCGTCCTCGGATCGACCGTCTTCAGGTCGAAGCCGTCCACGCCGGTCTCGAGGCCGCGCAGCGCCTTCTGCAGCGACTCCTGGAACGTGCGGCCGATCGCCATCACCTCGCCGACCGACTTCATCTGCGTGGTCAGCCGGTCGTCGGCCTGGCGGAACTTCTCGAACGCGAACCGCGGCATCTTGGTCACGACGTAGTCGATGGTCGGCTCGAACGACGCCGGCGTCGGGCCGCCGGTGATCTCGTTGGCGAGCTCGTCGAGCGTGTAGCCGACCGCGAGCTTGGCGGCGATCTTGGCGATCGGGAAGCCGGTGGCCTTCGACGCCAGCGCCGAGGAACGCGACACGCGCGGATTCATCTCGATCACCACCATCCGGCCGTCGTCGGGATTGATCGCGAACTGGACGTTCGAGCCGCCGGTGTCCACGCCGATCTCGCGCAGCACCGCGATCGACGCGTCGCGCATGATCTGGTATTCCTTGTCGGTCAGCGTCTGCGCCGGCGCGACGGTGATCGAGTCGCCGGTGTGCACGCCCATCGGGTCGACGTTCTCGATCGAGCAGACGATGATGCAGTTGTCCTTGCGGTCGCGCACGACCTCCATCTCGAACTCTTTCCAGCCGAGCAGCGATTCCTCGATCAGCATCTCGTGCGTCGGCGACAGGTCGAGCCCGCGCTGGCACATCTCGATGAACTCCTCGTGGTTGTAGGCGATGCCGCCGCCGGAGCCGCCGAGCGTGAACGACGGCCGGATGCACCGCCGGGAAGCCGATCGTCGCCTGCACCTCCAGCGCCTCCTCGACGCCGTGCGCGATCCCCGAGCGCGCCGAGCCGAGCCCGATGCGCGCATCGCCGCCTTGAACTTCTCGCGGTCCTCGGCCTTGTCGATCGCCTTCCTGGTCGCGCCGATCAGCTCGACGCCGTACTTCGTCAGCACGCCCTCGCGGGCGAGGTCGAGCGCGCAGTTGAGCGCGGTCTGCCCGCCCATCGTCGGCAGCAGCGCGTCGGGACGCTCGCGCTCGATGATCTCCGCCACCATCGGCCAGGTGATCGGCTCGATGTAGGTGGCGTCGGCCATCTCCGGGTCGGTCATGATCGTCGCCGGGTTCGAGTTCACCAGGATGACGCGATAGCCCTCCTCGCGCAGCGCCTTGCACGCCTGCGCGCCGGAATAGTCGAACTCGCAGGCCTGCCCGATGACGATCGGGCCGGCGCCGATGATCAGGATCGACTGGATGTCGGTGCGTCGGGGCATGGCGGCTACTTCTTTTCCATCAGCTTGACGAACTGGTCGAACAGCGGCCCCACGTCGTGCGGGCCGGGACTCGCCTCGGGATGGCCCTGGAAGCTGAACGCCGGCCTGTCGGTCAGCGCGATCCCCTGCAGGCTGCCGTCGAACAGCGACACGTGCGTGATCGCGCGCCGTCGCCGGCAGCGTCGCCGCATCGACCGCGAAGCCGTGGTTCTGGCTGGTGATCAGCACCTGGCCGGTTTCGCGGTCGAGCACCGGATGGTTCGCGCCGTGATGGCCGAACTTCATCTTGACCGTCTTCGCGCCCACCGCCAGCGCCAGCAGCTGGTGCCCGAGGCAGATGCCGAAGGTCGGCAGGCCGCGCTCGACGAATCTCGCGGATCGCGGCGATCGCGTAGTCGCAGGGCTCGGGATCGCCGGGGCCGTTGGACAGGAACACGCCGTCGGGCTGCGAGCGCCAGCACCTCGGCCGCCGGCGTCTGCGCCGGCACCACCGTCAGCCGGCAGCCGCGCGCGGCCAGCATGCGCAGGATGTTGCGCTTGATGCCGAAGTCGTAGGCCACGACGTGGAAGCGCGGGTTCTCCGGCTGGGCGTAGCCCGCGCCCAGGCTCCAGGTCGACGCGGTCCAGTCGTACGGAGCGCTGCAGGAAACCACGCGGGCGAGGTCGAGGCCCGCCATCGACGGCGCCGCCCGGGCGCGCGCGAGCGCATCGGCGCTCGCCGCATCGTCGAGCGCGGGTGCGGCGACGATGCAGCCGTTCTGCGCCCCCCGGTCGCGCAGCAGGCGCGTCAGCCTGCGGGTGTCGATGTCGGCGATGCCCACGATGCGGTTGGCCGCCAGGTAGGTGCCGAGGTCGCCGGTCGCGCGCCAGCTCGACATCAACCGCGGCAGGTCGCGGATCACGAGCCCCGCCGCGAACGGCCGGGCCGATTCCGCGTCCTCGGGGTTCACGCCGACGTTGCCGACGTGCGGATAGGTGAGCGTGACGATCTGCCCGGCGTACGACGGGTCGGTCAGGATCTCCTGGTATCCGGTCATCGCGGTGTTGAAGACGACCTCGCCCACCGCGTGCCCCGTCGCGCCGATCGCCCGGCCCCGGAACACGGTGCCGTCGGCCAGCGCGAGGATGGCCGGCGACGCGGCGCGCAGCAACTCTGCGCGCGGGGCGGCGGGGGCGGTCGAGACGGTCATGGCAGCTATCGGAGAAGGTCCCGCGGTGGGGACGCGGCAGCGGGGCGCGCGCCCGCGGGGCCCGGACGCGCGAAGCGGGAACGTCCACGACCTGCCGCGACCGTTCCCGCTTTTGACTCCGCGCATTATACCGGAGGGGCGGCAGGCGCTTCAACCTGCCGACATCCGGGTTCGCTGCGCCACCGGGCGGTGCGCGGGCGCCGGCCCAATAGGCGACGCTGAACCCGCCGTCGACGAACAGGATGTGCCCCGTCACGTAGCTCGCCGCATCGCAGGCGAGGAATACCGCGGCGCCTGACGACCTCGGCCGGTTCGCCCCAGCGGCCCGCCGGCGTGCGCCGCCGCACCCAGGCGTCGAAGTCCGCGTCGGAGGTCAGCCCCGCGTTCATCGCCGTGGCGAAGAAGCCGGGGGCGATGCCGTTGACCTGGATCCCGAACGGCGCGACCTCCACCGCCAGCGCGCGCGTGAACATCTGCAGGCCGCCCTTGCTGGCGGCATAGGGAACGATGTTCGGCCGCCCGATCTCGCTCGCCATGCTGCAGATGTTGATCAGCTTGCCGCGCCCGCGCGCCTTCATTCCCGGCAGCACCGCCCGCGCGACGTGGAACGGCCCGTCCAGGTTGGCGGCAAGAACCGCGCGCCACTCCGCGTCGCTGAACGCGTCGAGCGGCTGCCGGCGATTGACGCCGGCATTGTTGACCACGATGTCGAGCGGGCCGCCGGCGAGCACGGCGTCGATGCCCGCCGTCGTGGCCGCCGCATCGGCGACGTCGAACACGGCGGTCTCGACCCCGGCGCCCTCGGCGCGCAGCGTCGCCTCGGCGGCCGCGAGCCGCGCGCGCATCCCGCCCGTTGAGCACGACGTGCGCGCCCGCGCGGGCGAGCCCCTGCGCGATCGCCAGGCCCAACCCGACGCTGGAGCCGGTGACCAGCGCGCGACGCCCGGAGAGGTCGAACGGATTCGCGGGTGGGCGAGGCGTCATGTCGATGTCCGTCAGCGTCGCGGTTGCAACTGCCGCAGCGGTCGCGGTTCCCGTAGCCCGGGTTGAGCGCCAGCGAAACCCGGGGGTCGAGCGACAGGAGGTGCCTGTCCAACCCCGGGTTTCGCTGGCGCTCAACCCGGGCTACGCTCGGATACCGCCGCGCTACCGCAGGCCCAGCACGTCGCGCATGTCGGCGACGCCGGGCTGGCGCTGCGCCCGGCGCGCGGCGGCGAAGCGGGCGGCCCGCAGCGCGCCGGCCGCGAAGTTCTGGCGCGACGTCGCGCGGTGCGCAAGCTCGACCCGCTCGCCCGCGCCGGCGAAGATGACGGAATGCTCGCCGACCACGTCGCCGCCGCGCAGCGTCGCGAACCCGATCGTGCCGGGCTTGCGCTCGCCGGTGACGCCTTCGCGCGCGTAGACCGCGCAGTCGGCGAGCGCCCGGCCGGCGCCTGCCGCCGCCGCCTCGCCCAGCGCCAGCGCGGTTCCCGACGGGGCGTCGACCTTGTGCCGGTGGTGCATCTCGAGGATCTCGATGTCGAATTCGGGGCCGAGCGCCTGCGCCGCCCGCTCGACCAGGCTCAGCAGGACGTTGACGCCGACGCTCATGTTGGGGGCAAAGACGATCGGGATCGCGGCGCCGAACGCCGCCAGCTCGCCCTTCTGCGCGTCGGTGAAGCCGGTGGTGCCGACGACCGCGGCGGTGCCGTGGCGGGCGCAGGCCGCCAGGTGCCCGAGCGTTCCCGCCGGCCGGGTGAAGTCGATCAGCACCTCGGCCGCCGCCGTCGCGGCGTCGACGTCGCTGCCGACCACGACGCCGGTGCCGCGGCCGAAGCGCGCGCCGGCGTCGGCCCCGGTCGCCGGCGCACCGGCGACGTCGAAGGCCGCGGCGAGCGCCAGGTCGGGGGCGCCGAGTATCGCCTCGATCAGCGCCTGCCCCATCCGTCCGCCCGCGCCCGCGACGGCGATGCGCGTCGGCGTCACTTGCGGAAGATGTCGAGGAACCAGCCCAGGAAGCCCTTGTCGCTGGCCGACGGCTCCGCGGGCAGCGACTTCGTCGACGCCGCGCGGTTGAGCGCCGCCATCGACGGCGGCATCTCGTCGCCCTCCCATCGCGCCAGCTTGCCGTCGATGAAGTAGACGGCGAAGTTGCGACGCTCCTGCGCCCGGCCCTGCCGCTTGAACTCGTAGACGTATTCCCACTGTTCCGGGCGGAAGACGCTGACGATCAACGGCGTGCCCAGGATCGCCCGCACCTGCTCCTTGGTCTGTCCCACCTTCAGCCGGTCGACCTGGTCCTGAGCGAGGTAGTTGCCCTGGTTGATGTCGAGCTTGTACACGCCGAACTGCTCGATCTTGGGCATGTAGGTGCCCAACACCGAGCAGCCGGCCAGCGCCGTCACGGCGACGGCCGCGAGCAGCAACCGGATCGCCGTCCGGAACGGAGCACCAGCGCGGCCGGTCGCCCGGGCGGGGGACAGCGGAATGGTTTGCACGGACCTGTGAAAGCGGGAAGGGAACGGCTATTATAACCATGCCGCGCGCGGCGCTGTGGTGCGTTGGCGCCACGTCCGCCTCCACCACCCCGAGCCCTTCGCGATGTCCACGCCGCACGACCTGAAGAACGCGGGCCTCAAGGCCACGGCGCCGCGGCTCAAGATCATCAACCTCTTCGAGACCTCGGCGGTGCGGCACATGACCGCCGAGGACGTCTACCGGCAGCTGCTGGCCGAAGGGCTCGACATCGGGCTGGCGACGGTCTACCGCGTCCTGACGCAGTTCGAGCAGGCCGGGATTGCTGGTCCGCCACCATTTCGAGTCGGGCAAGGCGGTGTTCGAGCTCAACGAGGGGACGCACCACGACCATCTCGTCTGCATCCAGTGCGGGAGGGTCGAGGAGTTCTACGACGCCGAGATCGAGAAGCGGCAGGCGAAAGTCGCGCGCGAGCGCGGATTCGCGATCACCGAGCATGCGCTGTACCTCTATGCCGAGTGCGTGAAGCCGGACTGCCCGCACCGGCGCAGCGGCAAGGACTGACTTCAGCCCGTCGCGTCCGAGCGGCTGAAGTCGCCCGGCCGGAACCCCAGCAGCCACAGCGTCCCGAAATAGGCGACCGCGCCGGCCGCGATCACGCCGGCGAGCCGCCCCACCTTGGCCCACAGGCCCGCGTGCATCCACAGCGCGGCCGGGCCGGCGAGGGCGTCCAGCACCAGCGCCAGCACGAGCAGCGCCACGGCGAGCTTCGCCATGAACACGAGCCAGCCCGATTGCGGCGCGTAGATGCCGTGCTTGCGCAGGAACCCGTACAGCAGCGCGGCGTTGAGCGTCGCGCCCACCGAAGTCGAAAGCGTCAGCCCGGCGTGGCCGAGAGGCGTCCGCATCAGGATCACGGCGCAGGTCAGCGCGACGAGCACCGCGACGAACGCGATCTTCACCGGCGTCTTCATCAGCTGCCGCGCGTAGAACCCGGGCGCCAGGATCTTCACCAGGATGAGCCCCAGCAGCCCGACGCTGTAGCCCAGCAGCGCGACGCGCGTCTGCAGCACGTCTTCCGGCGTGAACCGGCCGTACTGGTACAACGTCGAGATCATCGGCACCGCGAGCAGCCACAGTGCGATCGCGGCCGGCAGTGCCAGCAGGAAGGCGAGGCGCAGACCCCAGTCCAGCAGCGACGAGTATTCCGCCGGGTTCGCGTCGGCGTGGTGCTTGGCGAGCGACGGCAGCAGCACCGTCCCCAGCGCGACGCCGAGCAGCGCGGTCGGGAATTCCATCAGCCGGTCGGCGTAGGTGATCCACGAGATGCGCCCGTCGCCGAGCAGCGCCGCGAGCTGGGTGTTGATCAGCGCGGAGATCTGCGCCGCCGACACGCCGAGGACGGCCGGCCCCATCATCCGCAGCACCCGCCGCACGCCCTCGTCGCGCCAGTCGAAGCGGGGCCGGGGCAGCATCCCGATCTTCCACAGCGGCCGGATCTGCAGCGCGAGCTGGGCCGCGCCGCCGATGAACACGCCCCAGGCGAGCGCGACGACCGGCGGGTCGCAATACGGCGCCAGAAACAGCGCCGCCCCGATGATCGACAGGTTGAGCAGCACCGGCGTGAAGGCGGGGATCGCGAATTTCCGGTGCACGTTGAGCACGCCGCCGGCCAGCGAGACCAGCGACACGAACAGGATGTACGGAAACACGATCCGGATCAGCTCGGCGGTGAGCTCGACCTTCCCCGGGGTCCGGGAGAATCCAGAGGCCAGCGCATAGACGAGCCACGGCGCCGCCAGCACGCCGATCACCGACAGCGCGAACAGGGCGAGCGCAAGCAGGGTCGCAACGCGGCCGACCAGCGCCTTCGTCTCGTCGTCGCCGCGCCGGCGGCGGTATTCGGCGAAGATCGGCACGAACGCCTGCGCAAACGCGCCCTCGGCGAACAGCCGGCGGAGGATGTTCGGCAGCCGGAACGCGACTTCGAACGCGTCCATCTGGACGCCGGCGCCGAAGACCGTCGCCTTCAGCGTCTCGCGGGCGAGTCCGCTGATCCGCGAGACGAGCGTCATCCCGCTGACCGTCGACAACGCCTTCAGAAGGTTCATGGGCGCCCGGTCTTGCTCCGTCAGGGAAAAACGGCTATTATGCTTGGTCTTTCTCGGCTACTCCAGAACAAACTCGAAGGATCCCGATTCATGGCAAACAGCGCCCAAGCCCGCAAGCGCGCCCGGCAGGCAGAAGAGACCCGCAAGCACAACGCCAGCCTCAAGTCGGCGCTGCGCACCGCGGTGAAGAAGGTACGCAAGGCGATCGCCGCCGGCGACAAGGCCGCCGCCAGCGCGCAGTTCCAGGCCTCGCAGGCGGTCATCGACCGCATCGCCGACAAGAAGATCGTGCACAAGAACAGCGCCTCGCGGACCAAGTCGCGCCTCGCGCAGGCGGTGAGGTCGCTCGCCTGACGGCACGCTCCGCGCGGGTCTGCGCAACGGACAAGGGCGCTCGCGGGCGCCCTTTCCTTTGGCGCCGCCCCGGTCCGCAACACGCGCGGGGCGGGTTCGCGCAGGTCCGCGTGCTAGAATTTTCGCCTTGCTGAAGCCGGGGCGGCGCAACCGCCGCGCCCCCGCCCCGCGCTTCCGGATCCGCCCCATGCCGCCCAAGCATTTCCTCCAGTTCAAGGACTTCACGCGCGACGAGTTCGAGCACCTGTTCGCGCGCACGCGCTGGATCAAGGATCGCTTCAAGCGCTACGAGATCTATCAGCCGCTGCGCGACCGCACGCTGGCCATGGTGTTCGAGAAGGCGTCGACGCGCACCCGGGTGTCGTTCGAGGCGGGGATGTACCAGCTGGGTGGCGTGGTCATCAACCTCAACCGCCAGGACACGCAACTGTCGCGCGGCGAGCCGATCGAGGACGTTGCGCGGGTCATCTCGCGGATGGTCGACGTGGTGATGATCCGCACGTTCGAGCAGTCGATCATCGAGCATTTCGCCGCGCACTCGCGCGTCCCGGTGATCAACGGGCTCACCAACGAGTACCACCCCTGCCAGATCCTGGCCGACATCTACACCTACATCGAGCACCGCGGGTCGATCGCCGGCAGGACCGTGGCCTGGATCGGCGACTCCAACAACGTCTGCAACACCTGGCTTCAGGCCGCCGAGATCTTCGACTTCAACGTCCACGTGTCCACCCCGCCGGGCTACGAGGTCGAACCCGAGCGGGCCGGCATCTACGCCAGCGGCAACTACGAGTCTTTCGCCGACCCGCGGGATGCCTGCCGCGGCGCCGACCTCGTCACCACCGACGTCTGGACCAGCATGGGCTTCGAGGCCGAGAACGAGCTGCGCCGGCGCAGCTTCGACCGCTGGATGGTCGACGCGGGGATGATGGATGCGGCAAAGCCCGACGCGGTGTTCATGCACTGCCTTCCCGTGCACCGCGGCGAGGAGGTCGCGGCGGAGGTCATCGACGGCCCGCAGAGCGTCGTGTGGGACGAGGCGGAGAACCGCCTCCACGCGCAGAAGGCGCTGCTCGAATACGTCGTCTGCGGCCGCGTGAACCCTTGACCTGATCCACCCCCCGATGCCTTCCGGCGCATTCGCGCCGCCCACGCGCGAGCGTGGCAGTCCGCCCCGCCCGCGTGCGGGCGGCGCCGCCAACCTGGAGCCTGTGCCATGAACCGACGTGCCCTGTTTCCCGCCCTCGCGGCCCTCGCCTGCGCCGTGCTGCCGGCTTTCGCGTCCGCGCAGGCCTGGCCGGACCGGCCGATCAAGTTCCTGATGACCGCGCCTGCCGGCAGCTCGATCGACCTCGTCGGCCGCACGATCGCGGACAAGCTCGGGCCGCGCCTCGGGCAGCCGGTCATCGTCGAGAACAAGCCGGCCGCGGCCGGAACGGTCGCCGTCGCCGAGACCGCGCACGCGGCGCCGGACGGCTACACGATGGTGCTGGCCTACCCCGGGCCGCTGTCGTTCACGCCGCTGATGCGCAAGGTCCCCTACGACGTGCAGAAGGATCTCGCGCCGGTGATCATCGCCACCAACCAGCCCAGCGTGCTGGTCGTCAACGCCCAGCTGCCGGTGAAGACGCTCGCCGAGCTGATCGCCTACGCCAAGGCCAACCCGGGCAAGCTCAATTACGCGTCGGTCGGCAACGGCAGCTCGTCGCACCTCGCGATGGAGTACCTCAAGTCGCTCGCCGGCATCGACGTCGTCCACATCCCGTTCAACGGGTCGCCGCCCGCCGTCACCGCGACGATCCAGAACGAGACGCAGATGATGTTCGCCGTGATGGCGCCGCTGAAGGCGCAGATCGAAGCGGGCAAGCTGCGCCCGATCGCGGTCACGACGGTTCAGCGCTTCGCGCTGCTTCCGGACCTGCCGACCATCGCCGAATCGGGCTTCCCCGGCTTCGACGCGCAGGCCTGGAACGGCGTCCTGGTGCCGGCCGGCACGGCGCAGCCGGTCATCGAGCGGCTCAACCGCGAGATCAACGCGATCTTCAAGCTGCCCGAGGTCGTCGAGCGGATGAACGCCTTCGGCTTCGGGCTGGTCGGCGGCACGCCGCAGGAGTTCACCGCGCTGCTCGCGCGCGAGAACGCGACCTGGGCGCCGATGGTGAAGAAGCTCGGGCTGAAGGTCGACTAGCGCGCTAGGAATCGTCCTTCGCGCCGGTGAGCCGCGGCAGCGGCGAGCCTTCGGGCGGGCGCAGCAGGCCGGTCTTGGCGTAGGTCAGCAGCTTGTCGCGGGTGTCGGCGATGTCGAGGTTGCGCATCGTGAGCTGCCCGATGCGGTCCTGCGGCGTGAAGAACGCCTCGCCCTTCTCCATCGTCAGGCGCTCGGGCTTGTAGGTCAGGTTGGGGCTCACGGTGTCGAGGATCGAGTAGTCGTTGCCGCGGCGCAGCTCGAGCGTCACCTCGCCGGTGATGGCGCTCGCGACCCAGCGCTGCGCGGTCTCGCGGAGCATCATCGCCTGCGAGTCGAACCAGCGGCCCTGGTAGAGCAGCCGCCCGAGCTCGCGGCCGTTCTCGCGGTACTGCTCGATCGTGTCCTCGTTGTGGATGCCGGTGACCAGGCGCTCGTAGGCGATGAAGAGCAGCGCCATCCCCGGCGCCTCGTAGATGCCGCGGCTCTTGGCCTCGATGATCCGGTTCTCGATCTGGTCGCACATCCCGAGGCCGTGGCGGCCGCCGATGCGCGTTGGCCTCGGTCAGCAGCGCGACGGCGTCGTCGAACGCGGCGCCGTTGAGCGCGACCGGGCGCCCTTCCTCGAAGCGCACGGTGACGGTCTCGGCGCTTCACCGCGACGTCGTCGCGCCAGAACGCGACGCCCATGATCGGCTCGACGATGCGGATGCCCTTGTCGAGGTACTCGAGGTCCTTCGCCTCGTGCGTCGCGCCGAGCATGTTCGAGTCGGTCGAGTAGGCCTTCTCCGACGCTCATCCTGTAGGCGAAGCCGGCGCGGTGCATGTACTCGGACATCTCCTTGCGCCCGCCGAGTTCGTCGATGAACTGCTGGTCGAGCCAGGGCTTGTAGATGCTGCAGGTTCGGGTTGGCGAGCAGCCCGTAGCGGTAGAAGCGCTCGATGTCGTTGCCCTTGAAGGTGCTGCCGTCGCCCCAGATGTGGACGTCGTCCTCGCGCATCGCGACCACCAGCATCGTGCCGGTCACCGCGCGGCCGAGCGGCGTGGTGTTGAAGTAGGTGACGCCGGCGGTCGAGATGTGGAACGCGCCGGCCTGCAGCGCGGCGATGCCTTCGGCGACCAGCGGGGCGCGGCAGTCGATCAGCCGCGCCTTCTCGGCGCCGTACTGCAGCGCCCGGCGCGGGATGTCGTCGTAGTCGGGCTCGTCGGGCTGGCCGAGGTTGGCGGTGTAGGCGTAGGGGATCGCCCCCTTGGCGCGCATCCAGTGCAGCGCGGCGCTGGTGTCGAGGCCGCCGGAGAACGCGATGCCGACCTTCTGGCCGACGGGAAGACCCTGCAGGATGTGGTTCATGGCGGCGACCGGACGGCGCGGATGTTCGCGGGAACCGCAATTCTATCCGACCCGGCGTCGGCGCCGGGCGCCGTCCGGCATTGGCGCGGGGTGCGCCGTCGTGGTAGCGTCAGTGCTTCCGCCCCACTTCGCCCAGGCCGCCATGCCCTCGTTCGACATCGTCTCCGAAGTCAACCAGGTCGAGGTCCGCAACGCCGTCGACCAGACCAACAAGGAAGTCTCGACGCGCTTCGACTTCAAGGGCTCCGACGCCCGCGTCGAGCCCGCCGAGGGCACGTTGACGATCTACGCCGACGACGACTTCAAGCTCTCGCAGGTGACCGACATCCTCACGGCGAAGCTCGCCAAGCGCGGCGTGGACATCCGCGCGCTCAAGTACGGCGACGTGCAGAAGGTCTCCGGCAACAAGGTCAAGCAGGTCGTCACCGTGCGCGTGGGCATCGAGCAGGAGCTCGCAAAGAAGATCGTCAAGCTGGTCAAGGACAGCAAAATGAAGGTGCAGGCCAGCATCCAGGGTGACGCCATCCGCGTCTCCGGCGCCAAGCGCGACGTGCTGCAGGAGGCGATCGCGCTGGTGAAGAAGTCGATCACCGACTTCCCGGTGCAGTTCAACAACTTCCGCGACTGACGCGAAAATGGGGTCAGGTCCAATTTTTCGTTTCACGAAAAATTGGACCTGACCCCATTTTCGCACGACGTTACACCAGGTCGGCGAGGAGCGCGGCGCGCGTCACGGTGTCGACGGCGGGAATCGCCGCCGTGTACTCGGGGTGGTCGACGCCGATGCCGAGGCCCACGCCGTACTTGAGCGCGGCGACCATCTCGGGCGCGAGCTCGAAGCGCAGGAAGTGCACGGCGGAGGTCTTCTCCTCGTTCTCGCGCGGCAGGTCCTCGTCGGCGATCGCGTAAACGCGCGGGCAGCCCTCGACCTGGACGTACACGCGCCGCTCGATGCCCTTGAGCCGCGCGAGCGCGCGCTTGCGCTCGTCGACGTCCTCGTACTCGACCAGCATCGTCGCCTTGAAGTTCGAGCCGTCGGGAACCAGCGGGTTGTACGCTTCGAGCTCGTCGGCGATGCCGGCCTCCTCGAACGTCTTCTCGATGCGCAGCATCTCCTGGATCTGGTAGCGGATCGTCAGCTCGTCCTCGAAGAGCAGCGTCACGTGCTCGCCCAGGTGCACGGTGCGCGGCTTCTTGTGCGCGAGCACCTTGGCGCGGAATTCTCCGCGCGCCTTCGCGTAGGCTTCCAGCGAAAGCAGAGATTCGCGGGTGATGGCAGGCATGGTTTCCATCCTCAGTGCTGGCCCGTGATGGGTCCGGTCTTGAACAGCGCGTCGCGCAGCTCCTTGTCGAACACCGCGTTGCGGCGGCGGATCCACTCCAGCAGCATCGACGCGTGCTCGATCTCCTCGTCGCGGTTGTGCGCGAGGATCGCCTTGAGCTCGGGATCGGTGCAGGCGTCGAAGCGCTGGTTGTACCAGTCGACGGCCTCGAACTCCTCCATCAGGGAGATGATCGCCCGGTGCAGGTCCATCGTCGCGGGGGTCAGCTTGTCGGCGGGCTCGTGATAGCCTTCGTGTGCCATTGGGTATTTTCCTCGTGGTTGGGAAGTGACGGTCAGAGGCCGTAGGCCATGCGCACCAGCGTCAGCGGATGCTCCTTGGCGGCGCGATGCGCCGCGCCGGATTCCTCGATCCCCTGCGTGATGCGCCGCCCGGCGATCGGGCAGTCGGAACTGACGAAGTCCGGCTCGGACTGCGCCATCTGCGCGAACACCGGCCGGCCGATCTTCATCGACGCCGCGTAGAACTCGGTCTTCACGCCGTAGGTGCCGTCGTGGCCGGCGCAGCGCTCGACGGTGTTGACCGAGGTCTCCGGCACCCACTCCAGCACCTCGCGCGTCTTCTGCCCGACGTTCTGCACCCGCGAGTGGCAGGGAATGTGGTAGCTCACCTTGCCCAGCGGGCGCTTGAAATCCTTCTTCAGCAGCCCGTCCCTGTCGCGCAGCGACGAGGTACTCGAACGGGTCGAACATCGCCTCCGCCACCGCCTTGACGTCGACGTCCTCGGGGAAGATCAGCGGCAGCTCCTGCTTGAACATCAGCGTGCACGACGGCACCGCGGTCAGGATCGCGTAGCCGTCGCGCGCCAGCGCCGCGAGCTGCGGAATGTTGACGTTCTTCAGCTTCTCCACCGACTCGAGGTCGCCGAGCTCGAGCTTGGGCATGCCGCAGCAGGCTTCCTTCTCGACGATCCGGTACGGCACCTCGTTGTGCGCGAGGATGCGCGTGAGGTCGTGGCCGATCCCCGGCTCGTTGTAGTTGACGTAGCAGGTCGAGAAGATCGCCACCTTGCCGGGCGTGCGCTCGCCGTCGCGCACCGGCCAGGCGACCGAGGCGCCGGCGGTCTTGCGGAACGTCGCGCCGTCGTAGGGCGGCAGCCGGGCGTCCTTCGCGACGCCGAGGACCTTGTCCATCACCGCCCGCGCCGACGGCATCGTGTTGACCTTGTTGACCGCCTGCACGACGACCGGGATCGTCGCGAGCTTGCCGAGGCGATCGGTGCCGGTGAGCAGCCGGTCGCGGAACCGCGCGCCCTTCTGCCGGAAGTGCACGGCCTTCGCCCGCAGCATCAGGTGCGGGAAATCGACGTTCCACGGGTGCGGCGGCACGTACGGGCACTTCGTCATGTAGCAGACGTCGCACAGGTAGCACTGGTCGACGACCTTCCAGTAGTCCTCCTTCGCGACACCGTCGACCTCCATGGTCTTGCTCTCGTCGACCAGATCGAACAGCGTCGGGAACGACTGGCAGAGGCTCACGCAGCGCCGGCAGCCGTGACAGATGTCGAAGACGCGCTCCATCTCCTTGAACAGCGCGTCCTCGGCGTAGAACTCGGGATTGCGCCAGTCCAGCGCGTGGCGGGTCGGTGCCTGGAGATTGCCTTCGCGGTCGCTCATCGGGACTCCGCTGCGTGGTTCGGCGCGCGACGCAGACCCGCGCGACGACGTCTCGGTCACGGCGGCGCGGTCCGCTTCGGCCAATCGGCCGGCGCATCGCCGCTGCGGCGGCGCGCCGATCGGGAACCGGGCGCCGCCGCTGCGGCCGCGCCCGGTCTGCTGCCCTTTTCGGTCAGTCCGTCAGCGCGTCGAGCGCCTTCTGGAAGCGGTTGGCGTGCGAGCGCTCGGCCTTGGCCAGCGTCTCGAACCAGTCGGCAATCTCCTCGAAGCCTTCGCCGCGCGCGGCCTTGGCCATGCCCGGATACATGTCGGTGTATTCGTGCGTCTCGCCGGCGACGGCGGACTTGAGGTTCGCCCGCGACGCGCCGATCGGGAGTCCGGTCGCCGGGTCGCCGACCTGCGCGAGGTAGTCGAGGTGGCCGTGCGCGTGGCCGGTTTCGCCTTCGGCGGTCGACCGGAACAGCGCGGCGACGTCATTCTGGCCTTCGACGTCGGCCTTGTTCGCGAAGTACAGATAGCGGCGGTTGGCCTGCGATTCGCCGGCGAACGCCGCCATGAGGTTTTCGTGGGTCTTGGTGCCAGTGAGTGGCTTCATGTTCGTACTCCTTCGGTTGAATGCGCCTTTGTGAGCCCGTTCCCCGGATTCGCGGGAACGGGAAATCGACCGGCGGCGCCGACCACCTTGCCGACCATCCCCCAATTGTGCGCGCGCGCGTTGCCATACGTCCAATTCATTATGCCAATCCTCACGATAGACTGAACTAATCGCTATCGATTCGGCGCGCGCGAATCTTTGCATGGAGATGCGGGCGAAATCCGCGACTTCAACCGCCGCGGCAGCCATGGCCCGCCGGGGTCGTGCATACTCGGCTCGCGGACGCGCGGCCGCGGCGACGGAGCCGCGCCGCGGCGCGCCACAAGGAGAACACGCATGCGATCCAACCCGGTCAAGCAGGCGCTGGCGGCGGGTGGCACGAGCTGCGGCACGATGGCGTTCGAGTTCTTCACGCCGGGCCTGCCCCAGATCGTGCGCGCCGCCGGCGCCGATTTCGTGCTGTTCGACATGGAGCACAGCGGCCTCGGCTTCGAGACGCTGAAGACGCAGGTCGGCCTGTGCCGCGGCATCGGGCTGACACCGCTGGTGCGCGTGCCGGCGACCCAGTACCACTTCATCGCCCGCGCGCTCGACGTCGGCGCGATGGGGGTGATGGTGCCGATGGTCGAGACCCGCGAGCAGGCGGAGTTGATCGTGTCGTGCACCCGCTACCCGCCGCGGGGCATCCGGGGCGCCGCGTTCGGCGTCGTGCCGCACGACGACTACTCCGATCTGCCCGTCGTCGACAAGATGCGGCTCGCCGACGAGCGCACGCTGGTCATCTGCCTGGTCGAGACCGTCACCGGCCACGACAACGTCGATGCGATCGCCGCCGTCCCGGGGGTCGACGTGTGCTGGCTCGGCCACTTCGACACCACCAGCTTCATGGGCATTCCCGCGCAGTGGGAACACCCGCGCTACACGGAGGCGGTGCGCGCGCTCGTCGCGGCCTGCGATCGGCACGGCAAGGCGGCGGGGTTCGTGGCGACGGACGACGACTGGGCCCGGCGGTATCGGGACCTCGGCTTCCGGATGCTGGCCTACGGCGTCGATACGATGCTGCTGCAACAGGCGCTGGCGCGGGGGCTTGCCGGCCTGCGCCGCGGCTGACGCCGTCGCCGCGCTGATCGCGACCGGCGCTCTGCTTCCCGGTCCGCTGCCCGGCGCCACTCCGGCATTCGTGGCCTGGGTCGGCCTGGGCGCCGTCGCGCAGCTCGGCGCCACGGCATTCCTGATCGGGGCGATGGAGCAGCGCAGCTTCGTCGTGGGCTGGTTCACCGCGTTCGCCATGCGCAGCGCCGTCGACGTGCGCATCGTCGGGCTGGCGGAGGTGTTCTTCAGCTATGCGCTGACGCGCCGCTTCTTCGTCGAGCCGGTCACCGCGCGCGAGGGCTGGGGCATCGTGCTGGTGGTCGCCGGCATCATCGCGATCAGCAGTGGGCGCTGACGATTGTGCCGGCGCGGCGCATTCGAACGTCGGCCGGCGCCGGCGGTCGATCGCGCCGCAACGCCGGCGGATGTCGACGTCCGGTGGCCGACCCACCGACCGCGCGCGGCGATCGCCGCGGTCATCGCCACCACGGCGTATCGGCGTGCGCGGTGACGACGTCGAGCGGGACCTCGGCGAGCAGGCGCAGGTGTGCGAGGTAGCCCAGCCACAGCGTGGCCCAGGACACCCCCATCAACCCGCGCAGCGCGTCGGCGCCGGCGTCGGCGCGGCTCGCCTCGAGGCAGGCGGCAGTCGCGGCGGCGATCTCGGCGCGGCGCCTGCCGCCGCCCGCGATCATGTCGAGATCGGCGATCAGCGCGCGCAGCGCAGGATCGGGCGCGCGCCGCGGGTCGTCGAGCCGGTCGGCCAGTTCGGCGAACGAGTCGCACACCGCGCGCGCCGTCTGTGCAACCTGCTGCACGGCGACCGGGCAGCCCCCGACGCCGTACCCCGCGCGCCGCAGGCCCGTGAGGGCATCGTCGGCGACGCGGATGGAGATCGGGATCCGCACCAGCGGCGCCCACACCACCAGCGGCACGCGCTTGGCGCCCCGCTCACCGGCATACGCGGCGAGCGCCTCCTCGACACGCTGACGGGCACGCCGGCACGCCTCGTCCGCGGCGTCGACCGCGGCGGGATCGCCCGTGCCGAGCAGGAGATCGAACGCAGCCCGCGTGCGCGCATGGGCGGCGCGAACCTGCAGCGCGACCTCGGCGCGCAGTACGGCCGACGCCCCCCTGGGCCACATGATCAGCGACGCGGCCAGCGCAGCGAGCGCGCCCGCCGTCACCGCCTCGAGCCGGATCGCGCCCGCGTGCCACCCGTCCGGCACGATCAGGTTGAACAGCAGCACCACGAGCAGCGCGAACATCGCCTGCCCGCTGCCGAGCGAGATCGCCGCCGGCGCGTACCCGGCGAGGAACACCGCCAACGGCAGCACCGCCCAGATCACGCTCGGGTGCGGACCGATCGCCAGCGTCGCCGCGGTCGCCAGAAGGAAGCCGGCGAAGGTCCCGGTCACCGCGCTGACCACCGTCGCGCCGGTCGCCGCCACGTTCGAGCGCAGGACCGTGAGCGTCGCCAGCACGACCCAGAAGGCGTGCTCGATGCCGCTGATCCTGGCGATCAGCACCGACAGCGCCAGCGCCACGCCTGCCCGCAGGCTGTTGCGGAACCAGACCGCGCGCGGCGACAGGTGCGGCGCCAGCACCCGCAGCACGCGGCGCAGCGGAGTTTCGGCGGTGATCGGCTCGACCAGGCCGAAGTCGTCGCCGACGATCCTGGCGGTGCGCCCGGTCAGCACCACGGCGTCGGCGGCCATCGCCAGCGTGACGAACGACAGCACCCGCGTCGCGAAGACGGCCTCGACGGCCGCGACCACGGTGGCGGCGGGTTCGCGCCTGCCCACCGCCACCCGGGTCGCGGCCTCGAGGCGCTGCAGATGCGCCTGGCGCGCGGCGACCAGCGCCTGCAGGTCGGGCGGCGCACCGGGATGACCGTCGGCACAGCCGGCGAGCACGTCCGCGATCCCGTCGAGGGTCGCCGCGACGGCGCCGGCGAGCTGACGATCGTCGGCGCTCATGCGCGGGCCGGCGGCCATCGCACCCGCGAACCGCCGGCTCTGCCCAAGGGTGTCGATCAGGTCCAGCAGCGCCCGCTGGTGGCCGGGCGGGCCGATGGGACGAAACCCCAGTGCGGCGTGGGCGTCGCGCACGCGATCGATGGCGGCCTTCGCATTCGCGACAGCGCTTCCCGCCGGTTCGCCCGCGGCGGCGGTCCGCGCGATCGTCGCCAGCGCGCGAAACGCCTCGGTAAGCATCTGGTAGAGATCGCGCCGCTCGTGCCGCGGCCACAGCAGCGCGGTCGCGAGCGCCGCGCACGCGCAGGCCAGCAGCCAGCCGCCGAGCCGCGCGGGGATGGCGTCGCCGCCCGCCGGGACCATCACGCAGAGCACGAAGGTGAGGACCGCCGCGTTGTTGCCCAACGCGACCTGGCCACCGAGTGCCACGGCGAACTGCAGCGCCGCGCCGATCGCCAGCATCGCGGCGACCGCGGGCCACAGTGTGTTCGACAGCAAGGTGCCGACGACGATCAGTCCGCTGCCGACGAGCGCCAGCACGAGGTACGCGGCGAGTCGCGAACCCCGCGGCCCCGTGAAGTCCGCCATTGCCAGCGTGGCGAATGCGCCGAAGGCGGCGAGCAGCGCGAACTGCGGGCTGCCGACGACGTGCAGGCCGACGGCGAACAGCGGCGGCATCACCAGCGCCACCCGCAATGCCCGGTGCAGCACCGTGCGGTCGGGATCGTGCGGAAGGTCGCGCAGGCGCAGCGTCACGCGCGCAGGATGCCCGCGCGCGCCCGCGCGGTCCAGCCCCGGCCCGGAGATGCCGTACCCGGCCAGTGCCCGCCGGAGGCGAATCGCGGGGTGGCCGGGCGGCGCCCGGTACCGATCCGGCGCCTGCGCCGGGCTCGCCGCTCAGGCCGCGCCGCTACTTGCGCAGCTCGCCCCAAAGCTCGTCGAGCCGGGCGTAGCGTCCACAGGTGGTGCTGTAGAACTTGTAGCGGATCGGATTCTTCTTGTAATAGTCCTGGTGGTAATCCTCGGCGGGCCAGAACACGCCGGCCTCGACGATCGGCGTCAGCAGCGGCTCCTTGAAGGTCTTCAGCTTGTCGTACTTCGCCTTCGACGCTTCGGCCTGCTGCTTCTGGGCGGCGTCGTGCCAGTAGATTCCCGGCCGGTACGGCGAACCCTGGTCGCAGAACTGGCGATCGAGCTTGGTGGGGTCGTGATTGACCCAGAACACGTCGAGCAGCTGCGCGTAGCTGACCTTGGCGGGGTCGAATTTCACCTCGACCGCCTCGACGTGACCCGTGGTGCCGGAGGAGACCTGCTGGTAGGTCGGGCGCTCGACCGTGCCTCCGGTGTAGCCCGAAGTCACCGTCACCACGCCGGGCACCTTCTCGAAGGCTTCCTCGCCGCACCAGAAGCAGCCCATGGAGAAGGTCGCGGTTGCCAGCGACTGGCCATGGGCCATGCCGGCGAGGGAGACTGCAATGGCGAAGAGCAGATGCCGGATCATCGGTGCGCATCCTCGGGTGGGAATCCCGTCTTGTCGCGCAAACCGGGCCGTTCCTTACGCCCGCGGGCACGTCGCTGCGGCCCGGTCACGGCGCGGCGGCGCATCCGCGTGGCCTCGAACCGCCAGACCGGCAGGCCGTCGGGCCGGCAGCGATCCCGCCGGCCCGGCGACGCGCAGGGCGTTCAGTCGATGCGCTCGTACGCCGGCAGCGTGAGGAACTCGACGAAGCTGTCGTTGGCGACGAGGTCGGCGAAGATCGTCGCCGCCTCGTCGTAGCGGCCGGTCGCGTACGCGGCGCCCAGCAGCTCGCGAACCTTCGCGAGCTCCTCGGGAATCATCGCGGCGACCATCTCCTTCGTCACCTTGCGGCCGTCGTCGAGCTTGCCCTTCGGCGAGCGGATCCACTGCCAGACCTGCGAGCGCGAGATCTCGGCCGTCGCCGCGTCCTCCATCAGGTTGAAGATCGGCACGCAGCCGCTGCCCCGCGAGCCACGCCCCGATGTACTGGATGCCGACGCTGATGTTGAGGCGCAGGCCGCGCTCGGTGATCGGGCCCTTCGGGCTCGAAGTCGACGCAGGTCGGCGGCCGTCGTGTGCACGTCCTCGCGCTTCTTCGTGGCGATCTGGTTCGCGCCGGGCATCAGCCGGTCGAACGCCTCCAGCGCCACCGGCACCAGCCCGGGGTGCGCGACCCAGGTGCCGTCGTGGCCGTCGGTCGCCTCGCGCTCCTTGTCCGCGCGCACCTTGGCGAGCGCGTCGCTCGTTCGCCGCCTCGGTCGTTCTTGATCGGGATCTGCGCCGCCATCCCGCCCATCGCGTGGATGCCGCGGCGGTGGCAGGTCTTGATCAGCAGCTCGGCGTAGGCGCGCATGAAGTGCGTGGTCATCGTGACCAGCGCGCGGTCGGCGAGGACGAAATCCGTGCTGGTTGCGCAGCTTCTTGATGCAGGAGAAGATGTAGTCCCAGCGGCCGCAGTTGAGCCCGGCGGAGTGCTCGCGCAGCTCGTAGAGGATCTCGTCCATCTCGAACGCCGCGAGCATCGTCTCGATCAGCACCGTCGCCTTGATCGTGCCCTGCGGGATGCCCGAGCTCGTCCTGCGCCGCGACGAAGACGTCGTTCCACAGCCGCGCCTCGAGGTGGCTCTCCAGCTTCGGCAGGTAGAAGTACGGGCCGGTGCCGCGCGCGATCAGCTCCTTCGCGTTGTGGAAGAAATACAGCCCGAAGTCGAACAGGCCGCCGGAGATCGGCGCGCCGTCGACCAGCACGTGCTTCTCGGGCAGGTGCCAGCCGCGCGGGCGCACGAACAGCACCGCGGTCTTCTCGTTCAGCGCGTAGTGTCTTGCCCTCGGGCGACGTGTAGTCGATCGTGCGGCGGACCGCGTCGCGCAGGTTGATGCTGGCCCTGGATGCTTGTTGTCCCAGGTCGGCGTGTTGGCGTCCTCGAAGTCGGCCATGAAGACGCTGGCGCCCGAGTTGAGCGCGTTGATCACCATCTTGCGGTCGACCGGCCCGGTGATCTCGACGCGGCGGTCGGCGATGTCGGCCGGGTACGCGGCGCACGGTCCAGTCGGCGTCGCGGACGGCGCGGGTCTCCGCCAGGAAGTCGGGCAGCTTGCCGGCGTCGAGCTCGGCCTGCCGCGTCGCGCGCCGTGCGAGCAGCTCGTCGCGGCGGGGGCCGAACGCGCGCTGCAGCTTGGCGACGAAGGCGACCGCCTCGGGGGTGAGGATCTCGGCGTACTCGGGGGTGATGCGGCCGCGGATCTCGATGCCGGGGCCGTAGCTGGGGGTGCTCATCGGTGGGTCCTCGCTGCGATGTCGCCGCCGGGCGCGGCGGGGTGGGAATCGGAAATGTGAAAGTCAGTTTCAGATTCACATTCTACCGGAAATCGGGGGGCCGCGCGACGCCCCCCGTCCCGGCGCCGGACCGGATCGCAGGCGCGTGGCCGCCACGGCAGCGCCGCGGCGGCGAGCGCGCGCCTACGCGGCGAGCTGCGGATTCAGCCGTTCCTGCCGGCCGTGCAGCTTGTTCAGCGCGTTGAGATACGCCTTGGCGGACGCGACGATGATGTCGGTGTCGGCGCCGTTGCCGTTGACGATGCGCCCGTCGCGCTGGAGGCGGACGGTGACCTCGCCCTGCGCGTCGGTGCCGCCGGTGATCGCGTTGACCGAGTACAGCAGCATGCCGGCCTTCGACTGCACCATCCGCTCGATCGCCTTGAACACCGCGTCGACCGGCCCGTCGCCGGTGGTGTCGGCGTGCAGCTCGGTGTCGCCGACGGCGATCCCGACGCGCGCGCTCGGCACCGCGCCGGTCTCCGACACGACCTTGAGCGCCAGCAGCCGGTAGTGCTCCTGCTCGGGCGTGACCGCCTCGTCCGAAGCCAGCGCCTGCAGGTCCTCGTCGAACACCTGCCCCTTCTTGTCGGCGAGCTCCTTGAACTTGACGAACGCGACGTTGAGCGCCTCGTCGGTGCCGAGGTCGATGCCGAGCTCGGCGAGCCGCGTGCGGAACGCGTTGCGCCCGGAGAGCTTGCCCAGCGAGAGCTTGTTGGTGGTCCAGCCCACGTCCTCGGCGCGCATGATCTCGTAGGTCTCGCGGTGCTTCAGCACGCCGTCCTGGTGGATGCCCGACTCGTGCGCGAACGCGTTGGCGCCGACGATCGCCTTGTTCGGCTGCACCGGGAAGCCGGTGATCGAGGACACCAGCTTGGACGCCGGGACGATCTGCGTGGCGTCGATGCGCGTGGTGCAGGGGATCACGTCCTTGCGCGTGCGCACCGCCATCACGATCTCCTCCAGCGACGCGTTGCCGGCGCGCTCGCCCAGGCCGTTGACCGTGCACTCGACCTGGCGCGCGCCGTGCATCACCGCCGCCAGCGAATTGGCGACCGCGAGGCCGAGATCGTTGTGGCAGTGCACCGACCAGACCGCCTTGTCCGAGTTGGGCACCCGCGTGCGCAGCGACTCGATCAGCGCGCCGAACTGCCACGGCATCGTGTAGCCGACCGTGTCGGGGATGTTGACGGTGGTGGCCCCCGCCGCGATCACGGCCTCCAGCAGGCGGCACAGGAAATCCGGCTCCGAGCGCCCCGCGTCCTCGGGCGAGAACTCGACGTCCGAGGTGAAGCGCCGCGCCCAGCCGACCGCCTTGACCGCCTGCTCGAACACCTGATCGGGCGTCAGGCGCAGCTTCATCTGCATGTGGATCGGCGAGGTGGCGATGAAGGTGTGGATGCGTCCCGATTTCGCCGGCTTTGATCGCCTCGCCGCAGCGCGTGACGTCGTTCTCGTTCGCCCGCGCGAGCCCGCACACGGTGCTGTCCCGGATCGCGCCGGCGATCGCCTGGACCGCCTCGAAATCGCCGATCGACGACGCGGGAAACCCCGCCTCGATGACGTCGACGCGCAGCCGCTCGAGCTGCTTCGCGATGCGCATCTTCTCGTCCCGGGTCATCGACGCGCCGGGGCTCTGCTCGCCGTCGCGCAACGTCGTGTCGAATATGATCAAATGGTCCGCCATGGTCCTGCTCCGATAGGTGAAGGCGGCCGAAAATGGCCTGTGGATGTTCCCGTCGGCCGATGCCGACAGGTCCGGGTACTGCGAAGGGGGGTGTGATTTATCTGCGCGCGGGGCGCAGCAGGAGCAGCAGGCCGCCCGCGAGGGGGGTCAGCGCGGGGAGCGCGAGACGGGCGGCGAGGTGGGAAAGGCTGCTCATGGCGGAACACTATAACAACAAATTCGCGCCCGCTGCAAGAGGTGGGGCCGGGCCGCCGGGTCAGGGCCGTACCGAGAACGTCCCGACGACGAGCTTCCGCGCCGCGCCCCGTTGCGCGAGGACGACGCTGCGCTCGCCGGGCGTGGCGAACAGCGCATCCGGGATCACGGACGTGACCAGCCCCTCCCCGACGACGATACCCTCCAGGCGCTCGCCGCCGAACGACAGCGAGATCGGCATCCCGGGGTGCACTCCGCGAACGGTGATCCAGATCGCCGACCGGCCGCCTGCCTGAACGTTGAACGGGGTCTTCGCCCGCGTTTCCCGCGGCCCCCAGTCGACGACCTCGAACGGCGGACTCGCCTGGTTCCCGGCTCGCTCGAGCCCGGCCTGCACCAGGAATTCGCGGAACGCCGGATAGATCGTCTCGTTGCCGTAGCGGCTGAGGTGATCCGCGTCGAAGAACAGCGGCCGGCCGTTGCGCGCAACGGCGCGGCACGCCTGGTCGTCGCACAATGCAGGCAGCGGGTCGAACACCATGACGCTCGCGGATCCGCGGGCGAGTTCCTTCATCGCTTCGAGTGCCGCGCTCCGGTATGCCTCGTGGCGGGCCCGCGGCACCTCGAGCCCGCCGCGACAGATGTCGTTCATCGCGTTCCACGCGTCGACGCAGCGGAAGGCCGGCGCGTGAAAGACCGGCGTCGGCGCCTCGAAGACGACCAGCAGCCCCTTGGCCTCGAAGCGGCGCAGCCACCCCTTCGCCTCCTCGACCGCGCTCTTCCGCATCGCGGCCCCCTCGGGCCCCGCCTGGCGCCACGCCTCCTGCTCGTCGAAGCGGCCCCACTGGTCGACGAATCGCGGCACGCGAAGCGAGGCCAGGAAGACGAGATCGCCCGGCGTCGCCTGCTTCAGCACGTCGTCGACCGCCGTCTCGAGCCGGGCCGGGCACAGCCCCCCGCCCTCGACGGCCATCGGCACCCGCAGGCCGAGAAACGCACACCCGGGCACGCTGTAGGTCGTCACCGCGATTCCGGTGTCGGCCGTCAGGCGGTGAAACATCGACGCATAGGCCGTGGCGTGGGAATCGCCGAGGACGAACGCCTTGCGGCCCGGCCACAGGGCGTGATCGTCGCACTCGACCGGGCGGCGCTCGATCACCAGGATCCCCTCCACGCTGCGGTAGGCGCCCTCGGTCCGGCAGTGGAACGCCGCCTCGTCGATGGTCGGATCGTCGGGCTTGACGTACCAGTCGACGGCGTGCCGGGTGACCATGGACAGCCCGAGCGCCTCGCGGTGGTTGAACATCGCGTTCGACGCCCAGGCAGCGCCCGCGGCAATGCCGATGCCGATGGCGATCCCGGCCGCCGGCGGCAGCGACCGCCAGGCCCGGCTGCGGCGCGGCGGCGATTCGATCCAGCGATACGACGCCGTCGCCAGCGCAAAGGACGCGAGCACGGCGAACGGCCAGGTCCACCAGGCGTCGAGCCCGATCGTCCAGCGCATCAGGACGTAAACCGGCCAGTGCCACAGGTACAGCGAATAGGAGCGCAGACCGATCCAGACGGTCTCGCGGCGCGCCAGGAAGCGCCGGACCGGGGAATCGTCGGCCGGAAATCCGATCAGGCAGACGGCCGCGGCGATGGCCGCGAGCACCCACGGAAACGGAAACTGGCGCGCGTCGGCGAGGAACAGCACCGCCGCGAGCAGCACGATGCCGACGAGGTCGAGCCATTTCGCGACCCGGCGCGCGTTCCTGCGCCGCCCGGCCGCCCAGCGGGCCAGAAACCACAGGCAGCCGATCGCCAGTTCCCAGAGCCGGCTCGCGATGCTGTAGAAGGCGACCAGCGGCGCGGAGGTCGTCCAGAATGCCATGGCGGCCAGCGACGCGATCGAGATCGCGACGATGGTCCACGGGAAAGCCGCGCCTCGCCGCCCGGCAGCATGACGGAAGACCTGGACGAAGAGCAGCCAGGGCACGATCAGGTAGAACTGCTCCTCGATGCCCAGCGACCAGGTATGCGTGAACGGGTTGAACTCGGCGCGGGGCGAGAAATACGAGTCCGCCTGCCGCTGCAGGCCGATGTTGCTCAGACCGAAGTAGGCGAGCACGCCGATGTGTTCGTTCTGATCGCTGAGCCACGAGGCCGGAACGAGCAGCACGAAGGCGACCGACGTGGTCAGCAGCACCAGGATCAGCGCCGGCAGGATGCGCGTCACCCGGCGCCGATAGAAACCGCCGATGAAGGTGCCGAGCGACTCGCCGTGGTGGCCGGTGAGCGAGGCGGTGACGACGAAGCCGGAGATCACGAAGAAGAGGTCGACGCCCGCCAGTCCCCCGGGGAGCCATTGCGGAAACAGGTGGTAGGCCATCACGGCGAGCACGGCCACGGCCCGCAGGCCGTCGACGTGACGGATGTGGTCGCCCGTCGGCGCGGTCTTCACCCGGCCGTACTCCGGACCGTGCGAGCGCACGGCGAGGTCACGACAGCCTGCCGGGCCGCGGCCCGCCCGCCGTCGACACGGGCGCCTGCCCCTGCCGCAGCCGTCGCCGCACCGCTTCCGCGTGGATCGTTCGCCAATGGGACGCGCTAGCTTCGGCGAAAGTGCTTCTTGAGGCCCAGCGCGCGCCTTTCCACGTAATGCCAGGACAGGCCGGCGCATGCGAGCGCGAGGGCGCTGGACAGCAGCACGTTCTCCCAGTTCTCGAGCCGCGGGAACCACGACGCCACCAATTGCGCCGACGGCCAGCCGTAGAGGTAAACGCCGTAGGAATAGTCGCCGACCTCCTCGAACCACAAGAAGCCCGGAACGAAGGCCAGCCAGAGAACCACGTACGGCAGCGCGATCGTGTAGGCCATCCCGAACGCGTCCGAACGGTGCAGCGTCGCGGCGAACCCGAGCACGACCAGAAGCAGCGCGCCGTTGATCGGGATCGAGTCGCGGTTCACCCAGCAGAAGGCGCCGATCAGGAACATCAGCGCGACCGTGCGGTGATTCTCGTACGCGAAGAACGTCGTCCAGACCGAAGGCTCGAGATATCCGAGCAGCAGGCACAGGGCGAACACGAGGTTGAATATCCAGCGGTTGTCGAGGAGACCGGACACCGCGAACGCCAGCACGATCACGTAGAGGCGGACCTCGACCACCAGCGACCACAGCGACCCGTTGACTGCCTTGTCGTGGTTGGACTCGAACACCCCGGGCAGAAAATACCGGGTATCCCAGGCCGTCGCGTTTCGCCACAGGTAGTCCCACGTCCCCTTCTGCGAGAAGTAGTCGGGCGATACGCTCAGCAGCGGGCCCAGGACCAGCACCGACAGGACAACACAGCAGATGAGCGCCGGATAGATGCGCAGGATTCTCGACGCCGTGTAATAGCGCAGCCCGTTCCTGCCGGTCGCGCTGGCGGCGATGAGGAATCCGCTGATGACGAAGAAGACGTCGACGGCGACCCCGCCGATGAACTTGTACCCGACGACCTGCAGGAACAGGTCCGGCGGCCCGTGGCCGCTGACGGCGCTGGCGTGGCCATAGATCACCGCAAGCGCGGCCAGCAACCGGATCAGGTTGAAGTTGTTGTCGCCCGCCGCGAAGAGCTGGCCCAGCGATTGCCTCTTCACCGGGCGAGACCTTCGTTGCCGCCGCCGCGCGACGTCGACCGCCTCCGGGCGATCCGCAAGGCGGCGCCGGGCGCGCGCCGCCGGAGTCCGTTCAGCCGGGGCAGCCAGCCGGTGGTTGCGGGAAGCTTCATCGGCTGAACGCGATGCAATCCTTGTTCATCACCACGCGCAGCGCGCCGTCCGCGCGCGCGGCTCCCGGCTCGACCGCGGTCAACCGGACCGGAAAGTAGATCCCGATCTGGTCGCGCCCGGTCACGTAGCGGTGCAGCACGTACGCGGGCGCCGCGGCCTCCCAGGAAAACTCCATCGCCTGCGGCCGACCGTTCGAGAGGTACAGCGATTCCGCCGACTCCGCCAACCGGTCCATGCAGGAACCGTCCCGGTAGATCCCCATCTGCATGATGGCCGAGTGGGCGACCAGCAGCGCACCGGCCACCAGGCCGACCAGCCGACCGGGCGCACTGGCGCCGGTTGCGAGAAAGGCGACGGCGAGGCTGAGCACCAGCGACGAGCCGAAGAGGTAGTGCGAGCCCTTCATCGCGATGAACAGGACCGGGAAGAGGAAGATGAAATAGCCCGCCAGATAGGCCAGCGCCACCCGCGGCGACGCCAGACGCCAGATGCAGGCGACGACGAGCGCATGGAAGCCGAGCGCAAGGGCGAGCGCGGTGCGCGACTGGAATACCCAGGTCGACGCTTCGGCGATGTTCGGATGGAAAGGAAAGGCGAAGTAGACGAACAGGCTTTCCGGAATGTGCGCGATGCTGGCCGCATACGGGCTCGCGCCGCCGGTCGCGAACGACGACTTTATCGCGAGGAACCGGAACGCGGCGTAGGCGACGACCGGGAGCGACCAGGCCGCGAAGGCGAGCCAAGGCGCCGGTCGCGGAGTCGGCGCCGGTCGATCACGACGAATACCGACAGCAGCAAGGGAAGCACGATCGCCGTCTCCTTCGACAGGAGAGCCAGGACCGAGCATGCGAAGATCGCGGCCAGCTCCGCGTATCCGGCCGACCTGCCGTCGACCAGCCGCCTGGCGGCGGCGAGGGCCAGCAGCCCGAAGAGCACGTACCACTGGTCCATCAGCGCCGCCGACCAGCCGGTCGCGAGGACCGACAGCGGGCTCGCCAGGAAAATCAGCGCGGCGGCGAGCCCGAGCTTCCGCGGCAGGCCGAAGGCCGCGCTCAGCAGGTAGAGCAGGCTCGCGACGGTCGCCGTGACCAGGACGCCCGAAAGGTGGACGAACACGGGAAAGTCGCGCAGGAAGAAGTTCTGCAGGCCCTGCACGAAGAAGGAAAGCGGCCGCACCGGGAAGCCGAAGCCGCTGCCGACGTGCAGCTTCGAATGCGCCTCGACGTAGGCCGCGAACCCGTGCTGGACGAAGAAATCGAAGCGCTGCAGCTCGTCGTGCGAGAAGTAGCCTGGATTGGCGATCAGCAGGAACAGGAAGGCGAAGCTGCACAGGTAGATCAATGCCACGCAACGCGCATCGCTGATTCGCCGGCGGGCGCCGGCGTCGGTTGTCCCCATCGATCGTGTCCGGGGTCGCGCCAATCGGCGAGCGGCGGGGCGCTCAGGCAGGCGGAGGCTCGGACGTCCGCCGGCGCTTGAGCTGACTTCCAAACCCAGCCGAAGTAGCCCGACAGCCCGTACGCCACGAACCCGCCGAACAGCACCATCGCCGGCTGGTAGGACAGCAGCGCGAAGGAGATGACGATGAGGAAGATCGTCAGGAACGGCACGCTCTTGCGCAGGTTGATCGCCTTGAAGCTGTAGAACGGGACGTTGCTGACCATCGTGAGGCCGGCGAACAGCGTCACCGACCACGCCCACCAGCGGATGGTGGCGGGATCGAGCGCGTAGTCGTCGATGATCCAGACGAAGCCGGCGACCAGCGCGGCCGCCGCGGGGCTCGGCAGGCCGGTGAACCAGTGCTTGTCGGTGACGTCGAGCATGGTGTTGAAGCGGGCGAGCCGCAGCGCGGCGCCGGCGACGTACACGAAGGCGGCGATCCAGCCGAGCTTGCCCATCCCGCGCAGCGACCACTCGTAGATCACCAGCGCCGGCGCGGCGCCGAACGACACCATGTCCGAGAGGCTGTCGTACTCGGCGCCGAACGCGCTCTGCGTCTTGGTGAGACGGGCGACGCGGCCGTCGAGTCCGTCGAGCACCATCGCGACGAAGATGGCGACCGCCGCCTGGTCGAAGCGCTGGTTCATCGCCTGCACGATCGCGTAGAAGCCGCCGAACAGCGCGGCGGTCGTCAACAGGTTCGGCAGCAGATAGATGCCGCGGCGGCGGATCCGGTTCTTCTGCGCCGCCCGCCGGGTGTCGAAGTCGGACATCGCCTTCAGCGCTCCGCCAGTTCCGCCAGCACCGTCGTGGTCGCCGCGACGACATCGCCGACGGCGACCTTCGGCGTCGCCGTCGGCGCGAGGTAGACGTCGACGCGCGAGCCGAAGCGGATGAAGCCGTAGCGCTGCCCGCGCGCCAGCGCGTCGCCGGGCTTCACGTAGCACAGAATGCGCCGCGCGATCAGGCCCGCGATCTGGACGCAGGTCACGTCGTCACCGGCGGCGGTGGCGAGGTGCAGCGCGTTGCGCTCGTTCTCGAGCGATGCCTTGTCGAGCGCGGCGTTGACGAAGCTGCCGGGGTGGTACCGACGCATTGACGACGCGGCCGTCCACCGGGCTGCGGTTCGAGTGGACGTTGAACACGTTCATGAACACGCTGATCTTGAGGGCGTCGCGCTCGAGGTAGGGATCGCGCGTGCGCTCGACCCGGACGATCCGGCCGTCGGCCGGCGAGAGCACGGCGTTGGGCTGCGACGGGACCGCGCGCGGCGGATCGCGGAAGAACTGGACGATGAACAGCACGGCCAGCCACGCCAGTGCGGCGAGGACCACCAGCCGCGACGCGGAGAGGATGATCGCAACGACGGCCGCCAGCGCCAGGAACGGGCCAGCCCTCGCGGGCGATGATCGGATGCGGCTGCGCGCATGCGTTAGGCGAGAGGCAAGAGGCAAGAGGCAAGAGGACTACTACATTGACACGGGCTTCGCCCAACGAGTGCGGAGCACGCAACCACATGCGCGGCTTCGTTCTGGCCGCATCGATTCCATCTCTCGCCTCTTGCCGCTCGCCTGCGCGGCCTCCGCCGCGCTTAGTTCTTCGCTCGTCGACCAGCCTGTTCTTCTTGATCCACGGCATCATCGCGCGCAGCTTCTCGCCGACGACCTCGATCGGGTGCTCGGCGGTCAGGCGCCGATGCGACAGCAGCGTACGGCGCGCCGGCGCGGTTCTCGAGGATGAACTCCTTGGCGTATTCGCCGGTCTGGATGCGCTTGAGCGCCTCGCGCATCGCCGCACTTGACCTCGTCGGTGATGATCTTCGGCCCGCGTCACGTACTCGCCGTACTCGGCGTTGTTCGAGATCGAGTAGTTCATGTTCGCGATCCCGCCCTCGTAGATCAGGTCGACGATCAGCTTCACCTCGTGCAGGCACTCGAAGTACGCCATCTCGGGCGCGTAGCCCGCCTCGATCAGCGTCTCGAAGCCGGCCTTGATCAGCTCGACCAGTGCCGCCGCAGAGCACCGTCTGCTCGCCGAACAGGTCGGTCTCGGTCTCCTCGCGGAAGTTGGTCTCGATCACGCCGGCGCGCGCGCCGCCGATCGCCGCCGCGTAGGACAGCGCGAGGTCGCGCGCCTTGCCGCTCGTGTCCTGGTGGCACCGCGATCAGCATCGGCACCCCGCCGCCCTGGCGCGTAGGTCGAGCGCACCGTGTGGCCCGGGGCCTTCGGCGCGATCATCACGCACGTCGAGGTCGGCGCGCGGCATCGACCTGGCCGTAGTGGATGTTGAAGCCGTGGGCGAAGGCGAGCGTGGCGCCCTGCTTGATGTTCGGCTCCACGTCCTCGCGGTACTGCGCGGCGATGTGCTCGTCGGGCATCAGCATCATCACGATGTCCGCCCCTTCACCGCCTCGGCGACCTCGGCGACCTTGAGCCCGGCCTTCTTCGCCTTGTCCCAGGACGCGCCGCCCTTGCGCAGGCCGACGGTGACCTTGACGCCGGAATCGTGCAGGTTCAGCGCGTGCGCGTGGCCCTGCGAGCCGTAGCCGATGATCGTCACCTTCTTGCCCTTGACCAGCGAGCAGATCGGCGTCCTTGTCGTAGTAGACCTTCATCGTTGCCTCCCTTCGTCCTTAGACCCTCAGTATCCGTTCGCCGCGCCCGATCCCCGACGCGCCGGTGCGCACCGTCTCGAGAATCATGCCCGGCTCGATCGGCGCGATGAAAGCGTCGAGCTTCGAGCCGGTGCCGGTGAGCTCGATCGTATAGCTCTTGTCGGTGACGTCGATGATGCGGCCGCGGAAGATGTCGGCCATGCGCTTCATCTCCTCGCGGTCCTTGCCGGCTGCGCGCACCTTGACCAGCATCAGCTCGCGCTCGATGTGCGTCGCCCTCGGTGAGATCGACGACCTTGACGACGTCGACCAGCTTGTTGAGCTGCTTGGTGATCTGCTCGATCACGTCGTCCGAGCCGGTGGTGACGATCGTCATCCGCGACAGCGTCGCGTCCTCGGTCGGCGCGACGGTCAGCGACTCGATGTTGTAGCCGCGCGCGGAGAACAGGCCCGAAACGCGCGACAGCGCGCCGGCCTCGTTCTCGAGCAGCAGGGAGATGATATGCGCATGTGATGCTGGCGCTGACTGCGTGATCGATAACGAGCTCCGGCGATCGCCGTCCGGGAAGGACCGGCGCTCCCGCACCCGTGGGACGCGGACGTGGCGCTAACGGCCGCTTGCCTGCGTCCTCAGCCGGGCACGCCCGGAATCGACCAGGATCATCTCGGCGAGCCCTTGCCGCCGCACCATCGGGAAGACGTTCTCGGTCTGGTCGGTGACGAAGTCCATGAACACCAGCCGTCCTTCTGCGCGATCGCCTCCTTCAGCGCGGCCTCGACATCGCGCCGGCTTCTCGATCTTGCAGGCCGACGTGGCCGTAGGCCTCGGCCAGCTTGACGAAGTCGGGCAGCGCGTCCATGTACGACTCGCGCGTAGCGGTTGCCGTAGAAGAACTCCTGCCACTGCCGCACCATGCCCATGTAGCGGTTGTTCAGGTTCACGATCTTGACCGGCAGGTGGTACTGCTTGCAGGTGGACAGCTCCTGGATGCACATCTGGATCGACGCCTTCGCCGGTGACGCAGGCGACGTCGGCCCCGGGTTGCGCGAGCTTGCACGCCCATCGCGGCCGGCAGGCCGAAGCCCATCGTGCCGAGGCCGCCCGAGTTGATCCAGCGCCGCGGCTTGTCGAACTTGTAGTACTGCGCCGCCCACATCTGGTGCTGGCCGACGTCCGAGGCAGACGAACGCGTCGCCGCCGGTGAGCTCGTAGAGCTTCTCGACCACGAACTGCGGCTTGATCAGCGCGCTCTTGCGGTCGTAGCGCAGGCAGTCCTTGCGCTGCCACTCCTCGATCTCGCGCCCACCACGCCTTGAGCGCGGCCGGGTCCGGCCGCTGCGGCGACGACTCGATCAGCTTCAGCATCTCGTCGAGCACGTCGCCGACGTAGCCGACGATCGGCACGTCGACCCGCACGCGCTTCGAGATCGACGACGGGTCGATGTCGATGTGGATGATCTTGCGGTCGGAGCGGTAGAAGTGCTTCGGGCTGCCGATGACGCGGTCGTCGAAGCGCGCGCCGACCGCCATCAGCACGTCGCAGTGCTGCATCGCCATGTTGGATTCGTAGGTGCCGTGCATGCCCAGCATGCCGGTGAACTGCGGGTCGGTGCCGGGGAACGCGCCCAGCCCCATCAGCGTGTTGGTGCACGGGATAGCCCAGCAGGCGCACCAGGCGCGTCAGCTGCGGCGCGGCGTTGTCGAGGATGACGCCGCCGCCGGCGTAGATCATCGGGCCGCTTCGCCTCGAGCAGCAGCTGCACCGCCTTCTTGATCTGGCCCGGCGTGGCCCTTGGTCACCGGGTTGTACGAGCGCAGCGACACGGTCTTCGGGTAGTTGTACTCGGTCGTCGCCTGCGTGACGTCCTTGGGAATGTCGACCAGCACCGGGCCCGGCCGGCCGGTCGCGGCGAGGTAGAAGGCCTTCTTGATCGTGACCGCGAGGTCCTTGACGTCCTTGACCAGGAAATTGTGCTTGACGCAGGGCCGCGTGATGCCGACCGCGTCGCACTCCTGGAAGGCATCCTGGCCGATGGCGTGGCGTCGGCACCTGGCCGGTCAGCACCACCATCGGGATCGAATCCATGTACGCGGTCGCGATCCCGGTGACCGCGTTGGTGACGCCCGGGCCGGAGGTGACCAGCGCGACGCCGACCTTGTGGCTGGAGCGCGAATAGCCGTCCGCCGCGTGGACCGCGCCCTGCTCGTGGCGGACCAGCACGTGCTTGACCTTCTCCTGCTTGAAGAACTCGTCGTAGATGTTGAGGACCGCGCCCCCGGGATAGCCGAAGACGTACTCGACGCCCTCCTCTCCCAGGCAGCGGATGACGATTTCTGCACCCGTGAGTTGCATCGCAATGCCCTAGCGTTATGGTGGCCACCCTCCGGCGCCGGATCGGCGTGCGATCACGGGCCCGAGGTCCTGCGATACTGCAGAGCGCGCATTGCGGGTGAACGCGCCCACCATGGCTTTGATCGGGTAGAAAGCCCGGGACGGATAAGCGGCCGCCGCACCCCGGGGGATTCTCCGATCACGCTTGTGGCATCAAGGGAGGGGGCGCCAACGGCAGCATATTGCAGCACAGCATCGGCCCTCCCGGGCCGATCCTTCAACCTTACCTGCAGCCGCGTCACCGGTCAAGGGTTGCACCGCACAACGACCTGCCCGCGGCTGGCCCCTATAATGCGGCGAACCCGGACCCGAACCCGACGACCCCGACCCTGGCCTCCCTCCAAGAAATTTCTGCCTTTCTCGCTGAGGTCGAACGACGCGCTTTCAAGCAGGCGATGTTCGCCGTCCGCGACGAGCACACGGCGGTCGACGTGGTCCAGGACGCCATGCTCAAGCTGACCGAGAAGTACGCCGCCAAGCCGGCAGCCGAGCTGCCGATGCTGTTCCAGCGGATTCTGCAGAACACCATCCACGACCATTTCCGGCGCCAGAAGGTGCGCTCGACGTGGACTTCGCTGCTGTCGGCACTGGGGAAAAGGGACGAAAAGGACGACGATTTCGATCCGCTGGAGACTCTGGTCGCAAAATCGGACTCCAACGCGACGGTCGATCCCGCGGTGCAACTCGAACAAGCGCAGATTATGACGATCATCGAGCAGGCGCTGGGGCGGCTCCCGACACGTCAACGCGAAGCCTTTCTGCTGCGTTACTGGGAGGAGTTCGATGTGGCGGAAACCGCCGCGGCGATGGGGTGCTCCGAGGGCAGCGTCAAGACGCACTGTTCGCGGGCCGTCCACGCGCTGGCCGAAATGCTCAGGGCCCAAGGGGTGACACTATGACCAGCCCGGAAAATGAATTCGCAAGGAAATTAACCGCTTACCTCGATCACGGCACGGCGGAGCTCAAGGCCGGCACTGCCTACCGCCTGCAGCTGGCGCGCGCCGAGGCGCTCGCGCGCATGGCGGAGCCGGAGCGATCGGCGGCGCCGGCGCTGTCGCCGGCACTGGCGGGCGCCGGCGGCGGGAGCGTCCCCGGCGGCGGGGGCACCGGCACGCGGAAGGGCACGAGGCTCGTGGGGGGCATCGCGCTCGTCGCAGCGCTCGTCTTCGGCTACCATCAGTGGCAGGCATACAATCAATTGACCGACCTCGAGGAAACGGACGCTGCGATCCTGTCCTCGGACCTGCCGATCGACGCATACCTGGACCGGGGATTCCAGAATTGGCTCAAGAGCGCCGCCGACCAACACGGATCCTGATACTCGCCCTGATGCTCGCGGCCGCTGCGGCCGCGGGCGTTTCTGCCCAGCCCCTCGGCGCTCGCGCCCCGTCCTGGTCCGAGCTGCCGCCCGCCGAACGGCAGGTGCTCGCGCCGCTCGCGCCGGAGTGGGACCAGCTCGACACCCAGCGCCGGCTCAAATGGCGCGGCATCGCCCAGCGCTACCCGAAGCTGTCGCCCGCCGAGCAGCAACGCATCCAGGGGCAGATGCGGGCCTGGTCCGAACTGACGCCCGACCAGCGCAAGATCGCGCGCGAGCGGTACAAGTCGATCAAGAAGCTGCCGCCCGAGAAGAAACAGGACGTGAAGCAGAAATGGCAGGAATACCAGAGCCTGCCGCCGGAAACCCGGCGCGAACTGGCGACGAAGCACCCTCCGCCGCCGGCGACGACGTCCCGGGGCGGCTCCGCCGCCGCCGCGCACGCCTTCCGGCTCGGGAGACTCCACGCTGCCGCCGCCGCCGCGTTCGGCGCAGTGACCGGCTCTTGACCGGAGCGCCGTTCCCCGCCCCTCGCGCCCACCCGCCGACTGCGACGGAGGCCGCGGCCGGTCCGGCGCTGCCGCGCGCCCCGGTCCTGCGCCGCCTCGCCGCACTGGGCTACGAGGCCCTGCTGTTCGCCGCCGTGCTGCTGCTCGCGGGCTTCGTGCTTGCGCCGGTGGTGTCGCCGGCACCGACGACGACCGGCGGCCTGCCCCTGCCGTCACCGGCGGGGCGCTGGCTGACCTTCGCGGCGATCTTCGGGGTCGGCGCGCTCTATTTCGGCTGGTCGTGGACCGGCGGCCGGCGGACCCTGCCGATGAAGACCTGGCGCCTGCGCCTGGTCGCCCGCGACGGGCGCGACGTGGGGCCGCGGACGGCGTCGATCCGCTACCTGGCCGCCTGGCTCGGTCCGGGGCTTGCGCTGCTCGCCTACGCCGCGCTGGCGCCGGGAGTGCCCGCCCGCTCGGCGCTGGGACTCGCGGCGCTCAATTACGCCTGGGCCCTCGTCGATCCGGACCGCCAGTTCCTGCACGACCGCATCGCCGGCACGCGCATCGTCACCGCGCCGGCGGCGGCGGCGCGACACCGGTCGATGCGCCATCGGCGGGACGTGACATCGCGACCCCCACGGCGATGAGCGCCATTCCGGCGATGGCGAATGCGTCGAGCGTCTCGCCGAAAAGCACCCACGCCATCACCGCGGTGACCGGCGGGACGAGGTAGAACAGCCGCGCGACGCTGGCCGCGGCCCCGTGGCGCAGCAGCCAGTACAGGAGGCTGATCGCGCCGACCGAGAGCACCACGACCGACCAGCCCAGCGCGAACATGAACGGCGGCGTCCAGCGCACCGGGGTGTCCTCGAACGCGAGCGCCAGCGGCAGGTAGACAAGCGCGCACGCGGCGAACTGGATCACCGCGCCGCTGCGCATGTCCACGCGGGTGCAGTGGCGCTTCTGGTAGAGCGTGCCGATGCTGATCCCGACCAGCGCGATCGCGATCGGCAGGAGGCCGGCGAAGTCGCCGGAGAAGCTGACCTTGTGCCGCACCACGAGCCAGACGCCCGCCAGGCCCAGCGCCAGCCCGAGCCACTGTCGCGGCGCGACCCGCTCGCCCAGCCAGCCGCGCGCGATCAGCACCGTGAGGATGGGCTGCAGGCCGACCAGCATCGCGCTGGTTCCGGCCGGCATGCCGCCGGCGAGCGCGACGAAGACGCCGCCGAGGTAGAGCCCGTGGACGAGCCACGCCGCGACCGCCACGTGCGCCGCCTCGAACGGGCGCGGCCAGGTGGCGCCGGTGGCCAGCGCGACCACCGTCATCAGCACCGCGACCAGCACGAAGCGGTAGAGCAGGAACGTGAGCGGCGGCGCGTACGGGAGCCCGTACTTCGCGGCGATGAAGCCCGTGCTCCACAGCAGCACGAACAGCGCGGGGAACGCGAGCTGGCGGCGCGCGTGGGCGACGTCGGTCACGCGCGCGCGCCGCTCGCCGGCAGCCGGGCGCGGGGGGCGCGCACGGCACCGCAGGCGCAGAGCGCCGTCCGCCGCCGGACTGTCCGCACGGCGTCAGCGCTTGGCCGAGCGGAGCTCCGCCTCGTAGCGGGCGACCCCGTCGAGGATCTCCCGCTTCGCCTCCTCGGCGCCGACCCAGGTCGAGATCCGCACCCACTTGCCGGGCTCGAGATCCTTGTAGTGCTCGAAGAAGTGGGAGATCTGCTGGGTGGTGATCTCCGGCAGGTCGCGCGGCGACTGGATCTGGCGGTACAGGCCCGACAGCTTGTCGACCGGCACCGCGAGGATCTTGGCGTCGCCGCCCGCCTCGTCGTCCATCTTCAGCATGCCGATCGGCCGGCAGCGCACGACGACGCCGGTGATCAGCGGCACCGGCGAGAGGACCAGCACGTCGCAGGGATCGCCGTCGTCGGAGAGCGTGCGCGGGACGTAGCCGTAGTTGCACGGATAGTGCATCGCCGTCGACATGAAGCGGTCGACGAAGACGGCGCCGGTGTCCTTGTCCACCTCGTACTTGATCGGGTCGCCATGCATCGGGATTTCGATGATGACGTTGCAATCGTTGGGGACATCCTTGCCGGCGGGAACGCGGTCGAGATTCATGGCAGGCGCACGGGCGGAGGGAAACGAGGATTATACGGGCAGCCTGCGGGCCAGGCGCCGATGCCGCCCGGGAGGCCGCTCGACGTTCATGAGCGGGCTACCGCGTGAGTCCGACGACATAGGCCGCGTAGATGGCGATGATCTCGTCGAAGCCCTCGCGCTCGGCGGGCCGCAGCTCGCGGAACTCGCGCGCGGGCCGGCCGGCCCAGATCCAGCCGGCGCGGACCACCGTTCCCGGCTCGACGATCGCGCCCGCGGCGATCACGCCGCCGCGCTCGACCCGCACGCCGTCGCCGACCTTCGCGCTCATGCCGACCAGCGCGTCGTCCTCGACCACCCCCGAGCCCATCCGGACGTTGTGCCCGAAGGTCACGCGCGCGCCGACGACGAGGTCGCCGCGCGCGTCGTCGGTGACCAGGATCGAGTTGTCCTGGATGTTGGAGCGCTCCCCGATGACGATGCGCGCGCCGCCGGCGGCCAGCGCGCAGCCGAAGAAGACGCCGGCGTCGTCGGCGAGCCGGACGTCGCCGACCAGCGCCGACGTCGGCGCCGCCAGCGCGCGCGCGAGCTGCGGCGCCCGGCCGGCGAACGCGTGAAGGGGGCCGCGACCGGAGGCGGCCGGCAGGTACGGCGCCATGGTCAGCGGCGGCAGGTCGCGCTCGCGTGTCGCCACGGTCGGTCGCCCGCGCCGCATCGCCGCCGCCCTGGCGGCGAGCTCGTCGGCGGCGATCGCGCGCACCGGCTGCGCCGGGTTGCCGGCGTAGACGAAGCCGCCTTCGAGCTGCTTGCGCGGCGGCACCAGCGCGCCGGGCGCGATCAGCGCGCGCGGGCCGACGCTCGCGCCGTCCATCACCGTCGCCGCGTCGGCGACGACCACGCCGTCGCCCAGCGTGCAGGCGTGCACCAGCGCGTAGCGGCCGACGGTGACGTCGTCGCCGATGATCGTCGGAATGTGGCCGTCGGCGATGTGGACGGTGGCGCGTGCGCCGAAGACCGCATTGGCGCCGATCCGTATCCATTCGCCGTCGCCGCGGATGGTCGCGTAGGCACGCAGCACCAGTCCGGGCCCGGCGACGGTCCGCCCGATCACCGCCGCGCTCGGCGCGATGTCGAACGGCGGCGTCAGTGCCGGCCGATAGTCGAGGTAGGGGAGCAGCATCGGGCGAGGGCGGCTTGGCACCGCGCTTTGACGATTGAATGGGAAGGCGGACGCTTGACGGCCCGCACCGGATGATTCTACCTCGCGGCGACCAGGCGCCGACCGTCGCCTCGCCGCGCAGTGGCGACGACGATCGCCACCGGCGTGAGGCACCGGAGCGCAGCCGCGACCTCCATCGCGTTGAAGCCGAACGCGCCCTCGCCGGTCGCGGCGACGACGGTTCGGCCCGGGCAGGCGAGGCGCGCGGCGCGCCGTGCCGGTGGCCGGAGCCCTCAATGCACGAGGACCGCTGCGGCGGGGAGCGTCCCCGGTTTGAACAGCAGCCGCAGTCCGGTCCCGGGATCGCGGTCCGGATGCACGCCGGCGAGCACCCGGACGTCGGCGACGCGGCAGTCGCCGAGCAGCTGCGTGAGCATCGCCGCCACGTCGCCGGCGCGGTCGAGCGGATGGAGCGGGCAGCGGAAGCCCTCGGCGTCGCGCGGCTCGAACGGCGACGACAGCGAAAGGCGCAGCTCGCCGCCGCCCGGCGCATCGGGCGCACGGTGGGCGCTGATCACCGCCGCAGGTTCGCCTGCCGACGCGCGCAGGCGTCGCAGCGCATTGCCCACGAAAAGCTGAGCGCTCACTTCGCGCTGCGCGGCGCGGCCCTGCTGCACCGCCGGCAGCAGCCGTTGCGGCGCACGCGGCAGCGCCAGCACCGGAACCCGGCCGCCGCCAAGCTGCCGGCCGAGCTCGTGGGTGAAGGGGATGCCCCACTTCCCGACGGTCGCGTCCGCGAGCAGGTCGGCATCGGCGCGGGCCAGCGCCGTTCCCGACGACAAAGCGCAGGCTCACGCCTTCACGGCCGGCGGCGACGGGAATGGGCGCGCGGCGCGAGCGCCGGCGGCGCCCGAACCGGGCCCGCGGCCTGCAGGTCGACCGGCGTCGCCGGCAACTGCTGCCATGCGCGCGCTTCGGGAATGCGCGCAATGTCGATCGCGTCCGCCGCCACGAGCGCGTTGGCGAGGCCGAAGCTGCGGTTGCCGCCGAGCGCGCCGTGCGCGGCCAGGAGTGCGCCGAGCGCGCCCGGGTCCGGCAGGATGCCCGGCAACGTCTCCCTGGCCGTCGCCCCCTCGAGACCGGCAACGACGACCACGGGAATCGCGAACACCGTGACCGCCAGCGCCGCCTCCGGGACGGCTTCCGGGCGGCACAGCGCCTCGAGCAGGCGCCAGAGATGGCGCGCGACCGCCACCGACGGCGCCTCGCCGACGAGCGCCGCCAGGAACGCGCCGTCGCCCGCGAGCCGCGCCTCCAGCGCCGCCCGGAGCGCGCGATCGGCGGCATCCGCGGCGGGCGCGGTTTGCGCCCCGAGGCTCGCCTCGGCCAGGCGATAGAGGTTCGCGGCTTCCGCCGGCGCGGCATCCACGCCGGGGAACACCCGCGGGTCGGCAATCGCGATCGGCGCAGTCGCGGTCATCCGCGGATTCTCGCACGCGGGCCGCGGTGCAACGCGCGCCGCGCCGTCCATGCCAGGTCGGCATGGCTACGCTGAACCCGGCCGTGGTGGCCGGCGCGCCTGGAAGCAGTCGCGTTGCTTGCGGCGGTGGTCGGTTGCGCGGTGCCTGCGGTCGCGATCGGTTGCGGCTGCGCGGCGGTCAGGCACGCGGGCGCCGCCGGTGCGGCGCCGTCCGCCGTCAGCGCGGCGCGTGAGGCACGCTGCCGACATGTCCGGGCTCGAATCGAGCCACGGCGCGGTGCCGCGCTCGATCCGGATCAGGGCACCAGGCAGAACGGCCCCTGTCCCATCGACATCGGGCCGAACAGCGCGCGCCAGATGCCGACCAGCGCGAAGGCGATCAGCAGCAGCGCCGCCCCGTAGCGCGCGATCGGCCCCTCCAGCCAGGTCCGCGACCGCGCGACCAGCCATCCTGCGGCGACCAGGTTGGGCAGCGTTCCCAGTCCGAAGGCGAGCATCACCGCGCCGCCGGCGAGCGCGCCGCCGGAGAACAGCGCGATCGGCAGCACGCCGTAGATCAGCGCGCAGGGAATGAATCCCCAGACCATGCCCAGCGCGTAGCGCGCCCCCGCGCTGTCGCGGGCGGCAAGCGTGCGCACCGCCGGCGCGAGCCGTACGAACAGCGCCGCGCCGGCGCGCTGCAGCGGCGCGGCCCCGTCGCGCCGCCAGGCGATGCCCACGCCCAGCGCCAGCAGGAACAGGTTGGCGACGACGAACAGCGCCCGCTGCAGCGGCAGCCAGTCGACCGCGACCAGTGACGCGCCGCCGGCCGCGCCGAACGCGGCCCCGAGCACGACGTAGGTGGTGATGCGCCCGAGGTTGTAGGGCAGCTGGCGCAGCGCCAGCGCGCGCGCGGGCAGCAGCGGCTGCGGGTGCGCGCCCGCCCCCGACAGCGCCGTCAGAAAGCCGCCGCACATGGCGAGGCAGTGGCCGCCGCCCAGCACGCCGGCGAGCCAGGCGCCGATCAGCGCCGAGAGCGCCACGGCCTCGTTGCCGTGAGGGGCATCGTCCCGGCCCGGAACCCATGCGGCAGCGGCGCCCCCGCGGCCGGCCGCAAGCGGCCCCGCGCCGGGGGCGCCGCTACCCAAGGGGGCGAAATCACGCTAACATGCATCCGGTTTGAGATAGATCAAATTTTCTCTTCGGCAGCCGGGTTCCCGCCATGATCGCTCCCCGCAAAATCCGCGCAACCCCAGGCCAGCCCGACCGGGTCCACGCCGGCGGCACGCCGCGCCGCGCCCGGGGCAGCGACGCCGGTCGTCTCCATCCGGGACCTCAAGTCGCACTGCTCGACGTGCAGCATGCGCGAATTGTGCCTGCCATTCGGCCTGAATGCCGACGACATGCAGCAGATCGACGCGCTGATCGGAAGCCGCCTGAAGCTGAAGAAGGGCGACGCGCTGTACCGGGCGGGGGATTCGTTCCATTCGCTGTACGCCGTCCGGCTGGGGTCGCTCAAGACCACCGTGCTGGCCGAGGACGGCCGCGAGCAGGTCTCCGGCTACCACATGCTGGGCGACATCATCGGTCTCGACGGCATCGGCACCGAGCGCCATGGCTGCCAGGCGGTCGCGCTGGAGGACACCGAGATCTGCGTGCTGCCCTTCGAGCGCCTCGAGGACCTCGCCCGCGACGTGCCGCAGCTGCAGCACAACCTGCATCTTTTCCTGTCGCGCGAGATCTCGCGCGATCACAACATCATGCTGCTGCTCGGCAGCATGCGGGCCGAGGAGCGCCTCGCGGTGTTCCTGCTCAACCTCGCCGACCGCTATCGCCGCCGCGGCTACTCGTCGACCGAGTTCGTGCTGCGCATGACGCGCGAGGAGATCGGCAGCCACCTGGGGCTCAAGCTCGAGACGGTGAGCCGGCTGTTCTCGCGCTTCCACGAGGAAGGGCTGATCCAGGTCCAGGGCCGCGCGGTCAAGCTCCTCAATCCGGGCGCGCTCAAGGAACTGATCGGCCAGCACGGCTGACCGGCCGCCAGCGCCGCCTCAGCGCCGCGGCGTCAGTTCCGCCTCCACCGCGCCCGCCGGCGCCTCCTGTTTCGGGCAGCCGCCCGGACGGTCGGGCGCGTCCAGCGGACAGCGGTCGCGCTCCCACGGCGAGCGCTCGAGAAAGACCGTCAGCGCCGACGACGCAATGCCCAGCGCCCAGAATCCGAAAAAGCCCATCGTGTAGATCGCCGAACGCGACATCTCCAGCGGCGACCCGAAGAAGTGCAGATCGAACGGGTCGAACACGGTGAAGAAGATCACCTCCGCCACGCCGGCGGCGAGAAACGCCGGCCAGAGCACCCACATCAGCCGATGCGCAAGATTGTCCGTCGCGGTCATCGTTGTCGTCTCCTCGCGTTCGTTGTCTTCCGGCCCACCGCAGGCGCCGGCGGCGCGCGCGGTCAGGGCGCCGCGCCCCCGGTTCCCATGCGGATCTGCTGCGGCCGGCCTTCGACCTCGACGGTCGGCAGCCGCCAGGCCTGCGTCTCCAGCGTGACCAGCCAGCGCCCCGCCGGCGGCGGCGCCACCCGGCCGAAGTAGGCGCCGTCGGCGCCGCGGCGCAGCGCCACGCTGCGATCCATGCCGGCGCGGGTGGCGTGCGAGAGCTTGAGCGTCATCGCTTCCGGCGGCGCGGCGTCCCCGGGCGGCCCGATCTCGACGCGCACGGCGCCGTCGTCGCCGATCGTCACCACGGCGCCGATTCCCAGCGCGACGCCTCGCTGCTCGCGCGCGAGCACGCGGTTGATGACGAGCCCCTGCCGGTAATAGTCGTCGGCGACCACACCGTCGTCCGACACGATCGCCAGGTACAGGGTCACGAACGCGGCAACGACGACGATCGCCGGGCCGGCCATCAGCAGCCAGGGCCAGGGTTCCCGGTACCAGGGTGGGGTGCGCTCGCTCGGTGTGGGCATGAAAGTCGCGGTCATGGTGTCCGGGGGGCCGCGATCAGCGCGGAAACAGGAAGCTCGAATGCTCGCGGCGCACGATCGCCGGGTCGTCGACGGCCTCGACCACGATCTCGATCTTGTGCGACCCGGACTTCGGCCGCGCCTCGCCGTGGTCCTCGCGATCCGGCTTCCCGCCGCCCTCTTCGCCCGTCGGCGTCGCAAGCTGCAGCTGGAACGGCAGCAGCAGCGACGCCGCCGCGCCGACCGTCACCGGCTGGGTGACGCCGGTGACCTTCAGCCCCGGCAGCCCGGTGGCGGAGATCGTGAACTGCCGCGCCTTCTCGTCGGTGTTCATGATCTGCAACCGGTAGACGTTCTCGATCACGCCGGGCTCGGCTTCCCGGGCGAGCGCGCCGCGGTCGCGGATGATGTCCACCTTCAGCGGATTGCGCAGGTAGAGCGACGCCCCGGTCGCGGCGACGATCGCGAGCAGCAGACCGGTGTAGATCAGCGTGCGCGGCCGCAGCATCCGCCGCCACATGGCGCGAGTGTCGAGGTGCGCCTCGAGCGCGTTCTCCGACGCGTAGCGGATGAGGCCCTGCGGGTATCCCATCCGGTCCATGACCTGGTTGCAGCCGTCGATGCACGCGGCGCAGCCGATGCACTCGTACTGCAGCCCCTTGCGGATGTCGATGCCGGTCGGGCAGACCTGGACGCAGATGTTGCAGTCGACGCAGTGGCCGAGGCCCGCCGTCGCGGGATCGACCTTCCGGCTGCGCGCGCCGCGCGGCTCGCCGCGCTCGGTGTCGTAGGCGATGATCAGCGTGTCGCGGTCGAACATCGCCGACTGGAACCGCGCGTACGGGCACATGTACTTGCACACCTGCTCGCGCATGAACCCGGCGTTGCCGTAGGTCGCGAAGCCGTAGAACAGGATCCAGAACGTCTCCCAGGGCCCGAGGTTCCAGGTGATCGCGCGGATGCCGAGGTCGCGGATCGGCGTGAAATAGCCGACGAAGGTGTACCCCGTCCACAGCGCGATCACGAGCCACGCCGTGTGCTTCAGCCCCTTGACGACCAGCTTCTCCAGCGAGAACGGCGACCGGTCGAGGCGGATGCGCGCCATGCGCTCGCCCTCGATCTTGCGCTCGACCCAGAGGAAGATCTCGGTGTAGACCGTCTGCGGGCACGCGTAGCCGCACCACAGCCGCCCGGCGACGGCGGTGAACAGGAACAGCGAATACGCGGCGATGATCAGCAGCGCCGTCAGGTAGATCACGTCCTGCGGCCAGAGCACCAGCCCGAACACGTAGAACTTCCGCGCCGTGATCTCGAGCAGCACCGCCTGCCGGCCGTTCCACGTGAGCCACGGCAGGCCGTAGTAGAGGATCTGTGTCGCGAACACCAGCGACCAGCGCCAGTTCGCGAACACTCCGGTGACCGCCCTCGGGTAGATCTTCTTGCGGATCTCGTAGAGGCTGATCTCCCCGGGCGCCGCGGGTGGCGGTGCCGGCTCGATGGGGATGACCTTGTCGGGAGCGTTCACGGAGTCGATGCAGGCCGCCCGCACCGCGGCGGCGTGGAGGATCTGGGGCGAATCCCGGGAGGCCGCGGAGCACGCCCGCGGCCGCCGGGGCACGCGTCTATTGCGCCTGCGCCTTGTTGGACAGGCCCCACACGTATGCGGCGAGGATCTGGATCTTGCCCGGTCCCAGCGTGTCCTTGTGCGCCGGCATCGGCTTGTGCTCGGGGTCGATCCCGATGTGACGGCCCTTCATGACGCCCTCGGTGATGGTCGCCTCGGAGCTGTCGTACAGCCAGATCTTGTCGGTCAGGTTCGGCGCGCCCATCGCCTGGTGCCCTTGCCCTCGGGGCCGTGGCAGGCGACACAGTTCGGCATGAACACCTCCTTGCCCAGCTGCGCGCGTCAGGCTGTCGCTCGGCAGGCCCGAGAGCGAGCGCACGTAGGCGACGACGTCCCTGACCTTCTCGTCGCCGAGCGCCGGGCCCAGCGGCGGCATGACGCCCATGCGGCCGTTGGTGATCGACTCGCGGATGACCTCGGGGTCGCCGCCGTAGAGCCAGTCGTGGTCGGTCAGGTTGGGAAAGCCGCGGCCGCCGCGCGCGTCGGAGCCGTGGCACTGAGCGCAGTAGTTGAGGAACAGCCGTTCGCCCATCGCCCTCGCCTGCGGATCGGCGGCGACGGCCTTCAGGTCCATCGCCAGCGTACTTGGCGTACAGCGGCTTGGTCCGGGCGTCCATCTCGGCGGCTTCCTTCTGGTACGCCTGGTCCGACGTCCAGCCGAGCACCCCCGGCAGGTTGCCCAGCCCGGGATAGAGCACCAGGTAGACCAGCGCGAACCCGATGGTGATCCAGAACAGCCACATCCACCACGCGGCAGCGGATTGTCGTACTCGGCCAGGTCGCCGTCCCAGGCGTGGCCGGTCAGCTCGACCTTGCCGCCGCCCGTGCCCGTGGCTGCCGCCTTGCCCGGCTGGACCTTCGCCTTGCTCATCTTCCACAGCAGCCACGCCGCAGTACGCGATGCGAGCCCAGCGTGAGGACGATGACGTACCAGCTCCAGAAATCCGAGGTGAAATCGCTCATGACTGCGCGCTCCGATTCATTGCCGTTCGCTGCGCCGGCCTCGTCCGGGAGCGCGAACGGCGGCGTTCGCCGCCTCCTCGAAGGCGGCGCGTGCGGCGGCTGCTGTAGGCCCACGCGACAGATGCCGAGGAAGGCCAGGAACATGAGCACGGTCGTCGCCGATGCAGGAATGCTGTAGAGGTCCATCGCCTACCTCACGTTCTTCATCGCCAGGCCCAGGCTTCTGCAGGTACGCGATCAGCGCATCCTGCTCCGTCTTCCCCTTCAGCTCCTCGGGCGCCTTGGCGATCTGCTCGTCGCGTGTAGGGCACGCCGACGCGCGCAACGCCGTCATCTTCGCCTGGATGTCGCCGGCGCCCGCCGCCGCCTTCTCGAGCCACGGATACGCCGGCATGTTCGACTCCGGCACGACGTCGCGCGGATTGTGCAGGTGCGCGCGATGCCAGTCGTCGCGAGTAGCGGCCGCCGACCCGCGCGAGGTCCGGCCCGGTGCGCTTGCTGCCCCACTGGAACGGGTGGTCGTAGACGAACTCGCCGGCCACCGAGTAGTGGCCGTAGCGCTCGGTCTCGGCGCGGAACGGCCGGATCATCTGCGAGTGGCAGTTGTAGCAGCCCTCGCGGATGTAGATGTCGCGCCCTTCGAGCTGCAGCGGCGTGTACGGATACGACCCCCGCCACCGGCTCGATCGTCGACTTCTGGAAGAACAGCGGGACGATCTCGACGAGACCGCCGACGCTGATCAGCAGGACGATGCAGCACGATCATCCAGCCGATGTTCTTCTCGATCATTTCCTGTGTTGAACTTCATCCGTCGGCCTCCCGCTTCACCCGTGTGCCGGCACGACCGCCGGGATCGGCCCCTCGACCGCCTTGGCGCCGGCGGCCGTGCGGATGACGTTCCACGCCATGATCAGCATGCCGGCGAGGAACAGCACGCCGCCGAGCAGCCGGATCGCGTAGAACGGGTAGGTCGCCTTCAGCGCCTCGACGAACGCGTAGGTCAGCGTCCCGTCCGGGTTGACCGCGCGCCACATCAGCCCCTGCATGACGCCGGCGATCCACATCGCGGCGATGTAGAGGACCACGCCGATGGTCGCGATCCAGAAGTGCAGCGTGATGAGCTTCACCGACCACATCTCGGTCTTGCCGAACATCCGCGGGATCAGGTAGTACATGCAGCCGATCGAGATCAACGCGACCCAGCCCAGCGCGCCGGAATGCACGTGGCCGATGGTCCAGTCGGTGTAGTGCGAGAGCGCGTTGACGGTCTTGATCGACATCATCGGGCCCTCGAACGTGCTCATCCCGTAGAACGACAGCGAGACGATCAGGAACTTGAGGATCGGATCGTCGCGCAGCTTGTGCCACGCCCCCGACAGCGTCATGATGCCGTTGATCATGCCGCCCCAGCGACGGTGCGAGCAGGATCAGCGAGAACACCATGCCCAGCGACTGCGCCCAGTCCGGCAGCGCCGTGTAGTGCAGGTGGTGCGGGCCCGCCCACATGTAGGTGAAGATCAGCGCCCAGAAGTGGACGACCGACAGCCGGTACGAGTAGACCGGCCGCCCGGCCTGCTTGGGCACGAAGTAGTACATCATCCCGAGGAAGCCCGCGGTCAGGAAGAAGCCGACCGCGTTGTGGCCGTACCACCACTGGACCATCGCGTCCTGCACGCCGGCGTAGGCCGAATACGACTTCATCGGCCAGAACGAGACCGGGCATCTCGGCGCTGTTGACGATGTGCAGCACCGCCACCGTCAGGATGAACGCGCCGAAGAACCAGTTGGCGACGTAGATGTGCGGCGTCTTGCGCAGCACGATGGTGCCGAAGAACACCACGGCGTAGGAGACCCAGACCAGCGTGATCAGGATGTCGATCGGCCACTCGAGCTCGGCGTACTCCTTGCCGGAGGTGAAGCCCAGCGGCAGCGTGATCGCCGCCAGCACGATCACCGCCTGCCAGCCCCAGAAGGTGAACGCGGCCAGCGTGTCGCCGAACAGCCGCGACCTGGCAGGTGCGCTGGACGACGTAGTACGACGTCGCGAACAGCGCGCAGCCGCCGAAGGCGAAGATCACCGCGTTGGTGTGCAGCGGGCGCAGCCGGCCGTACGAGAACCACTGGATCCCGTCCCACAGCGCCAGGTCGGGCCACAGCAGCTCGGCCGCGATGATCACGCCGACGAGCATCCCGACGATGCCCCAGACGACCGTCATGATCGCGAACTGCCGCACCACCTTGTAATTGAACGTCCCCGCGCTTGCCTTGCTCATCGAGGTTTGCTCCTTCGTCATCCCCACGCGTTGCACGTGTACGCGCCGACTGCGCGCCGGGCCGCGAGGCGGAAGCGCCCGCGACTTTCCCCTTCGGCGGCGGCCGCAGCACCGGCCGTTTCGCCCCACATTAGAGCAAAGGCGCGATTCTAGCGGCGGCTATCCGGCCCCGGTTTGATCGAGGTCAATTCGTCAGGCCACTGCGTCGCGTCGCCGTCCGGCGCCGCCGCGTCCGGTATCGCGTCGCTGGTGTCGTCGTCGGCGAGGATGCGGTGCGCGGGGCCCTCGAGATCGTCGAACTGGCCGCTTGCGACCGACCACCAGAACCCGGCGCCGATCGCGAGCACGAGGACCACCGACAGCGGGATCAGCAGCACCAGGATGTCCATCGGGCGTGCCCTCAGTGCAACGCCGCGGCGGCAGCCGCGGGCGACGCATCCGCCGTGCCCGCGGCCGCGCCGGCGACGGCGGCGCGCAGGCGGGAAAGGCGAAGCGCATTGACGACCACCGCGAGCGACGACAGCGACATGCCGGCCGCGGCCAGCAACGGCGTCACCAGCCCGAACGCCGCCGCGGGAATCGCCACCGCATTGTAGACGAACGCCCACGCGAGGTTCTGGCGGATCACGCCGAAGGTCCGCCGGGCGTGCGCGATCGCATCGGCGATCCGCGGCAGCTCGTCGGAGAGCACGACGACGTCCGCGGTCCACTGCGCCAGCGGGGTGGCGCTGCGCAGGCTCAGCGAAACCTGCGCCTGCGCCAGCGCCGGCGCGTCGTTGATGCCGTCGCCCGCCATGGCGACGATCGCGCCGCCGGCCTGCAGCGCGGCGATGGCCGTACGCTTGTCCTCCGGCAGCATGCCGCCGCGCGCGTCGGCGATGCCGAGCGCAGCAGCGGCCGCGGCGACCGTCGCGTCGCGGTCCCCGGAGAGAAGCAGCGGCACGATGCCGAGCCGTGCGAGCGCGGTGAGCAGCGCCTGCGCCCCGGGCCGCAGCGTGTCGCCGAGCGCGAACAGCGCCAGCGGGCCGTCGCCGTCGCCCAGCGCGACCAGCGTCGCCGCGGCGGCGACGCCCGCGGCGGCGGCCGGCGCCGGGCGCCCCGAAAGCGCGGCGACCCAGTCGGGACGCCCGAGGCGCAGCGCGCGCCCGTGGAGCGTCCCTTCGACGCCCTGTCCGGGAACCACCCGCAGGTCGGCGACCGGCGGCAGCGCCGCCGCCGGGGGCGCCGCCTCGCGCAGGGCGATCGCGAGCGGATGCTCCGAATGCGCCTCGAGCGCCGCGGCGAGCGCGAGCACGTCGGCGCGCGCCGCGCCGCCGAGCGGGATCGTCTCCAGCAGCGCGATCCGTCCCGTCGTCAGCGTCCCGGTCTTGTCCAGCACGATGTGCGTCGTGCGCGCGAGCGCCTCCAGCGCGTCGGCGCGCGCCACCACGACGTGCGCGCGGCCGAGCGCGCCGGCGGCGGCAGCAAGCGCGGCGGGCGTGGCGAGCGACAGCGCGCAGGGACAGGACACGACCAGCACCGCGAAGGTCACCGCCAGCGTGCGCGACGGATCGATCTGCGACCAGGCGATCGCGGTCGCCGCCGCGAGAACGAGCAGCGCGCCGACGAACCAGGTCGCGACCCGGTCGGCCACGCGCGCGACGCGCGGACGGTCGCCGGCCGCCCGATCCACGAGGCGCTCGATCGCCGCGAGCCGCGTCTCGCCGCCGGCCGCGGTGACCCGCAGGACCAGCGCGCCGTCGCGCGCGACGCTGCCCGCGAGCACGGCGTCGCCGGCCGTGCGCCGGCGCGGCTGCGATTCTCCGGTCAGCACCGCCTCGTCGACGCTTGCGTCGCCCTCGACGACGTCGGCGTCGGCCGGAATCACGCCGCCCGGCCGCACCAGCACGACGTCGTTCACCGCCAGCGCGCCCGCGCCGACGGTCTCGGCCGTGCGGTCGGCCGGCCACCCGGGCAGCCGCAGCGCCGTCGCCGGACGCGCCCTGGCCACGCCTTCGACCGCGTCGCCCGCGCGCCGCCGGGCGACGAGCTCGACGTAACGGGCGACGAGCAGCAGCGCGATGAACATCGTGACGGAGTCGTAGTACACCGCCCCTCCGCCGCCCAGCGTCGACCACGCGCTGGCCGCGAACGCGCTGGCGAGCCCGATCGCCACCGGCACGTCCATCCCGGGGCGCAGGTGCCGCAGATCGCGCCACGCGCCGCGGAAGAACGGCGCCGCCGAGTACAGCAGCGCGGGCAGCGTCAGCGTGAGGCTCGCCCATTCGAGCAGCAGGCGATGCTTCGGCTCGATGCCGTCGACGGTGATGTAGGCCGGGAGCGCGAGCATCATCACCTGCAGCGCGGACAGCAGCGCGACCGCCGCGCGCAGCAGCAGGGCGCGCGATTCGCGCCGCGCCAGCGCCTCTCGCCGCGCAGGGTCGTACGGATAGGCGCGGTAGCCGATGCGCGCGACCGCGCGCAGCAGGTCGGAGAGACTGGCCTCGCCCGGATCCCACACCACCCGCGCCCGCCGGGTCGCGAAATTGACGCTCGCCTCGGCCACGCCCCGCTGCCGCAGCAGCCAGGACTCGAGCAGCCAGATGCACGCGCCGCAGTGGATTCCCTCCAGCAGCAGCGCGGCCTCGGCCCGGCCGCCGGCCAGCGCGCGCACCAGTCCCGACTGCGCGGCGGCATCGTCCCAGTGCGACCACTCGTCCGCAGCGCCCGGCCCGTCGTCCGGGCGCGCCGGATCCGCCGGGGCGGTGCGCGCCGCGTAGAACGACTCCAGCCCGGCGGCGTGGATCGTCTGCGCGACGGCGAGACAGCCGGCGCAGCAGAACTCACGCTCGGCGCCGGCGACGAGCGCACGCCAGCGCTGCCCTGCGGGGTTGGGGCTCGCGCAGTGGTAGCAGTGCGCCGAAGCCGCGAACGTGCAGTGCGGCGGCGCAGCCTCCGCTCCCGCATCCGCGCCGCCGATCCGGCGCGCGACGGAGCGCTGCTGCTGCGCGGGAATGGGCGGTGCCGGCATGCTGCGGAATCTACGGTGTGCCCTCCGGGGGGTCAAGCCGGGAACGAACGACACCTTGACCTGCGACACGGTCGCCGTTGATTTGCGTCAACGCCGCGGGCATGATGGCGCCTAGAATCAAATTATCACCACGTCCGAAGGGAGTCCTCCATGTACAAGAACCTGCTGGTGGCGACCGATGGTTCCAAGCTGTCCGGCAAGGCCGTCGCCCACGCGATCGCGCTGGCGAAGGCGGTCGGGGCGAAGGTGACAGCGTTCTACGCCGCCCCGGACTATCCGATGCCGGCGTACGCGGACGGCGTCGTGTACGAGCCGGTGTCGCGCAAGGAGTACGCCAAGCTCGCCGCGCAGGATGCCGACAAGATCCTCGAGGACGTCGCCGGAAAGGCGGCGGCCGCCGGCGTCGAATGCAAGACCACGTACTCGATCGCCGCGGCGCCCTGGGAAGCGATCCTCGACGCCACCAAGAAGAACAAGTGCGACGTGATCGTGATGGCCTCGCACGGCCGCAAGGGCATTTCGGCGGTCCTGCTCGGCAGCGAGACGCAGAAGGTGCTCACGCACTCCAAGATTCCGGTGATCGTCGTCCGCTAGCGATCCCGGTCTCCGCCATTGCCCGAGGGCGCCGGATTCGGCGCCCTCGTCGTTTCTGTCGTCCTGTTGCCTCGCAGCGAATTCGACTCCCGTCGGCTCGGGATTTGTGGTGCCCGCGACGGCAGTTGGTTGCGCTGGTGCCTGCGGTCGCGATCGGTTGCGGTGGTGCCTGCGGCGGCGGCGCCCGCCACGCCCGCGCACGGCACCACCGTCGAGCGTGGACCACCCCGAAGCGACCGACACGCGCAGCACCGACACGCCCGGCGGCACCACAGCCCGCGACAAGCTAAAATGCGCGTTTCCCCAGAAGAACAGCACAATGCGCGTCTCGAAGTTCTATCTCTCCACGCTGAAGGAAGCTCCGGCCGAAGCGGAAATCGTCAGCCAGCAGCTGATGCTGCGCGCGGGCATGATCCGCAAGCTCGGCGCCGGCATCTACACCTGGATGCCGCTCGGGCTGCTCGCGCTGCGCAAGGTGGAGGCGATCGTGCGCGAGGAGATGAACCGCGCCGGCGCCATGGAGGTGATGATGCCGGCGGTGCAGCCGGCCGAGCTGTGGCAGGAGTCCGGGCGCTGGGACCAGTTCGGTCCGCAGATGCTCAAGATCAAGGACCGTCACGACCGCGATTTCGCGTTCGGCCCGACGCACGAGGAGGTGATCACCGACATCGTGCGCCGGGACATCCGCAGCTACCGCCAGCTGCCGGTGAACTTCTACCAGATCCAGGCGAAGTTCCGCGACGAGATCCGGCCGCGCTTCGGCGTGATGCGCGCCCGCGAGTTCATCATGAAGGACGCCTACTCGTTCGACGTCGACGAGGCCGCGATGCTCCAGAGCTACCGGGCGATGTACGACGCCTACGAGCGGATCTTCTCGCGGATGGGCCTGAAGTACCGCACCGTCGCCGCCGACAACGGCGCCATCGGCGGCAGCGCCTCGCACGAGTTCCAGGTGCTCGCCGACTCGGGCGAGGACGCCATCGCCTGGTGCCCGCAGTCCGATTACGCGGCCAACGTCGAGCTCGCCGAAGCCGTCGCGCCCGAGGCGCCGCGGCCGGCGCCCGCCGAGCCGATGGAGAAGTTCGCGACCCCCGGCATTGCGACCTGCGAGGAGGTGGCGCAGCTGCTCGACATGCCGCTGTCGCGGACGGTCAAGTGCATCATGCTGACGGCCGACGACGGCGCCGGACCGCCCAAGGTCCACATGCTGCTGCTCCGCGGCGACCACATGCTCAACGAGATCAAGGTCACCAAGATCCCCGGGCTGGAGAAATTCCGCTGGTCCACCGACGCCGAGATCGTCGCCGCGACCGGCTGCCCGCCCGGATACATCGGCCCGGTCGGCATCCCGAAAGCACTGCCGCTGATCGTCGACCGCTCGGTCGCGGTGATGGCCGATTTCGTCTGCGGCGCGAACGAGCCCGACTTCCACCTCCGCGGCGTCAACTTCGGGCGCGACTGCCGCGCCCCGGACGGGATCGCCGACCTGCGCAACGTCGTCGCCGGCGACCCGTCGCCCGACGGCAAGGGCACGCTCGAGATCCTGCGCGGCATCGAAGTCGGCCACGTCTTCGCGCTGGGGTCGAAGTACTCGGAGGCGATGGGCGCCACCTACCTCGACGCGGGCGGCCAGTCGCGGCTGATCGAGATGGGCTGCTACGGCATCGGCGTCACCCGGGTCGTCGCCGCCGCGATCGAGCAGAACCACGATGCCCGCGGCATCGTCTGGCCGACGCCGATCGCCCCGTTCACGGTCGCCATCGCCCCGGTGGGCTACGACCGCAACGACGCGGTCCGCGACCTCGCCGATCGCCTGCACGACGAGCTCGCCGCGGCCGGCGTCGACGTGCTGCTCGACGACCGCGGCGAACGCCCGGGCGTGATGTTCGCCGATCTCGAGTTGATCGGGATCCCGCACCGCATTACCATCGGAGACCGGGGCCTCAAGGAAGGCAGGGTCGAATACCAGGCGCGGCGCGACACGGCGGCGACGGCGGTCCCGGTCGCCGACATCGCCGCGTTCGTGCGCGAGCGCGTGCAGGCGGCGGGCTGAGCGCCGCGGCGGAACGCTGCCACGGCTGCGTGGTCATACGGGCCGCGGCGCGCGCACCGGGGCGCCGGAGGGTTGCCATGACGGGATACGGGACGGGTCGAGCACGGGGATGGGCGCCGGTCGCAGCCGGCGTCGCGGCGTTCGTGCTGGCCCTCGCCCCTCTCGCCGCCCGCGCCGGCGCGCAGGCCGGAGGAGCAGCTCGCCCCTTCGGTCGCCACCGTGCTGTCGCGGGCGATCTCGGACCAGCCGGTGCCGGCCGACTACGCGGCCAAGCCCGAGCTCCGCGCGTGGCTCGCGGAGATGTCGCGGCGCCTCGCACCGCGCATCGCCGACGAGCGCACCCGCGAGGACTTCCTCGCCACCGTCCACTACGAGGCCACGCGCGCCGGGCTCGACCCGCAGCTGGTGCTGGGCGTGATCCAGCACGAGAGCGCCTTCCGCAAGTACGCGGTTTCCATCGCCGGCGCCCGCGGCTACATGCAGGTGATGCCGTTCTGGCTGAAGCTCATCGGCTCCGCGGAGCAGAACCTGTTCCACCTGCGCGTCAACCTGCGCTACGGCTGCGTGATCCTGCGCCACTATCTCGACATCGAGAACGGCGACCTCTACCGCGCGCTCGGGCGCTACAACGGCAGTCTCGGCCAGCCCGACTACCCGAACGCGGTGATGGCCGCGATGAACCGGAACTGGGCGTACACGCCGGCCACGGAAACGACGAAGCTCGGCGCGATCGCGCCGCCGACGCTGGCGCGGTAGCGGCAGGGCCGTGACCGCGGCGCCGGCGATCGCCACTCCCGTCGCCGCCTTCCTCCCGTCGCGGCCGCTTCGCACCGTCTCCGACCGGCCCCCTGCATTTCGGCTCGCTGATCGCCGCGCTGGCGAGCTGCTGCGACGCCCGGCAGGCGGGCGGGCAGTGGCTGGTGCGGATCGAGGACGTCGACGTTCCGCGAACGCGCGCCGGCGCCGAGCGCGCGATCCTCACCGCGCTCGAGCGCTACGGCTTCACCTGGGACGGCCCGGTGGTGCGCCAGAGCGAGCGCACGTCGCTGTACGCGGCGGCGCTGGCGCGGCTGGCGGCCGCGGGCGACGCCTACGAGTGCGCGTGCACGCGGCGCGAGCTCGAAGCGCTGCCGGCGGGCCCCGCGGGCGAGCGCGTCTATCCCGGCACCTGTCGGCACGGCGTGCCGCCGGAGCGCGCGCAGCGCCGGCAGCGCTCATGGCGGGCGCGCGTCGGCGACGCGATCGTCGGGTACGACGACCGGCTCGCCGGGCGCATCGTGCAGGACCTTGCGCGGGAGGTCGGCGATTTCGTCGTCCGGCGCGCCGACGGGCTGTTCGCGTACCAGCTCGCCGTCGTCGTCGACGATGCGCAGGCCGGCGTCACCGACGTCGTCCGCGGCGCCGATCTGGCCGGCTCCACGCCCCGCCAGATCTTCCTGCAGCGGCGGTTCGGCTACCCGACGCCTTCGTACCTGCACGTCCCGGTCGCGGTCGACGCCGCCGGCGTGAAGCTGTCGAAGGCGACGCGCGCGGCGGCGTTGCCCGCCGACCCGCTGCCGGCGCTGGTCGCCGCGTGGCGGTTCCTCGACCAGAGCGTTCCGACGGGCTCGGCGGCACCCGCGAGCGTGGCCGAGTTCTGGGCGCACGCGATCACGGCGTGGACGCCGTCGCGGCTGCCGAAGGCGGCGGCGCTTCCGCTGCGCGCGGCGTCCGGCCCGCGCCCGCGCGGACCGGTATAATCGACGGTTTACGCGGCGTCGACCGTGCCTTGCCCGGCGGGCATCGCCGCCGGCGCGGGATTCCCTGCCATGACCACGCTCGTCGCCGTACGCAAGAACGACCAGATCGCCATCGCCGCGGACTCGCTGACCACGTTCGGCGACACGCGGCTCTCCGCGCAGTTCGACCGCACGTCGGACAAGATCCTCCGCTACCAGGACACCTACATCGGCCTGTGCGGCAGCGCGGCGCACCAGCTCGTCTTCCAGAGCCTGCTCGCCGGCGGCGGCGGATTCGACTTCGCCACCAAGGCCGGGATCTTCGAGACCTTCCGCAAGCTTCATCCGATGCTCAAGGAGCAGCACTTCCTCAATCCGAAGGAGGAGGACGACGATCCGTACGAATCCACGCAGGTCACCGCGCTCATCGCCAATGCGCACGGCATCTTCGGCGTGTACTCGATGCGCGAGGTGTTCGAGTACACGTGCTTCTGGGCGATCGGCTCGGGCGGGGAATTCGCGCTCGGCGCGATGCATTCGCTCTATCCGCGGCTCGACACGGCGACCGCCATCGCCGAGGCCGGCATCGCCGCCGGCGCGACCTTCGACCGGAATTCGGGTTTGCCGATGACGCTCTACACGGTGGCGGTGCAGCCGTGAGACGGTGACGGCAACCGATCCCCGCCCGGTCCGGCCCGGCACCTGACGTGAGCCTCTACGTCCCTGCGCACTTCTCCACCGGCGACCGCGCCGCGATCGGGCGGATCGTCCACGATCACCCGTTCGCGACACTGGTCACGCCGGCGCTGCCGGAGCCGCTGATCACGCATCTGCCGCTGATCCACGTCGCCGACTGCGAGCCTCACGGCACGCTGCTCGGGCATTTCGCGCGCGCGAATCCGCACGCCCGCGGCGAGGCGACCGGCGAATCGATCGCGATCTTCCATGGCCCGCACGCCTACGTGTCGCCATCGTGGTACGCGGACCCGGCGGCTGCCGTGCCGACGTGGAATTACGCGGTCGTGCACGCCCACGGCCGGATCGAGCTGGCGCCGGACCCCGCCGGCACGCGGTCGATTCTCGACCTCCTGGTCCACCGCTTCGAGTCGGGACGGCCCGCTCCCTGGCAGCTTGGGCTCGACCGCAGCCGACTCGACGCGATGGTCGCCGCGATCGTCGGCTTCCGCTTCCGCGTCCGGCGCATCGAGGCCAAGTGCAAGCTTTCGCAGAACCGCAGCCGCGAGGACCGGGAACGTGTTGCATCGGCGCTCGACGCCGACGCGCACGCCGACGCCGCGGCCACCGCGGCACTGATGCGCGCGGCGCTGGCGGCCGACGCGGATGGCGAAGCCTGAACCGCCGCGGCCGCACGCGGATCCGGCCGGCGAGGCGGCGCGGGTCCGCTTCGACAAGTGGCTGTGGGCGGCGCGGTTCTACCGCACGCGCGCCCTCGCCGCGCAGGCGATCGATGCCGGCCAGGCGCGGCTCGCCGGCGAGCGCGTCAAGCCCGCGCACGCGGTGCGCGTCGGCGACCGGGTGCAGGTGCGCCGGCAGGGCACGGTCTGGGACGTCGCCGTCACCGCGCTCGCCGAGCGCCGCGGCTCGGCCACCGACGCGGCCGCGCTCTACCTCGAGTCGGAGCAAAGCATCGCCGTGCGGATGGAGGAGCGCGCGCAGCGCCAAGCGGCGGCGGCGGCGGCCCCGGTCTTCACCGGCCGCCCGACCAAGCGCAACCGGCGCAAGCTCGCCGACTTCCTCGGCGAGCCGTGACCGGGCGCGCCGGCACGGCGCGGCGGCACGCGCTCAGCAGAGCCTGAACGCGGCGAAATCGAGGACGAAATCGGGCGCCTGGTAGCCGCGCCAGATCATGTAGGCGAGCAGCACCGCGAGGATCAGTCCGAGCGTGTGCCACACGGCGCGCGGCACGCGCGCCCGGCCGGCGAACGGCGGTGTCGGTGCGAGATCTTCGGAGCGCGCCACCGTCCGAGCTTACGCCCGGGCCGGCCTTCGCGGGCAACACGTCGACCGGCTGGCGCGAGAATGTCGCCAGCACGCCAAGCTCGCGCATCGTCTCGATGATCGCGCCGAAGCTGTGCGCCATCAGCACGCCGGCGATCGGCTTGGCGAGCAGGTTGACCGCACGCCCGCTGCACATCAGCGGCAGCTCGGCCGGGAGCGCGCCGCGCAGCGCCCGGATTTCCTGGCCCGCGATCTTGCCGGAGATTCCGCGCTCGAACAGCAGCACGACCAGGCCGACCTCGTACGCGGCGGCGGCGCCGGCGATCTCCTGCGCCGGGACGCCCGCGCCGAGCGTCAGGCAGTTGATGCCCTCGGTGAACAGCAGGAGCTCGAGGATGCCCAGACCCAGCTGGTTCGGGTCGTTCGGCGGCGTCGCGAGCAGGATCTGCCGCGCGTCGCGCGCCGGCCGGACGAGGCGCGTGACGTCGCGCAGCAGGCGCTGCGCGAGGTCGGCGAAGCGCAGCTCCTGGAAGTTCTGCATCTCGCCGCGCACCACGCGATCGTGCACGGCCTCGTTCAGCGGGATGAGCGTCTGCTCCAGGAACCTGCGCAGGCCGTGCGCCATCAGCAGCCGGGACAGGTGATTCTGCAGCTCGCCGATCCGGTGCCGTCCCAGCAGCCCGACGGCGACCTCGATGTCGTCGGGCAGCGCCGCCGGGGCGACGACGGCGAGCCCCAGCATCGATTGCAGCGCCGACTCGGCCAGCGGCACCACCGCGCCCGCGCGCCAGCCTTCCGACAGCAGCTGCTTGATGAGCTTCAGCCGGGCGACCTGCTCCGGCGGGTACATCCGGTCGCCGTTCACGTCGCGCGCGGGCATCGGAAAGCCGTAGCGCCGCTGCCACATGTAGAGCTGCTCGCGTCGCAGCCCGGTCACGCGCACGACCTCGCGGATGTGCAGGTGGCCGCGCCCGTCGGCGCCGAAATCCGCGCCGGCAAGCCGTCGGCGACGCGGGTGTCCGCTCGCGCTCGGATGCCTTGATCAAGATGCCCATTCTCGTCCGTCCCTAACGCATTTGGTCACCGCGCCTGGCGCGGCCGCCATTGCCTCGATTCCGGTCGGTGGCCCCGGTGTCCACCCGAAGGCGAACACCATTGCGCAGCGCCCGACACGGCGGAAGTGGACCGGAACTGATGCTGCTGTCCGGTACAACCGCGCTGCAGGACCTGCATGCACACAGTGTGCCAGAACTCTGCGGGCGCATGGCTGCCGCCTGTGGTTTCTGCCATGCCGCCTCCCCGAAGGCGCGCACAAGCAATGCCATTGTCATGTACAGCGACGGCTGCGCCGCGGTTCGCCGGACTCGATGGCGCGGCGCCCGACCGCGCGTTGCCCCGCGCTCGCGTTTGGGCGATGATGCCCGGGGCGCCACCCGCGCACGCTCGCCGGCGCGAGCGCCGCCAACCCGACCCATGACCACCGACCGCTACGCCGAAATCTGCGCCCGCTACCGCTGGGACGTCCCGGCGCAATTCAACATCGCCGACGCCTGCTGCCGGCGCTGGGCGGAGGACCGGGCCCGCTTTGCGCTCTACTGGGAGGACGAGTCCGGCGCGACGGCGGCGTACACGTTCTGGGACCTGCAGCAGCAGGCCAACCGGCTGGCCAACGCGCTCGCCGGGCTCGGCGTGGGCCGCGGCGACAAGGTCGCGCTGATCCTGCCGCAGCGACCGGAGACGGTCGTCGCGCACATCGCCGTCTATCAGCTCGGCGCGATCGCGGTGCCGCTGTCGTTCCTGTTCGGGCCGGACGCGCTCGCCTACCGGCTGGCCAACTCCGAAGCGAAGGTCGCGCTGGTCGATCCGCAGTCGCTGCCGAACCTCGTCCCGATCCGCGGCGACGTGCCGGGGCTCGCCCACGTCATCGGCGTCGCCGGCGCGCGCGAGTCGTTCGTCACGCCGTTCGACGAGCTGCTCGCGCAGGCGTCGCCGCGGTTCGAGCCGGTGCCCACCGCGGCGGGAGATCCGGCGCTGCTGATCTACACCAGCGGCACCACCGGCCCGCCCAAGGGCGCGCTGATGCCGCAGCAGTGCCTGATCGGCAACCTGCCGGGCTTCGTGCACTCGCACGACGGGTACCCGCAGCCGGGCGACCTGTTCTGGTCGCCCGCCGACTGGGCCTGGACCGGCGGCCTGATGGATGCGCTGCTCCCCGCGCTCTATTTCGGCCAGCCCATCGTCGGCTATCGCGGCCGCTTCGATCCCGAGCGCGCGCTGGCGCTGATGGAGAAGTACCGGATCCGCAACGCGTTCCTGTTCCCGACGGCGCTCAAGATGATGATGAAGGCGTTCCCGCGGCCGCGCGAGCGCTTCGACGTCGACCTGCGCAGCGTCATGAGCGCCGGCGAAGCCGTCGGGACCGCCGTCTGCGACTGGGCGGAAACCGCGCTCGGCGTGACGGTGAACGAGATGTTCGGCCAGACCGAGATGAACTACATCGTCGGCAACTCGCACACGCTCTGGCCGAACCGCGCCGGGCTCGATGGGCCGCCCCTATCCCGGCCACCGCATCGCGCTCCTCGACGACGACGGGCACGAGGTGCCGGCCGGCGAGATGGGCGAGGTCGCGGTGCATCGCATCGCGCCGGACGGAACGCCGGACCCCGTCTTCTTCATCGAGTACTTCAAGAACCCTCAGGGCACCGCCGCCAAGTTCAGCGGCGACTGGTGCCGCACCGGCGACCTCGCCAAGGCGGACGCCGACGGATACCTCTGGTACCAGGGCCGCGCCGACGACATGTTCAAGGCGGCCAGCTACCGGATCGGGCCCTCGGAGATCGAGAACTGCCTGGTCCGGCATCCGGCCGTGGCCAACGCCGCCGTCGTGCCGTCGCCCGACGAGATGCGCGGCAACGTGGTCAAGGCGTTCATCGTCCTGGCCGGCGGCCACGCGCCATCGGAAGACCTCGAGCAGGACATCCGCCGGCACGTGAAGAGCTTCCTCGCGCCGTACGAGTACCCGAAGGAGATCGAGTTCATCGACGCGCTGCCGATGACGACCACCGGCAAGGTGCAGCGCCGCGTGCTGCGCGAGCGCGAGCGCGAGCGCAAGGCGGCACTCGCCGGCAAGGACGGCTGAGCGGCGCCGGTCGCAGGCTCGGACCGCGCGCCGCGGGCGCGCGGTCAGGGCGCCGGCGCGGGCGCCGCGCCGCGCGTGCGCAGCCCTTCCAGGAACGCCCGGTGGGTGATCACCCAGGTCACCGCCGGCACCACGGTCGGCAGGATCAGCGAGCCGAACTGGAAGGCGAACGCGATCAGCTCGCGCTGCCACGCCGCGAACCCGGCCTGGGACACGACCAGCGGGCTGGCGGTGATGGCGATGTTCTTCAGGAAGTCGGCGAGCACGCCCCAGGTGACGAACGGGACGATCACCACGTAGCCGATGGCGAGCTTGCGCGGCCATCCGGGCTCGCGGGCGGCGAGCACCAGCGCGGCGAACAGCGGCAGCCCGAAGGCGTAGAGCAGGGCGTTGACGTCGACGGTGATGGTGGCGGCGGCCGTGGCGACCGCGACGCCGGGCTTGAGCGTGGTCGTGAACGTCAGCGTCGCGCCGGCCTGTTCGACCGCGGTGACGAGGTCGGGCAGCGCGAGCCGGCAGATCGCGTCCGCGAGCAGCGTCGCCGGCCAGAGCAGCACCGGCGCCGTGAAGTACCAGACCGCGAACGCGGCGGGCAGCCAGGCGACCGTCCGGAGGACGAAGCGCGCGACCGGCCCCCTCACCGCGGCGGGCTCCGCGCCGCTCAGGTCGCCGCCGCAGCGGCAGCACCGCCCGGCGGACCGTCGCCGCCGCCGCGCCGCCCGGGCGGCTGCGGGAGCGTGCGCACCCACACCAGCCAGACGACGAGCACGTCCAGCATGATCAGCGCCTGCCAGACGTAGAGGTGCGCCCACTCGAACACCCGGATGTCCCACTGGCCGAGGTAGAACAGGCTGATCACGCGCACGACGTTGAGGCCCTGCACCGCGACCACCCCGGCGAGCAGCCCGAACAGCTTGTTCTTCCACGGGGCCGGAAACGCGAGCACCGCCGCCAGCAGCACGATCGTCGCTTCGACGCCGTTGCAGCCGGCCTCGATCGACACCGCGAAGCCGTTCTGGGTGCTGCGCAGTACCTTGCCGATCGCGGTGACGTTGGGATCCGCCAGCGTGACCAGGCCCGCGCTGATCGACGCCAGCTGGTTGGTCCAGGGCTCGACGAAGAACCGTTGCGCCCACGGCGTGAGCTCGGCACCGAACAGCACCGCCTGCAGGACGAGAAAGAGGACGAAGAAGCGGATCATCCCGCGATTCTACCCAAAGCGGCGACCGGCCGCGCTCAGCCGGTGGCGGTGCGCCCGCGCGCGAGCGGCGGGTTGGTCGCGAAATAGCGCTGGATCCCGTCGTGCATCGACTCGGCGAAGCGCGTCTGCTGCCGGTCGCTGCGCAGCTTCAGCTCCTCGTCCGGATTGGAGATGAATGCGGTCTCGACCAGGATCGACGGGATGTCGGGCGCCTTGAGCACCGCGAACCCCGCCTGCTCGACGGCGCTCTTGTGCAGGGAATTGATCGCGCCGATCTCCTCCAGCACGTTGCGTCCGACCTTGAGGCTGTCGTTGATCTGCGCCGCCTGCGACAGGTCGAGCAGCGTGCGCGCGAGCACCGGGTCGCGCACGCCCAGGTTGACGCCGCCGATGAGGTCCGCCGCATTCTCCCGCTGCGCGAGCCAGCGCGCCGCGGCGCTGGTCGCGCCGTGCTCCGACAGCGCGAACACCGAAGAACCGCGGGCGGAAGGCGCCGAGAACGCATCGGCGTGGATCGAGATGAACAGGTCGGCCTCGACCCGTCGCGCCTTCTGCACGCGGGTGGCCAGCGGCACGTAGTAGTCGTCGCTGCGGGTGAGCATCGCGCGCATCCCGTCCTGGGCGTCGAGCATCGTCTTCAGCTTCCTGGCGATCGCCAGCACGACGTCCTTCTCGCGCGTTCCCCGGCGGTCCGATCGCGCCGGGGTCCTCGCCGCCGTGCCCCGGGTCGAGCGCGATGATGATCGGGCGCCGCGGCTCGATGCGCGCTTCGCGCCCGCGTTCGGGCGTCGCCGCGGTCGCGCTCGCTGCGGCGCCCCGGCGCGGGCTCGGAAGCCGCCGGCGCATCGTCGCTGCGGCGGTTCTCGAGCAGCGCCATCAGCGGATCGATCGGCGTCGCCGGATACAGGTCGAGCACCAGCCGGTAGCCGAAGCCGGCGACCGGCGCGAGCTCGAAGAGCTGCGGCACCACCTCGGCGCGCAGGTCGATGACCAGCCGCAGGATGTCCGGCGGCTGGCGCCCGAAGCGGATGCTGGCGATGTACGGGTCGTCCGGCTGGAGGCGCGCGGCGAGCTGCTGGAGCTCCGGGGTGAGCTCGGCCGCCGCGATGTCGAGCACGATCCGGTGCGGATCCCTGAGGACGAACAGCTGATGCTCGAGCGTCACCGGCGCTTCGAGGACCAGGCGGGTGTACTCCCGCGCAGGCCAGATCCGCGCCGCCGCGACGCGCGCGGCGGTGGCCCAGGCGAGCGACGGAATCGCAAGCTGCGTGGCCGGCAGCAGCAGCCACTGCAGCATGCGCCGGCGCTCGAACGACACCCTCGCTATGGCGGAGGCACCGGGTCGGCCGTGGTCGCGATCGCCATCAGACATCGTTCACCTTCCTTGCTCAGCGCTTCCAGCGTGCAGTAGCGGCCCGCCTCGGCGGCGCGCGCGGATGCGCGAGCGTCAACGTCAGGTCCGCGGGCGGCAGCAGGCCCGCGACGCGCTCCGGCCATTCGACCAGGCACACCGCGTCGTCCCGGAAGCAATCGGCGAGTCCTGCGTTGTCCCATTCGCTCGGATCGGTGAATCGATAAAAATCAAAGTGATAAAAGTATAAGCTCGAAATAGGATAATGTTCAACCAGCGTGTAGGTGGGGCTTTTTACCGGCCCCTTCCATCCCAGCTCCCGCAGGCAGCCGCGCACCAGCGTGGTCTTCCCGGCCCCGAGCTCGCCGGCCAGCGCGACGATCATCCCGCCTTCGAGAAAAGGCGCGAGCCGCGCGCCGGCAGCCGCGGTGGCGTCGGAATCGGAGAGGTGAATGGTGGTGGGGCGCATCGGGGCTCCGGCGGCAACGGGTCGGCGCCGTGGCATCGTCGCATCGGCGCGCCCCTGGGGCGACCGGAGCCACAGTATATCGACCTGTCCGATGCGGTACGCTTGCGCCGATGAGCGCACCCGCACGCATCGTCCCGCGCCGCGGCGGCGCCACCCGGCATCGAGGGCGGCTGGGCGGGGCTCGCGGCGCGGATACGTCGCCGGGGCCGCGAGCTCGGATTCGCGGAGATCGGCATCGCCGGCGTCGACCTCTCCGCCGACGAGGCCCGGCTGCTGCAGTGGCTGGCCGCGGGCCGTCACGGCGCCATGGCGTACATGGCGCGGCACGGCGTGCGCCGCGCGCGGCCCTCCGAGCTCGTTCCCGGCACCGTCCGCGTGATCACCGCGCGGATGAACTACCTGCCGCCGGCCGCGCGCGCTGCCGCCGACGTGCTCGCCGATCCGCGCAGTGCCTACGTCGCCCGCTACGCGCTGGGCCGCGACTACCACAAGGTGCTGCGCGGCCGGCTGCAGCAGCTCGCGGCGGCGATCCGCGCCGAGGTCGGCGATTTCGGCCATCGCGTCTTCACCGACAGCGCGCCGGTGCTCGAAGTCGCGCTCGCCGCCCGCGCCGGGATCGGCTGGCGCGGCAAGCACACGCTGCTGCTCACGCGCGACGACGGCTCGTGGTTCTTCCTGGGCGAGATCTACACCGACCTGCCGCTGCCGCCGACGCCGCCGCAGACGGCGCATTGCGGGACCTGCATCGCCTGCCTCGACGCCTGCCCGACCGGCGCGATCACCGCGCCCGTACGAGCTCGACGCGCGCCGCTGCATCTCGTACCTGACGATCGAGCACCCGGGCAGCATTCCGGAGGATCTGCGCCCGCTGATCGGCAACCGCGTCTACGGCTGCGACGACTGCCAGCTCGTCTGCCCCTGGAACCGCTACGCGCGGCCCTCCACCGAGCCGGATTTCGCCGTGCGCCACGGCCTCGACGACGCCGAGCTGGTGGCGCTGTTCGGCTGGACCGAGGCCGAGTTCGACGCGCGCACGCGCGGCAGTGCGATCCGCCGGATCGGCTACGAGCGCTGGTCGCGCAACCTCGCCGTCGGGCTCGGCAACGCGCCGCACGCGCAGGAGGTCGTGGCCGCCCTCGCCGCCCGCGCGGACGACCCCTCGCCGGTGGTCCGCGAGCACGTCGCCTGGGCGCTGGCGCAGCAGGCGGCGCGGGCGGGCGCGGGCTTCGGGGGGGCCGCCAGGCGTCTTAGTGCAGCGGGTCCTGCTCGACGGTGGTGCCGTGCGCAGGCGTGGCGGGTGTCGGCGGGCGCGGGCTTCCCTGGGTTCGCGCGTCCGTCATGGGTGGCGCGGCGACATCGGCGTCGGCGTGCCCTGTGCCAGCCCCCGGCCGTCGCGGCGCTCGATCGGGGCGCGTTCGCGATCCTCGGGCGCCCGCGCGCTGCCTGATCGCCGCCGCAGGCACCACCTGCGCACACGACCTGCGCACACGACCTACGCACACGCACCTGCGCAGCACCACCTGCGCGCACCACGGCACCACGGTGGCGCGTCGACACCGACCGCAAATCGGCGATGAACCCTATTTCTTCGCGGCGGCCGGCTTCGGCAGCTCGCCGGCCACGACCAGGGTCTTGATCTGCGCGTAGCGCCCCTCGCTGATGATCTTCTCGGTCACGAGGAACGCCTTGCTGTTGTAGGGACGGCCGGCGATGATGCGGGCGGCCTCCTCGTCGCTGCCGCCCGGCAGCGCCTTGAGCTCCGCCTTGGTCGCCCCGTTCAGGCTGACCAGCTTCTTCTTCGCCTTGGCCGGCTGGGCCGCGGGCGGGGCCTTTTTCTGCGCAGCGCCGGCCGCGGGTGCGCTCTGCGTCGGCGCGCCTTCCTTCGCGGCTGCGACCGCCGGCGCCGCGCCGGCGAGCAGCGCCAGCGCGACGGCGAGGGGAATCCACTTCCTGCTCATGAAACCTCCATAGTCCTGATGGCCCGGGCCGCCCATCGACGGCCGGATAAAAGAAAAGCCCCGGAAGCGTTGCCGATTCCGGGGCCGGGGTCCTGCGACCCGGTGCCGGAAGGGATCGGACTCCCTTCCGGCGCGCGGGCCGGACCTAGTTCAGCGTCACGCCCCGCACCTGGTGCACGACCTTGGTGTCCGCCACCTTGCCCTGACCGTGGCAGACCAGGCAGGTTTCGGTGTTGATCGCGGTCAGCCCGTCACGCGAGGCCGGCTTGTCGGCCGTCCCCGGCGGCTGCCCGGTGATCTCCGACACCAGCGCGAGCAGCCGGCCACCGTTCTGCTGGATGTGCGTGACCGCCTGGTTGCTGTCGTGGCAGGCGAAGCACGCCGCCGCGATCGGCGAACTGACCAGGTTGTCGTAGCGGTAGTCGATCTGGCCCTTGCCCAGGATGGTGATCCACGGCGATTGGCCGATCGTCGGCGCGTTGGTCGGGTTCCTCATGTCCGCATTGGCGTCGGTCGCCCACAGCAGGTTCGGCGCCGCCGTCATGTTGGCACTGATCCCGAAGTTGTAGCTGCCCGGCACGTGGCACTGCTCGCAGTTGTTGAGGATGCCCGGGTAGGCGATGGTGCCGAAGCCCTTCAGGTTCTGCGGCGTGGCCTCGTAGTTGAACGGGTACTGCCGCTTCGAGGCCGCATGGATCGCGTGCACCATGCTCTTCGCCGACAGCGCCCAGCCGCCGCCGTAGTCGTTGGCTTCACCGGTGTGGCCGGTCGACTTGGTCTCGTAGTGGCAGCCGCCCGTGGCACAGCCCGCCGGGTTGTTGCGCGCGCCGCTGTGGAACGACGGCTCGACCCCCAGCTGGTCGTGGCACTTGTTGCACCGGGCCGCCTCGACGATCGCCCGCCGCGCCGTCTGGCCGGTCGCCGTCTTGATCTGGAAGTACGGCTCGCGCAGGCGGATGCCCTGCGGGTAGTCCGGATGATCCAGCTTGACGAAGCCCTGGTAGTTGATGCCGAGCATGCCGGTGACCAGCGTCGCGCCGGCCGGCAGCGCGGTCTGCAGCGTCGCGGTGTAATAGCCGCTGGCATCCGGACCGGTCTGCTTGCAGCTCGACGCCTGGTCGCGGCAGGCCAGCACCGTGGCGTTGAAGCTGCCCGTCCAGTCGATCGCCTCGGCGACGCCGTCCTCCTTCGTGGCGTAGCTCACGTACAGGCTCGGCGTGCCGTCGACGTTGGGCAGCAGATAGTCGCTGCCCGCCGGCAGGAACGTCACCGGCGCCCCGTCGAACGTGATGCGGTACTTGATCGACACCTTGCCCGACGCGATGGTGACGGCGCTGATGTCGAAGCCGACTTGGGCACCCCGGCCGGCGGGTTCGTCGCCGAGGCCAGCGGGATCCCCGGGCCCTGCCCGCGCGGATAGCCCGGCGTCGGCACGTCTTGCGCCGTGTTCACCGGATAGCCGCCGCGACCTTCCGAACCCTTCGGGTCGACCGAGACGTGATAGACCGTCGAGATCGCCTGCGCCGTGTGGCAGTTCTTGCACGCGCTGTCGTCCGCGCGCGCGCCGCCCGGGGACGGGTGGTTCTCGCCGGTCGCGAAGTTGATGTTGTTGTGGCACGCCCCGCAGGCCTTGCGGTTCGGGTTGTTCTTCCAGTTGTCGCCCTGCGGCGTGGCGTTGACGCCGTTCACCCCGTTCGGATCGCCGGTGTGGCAGTTCGCGCAGTTGGTGATCGGCTGCGGGAACGCGACCTCGTCGATGTAGCTGGCCGCCGTGCGCACCGGCAGGAACTCGCCGCGGTGGATCGAGTGCACCATGATCGGGAAGTCGCGCATCGCCTCGCCGTTCGGGAACTTCCGCGGCTCCTTGTTCCACGACGGCACCGTCTTCTTCGAGCCGTCGTCGTAGACGATCGTCGTAGGTGCCCAGCGTCGCCGCCGTCTGCCCGTACTTGCGCTGGTTGGTGTGGCAGACCACGCAATACCGGGTGTCGACCCGCGAGCCGCCACCGTGGAACGCCAGATGGCTGTGGCAGTTGTTGCACGAGGCGATCGCCACGATGTCGCGCTGCGGGGCGGACGAGTCGTAGATGAAGTTCACCGTCTCTTCCAGGTTCACCGCCGCCACCGGCGAGTTCGAGCCGTCCGGCGTGTTGTTGCCGGTGTTGCGCGCCGGGCCGGAAATCTGCACGGCCACGCGCTGCGGCTGGCTGGGGTTGTAGCTCGTGTCGCCGAGATCGCCCTTCATCGGGTCGGTGCTGGCGTCGACGAAGGCCTTCACCTTCGTGATGTCGACGGCGAACGTGTACCTGTACTCCCCGTTGCCCAGGTACTCCAGCTTGCCGTTGCTGTCGGTGCTCGGCGACCTCAGGCTGGTCATCGCACCCGTGCCGGTATCGATCCGCACCACGATGTAGTTCACCCAGTTGCTCGGACCGCCGTTGGTGCCCGGCACCAGCTTGGCGATCGAGGCGCTCACGCTGCGCTGCGTCGGCAGCGTCGTCGCCCGCGGGCATCGAGTACATCTTGTCGAGGCCGACGATGGCGTTGCCGTTGAGGTCGGTCACCCTGAACGTGACCGACGGCGCCCCGCCGCCGAACGTGGCGTCGAGGACCTCGCCCTGCATCTTCAGCGCCGCCCACGCGTCCGGCGCCAGGGTGTCGACCTGGATCCCCGGCGACGTCACCGGCGTCGAAGGCCCCGGCGCCCCCGGCGTTCCGTTGATCCCATCACTCCCTCCACCGCCGCAAGCCACCAGGACGGATGTCAAGAGTGCTATCAAGCCACCTCTGACTATCGTGCGCTTCATTTGTGAACCTCGCTGACTGTTTTACTGCAAGCTGAAAAATCGCATCGAGCCGCCACCGTAGCATTGCCGGCCAGTGCACCGGGCTGACGCCGCAATCCCCTTCCTATCCATGCTTCAAGCTGACTATTGGAACTTGTAGATGTAGCGCGCGCCGATGAACGTGACGTTCTGCGTCGGCTGCATGGTCACCGTCGTGTTGTCCGAGTATGTGAACGGAACGCCGTTGTATCCCCAGCCGAAGTCGTCGTACTTCGCCCACTGCTGGTACAGGTCGATCCGGACGTCGGACTTCTTGTCGAGCGCGTACTTCCCGTAGAGCTTCAGGAGGGTCGCGCGATAGGTACTGTCCGGAAGACTCGATACCGGCGCACTGGTGGTCATGCTGAGGTTGTAATGGTTGTTGTCCTCGAGGTAGCTCACGTCGCCACCGACTTCGATCCCGGCCTTGACCTTGCCGACGACACCGAGCCCCAGCGCGGTGTTTTCCTGTTCCAGATTGGCGATGTAACCGATGGCCTGCTGCATGTCCAGGGACTGCTTGCCCCAGCTGGCGTAGCCGGTCATCCTCCAGTTGTCGGACAGCGTCAGCGCGGCGTCGATGTTGTAGAGCTGGACGTCGGTGTCGTGCAGGCCTCCCTGTGCCGGCCCGTTGTAGCTGTCCCTGCCGCCCTCGGCCGAGAAGTTGAGCGAGAGCGCGCTGGTCGCCGCCCAGTCGCCGGTCAGCTTGATGGTATTGCGGGTGCGGTCGAGCATCGTCGCCGGAAAGATGCCGTCCGAGCTGCCGAGCGAGCCGTACGAGACGAACGGGTAGCCTTGCGCCTGGTCGAGCGAGTACCAGTGCCAGCCGTCGCGCTCGGCGTAGCGATATTGCAGGGCGGCGTTGAAGGTCTCGGACATCGCGCGCCGCCATTCCGCGTAGACGCCCCACTCGTTGGTCGTCTCGCGCATCGCCGCCATGGAGTTTGGCGCGATCCAGGTCGTGCTGACGGGACGGTCGCGGTTGACGCGGGCGAGATCGAAGCCGAGCGTGGCCCGATCCATGCCCGTCACCTGGTAGCCGGCCTCCAGCTTGCCGTTGATCACGTTCGACTGGTTCGGCCAGTTGGTGTAGAGCGCGCCGTCCGGGGCCACGACGTAATTGCCGAGGTCGGTGTAGTTGTGCTTGTCCTCCCAGCGCACGTTGCCCGTGATGCTCAGCTTGGGCAGCGGACGGGAGGACAGTCCGACGTAGGCCAGCGTCGACTCCACCTCCCCGTTGAGGCTGGTGAGTCCGGGGTACGCGCCCGGGAGCAGCTGGCTCGGATAGGACTGGTTCTGGAAGGCGCGCGTATAGGTGAGCTTGGCGTTGATCCGCGTGTTCAGCGGAAGGGAAGCGTAGCCGGACGCGTAGATCTGGTTCGCCCGGCTGTCGGGCGGCAGGGCCACCGGCTGCCCCAGGAGCCCGGCCAGCGGTCCGAGCATGCTGCCGGTGTTGGTGAGGGTCGCTCCGCCGTTGGGGAAGACCGGCGTCAGGACATCGTTGGAATTCTCGTAGAACGAGCCGTAGTAGCCGATGCTCATGCCGGCCGTCTCGCCGACGAAGGTGAACTTCGCGTCGATCTGCTGGGTGGTCGAATTGATCGGCTCCGGCGTCAGGTAGATCGCGCTGACCGTGCCGTTCGCCCCGATGCAGACCGGGGACATCGCGCCCGAGCAATAGTTGCCGACGCCGAACAGGCGTGAACCGTCCTTGTCCTGGTACGTGTAGTTCGCCTCGAACGAGACATTGGGCGCGATCCACTTCATCACCCCGAGGGTGAGGCCCTTGCGCTTGATCGCGATGTCGTAATCCGAACCGGTCCCCGGCGCGGCCAGGCTGTTGTAGATGGTCGGCGTGGTCGTCCCGACCCCCTGCATCCCGGTGTTGATCGTGTTCGGATCGCGCCAGACCATCTGGTCGTAGCCCAGCGAGTACTTCCAGTCGCCCTGCTTCTCCTGGCCGAAGCTGAAATCGAGGACGTCCAGACCCAGGTTGGTGCCCACCGACCTCGTCCACAGGCCGTCGGCGGTGCGCTTGACGTACATGAAGTCGAGCAGCGCGTTGGCGTCGTTGACGCGCAGGCCGTTGTACTGCCCGAAGAGCGCCCGATCCGCAGTGTCGCCGCTGGCCCAGCCCACCCCGACGGAGACGACCGCCGTATCGGGGTTCATCAGGGCGGCGGCGTCTTCATCGGCGGCCTGCGCCGGGCCGAACGCCGCCAGCAGGGCGACAACCAGGATCTTCCGGCTGGACCCGACGCCATTACGATGCTCTTTTTTGGTCATGATCGTTCCACCATCTCAACGGAAGAAACGCTGCGCCGTGGGAGCAAGCAGGCTCGGATTGTTGCTTCCATGAATCTGCGTGTGGCAGTTCGTGCACGCGCGGCCCTGCGTGATGGTCGAGCCGTTCCACCATCCCGGCTGCTGCGGGGACCCGCCCGCGGCCACACCCGGCGGGAAGGGGCCGTGCGGCGTGTGGCAGGACTGGCACAGGAAGGGCTGCCGGGTCTTCAGCATGAACTCGGCGGTGGTGCCGTGCACGTCGTGACAGATCGCGCAGTTCTCGTTCACCGGCGGGTGGTCGTGCACGAAGGGGCCGCGCTTTTCCGCGTGGCAGGTGTAGCAGGTGTCGGCCACGTTGTCGCGCTTCATCAGCGCCGGACCCATCGAGCCGTGGGTGTTGTGGCAGTCGGAGCAGGTCATCTGCCCTTCGACGACCGGGTGGTGCCAGGGCTTGTTCGCCTTGATGCGCTGGCCCGCGTGGCAGGTGTAGCAGACTTCGGGTTGCGTCAGCTTGTCGCGGACCTTGTCGTGACCGCTGTGGATGTTGTGGCAGCTGGCGCACGAGACTTCGCGCGCCTCGTGGGCGCTGCCCGCCCACAGGTGACGTGCGGGATCCTTCTGGTGGCAGGTCAGGCACGCCCCGTTCTGGGCGCTCGCCGGCGACGCCGCCTGCTGGCCGAAGATGATGTCCGGCTTGCCGTCGCCTTCCCGGTGTTTCTTGCTCTCGCCGTGGCAGCTGATGCAGCTCGGCGTGCGGCTGTCGGCCCGCGTTCCGTGCGCCGTCTTGCCGATGCCCAGGAGCTGGGGCCAGCCCTCTGCATCGTGGCAGACGGTGCACGTCGCATCGCCGTTGAGCACGACATCCTTCGCGTCCGCGGCACCTGCGGGGGCGGCCGAAAGGCACATCGCCGCCATCACCAGCGACAGAAGCGCGCCTTTGCGAATTTGTTTGAGCATGGTTTCAACCCTTAACGGATTCGGGTTATCGCGACAGGATCCAATGCAGGAACGACTTGGCAGACCTTTCGAGACGGGCATTTCCGGATCACCCAACGAGGACGGGAACTTCAATCTCCGGCTACTGTCGGCCACCTTATCAGGTGGGTTGGTGGGGCGCCACCGACGCATGGCGATTCGGTTGATCTATGTCAAACAAGCGGCCAAGTCGCTGCCCGATACAACGGACGGCCGATGCGTCGCTGCGCTGCTCCCGAGGAACGCCCCGATTCCATCTCGGCAAGCCGTCCGCGCAACCGCTGCCGGGCGCGGCCAGGCGCCGTGCCGCCCCGGCACTCTCCGCGTCGGGCATGGCGGCGAATCGGAACGGCGCGCCTACCGGATCAGCTGGTTCATCGACACGATCGGCAGCATGACCGCCAGCACCAGCACCAGCACGACCGCGCCCATCGCCACGATCAGCGCCGGCTGCAGCAGCGCCGCGAACCAGGTCAGTCGCCGTTCCGATTCGCGCTCCAGCTCGCCGGCGGCACGCTCCAGCATCGGCGCGAGCTGACCGCTGGCCTCGCCGTTGGCGACCAGGTGCACGAGCACCGGCGGGAACACGCCCTGCTCCTTCAGCGCGCGCGCCACCGACACGCCTTCGCGCACCAGGTCCGCGGCGGCGCCCGCCGCGCGGGACAGCGGCAACGCCCACACGACGTCGCGCGCCGCATCGAGCGCGCGCAGCAGCGGTGCGCCGCTGCCGACGAGGATCGCCAGCGTGCTGGCGAAGCGCGCGGTGTCGACCGCGGTCACCAGCCGGCCGATCCCCGGGGTGCCGAGCAGCGCCGCGTGCCAGCGCGCGCGGAACGCCTCGCGCCGGTTCGCGGCCGCGAACGCGACCGCGCCCAGCGCCAGCGCCGCGAGCCACGCCCACCACGTGGCGCGGGCGAAGCCGCTGACCGCGATCAGCGCCTGCGTGAGCCACGGCAGCGTCTGCCGGCTCTGCTGGTAGACCGCGACCACCTGCGGCACCACGTAGGCGAGCAGCACCGCGATCACGGCCAGCGCGATCACCGTGACCAGCGCCGGATAGATCAGCGCCAGCGTGAACTTCTGCTTCAGCGCCTCGCGCGCCTCCAGGTAGTCGGCGAGCCGCTCGAGCACCTCGGCCAGCCGGCCGGTTTCCGCGCCGACGCCGACCAGCCCGCAGTACAGGTCGCCGAAGGTCCGCGGCCGGCGCCCGAGCGCGCCGGCGAGCGGCTCCCCGGCGGCGACCTCGACGCGCAGCGCGGCGAACAACGGTCCGGCGCGCGGATCGTCGGCCTGCTCGCCGACCGCCCCAGCGCCTGGTCGAGCGGCATCCCCGAGCGCACCAGCGTGGCGAGCTGACGGGTCGCCAGCGCGACCAGCGCCGGCGGCAGCCGCAGCCGCTCGCGCACCCCGCCGCTCTCTCCCGCGGCGTCGACCGCCGTCGGGAACAGCCCTTCGCTGCGCAGCCGGTCGCGGACCTGCCGCGCGGAGTCGGCGTCGACCAGGCCGCGCCGCGGCTTGCCGTCGCCGTCGACGGCCTCGAACCGGTACGCGCCCATTACGCCGGCGCCGCCGCGCAGCGGCGAAGCACAGGGCCGAAGGCCGCCGGACAGCCGAAGGCTGGTCCCGCGAAATCGGGATGCGGATTCGCCGCACACGGTGAGCGCGGGCGCCCACCTCAGACCTCGCGGGTGACGCGGACCAGCTCGGGCAGCGACGTCGTGCCCGAGGCGAGCCAGCGGGCGCCGTCGCGGCGCAGCGGCACCATCCCGCTGCGCGCCGCCACCTCGCGCACCGCGGACTCGGGCGCGCGGTCGTGGATCAGCCGCCGCAGGCCGTCGTCGACGAGCAGCAGCTCGTACACGCCGGTGCGGCCACGATAGCCGGTGTGATTGCACGCGTCGCAGCCGGCGCTCGCATGCAGCGTCTGCGTCGGCGCCAGCCCCAGCTGGGAGAGCACCTCCGCCTCGCCGGCCGTCGGCGCCCCGGCGACCCGGCAGCTCGGGCACAGCGTGCGCACCAGCCGCTGCGCCAGCACGCCCAGCAGCGACGACGCCAGCAGGTAGGGCTCGACGCCCATGTCGGCGAGGCGCGTCACCGCGCTGGCCGCGTCGTTGGTGTGCAGCGTGGCGAGCACCAGGTGGCCGGTGAGCGACGCCTGGATGGCGATCTGCGCGGTCTCGAGGTCGCGGATCTCGCCGACCATGATGATGTCCGGATCCTGGCGCAGGATCGCGCGCAGCGCGCGCGCGAAGGTCAGCTCGATCCTCGGGTTCACCTGCGTCTGGCCGATGCCGTCGAGCGCGTACTCGACCGGGTCCTCGACCGTCATCATGTTGAGGCTGCCGCGCGGCAGCCGCGACAGCGCGGCGTAGAGCGTCGTCGTCTTGCCGGAGCCGGTCGGCCCGGTCACCAGCACGATGCCGTGCGGCTCGCGGATCAGCCGGTCCATCGCCGTCAGCAGTCGCCGCCCCCATCCCCAGCGCCGCGAGGTCGAGCTGCGCCGAATCCTTGTCGAGCAGCCGCAGCACCACGCGCTCGCCGTCGCCGGTGGGCAGCGTCGACACCCGCACGTCGACGAGCTTGTCGCCGAGCTTCAGCGCGATGCGGCCGTCCTGCGGCAGCCGCTTCTCGGCGATGTCGAGGTTGGCCATGATCTTGAGCCGCGACACCAGCGCGGCGTGCAGCGCGCGCGGCGGCTCGATCACGTCGGAGAGCACGCCGTCGATGCGGAAGCGCACGACCGAGCGGGTCTCGTACGGCTCGAAGTGCAGGTCGGAGGCCCGCTCGCGCAGCGCCTGCAGCAGCAGCGCGTTGATCATCCGGATCACCGGCGCCTGCGCCCCGCTGTCGAGGAGGTCCTCCGCCGGCGGCAGGTCCTGCATCAGGCGGGCGAGGTCGGTCTCGCGCGCGAGGTCGTCGGAGAACTGCGCCACGCCCGCGGACGCCGCGTTGTAGGCCCGGGCGAGCTCGGCGGCGAAGCGCTCGGCGTCGACCGGCCGCAGCGCCAAGGGCCGCTGCAGCACGCGCTTGACCTCGGCGACGCCCTCGACCGTCGCGTCCGGCCGCGTCAGCACGACGATCGCGCCGTCCTCCTCGGCCAGCGCGAGCACCCCGTGCGCGCGGGCGAAGGCGTAGGGGATGCGCGGCGCGGGCGCGGCGGCGCTGCGCGGGATGACGGGGTCGGCGGGCATGGCGTCCATTCCCGGGCTGCGGTTCCCGGCCGCGGCGTCAGCCCGGCGGCTTCGCCGGGGGCGGTGTCCGCGGCGCGGGATACTCCAGCGGCGGCGCCGGCGGCACTATCGTCGTGGGAAACGGCAGCGGCGGAACCAGCGGCGCGATCGACAGCGGCGCCGGGAACTTCAGCTCCGGGCGCGTGGTGTCGTTCCAGAAGGCGCGCGGCGGGGGATCGACCCGCCGCTGCTCACCCTGCAGGTAGTCGTAGCGGTCCTGCGTCAGCGCGTCGGCGCCGTGCGGCCCGCGCACCACGGTCGGCTTGAGGAAGACCATCAGGTTGGTCTTCACGCGCTTGCGGGTGTCGTAGCGGAACAGCGCGCCGAGAATGGGCAGGTCGCCGGCCAGCGGGACCTTCTGCGTGCCGTCGGTGAACTCGTCCTGGATGAGGCCGCCGAGGACGACGATCTGGCCGTCGTCGACGGTCACCGACGACTCGAGCGCGCGCTTGTTGGTGATGATCCCGGCGGGATTGCTGGTGCTGTCGACGCGCGAGACCTCCTGGTAGATGGTGAGGCGGACGCTGCCGCCCTCGGTGATCTGCGGCTTGACGCGCAGCGTGAGCCCGACGTCCTTGCGCTCGATCGTCTGGAACGGCGTCACGCTGGTCGAGCTGCCGGTCTGCGCGTACTGCCCGGTGATGAACGGCACGTTCTGGCCGACGACGATCTTCGCCTCCTCGTTGTCGAGCGTGAGCAGCGCCGGCGTCGACAGGATGTTGGCGTTGGCGTCGGTCTCCAGCGCGCGGGCGAGGAAGGCGAGGTTCAGGATCTCGCCGATGCCCGGGATCGTCACCGTGCCGTTGATGATCCCCAGGTTCAGCCCCTGCCCGGCGCTGCCGACGTTGATCGACGTGTCGATGATGTTTCTGCCGCTGCCGGGCGCCCCGAAGTTGGTGCCGCCGATGGCCTGCACGTTGCTCTTGCCGATCCCCGCCAGCGTCTGCCACTGGATGCCGAACTCGGCCGCCTTGTCGGCGCTCACCTCGACGATCAGCGCTTCGACGTAGACCTGCGCGCGGCGGATGTCGAGCTTCTCGATGATCGCCCGCAGGTTGTTGTAGACGGGTTCCGGCGCCTGGATGATCAGCGCGTTGTTCGCCGGGTCGGCCTGGATCGACACGCCGCCCGCCGCGAACCCCGCCGCCGCGCTGCCGCCGCCGCCGGCGGTGGACGCCGCCGTGGACAGCGCATTGGCGAGCGCGCCCGTGGCCGCCGCGCCCGCGGCCGGTGCCAGCGACGCCGCCGCCGACGGCGCGACGTCGCCGCCGCCGGTGAGCAGCGAGCGCAGCGTCTGCGCGACCCGCGTCGCATCGGCGTTCCTGAGGTAGATGATGAAGATGTTGCCGCCCGCCCGGCCGGGCGTGTCGAGCTGTTCGATCAGCTGCCGGACGCGAGCGACGCGGCCGCTGTTGTCGGAGCGGATGACGATGCTGTTCGAGCGGGGATCCGCGACCAGCGTCACCCGCTGCTGCAAGTCGCCCGCCGGGCCCGCGGGCGCATCGGCGAGCTTGTTGAGCATCGTCACGAGGTCGAGCGCGGAGGCGTACCTGACCGGGACGATGACCGGCTCGCTCGACGGGGGCAGGTCGACGGTGGCGATGATGCGGTTGATACGCTTGAGGTTGTCGGCGTAGTCGGTGATCACCAGCGCGTTGGCCGCGGGAAACGCGGCGATGGTGTTGTTCGCGGTGATCAGCGGCCGCAGGACGTTGACCAGCTGCGCCGCCGACTCGTACTTCAGGGTGATCACCTGCGTCACCAGGCGGTCGCCGCCGGGCCCCGTCTGATCGGTCACGACGGCGCCGCCCTGCTGCTTGGCGTCGGCCTCGGGCACGATCTTGACGATGCCGTCGGCTTCGACCGCGGTGAATCCCTGCAGCCGCAGCGCCGACAGCAGCGTCGGATAGACGAGGTTCGCCGGTACCGGCCTCGCGGAGACGATGTTGACGGTGCCCTTCACCCTCGGGTCGACGACGAAGTTGCGGCCGGTGATCTCGGCCACCGCCTTGATCACCGCGTCGATGTCGGCATTGACGAAATTCAGCGTCACCGTGCCCTCGAGCGCCCGTGCGGGCGGCGCCGGCACCATCGCCACCAGCAGCAGCGCGACCACCATGCAGGCGTTCGCGGCGCGGGCGGAGAGGCGGCTGAGTTCGGGCATTCTGGGCGGGCCGGCGCGGGATACGAGGCGAAAACGTGCCCGAACGGGCATGCCCGGCGCGTATTCGCGGGCGCGCCGGATTTTGTGGCGATAATAGCACGCACCCCGGGGGGTTCCGGTCCTCCGTCGGAGCGTGAATCCAAACGCGGCCGCCGGCGCATCCAATCGTCCGAACGCATTTCCAACGGAGCCTCGCATGCAGCATACGTCCGCTTCCTTTCCCCGCCGGCCGCGGGGGCCGTCCCGCCGCCTGGTGCTCGGCACCGCACTGGCGCTGGCGCTGCTGGTCGGGCTCGCGCCGCGACTGCCCGCCGCCAGCGCCGAGGAGCCGCCGCCCGGGGGCAAAGCCGCGGCCGCCGACACCGGCGGCGGCGACCGCCACGGCGGGTCCATCAGCATCGGAATCGACGCCGGTCCGGACAAGGAGAAGACCCCCTCCGTGGTCGACGGCGCCGCCGCGACGCCGAAGGACGGCACCGAAAGCGCAGCCGGCGACCACGCGGTCACGATCGTGAAGGACGGCAAGACGATCACCGACACCAAGGATCCCGCGACCGGCAGGCACACGATCACCGTGATCAAGGACGGCAAGACGGTGACGGTGACAGGCGCGACGGGCGAGCAGGAGTTCGATTCGTTCGACCAGCTCGTCCATACGAAGCCGGAGCTGGCGATCATGATCGTCGCCATCGTGGCGGTCGTCTTCCTCTCGCCGGTGCTGGCGATCGCAGTGGTCCTCGGCTACCGGATGCGCAAGACGCGGCTGCAGAACGAAACCTTGCTCAAGCTCGCGGAAAGCGGTGTGGTGGGGCGTGCGGAGGCCATGGAGGCGGTGGCGGCCGGCACGATGCCGGCCGCGCCCGACGGCGGCCCGCTGGCCGGCGGCGGTCCCACGCCGGTCGAACGGGTGAAGTCGCTGCGCCAGCGGGCCGCGTGGTCCGATCTGCGCAAGGGCGTGGTGATGGGGGCGATCGGCCTCGGCGTCACGTTCTACTCGATGCTGGACGACGGCACGCCCAACGTCATCGGCCTGGTGCTGCTGTTCCTCGGCCTCGGCTACGCGCTGCTCTGGTGGTTCGAGGCGCGGCAGATGGCGCCGCGGCGCGGCGACGGGCCTTCCGCCGGCGCCGGCCCGGGCAACGGGCTCTGACCGCGGCCCGCGCCGCCCCCCCGGCCGCGATCGCCCGCGCCCCGATGGCGGACACGGTTCCCGATGCCCAGCTCATTGCGCGGGTCGTCGTTCACGATGACCGGCACGCATTCTCGGAGCTCGTGCGGCGGCACCAGGCGGCGGTGCGCGCGACGCTGCGGCGCCTGACCGCGGGCAACCACGCGCTCGCCGACGATCTCGCCCAGGAGACCTTCTTGCTCGCCTACCGCAACCTGAAGTCGTTCCGCCAGGAGGCCCGCTTCTCCACCTGGCTGTACCGGATCGCGACCAACGCGTTCCTCGCCGACGCCCGCAAGCGCAAGGAGGAACTGCTGGGCGACGCCGACGCGGAGGTGACGCGCCGACGACGATGCGTCGCCGGCGGAGTCCGGCGCCGCCGGCGGCGATGCGACCGGGGCATCGAACCTGCGGCTGGACATGGAACGCGCGCTCGCGTTCCTGTCCGAGGGCGAGCGCGCGGCGATCGTGCAGTGCTACCATAACGACCTGTCGCACGAGGAAGCCGCGTACGTGCTGAACTGCCCGGTGGGAACCGTGAAGACGCACCTGTTGCGGGGCAAGCAGAAGCTCAAGGCCAGGCTCTCCGCGTGGGCGCCGGCCGGTGGTGCGGGCGATGGCGACAGCGAGGCAAGACCATGAGCGAGAACACCAGCGCCGCCGCCGCGGCGCAAGACGACTGGCTCGAGCGGGCGTTGCGCGAGGACGGCGGCAACCACCGTTCCGACTATCTCGCCGACGACGGCTTCACGGCGCGCGTCGTCGCGGCGCTGCCTGCACCGGCAGCACTGCCGGCGTGGCGCAAGCCCGCGATCGCGCTGCTCTGGACCGCGGCGGCATGCGGCATTGCACTGGCGCTGCCGCGCGAGGCCGCCGGCGCGATGGACGAAGTCGTCCGCTTTCTGAGCCGCCAGCCGGTCTCGCTCGCCGACATCGGCATGGGCGCCGTCGCGCTCCTGCTGGCGAGCTGGGCGGGCACGATCTACGCGCTGCGCATCGACTAGCGTTCACCGGTCGCCGCAGGCCGCGCAGCATCAGCGACCTGCCGCGGGCGGGGACGTCCCGGTCGGCGATTCCCCGCGCCGTCAGGACGGCGGCGTGACCCGCTCCACGCGAAAGCTCTTGCGCACGCCCTGCCGGTACTGGTCGGCCATGCCCAGGTAGGCGGCCTCCAGCGCGCGCGTCGTCGCCTCGGTGTCGAAGAGCGGACTCGCGCGTCCCGGGCCGTCGAGATGCGCGCGCATCCGCGCCAGCGCGTCGCGATCCCCGGCCAGCCGGACCGCGGCGGCCGTGTAATCATCCACCGAGTGCGTCACCAGCTCCGGCAGGCCGACGGCCGCCAGCAGGCTCGCGCCGACCCGCCCGGCGAACGTGTCTCCCAGCCGGGTCAGCACCGGGCACCCCGCCCACAGGGCATCGCTGGCCGTCGTGTGCCCGTTGTAGGGCCAGGTGTCGAGGAACAGGTCGGCGTGGCGATACAGGCCGAGGTACTCCGGATTCGGACGGTATCGGGCGAAGACCAGCCGCTGCGGGTCGAGTCCCCGCGCCGCGGCTTCGCGCCGCAGGTTGGCCACCGCCGGATCGTCGTCGGCCCGGGACAGCAGCCAGAGCACGGACCCGGGCACCGCCTGGAGAATGGCCGCCCACGCGTCGAACACGGGCGGATTGATCTTGAACGTGTGGTTGAAGTTGCAGAACACCGTTCCCGCCGCCGGGAGGCCCAGGTCCGCGCGGGGCGGCGGCGCGGCAATGGGACGCTGGCGGTCGTTGATCTGGTACGAATCGGGAAGCAGGACGAGCGTCTCGGCGTAGTCCGCGCCGTGCTCGATCGGCGTGACCACCGCATCACCGATCAGGAAATCCGCCAATCCGCCGCCGAGGGTCCCGGGGTAGCCAAGGTAGTGGACCTGGATCGGCGCGGGGCGCCGCGCGAGGACCACCGGTGACGCGCCTTCGGTATGCCCCTTGAGATCGACGAGGATGTCGATCCGGTCGCGGCGGATGGCATCCGCGATCGCCGCCGGGTCGCGCTCGCGGAGATCGGCGAAGCGGTCGAATGCGCGCCGGACCCGGGCACGCATCGGCGAGCCGTCGTCGGGGCCGGTCGAATAGGCGCAGATCTCGAACTGCGCGCGATCGTGATGCTCGAACAGCCCGGCGGCAAGGTAGGCCGTCGCATGGGTGTGGAAATCGGCGGACAGATACCCGATGCGCAGGCGCGCCGCGGAAAGCGCGCGCCGCGCTCTCGGCGCGACGGGCCCGGCCAGCGCCCCGACCCACGCGTGGGCGCACCGGCGCTGCTCGGCGCGCGTCGACGGCAGCGCGAGCAGCGCGAAGGGCGACAGCAGCGGCATCGACGCGGCCACGCCGGCACGATAGCGCTGCACGAATTCCGCCCTGCCCCGCCAGTCGGCAGCCTTGTCGCGAAGGTGCACGCGCTGCGACAACGCCGCACCGTGGCCGGGATCCAGCTTCAACACCCGGTCGTAGGCATCGGCGGCACCGCCGAGGTCGCCGTTGCGATGCAGCAGATCCGCCAGCTCGAACTGCAGCGCGACCGCGGTCGGGTTGCGGGCGAGCGCGGCCTGGAGCGTCGCGCGCGACCGCTCCGGCGTGCCCACGCCGTCCTCCAGCTGCGCCTTCAGCCCGGCGTAGCGCTCGTTGGCGGGCTCGAGGCCGGACGCCCGGCTGGCGGCGTCCAGCGCTTCCAGCTTGCGTCCCTGCGGCCGCAATGCCAGCGCGAGGTTGAACCAGCCCCCCGCGTGGCGGCCGTCGACGGCGAGTGCCTGTCGGGCGGAGGCCTCGGCGTCGGCGTGGCGACCGAGCGCCAGCTCCACCGCAGCGCGGTTCGCGAATATCTCCGGGGCGTGCGGCGACAGCTTCGCCGCTTCGCCCAGCGCGTCTATCGCCGCCTCGGGCCGGCCGGCCGCGTCGAGCACCAGCGCCAGATTGGACCAGGCCTCCGCCGACGCCGGATCGACGGCCAGCGAGGCGCGAATCCGCTCGGTCGCGGCGGCGAGGTTGCCGTCCTGGTACAGGGCGACGCCGGAGTAGTGCAGCGCGAGGGCGTGCCGCGGGTCCGCGTCGAGCACGGCGCCGTAGCCGGAAAGCGCCTCGCGCAGCCTGCCCTGCCGATGCAGGCCAAAGGCGCGATCGAACTCGGCGGCGGCGTTCATGGCCGGGCGGAAGCCGATGGGTGGCCGCGTCGTGCTGCGCTCAGGCGGGCCACGCGCGCTCCGGGAGACGACGTCTCGATCGCGCCGGCGGCAGCGCGCCCGGCAGCGGCGATCGCGGCCGCCGGTTCGCCCTAGTCACTCAGCGCAAAGTTGATCTGGACCTCGCCGACGTACTTCTCCCCCTCGGCGTTGAACTTCCAGCCCTTGAGCGCGTCGATGACCGCCGAGTCGAAATGCCGCGGCGGATCGGCCTTGACGATGATGACGTCGTACACGTTGCCCTTCTCGTCGATCATCACCCGGGCCAGCACCGTTCCCTTGTCGATGCCGGCCTTGATCGCCGAACGGGGGTACACGGGATCGTCGCCGGCGATTCGGACGATGCCGCGCCTGATGGCGGGCTTGGCCGGCTTCGGCGGCGGCGGCGCCGGCGGCGCGACCACCGCCGGTGGCGCAATGACGTGCGGCGCGACCGGCGGCGCCGACGTGACCGCGGAGATCACCGGGGCCGTCTGCGGCGGCGCCGGCACCGGGATGTCCGGCGGCGGGACGTAGGTCTCCACCGGGACCTTGACCTTCGGGGGCTCGATGATCTTCTTCGGCGGCGGGGGCGGCGGCGGCGGCGGAAGTTTCACTTCCTCGATGATGGTGGTCGACACCGGCCTCTTGATCACCTCGATCGCCTTGCGTGCGAGCCCCGTCATCAGCGCGTAGATGACCAGCGCGTGCACGAGGACCACGAACGTAATCCCGACGAGGTGCCGGGCCGGGTCTCTCTGTTGCCGTGCAAAATCCATATCCCGTTGACTCCGGTGGCCGGGTGCGCGCGAGGCGGCGCCCGGCGAGCGCTAGTCGCCGATGAACTGCTCGCTGCCGACGATGCCGATCTTGGTGAGCCCGAGCCGCTGCGACGACGCCATCACGCTGGCGACGATCTCGTAACGGGCTGCCTTGTCGGGCCGCAGGTGCAGCTCGGGCTGCACCGGCTGCGCCGCGGCGGCGCGAAGCTTGTCCTCGAGGGCGGCGCGGTCGGGCACGCCCTCGCCGTTCCAGTACACGACGCCGGCGGGGTCGATGTCGATCTTGACGACCTCGGGCTGCACCAGCGGCGGCGGCGGGTTGCCCGTCGGCATGTTGAGGTTGACCGAGTGCAGCTGGATCGGAATCGTGATGATCAGCATGACGAGCAGCACCAGCATCACGTCGATCAGCGGCGTGGTGTTGATGTCCATCATGACGTCCGGATCACGCGATCCGTCGCCCGAGCCCAGGTTCATGGCCATGATTTCTCTCCTGCGGGAAGCGCGTGCCGGCGGCTCAGCCGCCGCGCGCCGGCGGTTCGGTGATGAAGCCGACCTTCGCGATCCCGGCGCGCTGGCAGGCGTAGATGATCCGGCCCACGCCCTCGTAGCGGGCGCGGCCGTCGCCGCGGATCTGGACCTCGGGCTGCGGGACCAGCACGGCGATCTTCTTCAGCCGGGCGATCAGCGCGTCGGTGCTGGCGAGGCGCAGGTCGTTCCAGTAGATGCCGCCCTCCTCGTCGACGGAGATCGTGATGTTCTCCGGCTTGGTCTCGCGGATCTCGTTGCGTTCCTTCGGCAGCTGGACCGGGATCGACGTCGTGACCACCGGCACGGTGATCAGGAAGATGATCAGCAGCACCAGCATCACGTCGACGAGCGGCGTGGTGTTGATCGTCGAGACGACTTCGTCCTCGTCGTCGCCGGCCGAGCCGACGTTCATCGCCATGGCCTAGCTCGCGGCGGGCGACTTCGCGGCCGACAGCAGCACGGCGTGCAGGTCCGCGGCGAAGCCGCGCACGCGCTCCATCGCGAGTCTTGTTCCGGCGGATCAGCCAGTTGTAGCCGAGCACGGCCGGAACGGCGACCGCGAGGCCGATGGCGGTCATGATCAGCGCCTCGCCGACGGGACCCGCGACCTTGTCGATCGATGCCTGCCCCGCGATGCCGATCGCCGTCAGCGCGTGATAGATGCCCCAGACGGTGCCGAACAGGCCGACGAACGGCGCGGTCGAGCCGACCGTCGCGAGAAAGGCCAGGCCGTCCTGCGTGCGGCTGTGCACGTTCTCGATCGCGCGCTGGATCGACATCGAGATCCAGTCGTTGAGGTCGACGTTGCCCAGCAGGCCGGTGTGCCGGCTCGACGCCTCGAGGCCCGATTCGGCGATGAAGCGGAAGGGGCTGGTCTTCTTCAGCGCTTCCGCGCCTTCGCGCACGGTCGCGGCCTTCCAGAACGACTTTTCCGCCGCGCGCGCCTGGCGGTTCATCCGGTGCTGCTCGTAGACCTTGGTGACGATGATGTACCAGCTCCCCATCGACATGATGACGAGGATCGCCAGCGTGAGCCGGGCGACCATGTCGCCGCCTTTCCAGAGGGCTTCGAGGCCGTAGGGATTGTCGACCAGTTCGGGCGACGTCGCGCCGGCCGCGGCCTTGGCTTCGGGGGCCGGCGCGGCGGGCGCGGCCGCGGGCTCGGGTGCGGCGGCGGGCTCGGCGGCGGCGGGTGCCGCGGGGGCCGCAGGTGCCGCCGCGGGTTTTCCCTGCGCCGTGGCGGGCGGCGGCACGACCGCGCCCGCCACCGCGATGAGCAGGGCCGCGGCCAGAGCGGCCGAACGGGTCATCTTGAACATGTTGTCTCCAGGCATTGGTGTCGGTCGATCGAAGTCCTGGCGCCGGGCTCGACGGGCTCCCGCGGAAGCGCCGCCGCCGTCGCCCCCCGTCCGGAACCTGACAGGCGACCTCGGTGCGGAACCCGCCGTCGGGATGCCAATGGCCGACCGGATCCGGCCTCGCCATCGCCGGCCATACGGTTCCGCCGCCACTCGCCGCCCGGTGCCGTGCGCGCAAAACGCCAAAACGATTGGCCCCGCCGGGGGGCGGGGCCAAGCTCTCCTCGCAAAGTCGCACGATTCTACACAAAGCGATCAAAAAATTCCATTGCCGTACGGCGCCCGGCACGACGTTCCCCCGCCGACCGGCCGGTGATTCTGCCCGCCCTCCGGGGCACGGTCGAGCGCGCATCCAGTTCCCGATCGACGGCACGACGCTCCGGAAAATCGGTCGATGCGCCGGCCGGCGAGGACGGTGCGCCGGAGCGCGTTTCGGCCGATGGACCGACGGCCGTGAAAGCAGGTAGTCTTCGCTGCTCGAGCGGAACGGAAAATGGAAAGCATCGGCCGCAACGCCCCCTGCCCCTGCGGCAGCGGCAGGAGGTACAAGCATTGCTGCGGCGGCCCTGACGCGTTCACGCCTCAGGATGCGCAGGCGCACCACGCCCTGGGCAAGGCCCAGGAGGCGCGCGGCCAGACCGATGCCGCGCTCGCCAGCTTCCGGCGCGCGCTGGCGCTCGAGGAAACCCCGGAAATCAAGGCGAGCTTCGCGCAACTGGTGAAGAACCTCGATTTCCACCGCATCGATCCCGACGTGCGGGGCCTGGTGGCGCGAGCGCTGTCCGAGCCGTGGGCCAGGCCCGCCGACCTGGCGACCACCGTCATCCGGCTGGTCAAGCTCCGGCAGGAATTGCGCGAGTGCATCGAGCGTGCCGCCGGGGCGTGGCCCGACCGGCTGACCGGCCGGGAATTGTTCGGACCCTCCGGCCCGGCCGCCCTTTCCGCCGACCCGCTGCTGTGCTCGCTGCTGGAAAGCGCCCCCATACCCGACATCCCGCTGGAGCGATTCCTGACGCTGGCCAGGTACGCGCTGCTCGATCGCGCCCTCGGGACGGACCCCGGCGACGGGAACCCCGACGCCCCCCTGGCCTTCGATTGCGCGCTCGCAAGCCAATGCCTCCTCAACGACTACGTCTATTCCTGCAGCGACGAGGAATCCCTACACGCCGACGCGCTGCGGGATCGGCTTGCCGAAGCGCTGCAAGCCGGCGGCACGGTCCCGGCATCGTGGGTGGTGGCCGTCGCCGCCTATTACCCGCTGCTGTCGCTGCCGTCGGCCGAGTCGCTGCTCGATCGACACCTGCCGGCGCCCGTGCGCGCGCTGCTGCTGCAGCACATCGCGGAGCCGCTGCAGGAGCGGGCGCTCCGCGCCACCGTCCCCGCGCTGACGGGCATCGACGACGCGTTGTCGCTCGCGGTGCGGCAGCAATACGAGGAGAACCCCTACCCGAGGTGGATCAAGTCGCCGCCGCCGGAGCGGGCGTTCTCGCTCGCGGCCTGGCTGCGCCAGTCCTTCCCCGGCGTGCCGCAGGGGTCGATCGGCCGGGGCGGCGGCACCGATCTGCTGGTCGCGGGCTGCGGCACCGGCCGGGAAACCCTCGAGCTCGCCCGGCAGGTCGCGGGCGCGCGGATCCTGGCCGTCGACCTGAGCGCGTCGAGCCTTTGCTACGCCCGGCGCAAGAGCCTGGAGTTCGGCGTGGAGAACGTCGAGTTCGCGCAGGCCGACATCAACCGCCTGCACACCATCGGAAGGACCTTCGACCTCGTCTCCTCGGTGGGCGTCCTGCACCATCTCGCGGACCCGGAGGCGGGGCTGCGCGAGCTCCTGCCCCTGCTTCGCCCGGGCGGATTCATGATCCTCGGCCTCTACAGCGAAATCGGGCGCCGCAGCGTCGTCGCCGCGAGGAAGTTCATCGCCGAGCGCGGGTACGCGGCGACCGCGGCGGGCATCCGCCAATGCCGCCAGGACCTGATGGCGCTGGAGGACGGGGCGGAGCCGAAGCAGGTGACGGCGTACACCGATTTCTACGTGAGCAGCGAATGCCGGGACCTGCTGTTTCACGTCCGGGAGCATCGCTTCACGCTGCCGCGCATCGCGGAAATGCTCGCGCGGCTCGGCCTGAGCTTCCACGGCTTCATCGTCGACCCGCGTGCCCTGACGAAGTACCGCGAACGCCACCCGGACGACCCGGAAGCGACGCGCCTGGATTTCTGGAGCGAGTTCGAAGCCGCATTTCCCTACACGTTCGCAGGCATGTACGTCTTCCTGGTCCGGAAACCCGAACCGGGGCCTTCCGGCTGAAGCAGCCGCCTCCGGGTCAGCACGCGCCGGGCGCACAAAGGAAACGGGGGGCCGCAGCCCCCCGCATTCCGTGCCCCTTTGACTCCGGCTACTTGAACGAGAACGTGACCTCGCCGTAGACGAAGCGCGCGCGCGCGTCGTAGTACGACGGGTCGTACCCGCCCTGGAACGTCGTGACCTGGTTGGTCAGCGGCGGGTTGGTGTCGAACATGTTCTTCGCACCGAGCGTGAACTTCCAGTTCTTGAACCCGGTGTAGACGCCCTGGATGTCCCACAGCGACATGCTGCTGACGTGGCGGGTGAGGTTCTCGTCGTAGTCGCCGTTCTGGTCCAGGTTGTCGGTGTAGCCGCTCTGGTAGGTGTTGGCCAGCGACGCCTGCCACGGCCCGTAGGCCCACGACAGCACCGAGTAGCTCTTCCAGCGCGGCGTCACGCCCGGTGTAGCCGCCGCGAACTGGTTGGACACGAAGCCGCTCCACGTGCCGTCCGGGTTCTGCGTGTCGTACTTGGTGAAGTAGGTGCCGTTCACCGCGACGTTGAACTGCCCGATCGAAGTCGTCGGCAGCGCGAACGCCAGCGCGGCGTCCCAGCCGACGACGTGGATGCCGCCCAGATTGATGTAGGTCTGCGCGATCTGCGTGATCGGCCCCGGGAGATTCGGGTACGCCGGCTGCACCGGACCGCGGGTGACCAGGTAGCCGTACTGGTCCAGGTCGCCCAGGATGGTGGGCGGGGTCACGCCGTTGCTGATGTTGCTGGAGATGCTGACCTTGAACCAGTCGAGGGAGAACGACACCCCCGGCTGCGGCGCCACCACGAACCCGGCGTTGACCTGGAACGACGTCTCGGGCTCGAGGCTGGAGTTGCCGCCGAACTTGACGCCGAACTGCGTGCGGCAGTCCGTCCCTTCCAGGTTCGTCGTCGGGCACCGCGCCGGATCGTTGAGGCCGGGCTGCGAGACGCCGAGCGTGTTCGGCACGTACAGCTGGTAGAGGTTCGGCGCGATGAACCCGGTGCCGTAGGAGCCGCGGAACAGCAGCTGCTTCGTCGGCTGCCAGCGGAGGCTGAACTTCGGGTTCGTCGTCGAGCCGAAGTCGCTGTAGTGGTCGTAGCGGACGGCCGCCGTGCCCTCGAAGTTCTTCAGGATCGGGATGCCGAGCTCGCCGTAGACCGCCCAGACGTCCCGGCTCTGCGTCACGCCGAGGATCGCCCCGCCGTAGCCGGTGAGGTCGCCGGTGGCGAGCACCGGGTTCGACACCTGGTCGAATTCCTCCTTCCACACCGACGCGCCGAACGCGAGCGCGAGGGGGCCGGCGGGCAGCTTGCCGATCTCGCCGGACATCTTGGCGTCGCCGCCGTAGAGCTTGCTGGTCGCCGTGTAGACCTCGCCGACGTACTTGGTGCCGGCGATCGCCGCGACGGTCGAGGCCGGGCTGGGGCCGAACGGGTTGAACGCGTCGCTGTTGAGGATCGGCAGGGCCGTCGACTGGAACACGTAGCCGTCGAGCACCTCCTCGGTGGTCTTGCCCTCGCTGTAGAAGCCGGTGGCCTCGACGTCCCAGTTCTTCCAGTAGCCCTTGACGCCGCCGGTGATGCCCCACTGGTCGGTGGTGTCCTGCGGCGAGCGGTTGCCGCAGAGCACGCAGCGGTAGCGCACGTTGAGCGGCTGCCCGTTGACGCCGGCGTCGATCGCCGCCTGGGTCGGGTAGTAGGGGCTGGTCGGCTTGACGGTGATGCTGCCGTCGTAGCCGAGCAGATCGGCGGGCGAGCCGGGGTCGGTCGGGAAGACCTCCGAGATCGGGGTCGGCTGGATCGTGACCTTGTTCACCGCCTTGGTCCACGAGCCGTTCAGGAACGCCTGCCAGTCGTTGTTGATCTTGAAGCGGCCCGACCCGTAGAAGCCCTGCTGCGTGAGCTGCGGCTGCGCCTCGGCGACGATGTTCGGGTCGAAATAGCAGTTCGACCCCAGATACGGGGGGTCGTAGAGGCCGCCGTAGGGCTGCACGCAGGGGGGCTTGTTGCCGATGCCCCCGGTGGTGACGAAGGAGGGGAAGGTGTTGCTCGAGATCGAGAACAGGCCGATGTCCGGCCGGTACGAGGTGTGCGCGAAGTCGCGGTCCTTGTTGTACAGCTCCTTCTGGTCGGTGTAGTAGTACGACGCGAAGACGTTGTAGCGGTCCTTGTCGAGGTCGCCCCAGCCGCCGGTCACCTTGCCCTGCCACTGGTCGCCGCCGCCGCTGCGCGTCGGGTCCGCGTAGTAGGCGGTCGCCTCGATCCCGGTGAAGTCCTTGCGCAGGATGAAGTTGATCACGCCGCCGACCGCGTCGGCGCCGTAGATCGCCGATGCGCCGTCGAGCAGGACCTCGACCCGCTCGATCGCCGAATACGGGATCGAGTTGAGGTCGACGCCGGAGACGCCCTGCGTCGTCGCGGCGAAGCTGGTGAAGCGCTGGCCGTTGATCAGCACCAGCGTGCGCTGCCCGCCGAGGCCGCGCAGCGACGCGGTCTGCGCCGAGAAGACCGAGGCGCCCACCTGCTGATTCGAGGTCAGGACGCCGGTGCTCTGGTTGGCCGAGATCAGCTGCAGCAGGTCCTGCGCGTTGGTGGCGCCGGTCTTGGAGATGTCTTCCCGCGTCAGGGTCTGCACCGGCAGCGCGCCCTCGACGTCGGTGCGCCTCAGGTTTGATCCGGTCACGTTGACGCTGATATCCTGTGCCGCGGCCATGCCGGCGACGACCGACGCGCCCACGCCAAGCACGGAACCGAGTGCAACCGCAAGCCTCTTCTGATGGAATTCCATGTGCATATCCCCCGATATCCGAAAAATCGCCATTAATAGGAATCGATCTGCAACGTTCGGACAGTACCGCGGCGGAGAATCGAATCGCAACCAAATGTCGCGCCAGTTACGGTGAATGTGACAAGCTTGTTGCAAATTCGCCAATCATGCCGATCCGCCACGCACAAACTGCCGATCTGGCATCGATCGTGGCCATCTACAACGCGTCGATCCCGGGCCGGATGGCCACCGCCGACACCGAGCCGGTGAGCGTCGCCGCCCGCGAACCGTGGTTCCGGGAATTCGATCCCCGCGCACGCCCCCTCTGGGTGTCGGCGCCTGCGTCCGGACCGGTCGCGGGCTGGCTCGGGCTGCGCTCGTTCTACGGCCGCCCGGCGTACGCCGCGACGGTCGAGGTCGCCGTCTACGTCGATCCCGCGGCACGGCGCCGGGGCGTGGCCGGGGGCTGCTCGCGCACGCCATCGCCGCCGCGCCGGCGCTCGGCGTGCGCACGCTGCTGGGTTTCGTCTTCGCGCACAACGCGCCGTCGATCGCGCTGTTCGGGCAGGCCGGATTTGCGGCCTGGGGCCGCCTGCCCCGCGTCGCCGAGCTCGACGGCATCCGGCGCGACCTTTGCATCCTCGGCCTGGAGGTTGGCTGACGTGGACACCCGCCCCGGTTCGATGAGCGCCGGCGCGGCGCCGTCGCGATCGCCTTCGGGCTTCACCATCCGGCCCGCGGCGCCCGCGGACGTCGCGGCGATCCACGCGATGATCCGGGCCCTGGCGGAGTTCGAGCGGCTCGCGGACGTCTGCGTCGCCTCGGAAGCCGACCTCGCCGAGGCGTTGTTCGGGCCGCGGCCGGCCGCCGAAGTTCTGATCGCGACGGATAATGGCGAATTTGCAGGATTCGCATTGTTTTTTCACAATTTCTCGACGTTTCTCGGCCGCCGCGGCCTCTGGCTGGAAGACCTCTTCGTGCGGCCGGCGTATCGCCGCCGCGGCTGCGCGCAGGCGTTGCTGCGGGCCGTGGCCCGCGTCGCGGTCCAGCGCGGCTGCGGCCGCTTCGAATGGTCCGTGCTCGACTGGAACGCGACCGCGATCGGGTTCTACCGGGCGCTGGGCGCGACCGTGCTCCCCGACTGGCGTATCGTCCGGGTGGTCGGCCCGGCGCTGGCCGGCGCCGTCGCCGCCGCGCCCGACGCCGCCGCGCCGAGCGTGGACGCAGCACCCGCCACCGCCCCGGACGCCACCCGATGAACCCGATTCCCTCCCTGCGCTTCGATGCCGATTTCTGGTCGCTGCGCGTCAGCGAGGAGGTCGGCGAGCGCTACGCGGTGCGCAAGAACGTCGCGCTGCCGCTCGCCCGTCGCACCGACCGCGGCGCGATGGCGACCGTCCATCACGGCGGGGGCTACGGCTATGCGGCGACCGGCGACACCTCGCCCGCCGGGCTCCTGGCCGCGCTCGAGCGCGCCGCGGCGTGGGCGCGGTTCACCGCGCGCTTCGCGCTGCTCGACCCGGCGGCGCTCCCCGCGCCGGCGCCACGCGGCGAGTATGCGTCGCCGTCGCTAGCCTCGCCGGCGCGCTCGCCGCGCGAGTGGTACGAGCTGCTGGCCGACGAGTCGCGGGCGGCGGCGATCGACGCCGCCATCGTCGACTGGGAAGCGGGTGTGGACGTGATCCGGGCCACGCAGCGCCTGGTCACCAGCGCCGGCGGCGACGTGGTCCAGCGCTACCGGATGCTGATCCCGGGGATGGCGGTGACCGCGCACGCCGCGGGGCACACGCAGACGCGCACGCTCAACGGCCACCGCGGGATCTGCCAGCAGGGGGGCGAGGAAATCCTCGAGCGCTTCGGCTTCGCCGGCAGCGCGCGGCGGATCGCCACGGAGGCGCTCGAGCTCGTCGCGGCGCCAGAATGCCCGAGCGGGACGATGGACGTGCTGCTGATGCCCGACCAGATGATCCTGCAGATCCACGAATCGATCGGCCACCCGCTGGAGCTCGACCGGATCCTCGGCGACGAGCGCAACTTCGCCGGAACGAGCTTCGTCACACCCGACATGTTCGGGACCTACCGCTACGGCTCGGCGCTGCTCGACGTCACCTTCGACCCGACCCGCGCGGAGGAGCTCGCGAGCTACGGCTGGGACGACGAGGGCATGCCGGCGGCGAAGGTGCACCTGATCCGCAAGGGCATCCTCGAGCGGCCGCTGGGCGGCGCGCTGTCGCAGGCGCGCGCGGGGCTGCCCGGCACCGCCAACGCGCGGGCCGACGGCTGGAACCGCCCGCCGATCGACCGGATGGCGAACCTGAACCTCGAGCCCGGCGACGCGTCGCTCGCCGAGATGATCGCCGGCATCGAGCGCGGCGTCCTGATGGAGACCAACTGCTCCTGGTCGATCGACGACTCGCGCAACAAGTTCCAGTTCGGATGCGAGCGGGGCCGCCTGATCGAGAACGGCGAGCTGGGGGCCGTCGTGCGCAATCCGAACTATCGCGGCATCAGCGCCAGCTTCTGGCGAAGCCTCGCGCGCGTGGGCAATGCGGACACCGTGCAGGTGCTGGGCTCCCCGGACTGCGGCAAGGGCGAGCCCTCGCAGATCATCCGTGTCGGCCACGCGTGTCCGCCCTGCGTGTTCGCGGGCGTCGACGTGTTCGGCGGCGACGGGGCGCCCTGATGGCGCCGCGCGATCCCGCCGGCGCGCCGGCGGCGATGGAGGAGGCGTACTTCCACGAGCTCGCGGCGGCGCTCGACGCGCTGCTCGAGCCCGGCGAAGCGTGGACGGCGCGCTACGCCGGGGAGACTTCCGGATTCGTGCGGATGAACCGCGGCCGGATCCGCCAGCCCGGCAGCGTGACGCAGGCCTACCTCGAGCTCGACGTCATCCGCGGCGCGACCCACGCGGGACACACGCTGGCGCTGTCCGCCGACCTCGACGCCGACCGTGCCGCGCTGGCGGCGGCGTTCGTCGGATTGCGCGCGGTGCTGCCCGACCTCGACGCCGACCCGCACCTCGCACTGGCCACCGAGGTGGCGTCGACCCGCAGCTTCGCCGGCGCCGCGCTGGCGCCGGCCGAGAGCATCGTCGAGACCGTGCTCGACGCCGCCGCGGGGCTCGACCTCGTCGGCCTGTATGCCGGCGGTCCGGTCCACCGCGGCTTCGCCAATTCCCTCGGCCAGCGCAACTGGCATGCGGCGACCTGCTTCAACCTGCAGTGGAGCCTCTACCACCGCGCCGACAAGGCCGTGAAGTGCGCGTACTCGGGGCTCGCGTGGGACCCTGCCGCGTTCGCCGCGATCATGGCGGGGGCGAGGGACGAGCTCGCGCGCATCGCGCAGCCGCCGAAGCGCCTCGCGCCGGGCCGCTACCGCGCCTATCTCACGCCGGCGGCGATGGAGGAGGTGGCGTCCATGCTGTGCTGGGGCGGCTTCTCGGCGCGCGCACTGGCCACGCGGCAGAGCCCGCTGACGCGGATGCACGCTTGCGCCGCGGGCGGCGGCGTGCGACTCGACCCCCGCGTCACCATCACCGAGGCGACCGCGGACGGCGTGGCGCCGGGGTTTCAGGACGAGGGCCACGTCCGCCCCGCCCGCGTGCCGCTGATCGAGGCGGGGCGGCTGGTCGACGCGCTCATCTCGCCGCGCACCGCGCGCGAGTTCGGCGTCGCGTTCCCGGTGGCCAACGGCGCCAACGGCCACGAATCCCCCGAGGCGCTGGCCATGGCCGGGGGCACGCTGCCGGCGCGCGACGCGCTCGCCGCGCTCGACACCGGCCTGTGGATCGGCAACCTGCACTACCTCAACTTCTCGGACCGCAACGCCTGCCGGATGACCGGCATGACCCGCTTCGCGACGTTCTGGGTGGAGGGCGGGAAGATCGTCGCGCCGGTCGACGTGCTGCGCTTCGACGACACGCTCTACCGGATGCTCGGCACGAACCTCGAGGCGCTGACGGCGGAAACCGACTTCCTGCTCGACAGCTCGAGCTACCGCGAACGCTCGCTCGCCAGCATGCGGCTGCCGGGCGCGCTGCTGTCGGCGATGACGTTCACGCTCTGATCACCCCCCGCGCGTCGCCCGGGCCCGCTGTCCTGCGCGGGCGGCGTCCCCCGGGCGGTGGGGCATCGGCGTCGGGCGGTGCCCGAGCGGGCCTACTGCGCGCGGTGGGCGTTGATCCGGTCGAGCTTCGCCGCGTAGATCTCGCGTTGGCTGCTCGTCGGGCCGCTCCTGATGGCGATCGCCATGTGCCTGCGGGCGAGATCGAACTCGCCCAGGCCGACGTACGCAGAGGCGAGCCAGAAATGGAACTCGTGGTAGTACGGCGCGCGGTCGACCTCCCGGCCGAACATCTCCTTCGCGAGCGCGTAGTCTCCGGCCCGCATCGCGGCGAGGCCGCGGTTGAAGAAGCTGAACGGCGGATCGGGCTCCAGCCGCGCGAGCGTGCGCTTGAGCTCCTGCGCCTTCGCGGCGCGGCCGAGCCCTTCCAGCACCGGTATCAGGTTCGACATCACCAGCGTGTTCTTGGGCTCCGCCGCGAGCGCGTAGGCGAGGACCCGCTCCGAGAGCGCGAGGTCGCCGTGCCGCGCGTAGACCGCGCCGAGCGTGTTGTACGAGGGCATGAATCCCCGGTCCTGCGCGATCGCCTCGCGCGCCCACCAGTAGGCGTCGTCGTAGCGCCGCGCGGCCATCGATTCGACGGCGCGGTTGTTCATGTACATCGCGACGACGGTGTCCTCGCGGATGGCGCGCGTGCGCAGGCCGCGGATGTCGGCCGGCGGCAGGAAATCGATGGTCAGGTTGTCGCGGTCGAGCAGCGCCGCGGTGTCGGAGCGCCGCATCCCGAGCGCGATGTTCACGTGCCCGATGGACAGGTACAGGTTGTCGATGCGGCTCCATGCCTCGTCGACGTAGGTCTGCTGGAACGTGACCCGCAACCCCAGCGCCTTCGCGAACGCGCCGGTCATGATGACCAGCGACAGGCAGTTGCCGGCGCGCGCGGCGAAGGCCTGCGCGGCGTTGCGCGTGATCGTCGTCTCGTATTCGAGCTGCAGCTGCTTCCTGCTGTAGAGCGCGTCGAAGAGCCCCTTCAGCGCGCCTTCCTCCTCCACCGCCGCGCCGATGTCGGTGGCCAGGTATCGCTTCATCTCCGGGCTGACGGCGAAGACGTCGCCGCGGCTGATGCGCTCCGAGGGCGGCGCGAACAGGCGATCGGCGAGGAATTCGTCGGTCGGAGGCGGGACCGGAGCGTGCGCGCAGCCGGCCGCCAGCAGCGCGAGCAGGAGGACGATGCGCGTGTTCATCGGACTCTCCCTTCCCCGGACGCGGGCGCGGCCGTTCGCCCCGCGCCCCGCCCGGGCAGTGCCTACTTCTTCGCTTCGACCGTGCAGCCGGCGATGGATTCGACGAAGTCGATCACCGGCGTCCAGTTCTGCATGACGTTGTTCTCGAACTGGGCGTTGATGTAGTAGCGCATGCACGGCTGCACGTCGAGGTTCATCGACCGGAGGCTGTTTCCTCCCGAAAATCCGGACCCCGGCGCGCTCACCACGATCTGGTGCATCCCCGGCGTCACCTTGATGATCCGGTTGACGAAGGCGCCCTGATCGTCGACATGCTCGATGATCGCCGGCCGCCGGTACTGGTTGACTTCCCCGTTCGGGTAACGCGAGCCCGTCACCTCGCTCCAGGTCGGGCCCCAGGTCTGGCAACGCCGGGAGCAGCAGGGACGCCAGCAGCGCCGGCAGCAATCTCTTGTTCATCGCAATTCTCCCGCGGAGGTCATTGTCGTTCGTCGTCAGCCCGGCTGCGGGCCGGGCGCGTCGCGCCGCCGGCCGCCGCCGTGCCAGCCCTTCGGAATCGATTCTAGCAGCCGCCGCGTGTAGTCCTCGCGCGGATGGCGGTAGATTTCGTCGGAATTCGCGATCTCGACGATCCGGCCCTCGTTCATCACCATGATCTCGTCGGAGATGTACTTGACCACCGCGAGGTCGTGCGAGATGAAGATGTAGCGACAGCTCGAACTCGTCCTGCAGGTCCTGCAGCAGGTTGAGCACCTGCGCCTGCACCGAGACGTCGAGCGCGGACACCGATTCGTCGCAGATCAGGATGTCGGGCTTCATCGTCAGGCAGCGGGCGATCGCGATCCGCTGCCGCTGCCCGCCCGAGAACTCGTGCGGGTACTTGTAGTACGACGCCTCGGTCAGCCCGACCTTGTCGAGGAGCTCGAACGCGAGGTCGGTGCGCTCCTCCTCGCTCGCGCCGATGCCGTGGATGCGCATCGGCTCGGTCACGACGTGGCCGACGGTGAAGCGCGGGTTGAGCGACGCGTACGGGTTCTGGAAGATGATCTGGATCCGGCGCTTGTACGGCAGGAACTCCTTCGGCGACATCGCCAGGATGTCCCGGCCCTCGAAGATCGCCTCGCCGGCGGAGGCCTGGTGCAGCCGCATCAGCGTGAGGCCGACCGTCGTCTTGCCCGAGCCCGACTCGCCGACGAGCCCGAGCGTCTTGCCGCGGGGCAGCTTGAACGACACGTCCTTCACCGCCTCGAACCGGCGCTTGCCGAACAGGCCCTCGCGCGAGTAGAAATCCTTGCCGAGGTTCCTGACGTCCAGCACGATGGCGTCGCCCGGGTCGATGCCGCGCCGGCGCTCCTCGGTGTGCCGCGGCCCGTGCGCGGTGCCGTTCATGAAGTCGTCGATCACCGGCAGCCGGAACGGCCGGCGGTCGAGGTTCGGCCGGCACAGCAGCAGCGCCTTGGTGTAGGTGTCCTGCGGGTGCTCGAACACCCGCGCGGCCGGGCCCTGCTCGCGGATCGCGCCGTCGCGCATCACGATCACGTAGTCGGCGATCTCGCCGACGACGGCGAGATCGTGGGTGATGAACAGCACCGACATCCCGCGCTTCTTCTGCAGCGCGGCGATCAGCTCGAGGATCTGCTTCTGGATGGTGACGTCGAGCGCGGTGGTCGGCTCGTCGGCGATCAGCAGCTTCGGCTCGCAGGCGATCGCCATCGCGATCATCACCCGCTGCTGCTGGCCGCCCGACATCTGCGACGGGTAGGCGTTGATCTTGTACTCGGGGTCGGGAATGCCGACTTCGTCGAGCAGCTCGATCGCGCGCCTGCGCGCCGCCGCCGGCGCCATCCCCATGTGCAGCCGCAGCACCTCGACCAGCTGGAACCCGACGGTGAACACCGGGTTGAGCGAGGTCATCGGCTCCTGGAAGATCATCGAGATCCGGGCGCCGCGCAGCTCGCGCAGCGCCTCCGGCGGCAGGCGCAGCACGTTGCCGCCTTCGAAGAGGATCTCGCTCTTCGCGCCGATGATCGAGTTCTCGGGCGGCAGCAGGCCGAGGATCGCCAGCGCGGTGACCGACTTGCCGCTGCCCGACTCGCCGACCAGCGCCACCGTCGCGTTCTGCGGAATGTCGAAGCTCACGCCCTTGACCGCGTCGAAGGTGACGTGGCGGTCGATCCGGAACGAGACCTGCGAGGTCGCGGACGCTGACCAGCGGCGTCATCGGCGCCCCCTCGCGTCCGCACCGCGCAGCCGTCGCCGTGCACCCGTAGCCCGGCGTTGAGCGCAGCGAAACCCGGGTGGGTGCCCGGTTGGGCGCCGGCCCCGGGTTTCGCTGCGCTCAACCCGGGCTACGGACCGGGCTACGGACCCGGCTACGACCGTCGGGTCGTGGCTCATGCGCCCTCCCGGCCCTTGAGCTTGGGATCGAGGGCGTCGCGCAGCGCGTCGGTGAACAGGCTGAACGCGGTGACCAGCAGCGCCATCGCCGTGCCGGCGGCGGCGAGCTGCCACCACTTGCCGAGGATCAGCTCGTTCTGCGCCTCGTTCAGCATCGATCCCCACGACACGACGTCGACCGGCACGCCGAAGCCCAGGAACGACAGGATCACCTCGGCCTTGATGAAGCCGACCGCGTAGATCGAAAGCTGGACCAGCACCACGTGGCTGACGTTGGGGAAGATGTGGACGAACATCCGGCGCGCGTTCGAGGCGCCGATGGCGTCCGCCGCCTGCACGTACTCGCGCGCCTTGTGCTTCAGGTACTCGCCGCGGATCAGCCGGAAGGTGCCGGTCCAGCCGGTGAGCCCGAGGATCAGGACGATGGTGAGGATGCCCTTCTGCTGCAGCACCGCGGCCACCGCCAGGATCAGCAGCAGGTAGGGGATGGAGTTGAACACGCTGTAGAACCAGTTGAACGCGTCGTCGATCCAGCCGCCGTAGTAGCCGGCCACCGCGCCGAACAGCGTGCCCAGGAACACGGCGACGGCGGCGGCGGCCAGCCCCACGAAGATCGACGTCTGCGAGCCCTTGATCGTCTTCTTCAGCACGTCGCGGCCCCACTTGTCGCCGCCCAGCGGCAGCGTCGCCGCGCGCACCGGCTCCGCCTTCGCGTTCTCGCTGCCGCCGGCCTTCGCCGCGCCGGCCCGGATGTCGGCCATCACGTCGGCGAGCGGGTCGACCGACTTGCCGCCGTCCGGCGCCGCCGCACCGGCCCCGGCCGGGGATTCGCCTGCCTTCTTCTCGCCCCGCAACTCGGCGAGGACGTCGGCGAGCGGGTCGACGACGGTCGACTCGTAGGTCGATGCCGGGATCGCGCCGGCTGCGCCCTCCGGCGGCGGGAGCGCCGCCGGCGCGCCGCCCTCGACGTCGGCGCCGATGAACGACGGCGGCGCGTAGTTGACGCCGACCTCCTTCGACCAGTCGCCGGCAATGAGCCCCAGGCCCGACAGGATCATCATCACGATGAACGCGGCCACGATCGCGAGCGACACCATGCCGACGAGATCGGACTTCAGCCGCTTCCACGCCAGCGCCCACAGGCCCGGCGACACGCTGTGGTGGACCGTGCGCTTCCCCGCCGCCGGCATTCCCGGCGCCGCCGTCGTCGTCGTGGTCATTTGAGCTGCACCCGCGGGTCGACCGCCTTGTACATGAGGTCCGCGAGCAGGTTGGTGATCACCGTCGCGAACGCCACGTAGACGGTGATCGCCTTGATCACCGGGAAGTCCGAGCGCTCGACCGCGAGGATGACCTCCCGCCCGATGCCGGGGATCGAGAAGAAGCGCTCGATCAGGAACGAGCCCAGCAGCAGACCCGGCAGCGCGGCCATCAGGTTGGTGATGATCGGGATCGACGCGTTGCGCAGCACGTGGACCCACATGATCCGGTTCTCGGACAGCCCCTTCGCCCGCGCGGTGCGCACGTAGTCCTGGTTGATCTCGTCGAGGAAGAAGGTGCGGTACAGCCGCAGGCTGGGCGCGATGCTGACGGTGAGTCCGATCAGGATCGGCAGCGACGCGTAGACGAACAGGTTCTCGAGAAAGCCGTTGCCCCAGCCCTGCACCGGGAACCAGCCGAGCTTGTAGGCGAAGAAATACTGGAACACGATGATGTAGACGAGGATCGAGATCGACAGCCCGACCGTGCAGATGATCATCACCAGCCTGTCCGTCAGCGAGCCGCGCACGTAGGCCACCGCCAGCGACAGCCCGATCGCGAACACCGTCTCGAGGAACAGCATCGGGACCAGCACCGTCAGCGACGGCCCCAGCCGGGTCGCCAGGATGTGGCCGACGTTCTCGTTGGTGCTCCAGGAGGCGCCGAAGTCTCCGGTCAGCACCTGCTTGATGAAGATCCACAGCTGGACCCACACCGGCTGGTCGACGCCGAGCTGGCGGCGGATGTTGTCGATCTGCTCCTGGTTGGAGATCTTGCCGGCGAGCACGTAGGCCGGGTCGCCGCCGACCCAGTTGAACAGGATGAACACCAGCAGGATGACGCCGAGCATCGTCGGGATCATCTGCCACGCGCGCCGGATGATGTAGGCGGTCATTGCGATTCTCGGTCCGGGACGAAGCTTACGCCCATCGCCGGGCGCCGGTCACTTTCTCGGCCCGACGTCGATGTAGCGCCACTCGGCGTGCAGGATCGGATGTTTTTTGTATCCCAGCACCCAGGGCTGCACCAGCATGTTGCGGTAGCGGCTGATGTCGAGGCGCCACGGCGCGTAGGCGTCGATGATCCGTGCCATCTCGACGTAGAGCTTGTCGCGCTCCGGGGAGTCGGGCATCCGCAGCGACTGCTCGTAGAGGCGGTCGTACTCGGGGATCGCCGCGCAGGCGTTGTTGCTCTGGTGGATGTTCTTCCCGTAGAGCAGCTGCATGAAGTTGTCGCCGTCCGGGTAGTCGGCGATCCACGCCGCGGTGCGCATCTGGATCTTGCACTCCTTCTCGAGCTTCACCAGCTCGGGGAACTTGTCCTTCTTCACCTCCATCCGGATCGCGATCGAGTCGAACGCCTTCTTCCACAGCTCGTCCTGCTGGCGGCCGAGCGTGTCCGGGCGCGACGCGTAGTGGATCACGAGCGGCTTGCCGTCCGGCAGCGTGCGCCAGCCGTCCGCCCCCTTTTTGTAGCCGAACCGGTCGAGCAGCGCGTTGGCGCCGGCGGGATCGTAATTGATGCCCGACTTGTAGTTCGGATCGTGGCCGACCACGCCCGGCGGGATCGGGAACTGCGCCGCGACCGCCTGGCCGTTGCGGATGACCTTGATGTCCTCGTCGATGTTGTAGGCCATCGCCATCGCCCGGCGCAGCGCGATCTTCTCCTTGGTCAGCCCGCCGACGACGGGATCCTGCAGGTTCCAGAAATGATAGGTGATCTCGGGGTCGACGAAGCGCGACAGTTTCACGCCCCGTTTGGCGAGATCCGGCCGCAGCGTCGCGCCGTCGAGCACCTTGGGCGCGAGCGGCCCCTCCATGTTCATCAGGTCGACCTCGCCGCTCTGGAACGCGAGCAACCGCGCCTGGTCTTCCTCGATGATGCTGATCTCGACGCGGCCGACCTGCGGCATCTTCTTGCCCTTCATCTCCTTGACGATCAGCGCATCCCCGGGGTCGGCGCCGGCCTTGAAGTCCCAGACGAAGCCGCGGTAGTCGGGGTTCGCCTCGAGGAAGATCTTCGACGAGCGCACCCACTTGCCGAGCTTGTAGGCGCCGGTCCCGACCGGGTTCGACTGCACGCGGCCGGTCGCGTCGGCGTAGGCCTCGACGACCTCGCGCGCGACGGCCGAGGTCGGCTCGTGGGCGAGCACGTAGGACAGCCCGTAATCGGTGGCCTTCAGGTGAATGCGCAGCGTGTAGCGGTCGACGACCTCGAGCCCGGGGATCTTCGCGTCGTAGTCGAACTTCCCGCTCTTGCGCGCGGCCGCCGCCGCCTCGTCGAGGCCGACGATCTTGCCCTCGACCAGGAACGCGTAGGGCGAGCGGATTCGCGGGTCCATCAGCCGCTTCAGCGAGTACGCGAAGTCGTTCGCCACCAGTTCCCGCTTCTTCCCCTTGAACGCGGCGTCGGGCGTGAAGTGGACGCCCTTGCGGATGCGGAACGTGTAGGTCTTCCCGTCGTCGGTGATCTGCGGCAGCGCCTCGGCGGCCATCGGCACGAGCTTCGCCGGGCGCGCCAGGTAGTCGTAGGTCAGCAGCGTCTCGAAGATCGCCTGGACGACGGTGCCCGAGTACAGGTCGCTGATGCCCTGCGGATCGAAGCCGGTCTCGGCCGCGGGAAAGACCTGGCGGACCACCTTGTTCATGTCGGCTGCGGCCGCCGGCAGCGCCAGGATGGCGGCGGCGAGCGCGGCGAGGGTGCGGCGGCAGAGGGCGTGGCGCATGGTCATGGAAGTCGTGTCGTGGGGGGTCGTGGCCGATCGGATGCGCCGCTCAGTGCCGCGGTTCGAGATCCAGGTACTGCCATTCGGCCTGGAGGATCGGGTGCTTCTTGTAGCCCAGCACCCACGGGCGGATCAATTCGTTGCGCAGGGGCACGACGTGCAGTCCCCACGCGCCGTCGACCTCCATCTGCCGCGTCATCTCGAGGAAGAGGAGATCGCGCTCGGGAGAGTTCGGCAGCCGCGTCGACTTCTCGTAGAACGCGTCGAAGGCCTTCGACTCGTAGCAGCCGTTGTTGCTCTGCCCGGTGTTGGGGCCGTAGAGCAGCTGCATGAAGTTGTCGCCGTCGGGATAGTCGGCGGTCCACGCGGAACCCCACATCATCAGCTGGCAGGCCTTGGCCGCCTTCAGGTGATCGGGAAACTTGCCGATGTCGAACTCCATCCGCAGGCCGATGGCGTCCATCGAGCGCCGCCACAGCTCGTTGTACTCGCGCTCGATCGAAGTCGTGCCGCTCGCCAGCCGCAGCACCAGCGGCTTGCCGTCGGGGAGCGTGCGGTAGCCGTCGCTGCCGCGGCGGTAGCCGAAGTGATCGAGCAGCTTGTTCGCAAGTCCGGGATCGTACCGGTTGACGCTGCGGTAGGACGGGTCGTAGCCCACGACGCCGGGCGGGATCGGCATCTCCGCGGGGATCGCCTGGGTGCGCCGGATCACGCGGATCTCCTCGGCGAGGTTGTAGCCCATGATGATCGCCCTGCGCAGCGCGATCTTGGGGAGCGTGAAGCCGCCGACCAGGGGATTGCGGAAATTGAAGTAGGTGTACGAGACGCTCGGATCGGTCGCGGTGAAAATGCTGACCCCCTGCGCCGTCCATGCGGGCCCGACGCGGTTGTCGGCATCGTAGACCCGCGAGCGGAACGTCGCCGGCAATGCCATGAGGTCGAGCTCCTTCTGCTCGAACGCGAGCCATGCCGACTGCGATTCCTCGATGATGCTGACCTCGACGCGCCCGATCTGCGGCATCTCCCTGCCCTTCATCGCCTTGATCAGCGCGTCGTCCCAGGCCGCCGGCGTGGAGGCCGCGAAATCCCAGGTGAAGCCGCGATAGCCGGGGTTGGCTGCGAGCACGATCTTCGCGCCCCGCAGCCACTGCTCGAGCATGTAGGCGCCGGTGCCGACCGGATGCGCCGGCGCGTCGTTGCCGTAGGCCTCGATCACCTCGCGCGCGACGGCGCCCAGCGTCGTGTGCGCGGCGATGTACGGAAAGTTGTAGTCGCGTTCCTTGAGCCGGATCTCGAGCGTGTAGCGGTCGAGCGCGCGCAGGCCCGCGACCGGGGCGTCGTAGTCGAACCGGCCGGTCTTCTTCGCCGACTCCGCGAGCTCGTCGAGGCCCTCGATCTTGCCTTCGAGCATGAACGCGTACGGCGAGCGGTTCTTCGGGTCCAGGAAGCGCTCGTAGCTGTAGACGAAGTCCTGCGCGACAAGCTCGCGCCTGACACCCTTGAACGCCGGATCGGGCGTGAAGTAGATGCCCTTGCGCAGCCGGAACACGTAGACGCGGCCGTCCTCCTTCACCTCCGGCATCGCCTCGGCGGCCATCGGCACCAGCTTCGCCGGGCGCGCGAGATAGTCGTAGGTCAGCAGACGCTCGAAGATCGCCTCGTTGATCGTGGCCGAGTAGACATCCGACGCATGGACCGGATCGAAGCCGGTCGCGGCGGTGGGGAACGCGACGCGCAGGACCTTGGCGGGGTCGGCGACGGCCAGCGCCGCGGCGGGCGCGAGCATGAGCGCGGCGAGCCCGGCGGCGGCAGCGATACGCCAGGCCGACCGGATCGGCGACTTCCCGAAAAGCATGCACTGCGCTCCCGATGTCAAAAAGCGGGGTACTCTAACATCTTCCGCTTTCGTCACCATGGGGTCAGAGCCGGAATACGACGGCGGCGCCTGTGCCGCATCCCGGACGGCGGCGCAGTCGCATTACGGATCTGACCCCGGCGCGCCGCGGTCAGCGCGGCGCAAGATCCAGGTACTGCCACTCGGCGTGGAGGATCGGGTGCTTCTTGAAGCCCAGCACCCACGGGCGGATCAGCTGGTTGCGTTCGCGCGACACGTGCAGGCTCCAGGCGCCGTCGACCTCCATCTGCCGCGTCATCTCGAGGAACAGGAAGTTGCGCTCCGGCGAATCGGGAAGCCGCCTCGACTTCTCGTAGAACGCGTCGAACGCCTTCGACTCGTAGCAGCCGTTGTTGCTCTGCCCGGTGTTGGGGCCGTAGAGCAGCTGCATGAAGTTGTCGCCGTCGGGGTAGTCCGCGGTCCACGCGGCGCCCCACATCATCAGCTGGCAGGCCTTGGCCGCCTTCAGGTGGTCGGAGAACTTGCCAACGTCGAACTCCATCCGGATGCCGATCGCGTCCATCGACTTCTTCCACAGCTCGTTGAACTCGCGCTCGACGGCGGTGGTGCCGCTCGCCTGCCGGATTACCAGCGGAGCGCCGTCGGGAAGCGTGCGGTAGCCGTCGCTGCCGCGGGTGTAGTGGAAACGGTCGAGCAGCGCGTTCGCGAGCACCGGATCGTAGTGGTTGATGCTGCGGTACGACGGATCGTGGCCGACGACGCCGACGGGGACCGGCATCTCGGCCGGGACCGCCTGGTTGCGCCGGATGACGCGAATCTCCTCGGCGAGGTCGTAGCCCATGATGATCGCGCGGCGCAGCGCGATCTTCTCGCGGCTGAAGCCGCCGACCAGCGGGTCGCGGAAGTTGAAGTAGGTGTAGGTGATCTCGGGGTCGATCGCCCGGAACACCTTGACGCCCTGCTCGACCCACGCCGGCTTCAGGCGGTCGGCGGCGTCGAACACCTGCGGGCGGAACGTCGCCGGCAGGCCGGAGACGTCGAGTTCCTTGCGGTTGAACGCGAGCCAGACCGACTGCTCCTCCTCGATGATGCTGACCTCGACGCGGCCGATCTGCGGCATTCGCTTGCCCTTCATCTCCCGGACCAGCGCGTCGTCCCAGGCCGGGTCGGCGGCGACGAAGTCCCAGGTGAACCCGCGGTAGTCGGGGTTGGCTTCGAGCACGATCTTCGCCGCGCGCAGCCAGCGTTTCAGTGCGTAGGGACCGGTGCCGACCGGATGCGCGTTGGTGTCGTTGCCGTAGGTCTCGATCACCTCGCGGGCGACGGCGCCGAACGCCGTGTGGGCCGCGATGTAGGGGAAGATGTAGTCGGGGGCCTTGAGCCGGAATTCCAGCGTGTAGCGGTCGAGCGCGCGCAGCCCCGGGATCTCGGTGTCGTAGTCGAACCGGCCGGTCTTCTTCGCCGCCTCGGCGAGCTCGTCCAGGCCCTCGAGCTTGCCCTCGAGCAGGAACGCCCAGGGCGAGCGGTTCTTCGGGTCCATGAACCGCTTGTAGCTGTAGACGAAATCCTCGGCGGTCAGCTCGCGCGGCTTGCTCTTGAACGCCGGATCCGGCGTGAAGTGGATGCCCTTGCGGATCCGGAACACGTAGACGCGGCCGCCCTCCTTCACCTCCGGCATCGCCTCGGCGACCATCGGCACCAGCTTCGCCGGGCGCGCGAGGTAGTCGTAGGTGAGCAGGCGCTCGAAGATCGCCTCGTTGATGGTGCTCGAATAGGTGTCCGAGACGCGGACCGGGTCGAAGCCGGTTTCCGCGGTGGGAAAGGCGACCCGCAGCACTTTGTCCGGATCGGCGGCGGCAAGCGCCGGCGCGGTTGCCGTGAGCGCGAACGCGACGGCCGCGACGACTGCCGCGCGGCGGCCCGGCCGGATCGGCAACCTCAAGCCTGCCATTCGCGCGCTCCCGACATCGAAAAGCCGCGTACTGTACCATCGTCCCCATTCCGCCACGCCACGCCCGCCGTGCCGCTCATGGACCCGCCGGCTCCCACCGCCGATCGACTGCAGGACGCCCGGCCCGATGGTTGTCCGTACGCCGGCGCCGTGCGCGGGCCGGCTGCGGCCGCGCGGCACGCGCACGGATCGCCGCGGGCCCGCCGATCGACGGCCGCGCAACGCCGATGAAACCCGATTTCTGGGACGACGCCGCGCGCGAGCTCTGTCGCCGCGACCCCGTGCTCAAGCGCGTCATCAGGCGCCATCCCGGCGTCCACCTGCAGCGCCGCGGCGACCCGTTCACCACGCTGGCCCGCGCGATCGTCGGCCAGCAGATCTCGGTGGCGGCCGCGCAGGCGATATGGGAACGGGTGAGCGCCGCGACCGGCGCCGCCGGCGCGCCGCCGCGGCTCGACCCGGCACGCGTCAGCCGCACGCGGCTGCCGACGCTGCGTCGCTGCGGCCTCTCCGAGCGCAAGGCCTGCTACCTGCGCGACCTCGCGCGCCATTTCCTGTCCGGCGCGCTCGATCCCGCCGAATGGCCGGCGCTGGCGGACGACGCGCTGATCGAGCGGCTGGTCGACGTGAAGGGCATCGGCCGCTGGACCGCCGAGATGTTCCTGATCTTCCACGAGCTGCGCCCCGACGTCTTCCCGGTCGACGACATCGGCGTCCAACGCGCCGTCGCGCTGCACTACAACGCCGGAGAGCGCCTGCCGCTCGCAGCGCTGCGCGAGGTCGCCGCACCCTGGCAGCCGTGGCGCAGTGTGGCCACCTGGTATCTGTGGCGCTCGCTCGACCCCATCCCGGTCGAGTACTGACCGGCCCGTACAATGGGCCGATGAACGCGCCGCCCACACCCTACGCCGGCCTCACGCCGGACCGCGTGCTCGACGCCCTCGAGAGCGTGGGCATCGTCGGCGACGGCCGCCTGCTCGCGCTCAACAGCTACGAGAACCGCGTCTACCAGGTCTGGCAGGACGAAGGCCCGCGCGTGGTCGCCAAGTTCTACCGCCCGCAGCGCTGGACCGATGCCCAGATCCTCGAGGAGCACGCGTTCGTCGCCGAGCTCGCCGAGCGCGACATTCCGGTCGTCGCCGCGCTGCCGCTGGCCGGCGGCGCGACGCTGCACGCGTTCGGCGGCTTCCGCTTTGCCGTCTATCCGCAGCACGGCGGCCGCGCGCCCGAGCTCGAGGACCGGGCCACGCTGGAGTGGATGGGCCGCTTCATCGGCCGCATGCACGCGCTGGGCGCGGTGCGGCCGTTCCGCGAGCGCCCCGCGCTCGACGTCGAGAGCTTCGGCGAGGAGCCGCGCGCCTGGCTGCTGGCGCACGGCTTCCTTCCCGAGGACCTGCGCCCGGCCTACGAAACCGTGGTCGCGCAGGCGCTCGACGGCGTGCGCCGCTGCATGGCGCGCGCCGGCGAGGTGCGCACGCTGCGCCTGCACGGCGACTGCCACGCGGGCAACGTGCTGTGGACCGACGCCGGCCCGCACTTCGTCGACTTCGACGACTGCCGGAGCGGTCCCGCGGTGCAGGACCTGTGGATGCTGCTCTCGGGCGAGCGCGCCGACATGACCCGCCAGCTCGCCGCGGTGCTGGCGGGCTACGAAGGCTTCTGCGACTTCGACCGGCGCGAGCTGCACCTGGTCGAGGCGCTGCGCACGCTGCGGCTGGTGCACTACGCGGCGTGGCTCGCGCGGCGCTGGGACGACCCCGCGTTCCCGGCGGCGTTCCCGTGGTTCAACACCCACCGCTACTGGCAGGACCGCATCCTCGAATTGCGCGAGCAGATCGCGCTGATGGACGAGCCGCCGCTGGCGCCGTGACCGCGGCTACGCGCCGCGTGGCGCGAGCAGGCCGTCGACGAGGTGCAGCGTGCGGTCGGTGCGCGCGGCGAGCTCGGGATCGTGGGTGACGACGACGAGGCTGGTGCCCACCGCGCGGTTGAGCGAGAGCATCAGGTCGAAGCACCTGACCCGCGGTGCGCCGGTCGAGGTTGCCGGTCGGCTCGTCGGCGAGCACGCACCGCGGCTGCGTGACCAGCGCACGGGCCAGCGCGACACGCTGCCGCTCGCCGCCGGAGAGCTCGCCGGGCAGGTGCCTGACGCGATGCCCGAGGCCGACGTGCTCGAGCATCGCCAGCGCCGCGGCGCGGGCGGCGCGCGTGCCCACACGGCGGATCGCCAGCGGCATCGCGACGTTCTCGAGCGCCGTGAACTCGGGCAGCAGGTGGTGGAACTGGTAGATGAAGCCCAGCGCGCGGTTGCGCACCTGCCCGCGCTGCGCCTCGGAGAGCGTGGCGAACAGCGCGCCGGCGACGCTGACCTCGCCGGCGGTGGGCGCGTCGAGGCCGCCCAGCAGGTGCAGCAGCGTGCTCTTGCCCGAGCCCGAGGCGCCGACGATGGCCACCCGCTCGCCCGCGGCGATGTCGAGGTCGATCCCCAGCAGCACCGGCACTTCGAGCGGGCCGCTGCGGTAGGTCTTGGCGAGCCCGCGGCAGGCGAGCACCGGCCCCTGCTCACGCCCGCCGGATTCGTGCGCTGCGCGCCGCCGTCACTCATAGCGCAGCGCCTCGGCCGGGTTGACCCTGGCCGCGGCCCAGGCCGGATAGACGGTGGCGACGCAGCGCGAGCACCAGCGCGATCGCCGCGATGGTCACCACGTCGGCGCGCTGCAGGTCCGACGGCAGCTCGCTGATGTAGTAGACGCTCTTGTCGAGGAACTGGACGTCGAATGCCCGCTCGATCGCCGGCAGCACGGTGCCGACGTTGAGCGCCAGCAGGATTCCGCCCACGACGCCGATCGCGGTGCCGATGCAGCCGATCAGCGCGCCCTGCAGCATGAAGATCGCCATGATCGACGCCGGCGACGCGCCCAGCGTGCGCAGGATCGCGATGTCGGCCTGCTTGTCGGTGACGGTCATCACCTGCGCCGAGACGATGTTGAACGCCGCCACCGCGATGATCAGCGTCAGGATGATGAACATCACCCGCTTCTCGATCTGCACCGCGCGGAAAAAGTTGGCGTGGCTGCGCGTCCAGTCGCGGATCTCGACGCCGTACTTCAGCGCCTGCGCGAGCTCGCGCGCGACGGCCGGGGCGTTGAACATGTCGTCGAGCTTCAGCCGCACGCCGGTGACGCCCGGCAGCCGGTAGAGCTTCTGCGCATCCTCGATGTCGATCAGCGCGAGCCCGCTGTCGAACTCGTACATGCCGACCTCGAACATCGCCGACCACGCGGAAGCTCTTCAGGCGCGGCAGTGTGCCGGCCGCGGTCACGTTGCCCTGCGGGGTGATGACGACGACCGTGTCGCCCATCCGCACGCCGAGCGCGCGGGCGAGCTCGCCGCCGAGGACGATGCCGAACTCGCCGGGCCTGAGGTTCGCCAGCGCGCCCGCGCGCATGTGCCGGCCGATGTCGGCGACCCGCGTCCTCCTGCGCCGGGTCGATGCCGCGGATCAGCGCGCCGCGGTTGGTCTCGCCGGAGGACAGCATCGCCTGCCCGAGCACGTACGGCGCGGCGGCCTTGACGTGCGGGTCGGCGAGCGCGATGCGCGCGACCGCCGCCTCGTTCTCGAGCGTGGGCAGGCCGCGGATCTCGATGTGCGACGCGACCGACAGGATCCGGGTGCGCAGCTCGTCCTGGAAGCCGTTCATCACCGACAGCACCACGATCAGCGCCGCGACGCCGAGCGCGATCCCCGCCATCGAGGTGAGCGCGATGAACGAGATGAACGAGTTGCGGCCGGAGCCGCGGCGGGCGCGGGTGTAGCGGAGGCCGACGGCGATTTCGTAGGGCGACAAGGGAGAAAGGCGTGGCGGCGGGTTGAAATTATCGCACGCCGGCGCGGGCCGTCCCGGCCGCCGGCGCGCACGCGGGCAACCCTGCCCTGCGCGCCCCGGCGGCCGCCGTCGCCGTCTGCTTGTGGCGCGGGTGCGCGCAACGAGGTTAGACTCGATGCGCCTCCGGGTCGATCCCTGCGCCGGCGCCCGCGCGTCGCCCGGGCCACGACGCGGTCCCTTCGTTCGCCGGCGGCCACCGATGCCCTCCCTTCAACTCGTCCTCGTGCTCCCGGACCTGCTGCGCGCGCCCGGCCCCGCCGGCGCGGCGCCGGCGCTGGCCAGGATCCTCGCCACCGCGGGCATCCCCACGCGCGAGCCGGACGGCGTGGGGGCGGCGCTGGCGCCGTTCTACGGCGTCGCCCGGCAGACCGACTGGCCGTTCGCCGCGCTGCGGGCGGCGGCACTGGGCATCGATCCGGGTGCCGACTACTGGCTCGCCGCCGATCCGGTGACGCTCGAGGCCGGCCGCGACGACCTGCGCCTCGCCGGCGCCGTCACCGACCTGGCGCCGGCCGAGGCCACGGCACTGATGGCGACGCTCAACGCGCACTTCGCGGCCGACGCGCTGGCGTTCGTCGCGCCGCGTCCGGACGCCTGGTTCGTCCGCACCGCCGCCGTCCAGGCCCTCGCGACCTGTCCGCTCGACGCGGCGATCGGCCGCAGCCTGCGCACGCGGCTTCCCGGCGGCACCGACGCCGGCCGGTGGCGGCGCTGGCAGAGCGAGGTGCAAATGCTGCTGCACGAGCACCCCGTCAACGCCGGGCGCGAGCGCACCGGACGCCGGCCGGTGAACAGCGTCTGGTTCTGGGGCGGCGGAACTCGACCGGCGCCTTCGCCGCGCGCGCTCCGCAGCTACGCCGCCGGCGGCCTCGCGCCGGCGCTGGCCGCGCACGCCGGCGCGCCGGCGGCGCCGGTCCCCGCGGCGCTCGACGCCGCGCTCGCCGGAGCCGGTGCGACGACGACCGTCGTGGTCTCGCTCGACCCGTCTGGCGATTCCGGCGCCGCCGAGCGGGCGTGGGCCGCCCCCGCGTGGGCGGCACTTTGCCGCGGCGCGCTGGGCGCGATCGTGCTGATCGCCGGCGGCGGGCCGGAGGCGGTGGTCTGGACCGCGCGCCGGCCCGGCGTCCGGCAGCGGCTCGCGGCCCGGCTGCGCCCGCCCGATCTCGCGGCGCTGCTCGCGTCGGCGCGCGCGGCCGCCGGCGAGCGCTGATGGACATCGTTCGCCGGACGGTGCCGGCCGCGGCCGCCGCGCTCGCCGCCGAGGGCGTGCACCCGGTGCTCGCGCGCGTGCTCGCCGCGCGCGGCGTGGTCACCCGCGACGAGCTCGACACCGGTCTCGGCGGTCTGCCGCCCTACGCCGCGATGAAGGGCATCGACGCCGCCGCGACGCGGCTCGCCGACGCGATCGCCGCGCGCGAGCGCATCGTCGTCGTCGCCGACTACGACGCCGACGGCGCCACCGCCTGCGCGGTCGCGATGCGCGGTCTCGGGGCTCTCGGCGCCGACGTCGATTTCCTGGTGCCCAACCGCTTCGAGTACGGCTACGGCCTCACCCCGGAGATCGTCGCCGAGGCCGGGCGCAGGGCGCCGCGGCTCCTCGTCACCGTCGACAACGGGATCGCCAGCCACGACGGCGTGGCCGCGGCCGCCGCGCTCGGCATCGACGTCCTGATCACCGACCACCACCTGCCCGCCGCCACGCTGCCGGCGCCGGCGCTGATCGTCGATCCGAACCAGCCGGGCTGCGGGTTCGCGTCGCGGAACCTGGCCGGCGTTGGCGTGCTGTTCTACGTGCTGCTCGCGACCCGCGCGCGGCTGCGCGAGCGGGGCGCGTTCGCCGCGCGTCCCGAGCCGAATCTGGCGACGCTGCTCGACCTGGTGGCGTTGGGCACGGTGGCCGACGTCGTGCCGCTGGACCGCGTCAACCGGACGCTGGTCGCGCAGGGGCTCGAGCGCATCCGCGCGGGCCGCGCGCAGCCGGGGGTCGCCGCGCTGTTCGTCGCCGCCGGGCGCGATCCCCGGCGCGCAACGGCGTACGACCTCGGGTTCGTCGCCGGCCCGCGCCTCAATGCCGCGGGCCGGCTGGCCGACATGACCGTCGGCATCCGCTGCCTGCTCGCCGCTACGGCGGCCGCAGCGCTGCCGCTCGCCACCGAGCTCGATCGCCTGAACCGCGAGCGGCGCAGCGTCGAATCGGTGATGCAGGAGGAGGCGCTGGCGGCGCTCGAGTCCGGCGCCGCGGCGGCGCTGCAGCCCGATGCCCACACGCTGTGCCTGTACCGCCCCGAGTGGCATCAGGGGGTGGTCGGCATCGTCGCCTCGCGGCTGAAGGAGCGCTTCCACCGCCCCGCGATGGTGTTCGCGCGCGGCAGCGACGGCGAGCTGCGCGGCTCCGGCCGCTCGATCGCCGGCTTCCATCTGCGCGACGCGCTCGATCTCGTGGCCAAGCGCGCGCCGGGCCTGCTCGTGCGCTTCGGCGGCCACGCGGCCGCCGCGGGGCTGACGCTGGCCGAGCCCGACCTGCCCCGCTTCGCGGCGGCGTTCGAGGCCGTGGCCCGCGAGCAGATCACGCCCGCGCAGTTGCGGCGCACGCTGGAAACGGACGGCCCGCTGGCGCCCGGCGAGCTGGACCTGGCGCTCGCCGAAGCGCTGCGGCGCGAAGTCTGGGGCCAGGGCTTCCCGGCGCCGGTATTCGACGACGTCTTCGCCGTCGCGGACCAGCGCATCGTCGGCGGGCGGCACTCGCGACTGGCACTCGCCGGGCCGGGCGATTCGGGCAAGCTCCGTTATCCGGCGATCCTGTTCAATCACGCCGAACCGCTGCCGGGCGCAATCCGCGCCGCCTACCGGCCCGACGTCAACGAGTGGAACGGGACCACCTCGCTGCAGCTGGTGATCGAGCACTGGCAGCCGGCGTGACGGCCGGGATCTTGATCCAGGTCATCGATTCCCGCTGCCGCGGGCGCATTCGGGCGAAACGTTGATCCAGCGCCGTTTGTGCGGTGCAGCATGCTCGCTACAATGCGCTGAACCGGACGCCGCAGCTGCCGGAGGCCGGCAGATAAATCACTTGAGGATCAAACACATGCGTCTCGTCGACAAGGTCTCTATCATCACGGGGGCGGGTTCCGGCATCGGCCAGGCAACCGCCGCCAAATTCGCCCGCGAGGGCGCCAGGGTTGCCGTCTGCGACGTCAACGAGTCCGCCGCGCACAGGGTGGCGAAGGAAATCAACGACGGCGGCGGCGAGGCGATCCACTTCCACGTCGACGTCACCGACACGGACTCGATCGCCCGGATGGTCGAGGCGGTGATGGCGCGCTGGGGTCGCATCGACACGCTGGTCAACAACGCCGGAATCGTCCAGGACGCGCAACTGAAGAAGATGACCGAAGACCAGTTCGACCGCGTCATCGACGTCAACCTGAAGGGCGTCTACAACTGCACCCGGGCGGTCGTCGACATCATGCTGCACCAGCACTCGGGCTGCATCCTCAACGCATCGTCGATCGTCGGCCTGCACGGCAATTTCGGGCAGACCAACTACGCCGCCAGCAAGTTCGCGGTCATCGGGATGATGAAGACCTGGGCCCGCGAGCTCGCCCGCAAGGGCATCCGCGCCAACGCGATTTGCCCCGGGTTCATCGAGACGCCGATCCTGAAGTCGATGCCGCACAAGGTGGTCGCGATGATGGAGGACAAGGTCCCCATGGGCCGCCTCGGCCGACCCGATGAGATCGCCAACACCTACGCGTGGCTGGCGTCGGACGAGGCGAGCTACATCAACGGCGCGGTGATCGAGGTGTCCGGCGGCGTGACCCTCTGAGAAATTGGGGTCGGATACGTAATGATTGCCCGCGGGCAAATATTACGTATCCGACCCCAATTTCTCAGCTCCAATTTCTCAGCTTGAGTCGCCCCCCCGGCCGGAGTAGCATTGACGGCTGCGATTCCCGATGCCCCCGTCCATGCCGCGAATCAGAACCATCGCCATCCTCGCCGCCGTCGGCGCGCTGCTCGCCGCACCGGTCGCCGGCGCGCAGAAGGAACCGCCGTTGCCGAAGGCCGAGACCTACCTCTGCCCGGACGTCAGCGACGGCGAGGCCATCGACTGCTTCCTCAACGCCGTCCAGCACCTGTACACGATGTGCCGGCAGGTGAAGAGCATCGAGATCATCGAGTTCGGCTACGAGAAATCCGACGAAGGCGTCAACGGCGCCAAGAGCGAGTACTGCGTCGACAAGCACAAGCAGTCGATCGCCCGCCCGTACAAGGCCGCGCTGCGCGAGGCCGGCGGCAGCCGCGGCGTCGCCGACGGCCTGCGCGGGCTCTACGATTCGTGGCTGAAGTCGCTGGCCGACCTCAAGTGGCAGCCCGGCGAGACGGACGAGCAGTACAAGACCCGCATCGCGCTGCCCTACCGGGTGTTCAGCGAGCAGGTGATCGCGGTGCGTGTCGCGCAGGCGCAGGAACCGGCCAAGCCCGCGCCGGCGGCGAAGGCGACCCGCGCCGCGAAGCCGAAGGCGAAGGCGAAGGCCAAGCCCACGCCTGTCGCGGCCAAGAGCCAGAACTGAGCGCCCCCGTCGCCGAACCGCTGCGCGCCGACGCGGCACCGCCACCGGACCCTCATCTCGCCGCCGTCTTCGGCGCCGCCGGCGCGCTGGCGCGCGCGCTGCCCGGCTTTCGCTCCCGCATGCAGCAGCTCGCCATGGCGGACGCCGTCGCGAAGGCGATCGCGGCGCGCGCACCGCTGATCGCGGAAGCCGGCACCGGCACCGGCAAGACGTTCGCCTATCTCGTTCCGGCGCTGCTCTACGGCGGCAAGGTGATCGTCTCGACCGGCACCAAGACGCTCCAGGACCAGCTGTTCCAGCGCGACCTGCCGCTGGTGCGCGATGCGCTGGGCGTGCCGGCGACGCTGGCGCTGCTCAAGGGCCGCGCGAACTACGTCTGCCACCACCACCTCGAGCGCGCCGCGGCAGAAGGCCGGCTGCCGTCGCGCGACGACGCGCGGCACCTGCCGAAGATCATCGCCTTCGCGCGCGCGAGCGAATCCGGCGACCGCGGGCAGCTCGCCGACGTCCCGGAAAACGCATCCATCTGGCCGCTGGTCACGTCGACCCGCGACAACTGCCTCGGCGGCAACTGCGCCCACCACGACGAGTGCTTCGTGCTGAAGGCGCGCAAGGACGCGCTCGACGCCGACGTCGTCGTCGTCAATCACCACCTCTTCTTCGCCGACGTGATGCTGCGCGACGAGGGCCTCGCCGAGCTGCTGCCGGCGTGCAACACCATCATCCTCGACGAGGCGCACCAGCTCCCCGACACCGCGACGCTGTTCTTCGGCGAACAGCTGACGTCGGGCCAGCTCGCCGACCTCGCGCGCGACGCCGAGGTCGCGGCGCGCACCACCGCGCGCGAGGTCGCCGGGCTGCCGGATGCGGTGGCGGACATCGGCCCCGCGATGCGCGAGATCCGGCTGGCGCTGGGCAACGATCCCGGCAAGATTGCGCAGGGCGCCGCCGCGGCACGCCCCGGCTTCACCGCGGCGCTCGATTCGCTGGCTGCCGCGCTCGACCGGCTGGCCACCGAGCTCGGCGCCTTCGCCGAGCGCAGCGAGGATCTGGCCACCTGCGCCCGGCGCGCGGAAGACGCCGCCGCCCAGCTCGTCCGGTGGCGGGGCGCGGCAGCGAGCCGGCCCGGCACCGATGCGGCGGACGCGAGCCGATCGGGAGCGAGCGCGGGAAACGCCCGCGAAGCCGACGCGGACGCGCATGCGGGCGACGCCGACGAAGCGGACGCCCGCGAGAGCGACGCCGACGAGGCCTGGATCCGCTGGGCCGACGTCACCGCCGCGGGCTGGCAGCTGCACGCGTCGCCGCTGTCGATCGCCAACCTGTTCCGGCGCCAGGTCGAGGCCTCGGGCCGTGCCTGGATCCTCACCTCGGCCACGCTCGCCGTCGGCGGCGATTTCTCGCTCTTCCAGCGCGAGCTCGGGCTCGCCGACGCGGCAACGGGCTACTGGGAGAGCCCGTTCGACTACGCGACGCAGGCGTTGCTGTACCTGCCGCGCGACCTGCCGGCGCCGAATTCCCGCGAGCACACCGAAGCCGTGGTCGCGGCCGCGCTGCCGGTGCTCAAGGCCAGCGGTGGCCGCGCGTTCCTGCTGTTCACCACGCTGCGCGCGCTCAACCTCGCGCGCGACCTCGTCGCCGACGCGTTCGCGCGCGAGGGTCTCGGGTGGCCGCTGCTGGTCCAGGGCGAGGGTTCGCGCAGCGAGCTGCTGACGCGCTTCCGCGAGCTCGGCAACGCGGTGCTGCTCGGCAGCCAGAGCTTCTGGGAAGGGGTGGACGTTGCCGGCAACGCGCTGTCGGTGGTCGCGATCGACAAGCTCCCGTTCGCCCCACCCGACGATCCGCTGCTCGCGGCCCGGCTGGAGCGCCTGCGCGCCGAGGGTGGCAACGCGTTTCTCGACTACCAGCTGCCGCAGGCCGTGATCAGTCTCAAGCAGGGCGCCGGCCGGCTGATCCGGTCGGAGTCCGACCGCGGCGTGCTGATGATCTGCGACCCGCGGCTGGTCGACAAGCCCTACGGCAGGAAGATCTGGCGCAGTCTGCCGCCGATGGGGCGCACGCGCGATCTCGCGGACGTCGAAGCGTTCTTCGCGCGGAGCGAACCCGAATCGGCTGCGCATCCCGCCACGTCACCCGGCGTGTAGCCCGATTTCGACAGCCGGATTTCGATTGCCGGCTTACGGTTGCGAAGCTACCAGAACTTCCACCAGGGCTTGGCGTTGAGCGCCTTCGTCTCGGCGTTCTTCGGGTAGGTGTCGTCCAGGATGCGCTTCGAGTCGTTCGCGAGCTGCGGCAGCTCCAGCTTCGCGTAGCTCTCCTCCAGGATTCCCAGCGCCTCCTCGCCGGCCGGCGTGCGCGGATAGCTCACCAGTGCGCCCTGCGCGCGGTTCGCCGCCGCGACGTACGCGCCGCGATTGTAGTAGTAGCGGGCGACGTTCACCTCGTACTGCGCCAGCGCGTTGACGAGGTACTTCATCCGGTCCTTCGAGTCGTCCGCGTAGCGGCTGTCCGGAAACTTGGCGACCAGCTCCTTGAACGCGGAGTAGGCCTCGCGCATCGCCTTCGGCTCGCGCTCCGAGAGGTCGAGCTCGTAGACGTAGCCCAGCAGCCCCTGGTCCTCGCGGAAATAGACGAGGCCCTTGAGGTAGTACGCGTAGTCGACGTTGGGGTGGTTGGGGAAGGTGCGGATGAAGCGGTCGCACGACGCCACCGCCGCCGCGGTCTCGCCCGAGCGATAACTCGAGTACGCCGACTCGAGGATCGCCTGCTGCGCGTAGCGGCCGTACGGGAAGCGCGCCTCGAGCGTCTCGTAGAGCTTGACCGCGCGCGTATAATTTCCCTCGAGCATCGCATCGTGCGCGCTGTTGTACAGCCGGTCCGCGGACCAGGTCGCCGTCTCGTCCTTGACCTCAGGCAGCCAGGAGCAGCCGCCGAGCGCGATGGCGACGGCGAGCGCGAGCAGCAGGCTCCACAGCCATCCGCGCGCTGCGCCCCGGCCGAGGGTTCCGAAATTCCAGTGTGGTGCCAATGTCATGCTGCGTTTGGAAAGCACGCGAGGCGTACGTGACGATCGGCAATTATAACCGACCGGTGCGGGCGCGGCGCCGCCCTCCGCGGCCCGGTCCCGCCGACGGCGACGCTGCCGATGCCCTCGGCGGCGACACGCGCCGCGTGACGCTCGCCGCGGACGCTGCCGGGCTGCGGCTCGACCAGGCGCTGGCGCAGGCGCTGCCCGACTATTCGCGCAGCCGGCTCCGGCAATGGATCGACGCCGGACAGGTGACGCTCGACGGCGGGCCCGCGGACGCGAAGCGCAAGGTCCGCGGCGGCGAGTCGATCGTCGTCCGGGCGGCGCCGGATGCGCGCGAGACCGCGTACGCACCGGAGCCGATCGCGCTCGCGATCGTCCACGAGGACGCTGCCCTGCTGGTGCTCGACAAGCCCGCCGGGCTGGTCGTGCACCCCGGGAGCGGCAACTGGCAGGGCACGCTGCTCAACGCGCTGCTGCACCACGCGCCGGAGCTCGCCGGCGTGCCGCGCGCCGGCATCGTGCATCGCCTCGACAAGGACACCAGCGGGCTGCTCGCCGTGGCCAGGACGCTGGCGGCGCAGACCGACCTCGTCCGCCAGCTGCAGGCGCGCACGGTCCAGCGCGAATATCTCGCGCTTGCCGCCGGCGACATTGCCCGCGGCGGCACCGTCGACGCGCCGATCGGCCGCCATCCGTCGCGGCGGACGACGATGGCCGTGGTCGCGACCGGCCGGCCCGCGCGCACCCACTACACGGTCGTCGAGCGCTTCGGTCGCGCGACGCTGCTGCGCTGCCGCCTGGAGACGGGCCGCACCCATCAGATCCGCGTGCACCTCGCCTCGCTCGGCCACCCGCTGGTGGGCGACCCGGCGTACGGCAGGAAGGGGCCGCTCCCGTTCGCCCGCCAGGCGCTGCACGCGGTCCGGCTCGGGCTCGTGCACCCGGCCACGCGCGCGCCCTGCGCGTGGGAGTCGCCGCTGCCCGCCGACTTCGCCGCGCTGCTTGCGGCGCTGCGCGCGGCCGGCAACGCGGCGCGATGACGATGGCGGCGCCGACCGCACCGCCCGGCCCGTCGCTGTCGGCGCGGCTCGCAGCCGGCGGCCTCGACTGGATCGTGCCCGAATGGCCGGCGCCGGCGGGCGTGGGCGCGCTGTCGACGACGCGCCGCGGCGGCGTCAGCGCCGGCGCCGCGGCGACGATGAATCTCGGTCTCGGCGGCGCGCTGCGCGACGGCGCCGACACCGCCGAAGCGGTCCGGGAGAATCGCCGGCGGCTGGCCGCCTTCCTGCCCTCGCCGCCGGTCTGGCTGCAGCAGGTCCACGGCGCCGGCGTCGTCGCGCTCGACGCGCCGGCCGCCGACGCCGCGCGCGCCGCGCCGCCGGTCGCCGACGCCGCGGTCACGCGCGAGCGCGGCGTGGTCTGCGCCGTGCTGACCGCCGATTGCCTGCCGGTGCTCCTCGCCGACCGCCGCGGCCGGGCGGTGGGCATCGCCCACGCCGGCTGGCGCGGGCTCGCCGGCGGCGTGCTCGAAGCGACCGTCGCCGCGCTCGCGGGCATCGGCGCCCCCGCGGCCGGACTGTGCGCGTGGCTCGGCCCGGCGATCGGCCCGCAGGCCTTCGAGGTCGGCCTCGACGTGAAGGACGCCTTCGCCGCAGCCGATCCGGGCGCCGGCGCATGCTTCGCGCCGCGCGGCGGCGACAAGTGGGACGCGGACCTGTACGGCCTCGCCCGGCGCCGCCTCGCCGCCGCCGGCGTGCACGACGTCCACGGCGGAGGCTGGTGCACGCGCTCCGATGCGGCGCGGTTCTACTCGCATCGGCGCGAGCGGGGCACCGGCCGGATGGCCACGCTGGTCTGGCTCGCGCCGGAGTAACGCGCCGCGCGGCTATAATGCGCGGTGCCGCCGGTGGCGATGCCGCCTGCCTGCCTGCCTGCCGCGCGCGCCGCGCCTCCCGCCTCCGCCTCCGTCCCCCACCGCCGTTGTCCACGCTCGCCTACATCGTCGCTGCCAGCCTCGCCGGCGGCGTGCTGTCGATCGTCGCCGCGGCGGGCACGCTGACGCTGCATCCGTCGTGGATCTCGAAGCTCGTCAGCTTCGCCGTCGGCGCGCTGCTCGGCGCGGTGTTCCTCGAGCTCCTGCCGCACGCGCTCGAGACCGGCAAGCCGGAGGCCGTGATGGTCACCGTGCTCGCCGGCCTGCTCGCGTTCTTCCTGCTCGAGAAGCTGGTGCTGTGGCGGCACAGCCACGGACACGCCGACGACGCCGGCGGCGACCGCGAGCACGACCGCGCGCCGGGCACGCCGGACGCCGGCGATCACGGCCGCTCCGGGCTCATGATCCTGATCGGCAACAGCGTCCACAACCTCTGCGACGGCGTGGTGATCGCCGCGGCGTTCCTCGCGGACACCACGCTCGGCGTCGCCACCACGCTGGCGATCGTCTCGCACGCCATTCCGCAGCAGGTCGGCGATTTCGCCGTGCTGCTGCACTCCGGCTACGCGCGCCGCCGCGCCTTCGCGTTCAACCTCGCCACCGGCGCCGCGACGCTCGTCGGCGCGCTCGCGGGCTACTTCGCGCTGGCGGACATGGCGCGGGTCCTGCCGACGGTGCTCGCGATCGCCGCGGCCAGCCTGCTCTACGTGGCGGTGGCCGATCTCATTCCGAGCCTGCACCGCCGCCCCGAGCCGTTGGAAACGCTGAAGCAGCTGGCGCTGATCGTGCTCGGCATCGGCGTGATCGCGGCCGCGCATCACTTCCTGAAGGATTGACCGGTGACGCCCGGCCCCGTCGACCCGCAGGCGCTGGCGGTCCTCAATGCCGAGTTCGGCCTGCGCTGGCAGGCGTTGTGGTCGGCGGTGCAGCTCGCGGCGACGGCGGGACCGCCCGGCGACCGACCGGTGCCCACGGTCGCCGTCGCGGCGCCGGGCGACCGCCGCTTCGCCGCGCGCGAATGGGACCAGCCTGCCGTACTTCGCGCTGCTGAAACAGGGCTACCTGCTGGCGGGCGAGTACGCGCAGCGGCTCACCGCGCTGGTGCCGCTGCCCGAGCCCGACCGGCGGCGCGTCGACTTCCTGACGCGGCAGGCGATCGACGCGCTGGCGCCGACCAACTTTGCCGCGACCAACCCGGAGGCGATCGGGCGGGCGCTGGCGACCGAAGGCGCGAGCCTGGCGCAGGGCTTCGCCAACCTCGTCACGGACCTGCGCAAGGGCCGCATCTCGATGACCGACGAGCGTGCGTTCGCCGTCGGCGCCAACGTCGCGGCGACGCCGGGGCACGTCGTCCACCGCAGCGAGCTGATCGAGCTGATCCAGTACGCACCGACGACCGCCGTCGTGCACCGCCGCCCGCTGGTCATCGTGCCGCCGTGCATCAACAAGTACTACGTCCTCGACCTGCAGGAAAACAACTCGTTCGTCCGGCACGCGGTCGCCGCGGGGCACACGGTGTTCATGATCTCGTGGCGCAACGTTCCGGCCGCGCTGGGCGGGCTCGGCTGGGACGACTACCTCGAACTGGGCGTGCTCACGGCGCTGCGCGTCGCGCGCGAGATCACCGGCAGCGACCGCGTCAACGCGCTGGGCTTCTGCGTCGGCGGGACGCTGCTCGCCTGCGCGCTGGCCGTGCTCGCCGCCCGCGGCGACGACAGCGTCGCGAGCGCGACGCTGCTGGCGACGCTGCTCGACTTCGCCGAGCCCGGCGACATCGGCGTGTACATCTCGCGCGAGTCGCTGGCGGCGCGCGAGCCGGCGCTGCTGGCCGGAGAACGCGTCCGGGGCAGCGAGATCGCCGGCGCGTTCGCGAGCCTGCGCGCCAACGACCTCATCTGGAACTACGTCGTCGGCAACTATCTGAAAGGCGAGACGCCGCCGCCGTTCGACCTGCTCTACTGGAACTGCGACTCGGCGAACCTGCCCGGGCCGATGGTCGCCTGGTACCTCGCCAATCTCTACGTCGACAACCGGCTGCGCGAGCGCGGCGCGCTGACCATGGCCGGCGCGCCGGTCGACCTCGCGCGGATCACCGTGCCGGCGTACGTGCTCGCGGCGCGGGACGATCACATCGTTCCCTGGCACAGCGCGTACCGGACGACGGCGTTGCTCGGCCGGGCGCCGACCTTCGTTCTCGGCGCCGCCGGCCACGTCGCGGGCATCGTCAACCCGCCGGCGGGCAAGCGCCGCAGCTACTGGGTCGACGGCAGCGGCGGCCCGGCCGGCGCGGACGACTGGCTCGCGCGCGCGCAGGCGCACCCCGGGAGCTGGTGGCCGCACTGGCTGGCGTGGCTGGCGCCGCACGCCGACGCGCAGCAGCCTGCACCCGCTGCCGCGGGCAGCGCCGCGCATCCGCCGCAGGACCCCGCCCCCGGACGCTACGTGCGCGAGGCGGTGGACTGACCGCGTCGCGGCGCCCGCAGCCGCATCCCGACCCAAAGACGGGCTGCGGCGACTGCGCTAAGATGCGGGCGACACCGCCGCGCCGCAGGGCCGGATCGCGGGTGCGCGCGGCGGAGGGGCCGCGCGCCGCGGCGGTCGGACGATTGTCCTGAATCGAAAAAAAAGGAGGATTTCCATCATGGCAGCAGAAACCCATCGCGTAGCATTGGTCACCGGGGGCATGGGCGGTCTGGGCGAGGCAATCTGCGTCAAGCTCGCGGCGCTGGGCTACACCGTCGTGACGACGCATTCGCCGGGCAACACCAAGGCGGCGGCATGGCTCGACGCCATGAAGAAGCAGGGCTACACGTTCCACGCCTACGGCTGCGACGTCGCCGACTACGATTCCTGTGTGGCCTGCGTCGCGCAGGTGGTCAAGGACGTCGGCCCGATCGACGTGCTGGTCAACAACGCCGGCATCACCCGCGACATGACGTTCAAGAAGATGGACAAGGTGAACTGGGACGCGGTGATGAAGACCAACCTCGACAGCTGCTTCAACATGACCAAGCAGGTCTGCGACGGGATGGTCGATCGCGGCTGGGGCCGCATCATCAACATCTCGTCGGTGAACGGCCAGAAGGGCGCGTTCGGCCAGACCAACTACTCGGCCGCGAAGGCCGGCATGCACGGCTTCACCAAGGCGCTGGCGCTCGAGGTCGCGCGCAAGGGCGTCACCGTGAACACGATCTCGCCGGGCTACATCGGCACCAAGATGGTGATGGCGATCCCGCAGGAAGTGCTCGACAGCAAGATCATCCCGCAGATCCCGATGGGGCGGCTCGGCAAGCCCGACGAGGTGGCGGGGCTCGTCGCCTACCTGTCGAGCGAGGAGGCGGCGTTCCTGACCGGCGCCAACATCGCGATCAACGGCGGCCAGCACATGTTCTGACGCGGCAACGCGACGCGCGCGCGGCAACGCGCGGCACCGCGTCAGGCGCTGTTCGAGAGCTCTTCGGCGGTGCGGAAGCGGCCGCGCTGGCGCATCACCGCCGCGTCGAGCAGCATCCGGCCCGCCCAGCGGTAGACGTTGAACTCGCGCACGACGCCGCGCATGAAGCGCATGCGGTCGCGCTGCTCGTCCTCCGGCATCGTCAGCGCCAGCGCCAGCGCCGCGGCGCACTGGTCGGCGTCGTAGGGATTGACGATCAGCGCCTCGGGCAGCTCGCGCGAGGCGCCGGCGAACTGGGACAGGATCAGCACGCCCTGCTCGTCGTCGCGGGCGGCGATGAACTCCTTGGCCACCAGGTTCATCCCGTCGTGCAGGCTGCTGACGAAGCACAGGTCGGCCGCGCGGTGATACTCGTAGACGGCCTCGGGCTCGTGGTGCTCGACGAGCAGCACGATCGGCGGGGGCTTGCCGCCCGGGTAGCGGCCGTTGATCTCGTCGGCCAGCGCCCTCACCCGCGCCGCGTAGTCGCGGTAGTCGTCGATCGCCGAGCGTGAAGGCGCCGCGATCTGCACGAAGGTGAAGCGGCCGCGCCACTGCGGCTCCAGCTCCATCAGCCGCCCGACGGCGTTGAGCCGCTCGAGGATGCCCTTGGTGTAGTCGAGGCGGTCGATGCCCACGCCCAGCCGATGGCCGTCGGGCAGGCCGAGGCGCGCGCGCACCGCGCTGCCGGGCCTCGGGCACGGGCTTGGCGTCGGCCAGCGGCGCCGGCGGCCATTCGATCGAGATCGGGTAGCGGCGCACCACCGTCGACTGGCCCTGGAACGAGATGGTGAAGGATCTCGCGGTCGACGCGCGCCTCGAGCATCCGGTCGACGGTGTCCATGAAGTTGTTGCAGTGGAACTGGGTGTGGAAGCCGAGGATGCTGCTGCCCAGCATGCCGTCGAGCAGCTCCTCGCGCCACGGGCAGATCGCGAACGCTTCGGGATTCGGCCACGGGATGTGCCAGAAGGTCAGGATCGTGGCGTCGGGCAGCCGGTTGCGGATCATCCGCGGCAGCAGCGCGAAGTGGTAGTCCTGCACCAGCACGACCGGATCCTTGGTCTTCGCCTCGGCCACCACCGCGTCGGCGAAGCGCGCGTTGACCGTGCGGTAGTGCTCCCAGTCCGACGTGCGGAACGTCGGCCGCACGTGCGCGATGTGGCACAGCGGCCACAGCCCTTCGTTGGCGAAGCCGGCGTAGTAGCCCGCCTCCTCCTCCTTGCTGAGCCAGATGCGCCGGATGCTGTAGGTCGGCTTGTCCGGCGGCACCGCGACGCGGTCGTTGCGGTCGACCGTCTCGCGGTCGGCCGAGCCGCTGCCGTGGGCGATCCAGGTGCCCGAGCAGGCGCGCATCACCGGCTCGAGCGCGGTGACGAGCCCGCTCGCCGGCCGCTGGACCCGGATGCCCTCGGGCGTGCGCAGGTGGATGTACGGCTGCCGGTTGGCGACGACGATGACGTCGTTGCCGTGCAGTTCGCTGCGCAGCGTCGCGCGCAGCGCCTCCTGGTCCCAGATCCGCTGGCTGCCGTCGAGCGGGCGATACTGGCGCTCGAGGTCGCGGATCAGCTCGCGCAGGTCGCGCGCGATCGGGCGCAGCTCCGGCGCCGTCGCCGCCGCCGGCCGGAGGATGCTCTCGCCGCGCAGCAGCGCGCGCAGCCCCTGCACCCAGCCGCGCCACGACAGCTGCGCGATCACCACGGTGATCAGCGCGACGCTGGCGCCCAGCGCGACGAAGAAGTAGAACAGGTAGCGCCGCGTCTCCTCGCTGCGGCGCTCGACGAAGCTCATGTCGTGCACGAGCACGAGCTGGGCGCCGTCCGGGTCGTCCGCCTTGAGCGGGCGCACCGCGACGTGGAGCAGGCCGCGATCCGAGTGCAGCACGGGCAATTCGCCGCCGGTGTAGACGGCCAGATTCGCGCAGCCGATCTGGCGCGGGAAGTTGGCGGTGGCGACCGGCTCCGCGCGGCCGCGGATGCACAGGCCGATCGCGTACAGCCGCTCGTCCTGCAGCATCCGGTCGAAGATCGCGCCCATTTGCGCATCCGGATGCTCGCCGACGATTCCGGCCAACGGCTCACGCACGGCGGTCGCCGCCACGCTCGAGCGAACGTCCAGGTCGTGAACGAACCAGCGCAGCATCAGCGCGTCCGCGAGCGGGACCGCGACGTACGCGAACACGCCGATGGCGATCAGCAGCGGGACGAGGAAACGCAGTGACAGGCGCATGACGTGGGATGGGTGGGTTGCCGCGCGGCGTCCGGTCGGAACGTGCCCGGCCGGCGCGCCGCCGACGGGGCGAGCCTTCAGGTGGAATTGTCCCCCCGCGCGGCGGCGGCACCACCCGGCCGGCAAAAAAAAACGGGCGAGGTAGCCCCCCGCCCGAACCTCTCTCTTGTTTCGAACCTCGCGCTGCCCGAACCCGCCCACCTTGGTCGCTGCGGATCCGGCAGCCATAGTATTGCCCAATATCAACGGCAGCGCAACGTCGGCGCGGGATACGTCGGCGCGCGAACGCGGCGTACGGGCTCAGGGATCGGCGAGCGGCTCGTGCGCGGCGTCGGGATTGCGCAGGCTCGCGAGCTCGAGCAGAACGCGCAGTTCGCGCTGAAGGTTTTCCAGTGCCGAAGCCGGCATCCTGGACAGCGCGTCGGGAATCACGCCCTCCGCCGGCTGCGGCGCTTTCCGCAGCACGCCCTCTCCGGCGGCGGTCAGGTAGACGCGGACGATCCGCTGGTCCTCGCGGCCGCGTTCGCGGCGCACCAGCCCGTGCGCTTCCAGCTTGTCGAGAAGGTTGCTCGACGTCGACAGGTGGACCGACATCCGGCGCGCCAGCTGCGAGACGGTCAGTCCCGGCGTGACGAGGAGCTCGGACAGCGCCCACAGCTGCGCGCCGCTGACGCCGCAATTCGACTCGATGCGCTGAAAGTGCTGCTGCGACACGCGAAACAGTTCGCGGAACTGCTGCAGGACTGCCATCGCGACGGGCGGGCGCGACGTGCTTGCCGCCGGCGCGTCGCCGGGCGCGGGAACGCTGCCCGCCGCAGGCTCCGCGCGGAACGTTTCGGGGGAAGGCGGCAGGGTGGGGTCCGAAGGCATGATCGCTGGCGGCGAGCCGAAACGGCAGGCGCCGGAACGGGTACCGACAGGTACGGATTCTAGTGCATTGCTTCCGGCCGATGCCGCGCGCCCGGCGAAAATCCTGCCGGGCGCAGCGCCGACGCCTGGCAACGCCACGGGCGGACGGGCACAATGCTGGTATGGGCGGTGGCGCCGACATCCCGTGAGCGAAACGCTGATCGTCTGGGCGCAGCTTCTGGCCTGCGCCGCCGTCATCACCGTCGCCGGCGCGAAGCTGTCGCGCTACGGCGACGTGATCGCGGACAAGACCGGGCTGTCCGGAAACTGGATCGGGCTGGTGCTGATGGCGTCGGTCACGTCGCTGCCCGAGCTCGCGACCGGCATCAGCGCCGTCGCCGCGGCCGACGCGCCGGACATCGCCGTCGGCGACGTGCTGGGCAGCTGCGTGCTCAATCTCGCGGTGCTCGCCGTCATCGACTTCCTGCACCGCACGGAGCCGATCTACCGGCGCGCGAGCCAGGGCCACATCCTTTCCGCCGGATTCGGCGTCGTGATGATCGGCTTCGCCGGGCTCAACGTGCTCCTCGGCGACAGGGGCGACGCGCTCGCGTTCCTGCACATCGGCGCCAGCACGCCGATCATCCTGCTGCTCTACGTCGTCGCCGCGCGGGCGGTGTTCCATTACGAGCGCGAGCAGGTGATCGCCCATGCGCTGGACGAGTCGAGCCGCTATCCCGGCATCACGCTGCGGCAGGTGGCGCTGCGCTACGCGATCGCCGCGCTCGCGATCCTGGCCGCCGGGTACTGGCTGCCGTTCGTCGGCACGCGGCTGGCGGAGGTCATGGGGTGGCAGGCGACGTTCGTCGGCACGCTGTTCGTGGCCGCCGCCACGTCGCTGCCCGAGCTGGTGGTCACCATCGCCGCGCTGCGCATCGGCGCCGTCGACATGGCGATCGCCAACCTCCTCGGCAGCAACCTCTTCAACATCGCGATCCTCGCCGTCGACGACGTCTTCTTCCGGTCCGGACCGCTGCTCGCGCGCGTCTCGCCGCAGCACGCGATCTCGGCGCTGTCCGCGCTGGTGATGACGGGCATCGTCGTCGTGGCCCTGCTCTACCGGCCGGCGACGCGGCTCTTCCGCACGGTGGGCTGGGCGAGCCTCGGCCTGTTCACGATCTATCTGCTCAACACCTACCTGGTCTATCTGCACGGCGGGTGACCGCCGGTCGCCGGGCCGCGGGCACGGTGGTCGCGTGCTGCCAGCCGTGACGGGGCATCGGTGGTCGCGCGATTGTCGTGCCGTGCGCAGGCGTGTCGGGCGCCGCCGGGCGCGGGCTTCGGTGCCGCCAAGCGTGTCGGGGCAGCACGTGTCGCACGCTCCCGGCGGTCAACCCACGACCACCGGAAGCGTGCGTCACGCACTGCCCCGACGGCGGCACAGGCGCCCGCGCCCGGTGGGGGGCCTCGCGCCGTCCGTCATGGGTGGCGCGGTCGTGGTCGGCGTGTTTTGCCGGCCGCGGCCGCGCCAGGCCCCATAGGAGGGCGTTTGCGACCCTCGGGCGCTCGCGCCACGCTGGCCGTTGCCGGGGCACTACATCCGCACATCGATGTTTCCCGCCAATCGGCGAAGAACAAAAAAAGCCCCGCAGGTTGCCCTGCGGGGCTGAGGCTGTATCTTTTAGGAGGAGGAAAAAGATACAGGTGGAGACGCTACCTACCTTGGGGCAGGGACGCCGAACTCAAGCGCCCCGACCGACCCGCGCGGCGAAATCTCGCCCCGCCGTGGCAGGTTCGCGGGGCGCGCCGCCCGGCATCGGCCGCCGGCGCGCCACCGCGGGATTTGCGCTGTTACGCAGCCTTGCGGCCCTTGGGGGCGGCGACCTTGGTCGCGTTCTCCGCCGCGGCGCGCACGCTCGCGTCGGCGAAGCTGACGACCTGCTTCGACGCCTTCTGGAACTGGTCGAACGCGGCGCTGGTCGCGGCGACGGTCGACTTCATCGCGTTGATCGCGACTTCCGAGCCGGCCGGGGCCGACGCGCTGGCCTTCTCGACCCAGGTGGCGAGGCCCTTGGTGTAGCCGGCCAGCGCTTCCTCGGCGATCGCCGAGTACTGCGCCTGCGCGGCGGCCGACAGCTCGTACAGGCTGCGCGAGTAGCCGACGACGCTCTGCACGCCGGTCTCGGCGTACTTGGTCGGCAGCGCGATCAGGTCCTGCATGTCCTTGATCGAGGCGACGGCGGTCGCGCCCTCGACACCCTGGGCGATCGCGGCCTTGGCGGTGTTGAGGTTGAGCGCGAGCATCTTCTCGGCGTTCTCGAAAGCGATCGCGGCGAGCTTGGTGGCTTGCGCGACGTTGGCCTTGTTCATTTCGGCGAATTGCGAGGCGTTGTACATGGTGTGTCCTATCGTCTGGAGTTGAAAAAGTCGAAGCCCGTTTCGTTGCATCCCATTCCCCCCGGCTCGTGCTTCCCGGAGGGCCGGGAGGCTCGTTGAGACCCTCCCGACGGCGGATTTGCTGCACCGCACAAAACCAATTCTAGGTATGGTCACCAGCGTTGTCAAGAACTTTTTGTTGCATCGCACCAAATGCGCTTCGGCCGATTCGCGGGAAAATCCAAACACCAAATAAATCAGATGGTTATAATGACACCATCCACCCGATGGAGCGTGCAATGAGCGACTCGCCGCGCATGATCAAGAAATATCCGAACCGCCGTCTCTACGACACGGCGAACAGCGGCTACATCACGCTTGCGGACGTGAAGCAGATGGTCCTCGACAACATCGAGTTCAAGGTGATCGACGCCAAGACCGGCGACGACCTGTCGCGGGCGATCCTGCTGCAGATCATCCTCGAGGAGGAGTCGGCGGGGATGCCGATGTTCTCCTCCGAGATGCTGGCGCAGATGATCCGCTTCTACGGCAGCGCCCAGCAGACGATCATGGGCAGCTACATCGAGCAGAACGTGACGGCGTTCCTCGCCATCCAGAAGAAGCTGCAGGACCAGGCGAAGCAGATCTACGGCGACAAGATGATGATCACGCCGGACCTGTGGAAGCAGTTCATGCAGATGCAGGCGCCGGCGATGCAGGGCATGCTCGGCAACTACCTCGAGCAGAGCGCGAAGCTGTTCATGGACATGCAGCAGCGGATGCAGGACCAGACCCGGGGATTGTTCTCGGCGTTCCCGTTCCCCAACTTCAATGCAGCGCAGCAAACCGGGACCGACGACGAAAAGCCGCGCTGAGCGGCGGTAGCGCTGCAACAACCCGTCCGGCGCGGCGCGTTTCGTGCGCCGCGGAAAGCCGGCGGCAAGCCGCGTGCCGCCGGGCGCGCTTCGCGCCGCGGCGCAATGTGCGCGCGCGAGCCTGCCGGACCGGCGCCGCGAACCCGCCGGGGCCCGCGCCGCGCACCCCGGGTCCCGTTGCCTCCGAAAGCGAAATCGATGACCGCCACCCGCTCCAGGCGCGCGAGCGCCGCGCATCCCCCGCCGCCGGCCGCGCCGCGCGTGGGCTTCGTCTCCCTCGGCTGCCCGAAGGCGCTGGTCGACTCCGAGGACATCCTCACCCGGCTGAGGGCCGAGGGCTACGCGATCGCGCCCTCCTACGACGGCGCCGACCTCGTCGTCGTCAACACCTGCGGCTTCATCGATGCCGCGGTCGCCGAATCGCTCGACGCCATCGGCGAGGCGCTGCACGAGAACGGCAAGGTCATCGTCACCGGCTGCCTCGGCGCGAAGGGCGGCGGCGACTTCGTCCGCGCCGCGCACCCGAAGGTGCTCGCGGTCACCGGGCCGCACGCCGCCGCCGAGGTGATCGACGTCGTGCACGCGCACCTGCCGAAGCCGCACGACCCGTTCGCCGACCTCGTCCCGCCGCAGGGGATCAAGCTCACGCCGCGCCACTACGCCTACCTGAAGATCAGCGAGGGCTGCAATCACCGCTGCACGTTCTGCATCATCCCGTCGATGCGCGGCGACCTCGTCTCGCGCCCGGTCGGCGAGGTGCTGGCCGAGGCGCAGCGGCTGCTCGACGCCGGCGTGAAGGAGCTGCTGGTGATCTCGCAGGACACCAGCGCCTACGGCGTCGACGTGAAATACCGCACCGGCTTCCACGACGGCCGGCCGGTGAAGACCCGGATGACCGCGCTCGCCGCCACGCTCGACGCCATGGCCCGCGCGCATCGCGCCTGGGTGAGGCTGCACTACGTGTACCCCTATCCGCACGTCGACGAGGTCATCGCCGGCATGACCGGCGACCCCGCCGAGGGCGGACTCCTGCCCTACCTCGACGTGCCGTTCCAGCACGCGAGCCCGCGCATCCTCAGGCTGATGAAGCGGCCGGCCAACGCCGAGGGCACGCTGCGCCGCATCGAGGCGTGGCGCGCCGCGCGCCCGGATCTCGTCATCCGCAGCACGTTCATCGCCGGCTTTCCCGGCGAGACCGAGCGCGAGTTCGACGAGCTGCTCGCCTTCCTCGAGGCCGCGCAGCTCGACCGCGTGGGCTGCTTTGCCTACTCGCCGGTCGACGGCGCGGCGGCCAACGCGCTGCCCGACCCGGTGCCCGACGAGGTGAAGGAGGACCGGCGGCGGCGCTTCATGGAAACGCAGGCGCGGATCAGCGCGGCGCGGCTGGCGCGGCGCGTCGGCGAGACGATGACGGTGCTGGTCGACGGCCACGACGAAGACGGCACGGCGATCGCCCGCAGCGCGGCGGACGCCCCCGACATCGACGGCACCGTCACGATTGCCGGCGGGACCGGGCTCGCGATCGGCAACTTTGCCCGCGTCGTCGTCACGGCGGCGACCGAGCACGATCTGCGCGCCCGGCCCGCCCGCTGAACCTGCGCGCGGTCCGGATCCGGGCCGCGCGGCGGCGCGAGACGGCCCGGCCGCCGCTGCCGCGTCCCGGTCAACGAAAGCCGATGTTGATCGGCCGGTCGCCGGACGGCGTCGGGGGCTCGTAGGGCACCGGCGCGGGCCGGCCGCCGTAGCGCGACGAATACGTTCCCCAGCCGCCCTTGCCGTCCATCGTCCTCCACTCGGCGACGATCTGGTCGGAGCTGAGCGGCTTGCCGTCGGTCTGGGACGTGCGCGCGAGCACCAGGCAGGTCCGCGCATCGTAAATGACGAGAAGCTCGCCGCGCTGGCGCATCGCCTCGCGCTCGGACGCTCCGGCCGCGCTCAGGTCGACCGGCGTGCGCGTGTCGCGGTAGGTCACGACACCGTTTCGATCGATGACTTCGTAGCACATGCCCGCGCTCACCGGCATCGCGATGGCGCCCACCGCAGCGCCGACGAGGAACGTGCACAGCAATCGCACCTTCATGGCTGCCTCCGTTTCGGTCACAGCTTCCACCGGCGGGGCCGTCACGCACCCCGCCACCGCGCGGGCCAGGCTACGCGACCGCGCCTGAATCGCAGTTTACCCGATGACGCCCTGCGACGCCGGTCCGCTTCCGGGCCGGCGCAGCCTGCGTTCAGCGCATCAGCGTGTTGCAGTTGAGCGAGCGGCCTTTCCAGTACATTCCGTTCAGCCGCAGCGCGAGGTCGGACAGCATCATCGTCGTGCCGCCGGTGAACTCGGCGATCGCCGCTGGATGCGTTCCGGCGCCCTCGACCCGCTCGAGGCCGATGCACTCGAGTTGACCCCCGTATTTCTTCAGCAGCTCCATGACCTCGTCGCCGGTGGTTCCCGGCGCCATGTTGCCGATCCACAGTCTCATGTCCCGCCTCCTTCGACCGACTGGACTGCCAGCCCGTGCGTGCTGCCGGCGCCGCGGCTGTCGCTGTAGTCCTCGCGCACGGTGCCCCACTGCCGCTCGCTCAGATACGGTCCCCATTGCTTCCACGGGACCTGCGCCTCGCGCGCTTCATTCAGGCGCTCCTGCTCCCTCACACCCGCGATCGCCCTTATCATTTCCTGCCTCCGCTCCCAGCGCGCGAAACCGGTAGAATCCAACGCGGACGGCCGGCGCGTTCCACTCGGACGCTTCACATCCACATTATGCGACCGCCGTCCTGTCCGGCGGGAATGCTCCGCTCGCGTCGACCGCCAAACCCCGTCACCCGCCGAACGAACGCAAGCCCAAACGGGGCACAATCACCGAAGGAACACGCGATGACCGCGGACTACGACCTCATCACCATCGGCGCGGGCTCGGGCGGCGTGGCCGCGTCGCGGCGGGCCGCCGCGCACGGCGCGCGCGTGCTGATCGTCGAAGGCGACCGCGTCGGCGGCACCTGCGTCATCCGCGGCTGCGTGCCCAAGAAGCTGATGATGTACGCCGCGGGCTTTGCCGGCACCTTGCGCGAGGCCGCCGGCTTCGGCTGGGCGGACGTCGGGGGCCGCTTCGAGATGGCGCGCTGGGCGGACGCCAAGGCGCGCGAGATCGACCGGCTGGAGGGCATCTATCGCGACATGCTGGCCACCTCGGGCGTCGAACTGGCTACGGGCCAGGCGGGGTTCACCGGCCCCGACCGCGTCGACGTTGCCGGACGCAGCTATCGCGCGCCGCGAATCCTGATCGCCACCGGGGGTGTCCCCTCGACCACGGGCATTCCGGGCCTCGGCCTTGCGATGACGTCCAACGACGTTCTCAATCTGCGGGAGGTGCCCGAGTCGCTGCTGGTGCTTGGCGCCGGATACATCGCCGTGGAGTTCGCCAGCATTCTGGCCGGACTCGGCGCGCGGGTGACGCTCGCCTATCGCGCCGCCCTGCCGTTGCGCGGCTTCGACGAGGACCTGCGCACCCGCATGGTTCACGCGCTGGAGCGGCATGGGGTGACGCTCGCAGGCGGGATTGCGCTCACGGAACTTCGGCACACCGGCGACGCGTTCGCGCTGGAACGCGCCGACGGCTCGGTGCTCACCGCCGGCGCGGCGCTCAACGCGACGGGCCGCCATCCGAACACGACCGGCCTGGGCCTCGACGCGATCGGCGTGGCGCTGAATCACAGCCACGCGGTGGTCGTCGATGCCGACAGCCGCACCACGGCCTCCGGCATCTGGGCGGTCGGCGACGTGACCAACCGCATCAACCTGACCCCGGTGGCGATCGCCGAAGGCCGTGCCTTCGCCGACACCGAGTTCGGCGGGCGTCCGATCAGGGTCGACCATCGCACGGTCGCCAGCGCCGTGTTCACCGATCCCCCGATCGCGACGATCGGATTGACCGAGGCCGATGCCGCCGCGCACGGTCCGGTCGACGTCTACGAGTCGGATTTCCGCCCGATGAAGACGGCCTTCGCCGGGGGCTCCGCGCGCACGTACATGAAGCTGGTCGTCGACGGGCTCGACGATCGCGTGGTGGGCATCCACATGCTCGGCGCCGACGCGCCGGAGATCGTGCAGAGCCTGGCGGTCGCCGTCACCTGCGGCGCGACCAAGCGCGACTTCGACCGGACCCTCGCCGTGCACCCGACGGCCGCCGAGGAATTCGTCCTAATGCGCGAGCCGGTGCGGCGCATCGGGGCACCCGCGCACCACTGATCGGTGCGGGGTGACGGCCGACCGTCGCGTCCGCCGTTTCGCCTGTTCTCAGGGCGCCACTTCCTTCCACCCGGCACCGGGGTCGAAGGTCGTCATCTTCGCGCCGATCGCAGCGGTTTTCTTGCCGAGATCCTTCTCGTAGACCTTGCCGTTGTGGCTGACGATGAACGTCATCACGCCGCTCCGGTCGTAGTTGGCGGGATAGGCGACCATCGCGAAGCCCGCGATCATGCGGCCGTTGATCACGTAGTTGTAGGCGCCGCCCGGGGCGTCCCTGCCCTGGCGCGTCAGGATCCGGAAGTAGTAGCCGCGGTAGGGGTCGCCCACCGCGTGACCCTTGAGGTAGGCGGCGCTCTCGGCGATCAGCGGCCCGAACGGGCTCGCTTCCTCGCCCTTGGCGGCGTCGGCAGGCCAATACAGGCCGTCCTGCTTGCCCGGGGTGCTGGCGAGCTTCTGCGCGTACTGCAGCACGCCGTCGCCGTCGCGGTCGCGCGATGCGTACGCGCGCTGCGCATCGAGATACGCGTGCAGCACGTAGATGGCGTTGCGCTCGTTGCCGCCGACGCGGCGGTTGATGATCTCGTCCTCGCCTTCTTCGGTGGCGAAGCGCCAGCGATCACCCGTGCGCACGATGGGGATAGGCACCGGCCACGCCTCGTCGCCGATGACCAGCACGCGACGGTCCGGGTCGGGCGCCTGCAGCACCCGCAGTGTCTGCATCGCGGCGAGGATCTTCGCCCGTGTCGCGCTCGACGCGGCCTTGTCGGCATTGACGATGAGATCCTTGTGCTCCTCGCCGAAGATCGCAATCATGTCCGAGTCGCTGTCGGCCTTCAGCGCGTTCATCAGCGCCTCGACCGCCGCTTCCGGCGTCGCGAAGGTTTCCTGCGGAGCGGCCGCCGCGGCGAGCGGAAACGCCACCAGCAGCGCCAGCGCAAACCGGCGGAGGATCGACCAGACGGTGCTGACGTTCATGGCTGTGGCCTTGCTCTGAACTGGAAAAAATGGGTGCATGAGGATGCTCCGGCCGTCAGCGACGGCCGCCTCCGCGTCCGCCACCACCACGCCCACCGCCGCCACCACGCGCGCCGCCGCCGCTGGGCATCGACGAACGCGAAGCACCCCCGCTCGGCATCGACGAGCGCGAAGCACCGCCGGTCGGCGACGAGCGCGCGCCGGCGTCGTACATCGCGCCCCGGCTCGACGCGCCGCGGGAGCTGTCCATCTGGGTTTGCCGGCCCGAGCCATAGCCGCCGAAGGCGCTGTTGCTCGCCGCGCTGCCGCGACCGGCGCTGGTGCTGCCCATGCCACCGCCGGCAGGCTGCGTCGAGGGTCGCGCCCCGGCCCCGGTCGACCCGTAGCCGCCGGCGCCCCCACGCGCGTCGCCCACCCGCGGCGACGGCGCGGACTTGCCCACCGAGTTGCTGACCTGGCCCGGCTGCTTGCTGGGCTTCCACGCGGTGCTGCCGCCCGCCGGCTGCTGGCCCGCACCGCCGCCGCGGTTGATGTTGCCGGTGTTGATGTTGCCCGTGTTGATGTTGTTATTGCGATTGATGTTGCCGGTGTTGATGTTGGTGTTGCGGTTGATGTTGATGTTGGCGTCCCCGCCGTAGTGCGAGACGTAGTGGCCACCGTTCCAGGCCGCGCCGATCGCCGCGCCCCAGACGACGCCGGCGGCGAGCGCTGCGCCGGGCGGATACGGGTAGTAGTACGCCGGATACGGCGTCGGGTAGTAGCCCCACACCGGCGGCGCGCCGTACACGACGACCGTCGCCGGGTTGTATTGCGGCACGTAGATCACCTGCGGATCGGCCGGGACGATGGTGACGATCTCCTTCTGCACCTCGACGACCTGCTTGCCGTCGGACTTCAGGTTGCCCGCGGCCTGCGCCCGCCGGCGGAAGCTCTGGATCGCGTCCAGCACCGCGCCCTGGTCGGCGACGACCGCCTCGCCGAGCGCGCTGGTCCAGTCGAGGTCCCCGCTCATCATCTTCACGACGTCCGGGTAGTTCAGCAGCGACTTGACCGCGTCGTCCCACCGTCTCGTCGACGGGAAGCTTGGGATCGGTCTTGCGCTTGTCGAGAAAGCGGTCCGCCTGCACCAGCTGCAGCGGATTGGTCGCCGCCGGCAGGATGATCGCGACCAGATCGTCGGGGTACAGCGCGATCGGCCCGACCAGCTTGTCGAGGGCCTCGGACGAGGGCGGCGGCGCTGCACCGCCGGGCGCCGCCGGCGCCTGCGCGACCACATGCACCGCGAAGGCGAGCGCGACGATTCCGGTCAGCAGCCCGAACCAGCGCGGGCCGCGGCGACCTTCGACGGCAGCCGGAGTACGAATGAAATTTGTCATGCCTGTTCCCGCTCCTGATGGCTTCCCGCGGCTCGCCGCGAAAGATCGCCCGCTACGCGACGATTGGATCCTTTACTTGACCGTGTATCCGCGGCCCTCGAGGCAGGCGGCGCGCGCCTTGCCGAATGCGGCCTGACCCTGCTGCGTGGCCGCCTGCGCCTGCTGTTGGCCCTGCTGCGCGGCCGCGGCATTCTGCCGGCGGCTCTGGCCGCGCGCGGCAACCGCGCCCGCCGCGGCGCCCGCGCCCGCATCCCCGCCGACGATCTCGCCGACCACCGCGCCGCGCGCCGCGCCGCGAAGGCCGGCGCCGGGGGCGGTGCCCGTCGCCGTGGTCGGCGGCTTGGCGGCCGCCTGTTGCGGCGGCGGCTTCGCGGGATCGAATCCCGACTGCTGGACCGCCCAGGTGTAGCAGGCGGCCTCGTCGCTCTTCTGCTGCTGCGCGGACTGTCCCTTGGCCGGATAGACATACTGCTGGGCGAGCGCCGGCGCGGCCAGCGCCAGTCCCAGTGCGAGCGTCAACAAGATACGTGGTTTCATCGAGAGCTCCGTTTGCCGGACGGTTCGCGTCCAGCGGATTCCATGTCGTCAACTGCAACTGCCCGGCAGGGCGATGCGCACCCGCGCCTTTCACGCAATGTTGCCCAATGGGAAGGTATGCCTCGCGCGCGCTGCGCTCTTGACGCAGATCAACGTATCGATGTCGACTGCGCGCGCTAATCCACCAATGCCTTGCCCTGCGCCGCGGTCCCGGCGTTGCTGTCGATCTGCATGCGACAATGCCGCGAGAGAACAGTTTCCCGGACTGGCTTCAGATCGCACATGGCCGGGCATTGTAACGGAAACCACCTGCGCAACGGATTGTCGTAGTAGTACCCCGGCGGGACGCCGGTGGACGGAGGGATGACACGACATGAACCGAATGCTTGCCTGGGCCGTTGCCGTCATCGCGTCGCTGGTCGCCGGTTGCGCCACGCTGCCTCCCCCGGAAGGGCGGACCGAGACCACCGCTCTGACCGACACCGCGGGGACGCGGCTCGGCCACGCGGTCGCGCCGGAGGTCGCCGCGAATCCGGGCAGGACCGGGATCCACCCGCTTCCCAACCCCCTCGACGCCTTCGCCGCCCGGGTCCTGCTCGCCCGCGCCGCGGAGAAGTCGATCGACACGCAGTACTTCATCTGGAACGGTGACCACGTCGGCTACGCGCTTTTCCAGGCGCTCTGGCAGGCGGCCGGGCGGGGCGTGCGCGTGCGCCTGCTGCTCGACGACCTCAACACGACCGGCCTCGATCCCACGCTCGCGGCGCTCGCCGCGCATCCGAACATCGAGCTGCGCCTCTACAACCCGCTTGCCGTGCGCGACACCCGCGCGCTCAATTTCCTGACCGATTTCACGCGCGTGAACCGGCGCATGCACAACAAGTCGTTCACCGCCGACAATCAGGCCACCGTCGTGGGCGGACGCAACATCGCCGACGAGTACTTCGGCGCCGGGGGCGGGCTCACGTTCGCCGACCTCGACGTCCTCGCGGTCGGACCGGCGGTGCACGAGGTGTCGAAGGAATTCGACGTCTACTGGAACAGCGCGTCCGCCTACCCGGCGGCGGGCTTCGTCGGCCCACCGGCGCCGGACGCCGCCGCCACTCTCGAGGCCCGATTCGCCGCGAACCTCGCCGACCCTGAATCCGTCGCCTATGCCGAGGCGGTGCGCGCGACGCCGCTGATGCGCGAGCTGCTCGAGCGCAAGCTCGGCTTCGAGTGGACGACCGCCGAGATCGTGTACGACGACCCGGCCAAGACGCTCGACACCTCGGAACGGACCGACGTGTTGCTCTTTCCGGCGCTGGTGCGCAAGATGGGCCACCCGGAGAAGACGCTGGACATCGTCTCGCCGTACTTCGTGCCGGGCAGCCGCGGGACCGAGCAGCTGGCGGCGCTGGCGAAGAGCGGCGTGACAGTGCGCATCCTCACCAATTCGCTCGCGGCGTCCGACGAGAAGTCGGTGCATTCAGGCTATGCGAAGCGCCGCCGGGACCTGCTCGAGGCCGGCGTCCTGCTCTACGAGATCAGGCCGAACGTGACCGGGCAAATTGGGGAAGCCTACCGGTTCGGAAGGAGCTCGACCTCCGGCCTGCATGCCAAGACGCTCGGCCGTGGACCGCAGCCGGATCTTCGTCGGCTCGTTCAACTTCGACCAGCGCTCGGCGCGCCTCAACACCGAAATGGGCCTCGTGATCAGCAGCCCGGTGCTCGCGGGGCGGCTGGGCCACTTCTTCGACGTCGAGGTGCCGATGCTGGCCTACGAGGTGAAGCTGGCGCCCGACGGCTACAATCTGGAATGGATCGAGCGGACGTCGACCGGCGAGACGCGCTACGACACCGAGCCGGAGACGAGCTGGTCGACGCGCATGAGCGTCGAATTCATGTCGATCCTGCCCATCGAATGGCTGCTGTAGGCAGCGTCAAGGCATCCCGGGTGGCGGGCGCGGCCAGCGCCCGCGGTGCGCCTGCCGATGCTGCTGCTGGCCTGGCTGCTCGCGACCACGGCCATCGCAGCGCCGCTCGCACCCGCCGTGCAGAGCGAGATCGACGCCTTGCTGGGCCGGCTCGAAGCCTCGGGCTGCGAGTTCAACCGCAACGGCACCTGGTACGCGGCGACCGAGGTGAAGCCGCATCTGCTGCGCAAGCTCAGGTACCTCGAGGACCGGGGCTGGTGCAGACCACCGAGCAGTTCATCGAGCGGGCCGCCTCGGGCAGCAGCATGTCGGGCAAGCCTTATCTGGTCAAATGCGGGAACGGCGCCCCTGTCCAGAGCGGCGAGTGGCTGCGCACGGAGCTCAAGGACCTGCGCTCGACCGGGCCGGCGAAGAGCCCGCCCTAGGGCCGCTGCCGCGCGGCGCTCTCCTCCCGGCCCGACGACGCCACGGCAGGCGCGCGACCCGCGCCTAGGCGTCGGCGAGGCGCAGGCGGCAGATGCGCACGGCCCGATCCTGCGGGTCGGGCGCGACGTCGAAGCCGACCCGTTTGGCGAGCCGCAGCATCGGCTTGTTCTCGGCCAGCACGAAGCCTTCCATCTCCCGCATCCCGCGCCGCTTCGCCGCGTCGACGAGCGCCGTCATCAGCGCGGTCGCGAGCCCGGCACCGCCGAATTCGGCGCCGACGCTGATGGCGAACTCGCAGGTCGACCTGTCGCTGCCGATCACGTAGATGGCACTGCCCACGATGTCGATCCCGTCGGCCGCCGGCACCGTCGCCACGATCCCCAGTCCGTCCTCGGGGAACGACGCGAGCGCCTTGCGCAACCTCTCCAGGCTGGGCTCGCGGACCGTGCGCATGAAGCGCATGTAGCGGGCATCGGGGCTCATGCGGTCGAAGGCCTGCAGCAGCTCCGCCTCGTCGGCAGGAAGCATCTCGCGGACGTGCACGGCCCGCCCGTCGCGCAGGGCGAGGTCGAAGGCGGTGAAAGCTGAGCTCATCGAATGCGGCAACGGCGCTGTCGCCCGGAGCGGAGAACGGCGGCGAGCCCGGCTGCCGGCGCAGTGACCGGCCGGACCGGCACGCGCTGCGCGCTGACGGACCTCAAAGCGGCAACCCCGGACCCGGATCGGCGCGTCAGCAGGTTTCCGGCACGTACTTGAACGGAATGTCCACCGCCTTGTAGCGGCCGATCCTGCGCTTGGGCAGCTCGACCTTCTTCGCCGGGACGGCTTCGTACGGAACGTGCTTCAGCAGGTGGCTGATCACGTTGAGGCGCACGCGCTTCTTGTCCTCCGAGCGCGCGACGTACCACGGCGCCCACGAGGAGTCCGTGGCGGCGAACATCTCGTCGCGCGCCCTGGTGTAGTCGTCCCAGCGGTCGTAGGACTTCAAGTCCATCGGCGAGAGCTTCCAGGTCTTGCGGCCGTCGCCGATGCGCGCCTTGAGCCGGCGCGTCTGCTCCTCGGGGCTCACCTCCAGCCAGTACTTGAGCAGGATGATGCCGGAGTTGACCATCATCTTCTCGAACAGCGGCACCACCTGCAGGAAGCTCCGCGCCTGCTCCTCGGTGCAGAAGCCCATCACCCGCTCGACGCCGGCGCGGTTGTACCAGCTGCGGTCGAAGATCACGACTTCTCCCGCGGCCGGGAAATGCGGCAGGTAGCGCTGCGCGTACATCTGCGACTTTCTCGCGCTCGGTCGGCGCCGGCAGCGCGATCACGCGGAACACCCGCGGGCTCACGCGCTCGGTGATCGCCTTGATGGTGCCGCCCTTGCCGGCGCCGTCGCGGCCCTCGAACACGATGCAGACCTTGAGCCCTTTGTGCACGACCCACTGCTGGAGCTTCACCAGCTCGACGTGCAGCTTCTTCAGCTCGCGGTCGTAGTCCTTCGACGACAGCGACTTGCCGGTCCCGGATGCGCCCCGGTCCGCAGCGGCGCCGGCCTTGCCCTTCTTCGCCGCATCGTCCGCCTTCGCCTTCTTCTTCGCCATCGTCATCTCCATTGGGTCAGGTCGTCGCATTCGCGGTTCGACGCGAACGGGCAAACGCGAGGGCGTCCCCGCCCCCGCGGCGACATCACTGCGCCGCCACCGGCGCCATCGCCGGCAGGTCGAACCCGCCGCCGAGCGCGAGGTAGAGGTTGACGCGCTGCGCCAGCTGTTCGCTGCGCACGCGCAGAAGCGAGGTGCGCGCACCGTACAGCGCGAGCTGGCTCTGCTCGACCGCGCGCAGGTCGACGGCGCCTACCTTGTACCGGATCTGGACGAGTTCCAGCGCCCGCGCGCTGTCGCGCACCGTCGCCTCCAGGATCGCGTCGCGCTCGCGCAGCGTGTTCTCGGCCGCGAGCGCGTTCTCGACCTCGCCGAACGCACGCTGCCCGGCACGCGCGTATTCGGCCACCGCCTGCTTCTGCTCGGCCGAGCGGATCTCGACCTGCGCCCGCAGCGCTCCGCCCTGGTACAGCGGCGCGATCAGGTTGGCGCCGAAGCTCCAGATCGGGCTGCTGGTGTCCTTCAGCTGGAGCAGCTCGCTCGACACGCTGCTGCCCCCGGCGGTGAGGCTGATGCGCGGCAACTGCGCGGCGCGCGCCTCGCCGACCCGGTCGAACGCAGCGGCGACGCGGCGCTCCGCGGCGACGACGTCGGGCCGGCGCTCGAGCAGCTCCGACGGCATGCCGACCGGCGCGGGCGCGGGCATCGGCGACAGGCGCTCGGCGACCGTGATCTCCGCCGCCGGATAACGTCCGAGCAGGAGCTCCAGCGCGCGCAGCGCCTGCTCGCGCGCGCTCTCGACCTGCCGCAGCGTGTCGCGGTAGCTGCCGACGCCGGCACGCGCCTCCGCGACCGCCTGCTCGTTGCCGTTGCCCACGCGCAGGCGCTCCTCGGCGACGCGCAGCAGCGCCTGCGCCGAGCGCAGCGCCTCCTGTGCGATCGCCCGCTGCAGCCCCGCCTCGACCGCGGTGAACCAGGCCTTGGCCACGGTGGCCGCCAGCGACTGGCGCGCGTACGCGTAGTCGGCCGCGGCCGCCGCCGACTGCTCCTGCGCCGCCGCGCCCCCGTAGCGCACGCGGCCCCAGATGTCGAGCTCCAGCGACGCGTTCAGCCAGATGCCGTCCAGGCCGCCGCTGCCTCCCGACTTGCCGCCGCCCATGCCGAGCACGCCCACCGACGGCAGCAGCGACGCGTTGGCCACCTTGACGTACCCCGCCGCCTGCTCGACACGCGCCGCCGCCACCTGCAGGTCGGCGTTGTACGCCAGCGCTTCGGTGACCAGCGCCGACAGCGCGGGATCGTCGAACGACGCCAGCCAGCGGTCGGCCACCGGCGCCGCCGTGCCGCCGCCCGCCTTCCACGCCGCCGGCACCGCCGTGTGCGGCAGCGCCTGCTGCCGCAGCTCGCCGCTCGTCGGCGGCACCTTGAGCGCACAGCCCGTCACCGCGGCCACGAGGGCCGCCGCGACGACGCTTGCGCGGGCGAGGCGTGCGCGCATCAGTGCAGCTTCAGCACGAGGTAGTCGGTGATCGAGCCGATGCGCAGGATCACCATGCGCACGAGGTGGAGGGCCGCTGCGTGCTCGGTGTAGATCGCGCCGGCGCCGGCCGCGCCGGCCGCGAGGAACAGTCCGCGATCGCGCTCCTCGACGGCGAACTTGACCGGGAACCGCCCCGGCGCCTGCGGATAGGCGCCGGTCTGCGGCACCGTGCCCGACTGCGCCAGCTGGCCCTGGCCCTGCGCCCAGACGATGGAATCGACCTTCGCCTTGATGATCTGGCCCGGATGGGTCCGGAGCGCGAACTCGGCCGCGTTGCCGGGCTCGACCAGCGGCAGCTCGTTCTGCGCGTACAGCGCGATCACCTGGTAGGTTTCCTCGACGAAGCTCATCGCCGGCGCCACCGGGAACGCGGTCACGTACGAGCCCGGCCGCAGCTGGACGTTGATCGCGTAGCCGTCGGCGGGCGCGTAGACCGCCGTCTGGTCCAGGTTCCACTGCACGTTGGCGAGGTCGGCGCGGGAGACGTCGACCTGCGCCTTGGCGGTCGCGAGCTGCGCCCGCGCCGAGGCGACCGATGCCTGCTCGCCGTTGACCTGTCCCGACAGCTTCTGCGCGACCTGCGCCTCGTTGGCCGACGCCGTCGCGATCTGCGCCTCGAGGTCGATCACGTTGGCCTCGGCCTGCTCCAGCGCGAAGCGGTCGCCGGCGCCGCTGGCCACCAGCTCCCTGTTCTGCCGGACCCGCAGCTTCGCGAGCTCGAGTCGCGGCTGCAGCGCGGCGACCTGGCCGCTGGCGGATTTCAACTGCTCCTGCACCTGCCGCGGCGCCGGCCGACGCGTCCACCACCGCGGCACCGGCCTGGGCGAGCTTCGCCTGGTCCGCCGCGAGCTTCGCCTTCGCGACGTTGACGTCGTTCTGGTACGGGGTCGGGTCGATGCGGAACAGCAGCTCGCCCTTCTTCACCAGCCGGTTGGGCTCGACCGGCACCTCGATCACCCGCCCCTTCACCTGCGGGATCACCTGCACCACGTACTTGATCACGCGGACGTCGTTGGTGGATGGCGCCACCACGTTGAGCGTCAGGATCATCGCGGACATCGCGACGACCGGAATGATCACCACGATGACCTGCGTCGCGGTATTCCACGGCAGCCACTTGAACTTGATGAAGATCAGCCAGACGAAGAACGCGTAGATGCCGAGCAGCAGGGCTTCCATCAGGCGCTGCCTCGCCTGCGCACCGGCCGCCGCCGGCGCGGCCGGTTCCGCGTACCGGTCCGGCGGGCGCCGGCTGTCGCCGCCCGCAGATCCTCGCGCAGCCGCTTGAGTTCCGCGGTCAGCGAGCCCTTGGCGGCCATCGCGTCGAGCTCTTCGCGCAGGTGCGCGAGCTCGTGCGAGAGCAACTCCCCGGCCTGCGCCTTTTCCCCGAGCTCGTGGTAATAGTCGTCGTGCTTCTCGGTCCCATAGGCCAGCCGGTACGCCGTGGGCTTGGTGTAGGCCCACAGCCAGGCGATCGGCCACAGCAGCCCGCCGAACACCAGCGACAGCAGGCACAGCGTATGGATCGCGTCGCGCTGCGGATGATGGCGCTTGTGCGCGATCTTCTCCGGCAGCACGTGCACCATCCAGAACAGCACGATCGCGCCGATGGGCATGACGCAGATGACGAACCAGGCGATGGCCATCGCCGCCTTGTCCATCAGCTCGGCGGGAGGAACGACGCGTGCGCAGCGGATGGGAGCGTCGCCATCGCTGCCGCAAGGACCGCGCCCGTTATCGACGAACGCGTTCGAGGGACCGGCACACGGGATTTCATCGCGGATACGCTTCTCCATTCTCTGCGTGCGACCGGAATTCAGCGCGCACTCCGGAGCGCGGGCCGCGCGCCGCACTCGCGGCACGCGCTCTTCGCACGTTCGACGGCATCGCAGAGCCGCCTCGGTGAGGTCGCCTCGATGCGGTCGACCTTGACGATGCGCTTGAACTGCTCGGGATCGCCCAGTTTGAGCTCGACGGTGCGCTTGGGGCCGCGCAGCGTCACCATCTGCTTCGTCGGGATCGAGCGCGACGACCTTGGCGACGATGGTGACCTGCCGCCCGGCGGCGGCGCCGGGCATCGCGCCCGGCTTCGCGGCTCCGGCGGCAGCGTTGTCCGTGCGCGAGACCGGGCCGTGCTGCCCTTCTTCAGCTCCAGCGTCAGGCCTCGACGTAGCGGGCCTTGACCTCGTCGCCGACCTTCATCTGCGCGAAGTTCTTGACGTCCGGCCCGACGGTGATCGTGACTTCCTTGCCGTCCGGCCCTTCAGCGTGACCGCGCGCGTCGCGGCGTCGATCGCCGTGATCGTCGCGGTGAGCTCGACGGTTCCGGCGACGCCGGCGGCTCCGGGCTTGGCAACGATGGCCCCGCCGGTCTGGGCGGTGGCGGGAAGGTGACGGCGGCAATGATGGCAAGACTCAATGTTGCGACAAACAAACGCATGTGGACTCCGGGATTGTCGGATGCTGCGGCATCGGTCCCGCGATCGCGTGCGCATCGATCGTCCCGGGGCGGAGCGGTCCGCGTCGGCTCAACCGAGATCTACATGATTGCCGGCGGCGGCGCGGCCGCTGTGCGGCCCGGGTTCCGCGGCACGGTCGCGCGCCGTCAGTGGACGTCGAGCGCGTGCTCCTTGAGGGCATCCAGCGGGATCACGGCGAGCGTCTCCTCGTGCGTCGCGGCGAGGACCACCGGCGAGGCCACGCCCGCCTCCCAGGCCTGGCGCCACGTCGCGGCGCAGACGCACCAGCGATCGCCGGGCACGAGGCCCGGGAAGCCGAATTCCGGCGCCGGCGTGACCAGGTCGTTGCCCTGCGCCCGCGCAAAGGCGAGGAACTCGGCGGTCACCTGCGTGCACACCACGTGCAGGCCGTGGTCCTCGGGACCGGTGTTGCAGCAGCCGTCGCGATAGAACCCGGTGCGCGGCGAGGTCGAGCACGGCGCGAGGTCGCCGCCCAGCACGTTCTTGTCGTCGAAGGGCATGGTTGCTCCCGTTGGGCACGGCGAAGGGGACTCAATCTACCAAAAAACGAGGTACTCCGCCGATTTGCCGGAAGGATTGCGGCGCGCGTGCGCATGGCCGGAGCCGCCACGGCAAGACCGTGCCGATGCGCGGGAAAACATGGGACGGAGCGCCGAGCGCATCCGGGTCACGGTGGCGCCGCCGACACGCGCAGCGTCACGAGCACCGGGTTGTGGTCCGACGAGTCGACCGCCGGCGCTTGCGCGTCCACGATCTCGAGCCCGCGCACGAAGACGTAGTCGACCTGCCGGCCGAGGAAACGGCTGCGCGTGTCGACCGGCGGCACCACCGGGACGAGCCCCATCCGCCGCGTCACCTCGTCGACGACGTCGCGGCGCGCGTCGCTCCACGTGTTGAGATCGCCGGCGACGATCACCGGGCCGTCGTGGCCGGCGAGTTCCGCCGCGATCGCCTCGAGCTGCGCGCGGTACTCGCCGACGCCGAGCGTGAAGTTGATCGAGTGCAGGTTCGCCACCGCCAGCGTGCCCGCAACGCCGCGGACCCGGTAGCGCGCGATCACGGCGGCCTTGGGCAGCTGCAGCAGCGGCTCGAGGAAGCGCTGCACGCAGGCGCTCGCCGGGCGCACGCGCGCGGCGCTCAGCACGCCCGTCTCGACGCCGTCTAGGCGGAACGCGCCCCCGAGCAGCCAGTCGTAGCCGGCGCCGTCCAGCACCCGCTGCAGCGCGGCGGTCAGCTCCGCCTCCTGAATCAGCACCAGATCGCTGCGCGCGGCGAAGCGCGCCAGGTCCGCGTCCCAGCCGGGGTCCGCGTTCTTGTGGAGGTTCCAGCTCAGTATCCGCAGCGTCGGGCCCGGCAGGAATTCGCGGGGCGCTTCCCGCCCCGCGGTCGCGGCGCCCCCCGTGCAGGGCAGCGGCGCGCCGACCACGGTGCCGTCGCCGCCCGGCGCGTACGCCAGCTGCACCGGCGGCACCGTGGCACACGCGACGCAGAGCACGATCGACGCTGCCACGAGCGTACTGCGCAGTGCATCAGTTCGCCGCAACGGTGGGCTCCTCCATCTCCGGGCGTTCGACGCCCGATCGCGCCACGTCGGGATTGAACCACATCGCCCCGCCCCTCGGCGGCCGGACCCGGTCGACCGCCATGCGGGGTACAGACCACGATGCACCGCGCGCCCTCGGCGTTGGCGACCCGCCGCCGCGCCGGCTCGCGAGTGGCCGCGAGCCGTGGACACCCGTAGAATCCGCATTGCCACCATGGATTCGCCGCGTGGCGCCACGCCACCGGTTCTGCCGGAACGTCCCGGCGCCGTGCCGCCTCCATGGTCGGGCACCTTGCCTCCTCTCGGGAATCGATCATGCAAAGGGAAGTGACCCGCACCACGCTGGCCGTGCTTTCGATCGGCGTGCTCATCGCCGCATCGTTCTGGATCGTGCTGCCGTTCCTGATCTCGCTGGTCTGGGCGACGATGATCGTCGTCGCCACGTGGCCGCTGCTGATTTCGCTGCAACGCCGGATGCGCGGCAGGCGCACGCCCGCCATCGCCGTGATGACACTCGCCATGCTGCTGGTGTTCGTGCTGCCGTTCTGGGTCGCGATCGGCACGCTCGCCGAGTACTCCGGTGACGTCGGGGCGTGGACGAAGCAGCTGCAGGAGGCGACGATCCCCATGCCGCCCGGATTCGTCGACAACATCCCGTTCGTCGGGTCGCGGATCTCCGCCGCCTGGCGGGACGTCGCCAGCCAGGGCTGGGGCCCGCTGATCGCCAGGACGCAGCCCTACGTCGTCCAGACGCTCCGGTGGCTCGCCGCGCAGGCGGGGACGCTCGGGATGCTGGTCGTCCAGGTCCTGCTGACGATCGTCATCGCGGCGGTCCTCTATGCGAGAGGCGAAGCGGCCGGCGCCGCCGTGCGGCGGTTCGGCCGGCGGCTCGCGGGCGCGCGGGGCGAGCAGTCGATCCTGCTCGCCGGCCAGGCGATCCGGGGCGTCGCGCTCGGGGTCGTCGTGACGGCACTGGTGCAGTCGCTGCTCGGCGGACTCGGCCTCGCGGTGGCCGGCATTCCGTTCGCCGGCGTGCTGACCGTGCTGATGCTGATGCTCTGCCTCGCCCAGATCGGGCCGCTGCTGGTGCTGGCCCCGGCGGTGATCTGGACGTTCTGGACCGGCGACAACCTGACCGGAACGCTGCTGCTGATCTGGTCGTCGATCGTCGGCACGCTCGACAACTTCCTGCGTCCGGTCCTGATCAAGCGGGGCGCCGACCTGCCGCTGCTGCTGATCTTCGCCGGCGTGATCGGCGGGCTGCTGTCCTTCGGGCTGCTCGGCATCTTCGTCGGCCCGGTCGTCCTCGCCGTCACCTTCAAGCTGCTCGAGGCGTGGGTGAACGATGCCGATGGCTCGCCGTCGCCAATGCCGCCGACACGTCGACAACGGACGCAGACGCCGTGTAAAGTCTGCGCTGCCGCGGCGCCCGCACGCAACGCGCCACCCCACCCGCCTCCCGATGAAGGCCCGCCCATGAAGTTCGTGACCGCAAGGACGCGCCCGGCGCGCGCATGGCTGCCGTTGCTGGCCCTCGGCGCGCTGGTGCTGCTGGCCTCGGCGTGCTCCAGGGAGGAAAAGAAGCCGGCGGCGGCGGCACCGATCGACGTGACGGTGTTCACGGTCACCGCCCGGGACGTGCCGGTCAGCACGGTCTTCGTCGCCCAGACGCAGAGCTCGCAGGCGGTCAACATCCAGGCGCGGGTCTCCGGCTTCCTCGACAAGCGCGTCTACACCGAAGGGTCCGTGGTCAAGGCCGGGCAGGTCCTGTTCAGGATGGACCCGAAGCCGTTCCAGGCGCAGGTCGACGGCGCGCAGGCGGCGCTGCAGCGCAACCAGGCGGCGCTCGAGGTCGCGCGCGCCAACCTCGCGCGCACCAAGCCGCTCGCCGCGCAGAACGCGCTGTCGCAGAAGGACCTCGACGATGCGCAGGGCAATTACGAGCAGGCCGAGGCGGCGGTCGCGCAGACGAAGGCGCAGCTCGACACTGCGCAGCTCAACCTGTCGTACACGACGATCACCTCGCCGGTAAACGGCGTCAGCAGCTTCGCCGCCGTGGCCGACGGCACCTACGTCGACGCCCAGAACGCGCAGCTGACCACCGTGTCGGTGCTCTCGCCGATGTGGATCAACTTCAGCCTCTCCGAGAACGAGATGGAGCGCATCCGCCGCGAGGTGCAGCAGGGCCTGCTCCGGCTCCCGCCGGACCGCGAATACACCGTCGATATCGAGCTCGTCGACGGCACGGTTTTCCCGTACAAGGGCAAGATCACCTTCGCCGACCCGTCGTACAACTCGCAGACCGGAACGTTCCTGATCCGGGCCTCGGTCGCCAATCCCAAGGGCGTGCTGCGCCCGAACCAGTACGTTCGCGCGCGGCTGCACGGCGCGATCCGGCCGAACGCGATCCTCGTCCCGCAGCGCGCGGTGCAGCAGGGCGCGAAGGGCCATTTCGTCTGGGTCGTCAACAAGGACGGCAAGGCGGAGCTGCGGCCGGTCGTCGTCGGCGAATGGTACGGCGAGAGCTGGTTCATCGCGCAGGGCCTCGCCGACGGCGACCGGATCGTCGTCGACGGCGTGCTGCGGCTCGCGCCCGACGCGCCGGTCAAGGCCACGCCGTACGTGCCGAAGCCCGCCGCGGCGCCGGCGGCCGCGAGCGGCCGAGCCGAAGACCGCAGCGCAGGCATCGCCGCCGGCGGCGGCACCCGCGAGCACGAAGCCGGCGCGCTGACCCGGGCGCCCGATCATGTTCTCGCGCTTCTTCATCGAGCGGCCGATCTTCGCCGCGGTCGTCGCGATCATCCTCTGCCTCGCCGGGCTGGTCGCGATGACCGTGCTGCCGGTCCAGCAGTACCCGACGATCACGCCGGTGCAGGTCACCGTCTCCGCGACCTACCCGGGCGCCGACTCCAAGACGCTCGCCGACTCGGTCGCCTCGCCCATCGAAGCGCAGATCAACGGCGTCGACAACATGATCTACATGTCGTCGACCAGCTCCGCCACCGGCCAGCTGACGCTGACCGTCTACTTCTCGCTCGAGACCGATCCCGACATCGCCCAGGTGCAGGTGCAGAACCGGGTCAACCTCGCGCTGCCGCAGCTGCCGACCGCGGTGACGCAGCAGGGCGTGTCGGTGCAGAAGAAGTCGTCGTCGATCATGATGCTGATCGGCGTGTTCGGCAAGGGCACCCGCTACAGCGCCGACTACGTCGCCAACTACGCCAACGTCTACGTCCTCGACGCGCTGAAGCGGGTGCCCGGCGCCGGGCAGGCGCAGATCATGGGCGTGCCGGACCAGGCGATGCGCATCTGGATGAACCCGGACCGGATGGCCTCGCTCGGGATCACCACCACCGACATCGCCAGCGCCATCAACAAGCAGAACGCGCTGTTCGGCGCCGGCCAGATCGGCCAGCAGCCCACCGCCGGCCCGGTCGAGCTCACCTTCCCGGTGGTCACGCAGGCGCCGTTCACCGACCCCCGGCAGTACGAGCAGATCATCCTGCGCGCGAGCCAGGACGGCAGCGCGATCGTCCGGCTGGGCGACGTCGCGCGCGCCGAGGTCGGCCTGCGGCAGTACATCGTCGACTCCAGGCTCAACGGCGCCCCCACGACGTTCATCGCCGTCTACCAGCAGCCGGGCGCCAACGGGCTCAAGGTCTCCGCCGGGCGTCAGGAAGACGCTGGAGGAGATGAAGACGCGCTTCCCCGAGGGCATCGACTACGTCATCTCGCTGGACACCAACGACTTCGTCAAGCTCTCGATCGAGGAGGTGATCCACACGCTGTTCGAGGCGATCGCGCTGGTGGTGCTGGTCGTCTACCTGTTCCTGCAGAGCTTCCGCACCACGATCATCTGCACGGTCGCGATCATCGTCGCGCTGATCACGACCTTCGCCGGCATGCTCGCGCTGGGCTTCTCGATCAACCTGATCACGCTGTTCGGGCTGGTGCTGGCGATCGGCATGGTCGTCGACGACGCCATCGTCGTCGTCGAGAACGTCGAGCGGAACATGCACGAGCACCATCTCGCGCCGAAGGAGGCGACGATCAAGTCGATGGACGAGATCGCGAGCTCGCTGGTCGCGGTCGTGCTGGTGATGGCGTCGGTGTTCATCCCGGCGGCGTTCCTGCCCGGCACCACGGGCCAGCTCTACAAGCAGTTCGCGATCACCATCGTGGTGTCGGTGGCCGTTTCCGGCTTCGTCGCGCTCACGCTGACGCCGGCGATGTGCGCGCTGATGCTCAAGCACAACCCGCCGCCGCAGCGCGGGCCCTTCGCCTGGTTCAACCGCCAGGTCGACGCGGTGACGCGCGGCTTCGGCCACGCGGTCGAGTTCGTGATCAAGCGCGCGGCGATCGCGCTGGTGATGTTCGCCGTGTTCCTGTGGAGCATCTACCACCTGTTCAGCGTGCTGCCGACGAGCTTCGTCCCCAACGAGGACCAGGGCTACGTGATGGCGGCGATCGTCATGCCGGAGGCCGCCAGCATCGCCCGCACGCAGGCGGTCGCCGAAAAGGTGGACGCGATCTTCGAGAAGATACCCGGCAGTGGCGACGCGCTCGATGATCACCGGCTACAGCCTGCTCGACAGCGGCTTCAAGACCAACGCCGGCGACGTTCTTCGTCACGCTCAAGGACTTCAAGGAGCGCTATGCGTCGGTCGACGCCGCGAAGGCGCAGAATGCGCGGACGGTGCTCCTGACCCTGCGCGCCGAGGCGCAGCGCATCGACGAGGCGGTCGTCATTCCCATCGCGCCGCCGCCGATACCCGGCATCGGGACCACCGGCGGATTCGAGTTCTGGATCCAGGACACCGGCGCGGGCGACCCGGTGCAGCTCGACGCGGTGACGCAGGACTTCCTGAAGCAGGCGCGAAAGCGTCCCGAGCTCGCGAGCCTCTGGTCGACCTTCCGCGCCAATACGCAGCAGCTGCGCGCCAACGTCGATCGCGACAAGGCCACGCTGCTCGGGGTGCAGGTGGACGACGTCTACAGCGCGATCCAGGCCCAGTTCGGATCGCTCACGGCGAGCCAGTACAACCAGTTCAGCCGCGTCTGGTGGGTGATCGTGCAGTCCGACGCGCAAGTACCGGCAGCAGCCGGGCGACCTGACGCGGCTGTACACCCGCTCGACCAACGGCCAGATGGTGCCGCTGTCGGCGCTGGTCACGACCGAGTGGGTCGCCGGCCCGGACCTGCTGCCGCACTTCAACGGCTTTCCCGCGGCCAAGGTCAACGGCAACCCCGCGCCGGGCTACAGCTCCGGCGACGCGATCGCGGCGATGGAGGCGGTCGCGGGCGAGGTGCTGCCGCCGGGCTACACCTTCGCGTGGTCCGGCATCGCGTTCGAGGAGAAGCAGTCCGGCGGGACGTCGATGATCGCGTTCGTGTTCGGCCTCATCATCGTGTTCCTGGTGCTCGCCGCGCAGTACGAGTCGTGGACGCTGCCCGGCGCGGTGATGTCGGCGGTGCCGTTCGGGATCCTCGGCGCGCTGCTCACCAACTGGGCGCGCGGCCTCGAGAACGACGTCTACTTCCAGATCGGCCTCCTGGTCCTGATCGGGCTGGGCGCCAAGAACGCGGTGCTGCGCGTCTCGGCCGCCGTCGAGTTCCGCCACCAGGGCAAGTCGATCATGGAGGCGACGGTGCTGGCCGGCGAGCAGCGGCTGCGGCCGATCATCATGACCTCGCTCGCCTTCGCCGCCGGCTGCCTGCCGCTGGCGCTGGCCGCTGGGCGCCGGCGCCAACGCGCGGCACTCGATCGGCACCGGCATCATCGGCGGCATGCTCGGCGAGACGACGCTGGCGATGCTCTACGTGCCGCTGCTGTTCTACCTGTTCGACCGGCTCGCCGAGCGCAACGGCGCGGTCACCGATGCGCCGCCGCGCGGCCACGGCCGCGCCGCGGCGCCGGCGAACGCACCCCGCGCACCGCGGACGGGGGACTGAGATGATCGCCGTCCGCGTCCGCCACCGTCGCCGGGAGGTGGCATGCTGCCGCCCGCGACCGGGCGCTGGCGTCAGCTCACGCTTGCCGCGCTCGCCGCGCGCCGCGCTCGCCGGCTGCACGCTGGGTCCCGACTACGCGCGCCCGCCGGTGGACGCGCCCGCCGCGTTCCGCTTCGAGCCGAAGGAGGTCGCGGAAACGGCGGACACCGCCTGGTGGAAGCAGTTCGGCGACCCGGTGCTCGACGACCTGATCGACGCCGCGCTCGCCAACAACCTCAACGTCAAGGTCGCGGCCGCCAACGTCGAGCAGGCGCTGGCGGTGATCACGCAGACGCGCTCGGCGCTGTTCCCGCAGGTCGGCTACACGGGCAGCGCCGGACGCGCGCGCGTTCCCGAGACCGGGGTCGCCGCGTCGATTCCCAACTACCCGAATCCCCAGTCGAGCTACGAGGCGCTGCTCAGCGTGAGCTGGGAGATCGACCTCTGGGGCCGCATCCGCCGCCAGTCCGAGGCGGCGCGCGCGACCATGCTCGCCACCGACGAGGCCCGCCGCGGCGTGATCCTGTCGCTGGTCGCGTCGGTCGCCACCAACTACATCACGCTGCGCGGACTGGACGAGCAGCTCGTCATCGCGAAGCACACGCTCGACACCTACGCCGAGTCGGTGCGCTTCTACCAGCTGCAGTTCAAGTACGGGCAGACCTCGCAGATGACCGTCGCGCAGGCGCAGTCGCAGTACGAGACCGCCGCGGCGCAGATCCCGCAGATCGAGACGCAGATCGCGCAGACCGAGAACGCGCTGTCGATCCTGCTGGGCAGGAACCCGGGGCCGATCCCGCGCGGCAAGTCGATCGACGACCTCGCGGTGCCGCCGGTGCCCGCGGGGCTGCCCTCGGCGCTGCTGGAGCGCCGGCCGGACCTGCTGCAGGCCGAGCAGCAGCTGGTCGCCGCCAACGCGCAGATTGGCGCCGCCAAGGCGCTCTACTTCCCCACGATCTCGCTCACCGGCGCGCTCGGCAGCTCCAGCACGGACCTGTCGGACCTGTTCAAGGGGCCGACGCGCTTGTGGAACTACGCCGGCCAGATCGTCGGGCCGATATTCACCTTCGGCGCCGTCAGCGGTCAGGTGGCGCAGTCCGAAGCTGCGCAGAAGGCGGCGCTGCTCAACTACCAGCTCTCGATCCAGAACGCGTTCGCCGACGTCGACAATGCGCTGGTCGCCAACGTGAAGATCAAGCAGCAGCTCGCCGCGCAGGAGCGCCTCGTCGCCGCGCTGAAGGACTACGCCCGCCTCGCCAAGCTGCAGTACGACGGCGGCTACACGGCCTATTCGACGGTGCTCCAGGCGGAGCAGTCGCTGTTCCCCGCGGAGCTGACGCTCGCCTCGGTGCGGGCGTCGGTCTTCACCTCCGCCGCCAACACCTACAAGGCGATGGGCGGCGGCTGGGTCACCGTCGCCGACGACCTGAGCGGGAGTGCGCCGGCCGCCGCGACTGCGCCGCCCGGGCGGCCGCCGCTGTTCTGAAGCGCCGGCAGCCGCCGGCGCCGCGCACTGCCTGCCGGGATCGCCCCGGCCACGCGCCCGGGGCGGCGACCTGACCTAGTTGGCGAGCTTGGTGATCTTGTTGCCCTGGATGCCGATCCCGGCCATCAACCCCTTCTGGCCGAAGATGAACGCGTAGATGTCCTGCTGCGCGGTCACCGTCGTCAGCGACTTGCCCATGCCCTCGTCGACGACGACGACGCTGGGCCCGACGCCGACCTCGAAGCCGTTGGTCTCGGTCAGCGCCTTCAAGGCCGCTCATTCATGAAGAACATCGCGTAGCCGAACTGCTGGCGCCCGCCTGCAGCCCGTACGACGCGCCGGCGGTGTTGTAGTAGCCCGACGGCTTGCCATGCCGCAGCAGCACGCCGTCCCCGTACTGGCCGCCGATCACCAGCCCGCCTTGGTGATCTTGGGGAACACGAGGACGGCAACCGCGTCCTTGCCGAGCGCCTTCGCGGCCGGCACCTTGGCGACGAGGCTGTTGTAGGCGCTCTTCGCGGCGGCGTCGAGCGCGGGCTTCCCCTGCGCCGATGCGGGCAGCGCCGCGCCGGCCAGCGCGACGGCGGCGATCAGGGAAAGAAGGGGGCGGAGGAGCATGCGGCGGTTCATTTTCGGTCCCTGGTCATCGGTCGTGATCTCTACGATTTCGGCAGCGACGCGGCGGCGAGATCGCGGGCGAGATCGGCCAGGATCGCGGAGAGCGCGGCGCTCGCGGCGCGTGCGAACGCGTCGGGACCGCCGTCGGCGACGGGCACCCGCTGCCGGTACTCGTGCGACCAGATCACCGTGGGCACCAGCGCGTTGGCCGCCGACAGGTAGAACGTCGCGGTGATCACCGCGGCGGGCTTGCCGGCATCGCGCGCGTCGGCGTAGAGCTCGCTCACGAAGCCGTCGAGGACGTACTCGCTGTCGTCGGGCGCCGCACCGGGCGGGATCACGCGCCGGAACACGCCGGCCGCCGTCAGCGCCCGGGCCGTCGCCTCGCCCAGCATCGCCGCCGGCGCGACGAAGTACTCGCTGTAGAAATCGGCCTCGTAGGTGATGTCATCGCGCCGGTACACCAGCGCCCGGCCGCGGAACGGGGCCGCGACGCCGATGACGCCGACGCGCAGCGACGCGGTCTTCTGCACCGTGGCGGCGGGCGGCGCCGCCGCCTCGAGCAGGTACATGTGCTTGACCGGCGCCGGCCGCGACAGCGAGCACGACGCGAGCGCCGCGGCCAGCAGCAGCAGCGCGACCGCGGCCAGCGGCCGCGCACCCGCTCCGGGCGGCAGGGGGAGGGACCACGGCTTCATTTGACGGGCTCCGGCGGTGGCGGCGGCGACCCGAAGATCACGTTCGCCGGATAGCGCTTGGTGTCTTCGGAGAGGTCGCGCAGGTTGTCGGTGATCTGGCGGAGGTTCTCGAAGGTCACCGCGATGTCGCTCTCGCCGGCGCCGAGGATCCGGTCGAGCCGGCCGAGCGTCTGCGACAGGTGCGCGAACGTCCGCGGCAGGTTGGGATCGTCGACGATCGCCCGCACCCGCGCGATCGCCGCGGCGGCGTCGTCGGGAAGCTTCTGCAGCGCGGGATTGGCCAGCGTCTTCTTGAGCTCGGCGTTGGTCTCGCGCATCTCGGCGAGCAGCGCCACCGCCTCGTCGGAAATCTTCCGGGTGGCGAGCGGACGGAGCACGGCATCCAACTGGTCGAGCGTGGTCTCGGTCTTGGCCAGCACGCGGCCGGCGCGCTCCGACAGGACCTTGGTGTCGATGGCGGCGATGCGGTCGTTGGTCGTCACCATCAGCTTGTTGAGGTTGGCGAGCGTGCCCTCGACGTCGAGCTTGTGCAGCCGCTCCATGATCTCGGACGCCGAATTGACCAGCGCGGTCACCGTCGACGGCGCGCTCGGGATGTAGGCGTATTCGGGCTCCCAGTCGATCGGCAGCAGCGCCGGCGGCGGGTCGACGTAGTCGATCTCGAGGTAGTTGGTGCCGGTGATGCCCTGCGGCGCGCTGCGCACGCGCAGGCCCCGCTCGACCTCCGCCGGCATGCTCTCGGGCCCGGTGATCTCGCTCGCCACGCGCCCGCCGAGCAGCTTCGGCTGCAGCTGCGCCTCGACCAGCACGTAGCGCAGCCGCTGGGCCACCGGCTTGTCCTGCTGGTACTTGACGTAGGTGAAGCTGATCTTGGTCACCTCGCCGATCACCACGCCGCGGTATTTCACCTTCGACCCGACGTCGAGGCCCTGCACCGACTCGTTGAAGTAGGTCTCGATGGTGATCTTCTGCTGGAAGGCGCGGCCGGAGCCGATGATGATCAGCAGCGCCGCCGCGGCGACGACGGCGCCGATCACGAACAGTCCGAGCTTGAAATAGTTGGCTTTGAGGCTCATCGGCGTGCGGTCCGGGGACGGTTCGGGTCAGGCGGCCTGCGCCTCGGCTTCGCGGCGGAAGAAGGCGCGCACGCGGGGGTCGCTCCGTCTCGTCGCGCAGCTTCCGCGGATCGCCCTGCGCGATGATGCCCTGCGCCTTGCGGTCGAGCAGGATCACGCGGTCGGTGGCCACGAAGATGCTGCCGAGGTCGTGGGTGACGATGACGAAGGTGACGCCGAGGTTCTCGGACAGCCGGCGGATCGTCGCGTCGAGCGACGCCGCGGTGATGGGGTCGAGGCCGGACGAGGGCTCGTCCATGAACAGGATCGCGGGATCGAGCGCCATCGCGCGGGCGATGCCGGCGCGCTTCTGCATGCCGCCGGAGAGCTCGGCCGGGAGATGGCCGGTGAAGCCCTCGAGCCCGACCAGCTCGAGCTTCATCCGCGCGATCAGGTCGATCGCGTCGTCCGGCAGGTCGGTGTACTCCTCCAGCGGCAGCCGGACGTTCTCCAGCAGCGTCATCGACCCGAACAGCGCGCCCGACTGGTACATCACGCCGAAGCGGCGCAGGATCGCGCTGCGCTGCGCGTCGTCGGCGGTGACGATGTCGTCGCCGTCGATGTAGACGTGGCCGGAGATGGGATCGTTGAGCCCGATCATGTGCTTCAGCAGCGTGCTCTTGCCGCAGCCGGAGCCGCCGAGGATGCCGAACACCTCGCCGCGAAGAACCTCGAAATTGACGTTCTTCTGGATCGCCACGCCGTCGTAGCCGGCGAAGAGGTCCACGACGCGGATGATGGGCATCGGCGGCGTTCATGGCCACGGATCAGACGTTGAGCATGTAGTAGGCAAGCGCGAAGATCCCGTCGACGACGACGAGCAGGATGATGCCCGAAACCACGGCCCGTGTCGCGGAATCGCCGACCGCGGAGGCGCCGGCGGCGGTCTGCAGCCCGCGCAGGCAGCCGATGCCGGCGACCAGCGTCGCGAACACGAACGACTTGACGAAGCCGGCCATGAAGTCGGTCATCGTGACGGCGCTGTCGACTTCCTTGAGAAACGTGGAAAAGGGAATCGAGAACGTCTGCATGGTGAGCGCGCCGCCGAAGAGCCCGACCAGATCGGAGAATATCGTGAGCAGCGGCGTCATCAGCAGGACGGCGATGATCCGCGGCGTCACCAGGAAACGCACCGGGTCGAGCCCCATCGTCGTCAGCGCGTCGACCTCCTGGTTGACGTGCATGGTGCCGATCTCGGCGGCGAACGCCGCGCCGGAGCGCCCGGCGAGCAGGATCGCGGTCATCAGCGGCCCGAGCTCGCGCAGCATCGAAAGGCCGATCAGGTCGGCGACGAAGATCTCGGCGCCGAAGCGCTTCATCGGCACCGCCGACTGGAAGGCGAGGATCATCCCCAGCAGGAACGAGATCAGCGCGACGATCGGCAGCGCGTCCACGCCGGCGCGCTCGCAGATGTGCCAGACGTCCTTCCAGCGCACCGATCCCGGATGCCGCGCGGCGTACCAGAGCGCGGACGCGGTCTCGCCGATGAAGCTGACCTGGACCTTGACGTCGTGCCAGACCTTGGCCGCCTCGCGGCCGATCTCCTCGACCGCGGGCCCGCGCGGCGGCGCCGGGTCCATGTCGTGCTCGAGGACCTTCGGGTCGAACTGCTTGAGCAGCGTCTCGTACGCCGGCTTGAGGTTGACGACCTCGATGGCGCCTTCGCGCGTATGGCGCAGGAAATCGACCAGCAGCGCCGCGCCGGCGCCGTCGCAGTACTCGACCGCCGCCGCGTCGACGACGACCGGGCGGGTGGGCACGTCGGCGATCGCCCGGCGCGCCGACTCCCAGACCGAGGGCAGCGTCCGCGAGTCGAGCCGGCCGGCGAGTGCGAGCACGCGGCGCCCGTCGGCCGCATCGGTGACGGCGACGCGCGCGGTCTCCGGTGCCCCGTCCGACACGACCGCCGCCTCGCTCACGGCCGGCTCCGTCGATTCATCGTGGTGTCGGGTTCCCGGCAGCCGGACGGCAGCGGCCGCCAGGCAGCGGACGCGATCGCGGGGACACCGGGTGCTCGCCTCATGGATGGCCGCGGCGGGTGGGGGTCGACGTTCCGGGCCGCGCTGCCGGCACTACTTCGGCACGACGCGCGCTTCTTCGCCGGAGCCCTCGATGTAGACGGGCATGCCGGTGTGCAGCGCCGGATTGACCGGCTGCGTGATCTCGACCAGCACGCCGCTGCCCAGGCGAACGTAGACCTGCTGCGCCGGCTGGGGCTTGTCGTAATACTTCTTCTGCGCGTAGTTGCCGCCGATGGCGCCCATGATCGCGCCGGCGGCGATGGCGACGTCCTTGCCGGTGCCCGCACCGATCAGGCTGCCGATGCCGGCCCCCGCCACACCGCCCAGGACCGCGCCCAGCCCGGCGTCGTGGTTGCTCTTCATCTCGGTCATCGTGATCTGCGCGATCCGCCCGGTGCGGATCTCGACCTCGCCCGCGCCGCCGCCGCCCGGCGTCGCGCACGCGCCGAGGAACAGCGCCACCACCCCGATTGCCAGTGCCCGCATCGACCGCTCCATCCGCACTCTCCCGAAGTCTGAATCGTTCACCGCGCCCGGAGGCGCGTCACTCGTCGAGCAGCTCGACGTTGTTCCCCGAAATTCGGACCCGGTCGCCCTCGCGGACGTACGGCTCGTAGGACAGCGACACGATGCGCACGCCCCCGCTGTCGAGCTTGACGACGACGTCCCAGCGCCGCTGCTCGTAGGATTCCGGTGTCCGCTTGTAGTCGGCGCCGCCCGCGGCGCCGAGCACCACGATCCCCTGATTCGTCAGTCCCGGCCCGATCCGGAAGCGTGGTCACCGCGTTGGGCGTCTCGCCGACCGCCGGCGCGCCGCCGACCCCGATGCCTGTCCCCAGCGGCGTCCAGGTCTGCTTCGATTCGCTGCGCTGGATCGAGACGACCTTGCCGCAGGCGCCGCAGCCGAGGGCCGCCGCCGCCGCGGGCGACAGCGACTGCGCGCCCTGCGCGAGCGCCGGCGCGGCGGGCGCCGCGAGCAGCGCGGCGGCGACCAGCAGCGCACCGGCGACGCTCGACCGGCGCGCCACGGGCTTGCGGGACGGCGTCATCGGCCTACTCCGGAAACGTGTTGAGATAGAACAGCGCGTGCAGCAGCGGGCCGGGCTGGCCCATCGCGCCCAGCCACCGCCGGAAGATCGGGTCGATCTCGCCGCTGCGGAACAGCGTGACCAGCACGCGGTTGACCGCGAGGCGGTAATCCGCGTCGTTGCGCGGCAGCGCCAGCGCGTAAGGCTCGACCGAGAAATCGCCGCCGATGAACGTCCAGTCGGTGGGATTCGCGGCCGCCATGCGGAAGCCCAGCAGCACCACGCGATCGCCGGCATAGCCGTCGACCTCGCCCCGGGTCAGCGCCGTCATCCCGGCGTTGCCGTCCTTCACCGCGACCAGCGTCGCGGAGGCGCCGATGCCGTCCAGCGCCTGCTTCAGCGCCCGCTCCGTCGTCGTCCCGCCGATGACCGCGATCCTGCGGCCCTTGAGGTCCGCGAGCCCGATCAATTTCGCCTTGGCCGGCACCAGCACGCTGCCGCCGTCGACGAAGATCGGGACGCTGAAATCCACGCTCTGCATCCGCGACAGCGTGACCGTCGTCGTCCCGCAGACGGCGTCGGCCCGGCCGGTGGCCACGGCGCCGATGCGCGTCGCCGCGTCCACGGGAATCCACTCGACCTTGAGCTCCGCCAGGCCGAGTTCCTTGCGAATCCCGGCCGCGACGCGCTCGCACAGTTCGACGCTGTAGCCGCGGATGGTGTCGCCGCGATCCTTGAACGAGAACGGCGCCGCCTCCTCGCGGTAGGCGAAGGTGATGACGCCGCGGTGCTTGATGCGCTCGAGCGTCGGCGAGACGCTCCGCGCGGGCGCGTCGGCCGCGCTCGCCGGCAGCCAGGCCGCGAAGCCGGCCCAGAGAACGAACAGCGCGACGGCCGGAAGCGAAAATCGACGCATGGGCAAGGCGGTGAGCGAGGACGCGCGGAGTTTAGCACGCACCCCGTCGATCGTCGCCACCCTCGGGGCCGACTGGCTTTCGCCCGCCGCGACCGCCTGCGTATAATATCGGGCTGTGGTCTCCATCCTCAGACCAAGGAGAAACCGATGATCCGTAACCGCTTCAGTTCCTCGCTGCTGGTTCTGGCCGCCGCCGCCGCGACGGCAATCGCTCCGGCCGCCTACGCCCAGTCCGACCAGCAGAAGCTGGTCGCCTCCGCCGAGACGACGTTCAACAATTTCGAACGCGACCCCGACATGACCTGGTTCCAGCAGAACGTCGGCCGGGCCAAGGCGGTGCTGATCGCGCCGGAGATCGTCAAGGCCGGCTTCATCTTCGGCGGCTCCGGCGGGCGCGCCGTGCTGGTCGCCAAGGACCCCAAGTCGGGCAAGTGGGCCGGCCCCGCGTTCTACACGCTGGCCACCGGCAGCGTCGGCTTCCAGGCCGGCATCGCGGTCTCCGAGACGATCACGCTGGTGATGACCGACAAGGGCATGAACTCGCTGCTGGCGACGTCGTTCAAGATGGGCGGCGACGCCAGCGTCGCAGCGGGTCCGGTCGGTGCGGGCGCCAAGTCCGACGTCGTCGCCGACCTGATCGCGTTCAGCCGCTCCAAGGGCGTCTACGGCGGCCTGAACCTCGACGGCACGGTCGTCAAGACCTCCGACGAGTGGAACAGCGCCTACTACGGCAAGAAGGTGCTGCCGCCGGACATCCTGGTCCGGATGGACGTGCACGCGGCGGGCGCCGACAAACTGCTCGCCGACGTCGCCAAGGCGGCCGGCGGCAAGTAGCACCGTCCCGGCTGCGCACCCCCGACGGGGACCCGCGACGGGTCCCCGTTTCGTTTTCTCGGGGCGACGAGCACGCCGGGCCGACCCAGGCGCGAATACCGCAGTGCGTGGCACGAACGTGGTCCGATGCGCGCGCGGGGCCGCCCCGGCCGCGAATGCCGGCGCGCGCGGCACGATGGTGATCCGATGAGCGACGCTCCCCGCCTGCGCCTCGCCGGCATCACCCGGCGCTACCCGAACGTCGTCGCCAACGACGGCATCGATCTCGACGTCCTGCCGGGGGAGATCCACGCGGTGCTGGGCGAGAACGGCGCCGGCAAGTCGACGCTGATGAAGATCATCTACGGCGTCGTGAAGCCGGACGCCGGAACGATCGAGTGGAACGGCAAGCTCGTCGCGATCGCCAACCCCGCCCGCGCGCGCAAGCTGGGCATCGGCATGGTGTTCCAGCACTTCTCGCTGTTCGAGACGCTGACGGTCGCCGAGAACATCGCGCTGGCACTCGACCGCGGCCGCGCCGGCGCCGGCCTGCCGGAGCGCATCCGCGCGGTCTCCGAGCGCTACGGCCTCCCGCTCGACCCCGACCGCCACGTGCATTCGATGTCGGTCGGCGAGCGGCAGCGGGTGGAGATCGTGCGCTGCCTGCTGCAGGACCCGCGCCTGCTGATCCTCGACGAGCCGACGTCGGTGCTGATGCCGCAGGCGGTCGAGAAGCTGTTCGAGACGCTGCGCCGGCTCGCGCAGGAAGGCTGCAGCATCCTCTACATCAGCCACAAGCTCGACGAGATCCGCGCGCTGTGCCACCGCGCGACGGTGCTGCGCAGCGGCAGGGTCACCGGCGAATGCGATCCCCGGCATGAGTCCTCGGCGGCGCTCGCGCGGATGATGATCGGCGGCGAGCTGCCGCACCCGCGGCACCGCCAGGCCGGCGCCTGCGGCGACGACGCGCTCGTCGTCGCGAACCTCACGCTCCCGGCGGACGACCCCTTCGGCACCTCGCTGCACGACATTTCCCTCACCGTGCGCGGCGGCGAGATCGTCGGCATCGCCGGCGTCTCCGGCAACGGCCAGGCCGAGCTGCTGGCACGCGCTCTCGGGCGAGCGCCGCCTCGACGCTCCCGGCAGCGTGGTCATCGCCGGCGTCCCCGCCGGGCGGCTGGACGCCGGCGCGCGCCGCGCGCTGGGTCTCGCCTTCGTGCCCGAGGACCGGCTCGGGCGCGGCGCGGTGCCGGAGATGACGCTTGCCGAGAACGCGCTGCTGACCGCGTTCCGGCAGCGCCTCGTCGCCGGCGGCCTCATCCGCATGCGCGCGATGCGCGAGTACGCCGCCGCGACCATCGCCGCGTTCGGCGTCAAGGCCGGCGGGCCCGACACCGTGGCGCGCAGCCTGTCCGGCGGCAACCTGCAGAAGTTCGTCGTCGGCCGCGAGATCCGGCAGCGGCCGAAGGTGCTGATCGCCGCGCAGCCGACCTGGGGCGTCGACGTCGGCGCCGCCGCGCTGATCCGGCAGGCGCTCGTCGACCTGCGCGACGCCGGCGTCGCGGTGCTGATCGTCTCCGAGGAGCTCGACGAGCTGTTCGACGTCTGCGACCTCGTGGCGGTCATCGCCCAGGGGCGGCTGTCGGCGCCGCTGCCGGCCGCCGAGACCAGCGCCGCGGCGATCGGCATGCTGATGAGCGGCGCGTTCATCGCGCCCGGGACGCACAGCGCGCGCCGGTTCTCGCCGGCCGGGGCGAGCGGTGCCGATTAGGCTCGAGCCGCGCCCGGCGCCGTCGCGCGCCGCGGCCTGGGCGTCGCCGCTCGTCGCCGCCGCGGCGACGCTCGTCGTCGGCTTCGCGCTGTTCTCCGCGCTGGGCAGGAACCCGTGGCAGGCGTTCCACGTGTTCTTCGTCGCACCGGTCGCCACGCGCTACGGTGTCGGCGAGCTGCTGCTGAAGGCGGGACCGCTGATGCTGTGCGCGGTCGGCCTGAGCATCGGCTATCGCGCCAACGTCTGGAACATCGGCGCCGAGGGGCAGCTGACCATGGGCGCGATCTTCGGCGGCGGCCTGGCACTCGCGTTTCCCGATACCGCGTCGCCGCTGCTGCTGCCCGCGATGATCGTCGCCGGCGCGCTGGGCGGCATGGCCTGGGCGGCGATCCCGGCGCTGCTGCGCACGCGCTTCAACGCCAACGAGATCCTGGTGTCGCTGATGCTGGTCTACGTCGCGACCTACACGCTCGCGCTGCTGGTGCACGGCCCGTGGCGCGACCCCGAAGGCTACAACTTTCCGCAGTCGAAGCTGTTCGGCGACGCCGCGCTGCTGCCGAACCTGCTGTCCGAGACGCGGCTGAACTGGAGCTTCGTGCTGGTGCTCGCCGTCGTCGGCGCCGGCTGGCTGTTCGTCCGCCGCAGCCTCGCCGGCTTCCAGATGCGGGTCGCGGGGCTCGCCCCCGCCGCGGCGAGCTACGCCGGCATCTCGGTCACGCGCACGGTCTGGATCGGGATGCTCGCCGGCGGCGCCTGCGCGGGAATCGCCGGCGTGAACGAGATCGCCGGGCCGCTCGGACAGCTGCAGACGACGGTGTCGCCGGGGTACGGCTTCGCCGCGATCATCGTCGCCTTCGTCGGCCGGCTGCAGCCGGTCGGCATCGTCCTCGCCAGCCTCCTGATGTCGCTGCTGTACCTCGGCGGCGAGTCGGCGCAGATGGAGCTGGCGCTCCCCTCCGCCGTCACCGGCCTGTTCCAGGGCATGCTGCTGTTTTTCCTGCTCGCCTCCGACGTGTTCATCGACTATCGGCTGCGCGTCACCGGCAGCGGCGCGCGCCGCCGCGCGCCGCTGCCGGCGCCCGGCGACCGTCGCTGAGCCGCTCTCCGGCGCCGCCCGCCATGCTCATCGACCACGCCGCCGACCTGCTGCTGCTGACGCTCGCCGCCGGAACGCCGCTGGTGTTCGCGGCGCTGGGCGAGCTGGTCACCGAAAAGGCGGGGGTGCTCAACCTCGGCGTCGAGGGCATGATGCTGGTCGGCGCGGTGAGCGCGTTCATCGTCACCGCGACGACGGGCAGCGCCTGGCTCGGCGTCGGCGCCGGCATGCTCGCCGGGGCCGCGCTGTCGCAGGTCTTCGCGGTGCTGACGCTGTCGCTGATGGCCAACCAGGTCGCGACCGGGCTGGCGCTGTCGCTGTTCGGCGTCGGGCTCTCCGCGTTCGTCGGTCTCGGCTACGTGAGCATCGTCGTCACCGGCATCGGGCCGCTGGCGGTACCGGGGCTGTCCGACCTGCCCGTGGTCGGCAAGCTGCTGTTCGGCCACAACCCGCTCGTCTACCTGTCGCTCGCGCTGTTCGCGGCGATCCAGTGGTTCCTGTATCGGACACGGCCGGGGCTGGTGGTCCGCGCGGTGGGCGAGAATCCGCAGTCGGCGCATGCGATCGGCTATCCGGTGGTGCGCATCCGCTACCTGGCGGTGCTCTTCGGCGGTGCCTGCGCGGGGCTGGGCGGCGCGTACCTCGCGATCGCGTACACGCCGATGTGGACGCAGGGCATCACCGCGGGCCGGGGCTGGATCGCGCTGGCGCTGGTGGTGTTCGCGACCTGGCGGCCCTGGCGCGTGCTGGCCGGCGCGTACCTGTTCGGCGGCGTCACGCTGGCGACCTTCCAGGCGCAGGCGCTGGGCGTGCCGGTGCCGTCGCAGCTGCTGGCGATGCTCCCCTACCTCGCGACCATCGTCGTGCTGGCGATCATCTCCCGCGATGCGCTCGCCATCCGCCTCAACGCCCCGGCCTCGCTCGGCAAGCCGTTCCATCCCGCCGCGTGAGCGCCGGAGCCGACTGTTCCCCCAAACTCCGTAGCCCGGGTTGAGCGCCAGCGAAACCCGGGTTGGGCGCCGCGAATCAGGCGTCGACGTGGCACTCCCCGGGTTTCGCTGGCGCTCAACCCGGGCTACGCATCCACTTTCCGCCGGCGTGCGCGCCGGCGGCACGGGTAAAATCGCGCCATCGACGCAATCACTCCTTCCCGCTGAACCCCGCACATCCCAGGAGATCATCGATGCGCGATCCACATCGCAGGAGCGCCCTTGTTGCCGCTGCCGCACTGACGGCGGCCGCGCTGGCCGGCGCGCTGCCCGCCGCGGCGCAACAGCCCGCCGCCAAAGCACCGCTGAAGGTCGGCTTCGTCTACGTGAGCCCGATCGGCGACGCCGGCTGGACCTTCCAGCACGATTCCGGGCGCAAGGAGATGGAAAAGGCGCTCGGCGGCAAGGTGGTCACCAAGTACGTCGAGAGCGTGCCGGAAGGCGCGGATGCCGAGCGCGTGATCCGCGAGCTGGCGCAAAGCGGCAACCAGCTGATCTTCACGACGTCGTTCGGCTACATGAACCCGACGCTCAAGGTCGCCAAGGTGTTTCCGAAGACGCACTTCGACCACGCCACCGGGTACAAGACCGCGCCCAACGTCGGCATCTACAACGCGCGCTTCTACGAGGGCCGCTACCTGGCCGGCATCGTCGCCGGGCGGATGAGCAAGAGCAGCGTCGCCGGCTACGTCGCCGCGTTCCCGATTCCCGAGGTCGTCATGGGCATCGACGCGTTCGCGCTGGGGATGCGCAGCGTCAACCCCAAGGCCGAGCTGAAAGTGATCTGGACCAACTCCTGGTACGACCCGGGGCGCGAGAGCGAGGCCGCCAACACGCTGATCTCGCAGGGGGCCGACGTGCTGACCCACCACACCGATTCCACGTCGGTGGTGCAGGCGGCGGAGGCGAAGAAGGTCTACGCGATCGCCTATCACTCCGACATGTCGAAATACGGCCCGCACGCGCAGCTGACCGCCGTCACCCACCAGTGGGGCGCGTACTACACGAAGACGGTGCAGGAAGCGATCGCCGGGACCTGGAAGCCGACCAGCGTGTGGGGCGGCATCAAGGAAGGCATGATCAAGATGGCGCCGTTCAACCCGGTGGTCCCCAAGGAAACGCAGGAACTCGTCGACAAGACCGCCGCCGACATCGGAGCCGGCCGCTTCCACCCGTTCACCGGCCCGATCCGGGACAATTCCGGCAAGGAGCGCCTCGCCGCCGGCAAGGTCATGAGCGATGCGGACCTGTCGAAGATCGACTACTACGTCGAGGGGGTGCAGGGGACGCTGCCGGTGTCGAAGTAGCGCCCGCGCCGCCGGCCGCGGCGCCGGCGCGCCGGACGACCAGTGCGGTGCCGCCCACGACCATCGCGCAGCCGGCGAGCATCGGCAGCGTGATGGTCTCGCCGAGGAACAGCACGCTCCAGACCATGCCGAACAACGGCATCAGGAACGTCACCGTCGCCGCGCGCGTCGGGCCGACGTCGGCGATCAGCCGATAGTAGAGCAGGTAGGCGACGGCGCTGCACAGCAGCGCGAGGGCCAGCACGTTGGCGACGACGCCGGCGGTGACGGCGCCGGGCGGCGGCGCGAACGGCACCAGCGGCAGCAGCGCCGCGGCCGCGAACACCTGGGTCCAGCCGGCGATCGCCATCGGCGCGATGCCGCCGGCTCGGCGCTTCACGTAGATGCCCGCCAGCGCGTAGCACAGCGCCGCGCCGAGGCAAGCGGCGACCGCCCAGCCGAACATCGCGTCGGGAACCGCCGGTCCGGCGCCGGTGACCAGCGCGACGCCGGCGACGCCGGCGGCGAGACCGGCGCCGCGCAGCGCCGTCAGCGGCTCGTCGAGCCACAGCGCCGACAGCAGCGCGGCGAACAGCGGCGTCGCCGTGTTGAGGATCACCGAATACGACGCCGGCAGGTGCACCGCCGCGAACGCGTACAGCAGGAACGGCAGCGCGGAATTGACCACGCCGATCACCAGCAGCACGCGCCAGTGGCGCGACAGCCCGGCGTCGACGCCGCGGAAGCGCAGGTAGACGACCAGCGCGGCGCCGGCGATCGCGACCCGCGACGTCGCCGTGAGCACCGGCCCCAGCACCGGCGCCAGCGTGCGCATGAAGATGAACGACGCGCTCCAGATCGCGGCGAGCGCGACCAGCCTGGCGAGGTCGGCGCCGCGCACCGCGTCAGGCCGCGCGCGCCCAGGAGGCGGGCCGCGCCTCCAGCGCCAGCAGCGCGCGCTTGCGCTCGAGCCCGCCCGCGTATCCGGTCAGCGCGCCGTCGGCGCCGACGATCCGGTGACAGGGGACGACGATCGCCCACGGATTGCGCCCGGTCGCGGCCCCGGCGGCGCGGGCGCTGCCCGGCCGGCCGGCCCGCGCCGCGAGTTCGCGGTAGGCGATGGTCGCGCCGAACGGCACCGCGCCGATCGCCGCCCACACCGCGCGCTGGAACCCGGTTCCGAGCGGCGCCAGCGGCAGCTCGAAGCGCGTCCGCCGACCGGCGAAATACTCTTCGAGCTGCGTGCGCGCGGCGCGCAGCACCGGATCCTGCGGCGCGCGCCGCCAGTCGGCGCCGACGACCGGCCGGTAGCGGGCATCGTCGAAATCGATGCCCGTGAGCACCTCGCCGCGCGCGACGAGCAGCACGGTCCCGAGCGGGGTCGGGGCGAGATCGTAGTGAACGTCGGTCTTCATGTCGCATTGCTCCACAGGTGCAGCACGGCGTAGGCGCGCCACGGGCGCCACGCTTCGCTGCGGATGACGGCGCGCGCCGGGCGCGTCTCGCCCAGCGCACGCCGGACGACCAGATCGCCGGCCGGAAACGCGTCGGGCCAGCCGAGCGCACGCATCGCGACGTACTGCGCCGTCCAGTCGCCGATGCCCGGCAGGGCGACGAGCGCGCGCATCGTGGCGTCGACGTCCACACCCGGCGCAAGATCGCAGCCCGCCGGCGGCGACCGCCCGCGCCAGCGCGATCAGCGTGCGCGAGCGCGCGCCGGTGATGCCGAGCCGGGTGAGTTCCGGCGCGGCGCAGGCGCCGATGCGGGCCGCCGAAGGGAACAGCGCGCGCCGGGCCGCCGGCGCGCATCGGCTCGGCCAACGGCTCACCGAACGCCGCGACCAGGCGGCCGAGCACCGTCCGCGCGCCGCGCACCGTGATCTGCTGGCCGACGACTGCGCGCACGGCCAGCTCGAACCCGTCGAAGCACCCCGGCAGGCGCAGCCCGGGGCGGCGCTCGCCGAGCTTTCCCAGCGCTGCCGCGACGACCGCCGGGTCGCAGCTGAGGTCGAACGCGTGCTTCACCAGCGCCAGCACCGCCGGCGTCACCCGCGCCAGCGACGGCGCCACGCCGACGGCCAGCGCCGGCTTGCGCGCCGCCCGGCGAACCTCGATCCAGCCGACGTGCACGGCGTCGCGCTGGACGACGGCGAGCGTGCGCCGGTACGCGTCCGCCGTCACCTCCTCGACGCCGGCGATGGCGCGCGCGGCGAGGAACGCGAGCATCGCGTCCCAGTCGTACGGCGGGCGGTACGCGAGCTCGAAGGCGAGCCGCGCCGGCATCGCGCGCGCGCCGCGTGTCCCGCCGCAGCCGCGACGGCGCCATCCGGTAGCGCGCCTTCCACAGCGCGTTGAACCGGCGCACGCTGGCAAAGCCGCTGGCGAGCGCGACCTCGGTCACCGGCAGCGTGGTGTCGGTCAGCAGCCGCTTGGCGAGCAGCAGCCTCTGCGTCTGCGCGTACTCCACCGGCGACACGCCGAACTCGGCGTCGAAGATGCGCCGCAGGTGGCGGCCGGTGACGCCGATGCGCGCGGCGAGCGCCTCGATGCCGCCGTCGTCGAAGACGCCGTTCTCGATCAGGCCGACGGCGGCCTGCGCCAGCCGTGCCGTCGTGTCGACGCCGGCGTTGCCGGGCGCGAGCTCGGGACGGCAGCGCAGGCACGGCCGGTAGCCGGCGACCTCGGCCGCGGCCGCGCTCGCGAAGAAGCTGCAGTTCTCCCGCCGCGGCGCGCGCACCGTGCACACGGGGCGGCAGTAGATTCCGGTGGTCGCGACGCCGACGAAGAACTTGCCGTCGAAACGGCGGTCGTGCGCCTGCAGCGCGCGGTAGCAGCTGGCGGGGTCGAGGGACATGCGCGGATTATGGGCCCGGCCGCGCCCGCCCGCGCGCCGTTTTCGGACCTCGAATCCGAACCCACGCCCGCAGAATCGCGGACCGGCATTCCGGCGTAACCCGGATTGTGCGTAGCCCGGGTTGAGCGCCAGCGAAACCCGGGGGGATGTCGCCGTAGGCGGTAATGGTGCCTTCGGCGCATGCCCCCCGGGTTTCGCTGGCGCTCAACCCGGGCTACGGGTGCGGCGCGCTCGTCTCGTTGGGCTCGACGTGGATGGTCACGTGCGCCTTCGCCAGCGCCGCCGTCAGCGCCGCCTCGACGCGGTCGCACAGCGCATGCGACTCGGCGACGCTGAGCGTGCCGGGCACGAGCAGGTGGAACTCGATGAAGCGGCGCGCGCCGGCCTTGCGCGTGCGCAGCGCGTGGAAGCTCGCGTCGGCGGGCAGCTCGGCGCCGATCAGCGCCTCGATCTGCTGCACCTCCGGCGCCGGCAGCGCCGCGTCCATCAACCCGTCGGCCGAACGGCGGAGCAGGTCGAAGCCGGTGAACAGGATCTGCACCGCCACCGCGATCGCCATCAGCGGGTCGAGCAGCGCCCACTCCGGCTTGACGACGACGACGCCGAGGCCCGCGAGGATGCCCGCCGTCGTCCAGACGTCGGTCATCAGGTGCTTCGCGTCGGCTTCGATGGCGATGCTGTCGTGCTGCTTCGCCACCTTCAGCATCACCCGCGCGGTGGCGAAGTTCGCCGCCGCCGCGACCAGCGCGATCAGCATCCCGAGCCCGAGCTCCTCGAGGGGACGCGGCGAGAGCAGCCGCGCGACCGCGGACCAGACGATCGCGATCGCCGCCATCAGGATCAGCGCGCCCTCGACGCCGCTGGAGAAATACTCGGCCTTGTCGTGGCCGTAGGCGTGGCGCTCGTCGGCCGGCTGCGCGGCGAGCGTGAGCGCGCCCAGCGCCACCAGCCCGGCGGCGAGGTTGACGAAGGCCTCCACCGCGTCGGACCAGAGGCTGACCGACCCGGTCAGGAAATAGGCGCCGAACTTCAGCGCGAGCGTCGCGATCGACGTCGCGATCGACAGCAGCGCCATCCGGCGGACCGCGGTCATGACGGCAGCTTCACGAGTGGCGCGGCCGCCGCCGGGCGGCCCCGCTCAGAGGCGCTCGAAGTCGACGACCACGCGCTCCGGCGTCCGCTCGAGTAGCGGCTCGGCAGCGCCTGGCCGTAGCGGTGCGCGATCTGGTCGAGCAGCGGAATCGGGTCGTGGTCGATGACCAGGCGCAGCGTCTCGCCGCGGCGCAGCGTGTCCAGCGCGGCGAAGATCGCCGCCTGGCGAAAGCGTCGGGCGATGCCGCAGGCGTCGAAGCGAAAGACGATCGGCGCTTCGGATTGAACCGGATTGAACGCGGCGCTCATCTTCTCCTTCCTCGAACGCGCAATGGCGTGGCTAACGTACCATCATCCCCACTCCGCACCGACGGCGCTTTAAGCTGGATCAACTCCGGTGGGCGTTCGACGCGCCCGGGTTGAGCGTAGCCCGGGTTGAGCGCCAGCGAAACCCGGGTGGGCATCGAAACGGGGCCCGTCGGCGCCTCGCCGCTCCCCGGGTTTCGCTGGCGCTCAACCCGGGCTACGGGCCGCGCCGGCGCGCCGCGGCTTTCGCCGATCGCGGCGAGGAGCGCGTCGCGCCCCTGCGCGCCCGACACGCCGACGCGGCGATTGAAGATGAAGAACGGCACTCCCTCGATGCCCATCTCCCGGACGCGCCGGTCGAGATCGGCGACTGCGTCGGCGCCCTGCCCCGACTCGAGGTACGCATGCGCGGCAGCGGCGTCGAGGCCCGCTTCGCCGGCGACGGCGGCGAGGACCTCGCGGTCGCCGACGTAGCGGCCGTCGAGGAAATACGCGCGAAACAGCGCCTCGACCAGCGCGTCCGCGGCGCCGCGCTCCTGCGCCCAGGCGATGAGCCGGTGCGCGTCGATGGTGTTGGGCTGGCGGACGATGCGCTCGAACGCGAAGGCGATGCCGACCGTCGTGCCGGCGGCGCGGATCCGGTCGTAGACCTCGCCGGCGCGCGCGGCGCCGCCGAACTTGGTCTCGACGTATTGGCGGCGGTCCATGCCCGCCGGCGGCAGGTCGGGGTTGAGCTGGAACGGATGCCAGGTCACGACCGGCCGCAGCGCCGGCTCGCGCGCGCCGAGCTCGCGCAGCGCCGCCTCGAGCTGCCGCTTGCCGACGTAACACCAGGGACAGACGACGTCGGAGACGATGTCGATGGCAAGTTCGGGCGGCGACGGATCGGGCATGGGTGGGCTTCGCGACAGGTCGAATGCCGGGATTATCCCCCCGTGCGCTCCGGCCCGGCGCGATAATGGACCGGCAATGCCGCCTGCCACGCCCGTCGTTCCGCGCCGCTGGGACATCTTCTGCAAGGTCGTCGACAATCTCGGCGACGCCGGCGTCGCCTGGCGCCTCGCGCGCCAGCTTGCCGCCGAGCACGGCCTCGTCGTGACGCTGTGGCTCGATCAGCTGACGGCGCTGGCGCGCATCGCGCCCGACGTCGACGCCGGCGCGGCGCAGCAGCGCGCCGGCGGCGTGACGGTCCGCGCGTGGACCGATCCGTGGCCCGTGGCGGAGCCGGCCGACGTCGTCGTCGAGGCCTTCGGCTGCGGCCTCCCGGACGCGTGCCTCGGCGCGATGGCCGCGCGGGACAGGCCGCCGCTGTGGTTCGTGCTCGAGTACCTGAGCGCGGAACCCTGGGTCGAGCGCACCCACGGCCTCGCCTCGCCGCATCCGCGGCTGCCGCTCGAACGCTGGTTCTGGTTCCCCGGCTTCACCGCAGCCACCGGCGGCCTGCTGCGCGAGCGGGATCTGTTCGCCGCGCGCAACGCGTTTTGCGCCGCGGCGCCGGCGCGCGCCGCGCTGTGGGCGTCGCTGCGCGTTCCGGCGCCCTCCCCCGCCGAGATCCGGGTGTCGCTGTTCTGCTATCCGAACCGCGTGCTGCCGGCGCTGCTCGATGCCTGGGCCGACGGCGACGACCCGATCGTCTGCGTCGTGCCCGAGGGTGTCGCGACGGGGGCGCTCGATGCCTGGGCGGCCGGCGCGGTGCCGTGCGCGGGTGGCGCCCCGCTGGTGCGCGGCCGCCTGTCGCTGCACGCGATTCCCTTCGTCGGCCAGGACGACTACGACCGCCTGCTCTGGGCCTGCGACGTGAACCTGGTGCGCGGCGAGGACTCGATCGTGCGCGCGCAATGGGCCGCGCGGCCGTTCGCCTGGCAGATCTACCCGCAGGCCGAGCGCGCCCACCTGGCGAAGCTCGCGGCCTTCCTCGAGCGCTACACCGCCGGTCTCGACCCGGCCGCCGCGAACGCGGCCCGGCGCTTCATCGGCGCCTGGAACGCGGACCGCGACGCCGGGGCGATCGGACCCGCGTGGCGGGAATTCGCCGCCGCGCGGCCGCGCCTGGCGGCGCACGGACCGGAGTGGGCGGCACGGCTCGCCGGCATTCCCGATCTCGCGTCCGGGCTGGTCAGGAAGGCTGTCGAAAGGGTATAATTATGGGTTATCCAAATCAGCCACATACGGCAATCATCAATGAAAACCGCCCAGGAAGTCCGCGCCGGCAACGTGATCATGATCGGGAAGGATCCGATGGTGGTCCAGAAGGCCGAGTTCAACAAATCCGGCCGCAACGCGTCCGTCGTCAAGATGAAGCTCAAGAACCTGCTCTCGGGGTCCGGCACCGAGACGGTCTACCGCGCCGACGAGAAGTTCGACGTCGTCCAGCTCGAGCGCAAGGAGGCGACGTACTCGTATTTCGCCGACCCGATGTACGTGTTCATGGACACCGAGTTCAACCAGCACGAGGTCGAGAAGGACAACATGGGCGACGCCCTGTTCTACCTCGACGACGGCCTGCCCTGCGAGATCACGTTCTACGACGGCAAGGCGATCTCGGTCGAGCTGCCGACCTCGGTCGTGCGCGACGTCGCCTACACCGAGCCCGCGGTGCGCGGCGACACGTCGGGCAAGGTGCTCAAGCCGGCGAAGATCACCGGCGGCCACGTCGTCCAGGTGCCGCTGTTCGTCGCCACCGGCGACAAGATCGAGATCGACACCCGGAGCGGGGAGTACCGCCGCCGGGTCTGACCGGCGCCGGGTCCCGGTACGGACGTCCGGTAAGGACGTCCGGTGCCGCCGGCGGAGCGCTAGACGAGCGCGACCGTGCCGGTGGCGATGTCGTAGGTCGCGCCGACGATGTCGATCTTCTGCGCCGCGTAGCTCTTGCCGATGATCGGCGCGGCGCTCTTCAGCCGCGCCACCTGCCGCCGCACGTTCTCGGCGATCGCGTTGTCGAGCAGGTCGCCGGAGCGCGTCTTCTCCGCGACGACCACGGCCGGCTTGATGGCGGTGACGAGCTCCGGCAGGTGGCCTGGAAGCACGGCCTTGGTCCTCAGCACCTTGATCGCGGCGACGACCGCGCCGCATCCGCTGTGCCCGAGCACCATGATCAGCGGCACGCCCAGGAACCGGTCGCCGTATTCGAGCGACGCCAGCAGGTTCGGGGTCACGATGTTGCCCGCGACGCGGACGACGAACAGGTCGCCCGGCCCCTGGTCGAACGCGAGCTCCGGCGCGACGCGCGCATCGGCGCAGCTCAGGATCGAGGCGATCGGATGCTGCACCTTCACGCGGGCGGCGCGGCCCGACGAGAAATCGCGCTCGTTCATCGCGTTGGCCGCATAGCGCGCGTTGCCGTCCATCAGCCGTTTCAGCGCCTCGGCCGGCGCGATGGCGTTCGGCGGCGGCGACGCGCCCGGCGCCGGCGGATCAGCCGCGACGGCGGCGCCCGCCACCCACGGCGCGAGCGCCGCGAGCGTGCCGGTCCTCAGGAATGCGCGGCGCGACAGTCCGGGGCGGTGCTGCGGGTCATCGCAGATTTCGCACATCGGATGCTCCTCTCTTCACGGGTCGGCCGGACCTGCGACATGTACCCCCGCGTCACCAGCGCAGCAGCCGCGGCCCCAGCGCCGCGCCCGCGGCGGTCGGGACCAGCATTCCGAGAAGATACCAGAAGCCGATGAACGGCGCCGTCATTTCCGGGCAGTGCAGGCAGTAGACCACGGTCGCGACGGCGCCGGCCGAGAAGCCGCCCGCCGCCCCGGCGAGGCGCAGCCGCGTCGGGGCCAGCGCTCTCATCGCCCGGACGTTGGCGGCGAACACCGGCACCGACAGCACGGCGATGAAGATCGGGCAGGTCGTCCACGTATCCCCGAAGAACAGGTGCTCGCGCTGCGCGGGTTCCGCCCGCATCAGCACGACCGCGGCCAGCGTCCACATCGCCAGCACCGGCGCCGCCAGCGCCGCGACGAGCCCGCCGAGCCGGACGCCGGGCAGCGACAGCCGCGCGGCCGCCGCCACGCCCGCCGCCGCGAGCGACCCGGCGAAGGCGAGCTTGACCCAGAACATCGGCAGCATGACCGCCTGCGCGAGGTCGTGGCGCACGCCCAGCAGCACGGCCATCAGCAGCGCGGCGCCGGGCACGCCCCACGCGAGCGCGGCGGCGTAGCGGCGGGCCGCCGCGTGCGGCTCGACCGCGTCGGCCCCGGTCGCGAGCATCGCCACCAGTTCGTCGGTTTTCATGATTCGCTCCCTCATCTTCGCGGCGAGCGCCTTCAGGCCCCGGTGCACGCCCACCTTGACCGCCGACTCCGACATCCCGGTCGCCCGTGCCGTCTCCGCGGTCGACATGCCGCCGAGCTTCATGTGCACGATCGGCAGCCGCTGGCGGTCGGGAAGCTGCTCGAGCAGCGTGCCGCAGATCGCGGCGCGCGTCGGCCGCATCGACGGCGGACGCCGGACAGCAGGTCCGCCGCATCGTCGTCCAGCGCATCGGTGATCCGCTCGCGGCCGCTGCGCCGCCGCAGCAGATCGACGAGCTTGTACTTCGCGATCGCGTGCACCCACGCCGTCAGCGGCTGGGCCGGCGTCGTAGGTATGCCGCTGGAGGTGCACGGCCAGCAGTGACTCCTGCACCAGGTCCTCCACGTCGTCCGGCAACTGCGCGAGACGCTTTCTCAGGAATGCCCGCAGGTGCGCGCTGAGCTCGCGCAGGAACAGGTGGTAGGCCGTCGCCTCCCCCGCGAGTCCGCGAACGAACAGCTCCCTCAGACGCTCTTCACTCGCGCTCAACTGACCTCTTCAGCCATTTGTCATGCTATTCGTTCCAGCGGCCGGTCTGGTTACAGATTCGATGACGGCCGCCGGATCCGCGCCGCTTCCGCGCAACCCATTCTGCCAGCGCGTGTAACCATCCGCCAGCCTGCGCCGAACTAGCTTGCACCCGACGTCCCGGATTCCCGCCGCGCGGCGCCTGTTCGGCTCGCCACGACGAGGCAGGCCCGCCGCACGCCCGAACCCGCCGTCGGTCGCGTACCGGCGGCCCGCCGGTGAGGGCGTGCTTTTCATCCGGGCGCTCGCCCTCGACACCCACCGGGCATGTTCCCGCAAGGGATCTTCAACTCGTAGGAGATGCGATATGAACCGAAAGAATTTCCTGGGTATCCTCGGCGTTGCGGCGCTGGCGATGGCGACCGGTCCGCTGCTCGCCGTCGGCGCGCACGCCAAGGGCAACAAGGACGATGCGGCCGGGTCGGTCTACACGATGACCAACGACGCGCGCGGCAACGCGATCGTGATCTTCGATCGCGACGGGAAAGGCGCGCCTGACGCTCGCCGGCACCGTGCCCACCGGGGGGATGGGCTCCGGCGGCGGACTCGATCCGCTGGCGTCGCAGGGATCGCTGGTGCTGACCGACAACAAGAAGTGGCTGCTGGCCGTCAACGCCGGAAGCAACGACCTGTCCGTGTTCCGCGTGAAGAAGGACGGACTGGAACTCGTCGACGTCATTCCCTCCGGCGGCGACTTTCCGACCAGCCTGGCGGTGTTCCAGGACCTCGTCTACGTGCTCAATGCGCACGGGACGCCGAACATCACCGGCTTCAAGCTGAACCACAAGGGGCACCTCGCGGCCATCGGCGGATCGACGCGCGAGCTCCCCGGCGCGGTCAGCGCGCAGATCGGCTTCGATCCGCGCGGCGAAGTGCTGGTCGTCACCGACCGGTCGGCCGGCAACGGCACGCTGATCGTCTATCCCGTCGGCGAGAACGGCAAGCCCGCGGCGGCCCCGGTCGTCACGCCCTCGAGCGGCCCCGGGCCGTTCGCGTTCGTCTTTACCGCGCCGCGAACGCTGCTGGTCGCCGAGGTCGGCAGCAACGCCGTGTCGTCCTACGAGTTGCGTCACGATGGCAGCCTGGAGTTCGAGACCACCGTACCCAACGGGCAGGCGGCCACCTGCTGGATCGTCGACGTCAAGGGCCGCTACGCTTTCACGGCGAATCCGGGCACGCTGAGCCTGTCCAGCTTCAAGGCGCCGAAGGGCAAGAAGGCCCTCGAGCTGCTGGAAGGCGTCGCGGGAACCGGGATGAAGCCGCTCGACCTCGCGGTCGCCGAGAACGGAAAGTTCCTCTACGCGCTCGATCCCGATCCGGCGGTGGGCGGGATCGACATCTTCCGCGTCGGGCACGATGGCGAGCTGACCAATCTCGGCCCGATGGCTGCCGGGCTGCCCGTTCACGCGCAAGGTCTCGCCGCCCGCTGACGGCGGCGCGGGCGGACCGCGGGCGACGCGGGTCCGTCCGCAGCGGCTACAGGCCGGCCGCGAGCTCCCGCGTGAGCTGGGCGGCCGGCACCTCCCGGCATCCGCTCGCGTTCTGGCCGGACCACAGCGGGGAGAAATCCCCCGAGCCTTCGGCCTCGGCCTTCGCCCGCAACGGCGCGATCGCGGCGCCCGCCAGCGGAAACGCGGGGGCGGCGCCGTTGATCGGGCCGAGCTCGCGCATCACGCGATTCACGATGCCGCGGGCGGGACGGCCGGTGAACAGGTTCGTCAGCGCCGTGTGGCGGGCGGCGTCGCTCTTCAGCGCGGCGCGATGGATGGCGCTGATCGTGGCCTCGGGGCACAGCAGGTACGCGGTGCCGACCTGCACGCCGGCCGCGCCGAGCGCCATCGCGGCGGCCGCACCCTGCGCGTCGGCGATGCCGCCGGCGGCGACGACCGGCACCCGCACCGCGCGCACGATCTGCGGCAGCAGCGCGAACGTGCCGACCTGCGTGGTCGGGTCGGTCGACCGGAACATGCCGCGATGCCCGCCCGCCTCCGCCCCCTGCGCGATGATGACGTCCACACCGCGCGCTTCGAGCCAGAGGGCTTCGTCGAGCGTGGTCGCCGAGGCGAATATCCTCGCGCGCATTGCTTTCACCCGCGCCAGCAGCGCTGCCGGCGGGCAGGCCGAAATGGAAGCTCACCACCGCCGGCGGATGCTCCTCGAGCACGTCGGCAAACCCGGCGCTGAACGGCGCGCGCGCCGGGCCGGCCGGGACCGTGGCCGGATCGATCCCGAATGCCGGTAGTACGGCGCGAGCAGCGCGCGCCACGCGGCCTCGCGATCGGGATCGGCCACCGGCGCCTCGTGGCAGAAGAAGTTGACGTTGAACGGCTTGTCCGTCTGCGCCGCGCATCGACGCCAGCTCGCGGCGCAGGCCTTCGGCCGTCAGCATCGCGCACGGCAGCGAGCCGAGGCCGCCCGCGCCGGCCACCGCAACTGCCATCGCCGTGCCCTGCGCGCCGGCCATCGGGGCCTGAACGATGGGCAGCTCGATGCCCAGGATGTCGACCAGTCTCATTGCCTCCTCCAGGCGTGCGCTGCACGCTTGATTCTGCGTGCCAGTTTACCGCGTGCGCCGCGGCGTCGCGTCGAACGGACGCCGCGTGCCACCTCCACCCGGCGCAGGTCGGTCGCGGTCCGCGGCGTGCGATGCGCGGTGCTGCGGCGCACCAACGCCGCAACCACGCAATAGGTTGATATTCGTCAAAGACAGTGGGGCCGCCGAAGGCGCTCATTGAAGTTGTGCAAGGCACGGCGTCGCGGTGGTACGCTTGGTCATGGCACTCCCCGTCGGTACCCGGCCGCCGCCGGCGTCACGTTGTGGCGATCCGGTCGGGCCGGCCGATGGCACGCCGCCCGGCGCGCCTTCGGCCACGGGAGTTGCAGCCGTGACCCGTCTTCGATCCAGGTCCTGAAGAGGTCAGCATGGGGTCCAGCAAGATCAGCATCATGGTGATTTCCGGCAGCCACGAGCGCCTGCAGATGGCGGCGATGGTCGCCTCGGTCGGCGCGGTCAGCGGCAACGAGGTCAGCGTGTTCCTGTCGATGAATTCGCTGCAGCACTTCGTCAAGGGCGACGACACGCCCGCGCCGGCCGAAGGGCCGTTCGGCAAGCTGATGGCCGCGAAGAACGTTCCGGCGTTCCGCACGCTGTTCAGGCAGGCCGTGGAGCTGGGGGACGCGAAGCTGCATCCGTGCTCGATGGCCATGGACGTCATGGGGATCGAGCACGGCGCGCTGGAGCCGTACGTGGGCGAGCCGCTCGGACTGACCAAGTTCCTCGACGACGCCCGCGACGCGCAGGTGTGGTCGTTCTGAAGGCGGCGGCAAGGGAGGAAGGCGCAATGTCCGAGAAGAAGGTGGTCGACGCCCGGGGCAGCTTCTGCCCCGGTCCGCTGATGGAGCTGATCGGCTGGATCAAGCTGGCGCAGGTCGGCGACGAGCTCGAGGTGCTGTCGACCGACAAGGGATCGGCGAGCGAGATCCCGGAATGGGTGAAGAAGGTCGGCCACGAGTTCCTCGGCGCCCGCGAGGAGGAAGGGGTCTGGCACGTGACGGTCCGGAAGACGAAGTGACGGCAGGCGTTCGTCGGCAATCACCAAAGGAGGCGCAATGAAGATCCTGATCATCGGCGGCGGCATGGGGGGAACCATTCTCGCCAACAATCTCGCACGCCGGCTGTCGGCCGAGCTGCGCTCCGGCAAGGCCAAGATCACGATGGTGACGGCCTCCGAGAAGCACATGTACCAGCCGGGACTGCTCTACCTCGCGTTCGGCCGGGTGACGCCCGACGAGCTGTACAAGGACCAGGCGACGCTGCTCGAGCCCGGCATCACGCTGGTCGTCGACCCGGTCGACGAGTTCCTGCTCGACGACAACCGCGTCAAGACCAAGGGCGGCAAGACCTTCGACTACGACGTCCTCGCCATCGCCACCGGGTCGCGGCCCGTGCCCGAGCTGATCCCGGGCCTCGCCGAGAACTCGGAGACGTTCTACACCGAGGAGACGGCGGTGAAGATGTTCCGCAAGCTGCAGTCGTTCCAGGGCGGGCGGGTCGTGATCGCGGTGGGGGTTCCGCACAAGTGCCCGATGGCGCCGCTCGAGATCACGTTCATGCTGCACGACTACTTCAAGGACCGCGGCATCGCCGACAAGGTGCAGATGCACTACACCTACCCGATCGGGCGCGTGCACTCGCTGGAGAACGTCGCCAAGTGGGCGGCACCCGAGTTCGACCGGCTGGGCATCACCTACGAGACGCTGTTCAACATCAAGGAGGTCGACGGCAAGGCGAAGGTGGTCAAGAGCGAGGAAGGCACCGAGGCGCCGTACGACCTGCTGATCTCGATCCCCGCGCACCGCGGGCATGGAGGTCATCGAGAAGAACAAGCTCGGCGCGGGCGGGTGGATCCCGACGCACCGCAGCCACCTCAACATGGAAGGCCGCCACAACGTGTTCGTGCTCGGCGACACGACCAACATCCCGATCAGCAAGGCCGGCTCGACCGCCCACTTCGAGGCCGAGGCGCTGGGCGAGAACATCGCGGCGATGGTCAAGCTCGGCGCGCCGGTGCGCGAGTACGACGGCAAGGTGTTCTGCTTCATCGAGGCCGGCAAGGACCGCGCGACCTACGCGATGTTCGACTACCTCAATCCGCCCGATCCGAAGCCGCCGACCAAGGCCGTGCACTGGTTCAAGATGGCGTACAACAAGCTCTACTGGATCTCGGCGCGCGGGCTGCTCTAGGGGAGCCGGACATGAGCGGACAATCGGAGGAACCCCGGGCCGGCAGCGTCGAGGTCGAGCGGTTGGCGGCAGCGGCGCGCGACGCGCTGACCGACGAAATGGTGACGCGCTTCGCCGCGACGGCGGGCGATGCGGTCGACCTGATGGACCAGGTCAACCGCGCCGGGCTCGCGCGGGCCATCCCCGCGCTGGCGGAGATGGTCAACAACGGCGACCTCGAGCGGCTGTCGCAGGTCGCGCGGCTGTACCACTCGGCGCAGGACGCGCTGACCGACGAGATGGTCTCGCGGCTGTCGCAGGCGGTGGGCGACGGGCTGGCGCTGCTCGACCAGGTCAATCGCGCCGGGCCTCGACCGCGCGATCCCGGCGCTGGCCGAGATGGTCAACAACGGCGACCTCAACCGGCTGGTCAAGCTGGTGCGCGTCTACAGCTCCGCCGAGGACGCGCTGACCGACGAGATGGTGAGCCGGCTGATCGACACGGTGGGCAATGGGCTCTCGCTGCTCGACCGCTTCAGCCGCGGCGGCGCCGAACACGTCGTCAAGATGCTGGAGGACCTGCAGCAAAGCGGCGCGCTCGAGCGCATCGCGACGCATGCTGCCGCAGCTCGCCGACCGGCTCTCGACGGTGCAGGAGGTGCTGCTGTCGATCGACTCCGCGGCGGCGGCCCATCGCGCCGCGCCGGCCTCGCCCGGAGGTGTCGGCGGGCTCTGGCAGCTGATGCGCGATCCCGAGACGCAGGACACGCTGCGCTTCCTGCTGGAGGTGGGCAAGCAGCTGCGCCGGGGCTGGGGCTCGATGAAATAGGCGGCGCGCGGCGCTGCGTGCCGGTGCCGGAGGGCGCCGGTGGCCGCGCCTGCCGCTACCAGGCGTAACCAAGGCCGAACAGCAGGGTCGTGTCGGTGCTCTCGGTGCCCGGCGCCGGGTCGCTGTCCCAGTCCACCTTCAGCGCCGTCGTGGCGGTCAGTCCGCCGGCGACGGGGACGCGCACACCGGTGTTGGTGTGGATCACCGCGTCGGAGGTCGTCTGCAGGTTCCAGAAGCCGCTCTGGTCGAAATAGACCTGCGCCGCGCGCGTGAACAGCCACTGCGCGTAGTGGACGCCCCAGGCCGCCGCCACGAACGTGTCTTCGGGCGTGTCGCCGTACGAGATCACGTTCACGGCGTCGGGGCCGACCTGCACCGAGAGCTCGGTGTCCTTGGTCTCGATGATCTGATAGCCGTAGCCGACCCCGAGCTGCGAGCGCAGCTTGAGGTCGCGGAACTCGTCCTGCTCGAACGAGGCCCGGGCGTAGACGAACTGCTTCGGGCGCAGGAACCAGTCGTAGCTGCCCGTCGCGCGCCAATTCGATTCGGTCGTGTCGCCGCTTTCCGACGCATTCGTTCCCTGCGCCCAGAGGCGGTAGCGGTACTCCTTTGCGCGGCCCACGAACTCGCCCTCCGCCTGCAGCCGGCCGCTGTCGGTGTTGCCGCGCACGAGGTTCGCAGCGACGCTGATCCGCCGCTGGTACGCGACCCCCTTGCCCGACTGCGCGGGGGTCGGGTTGATGAACGCGATCCGGTCGAGCGCGACGCCCGGTTCGCCGGCGCGCGCGGGCGCCTCGAGCGCGAGCTTCCCGTCGGCGCCGGGGACGAGCCGCGCGTCGAAGTTGCTTCCGTCGGCGAGCTGTACCTCCACCGCCTTGTCGGTGCTGATGCCGGCGACGTCGGCCCACTTGATCTTGATCTCGCCGGCGTAGGAAGTCTTGACGATCAGCGTCCCGTTCTCCTTGCGCACGACGTCGCCGGTGATGCGGTCGCCGTTGCGCAGTGTGACGGTGTCGGCGACGGCCGGCAGCGCGACGGCCAGCGCCAGACAGGCTGCGGCCGCCGCGGGAATTCGGTGGGCGTTGTGCATGCTGTGCCTCCCTGGTGCGCGGTCATGCGCGCCGGCGGGAACCCCACCCGCGCGCGCCAGACGATCTGAACGCCGGTGGCCGACGAGGTTCCCCGCCGGGCGCGGATCCCGTCGCCGGTGATCGTCGTGCCTGCGACCGGCGGCGCGGCGCGCCTGCCACGTCACCAAGCGTCGCTGCCGCGCGCTCCGGGTTGGGGAACAATTCCGCACCCGGTGTGTTCGAACAGGGCCGCGCTGAGCCGAAGTCCGGGTACCGGGCCATGACGCGCGAGCGCGCTCCGGTTGCTGCAACGAACCCGGGCGCCCGGGGGCCGCGAGGCTCCCATGCGACTGCCGCAAGAGGAGGTCGAACGTGAACGGAACGGTACTGGTTCTCGGCGCCAACGGCCGCTTCGGCCGGGTCGCGGCGCGCGCCTTCGCCGATGCCGGCTGGCGCGTCATCGCGCAGGCGCGCAAGCCCCTCGCCGACTCCGGCGGCGAGCGGATCACGCGTCTCGGACTGCCGGTGACCGACGGCGCGGCCGTCGCGGCCGCGGCCGCCGGCGCCGACGTGGTCGTCAACGCGATGAACCCGGTTTACACCCGCTGGGACGACGAGGCGCTGCCGCTCAACGCCGCGGCCATCGCCGTCGCGCGCGCGCTCGACGCCACGCTGATGCTCCCCGGCAACGTGTACAACTTCGGCTCGCCGATGCCCGAGGAGCTGGTCGAGCAGACGCCGGAGCGGCCCACCACGCGCAAGGGCGAGCTGCGCTGCGAGATGGAAGCGGCGATGCGCGCCGGCACGCGGCGCAGCATCGTCGTGCGCGCGGGCGACTTCTTCGGCGGCCCGGGCACCGGGTCGTGGATGGACCTGGTGATCCTCAAGGACCTGGCCAAGGGGAAGATCACTTCACCCGGCCCGCGCCACGTGGAGCACGCCTGGGCGTACCTGCCCGATCTCGCGCACGTCTTCGTGCGGCTCGCGCAGGCGCGCGAGCGGCTCGCCTCGCACGACGTGTTCCATTTCCCCGGTCACACCCTCACCGGGGACGAGCTGGTCGCCGGCATCACCCGCGCCGCCCGGCGCGCCGGCGCGCTGCCCGCGGGAAGCGAGCCGATCGTGAAGGGGATGCCGTGGACGCTGCTGCGCGTCGGCGGGCTGGTCAACCCGATGCTGCGCGAGCTCGCGCGGATGAGCTATCTGTGGCGGGAGGCGCACCGCCTGTCGGGGACGAAGCTCGAAGGCGTCATCGGCAGCGTTCCGCACACGGCGCTGGATGCGGCGCTGGACGCCACGCTGGCCGAGCTGGGATTCGCGTCGGACCGGCGGACGGGAGCAATGGCGGCGGCGGGCTAGGCGCCGCCGGCGCACGATCTCGATGGCCGGAAGACGACTCCCCGGCGCAACGTACGCAACGACCCAGGCACCGCCGCCTTGCGTCGGCGCTGCCCCCCGGGGCCCGCTACTTGATGAAGGGCACCGCGGCGCCGGTCTGCTTCTTCTGCTGCTTGATCGCCTTCTTTTCCTTCGCGGTGTGCTGCGCCTTCTTCTTGGTTTCCTTCGGGGGCTGATGCGACATGCTCCACTCCTGTGGCGCGCCGGGACCAGGCGCCACGCCACTATAATCCGATCCCGGGGCGTCGTGGGGCGGCGCGCGGTCTCACCGCGGCGGCAAACCGCGGGCGTCCGGCGCCTCGGCGCGCAGCCGTGCGGCCGGCGTCTGTCGATCCGCGGCGCTGATGCACGCCGCCGCGTCGGGCGCTACGCGGCGATGGTCGACTGCGGCGCCGCCTGCCGGATCTTGACCAGTGCGGCTTCGAGCGAGGCGACCGTGCGCTCGATGTTGGCGAGCTTGTCCAGGCCGAACAGCCCGACGCGGAAGCTGCGGAAATCGGCGGGCTCGTCGCACTGCAACGGCACGCCCGCGGCGGTCTGCAGGCCGAGCGCCAGGAATTTCTTCCCCGACTGGATCTCGGGATCGTCGGTGTAGCTGACGACGACCCCCGGGGCCTCGAAGCCCTCGGCGGCCACACTCGGGTAGCCATGGCGCGCGAGCAGCGCGCGCACCTTCGTCCCGAGCTCCTGCTGCTGCGCGCGCACGGTTTCGAAGCCACGCGCCCCGGTTTCGCGCATCGCGTCGCGCAGCTTGATCAGCGCGTCGGTGGGCATCGTCGCGTGGTAGGCGTGGCCGCCGGCCTCGTAGGCTTCCATGATCTGCAGCCACTTGCGCAGGTCGCAGGCGAAGCTGGTGCTGGTGGTCGCGTCGATGCGCGTGCGCGCGCCCTCGCTCAGCATCACCAGCGCGCAGCAGGGCGACGCGCTCCAGCCCTTCTGCGGCGCGGAGATCAGGACGTCGACGCCGATCGCGGCCATGTCGACCCAGATCGTGCCGGAGGCCACGCAGTCGAGCACGAACAGGCCGCCGACCTCGTGCACGGCGGCGGCCAGCGTCCGCAGGTAGTCGTCGGGGAGGATCATTCCGGCCGCGGTCTCGACGTGCGGTGCGAACACCACGTCCGGCTTGTGCTCGCGGATCGCCGCGACCACTTCCGCAATGGGCGGTGGCGCGAACGGCGCCTGCCGGCCTTCGCCGGTGCGCCTGGCCTTGAGCACGATCGTCTCCGACGGGATCCTGCCCATGTCGCAGATCTGGCTCCAGCGGAAGCTGAACCAGCCGTTGCGGATGATCAGGCACTTGCGGCCGGTCGCGAACTGCCGCGCCACGGCCTCCATGCCGAAGCTCCCGCTGCCGGGGACCACGATCGCCGACTCCGCGTGATAGACGCGCTTGAGCGTCGCCGAGATCTCGCGCAGCGCGCCCTGGAACGCCTGCGACATGTGGTTGAGCGCGCGGTCGGTGTAGACCACGGAGTATTCGAGCAACCCTTCCGGGTCAACGTTGGGCAGGAGGGCGGGCACGGTCAACTCCAGAGAGGAAAGACGACGAGGCCGACGCCGCGCGGGCGCGGCAGAACGGACGTACGCGGAAAGAATCGTCGCGGTCCCCATTATACTGTTGTGGCCGCCCCGCGTTGCGCAGGGGGCGCGTGGGCGCCCCGCCGCGGCGGGGCGCCCACGCGAATCGCGCCGAGTCGACGAACAGGAGGGATTGCCCGTGCCATGCCTGCTCAGGGCGACGCCCGCCCCCGCCCGCGCCGTGCCGCCGGCCGGCTGACCGCCATGGCGACCGACGCCGTCCGGGCACTGGTCTTCGACGTCTTCGGCACGCTGGTCGACTGGCGCAGCTCGATCGCCCGCGAGGCGCGCGAGACGCTCTCCCCCCTCGGCATCGCCGTCGACTGGGACGCCTTCGCCGACGCCTGGCGCGACCAGTACCAGCCGGCGATGGAGGAAGTGCGCGCCGGGCGCCTGCCCTTCAGCAAGCTCGACCTGCTGCACCGCCGCAATCTCGACGTCGTTCTCGGGCAACTCGGCCTCGACCGCGTCGACGAGCCCACGCGCGTGCGCCTCAACCTCGCCTGGCACCGCCTCGACGCCTGGCCGGATGTCGCGCCAGGATTGACGCGGCTGCGCGTGAAGTACCGGATCGCGCCGTGCTCCAACGGCAACATCTCGCTGATGGTCGACCTCGCGCGGCGCAATGGATTCGCCTGGGACGCGATCCTCGGCGCCGAGATCGCGCGCGACTACAAGCCGAAGCCCGGCGTCTATCTCGCCGCCGCCGCCGCGTTCGACTGCGCGCCCGCGCAGACGATGATGGTCGCCGCGCATTCGTCGGACCTCGCCGCCGCCGCCGCCGCCGGCTTGCGCACCGCGTTCATCGCCCGCCCCGACGAGCACGGCAAGGGCCGCGGCGAAGCGCGCGCCGCCGTGCCGGTCGACGTCGCCGCGACCGACCTTGGCGATCTCGCCGACAGGATGGGCTGCGCGTAACGCAGCCTCCTTCGCTGCGGCCGGCGGGGCGGCAGGTGACCCGAGCCCGAGTCCCTGGCCGCGACGGCGGAAACGCCCCGCGCGCCGACAGTGCTTGAATCGTTCCGAACTGCCCTCATTATCGGGACATGAGCAATATCCACGTTCGGCACGGGGCCGCGCAGCGCGGGAACGACACCGCATGAGCGACACGCTGCACGTCGTCTGCCCCCACTGCCACACGACCAACCGCGTGGCGCGCACGCGCGTCGACGGCGGTGCGAATTGCGGGAGCTGCAAGCAGGCGCTGCTCGCCGGCGAGCCGTTCGAGCTGACCGCGGTGAGCTTCGACCGGCACGTCGGCTCGGACGACCTGCCGCTGGTCGTCGACTTCTGGGCGCCGTGGTGCGCGCCGTGCCGGACGATGGCGCCTGCGTACGCGGAAGCCGCCGCGCGGCTCGCCCCCGGCGTGCGGCTGGGCAAGCTCGACACCGAGGCAGCGCCGGAGATCGCCGCGCGCTTCGGCATCCGCGGCATCCCGACGCTGATCGCGTTCCGGGGCGGACGCGAGGTCGCGCGGCAGTCGGGCGCGATGGGCGTGCCGCAGCTGCTGCAGTGGATCCGGACCAGCGTCCAGGCACCGGCGGCCTGACGATGTCGTCGCGCGATCCGACCGACTGGATGTGGGCGCAGGCCTGCGACCTGATCGCGCAGGCCGAGCGGATGCAGCGGCAGTTCTTCCGGCTGTCCGCCTCGCCGCGGACGCAGGCCGTGTGGGAGCCGCCGGCGGACGTGTTCGAGGACGAGACCGAGATTGTCATCGTCGTCGCGCTTCCGGGCGTGCCCGCGGAGCGAATCGAGGTGACGAGCGAGGCGGGCGCGCTGGTGGTGCGGGCCGCACGCCCGCTGTCCTTCGCCGGCGCGCGCTGCGTCGTGCGGCGGCTGGAGATTCCGTACGGTGCCTTCGAGCGGCGCATTCCGCTCCCCGAGGCGCCGCTGGAGGCCGCGACGCGCGAGCTCGTCGACGGCTGCCTGATCGTCAGATTGCGCAAGACGCGCTAGAGGCTGCATGAGCCAGGAAAACACTTCCACCGGGAACCCGCTCTCCGCCGACGCCGCGGCACACGTCACGACGCCGGGTGCCGGCGACGAGGCGCAGCGCGAGCGCGCCGCGCGGGCGCTGCCCGACGACGCGCTGATCCTGCTGCCGGTGCGCAACGTCGTGCTGTTCCCCGGCCTGGTGGTGCCGATCACCGTCGGTCGCGAGCGCTCGCGCGCCGCGGCGCAGGAAGCCGCGCGCCTCCAGCGTCCGGTGGGCGTCATCCTGCAGAGCAAGCCCGACGCCGACGAGCCGGGGCCGGACGAGCTGCACCGGGTCGGCACCACGGCGACGGTGCTGCGCTACATCACCGCGCCCGACGGCGCGCACTACGCCATCTGCAAGGGCCTGCAGCGCTTCCGCGTGCTGGAGTTCCTCGACGGCCATCCGTTCCCCGCCGCACGCGTGCAGCTCATCGAAACCAGCGGCGAGACCGACCCGGACATCGAGGGGCGCGCGCACAGCCTGCGCGAGCGCGCCGTCGAGATCCTGCAGCTGCTGCCGCAGGTGCCCGAGGAGATGGTCGCGGCGCTGCAGTCCGTCGAGGGCGCCGCGGCGCTCGCCGACTTCATCGCCGGGCTGATGGACCTCGGCACCGACGAGAAGCAGGCGCTGCTGGAGACCTTCGACCTCAAGGCCCGCCTCGACAAGCTGCTCGAGCTGCTGACGCACCGCATCGAGGTGCTGAAGGTCTCGCGCGAGATCGACGAGCGCACCCGCGAGTCGATCGGCGACCTCAACCGCAAGCACCTGCTGCGCGAGCAGATGCGCACCATCCAGAAGGAGCTGGGCGAAGGCGAGGAGGGCACGGCGGAGATCGCCGAGCTCGAGCGGGCGATCGCCGACGCGCACATGCCCGAGGAGGTGGACAAGCAGGCGCGCAAGGAGCTGAAGCGGCTGGAGCGCATGCCCGAGGCCGCGGGCGAATACTCGATGGTACGCACCTACCTCGAGTGGCTGATCGAGCTGCCCTGGGCCGCCGACGCCGGTGCGCCGATCGACATCGCCGAGGCGCGGCGCATCCTCGACGCCGACCACTACGGCCTCGACAAGATCAAGCGGCGCATCCTCGAGTACCTGGCGGTGCGCAAGCTCAACCCCGCCGGCAAGAGCCCGATCCTGTGCTTCGTCGGCCCGCCGGGCGTGGGCAAGACCTCGCTCGGCCAGAGCATCGCGCGGGCGACGGGGCGCAAGTTCGCGCGGGTGAGCCTGGGCGGCGTGCACGACGAGGCCGAGATCCGCGGCCACCGGCGCACCTACGTCGGCGCGCTGCCGGGCACCGTCATCCAGAACCTGCGCAAGACCGGCACCCGCAACTGCGTGCTGATGCTCGACGAGGTCGACAAGCTCGGCATGGGCGGCTTCCACGGCGACCCGGCTTCCGCGCTGCTGGAGGTGCTCGACCCCGAGCAGAACTCGACGTTCCGCGACAACTACCTCGCGGTGCCCTTCGACCTCTCCGGCGTGATGTTCATCTGCACGGCGAACGTGCTCGACACCATTCCCGGGCCGCTGCGCGACCGCATGGAGGTCATCCAGCTGCCGGGCTACACGGCGCAGGAGAAGCTGGAGATCGCCCGCCGCTATCTCGTGCCGCGCCAGCTCGAGGCCACCGGATTGTCCGCGGAGCAGTGCGCGATCGGCGACGACGCGCTGCGGGCAATCATCGACGACTACACCCGCGAGGCGGGCGTGCGCAATCTCGAGCGCGAGATCGGCAACGTGTACCGCAGCGTCGCGGTGCGCGTCGCCGAGGGCGGCGCGCAGCAGGTCGCGATCGGGGCCGACGATCTCGCGGCGATCCTCGGGCCCCGCAGGTTCGAGGCCGAGATCGCGATGGCGACCGGCGTCCCGGGGGTCGCGACCGGCCTCGCGTGGACGCCGGTGGGCGGCGACATCCTGTTCGTCGAAGCGGCGAGAATGCCCGGCGCCGGCAAGCTGATCCTCACCGGCCAGCTGGGCGAGGTGATGAAGGAGAGCGCGCAGGCCGCGCTGTCGCTGATCAAGGGCCGCTCCGAAGCGCTGGGGATCGAGCCGGGCGTGCTGGAGAAATCCGACATCCACATCCACGTCCCGGCCGGCGCGACGCCGAAGGACGGTCCCAGCGCCGGTGTCGCGATGTTCGTCGCGCTCGCCTCGCTGCTGACCGGGCGACCCGTGAGGAGCGACGTGGCGATGACGGGCGAGATCAGCCTGCGCGGGCTGGTGCTGCCGATCGGCGGGGTCAAGGAGAAGGTGCTGGCCGCGCTGCGGGCCGGGATCAGGACCGTGATGCTGCCCGAGCGCAACCGCCGCGACCTCGAGGAGATTCCCGCCGACGCGCGCGCGCAGATCGAGTTCGTGTGGATCGGGCGCGTCGACGAGGCGGTGGCAACCGCACTGGCGCCGGCCGTTGCCGCACCGGAGCTGTCCCCGGCGCCGTGACACCGGCGTTGCCGCCCCGGCAGCGCCTGCGTGATCGCGTGGTGCGCGCGCCTCAATACCGCGCGTTGCCGCGGGGTGCGCGGAAACGGAATCACGTCGCGCACGTTGGCGAGGCCCGTCGCGTAGGCCACGGTGCGCTCGAAGCCGAGGCCGAAGCCGGCGTGCGGCACCGTGCCGTAGCGGCGCAGGTCGCGGTACCAGCCGTAGTGCTCCCTGTCCATGCCCGGCGGCGGCCATCCGCGCGTCGAGCACGTCGAGGCGCTCCTCGCGCTGGCTGCCGCCGACGATCTCGCCGATCCCCGGCGCCAGCACGTCCATCGCCGCGACGGTCCGGCCGTCGTCGTTGACGCGCATGTAGAACGCCTTGATCTCCTTCGGGTAGTTCATCAGCACCACCGGGCCGGCGGCGTGCTTCTCGCAGATGTAGCGCTCGTGCTCCGACTGCAGGTCGACCCCCCACTTGACCGGAAACTCGAACTTCTGCTTCGCGCTCTCCAGCACGCGGATCGCCTCGGTGTAGTCCATCCGCACGAACTCCGAATCGACGATCCCCTGCAGCTTGGCGATCACGCCCTTCTCGATGCGCTCCTCGAAGAACGCCATGTCGTCGGCGCGCTCGGCGAGCACCGTGCGGAAGACGTGCTTGAGCAGCGCCTCGGCCAGCGTCGCGTTGTCCGACAGGTCGGCGAACGCGATCTCCGGCTCGATCATCCAGAACTCGGCGAGATGCCGGCTGGTGTTGGAGTTCTCCGCGCGGAACGTCGGGCCGAAGGTGTAGACCTTCGACAGCGCGAGGCAGTAGCTCTCGACGTTCAACTGCCCCGAGACGGTGAGGAACGTCTCGCGGCCGAAGAAGTCCTGCGCGAAGTCGGGCTTCCCGGCGGCGATCGCGCGGCAGGTTGGCCAGATCCAGCGTCGAGACGCGGAAGAGCTCGCCCGCCCCTTCGGCGTCGGACGAGGTGATGATCGGCGTGTTCACCCAGAAGAAGCCGTGCTCGTCGAAGAAGCGGTGGATCGCCTGCGCGATGGTGTGGCGCACGCGCGTCACCGCGCCGATGACGTTGGTGCGCGGGCGCAGGTGCGCGACCTCGCGCAGGAACTCCAGCGTGTGCGGCTTCGGCTGGATCGGATACGAGTCGGGGTCCTCGACCCAGCCGACGACGCGCACCGCGTTCGCCTGCATCTCGAAGGGCTGCCCCTTCGCCGGCGACGGCACGATCGTGCCGGTGGCCTCGACCGCGCAGCCGGCGGTCAGGTGCACGACCTCGCTCGCGTAGTTGGGCAGCGTGTTCGGCGCCACCACCTGCACCGGATGGAACGACGAGCCGTCGGAGACGTGGACGAACGAGATGCCGGCCTTGGAATCGCGGCGCGTGCGCACCCAGCCCTTGACGGTGACCGGCTGCCCGGCCGGCGCGCGGCCGGCGAGGATTTCCGCACAGGCGAGAGTTGTCATCGGTAGTCCCTGTCTCCGGAGACGCATCACACGGGATGCCAGGTCGCCATTCTATCCGCGCTTACGCCGGAGGATGCACGCTGCGCGCGACCAGCCCGACGATGCGCCGCGCCGACCGCGCGTAGGGCTGCGGCAGCGCGTCCGCCGCGGCGGCGTCAGCGAGCGCCGCCAGCACTTCGCGCCGCGCCGCCTGCGCGTCGGCGTCACGGCGTTCGAACACGTGCCGCCGATACGCCATCACGTTTCGTTCCACGCGGGCCAGAACCTCGGCGGGCTCCGCGAGCAGCGCCGCCAGCATCCGCTCGTGCCTCGTTGCAGCGTCGAGCCGCCGCGCGGTTTCCGCCGCCGAGAGACCCCCGGCAGCCGCGATCCGCCCGCCGGACTCCACCGCGAGCGCGCCGAGGTATCGAGCCATGCGCTCGTGGTAGCGGGACCGCACACGCAGATATTCGCGCCACAGCGCCTCCGCGGCGGCGGGCGAATGCGTGGCGGCAAGCTCGGCCAGGTACCGGTGCAGGGTCCTGAATTCGAAGTTCGCGACGTTCGACCGCGCCGGGAAATGCGGATTGCCCGAAACGTTGAAATCCTCGGACCACGCCTGCCTCGCCGGCGCATAGGCGTGCGTCTGGTCGCCGAACTGCGCGAACTCGAAGTCGATGAGCGCCGCCCCACCCGGTCCGACCAGGACGTTGCCCGCCTTGAGGTCGTAATGCATCAGCCCCCGCCGGTCCAGTGCGCCCAGACGGTCGAGTATCGCCGCGAGCTGGGCGCCGTCGAGCGGGTGCCGGCGCGGGTCCGGATGGCTGCCCGGAAGCTCGGTCGTGAACAGGTAATGCCGGCCCGCCGCATGGACCCGCGCCAGCAGGCGCGGGACGCCGTCGATCCCCGCGCCCACGAGCCGCGCGAGAACTGCCGCTTCACCCGCGAACGACGCGTCGGGATTGGTGCGCTGCGGTCCCGGGCGCGGCACTTTGACGACCGCGGCCACCGAAGCGCCGCCGTCGGCAAGACCCGTGCGATAGCACACCGAGTTGCGGTCACGGCCGACCTCGACGAGATTGCCGTCCAGCAGCGACCGGATCGCCGCCGCGTACGCCGCGGGGGCGATTCCCGGCCCGCCGGCGTCGACGATCGCGAAATCGCGGTTCGCGCCGTGCGAGCGCAGCGCCTCGCGCACGCGCTCCTCATCCGCCATGGGCTTCCCCACGGTCGGGAAAGCGCGCCTGCGCCGCCACGATGTCCTCGCGGGTGTCGATTTCCTGCCAGCGATACGCGGCGAGGTCGAATCCGGCGACCGCGACGCCGGGCTCGGCCAGCAGCCGGCGCATCGCGAAGAAATAATAGGTGCGCGGCTCGTTGTAGCCACGCCGCAGGCGGGCGTCCAGCGTGGCGGCGAACAGCCGCGCCGCGACCGCCGACAGCCTGAAGATGCCGGCGTAGGCGCCGCTGTAGCCGGAGTAGTTGACGCCGAACCGGGTGACGCGGCCGGCGGCCACGGCGACGTTGATCTCCTTCGGATCGAGCACGCGGCTGTCGTAGGCGATCAGCGACTCGTCCGCGGCCGCGAACAGGTCCGCCGCCAGCGCGTCGGCCAGCACCACGTCGCCGTGGATCACCGTCACGGGCCGATCGAAAGCATCGCGCGCGAACCACAGCGACGCATTGATCCCGGTGATGTCGAAGAACGGGTTGACGATGATCCGGCACCCCGCGGCGACGGGTGCGATGGTCTCGGCGCGGTAGCCCAGCACGACCACGACCTCCGCCGCCGGGTCGTGGCGGCGGATCTGGCGCAGCAGCCGTCCGAGCAGCGGCTCGCCGCCGATTTCGATCAGGCACTTGGGGATGCCCGCCTGCGCCCCGTCCAGGCGCCGGCCCATGCCGGCGGCGAGGATCAGGTAGCGCATCGGCCCGTGGCGCTGCCGGCGGCCGTGTTCATCGAACCGGAACGGCGCCGCGTGCGCAGCAGGCGGCCACCCTTCACCCGAGCTTGTACCGGAACTCGAACGACGGTGGCGGCGCGTGCGCCGCCGCCACGGTGGCGCGGCGGAAGAACGCGGCGCGGGCGTCGTCGTCGATGATGTCCAGGCAGCGCGGGTCGAGCGCGTGCACCGGATCGACGCCGCACCCGACGATGTAGCCGCGCTTGGCGGCGACGCGCGCGGCCAGCGCGGTGCGCAGCCCGGCGAAGCTTTCGGTCAGGCTGGCGACCGCGCGCGGGTTGTCGGCCAGCGCGCCCCGATAGTGCCCGGTCGCGGCCGGCTGCGGCCGCAGCGCGAGCCGCCCGCCCGGCGCGAGGTCGAAGAAATGCAGCAGGTTGCAGTGGTTCCCGGGGTCGAGGCGGTACGCGTAGAGCTCGAGTCCACGCGCGCTGGCGAGCAGGCACCAGGTGCGGTCGGCGACCGCAAACGCCTGTGCGATGCCGAAGGCGGCGATGGCCGCCTGATTGGCGGTCAGGTTCTGCGCGAAGACCTGCGCGCGCGCGTCGGCGAGCAGGTCGATCCCCGAGTGCGCGAACGTCATCGGCTCGTCGATGCCGAGCAGCGCGAGGCAGGTCGGTGCGAGGTCGATGGTCGACGCGAGGTTCTCGCTGGCGCCCGCGGCGAGCCCCGGATCGCAAATTGCCAGCGGCGTGCGGGTGATCGCGGTGTAGGGCTCGGTCGCGTGCAACATCCCGCCCTTGAACCCGTGGGTCCAGCAGTCGTCGCCGTGGTCGCCGTAGACGACGAACGTGGTGTTGGCGAGCAGGCCCTTGCGCTCCAGTGTCGCCAGCATCTCGCCGACCGCGTCGTCCGCGACGGCGCACGCGCGCCGAATCTGGTCCGTGAGCCCGTTCGCGTACGGGGCCAGCGCCAGGCTGTGCTCGATGTGGGTGATCAGATTCCAGACGTAGATCGCGAACGGCGGCGTGTCGGTCAGTGCGTCGAAGCGCGCGAACAGCGTCGGGAAGTCGTCGGTCCCCCACACCGGCGGCAGGTCGTCGGGCCAGGCCGGCAGCGTGATCGGGTGCCGCGCCTCGAAGCCGTTGAGACAGATCAGGTTCGCCTCGTAACCATGGCCCGCCAGCACCGAGAACAGGTTGCGGTTGTTCCGCCGCGGGCGCATGCCCTCGAATTCGGTTTCGGTGTCGAATTCGAAGTCATTGCCGTGCAACAGGTACGCGACGACCATCAGCGTCGACGTCGCCGACGCGAAGAAGTTGTCGAACACCAGCGCGTCGCGCAGCAGCCTGCGAAGGTTGGGAAACGTCGCACTGGAACTCCGCGAACCGCTGCCGGGAGATGCTTTCCAGGTGCAGGATGACGAGGTTCTTCATGCGCTCCGGCGACGACGGCTACCAGTGTATGGGGCTCGGGCACCTGCGCGGGAATCTGCCCGCCGTGATGTACGGAACGTCGTACTGGTCGGTCAATCCGTCGAGGTTGAAGTCGTACCAGCTCGACTGCATGCCGGTCAGGTTGGCCCAGTAGTTGTGTTGCTCGATATCCTTCACGTCGACGACGCCGTCGAGATTGCCGTCGCCCCGGCACGGGACCTCGGAATCCAGCAGCCGGTGGAGCGCCCGGGCGAGGCTTGCCAGCGCCTTGCGCTCCCTGTGGTCGAGCTTCTTCCCGGACGCGAGCAGATCGGCATGCTCGTCGTCGAGCTTCGGCGGCACCCGCTCGTCGACCCGGTAGAACTCGGTTGCGGGCGTCGTCGCGCACTGGCCCGTTGCCGGGTCCCAGTCGGTCGTCGCCAGGCGGACGAGCTTGTAGTGGTCGTCGCGGATCGCCATCTGCCAGTCCGGCAGCACGGCGTACGCATCCTGCCCGTTCGCCAGCTGGTACTGGTTGACGCCGCAGCAGGACGTCTGCGGCGCGCCGGCGCCCAGCGGCAGCGGCGGGCTCGACCCGTCCGGCTCGCCCCACCAGACACCGCCCTCGGACGCGCACAGTTCCTGCGATGGAAAGAGCTGCACGCAGGTGTTGACTCCGGCAAGCACACAGGGCGGCACCGCGTAGCCGGCGGGCTTGAGGTTGGTGGCGGTCTGCGTGAAATTCGTCTGGCGAAGGCTCTTCTGACGGGGGTTCGCGAGATAGGGGAGCATCGAGACCGAGTCGAGCGGACGCGACTTCGGGACCACCTTTTCGACATCGACGCCCGCGATCTCGCCGAAGAGCTGGAATACATCGGCGATGTTGACCATCGCCCGAACCTGCCGCCCGGGCGCCTTCACCAGCGGCCCGGCGACGAACAGCGGCGCCCACACGCCGGTCTGGTAGATCGTGCCCTTGGCCCGCGTCGGATCGAACGGCGCCTTCACTCCGGGGGCGTAGGTGCCGTTGTCGCCGAGGATGACGATCATGGTGTCCGAATGCGCGGGATCGTAGCGCAGCCGGCCGTCCGGGCGGCGCGTGGCGATCCCGGTTTCCACGAGCACGCGCCCGATCTCGGCGTCCATCGACTCGATCATCTGGTTGCTGAGCACGCGCTGGTCGGCCTCGCTGGCGAGGCAGTCGAAGCCGCCGGTGGGCACCGACGCCGCCGGAAGCAGCGACGTCGGCGGCTGCTGGTAGGGCGTGTGCGCCGACGAATAGGCGACGGTCGCCATCCACGGCTTTCCCGCCGGCCGGGTCTTGATCCATGCGATCGCGGCATTGCTTTCGATGATCGAACGGTAGCCGCGCGCTGCCCCCGAGGGATCCTGCGGCGGAAGCACCGTGTACGATCCGTCGGGCCGGTTGATGACCAGCTCGCCCGCGTAGTAGCCGTTCTGGAGCGTGAAGTCCACCGTCGCGGGCGCCGGGCTCCGGCATGCCTGCTTCGGGTCGAAGATGCCGCCCCGGTTGAGACAGGCGCGGCCCGGCGTCGGCGACTGCGCAGTGGTGATCGCCTCGCAGCCGCCGTCGACGAAATAGCAGGCGCCGGCGTCGGCCCCGTCGGCCGAGTCGGCGGCATTGGGGACGAAGCCGCAGGCGTAGCTGACGCCGGCCGCGGCGACGCCGCCGGCGGTCGTGTCGATCGGGTGCGGCGCCCCGTCCTGCCAGCCGGCGAAGTAATCCCAGCCGAGCTGGTGCACGGCGGTGTAGCCCAGCGGATTGTTGGCCGCCGCCGTCGCGTCGACGTTCGATCCGGTCAGATGGAACTTGCCGAACAATCCGCTCTGGTAGCCGCGCCGGCGGAGAATCCTGGGCGTGGTCGTCTCGTAGGGCGACACCTGCGAATTGGCGAGGTCGACCGAGAGGATCGCATCCAGCACGTTGGTGCGCAGCGGGTAGCGTCCCTCGAACACCAGCGCGCGGCTCGGCGAGCACTCGGGCATCGCCCAGAAGTTGCGGAAGCCGACGCCCGCGTCGGCGATTGCGCCGATGTTCGGCATCCGCGGCGGCGTGGCGCCGCCGTAGCCGAACAGCCGCATCTGGTCGATGCCGACGTCGTCAAGGATGAAAAACAGGATGTTCGGCGGCTTCGCGTGCGGGTGACCGGGCGGCCTCGCCGCCACCGGCGCCGCCTGCACGCCGAGCGCCGCGGCAAGCGCCGCGGCGAGCGCGATGCGGAGGAGGAACCCGATGTCATGCCAGCGCCGGTCTGAACCAGTTCGCATATCGCCCTCCGCCCGTCGTCGATCCGGGGGCGGGACCGCTGCCGCGTCGACCCGGACGTGGGACCTTAGCATGCCGCCTCGGGGTTCGGGGAGACGGGCACGCCGGCCCGGGTCCGCGGCGGCGGCCGCGCGGCCCGCGAAGGCGGGCGCGACCGGCGCCCCGCCGCGGCCGTCAGCGCGGTCCGCGGCGCGCGAGGCGAAGCGCGGCGACGAGCAGCGCCGCCGACAGCACGGCCAGCAGCAGCAGCACGGCCAGCGATCCGCGCGGCGAGGCCTGCGGCGCGGCGAGAGAGGCCAGCGCGACCGGCGCCGCCGCACGCGCGATCAGCGACGGCGCCGCCAGCCGGCCGAGCAGGCTGCCGTAGCCGGAGCGCCCGAACACCTCCGCCGGCAGCGTGCCGCGCACGATGGTCATCACGCCGTTGGACAGCCCGTAGAACACCGCGAAGACCAGCGCGGCGCCGGCCGCGATGCGCGCGCCCGCGAGCAGCACCACCATCGCCACGATCAGCAGGCCCGCCGCGACGACGGCGACGGTGGCCGGGCGCACGCGGGGACCGAAGCCGATCTCGACGATCCGGCCGACGACCTGCATCGGGCCGATCAGCGCGGCGATCCACACGGCGTCGTCGGCGCCGATGCCCCCGCCGCGCAGCATCCCGATCAGGTGCGCGGCGATCGCCGAGAACACGAATGCGTTCAGCGCGAACGACGCCGCCAGCGCGACGAACGGCGGCGACATCGCGGTCGAGCGCGCCCGCGGCGCGGCGCCGGGCGCGTCGGTCGAATCGGCGGGCCCGCCGGCCGCCGGTGGCGGGAATCAGCCACCAGTGCAGCGGCAGGCAGAGCGCAGAGCTCGAGCGCCGCGAACGCCGCCAGCGTCCCGCGCCAGCCGAGGTGCACCGAGACCCAGTTGCGCCAGCGGCCAGAACACGGTGCTGGCGAAGCCGCCGAACAGCGTCAGCGCGGTCAGCGCCCGGCGATAGGACGTCCCGAAATGCTGCGCCAGCGCCGCGAACGCGGGATCGTACAGCGTCAGGCCCATCGCGATTCCGCCGACGGCCCACGCGAGGTAATACTCGAGCGCCGACGCCGCGCGCGAGAGCCAGAACAGCGCCAGCGCCGCCACCGCGGAACCCACGGTCAGCACGATCCGCCCGCCGTACCGGTCGATGGCGCGTCCGGCCATCGGCGAGATCAGGCCGGAGAGCAGCAGGCCGACCGAGTAGGCGCCGAAGACGTTCGCCGGCGACAGCCCGAGGTCGGCGCCTATCGCCGCGCCGAGCACCGCGATCGCGTAGTAGAGCGCGCCCCAGGAGACGATCTGCGCGACGCCCAGCGCGGGCACCAGCCGCCAGGGATCGGCGGCGCGTGCTCCGGCGGCCGGGGAGAGCGGCGTCACGGCCGCCGCGACAGCGCCAGGTGGCCGACGACGAAGTCGGTGAGGCCCGGAACGTCGGTGACGGCGAAGCACGGCAGCGGCGCGGTGATCGGCTCGTCGGTGACCAGCGCGACGACGTGCCGGTTGCCCGGCCACCGCGGCGCGCGGCCGCTCGCGGCCACGCAGATCTCGAGCGTGGGCACGGCGGCGTCCTGGAAGCCTTCGACGACGACGAGGTCGACGGGATCGAGCCGCGCGATCAGCGCGCCCAGCGTCGGCATCGGCGCGGCGCGGAACTCCTGCATCAGCACCAGGCGCCGGTCGCCGACGAGCATGACCTCGTGGCAGCCGGCCTCGCGCCGTGCCCACGACGTCTTCCCGGGCCGGTCGAGGTCGAAGCCGTCGGGCGCGCGCTTGATCGTCGACACCGAGAAGCCGTCGAGCCGGAACGACGCGATCAGCGTCTCGACGAACGGGTCCTTGCCCAGCGCCGAGGCGCCGATGATGCCGATGACCTTCATCCGCGTGCCGCCTTTCGTCCGCCGCCGTTGCGATGCTGCCGCATCATAGCGCGGCGGCCGGCATCAGATGGATGCCCTCGGCCAGCAGCGACACCTGCGCCCGCACGCCCAGCGCCAGGCCGTTGCGCTCGGCCACGTGCGTCGGCACCGAGAAGAAGATGTCGGTGCGCTCGCCGTGCACGACGCGCAGCGCCACCGCGGTCATCTCGCCCATCGGGATGCAGCGCACGATCTCGCCGGCGACCGGGTTCTCGCGCTCGCCGCGCGAGGGCCGGTCGCGGCGGTGCAGGATGATGTGCGAGGCGGGAATGCTCCACGCCACGCGGGCGCCGGCGTCGAATTGCGGCGCGTGGCGCGCCTCGAGCAGCGCGCCGGACCAGCGGACGTGCGTCAGCGGCGCGACGCGTCGTGCTCGACGACCTCGGCCTCGAAGATGTTCTTGAGGCCCACCAGCCGCGCGACCAGCGGGCTCGCCGGGCGGGTCGTCACCGCCAGCGGCGTGTCGGCCTGCAGCGTCGACCCGTGGTGCAGGATGGACATCCGGTCGGCGAGCATCGACGCCTCGGCCAGCGCATGGGTGACCAGCACGATCGGCAGGTGCAGGTCGCGGCGCAGCGTGGCCAGCTCCTCGTAGAGCTTCTCGCGCGTGACCTGGTCGACCGCCGAGAACGGCTCGTCGAGCAGCAGCACCTTCGGATCGCGGGCGAGCGCGCGCGCGACCGCGACGCGCTGCTGCTGCCCCCCCGACAGCCGCGCCGGGCGGCGCGCCTCGAGCCCCGCGAGATTGGTCCGCTCGATGAGCCGCAGCGCGCGCGCGCGCCGCTCCTCCGGCGGCACGTGGCCCATCGCCTGGATCACGTTGTCGAGCGCGGACAGGTGCGGAAACAGCGCGTAGTGCTGGAAGACGAAGCCGGTCGAGCGCTCGCGCGCCGGGCGCCGCAGGCCGGCGGCGGTGTCGAGCCAGGTCTCGCCGCCCGCGTCGATGCGCCCGTGCTGCGGCGTGTAGATGCCGGCGATGGTGCGCAGGATCGTCGACTTGCCGCTCCCCGACGGGCCGACCAGCGCCAGCAGCTCGCCGGGGGCGCATTCGAGCGTGACCGCGAGCGGGATCGGCCGCGCCTGCCGCAGCTCGACCCGCAGTCCCTCAGTCGGCGGCATGCCTGCGGCGCTGGCGCGACGACGTCCAGTAGGTGAGCGTGATCGCCGCGATCGACAGCGCCAGCAGCAGTGCCGACATCAGTCCCGCGCCCGCCATGTCGAAGCCCTGCACACGGTCGTAGATCGCGATCGCGGCGGTCTTGGTCTCGCCGGGAATGCTGCCGCCGACCATCAGCACGACGCCGAACTCGCCCAGCGTGTGGGCGAAGGTCAGCACCGCCGCGGAGAGCAGGCCCGTCCACGCCAGCGGCAGCTCGATCCGCCACAGGCTCTGCCAGCCGGTCAGCCCGCAGCACGCGGCGGCGTGGCGCAGGTCCTCGGGGAATCGCCTCGAACGCGCGCTGCAGCGGCTGGATCGCGAACGGCAGGTTGAACACGACCGACGCGACCAGCAGGCCGTCGAAGGTGAACACCAGCGGATGCCCGGTCATCGCCTCGTACCAGCGGCCCACCGGCGACGCGCCGCCCATCGCCACCAGCAGGTAGTAGCCGAGCACCGTCGGCGGCAGCACCAGCGGCAGCGCGAACAGCGCCTCGACCAGCGGCCTTGCCGGCGAAATCGCGCGTCGCGAGCCAGCGACCGGCGACAGATGCCGGCCGGCACCAGGATCGCGACCGTCAGCAGCGCGAGCTCGAGCGAGAGCAGCAGTGCAGTGCCGTCCATCGCGCTCACCCGCCCGGCAGCGCGAAGCCGTAGCGCTCGAGCACCGCGCGCGCCGCCGGCTGCTGGAGATAGTCGAAGAACGCACGCGCCGTCGCGCCCGCGCGCCGGGTGAGCACCATGCGCTGCGCGAGCGGCCGGTGCATGCTCGCGGGAATGGGCACGTAGCGCGCGCCGCCGAGCGCGTCCGGCGCCAGCGCGAGCGACAGCGCGACGATGCCCCCCTGCGCCGAGCCGGACAGCGCGAACTGCGCCGCCTGCGCGACGTTCTCGCCGAGCACCAGATGCGCTCGCACCGCCTCCCACGCGCCGGCCGCGGTCAGCGCCTCCCGCGCCGCGACGCCGTAGGGCGCGTGCTCGGGATTGGCGATCGCGAACTTGCGCAGGCGCCCGTCCGCCACCGCCGGCGCGACGTCCCGCAGGCGCGCGTCGAGCTTCAGTGCCGAGCCCGCGGGCACCACCAGCGCGATCCGCCCGATGGCGTAGAGCACGCCGTCGTCGATCGTGCGCCCTTCCTTCGCCAGCGCGAGGACGTAGGCCTCGTCGGCCGACATGAACATCTCGAACGGCGCGCCCGCCGCGATCTGGCGCCGGAAATTCCCGGACGAGCCGTAGACGATGCGCACCGCGCCGCCCGCGTCCCGCGCAAACTGCGCGGCGAGCGCGTCGAGCGCGAAGCGCAGGTCCGACGCGGCGGCGACCAGCGGCGCCTCGGCGATCCGGGCAGCGCGACGCCGAGGGCGCAGCGACGCAGCGGTCCAGCGGCAGGCAACGAGGGCGGACCAGCGCCACGCCCAGCCGGTAGGCGTACCAGCGACGATATCGATTCACCCGGGATCCTGCTGCACGTCTGGTTGGACGGGAGGCGACGACGATCGGCCGGTTCATCGTCCGCCCGACAGGATGCCACACTCGGCAGCGCCGCCGAAGCCCGCGCCGGGCGTCAGGCCGGGCTCACGGCCGTCCTGCTCCCACGGCAGCGTCAGGATCGCTTCCAGGCCGCCCTGCTCGTGGTTGCGCAGCCGGACGTCGCCGCCGTGCGCCTGCGCGATGCTGCGCGCAATGGACAGGCCGAGCCCCGTGCCGCCGGTGGCGCGGCTGCGCGAGCCTTCGAGCCGGTAGAACGGCTCGAACACCTTCTCCAGCTCGGCCTCCGGCATGCCCGGCCCGTGGTCGCGCACGCGAATCGTCAGCCGGTCGTCGCCCTCGTCGACGGCGATCTCCGCCCGCTGGCCGTAGAGGACGGCGTTGTCGACCAGGTTGGCGAGGCAGCGGCGCAGGCGCTGCGGCGCCCCGCGCCACGGCCGGGTGACGCGCCCTTCCAGCGCGACCGCGCGCCCCATCGCCTCGTTGTCGGCCTGCAGGCTCTCGAGCAGCGCCATGACGTCGACCGGCTGCGCCGGCTCGCGGCCGGAGAGCCCGCGCATGAATTCCAGCGTCTCGCCCACCATCGCTTCCATTTCCAGCAGGTCCGCTTCGAACTTCTCGCGCAGGGCGCCGTCCTCCAGCATCTCGGCGCGCAGCCGCATCCGCGTCAGCGGGGTCTTGAGGTCGTGCGACATCGCGGTGAGCAGTCGCGTGCGCTCGTCGATGAAGCGCACGAGCCGCCGCTGCATGGTGTTGAACGCGTGCGCGGCGCGGCCGACCTCGGCCGGACCGTCCTCGGGCAGCGGCGCCCGGTTGATGTCGCGCCCGAGCTCGTCGGCCGCGGACGCGAGCAGGTTCAGCGGCCGCGTGACCCAGCGCACCGCGACGAAGGACAGCAGCAGCACCGTGGCGAGCAGTACCGCGAGCGTAAGCAGCACGCGCCAAGGCAGGCTCGCCGATGCCGGCGTCGACCGGCGTCGCGAAGCTCGCCCAGGTCCCGTCGCGCAGGCGGACCTGGACCAGGAACGCCATCCCATCGAGCGGAAAGCGGTGGATGCCGGGTCCTTCCATCATCGCGCCCATGTGCCCCTGGCCGGACCCGCGCGCCCCACCCCTGCCCCCCGCCCGGGCCGGCCCGCGGCCAGGACCGCGCCCGCGCCCGCGCGCCGGGCACCCATTCGGGCGGCGCATCGCGGACGGCAACGCGCACCGGCCGGTCGTCGCCGAGCGCGGCGCGCAGCACGGTCGCGAACATCGTCGGCATGCATGCCGCCGGTCGTCGCGGAGCCTTCGCCTTCGGGCGCGCGGTCGAGCGTGACGATCATCGGCGGCGCGCTCAGGATGCCGACGATCCTGTCGCGCTCGGCGGAATTGAGCGAATCCAGCAGCGCGACGATGTCGGCGATCCGCTGTGCGGGCTGCATGCCGCTCGCCCGCACCAGCACGCGATCGCGCTCGGCGAGATTGATGGTCGCGGAGAGCAGCTGGGCGACGATCAGCCCGGCCGAGAGCACCAGCAGCAGCCGGCCGAACAGCGAGCGCGGCAGGAGGCGCATCAGCGCTCCGCCGGCGACGTCGACCGCGAGCACGTAGCCTTCGCCGCGCACCGTCTTGATGAGCCGCGGGTCGCGCGGATCGTCGCCGAGGCGGTGCCGCAGGCGGCTCACCTGCACGTCGATGCTGCGGTCGAGCGGGTCCGCCTCCTTGCCCTGCGTCAGGTCGACGAGCTGGTCGCGATTGAGCACCCGGTTGGGATGCCCCAGAAAGATCCGCAGCAGGCGGTACTCGGCGCCGCTCAGCGCGGTGACGACGCCGGCCGCGGAAACGAGCTGCCGCTGCGCGGTGTCCAGGACCCACTCGCCGAAGCGCAGCCGCCGCGCGCTGTCCGGCTGCAGGTTGTCCGGCAGGCTGCGCGCGCGGCGCAGGATCGCCTTGATGCGCGCCAGCAGCTCGCGCGCGCTGAACGGCTTGGCGAGGTAGTCGTCCGCGCCCATCTCCAGCCCGACGATGCGATCGGTCTCCTCGCCGCGCGCGGTGAGCATGATGACCGGCACGTCGGATTTCGCGCGCAGGTTCCGGCACAGCGTCAGGCCGTCGTCGCCCGGCAGCATCAGGTCGAGCACGACGAGGTCGATGCGTCCCGCGTCGAGCGCCTGCCACATCGCCCGGCCGTCGGCGACCGCCGTCGCGCGCAGGCCGTTCTTCACCAGGTACTGGCCGAGCAGGCTGCGGATCTCGGCGTCGTCGTCGACGATCAGGATGTGGTCGGGCGCGTCCATGACCGGATTCTCGGATGGTTTCGGGCCGGCGCGGGAGGAAAAAAGTAACGCAGTGTGTCGATCCGGGGTCCGGTTGCAGTGCGCTACCAAATGGCCCCGCCCTGACATGCTGCGCTTACACGGCGGTGCTCAAATGATAACCGTGGCGTGAGGAATGCCAGCGAATCATCGGCGATCCCCGCGCACGGACTCGATCAACACTGCCAGGAGCCACACCATGAAACGCACTCACGCACTCGTCGCCGGCGTCGTCGCCGGCGTGTCACTCGCCGTTGCCGCCGCCACCTGGGCCCAGCCCGGGGGCGGCATGGGATACGGCGCCCCGGAGCCGGGATGGGTCAGGGTTACGGCCACATGGGCGGCTGGGGGCCCGGCGCCGGCGGCATGGGATACGGCGGCGGTCCCGGTGCCGGCATGGGGCCGGGCGGCTACCACATGGGGGGACGGGGCCCGGGCGCAGGCGGCAACCCGGCCGAGTGGGCCGACGCACGGCTTGACGCCATGAAGGCGCAGCTGAACATCACCTCGGAGCAGGATCCGGCATGGGACGCCTACGCGACGCAGGTGAAGGCGCAGGCGGCGGGCATGCAGGCGATCCACGCGCAGATGTGGAACGCCACGGGAACCGCAGCCGAGCGCGCGACCGCACATGCGGCGGTGATGGAACAGCGGGCCAAGGGCATGTCGGACGTGGCCAGCGCCTTCACCGCGCTCTACGACGCGCTGACGCCGGAGCAGAAGGCGATCGCGGACCAGGGCGGCTGCCCCGGTGGGCAGGGCGGACCGCGCTACGGCCGCCGCGCTGGTTGAACGACGCGGGGCGGGCGATCCGCCCCGCTGTTCGGGCTCGCGCCCGGCCGGCCGCGCTTGCCTCGGGAACGGCTGAGCAAGCGCCAAGGCGCCCGAGGTCGTCGACCCGGCACGCTAGATCCAACTCAGCGCCGCGGCGATCATCCCGGCCGCCCCCGACTGCACGCAATCTCCGTGTGCGATCAGCAACCGCTCGGCGTTCCATCCGAGCACTTTTTTTCGTGCGGCACGCGCCGGGCCTCGCCGCAGAAAGCTGGCTCGCCACTCGCGTGGTGTGCTCCCGTGCTCGCCGACCAGGCCGTCGAGTCGCATGATCATCCCCTTCCAGCCTGACATCCCGGACTCGGAATGCCGCTGGATGAGGTCGCCGGCGACGGTGCGGCCGGGGGGAATAAAAGGAGCCGACGGGGCGTCCTCTGTGGAAGGTGCGGCGATTCGCGCCTGACTTCCGGGGCAAGGCTCGCGCGAGGTCCCGCGACCGGCTTGCCCGACCTGGCCTCATCCGCCGAGGAACCCCTGCCATGCCCAGAGCACTTGCCAAGACCGCCGTCCTCCTCCTTCTTGCCGCCGGCACCGCCGTCGCGGCGGATCCGGCCACGTACACCGTGACTTTGCTCACCCCCGAAACGGCGATGAAGGCCGCGCAGGCCGCGCTCGCCAGGTGCCGCGCCGACGGCTTCCAGGTGGCGGTCGCCATCGTGGATCGTTCCGGCGTGGTGCAGGTCGTGATCCGGGACCGGTTCGCCGGCGCGCATACGCCCGACACCGCGACCGACAAGGCGTGGACGGCAGTGTCCTTCCGGACCAGCACCGCGGACCTGCAGAAGCTCACGCAACCGGGCGAGCCAGCCTCCGGCATTCGCAGCCTTCCGCGCGTGGTCGCCGTCGGCGGCGGCGTGCGAATCGAGGCGGCCGGCTCCACCGTCGGCGGCATCGGCGTGTCCGGCGCACCGGGCGGCGACGCCGACGCGGCCTGCGCCGACGCCGGCATCAAGGCGATCGCCGACTCCCTTGAATTCTGACGCGCCGAGATGGGCAAGGCAGTCGCCGATTTCGTGCCCTTCGACGAGGCCTACGCGCGCACCGACTGGGCCCGTTACGCGGAGCTGCCGGCTTTCGAGGCGGCCAACCGCATCAATGCCTACGGGACGTACCTGCTGATGGAACGCGAGTCGCTGGGGCAATAGGCGGCGGCGGCAATCCGGCGCGGTCGACCCGCATCGCCATGCTCCGGCGCGATTGCGGCGCTATCCGCGCTGCTTGCGGATCAGTCCCACGTGGATATCCGCCGGCAGCCGCGCGGCCACGAGCGCTCAGGCCGTGCCGCGCCGGCCGACGCGCTCGCCGATCCCGATGCCCAGCCGCTGAGCGGCGCTGTCGCGGTTGACGGCGACCTCGACCAGCCCGATGCTGTTCACGTACCAGAACGGCGCGCCGACCGCCACGTCGGAGAAGACGCGGGCCGGCGCGATCTCGTGCCCGCGCAGCGTCAGCGTCGCGTGCGGCGGCACGGCACCCGCACGCAGCCCGGTCAGCGCGTTGCCGTAGTGGTCGACGTAGACGACCTCCGCCAGGTCGTCGGCGTCGAGCCGCACCTGCAGCCGTGCCGTCGGCTCGGTCGCGTCGGTGGCGAGGATCGCCGCCCGCGATCCGCGCCGCGATCGGCGCGAAGACGTCGCGGCCATGGAACGACGCCGACAGCGCGGGCGGCCGCCAGACGATGCGGCGCGTGCGCACCTGCGCGGCCCGCGCCGCGACGACCGACAGCAGGCCGTTGTCCGGCCCCACGAACCATCGGCCGTCGGCCTCGACGACCGCGCCGTCGCGCTCGCTGCCCACGCCCGGATCGATCACCGCGACGAACACGCTGCCCGGCGGGAACCGGCCCGCCAGCGCGGCGAGCAGGTGCGCGCCCGCGCGCACGTCGAAATCCGTGCGCGCGGTGCAGCAGGTCGAGCACGGCCGTCCCCGCCGGCGCCTGCTCGTGCAGCACCGCCTTGACCTGCGCCACGTAGATGTCGTCGGCGCCGAAATCGGTGAACAGGACGATCATCGTCATCCGGAATGCGGGGCAGCGGGCGCACGGCGCCGACGCCGCGTTTTCGGCGGGCCGGCGGGCGGACGGCAGGACCCCTGCCGCCAACGCGCATAATGTACGCGATTCGCCACCCGTCGAAAGGAGCCCCCGTCATGCGCGAGATTCTTCCCGGCATCCTCACCTGGACCTGGTTCTCGGAGCCGCACGGCTACGACTTCAACGGCTACCTCGTCCGCGACCCGGGCGGCAACCTGGTCGTCGATCCGGTGCCGCCCGGCGAGGACGGCCTCGACGAGATCGCGCGCGCCGGCGTGGCGTCCATCGTGCTCACCAACCGCAACCATTCGCGCGCCGCCAACGCGGTGCGCGAGCGCACCGGCGCGCGCACGCTGATGCACGCGGCCGACGCCGCCTTCGCCCGCGGCCAGGGCGCCGTCATCGACGGGGACCTCGCGGTCGGCGCACGGGTCGGGCCGTTCACCGTCGTCGCGGCGGCGGGGAAGTCGCCCGGCGAGGTCGCGCTGCACTGGCCGCAGCGCCGGCTGCTCGTCGTCGGCGATGCGGTCATCGGCAATCCCCCCGGGCACTGCGCGCTGCTGCGCGAAAAGGTCATGGACGACCCCGCCGCGCTGCGGCAGAGCGTGCGCCGGCTGCTCGATCTCGATTTCGACGCGCTGCTGGTCGGCGACGGCACGCCGATCCTGGAAGGCGCCAAGGCCCGGCTGGCCGAGCTCGTCGCGTCGTTCGCGGCGTGAGCGGAAGGGCCGCGACGGGTCAACGCCGAAGCGCCCTTGGGCACGACGGTCGCACGCGCAGACGACGCGCGAGGAGGCCTGCGCCGGAAGGGCCTGTCCGCGAATGACCGATAGCTGCATCCCTGCGGCGGGTGCAGGTACGGAAATTGCTGCTGTCGGGTTACGCGGCGACGGACAGCTCTCCTGTGCATTCAGCGGGCGATGCGTGACATTACGCCGGCGGTAAGCCGCAGGCGCTCAGCCCCGAAGGAGCCTGCCATCCGCAGTCGAAGCACGTTGCGGTGCTCTCCCGTGATCCGGCATCCGTCCGCCGGATCGGGGGCGGCGCCGCGAATTTCCGGAAGGAGTCCGCCATGACTCACCTTTCCCCGCCAGGCGATTGGCCCGGAATCGACCCGCTGCCCGAGGTGCCGACGATCGAGGAGATCGAACTGGCCGACGAGCTGCGCCACGAGCTGGAATTCCGTTATCTCGGCCGGACCGTCTTCGCCGGCGGCGAAACCGCGTCGACCGAATCGGACTGGCGACGACATCGTCGACGCCTGACCCGCCCGGGCGCCGCGCTCGGCGCGACGCGCGGCAGGAAGGTGGCGCCAGGCCGCGCCGCGCAGTCAGCGGCCGACCCCGCCCGGCTTCGCCAGCGCCGCGAGCGCGCGCTTGTACTGGTTGTCGAGCGCGACCGGCCCGTCGGCGGCGATGCCGAGCTCGCGCACCAGTCCGTCGGCGAGCTCGTAGATCCAGCCGTGCACGGCGAGCGCCTGCCCGCGGTGCCAGGCGTCCTGGACCACCGTGGTGCGGCACACGTGCATCACCTGCTCGATCACGTTGAGCTCGCACAGGCGGTCGACGCGCGCCGCCTCCGAGGCGAGGCCCTCGAACAGCGCGGGGTGCTTGCCGGCCACGTCCTGGATGTGCCGCAGCCAGTTCTCGATCAGTCCCAGCGGTTGCGCGGACCAGCGCGGCGCGCACGCCGCCGCAGCCGTAGTGGCCGCAGACGATCACGTGCTGCACGCGCAGCACGTCGACCGCGAACTGGAGCACCGACAGGCAGTTGAGGTCGGTGTGGACGACGACGTTGGCGACGTTGCGGTGGACGAACAGCTCGCCGGGAAGCGAGCCCGACGATGTCGTTGGCCGGCACCCTGCTGTCCGAGCAGCCGATCCACAGGTAGCGCGGCGCCTGCTGCGCGGTCAGCCGGGCGAAGAATCCCGGGTCGTCCGCCTCGATTCGCGCCGCCCAGGCCCGGTTGTTCTCGATCAGGTTCTGCAGCGAGGACATGCGCGCGACGCTCCGCAAAGCGCCCATCATACCGCCGCCGGAGCCGGTGTCCGATGCCGCGATTCGCCCGCGCCGCGCGCCGCGCCGGATGCCGCGACGCCGTATCGACGACTGATGCCAGCCGCGACGTCGTATCATGGACCGATGTCCGTCTTCCTCGCCGGTGCCGGCCCTGCCCTTCGTTGCGCCGTCCGGCGGCGTCGGTGCAGCCTTCGTCGCGGTGCTGCTGGTCGTGCTGGCCGCGGGCTGCGGCGGACCGCGCGAAGCGCCGTTGCCCGACCGCAGCGTGGTCGTCGCCATCGGCGACAGCATCACCGCCGGCTACGGCGTCGACGCGGGCGAGGCCTGGCCGGCGCAGCTCGCGCAGCGCACCGGCTGGCAGGTCATCGCCGCAGGCGTCAACGGGGACCGGAGCGCGGGCGGGCGCGAGCGCCTGCCCGCGCTGCTCGCCGCGCATTCGCCGGCGCTGGTGATCATCGAGCTCGGGGGCAACGACATGCTGCGCGGCGTGCCGCGCGCGGAGATCGTCGCCAATCTCGAGGCGATGATCGCCGCCACGCGCGCGGCGGGCGCGAAGGCGGTGCTGATGGGCGTGCCGCAGCCCAGCGCGCTGGGCGCGCTGACCGGGTTCGCCGCGGCCGGCTTCTACCGCGAGATCGCCGACCGGACCCGGACGCCGCTGATCGAGAGCGCGCTGCCGGACGTGCTGTCGGACGGCAAGCTGAAGCTCGACGCGCTGCATCCGACCGCCGAGGGCCACAAGCGGCTGGCCGAGGGCACGGTCGGCGAGCTCGAGCGGATCGGCTTCGTCGCGCGGCGGTGAGCGCGGCGGCACCTCCGACCATGCACGAGCCGCGGGCGCCGTAGCCGGTATCGTAGCCTGCGCGCGTAGCCCGGCGAGCGCAGCGAAACCCGGGGCAATCGGGGCCATGGACGCGCCCAACCGGGTTTCGCTGCGCTCAACGCCGGGCTACGGATCCGGGTTACGTCCTGGTGCGGTTCGGGCAGTCGCGGCAGGACAGGCGCTCGCCGTCCGGGCCGACCACGCCGGGGCCGCCGCAGGAGCCGCGCATGCAGCGGCCGGTCAGCGACTGGCCGAACGCCATCGCGGCGACCGCGCCGCCGACCAGCGCCAGCACGATCGCGAACACCAGGCCGATGGTGACGAGGCTCATCGCCGGCCCGGTCACGCCACGCGCCGTCCGCCCAGGGCCGCGAACGCGCTGGTCTGCCGCTCCCGGAATCCCCCGTCGGCGTCGCGCTGGATGAAGTACGCGGCGATGCCGCGGTCCTCGGCCAGCGCCCGGCCCCGCTCGGCGCCCAGCACGATCAGCGCCGTCGCCATCGCGTCGGCGTAGGCGCAATCGGCCGCGACGACGGTGACGGACGCGAGACCGTTCCTGATCGGTGCGCCGGTCGCGGGATCGATCTCGTGGCAATAGCGCTCGCCGGCGCGCTCGAACCAGATGCGGTAGTCGCCGGACGTGGCCATCGACTGCCCGGCCAGCGGCACGATGAGGTGCGGCTGCTGCGGCATGGCGTCGGGGCGCTCGACCGCGATCTGCCACGGGCGGCGCTCGGCATTGTGGCCGCGGGTGCGGACCTCGCCGCCGGCCTCGACCATGTAGTCGGTGACTCCCAGCGCGTCGAGCGCCAGCGCCGCCCGGTCGACGCCGTAGCCCTTGGCGATTCCCGACAGGTCCGCGGCGAGATCGGGCCGGCGCTTGGTCGCCGTGCGCGCCCCGGCGTCGAGTGCGAGCATCTGCCAGCCGACGCGCGGCTCGAGCGCGCCGATCTCGGCAGGATCGACGACGCGCTGCCCGCGCACCGGGCCGAAGCCCCAGGCGTCGACCACCGGCGCCACGGTGATGTCGAACGCGCCGCCGGTGGCGGCGCTGACCTCGCGCGCGAGCGCGAACACGCCGAAGGTGCCGGCCGACAGCGCGAACGGCGACGCCGACGCGTGCGCGTTGAACCGCGACAGCTCGGAGTCCGGGCGATACGCCGACATCGCCGACCTCGACGGCTTCGAGTGCGCCCTGTGCCGCGTCGCGCACCGCGGCCTCGGCCGCCGCCGAGAGACGGGCACCGGCGACCTTGACGCTGAACGTCGAGCCCATCGCCGGGCCGCGGAATTCGTAGGCCGGTGCGGCGGCGCTGCCGCGCCAGTCGCCGCAGCCGGAGACCAGCGCGGCGGCGCCGAGCGCCTGCAGCAGCGTGCGGCGGCGCGGGGAGATGAGCGTGTCCATGGTCGGGCTCCTGTCAGTCCTTGTGGGTCGTCGCCCCGCGCACCGCGGCCTCGAACCGCCCCTCGCCGTGACGGATCATCTGGTAGACGAGATCGCGCATCGAGATCAGCCCGTGGATCCGCGGGCCGTCGATGACGAGCAGGTGGCGGAATCCGTGCACGTGCATCAGCGCCAGCGCCGCCTCCATGGTCGTGCCCGGCGACACGAAGCGCACGTCGCGCGTCATCACCATCGACATCGGCGTGGTCTTCGGGTCGCGCCCGGCGTTGATGACGCGCACCAGCAGGTCGCGCTCCGAGAACAGGCCGGCGACCAGCCCGTCCTCGGTCAGCGCCAGCACCGCGCCGACGTCGCGCGAGGCCATCACGTCGATGGCCTCGGCCACCGTCGCGGACGCCGGTACCGAGATGAGTTCGTCGCTGCCCCTGTCCTTGACCACGGCTTCAACGGTTTGCGACATCATGTCTCGTGCTCCTTGTGATGGCGGTCCCGGGTTTCGCTGCGCTCAACCCGGGCTGCGCGTGTACGGGATGCGGGGGCTCGTTCGATCAGCCGAAGTCGTCGAGCATGATGTTCTCGCGGTCCACACCCTGCGACAGCAGCATCGCGATCACCGCCCTGTTCATCGGCCCCGGCCCGCACATGTAGTACTCGACGTCTTCCGGCGCCGGATGGTTCTTCAGGTAGTCGTCGTGCAGCACGTTGTGGATGAACCCGACGGGCCCGGTCCAGTTGTCCTCGGGCAGCGGCTCGGAGAGCGCGAGATGCCACTCGAAGTTCGGGAACTCCTTCTGCAGCGCCTCGAACTCGTCGACGTAGAACGCCTCGGCGACGCTGCGGGCGCCGTACCAGAACGTCGCCTTGCGCGTGCTGTGCAGCCGCTTGAACTGGTCGAAGATGTGCGAGCGCATCGGGGCCATCCCGGCGCCGCCGCCGATGAAGCACATCTCCTTGTCGGTGTCGCGGGCGAAGAACTCGCCGAACGGCCCCGACACGGTGACCTCGTCGCCGGGCTTCAGGCCGAACACCCACGAGCTCATGATGCCGGGCGGGATGTCGGTGCGGTACTCCGGCGGGAATGCGATCCGGATGGTGAACAGCAGGATCCCCTTCTCGTTGGGGTAGTTGGCCATCGAGTACGCGCGCTGCACCGGGACATCGACCTTCGAGGTGAAGTTCCAGAGGTCGAACTTGTCCCACGTCTCCCGGAACTGCGCGTCGATGTCGAAATCGCGGAACGACGCCGTGTGCGGCGGGCACTCGATCTGCACGTAGCCGCCGGCGCGGAACGGAACCTCCTCGCCTTCGGGCAGCGCCAGCTTCAGCTCCTTGATGAACGTGGCGACGTTGCGGTTCGACAGCACCTTGCACTTCCACTTGCGGACGCTGAAGACCTCGGGCGCGATCTCGATCTTCATGTCGCGCTTGACCTTGACCTGGCAGGCGAGCCGGCAGCCGCGCTTCGCCGCGCCGCGGCTGATGTACCCGGTCTCGGTCGGCAGCAGCGCGCCGCCGCCCTCCTTGACGATGACCTCGCACACGCCGCAGGCGCCCTTGCCGCCGCAGGCCGACGGGATGAAGATCTGGCTGCCCGCCAGCGTGCCCAGCAGCGTGTCGCCTGCCGGCACGCGCAGCATCTTGTCCGGGTCGTCGTTGATCAGGATCGACACGTCGCCGTGCGCCACCAGCTTGCGCTTGGCCGCGAGCAGGATCGCCACCAGCAGCAGGATCACCGCGGTGAACATGGCGACGCTGAGCAGGATCTGGTTCATGGCGGGCTCAGAGCTGGATGCCGGAGAACATCATGAACGCGATCGACATCAGTCCCGCGGACACGAAGGTGATGCCCAGCCCCTTGAGTCCGGCCGGCACGTCCGAGTAGCGCAGCTTCTCGCGCACCCCTGCCATCGCCGCGATCGCGATGGCGAAGCCCAGTCCCGAGCCGATGCCGAAGACCACGCTCTCGCCGAACGTGTAGTCGCGCTCCTGCATGAACAGCGAGCCGGCGAGGATCACGCAGTTGACGGCGATCAGCGGCAGGAACACGCCCAGCGTCGCGTACAGCCCCGGCGCGAAGCGGTCGACCGTCATCTCGACGATCTGCACGGCGGCGGCGATGGTGCTGATGAACAGGATGAACGACAGGAAACCGAGGTTGACGTTCGCCAGCGCCGGGCTCAGCCAGTCGAGGGCGCCCTCCGAGAGCAGGTAGCGCAGGATCAGATTGTTGATCGGCACCGTCAGCGTCTGCACGAAGACGACGGCGAGCCCCAGGCCCAGCGCCGTCTCGACCTTCTTCGAGCAGGCTAGGAACGAGCACATGCCGAGGAAGAACGCGAGCGCCATGTTCTCGATGAACACGGACTTGACGAACAGATTGAGGTAGTGCTCCATGGCCGGCGGTCCCGTGTTCAGTCCTTTTCCTGCAGCTGCGGCAGGGCGGTGCGCAGCGCCCAGACGAGCAGCGCGATGAGGAACAGCCCCGACGGCGCGAGCAGCATCAGGCCGTTGGGCACGTACCAGCCGCCGTCGGAGACGACCGGCAGCACGGCGAAGCCGAAGACCTTGCCGGCACCGACGAACTCGCGCGCGAAGGCCACCAGCAGCAGGACCAGCGCGTAGCCCAGCCCGTTGCCCACGCCGTCGAGCAGCGACGGCCCACGGCGGGTTCTGCATCGCGTAGCCCTCGGCGCGGCCCATCACGATGCAGTTGGTGATGATCAGCCCGACGAACACGGAGAGCTCCAGCGACAGCTCGAACAGGTAGGCCTTGAGCACCTGGTCGACGACGATCACCAGCGAGGCGATGATCGTGAGCTGGACGATGATCCGGATGCTGTTCGGCACCCAGTTGCGCAGCGCGCTCACGGCGAGGTTGGCGCAGGCGGCGACGATGGTCACGCCGATGCCCATCACCAGCGCCTTGTCCATCCGCGTGGTCACCGCCAGCGCCGAGCAGATGCCGAGCACCTGCACGCCGATGGGATTGTTGGCGATGATCGGAGTGACGAGGGCCGCGCGTTCCTCGCGGCCGAAGATTGCAGTGGCGGTCACAGTTTCACTCCTTCGCGGAAGCGCTTGAGGAAGATGCCCCAGCCGTCGTTGGACATCCAGAAGGTCATCAGCCGCGAGACGCTGTTGCTGGTGATCGTCGCGCCGGAGAGGGCATCGACGTGGTGCGGGTCCTGCGCGGGCGGGCCGGCCTGGCCCTTGACCAGCACGAGCTTCGGCTCCCACTTCGCATCGTAGACCTTGCGCCCGTCCCACAGCGCCTGCCACTTCGGATTGCTGATCTCGCCGCCCAGGCCCGGCGTCTCCTTCTGCTCGTACCAGGTGAGGCCGCGCACCGTGTTGCCGTCGGGCTCCAGCGCGATAAAGCCGTAGAGCGCACCCCACATGCCTGCACCCTCGATCGGCAGCACGACCAGGCGAACCGCATCGCCCTTCATCACGAAGTAGACGGTCGCGTCGTTCGGCAACCGCGCCACGCCGGCGGAGTTCGGCGGCGCCGGACGGCTCTGCGCCGGGTCGCTGCGCGCCTTGCGCTGGTCGTAGGTCTTCGCGTCCTGCTTGTCCGCGGGCACCAGCTCGCCGCTGGCGAGGTCGACCAGCCGGACGCGGATGTTGTCGTCGAAGATCTTGAGCAGCTCCTTCGCCGGCAGGTCCTCGCCGGGCTTGACCAGGCCCGCGGCCAGCAGCACGTTCTTCTGCCGGTAGAGCAGCGCGTTGGCCTCCTGCCGGTCGTGCAGGCCGACCGCGGCCACCGCGACCAGCAGCGCGCAGACGACGCAGACCGCCGTCGCGAACAGGAACGTGTAGCGCGTCGAATCAAGTTTCGGCACGGCGCTTGCGCCTCCGGCGGACGTTCGCCCTCACCAGAGCGTAGTCGATCAGCGGCGCGACCACGTTCATGAAGAGGATCACCAGCATCATCGCTTCGGGATAGGCGGGGTTCACGGTGCGCACCAGCACGACGAGCGCGCCGATCAGCACCCCGTAGATCCACTTGCCGCGCTCCGAGAACGGCGAGGTGACAGGGTCGGTGGCCATGAACACCATGCCGAACGCCCAGCCGCCGGCGACCATGTGCCACCAGAACGGGACCCCGAAATAGGGGTTGGTCGACGAACCGATCAGGTTGAACAGGCTTGCCATCGCCGCGGTGCCCAGCGTGACCCCCGCCATCGTGCGCCACGAGCCGATCCCGGTGAATACGAGCAGCGCCGCGCCGATCAGGCAGGCGAGCGCCGAGGTCTCGCCCATCGAGCCCGGCTCGAGGCCGATGAAGGCCTGCATCCACGACAGGTGGAGGTCGGGGAACGGCACGGTCATCTGCCGCATCTGGGCGAGCACCGTCGCGCCCGAGAAGCCGTCGACGGCGGCGCCGGCCGGCACCGCCGTCCACACCTTGTCGCCCGAGATGTAGGCCGGATAGGCGAAGAACAGGAACGCGCGCGCGGCGAGCGCCGGATTGACGAAGTTCATCCCGGTGCCGCCGAACACCTCCTTGCCCAGCACGACGCCGAAGCTGATGCCCAGCGCCGCCTGCCACAGCGGCGTGGTCGGCGGCAGGATCAGCGGGAACAGGATGCCGGTGACGAAGAAGCCCTCGTTGACCTCGAGGCGCCGGACCACCGCGAAGAGCACCTCCCAGGTCAGGCCGACGACCATGGTCACGATGTACAGCGGCAGGAAGTACAGCGCGCCGTGGATGATGCACGCGGTGATGCTCTCCGGCGAATAGCCCACGCCGAGCCAGCCGATCACGTCGTGGCGCCAGCCGGTGAGCGACGCGATCTTCGCCGGGTCGAGCGCGAGGTTCGCCTGCAGCCCGGTGTTGTACAGCGCCATGTAGACGCAGGGCAGCGTGGCGATGACGACCGTCATCATCATCCGCTTGAGGTCGAGCGCGTCGCGCACGTGCGCGCCGCCCTTGGTCACCGACCCCGGCGTGTAGAAGAAGGTGTCGACCGCCTCCCACAGCGGGAACAGCCGCTCCAGGCGGCCGCCCTTCTCGAAGTTGTGGCCGATGCGGTCGAGCAGTGCGCGCAGGGGCTTCATGAGTGGGCGTGGTCCTTCTCGATGCGGGTGAGCATGTCACGCAGCAGCGGCCCGTAGTCGACCTTGCCCGGGCACACGAACGTGCACAGCGCGACGTCCTCTTCGTCGAGCTCGAGCACGCCCAGCTCCTCGGCCCACTCGATGTTGCGCGTGATCAGCGCGCGCAGCAGGAAGGTCGGCATCAGGTCCATCGGCATCACCCGCTCGAAGGCGCCGATGGGCACCATCGCGCGCGGGCTGCCGTTGGTCGTCGTCGTCAGCGCGAGCCTGCGCGCCTTCGCCCAGTGGCCCAGCACGACGCCCCAGATCGAGAACTTGTTGGCGCCCGGCGCGATGAAGCCGAAGAGCTCGCGCTCGCCGCCCTCGGGCACGACGGCGATCTGCTGGTGGTAGCGCCCGAGGTAGCCGTGGATCTCGCCCTGCGCGGTGCGCCCGTCGAGGACGGATCCGGAAATGACGCGCTGCGCGCCGGGTGCGAGCTCGCCGCGGGTCAGGTCGTCGGTCGCGGCCCCGAGCCGGGTGCGCAGCAATCGCGGCCGCGCGGCACCGGGCCCGGCCAGCGAGATCGCGCGCTCGACGTCGAGCCGGCCGGTCGCGAACAGGCGGCCGATCGCGATCACGTCCTGGTAGCCGATGTGCCAGACCGTGCGGTCCAGCCCGGCCGGGTCCAGCAGATGGATGTGCAGGCCGGGTGTCCCGGCCGGATGCGGGCCGGCGAACTCCTCCAGCGTCACGCGCTCGGCGGCCGGCGTGCGGACCACCGAGCCCGCCGCCTTGCACACGTAGGTCCGGCCCGCACAGAGCCTGGCCACGCAGCGCACGCCCGCGTCGAAGTCCGCCTCGCGGCCGGCCATGACCAGGTCCACGGGCGGCGCGTGCGGATGGGTGTCGATGGCGGTCACGAAGATCGCGCGCGGCGACGCGGTGACGGCGGGAATCTTGCTGAACGGCCGGGTGCGGAACGCGGTCCACAGCCCGGACTCGACGAGCAGCGCGCGCACGCCGCTGCCGTCCAGCGCGTCGATGGGGCGCCCGCGGTAGCCGGCGAAGGTGACCTGCGCCTCGGGGCCGTCGTCGGGCGCGACGTCGATGACCAGCGACTGGAAGGCGCGCATCTCGCCGCGGTGGATCGCCGCGATCGTCCCGGCCGCCGGCGCGGCGTAGACGACGCCGGCGTTCTTCTTGTCCTCGAACAGCGGCTGGCCGCGCAGCACGCGCTCGCCCGGCTGAACCAGCATCGTCGGCTTGAGACCGGGGGAATCGGCCGCGACCAGCGCCACCCGCGCGGGCGCGGCGCCCGCGTCGACGACGTGCTCCGGATCACCCGCCAACGGCAGGTCGAGGCCCCGCCCGATCCTGTGTACCGCCACTCCGGTTCTCCTCCTTTCAGATCGGGACGTCCGCATCGCTGCGGCGGTCCTCTTTGCCGGAAACCCGCGGGAGCCCGCTCCCGCTGCCAGCGTGCAGACTAGTGGGCCGGCGACCATCCGAGCTTGAGAAAGATCAAGGGTTGCCCATTATGCCTGCGCCGGACCGCAGGATGAACAGGCGGGCGACGCACCGTTGTTGCGCCGCAGCACCAATCGTTCAGCGTGTGCTCAATCCGGGCTACGACGACAGCGGGAGGTCCGCGCCGGCGGCGGCGCAATCCGCGCCGCTACCTGAGCGACAGGATCCAGTTGACCAGGTTGTTGATCCGGTCGGGGTCGCCGGTCTTGACGACCGGATGGCGCTCGTCGTGGCCGTCGGGGAACTTGGCCTTGCGCGCGGTGGTGAGGTGCAGGTAGAGCTTTTCCTCGGCCCCCATGCTGCCGAGGTACTTCGTGGCCACGTCCTTCCACGCCGGGCCGATCTTCTTCCTGTCCACCGCGTGGCACTCCATGCAGCGGCTCTGGCGCGCGAGCGTCTCCGCGGCCTTGGCGTCGACCGGCGCGGCGACCGGCAGCGCCAGGATCCACTCGACAAGGTTTTCGATGCGCTTCGGGTCGCCGGTCTTGACCACCGGGTGGTGCTCCTCGTGGCCGTCGTCGAACTTCGCCATGCGCCCCGTCGTCACGTGCTTGTAGAGCCGCTGCTCGGCGTCCGGCTCGCCGTGATACTTCACCGCGACGTCCTTCCACGCCGGCCCGATCTTCTTCTGGTACACCGAGTGGCATTCGAGACAGCCGCTCTGGCGCGCGAGGCGCTGCGCGGCGAGCACGTCGAGCGCGGCGGCGTCGGGCGCCAGCATGCACGCAGCCAATGCCAGGGCCGCGAACGGGAGCATCCGGCCGGACTTCGCTGCTGCTTTCACTTTGGCCTCACTGATTGGTAATTGCCGATCCGCGCGGCGGCGATCATGCCGTGCGCTTCTGGCGCCGCTTTTCGAGCGCGTTCTCGAGCATGCGCACGCCGACCACCACCACCAGCACGCAGCCGGCGAAGAGCCCCACCATCGCCGCGACCGCGAACACCGTCCACACCGCTGTCGACATCATGTTCTCCCGCTGATCAAATGGCGCCGGATCCGAGCGTCACTGCTCGTCCTCGTTGAACTCCTTCGGCAGCAGGTGCGCGATGCCCTTGTGGCAGTCGATGCAGGTCTTGCCTTCCTTGCGGCCCTTCTCCATCGCCGCCGCGGACCGCGGATTCTGCCGGTGCGGATCCATCGCGTCCCACGAGTGGCAGTTGCGGCATTCGCGCGAGTCGGAGGCCTTCATCGTCGCCCAGACGTGCTGCGCGAGCTCCATCCGCTTGTCTTCGAACTTCTCGGGCGTATCGATCGCGTGCGAGACGAACTTGACGTAGAGCTCCTGGCTCGCCTGCACCTTGCGCACGAACTTGTGCATCCAGTCCTTCGGGACGTGGCAGTCGGGACAGATCGCGCGCACGCCCGAGCGGTTCCGGTAGTGGATGGTCTCCTTGTACTCCTGGAACACGGTGTCGCGCATCTCGTGGCAGCTGGTGCAGAACGAGAGCTGGTTGGTGGCCTCCATTCCGGTGTTGAATCCGCCCCAGAAGATCAGGCCCGAGATCATGCCGATCGCGACCACCGCGGTCAGCGAGAGGCTCGACGGACGGAGAAAGAAATCGCGCAACCGGGCGAGGAAGGATTGCTTGGGGGCGGGGTCGGCCATGGGTTCGTCCGGGAAAAGATGGCGAATGCGTCGGGGTCGTGCGGCGCGCGGCCGGCAGCGCGACGGAGGTCTGGACGTGCCGCGGGCGGCAAGGCACCAACCCGCGGCGACGCCGAGGCCGTCGGCCCGGCGCGCGTCTACAGCGACAGGATCCAGTCGGCCAGGTTCTTGACCGCGTCCGGGCTGCCCTTGGCCACGGGGTGATTGGGGTCGGGTCCCTTGCCCGTCAGGTGCTTCATGAGCAGCGCCTCGGCGTCCTTGTTGCCCTTCAGCTTCGCCGCGACGTCCTTCCACGCCGGGCCGGTCTTCTCCTTGTCGACCGAATGGCAGCGGAAGCAGCGGTTCTGACGCGCCAATTCATGCGCCGCCTCGGCGTCCACGGCGGCGGCAGCGGCGGGAACGAGCAGCGCCGCGGCGGCGAACGACAAGGCCAGCGACAGCACGGCAGGGCGGACTCTCGGTATCGCGTTCATGACTCTCCTCTCGGGTGCGAAGAAAACGGAAACGGGGGAACGGCCGGAGCAACGCGGCCGGCTATCCGTCGCGGATCCCGGGACCGGACCCGAGCCGCGCCGCGGCCGACTGCCGGGCCGCCGCCCGGGGGCGTGCGCGGCTACCAGTCATTGGGTCGTGGTCCTGCCGACGTTGAACATGTAGACGATCGCGCGCCGGACCTCGTCGTCGGTCAGGTCGGCCATGCCGCCGCGCGGCGGCATCGCGCCGTGCCCGTGGATCGCCGAGCGGACCACGACGTCGAGGCCCTCGCCGCACGCGCGGCGTCCACGCGGCGCGATCGCCGATCTTCGGCGCGCCGCCGACTCCCGTGCCGTGGCACTTGATGCACTGCGCCTCGACGATCTGCTTGCCGGTGCGCTCGGGCGCCGGGGCGGTGCGGCTGACCGGCTCGGTCCAGTGGCCGCCGGACTGGTTCACCATGTAGGTGATGGCGCGCTCGATCTCGGTGTCCGAGAGGTTCGGGTTGCCGCCGTGCGCCGGCATCTGGCGGACTCCCGCCATCGCGCTCTTGCTGAGGCCCGTCAGTCCCTTGGCCGCGCGCTCGGCCCACGCCTTGGTGTCGCCGATCTTCGGCGCGCCGCCGGCGCCGCTGCTGTGGCAGGAGATGCACAGCGAGTCGACGACCTCCTTCCCGGTGCGATCCGCCGCCTCGGCGCCGGCGACGGCAACACCGGTCGCGAGCAGGGCGAGCACCGCCGTCATCCCGCCGCGCCGAAGTGTGCTCGGATCGGGGAAGACGATGGCCATGACGAACCTCCGGGGAACCCCGCGACCGGCGGCGACGATTGGTGTGATGCAAATTGTTGCATCTCCAACAAACTTGATCGTGCCGGTGCGCGTGTCACCAATAGGCTACTTTTCCACCTGCCTCGCCTTGACGTGGATCAAATCCCGCGGCAAAAGCACGCGCTGCGATCGGCAATGCACGTCGCGAAATGGTGGATTGCCAATCATTCCTATCGCGATGGATGTCGCCGCCACGGCGCACCCGTGCGCCGGCCGCGGTCGCGGCATGCTATGCTTCGCGCCGAACGATCGTTCGCCCTGCGCCGGAGCCCGCGGCCGCAGCGCAACGGTCGGCGCGGACCGCCCCGACATGCCTTCGCCCGCCACGACGACTCCCGTCCCTTCGCCGCGCGCCCCGGCCGCCGACGTGCTGGCGTCGCTGAACGCGCAGCAGCGCCTTGCGGTGGAGCACGGCATCGGCGATGCGGGCGGACCCGGCCCGCTGCTGGTCATCGCCGGCGCCGGCTCGGGCAAGACCAACACGCTCGCCTGCCGCGTGGCGCAGCTCGTGGCCGGCGGCGCCGATCCGCAGCGCATCCTGCTGCTCACGTTCTCGCGCCGCGCCGCGGCGGAGATGGAGCGCCGCGCCGGGCAGGTCCTGAACCGGGTCCTCGGCGCGCCGGCGATGCAGCGCCCGCCGGCGCTGCCCTGGAGCGGCACGTTCCACAGCGTCGGCGCGCGGCTGCTGCGCGCGTACGCCGAGCGCATCGGCCTGCCGGCCGCGTTCACGATCCACGATCGCGGCGATTCCGAGGACCTGATGGCGCATCGCCCGCCACGCGCTCGGGCTCTCCGCCACCGCGAGCCGCTTTCCGACCAAGGCGACCTGCCTCGCCATCTACTCGCGCGTGGTCAACAGCGGCGCGGCGCTGCGCGCGGTGCTCGCGGCGACGTTTCCGTGGTGCGCGCCGTGGGAGGCCGAGCTCGCGCGGCTGTTCGCCGCCTACGTCGAGGCCAAGCAGGCGCAGCACGTCCTCGACTACGACGACCTGCTGCTCTACTGGTCGCAGATGCTCGCCGAGCCGGCGCTGGCGCAGGACGTCGGCGCGCGCTTCGACCACGTGCTGGTCGACGAGTACCAGGACACCAACCGGCTCCAGGCGGCGATCCTGCTGGCGCTGAAGCCCGACGGCAGCGGCGTCACCGTCGTCGGCGACGACGCCCAGTCGATCTACTCGTTCCGGGCGGCGACGGTGCGCAACATCCTCGACTTCCCGGCGCAGTTCACGCCGCCGGCGCGGGTGGTGACGCTCGAGCGCAACTACCGCTCGACGCAGCCGATCCTCGACGCGTCGAACGCGCGTGATCGGCCTCGCCCGCGAGCGCTACACCAAGAACCTGCGCACCGACCGCGCGTCGGCGGCGAGGCCGCAGCTCGTCAGCGTGCGCGACGAGGCCGCGCAGGCGCGCTGCGTGGCCGAGCGCGTGCTCGAATGCCGCGAGAGCGGCGTGCGCGCTGAAGTCGCAGGCGGTGCTGTTCCGCAGCTCCAGCCACAGCGCGCCGCTGGAGCTCGAGCTCGCGCGGCGCGGGATTCCGTTCGTCAAGTACGGCGGGCTGCGCTTCCTCGAAGCCGCGCACGTGAAGGACCTGCTGTGCGTGCTGCGCTGGGCCGAGAACCCGAAGGGACGGCTGGCCGGATTCCGCGTCGCGCAGCTGCTGCCGGGCATCGGGCCGGCCACCGCCGCCCGGCTGCAGGACGCCGTCGACGCGGCGGCCGACCCGCTGGCGGCGCTGGCCGCGTTCGTCCCCCCGGCGGCGGCCGCGGCCGACTGGGCCGCGTTCGTCGCCGTCTTCCGCGCGCTGCGCGCGCGCGAGGCGCAGTGGCCGGCGGACATCGATCTCGCGGCGCGCTGGTACGAGCCGCACCTGCAGCGCCGCTACGACGACGCGCCGGTGCGCTGGGCCGACGTCGTCCAGCTGCAGCGCATCGCCGCGACCTACCCGTCGCGCGAGCGCTTCCTGACCGAGGTCACGCTCGATCCGCCGAACGCGACCAGCGACGAGGCCGGCGTGCCCGGGCGCGACGACGACTACCTGATCCTGTCGACCATCCACTCGGCCAAGGGGCAGGAATGGAAGTCGGTGCACGTCCTCAACGTCGTCGACGGCTGCATCCCGTCCGACATGGGCACCGGCAGCAGCGACGAGATCGAGGAGGAGCGGCGGCTGCTCTACGTGGCGATGACCCGGGCGAAGGACGAGCTGCGGCTGCTGGTCCCGCAGCGCTTCTACGTCCATCAGCAGGGCGCGTACGGCGACCGGCACGTCTACGCGTCGCTGTCGCGGTTCATCCCCAACGCGCTGACGCCGCTGTTCGAGCAGTGCTCGTGGCCGGCGAAGGACGAGGCGGCGACGGCCGTGCCGGCGGCACCCGCGGGCGCCGGCGCGCCGGTCGACCTCGCCGCCCGCGTGCGCGCGCTCTGGCGCGCCGCGTAGGCCCTCACGCGGCCGGCTGCGGCTTCGGCCAGTCGTCCTCGTCCTTGATGATGCGGATCACGCGCGTGCGCTTGCCGCCGGTGTACTTCTCCATCTGCGCGATCACCGGAAACAGCTCGTCGAGCTTCGCCCGCGCCTCGTCCTCCTTGTCGAAGGTGAGGATCTGCACCGTCGGCGCCGCGCACGTCCGACCACAGCCCGTGGCCGTCTTCCACTTCGATCTTGTAGCGCATCGACTCCTCCCTGAACGGCGGCCAAGGTGATGTTACGCGGATGCCGCCGGTCGCCGACGCGGCTGCGGTTTCCGGCCACGCGCGGTCGATGATGGCGGCGCAGTCGCTGCCGCCGGGCAGGTTGCCGAACGCGCCGCCGCCGAAACCGGTCGGCGCGAGCCGCGTCGCGCAGAACGCGTCGGCGACGAAGCCGGGCGCGTGCCGCAGCAGCAGCGCGCCCTGCACCAGCAGCGCGATCGCCTGCGTCAGCCGACCGCGCCCGCGACTCGAGGTCCGCCGGCCGGCGCAGCGCGTCCTTGAGGCCGTCGGCGAACGCGTCGAAGCGCGGGTCGCGGCCGGCCGCCGGCGCGACCTCGGCGGCGAGCGCGTCGAGACAGCGCGGGTGCTTCGCCATCGCCCGCAGGACGTCGAGGCACATGACGTTGCCCGAGCCTTCCCAGATCGAGTTGAGCGGCATCTGCCGGTAGACGCGCGCCAGCGGGCCGTCCTCGACGTAGCCGTTGCCGCCCAGCACCTCCATCGCTTCGGCCGCCACCGCCGGGCCGCGCCTGCAGATCCAGTACTTGGCCGCCGGCGTCAGGATGCGCGCGCAGCAGCGCCTGCGCCTCGTCGGCCTGCGCGTCGAACGCGCCGGCGAGGCGCATCGCCAGCGCGGTGGCCGCCTCCGACTCCAGCGCCAGGTCGGCCAGCACGTTGCGCATCAGCGGCTGATCGGCGAGCCGCCGGCCGAACGCGCGGCGGTGCGCGGCGTGGTGCAGCGCCTGCGCCACCGCCTGCCGCATCAGGCCGGCGGTGCCCAGCGCGCAGTCGAGGCGGCAGTAGGTGCCCATCTCGAGGATGATCGGGACGCCGCGCCCCTCCTCGCCGACGAGCGTCGCCTGCGCGCCCCAGAACTCGACTTCGGAGCCCGCGTTGGAGCGGTCGCCCAGCTTGTCCTTCAGCCGCTGGAGGCGGATGGCGTTGACGGCGCCGTCACGGGTGAAGCGCGGCAGGAAGAAGCACGACAGCCCGCCCGGCGCCTGCGCCAGGATCAGGAACGCGTCGGACATCGGCGCCGAGAAGAACCACTTGTGGCCGACGATCCGGTATTCGCGCCCGCCCAGGGGCTGCGCGGTCGTCGTGTTCGCGCGCAGGTCCGATCCGCCCTGCTTCTCGGTCATGCCCATGCCCAGCGTCACGCCGCGCTTGCGCGCGGCGGGGATGAAGCGCGGGTCGTACTCGGCGGCGAAGATGCGCGGCAGCCACTCCGCCGCGAGCGCGGCGTCGCGGGAGATCGCCGGCACCACCGCGTAGGTCATCGTCGTCGGGCACAGCGTGCCGTCCTCGATCTCGCGCGTACATCATGTACAGCGCGGCGCGCCTGACGTGCGCGCCGGGCGCCGGATCCGCCCACGGGCCGGCGGCGGCACCGTGGCGCGCAAGGTAGCCCATCAGCTCGTGATAGGCGGGGTGGAACTCCACTTCGTCGCGGCGCCGGCCCACCGCGTCGAAAAGCCTGAGCACCGGCGGATTCCGGTTCGCCTCCACGCCGAGCGCGATCATCGCCGCGGTGCCGAGCTCCGCGCCGCGGTCGGCGAGCCACGCCTGCGCTGCGCCGGCGCCCTCCCGCGCCGCGGCGTCCCGCAGCGCGCGGTTGGCGTGGAAGAGGTTGCGGCCTTCCAGCGGCGGCGTCTGGTTGGTGACTTCGTGGGTGGCGAGCATCGGCGACAACGGAGGTGAGGCGGCGGGCGCCCGCAGACGCGTGCCCCCGGATCCAGCGCGCATCGCCTCCGGATGCAGGGCGTGACGGCGTCCCCCAATCCTAGCCCGATGCGGGCAACGGCGTCCAACGCCGGCGCGCCCGGCCCCGAAGTCCGCCGTTCCCGCCGCCCGGCCGGAAGACCCTCGCCGACGACACTATTTGATATTCCTCAATGGCCTGCCGCGCCGTTTCGTGGAGAGTACCCACCAGACGCCCCTTTCTCCTCTTGGGGACGCCTCCTCGCCCGCTCTGCCAACGGACTCCGGCAGGCGGGTATTTTTTTGGGTCTTCACCGATTCGCGGTCGGTGTCGATGCGCCACGGTGATCCGTGGTGCGCACAGGTCAGCAGCCGAGCGGACCGACCGGTCGTGCGTCGTCAGAGGTACGATTTGGCAGGTCATGCGCAATCCTGCCCCGAGGGTTCACGTTTGTGCAACGCACAATGTCAAATGCCCGGCGTTTTCCTCACTACGGCGTCGCGGCTGCACGACGGATATGTTGCGTCGCGTCAACATTGACCGGGTTTTCTCGCAGGCTCCCGACACGCCGCGCGGGCGCGGCCGGGATCGCGCCCGCAAACGAATCCGCGCCGCTGAACGGCGCCGCCGGAAACGCTACACTGGCGCAGCTCTTCGCCGACCATGAACGCGCCCGTCGACCGCAGGAAGTACCAGGATCGGGTTCCGCTGCTGCGCGCCCAGCTGGAGTCCAGGCACGCCGACCCGGTGGCCTGGTCGCGCGAGCGCGTCGCGGCGACCCAGCTCAGCCTGGGCACGGCGCTGTTCTACGGCTACGCCGACGCGGCGGGCGCGCGCGCCGCGTGGCTGGCGGCGATGGACGCCGCCCCCAGCGCCATGGCGCTCCAGAATCTCGAGACCCTCGCCCGCCGCGCCGGCGACGCGGCCGCGCAGCGCCGAAGCGCCGCGCTGCGGGCGCTGCTGTTCCCGGGCGCGGGGCCGGCGGTCGATCCGCCACCGGGCGCGGCGGCCGGCGACGCAGCGGCAAAACCGAACCTCGCGATCTACACGGGTTACAGCGCGCCGTTCACCGCCGCCAGCGTCGGCGCCCGGCCGGTCTACGGCAGCGAGATCGCGGCGGTCAAGCTGGCCACGGCGCTGGCCGCCGAGGGCACGTTCCGGGTCACCGTGTTCTGCCCGTGCAATGGCGAGGAGGAGCCGGACGGCGTCGACGGCGCCACCTACCTGCATCTGTCCCAGTACGACGCCTGGTCGCGCGCGTATGCAGTCGACACGCTGATCGTCTCGCGCTACCTGCATTTCTTCCTCGAATTCATCCCCCGTGCCGCGCGCGTCGCGCTGTGGCTGCACGACCTGGCGCCGCACTACCTGTGGTCCGACAAGGCGCTGCCGGCGATGGGCAGCGCCTTCTTCGCCAATGTCCTGCCGATGATCGATCACGTGGTGTGCGTGTCGCCATGGCACGCGGGCGCGCTGCTCGACTGGCTCGCCGCGCAGCACTGCCCGGACAGCGCGATCGCGACGACGTCGCGCAGGCTGTGCGTGATCGGCAACGCCATCGACCCGGCCGACCTGCCCGCGCAACCGATCCCCCGCGTCCCCGGCCGGTTCATCTACTGCATCGACCCCGACCGCGGGCTCTCGCCGCTGCTGTCGATGTTCGCGCGGATCCGCGCCGTGCGCCCGGAATGCACGCTGCACGTGCACTGGTCGCATCTTTCCGACGCACACCTCGCGCAACTGCAGGCGACCGCCGGCGCGGAATTCCGCGGCCGGCTGCCGCCGCCCGAGCTCGCGGCGGCGCTGGCCGCCGCCGAGCTGATGCTCTACCCCAATCTCGGCCACGAGACGTTCTCGCTGGCGGCGCTCGAGGCACAGGCCGCGGGCTGCGTGGTGATCTGCCGCGACTACTCGGCGCTGTCGACCACCGTCGGCGACGACAGCGGCATCAAGCTGCCGGGCGAGGTGACCGACGGCGAGTGGCAGGATCGCGCCGTGGCCGAGGCACTGGAACTGCTCGCCGGGGACCGGCTGCGGCTGCGCGAGCTGAGCCGGCGCGCGATGGAGTGGGCGCGGCCGCAGACCTGGGCGCGGCGCGTGGCGGCGGACTGGATGCCACGGGTCCTGCGCGCGAAAGCGGACGAGTAGCGAGCGGCCCGCCCGGGCAGGCCGGCCGTCAGGACCGGCAAAATGTGCCTACAATGCGGGGCATCGCGGCGCGTACCTGCGTTCGCGCACGACGCTGAGCGTCATCGAGTTCGATCGGTAGCGCAGTTCCCTGGAGAGTCGTCGATGCTTCGCTTCGGCACGCGACAGCCCGAAGATGCCAAGATCGGCCAGATCCGCCGGATCGGCCTGTTTGCCACGCTCCAGCCCAAGGAGCTGCGCGTGGTCGGCGCCCTGCTGCACGAACGGCACTATCTCGACGGCGAAGTGATCTTCGACGAGGACGAGGAAGGCCAGGCGCTCTACATCGTGCTCTCCGGCAGGGTCCTGATCTGCCGGCAGGGCGAGCCGGAAACCGGGCGCATCGCCGAAGTGGCGGAAGGCTCGATGTTCGGGGAGCTGGCGCTGCTCGACGGCACGCCGCGCTCGGCGCAGGCGCGCGCGGACGGCGACTGCCAGCTCGCCGCCCTGTCCCGCGCCGACTTCAAGGGCCTGGTCGAAACCCACGCCCTGATCGCGTCCAAGATCGCCATCCAGCTCGCCCGCGGGCTGGGCCAGAAGCTGCGCGAGCACTTCGTGACGATGGACGCGCGGCCGCTGTGAACGGCAGCTACCTCGCGTCGGGGCCGCTGGTCTGGATCGTGACCATCGCGATCACGACGCTGCTGCTGGCGGCGTCGGCCAAGGCGCTGTTCCTGGTGGTCCCGTTCCTGCTCGCGATCATCCTCTACTACATCCTCTATCCGGTCGTGCGCCGGCTCGAGCTGAGCGGCGTCCGGCGCGAGACGGCGGCGGCGGTGGTCGCGGGCGGCATCACCATCGTCGTCGTCGCGGCGATGGTCCCGATCGTGCCCTGGCTCATCGGCCAGTCGGTCTCGGGCGAGGAGACGCTCGGCCGCTACCTCGAAGGCGGGCGGGTGCTGATCGACCGGACGCTGCACGGCCTGGAGTCGCAGTTCGCCTTCCTCCGGCGCATGGACTTCAGCGCCGAGGTGGGCCGGCGCGCCGACGAGTTCGGCGACACGTTCATGAAGGACCAGCTGGCCCACGGGCTGCTGCGGGCCGCGGCGCAGCTGCCGTCGTTGCTGCTGGCCCCGTTCCTCGCGTTCTTCCTGCTGCGCGACGGGCGCCAGTTCCTGCGCCTGGTCGCCACCGCGGTGCCGAACGCGTTCTTCGAGCGGACCATCTTCATGTTCGACAGCGTCCATCAGACGACCCGCAACTACTTCCAGGGCCTGCTGAAGCTCGCCGTCGTCGATGCCACGTTGTACACGCTCGGGCTGTGGCTGATCGGCATCTCCGGGCCGGCGCTGCTGGGCGTGGTCGCCGCGCTGCTCGCGTGGATTCCCGTGGTCGGGTCCGCGCTGGGGCTGATCCTGATCCTGCTGGCCGCGGCGAGCCAGTTTCCGACCGAGCCCTGGGTCGTCTACGCCTGCGTCGGGATGTTCCTGGCGGTCCGCTTCCTCGACACTTTCGTCATCATGCCGCTGACGGTCGGCCGCAGCATCCGGATGCATCCGCTGCCCACGGTGCTGATGCTGTTCATCGGCGGCACCGTGGCCGGCGTGGCGGGGTTGGTCCTCGCCCTGCCGATGGCCGGCATGGTGAGCACGGTCGTCGGGACCATCGGCGCGATCATCGACGACCCGCGTCTGCAGGCCAGGCACCGCTTCGCCAAGGCGCTGGAGGCGAAGCGGGTCAACGCCGATCTGCCGGTGTAGCCTGCGGGCGCGGCCCGGCCGTGGGCGGGGCGTGACCCCGCGCGACTTCGGTCAACGAATCACGTTCACCACGGCTTTCACGGCATCGCGCTTGGTCGCGTCGGCCGCCGACGTCGCGGTGATCAGGGTCGACTGGTTGGTGCCGGTCCGCAGCCACCAACCGACCGTGACGACGGCGCGGATGACGGCAGCGGCCCCGGGCGCGAGGTCGCCGGTCGCGTAGGTGCCGGCGGCAACAGCGGCGGAGATGTCCGTGCTGCCGGTGCTGCCTGCCAGGTACTTGACCGAGATTGCCCACGTCCCGACGCTTCCCTGGACGCGGAAACTGTCGCTCGCCGATCCGTCGTTCTGGACCAGGATCTGGAACGTGGTCGTCTGTCCGGCCTTGACGCCCTGGCTGCTGGTCTGCCCGCTGCCGTCGGCGTTGTGGACGCCGTCGCCGACGTACGCGGCATCGGAGGCACCGCGAATCTGGCCGTCAGGCTGGGGGACGGCAGGCGGCGTGTCCACGCCGGCGAGCGTGATCACGGTCGCGGAGTAGGGCGGGAAAGTGTAATTGAAATTCGGACCCGGCACGGTGAGCGCCGCCTGGGCGAGGTCGGGCGAGCCGGCACCGGTCCGGGCTGCCTCGTCCTGGGGAATCCCGTACGAGAACACCGTCGCGCTCGCGCCGGGGATGTAGCCGGTCAACGCGAGGCTGGCGGGCAGCGCCGCGTCCGCGGATTTGTTGATGACGAGCAGCGTCAGCGAACCGTCGGCGCGGCGGGCCGCATACGCGGCGAGGCCGGCGTAGCTGCTGGTGGCGCGGACCAGGCTGTCGCCACCGCGCGCGAATTTCTGCAGCAGCTTGGCGACGTAGAACGTCGGGTAACGTCCGGACGCCGGAACCGGGTCGACGGAGGCCACGACGCCGTAGTCGCCGTACGGCCGCCAGCCGTACAGCGCCGGATCAACGTTGTTGCCGGTCTCCTGGCCGGAGCGCAGGTGCCACCAGAGCACGGCATTGAATTCGGTCTGCATCGCGCGAGCCACGCTGTCGGCGAGGAAGAGGCCGTTGACGAGACTGGTCGTCTGCTTGCCCGGCGCCGCATACACGGAATTGACCTCGGTGCAGGTGAGTTCGACGCCGGCGGACGAGGGGCCGAGGTAGTCCGTCAATTGCTGGCGAAGGTCGGCCGCGTCGCCGGCCCAGGAACCGGAGGCCTGAAGCAGAATGGCATCGCTCTCGCCGCCCGGGGCCTGTGCGTAGCGGTGGTGGACGACGAAGTCGGGGGTCACGCCCAGCGTCTTGAGCGTCGCCAGCATCACCGGGGTCCAACCATTGTGCGACTGGCCCGTTCGCGGATTCAGTGCCGGATGGTCGGTGTAGTTGGCATAACTGTCCTCTCCGGTGGCGACGACCGCCCCGACCTTGATCGTCGGATCGACCGCCTTCATCTGTTCGTAGTAGTCCTTGAACCGGTAGGCGTAGGTGTACGGGTCGTGCGGGCGCGGCTGCGTGTCGGTTTCCCACGTGCCGAAGTTCTCGTTGCCCACCTCCCAGTACTTGACGCCGTAACCCTTGGTGACGTTCGAATAGCGAACCCAGTCGGCGGCCTCTTCAGGCGTTCCCGAGCCGTAGTTCACGGTGATGAAGACCTGCGCCTGGGTCGCGGCGGCGACCTGGGCGAAGCTGTCGAACGACGTTCCCCACTGCCAGGCGTTGGTGCCCGAGGTATTGGTGAGCCAGTGGTAGTCGTCGGACAGGAAGCCGCCGGGAAAGCGCAGCGCCTGATTGCCCATCTCGGAGAGCAGCGAAACCGTCGTTCCCGTGTTGAACATCGTGTCCCAGGTCGCGGCGTTGGTGCCGAAATGCCGCGAGTCCACCGTGCGCACGAGTTGACCCGCGTCGACGGCGACATTGACCAGCGCCGGCTGCGGCGCATCGATCAGCCGGACGTCGTCGAGGTAGAACGCCGGCTCGCTCGTCCCGATGCTGTTCTGGATCACGAAGCCGTTGAAGCTCGGCGTGTCGGCGACTCCCAGCCCGGCGAGCGGGAGCGTGATCTCCTCCCACTTGTCCGCGGAGAGCGCGGGCAGCGCGACAGCCGGCTGGGCGACGCCGTTGACCACCGCCTGGATCTGCAGTTGCTGCCCGCCGGTCGGCCCGCCGTGGATCCAGAACGCGAGGCTCGCGTAACCGGTGGTGTCGATCGCGTCGTGGTGCAGGTACGACCCCTCCCACGCGCCGGCAGTGATGCTCATCGACGCGGAACCGGCATGAACCGGCGAGGCGTTGCCCGTGTCGATCGACGCCAGGGCGACGTTCCCCCACCCGTTGGCCAATGCGTCGTCGTAGATGGTCTGGTCCGCCAGGACGTGACCCGCCGCCGCGAGGGCGAGGCTGAAGACGGTCGCTGCAAAAATGCTTTTCTTTTTCATGGATGCACCAATGCTCAATGGGCTGGCTGCCGTCCGGTGACAATTCGCCAGCCGGCTTCGCCAGTGGATATCAACAATTTCGTGTGGATCATTTCGATGACGCGCCGGGCTCTCGATATCGCAGAGTCCCCGATCCGGCAAGGGCCACGCGGCTCTGGGTTCCGATATTGTACGCGATTGGGAAACTTTACGACAATGGCATATTGTAGTGTACATAGTAAGTAATTGAACGTTATGGATTTTTACGTCGTAGAGTACAAAATGCGACGTATCGATGATGAATTGGTGCCCGATGTTCGAATCGAGCGGACGACCTGCCGCTCACGACGCGGCTGCTCCGCCGCCGAGCCAACCACGGTCACCGTGGGCGCGACCGGCATTCCGACGCTCGTAGGCAGCGGGATGATCATCCCGCTCGCCGGATTCGCGAATGCTCGGTACCCGACGGTGACAGCGGGCACCGTGATCGCGGCGACCTGGCGTTGACAGCCGGCGGGGACGCTGCGTAGGCTGCGCAGGATCCCTTCCCCTGCCACGCCGATGAGCCCGACGGACTCCCCCGCGAACGCCGCGCCCGCCATCCCGCTTCGCCGATCGACGAGGCGATCACGTTCAGCAAGACCGTCGGCGAATCGGACGTCTACCTCTTCGCCGGGATCACCGGCGATCTCGCGCCGGTCCACGTCGACCAGGAGTTCATGCGCGAGAACTCGCCGTTCGGCGAGCGCATCGCCCACGGCGTGCTGGTGCTCGGCTTCACCTCGACCGCGTCGACGATCCTCGCCGCGCGCCTGCTGGCGGCCCACGGCTGGCGGTCGATGGTCTCGCTCGGCTACGACGGCGTGCGCTTCGTCGCCCCGGTGCGCATCGGCGACACCATCACCGTCCGCTACCGGTTGACCGGGCGCGATGCGTCGCGCCAGCGCACGACCTCGGAGTTCGACGTCGTCAACCAGCGTGACGAGACGGTGCTGGTCGGGCGGCACGTCATGAAGTGGTTCGAGTGAGTGCTCGCCGAGTTGCGCGGCGGTTGTCGTGAAGGCAGCCGCCTGGCGTCGCAGGATCGCAACGGAGAAGAAGACTGCCCCGCGCGCAGACCGTCGTTCCTGTGATCGCCCGGGACCGCGAAAGCACGACGGTCCGCAAGGAACGCCCGCGGAGCGCTAAGGCCCATGTGGTTGGCGAGCAAAAGCCCGCGCGAGGCGGGCTTTTGCGGGGTTGTTGGTGGAGGTGGCGAGAATCGAACTCGCGTCCGGAAGCGCTCTACAGTCGGGACTACATGCTTAGTCGCGTCATTGTGCTCTCGCCCCGACGCCACTGACTGACAGGCAACGGCGGGACCAGTCACCTAGATTTAGCGCCACACCCAAGTGACCCGGGTGCGCGCGATCGCTCAGAATGTCCTCGCTGTGCTTCGCCTCGAAGGTTGCCCTTCTCGGCTACGTCACCCGGGCTGAGCGCCGCCCGGTGCGAGGTCCGGCGGGATTAAGCCGCCAGAGCGTACGTTTCGTCGTTCGCAGTTAAGTTTGCGATTGTCAGAGTTTAACGAGGACCAACACCTCGGCATGCCCCAAGCTGCTTCACTACCCCCGTCGAAACCAGTTCACCCCCGGTGATCGATCGGTGCTGCGGCGGCCGATGTACCCTGTCGCTGACGGACGCCGCGAAGATGTCATCATAACAGCTTCGACGGCGCGTCCGCGGCCGGAGAAACCCGCGCGCTCTGCGTTACATCCGATAAATGCGGCCATTTTCCGCCAAATCAACGCCCGCCGCCGTCACCGCTCGGCGCGCGACGACCGCCAGGGGCGCAACGATGCCAGCCTTTCATTCCATTGCGGCCGGCACCTGCCGTTTCGCGCCATCGCGCGGCCCGGCGCGCCGGCGTGCCGCCGCGCTCATGTTGCTCGTCGCCGTGGCGGCGATCGGCCCGGTGCCTGGCACGGGCGGCCGCGCCGCTGCCGGTGGTCCCGGCGCTGGATCTGGACCGCTACGCCGGGACCTGGCACGAGATCGCCCGGTATCCGAATGTCTTCGAGCGGATGTGCGTGCGCGACGTGACCGCCCGCTACACGCGCAACGCGGACGGCACCATCACCGTCGTCAACGCCTGCCGGACGGAAGACGGCACGCTGAAGAGTGCCGAAGGCCTCGCGCGCGTCGTCGGGCCGGCGAGGCTCGAGGTGCGGTTCGCGCCGGCATGGCTCGGCTGGCTGCCGTTCGTCTGGGGCGACTACTGGGTCATCGAGCTTGCGCCCGACTACAGCTATGCCGTGGTCGGCGAGCCGTCGCGGGAGTACCTGTGGATTCTCGCCAGGGATCCGCGGATGGACGACGCCACCTACGCGCGGATCGCCGCGGGGCTGGCAGGGTTCGGTTACGATCCCGGGCGCCTGCTGCGCAATCCGCCGCCGCCGTGACGCCCCGCGGCCACCGCGCGCCCGTTGGCACGGGGCAGGATCGCGACGGCGCGGCGCCATTCCGGTAAACTTGGCCGCCTTCCCCGCCTTCCCCGCCCGCATGAACTCCTCGACCCGCACGCCGATCATCCCCGTCATCCTCTCCGGGGGCGCCGGCACGCGACTGTGGCCGCTCTCGCGCGAGCAGGCGCCCAAGCCCTTCATGCCGCTGCCCGACGGCGACACGCTGCTGTCGAAGACGGCGGCGCGCGCGCTGGCGCTGCCGGGCGCCGTCGAGCTGCTCACGGTGACCAACCGCGACTACTACTTCCACACCAAGGACGTCTACGCCGGGCTCGACGTCACGCAACCGGCCGCCGCCGCGTACCTGCTCGAGCCGTTCGGGCGCAACACGGCGGCCGCGGTCGCGCTCGCCGCGCACTACGTCGCCGCGCGCCACGGCACCGACGCAGTGCTTGTCGTGCTGCCCGCCGACCACCTGATCCGCGACCGGGCGGCGTTCGAGCTGGCCGTCGCGCGCGCAGTGGCACTTGCGCGCACCGGGATGCTCGCCACGTTCGGCATCAGCCCCGCGCTGCCCGAGACCGGCTTCGGCTACATCGAGTGCGGCGAGCGGATCGGCACCGCGGACGAGGTCGGCCCGCCAGCATCGCGGGCGCTGCGCTTCGTCGAGAAGCCGCCGCTGGCGCAGGCGATCGAATATCTCGCCGCCGGCAACTACGTCTGGAATTCGGGCATGTTCTGCTTCACTGCAGCCGCGATCCTCGACGCGTTCGCGCGCCACTCGCCGGCGCTGCATGACGCCATCCGGCCCGTGTGGTCGGCGCTCGCCGCAAAGGGCTTGTCGGCGATGCAGGAGATCGACAGCGCGCTGTTCGCCGCGGTGCCGGACATCTCGCTCGACTACGCGGTGATGGAGCGGGCCGCCACGGCGGGCGAGGTCGCGATCGTCCGCGGCAGCTTCGACTGGAGCGACGTCGGGTCGTGGCAGGCGGTGTCGGAACTGACCGAGCCCGACGCCCACGGCAACCGCGGCCAGGGCGAGCGCGTCGCGATCGCGACGTCGGGCACCTACGTGCACTCGGAGGACCGCATCGTCGCGACGGTGGGCGTCGAGAACCTGGTCATCGTCGACACGCCGGACGCGGTGCTGGTCGCGCATCGCGATCACCTGCAGCGCGTCAAGGAGGTGGTCGGCGAGCTGAAGGCGCGCGGCCACGAGTCGTATCGGCTGCACCGGACCGTCGCGCGGCCCTGGGGCGCCTACACGGTGCTGCAGGAAGGGCCCTGCTTCAAGATCAAGCGGATCGAGGTCAAGGTCGGCGCGTCGCTGTCGCTGCAGCTGCATCACCGGCGCAGCGAGCACTGGGTCGTGGTGAGCGGCTCCGCGCGGGTGACGCGCGACGACCAGGTCTATCTCGTCGGCCCCAACGAATCGACGTACATCCCGGTCGAGACCCGCCACCGCCTCGAGAACCCCGGCAGCGAGCCGCTGGTGATGATCGAGGTGCAGTGCGGCGAGTACCTGGGCGAGGACGACATCGTCCGCTTCGACGACAAGTACGGCCGCGTGCCCGCGTAACCCGGCAAGAATGGGGTCATGAAAATGGGGTCAGGTCCAATTTCCCGAGGAAATTGGACCTGACCCCATTTTTATGACCCCATTCTTACGCCAGGACGTCGGGGTCGATCTCGCGCTCCATCCGCGCGATCTGGTCCTTGAGCAGCAGCTTGCGGCGCTTCAGGCGCGTGAGCTGCAGCTCGTCGTGCGCCGGGTCCAGGGCCAGATGGTGGATCACGACGTCGAGATCGCGATGCTCGAGCTTCAGCTCCGCCAGCCGCTGCATCAGCGCGACCCGATCCGCGTTCCCGATGTCTTCCATGCCTCGCCTCCGCGCAATGGCGCGTGCGCTCAGTCGGTTCCCGCCGGCGCCGGCACCGGGCGGCGCCCGAGGCGGCTGGTGATCCAGATACCGGTGAGGATCAGCGCGATCCCGGCGACATGGTACAGCGCCAGGCGCTCGCCGAGAAAGAGCCAGGCGAGGACGACGCCGAACACCGGCATCAGGTGCACGAACAGCCCGGCCACGCTGGCGCCGACCTGCTCGACGCCGTGGTTCCAGAAGATGTAGGCGAGCACCGACGAGAACAGCGCCACCGAGGCCAGCGCCGCGACGTTGACCAGCGACACCGTCATGTGCCGGCCGAACGCCAGCTCGCCCAGGAACAGCGGCAGCATGCACAGGTCGCCGACGCAGCCGATGACGAACAGGAACGTGAGCATGTGCAGCCCCGGCGGCCGCCAGCGCAGGCAGACCGTGTACACCGACCACATCGCCATCGACAGGATCACCAGCAGGTCGCCGCCGTTCAGCCGCAGCGACGCGATGGCGGCGAGGCTCCCCTGCGACACGATCGCCAGCACGCCGGCGAGCGACACCGCCACGCCGGCCAGCTGCAGCGGCGACAGCGGCTCGCGCAGGAAGACCCACGACATCGCGATGATCATCACCGGGATGAACGAGTTGAGGATCAGCCCGCTGGTCGCCGTCGTGTAGTTGAGCGCGAGATACGCGAGGGCATTGTGCGAACCGATGCCGATCGCCCCGAGGAACAGCAGCGTCCTCCAGTAGCGGCGGACCTTCGGCCAGTCGCGGGCGACGTGCCGCCAGGCGAACGGCGCCAGGATCAGCAGCGCGAAGAACCAGCGCAGGAACGTCATCGCCATCGGCGGAATTTCGGGCGAGAACCCGCGGCCGAAGATCCAGTTGACCGACCAGAACAACGGCGCCAGCGTCAGCAGCACGTACGGATTGGCGCCGTGGAGTCGCGATGACGCGGTGGCGGGGGGAGGCACCGGCGGATTATCGCACGCAGGTGGACGGCGTTCGCTGCTCGGCGCGGTCGCCGCACCGCGTATAATCCGCCGTCGAATCACCGTTGCACGTGCCACCCGCCACTACCCCGGCCGCGCCGGCGAACCCGCTGGCAGCCGCGTCTCCCGACGCTGCGCCGGCCGCCGCGCCCGCCCTCCCCGTCACCGCCGCGAACGCCACCGTGCTCGCCGCGCTGCCCGCGCTCGCGCCGGCGCCGCCGGCAGCCGGCCGCCGGGTGCGCGCCGAACCGCTCGCCGGCTCCGCCGACGCGCTGGCGCTGGCACAGGCGGCGCTGCGCAGCGCGCCCGCGGGCCGGCTGCTGGCAGTCGTGGCCGCCGACGCGCTCGCGGCGCAGCGCCTCGCCGAAGAGATTCCCTGGTTCGCGCCGTCGCTGCGCGTCGCGGCGCTGCCGGACTGGGAGACGCTGCCCTACGACCAGTTCTCGCCGCACCAGGACCTGGTCTCCGAGCGGCTCGCCACGCTCTACCGCGTCGCGCGCGGCGAATGCGACGTCCTGATCGTGGCCGCGACCACCGCGCTCTACCGGTTCGCGCCGCCGTCGTACCTCGCCGCGTTCACCTTCTTCCTGACGCAGGGCACGCGCCTCGACGTCGAGGCGCTGCGCGCGCAGCTCACGCTGGCCGGGTACCACCACGTCACGCAGGTCGTCTCGCCCGGCGAGTTCAGCATTCGCGGCGGGCTCATCGACCTGTTCCCGATGGGCAGCGCGCTGCCGTACCGGATCGACCTGTTCGGCGACGAGATCGAGAGCATCAAGACCTTCGACGTCGACACCCAGCGCACGCTCTACCCGGTGCCGGCCGTGCGCCTGCTCCCGGCGCGCGAGTTCCCGCTCGACGAGGCCGGGCGCGCGCGCTTCCGCAGCCGCTTCCGCGAGGTGTTCGAGGGCGACCCGTCCAAGTCCGCGCTCTACAAGGACGTGAGCAACGGCGTGGCGCCCGGCGGCATCGAGTACTACCTGCCGCTGTTCTTCGAGGCCACGGCGACGCTCGCCGACTACCTGCCGCCGGACACGGTGGTGGCGCTGCACGGCGACGGTCGAGCCCGCGGTCGCGCGCTTCTGGCAGGACACCGAGTCGCGCTACCGGCTGCTGCGCGGCGACAAGGCGCGACCGCTGCTGCCGCCGGCGGAGATCTTCCTCGCCGCCGACGCGTTCTTCGGGATGCTGAAGCCGTTCGCGCGCCTCGAGCTTCGCGGCCGACGACACCGGCGCCGCAGGCGTCCCGCCGGGCGCCGCCGCGAGCCGCACCCGCGGCCGAGGCCGGCGCAGCCGACGGTACCGCGGCCGCGCGCACCGCTCCCCTGCCATCGGTGCAGGTCGAGCGCCGCGCCGACGACCCGCTGGCGGCGCTGAAGCGCTTCCTCGGCGACACGTCGGCCCGGGTGCTGGTCTGCGCCGAGAGCGCCGGCCGCCGCGACACCATGCAGCGCTACTTCGCCGAGTACGGCCTCGCGGTTCCGCTGCACGACGACTGGACCGCGCTGGCCGCCCCCGGCGCCGCGGCGCCGCGCGTCGCGCTCGTCGTCTCGCCGCTGCACGCCGGCTTCGCCTGGCCGAAGGCGCAGCTCGCGTTCGTCACCGAGGCCGAGCTCTACGCCGGCGTGGTCCGCCGGGGCCGGCGCGACGCCGCGCGCCGGTCGAACGTCGACGCGATGCTGCGCGACCTGTCCGAGGTGCGCATCGGCGACCCGGTCGTGCACGAGCAGCACGGCATCGGCCGCTACCTCGGCCTCGTCACCCTCGACCCCGGCGAGGGCGCGACCGAGTTCCTGCAGCTCGATTACGCCAACGACGCCAAGCTGTACGTGCCGGTGTCGAACCTGCATCTCATCGGGCGCTACAGCGGCGCCTCGCCCGAGGCGGCGCCGCTGCACGAGCTCGGCGGCGGCCAGTGGGAGAAGGCGAAGCGGCGCGCAGCGCGGCAGGTGCACGACACCGCGGCCGAGCTCCTCAACCTCTACGCGCAGCGCGCGCTGCGCAAGGGCCACGCGTTCGGCTTCAAGGCGCACGACTACGAGGCGTTCGCCGACGGCTTCCCGTTCGAGGAGACGCCCGACCAGAGCCGCCGCGATCGAGGCGGTGATCAAGGACCTGACCTCGGGCCAGCCGATGGACCGGCTGGTCTGCGGCGACGTCGGCTTCGGCAAGACCGAGGTCGCGCTGCGCGCCGCGTTCGTCGCGCTCGCCGACGGCAAGCAGGTCGCCGTGCTGGTGCCCGACCACGCTGCTCGCCGAGCAGCACTTCCAGATGTTCTCCGACCGCTTCGCCGACTTGCCGGTGAAGCTCGCCGAGCTCTCGCGCTTCCGCTCGCCGAAGGAGGTGAAGGCGGCGCTCGACGGGCTCGCGGCCGGCAGCATCGACATCGTCATCGGCACGCACAAGCTGATCCAGCCGGGGATCAAGTTCAAGAACCTCGGCCTGGTCATCATCGACGAGGAGCACCGCTTCGGCGTGCGGCAGAAGGAGCAGCTCAAGCGCCTGCGCGCCGAGGTCGACGTGCTGACGCTGACCGCGACGCCGATCCCGCGCACGCTGGCGATGTCGCTGGAAGGCATGCGCGACTTCTCGGTGATCGCGACCGCGCCGCAGCGGCGGCTCGCGATCAAGACCTTCGTCGCGGTGCATTCGGCGGGGATCGTCCGCGAGGCGGTGCTGCGCGAGCTGAAGCGCGGCGGCCAGGTCTACTTCCTGCACAACGACATCGACACCATCGGCTCGACCGCCGACCGGCTCGCGAAGCTGGTGCCGGAGGCGCGCATCGCCATCGCGCACGGCCAGATGGGCGAGCGCGACCTCGAGCACGTGATGCGCGACTTCTACGCGCAGCGCTTCAACCTGCTGCTGTGCTCGACCATCATCGAGACCGGCATCGACGTGCCGACGGCGAACACCATCATCATCGAACGCGCCGACCGCTTCGGCCTCGCCCAGCTGCACCAGCTGCGCGGCCGCGTCGGGCGCTCGCACCACCAGGCCTACGCGTACCTGCTCACCCCGCCCGAGGAAGCGCTGTCCGGGCAGGCGAAGAAGCGCCTCGAGGCGATCCAGATGATGGAGGAGCTGGGCGCGGGCTTCTACCTCGCGATGCACGACCTCGAGATCCGCGGCGCCGGCGAGGTGCTGGGCGAGTCGCAGACGGGCGAGATGCAGGAGGTCGGCTTCCAGCTCTACGCCGACATGCTGCGCGCGGCGGTGTCCTCGCTCAAGGCCGGGCGCGAGCCCGACCTCGCCGCGCCGCTCGGGGTCACCACCGAGATCAACCTGCACGTGCCCGCGCTGCTGCCGGCGACGTACTGCAGCGACGTGCACGAGCGCCTGGTCCTGTACAAGCGGCTCGCCAACTGCGAGACCGACGACGAGCTGGAGACGATGCACGAGGAGCTCGTCGACCGCTTCGGCGCCCTGCCGGAGCCGGCGCAGGCGCTGGTCGCCTGCCACCGGCTGCGGGTGGTCGCGCGGCCGCTCGGCGTGGTCAAGATCGACGCCGGACCGGAGCGCGCGACCCTCCAGTTCGCGCCGAATGCGCCGGTCGATGCCGGCGCGCTGATCCTGCTGGTGCAGAAGGACGGCCGCATCCGTTTCGCCGGCCCCGAGCGCCTGCGCATCGAGCGTGCCGCGCCACGGCTCGCCGACCGGGTGGCGCTGTTGCGCGAGTTCCTCGGCAAGCTGCAGTAACGCCCGCTACGGGGCCCGGGTCCCGTAGCCCGGGTTGCGCGGTGCCGGCCGGATCGCAGAACATGCGGCGGCCGTTGCTACAATGCGCGATGCCCGCCGCCCTGCCGCCGCAGGTTCACGTCTTCGTACGCGACTGGCTGTCGGCGAACAACGTCCTGCTCAGGAGCCGCGACGGCCACGTGCTGGTCGACACCGGCTACGTGCGCCACGCGCCGCTGACGCTCGCGCTGCTGGCGACCGCGCGGGGCGTGGGCAGCGAGCCGCTCGCGCGCATCGTCAACACCCACTGCCACTCCGACCACATGGGCGGCAACGCGGCCGTAGCGGCGAAATACGGGTGCCCGATCGCGGTGCCCGAGGGCGAATGGGCGCTGATCGAGCGCTGGGACGAGAAGGCGCTGCTGCTCGACTACGCCGACCAGACCGCCGAGCGCTTCCGGCCCGATGCCGCGCTGCGCGCCGACACGACCTACGTCTGGGGCGACCTCGAGTGGCAGGCGCTGGCCGCACCCGGGCACGACATGGGCGCGCTGGTGTTCTACAACCCGGAGCACCGAATCCTGATCTCCGGCGACGCGCTGTGGAAGCACGGCTTCGGCTTCGTCATGCCGCCCGAGATGGATGCCGCCGCGCTGCCGGCCACGCGCGCCACGATCGAGATGCTCGCCACGCTCGACGTGCGCGTCGTCATCCCGGGGCACGGCGAGCCGTTCGGCGACGTCGGCGCGGCGCTGGAGCGGGCGATGCGCCGCGTCGAGGCATTCGAGGCCGATCACCTGCGCATGGCGCGCCACGCGCTCAAGGTGATCTTCACGTTCTGCCTGCTCGACCGCCAGCAGATGCCGCGCGCCGACGTGCCGGCCTGGCTGGGGCGCGTGGGGATCTATCGCGACTTCAACGCGGGCTTCTTTCGCTTGCCGCCGGCGCGGCTGGCGGAGCTGCTGATCGGCGAGCTCGAGCGCGTCGGGGCCGTGCGCGACGACGACGGCGTGCTCGTTCCCGCGTAGCGCCCGCGCAATGCCGGCTACTGTTGCCCGAGCTGCGCGACGAAGGTCCGCACGCCGCCCAGCAGCATCTCCACCGCGAGCGCGGTCAGGACCAGCCCCATCAGCCGCTCCAGCGCCTGCACGACGCGCTCGCCGAGGACGGCCTGCAGACGCTGCGCGGCGACCAGCACCGCCGTGGTCACGGCCATCGCCGCCGTCAGCGCGAGCGCCCACTGGCCGATGCCGGCCGGATCGCGTGTGGCCATCAGCATCACCGTCGCCATCGCCGACGGCCCGGCGATCGACGGGATCGCGAGCGGCACCAGGAACGGCTCGCCGCCCGGCAGGTCGCCGAAGATGCCCTCCGGCCGCGGGAACACCATCCGCAGCGCGATCATGAACAGGATCACGCCGCCGGCGATCTGCAGCGAGGTCTCCGACAGATGCAGCCAGCGCATGAACGCCTGCCCGCCGGCCATGAACGCGAGCAGGATCGCGTAGGCGGCCACGCACTCGCGCAGCACCACGCGCGTGCGGCGCGCCGGCGCCACGTTCTTCAGCGCCGAGACGACCAGCGGGACGTTGCCGAACGGGTCCACGACCAGCGTCAGCAGGACGGCGGCGGAGAAGATCTCGGTGCCCGAGCTCATCGCGTTTCCTTCGTCAGGGGTGAGGCTCAGCCGCCCGCACCGCGGCGGACGAGCCAGTAGACCACGGGGAACACCAACGCCGCCAGCGCGCCGTGCAGCCCGAATGCGAGCCCGGCGAAGGCGCCGGCTTCGGCGTTGACCTGGAACGCGCGCGCGGTCCCGATGCCGTGCGCCGCGAGGCCCAGCGCGAAGCCGCGCACGCGCCAGTCGGCGATCCGCAGCGCGTCGAGCACGTACTTGCCCAGCGCCGCGCCGACGATCCCCGTGGTCACCGCGAACACCGCCGCCAGCGCCGGCAGGCCGCCGATCTTCTCGGCGATGCCCATCGCGATCGGCGTGGTCACCGACTTCGGCGCGAGCGACAGCAGCGTCGCCGGCGACGCGCCGAGCGCCCAGGCGATGCCGATCGCGCTCGCCAGCGCCACCAGCGATCCGGTCGCGAGCGCGCCGGCGATCGGCAGCGCGAGGCGCCTGACGCTGCCCCATTCGCGCGCGAGCGGCACCGCCAGCGCGACCACCGCGGGGCCGAGCAGGAAGTGCACGAACTGCGCGCCGTCGAAGTAGGTGCGATAGGCGGTGCCGGTGAGCGTCAGCACCGCGATGATGAAGGTCACGGCCAGCAGCACCGGATTGAGCAGCGGCCGCAGCCCGCAGCGCGAGTAGATCGCGTAGCCCGCCTGGTAGGCGACGAGCGTCAGCGTGAGGCCGAGCAGCGGCGTGCCGGCGAGATAGACCCAGATCTCGGTGAACGGCACCGGGTTCATCGTGCGTCCCCGCCGCCATCGCCGTCATCGTCGCCCACCGACCCGTTGCTGCCGCCGGCGGTCGCGGCCGCCGGATAGCGCCGCACCAGCGCGCGCATGACGACGGCGGTCGCCGCGATCGCGAGCACCGTGCTGACGACGATCGCCGTCACGATCGCCGGCCACTCGTCGGCCACACGCCCGAAGTGCAGCATCACGCCGACGCCGGCAGGGACGAACAGCAGCGACAGGTGCTGCAGCAGGCCGGTCGCCGCGGTGTCGAGCGCCGCGGGAATCGCGCCGCGAACGCGCAGGCCGGCGAACAGCAGCAGCATCCCGACGACGGGCCCCGGGACCGGCAGGCCGGTCACGTACACCAGCGCCTCGCCGAGGCACTGGAACACCAGCAGCCAGGTCAGCCCGGCCAGCATCGCCTGCGCGTCACGTCGCGTACCGCATCATGTCCACCATCCGAATCGTAGCCAGGTATCGTAGCCCGGTGTTGAGCGCAGCGAAACCCGGGGCGCACGCTCAACCCGGGCCACGTCAACCGGGACGACGAGCGGCGTCCGGACCGCCGCCGGCGATGCGGAAGGCATGATGGACGCGTCGGTCGCGGAAATCCTCGGGCAGCGTCCGGGCGCTGATGTCGACACAGGACGGATCGGCGGCGAGCGCCGGGTCGAGCCGCAGCGTGCGCAGGTTGGTCGAGAAGTACAGCTCGCCGCCCGGCTCCAGCAGCCGCCGCGCCGCCTGCACCAGCGCCGCGTGGTCGCGCTGGACGTCGAGCACGCCGACCATCGCCTTCGAGTTCGAGAACGCGGGCGGATCGAGCACGATCAGCCCGTAGCGCCGCCCCTCGGCCGCCGCGTCCGCCAGCCACGCCGTCGCGTCGGCGCGGATCAGTGCGTGGCGGCGCGCGTCCATTCCGTTGGCGGCGAAGTTGCGCGCCGCCCAGTCGAGGTAGGTGTTCGACAGGTCGACGCTGTCGGTGGCGACGGCGCCCCCTGCCGCGGCGTAGACGCTGAAGCTGCCGGTATAGGCGAACAGGTTCAGCATCCGGCGCCCGGCCGCGCGCTCGCGCACCATCGCCCGCAGCGCCCGGTGGTCGGGAAACAGTCCGGTGTCGAGATACGACTCGAGGTTCACGATGAAGCGCAGCCCGGCTTCGACGACGACGAATTCGTCGCCCGCCGCGCCCGTCCTCGTGTGCTGCTCGCGGCCGTGGCGCTTGCGCCGCGCCTTGAACGCGATCGCCGCCGCCGGCACGCACAGCGCCCCGGCCACCGCCGCCGCCGCCGCCGCGATCCACGCCGCGTGCTCGGCGTCGGTCTGCTCCCAGCCGGTCTCGATCTCCTGCAGGTGCACGCGCAGGCCGGACGCGGAATCCTCGGGCACGTAGCAGTCGACGGCGAGCGGGAATTCCGGCAGGTCGCGGTCGTAGACGCGGTACGCGCCGAAGCCGCGCCGACGCGCCCACCGCCCCCAGTGCCGCGCGTTCGCGGCGAGCCGGTTGCGGAAGGCCGCGACGGCGTCGTCGCGCAGCCCGTGGCGCATCGGGCCGGCGCCGACCGGCGTCGACGTCTCCGTGCGCGCGCGGTTCGTCATCGCACAGCTTTCGTAGCCCGGGTTGAGCCAGCGAAGGGTTCCCCCGGGTTTCGCTACGCTCACCCGGGCGACGAAACGGGCGCGTCATCGGGGGTCGAATCGCCCCTGGCGATCCCGTCGCGCCGCGGGTCGGAGCCGCCGCTCCAGCCCGACGGCGTGCGCACGATCACCTGCGCGCCACCGTGGCTGCCGGTGAGCACGGTCTCGTGCCCGAGCGCCTGCAACTTCGGGGCGAGTGCCTCGACCGACGTGCCTCGCTCCAGCTCGGTCGGCCCGTTGCGGCTGCCGAAGTTCGGCAGCGCCACGGCCGCCTGCGGATCGAGATGCCAGTCGATCACCGCCACCAGCGTCTTGACGACCTGGTTGGGAATCGTCGCGCCGTACATCGATCCGGTGACCATGAACACGCGGCCGCGCCGGTCGTAGACGATCGTCGGCGCCATCGACGAGCGCGGCCGCTTGCCGCCCTCGACGCGATTGGCGACCGGCCGGCCGTCCTCGACCGGCACGAACGAGAAATCGGTCAGCTCGTTGTTGAGGAGGAAGCCGCCCGCGGTCATCAGGCGGCTGCCGAACGCATTCTCGATCGTGGTCGTCATCGCCACGGCGTTGCCGTAGCCGTCGACGATGGAGATGTGCGACGTCGACGGGAATTCGAGCGCGGCGTGCGCGCCCCAGAGGGCCGTCCGTCCCGCCATGCCGGTCGGCGGCAGCCCGGGTTGCGCGTGCCCGAGGCTCGCGTCGGGCCGGATGCGCCGTGAGCGCTGCGCGAGATACGCGGGATCGAGCAGCCACGTCGGCGGCGTGTAGAACGCGGGATCGGCCATGTACACGCTGCGATCGGCGTAGGCGAGGCGTCCGGCCTCGCTGATGAAGTGCACGCTCCAGAACGTCGCCGGCCCCATCGCGCCCACGTCGTAGGGCTCGAGCATCCCGAGCATCTCCAGCACCGTGAGGCCGCCCGACGACGGCAGCGGCATGCCGCACACGCGGTATTCCCGGTAGGGCCCGCAGACGGCGGAACGCGCCTGCACGCGGTAGCCGGCCAGGTCGGCCAGCGTGAGGTCGCCGGGGGCGACCGCGCTGTCGTCGACGGTGGCGACGATGTCGCGGGCGATGGCGCCGGTGTAGAACGCGCGCGCGCCGCCCGTCGCGAGGGTGCGCAGCGTGTCGGCGAACGCGGGATTGGCGAGCCGCGTACCCGCCGCACGCGGCCGGCCGGCGGCGTCGTAGAAATAGGCGCGGGCGCGCGGCTGGGTGAAGTGGCGTTCCGCCGCGAGCGCCGCGTGCAGGCGCTCCGAGACCGGGAAGCCGTCCTGCGCCAGGCGGATCGCCGGTGCGAGCAGCTCCGCCCATGGCAGCCGGCCGTGCCGGCGATGCGCCTCGGCGAGCAGCGCGAGGGTGCCCGGCACGCCGACCGACCGGCCGCCGACCACCGCGTCGAAGAACGCGAGCGGCTTGCCGTCGCGGTCGAGAAACCGGTCCGGCCGCGCCGCCGCCGGCGCCGTCTCGCGTCCGTCGTAGGCGGTCAGCCGGTGCGTCGTGGCGTCGTGCACGAGCATGAATGCGCCGCCACCGATGCCCGACGACTGCGGCTCGACCAGGTTCAGCACCAGTTGCACGGCGATCGCCGCGTCCACGGCGGTGCCGCCGCGGCGCAGCACCGCGTAGCCGGCATCGACCGCCAGCGGATGCGCGGCGACCACCATGAACCGGTGGCTCGTGACCGCGCCGGCGCGGCCGTGCCCGACCTTTGCCGGCGTCGATTCGGCGTGCGCCGGCGCGCCGCCGGCCAGCACGACCAGCGCCGCCGCGACGGTGAACAGCAAGCAGGCGAGCCTGCGGGGGAGCAACATGAGGGACGGGGAACAACGCGAATGGCGGCGGTGTCATTGTAATTCACGACCTCGGCGTCGGCCGACGCTCCGGCCGGTGTTCGTCGCCGCGTTCGCGCCGATGCCCCGCTCGCCGCGAACTCCTCCTATACTCGGCCCATTGCGCCGCGTCCTCTTCCCGCGACCCCACTCCCATGTTCCAGACCGTCCAGAAACGTGCCGCAGCGCTGGCCCGCGACGGCCTCAAGGTGCGGCGCCTCGTCGGCGGCTGCGCGAAGCTCCTGTCCGAGCGCGGAGAGGCCGCGGGCGTGTCGCTGGCGAACGCCACGCTCGACCTGTATCGCGAGCTCGACGCGGACGAGCAGGCGCGCTTCTTCTCCGCCCTGCTGACCGAGTTCTCGCCCGACCCCGGGGACGTGCTGGTTGCGGCGCAGGCGTATGCCGCCGAAGCGTCGGCCGTCAACCTCGCGGCGCTGTCCGCCGTCGCCGAGCCGCCACGCCAGGAGCTGCTGCGGCGCCTCAACCGCGCCCCCGGCGGCACCTCGACCATCCTGCGCATGCGCGAGCGGCTGCTGGAGCTCAAGCGGGAAGGGCGCGAGCTCGAGGCCGTCGACTGGGATTTCCGTCACCTGCTGTCGTCGTGGTTCAACCCCGGCTTCCTGGAGATCGTGCGCATCGACTGGCACACGCCGGCCTACGTGCTCGAGCAGATCATCGCCCACGAGGCGGTGCACGAGATCCAGGGCTGGAACGACCTGAAGCAGCGACTGGAAGGCGACAGCCGCTGCTTCGCATTCTTCCACCCGGCGCTGCCGCACGAGCCGGTGATCTTCGTCGAGGTGGCGCTGATGGACCGGATGGCCGACGCCGTCTCGCCGCTGCTCGACATGGAATCGCGGGCCGGAGATCCCGCCCGCGCGAGCACCGCCGTGTTCTATTCGATCAGCAACTGCCAGCCCGGACTGCGCGGCGTGGCGCTGGGCAATTTCCTGATCAAGCAGGTGGTCGACGTGCTGTCGCGCGAGTTTCCGCGGCTCAAGGTGTTCTGCACGCTGTCGCCGGTCCCGGGATTCACCGCCTGGCTGCGACCGCTGCTGAAGGCGCCGGAGGCCGCGCGCCCCCCGCCGCTGTCCGCGGCGCTGGCGGCCGTCGCGCCGGCGCTCGGCGCCGACGGCGCCCGGATCGCCGCCTATCCGGACGCCGCCGCCGCCCGCCTCGCGGCGCTGAAGGAACCGCTGCTGCAGCTGTGCGCCGCGTACCTGCTGCAGCCCGCCGAAGGCAGCGACCCGGTCCAGGATCCCGTGGCGCGGTTCCATCTGAACAACGGCGCCCGGCTGGAGCGCATCAACTGGTCGGCGGACCTGTCGAAAAAGGGCCTGCGCGACTCGTTGGGGATGATGGTCAACTACCTGTACGAGCCCGGGGCGATCGAGGGCAACCACGAGAAGTTCATGGCCGGCGAAATCGCCGCCTCGCGGCGCGTGCGCAGCATGCTGCCGCGCGGCTGACGTCGTAAATGGGGTCACGTAAATGGGGTCAGGTCCAATTTCGCTTGCGAAATTGGACCTGACCCCATTTACGCGTTCCGCCGCCTGATCGCGACTACTTCTTCATCGCGTCCTTCGCCGGCTCCGCCATCGGGGCGGCGGCGCGGCGACCGGCGCCGGGGCCGCGATGGTCGTCGGCGCGCTCATCGGCGCCATGCTCGCCGCCGGCTTGGGCGCATTGATCGCCAGCAGCGGCACGATCATCAGCGCGACGATGTTGATGATCTTGATCAGCGGGTTGACGGCCGGGCCGGCGGTGTCCTTGTAGGGGTCGCCCACGGTGTCGCCGGTCACCGCCGCCTTGTGCGCTTCGGAACCCTTGCCGCCGTGGTGGCCGTCCTCGATGTACTTCTTGGCGTTGTCCCAGGCGCCGCCGCCGGTGGTCATCGAGATCGCGACGAACAGCCCGGTGATGATCGTGCCCATCAGCAGGCCGCCCAGCGCCTCGGGCCCGAGCGTCAGGCCGACGACCACCGGCACCAGCACCGGCAGGATCGACGGGACGATCATCTCCTTGATCGCGGCCTTGGTCAGCATGTCGACCGCCACGCCGTACTCCGGCTTGGCGGTGCCTTCCATGATGCCCTTGATCTCCTTGAACTGGCGGCGCACCTCGACCACCACCGCCCCCGCGGCGCGGCCGACCGCTTCCATCGCCATCGCGCCGAAGAGGTACGGGATGAGGCCGCCGATGAACAGGCCGACGATCACCATGTGGTTCGACAGGTCGAAGCTCGCGGCGATGCCGGCGGTGTCCAGCGCGTGCGTGTAGTCGGCGAAGAGCACCAGCGCGGCGAGGCCCGCCGAGCCGATCGCGTAGCCCTTGGTCACCGCCTTGGTCGTGTTGCCGACCGCGTCGAGCGGGTCGGTGATCGCGCGCACCGAGTCGGGCAGCTTCGCCATCTCGGCGATGCCGCCGGCGTTGTCGGTGATCGGGCCGTAGGCGTCGAGCGCGACGATGATGCCCGGCCATCGACAGCATCGACGTCGCCGCGATGGCGATGCCGTACAGGCCGGCGAGCCAGAACGACACCAGGATCGCGATGCACACCGAGATCACCGGCCAGGCCGTCGCCTTCATCGACACGCCGATGCCGGCGATGATGTTGGTCGCGTGCCCGGTGGTCGAGGCCTGCGCCACGTGCTGCACCGGCTTGTACTCGGTCGCCGTGTAGTACTCGGTGATCACGACCATCGCCGCGGTCAGCGCGAGGCCGACGAGGCCCGCGCCCCACAGCCGCAGCGTGGTGAGCTCGGGATTGGTCGCCGTGACGCCGCCCATCAGGCGGTCGGTGATGACGTAGAAGCCGATCGCCGAGATGACGCCGGCGACGATCAGGCCGCGGTAGAGCGCGTTCATGATCTTGCCGCCGTCGCGCGCCTTGACGAAGTAGCAGCCGACGATCGAGGCGAGGATCGACCAGCCGCCGAGCACCAGCGGGTAGGTCACGGCGGCCTCGGCGTTGCTCTTGAGCAGCAGCGCGCCCAGCAGCATCGTGGCGACGATGGTCACCGCGTAGGTCTCGAACAGGTCGGCCGCCATGCCGGCGCAGTCGCCGACGTTGTCGCCCACGTTGTCGGCGATCACCGCCGGGTTGCGCGGGTCGTCCTCGGGAATGCCGGCCTCGACCTTGCCCACGAGGTCGGCGCCGACGTCGGCACCCTTGGTGAAGATGCCGCCGCCCAGCCGCGCGAAGATCGAGATCAGCGAGCCGCCGAAGGCGAGGCCGACCAGCGGCTGGATCACGTGGTGCAGCCCTTCCTGCATCATGTTGGGGATGCCCGGCGCCGAGCCCAGCAGGAACAGGTAGAAGCCGGCCACGCCCAGCAGGCCCAGGCCGACGACCAGCATGCCGGTGATGGCGCCGCCGCGGAACGCGACCGCCAGCGCCTCGTTCAGGCCCGTGCGCGCGGCCTCGGCCGTGCGCACGTTCGAGCGCACCGAGACGTTCATGCCGATGTAGCCGGCGAGACCGGAGAGAATCGCCCCGATCGCGAAGCCGCCGGCCGTCGCGCCGCCGATCGCCGCCCAGATGATGGCGAACAGGATGACGCCGACGATGCCGATGGTCATGTACTGGCGGTTGAGGTAGGCCTGCGCGCCGGCCTGGATCGCGGCCGCGATTTCGCGCATCCGGTCGTTGCCGGTCGGCTTCTTCATGATCCAGCCGATGGACACGCCGCCGTAGACGATGGCGGCGATCGCGCAGACGAGCGCGAAGATTACACCTGGTGACATAGCGATTCTCCCTAACCCTGACGGTGGCAAACGGCCATGGGGAATCGGCGGCTCGGGCCTGTTACCGGCCCTCTGCCGGGGCCCTTGTTCGAGTGGGTTGCCGCGCCCGATCCCCCGGGTGGCGACCGGGTGGCCGGGCGCCGACTGGCAAACGCGCTATTGTGCCAGTTTGCGGTCCAGGAAGTCGAGCCGGTCCTGCCCCCAGAACAGCTCGCCGTCGCAGGCGTAGGTCGGGACGCCGAACACCTGGCGGTCGATCGCCTCCTGCGTGAAGGCGTCGTAGCGGGCGGCGGTCTCGGGGGCACCCGCGCGGGCGGCCAGCGCCTTGGCGTCCTGCCCCAGCGCCCCGGCGATCGCCGCCAGCGTCGCCTCGTCGGCGGTGTCGCGCTCCTCGGCCCAGCGCGCGCGCAGCACCGCGCCGGCGAAATCGAGCGCCGGCCGGACGCCCAGCTCCCCCGCCGCCAGTATCCACAGCGCCGCCGGCCCGCCCGCGGCCGCGGCGAACTTCGGCTGCACGTTGAGCGGGATCCCGAGGTGGTCGCGCCAGCGGGCGAGCTCGACCAGGCGATAGGCCTGCCGCTGCGGCGCGCGCTTGGGCAGCGGCAGCCCGCCCGACACCGGGAACACCTTGGCGAGGTCGATCGGCTTCACCGCGACCGTCGCGCCGTGGCGCTCGGCCATGGCGACGAAGCGGTCGTGGCCGAGGTAGGTCCACGGCGACGCGGTGTTGAGGTAGTAGTCGACGGTCTTGGTCATGGCTGGATCCTCCTGGTGGGCGGCAATGAGCCCGTTGTCGTAGCCCGGGTTGAGCGCAGCGAAACCCGGGAGGGCGCCGAATGGAAACGGTTGCCCCGGGTATCGCTGCGCTCAACCCGGGCTACGGTGATTCGGTGATTCGGGGGGTTCCGGCTCAGACCTTGAACTCGCCGGCGAGCTTCTTCGGCACCGCGACGTTCTCCAGCCGCACGTACTGCGGCAGCCCGTCCTTGAACGGCGGAAAGTCCTCGCCGCGGATCAGCGGCGCGAGATACGCGCGCGCCTTGGCGGTGATGCCGAAGCCGTCGCGGGTGATGAAGTCGCGCGGCAGCTTCTTCTCGACGTTGGCGACCCGGTCGAGCGGCGCGACCGCGATCCTCCACCGGTAGGGCTTGTCGGAGGTGCGCTCGATCGCCGGCATCACCGCGTTGCGGCCGGCCAGCGCGAGCTCCACCGCCGCCTTGCCGACGGCATAGGCGTGCTGCACGTCCATCTTCGAGGCGATGTGGCGCGCCGAGCGCTGCAGGTAATCGGCGACGGCCCAGTGATACTTGTACCCGAGCTTGTCCTTGGCGAGCGCCGCGATCAGCGGTCCGACGCCGCCGAGCTGCGCGTGGCCGAACGCATCCTGCGATCCCGCCTCGGCCATCAGCTTGCCTCCGGCGTCGAGGCAGCCCCTCGGAGACGCCCACGCAGCAGTAGCCGTAGCGCCTGACCCTGTCGTCGACGCGGCGAGGAACTTCGCCTCGTCGAAGGGAATCTCGGGAAACAGCAGCACCAGCGGTATCGGCGTGCCGGCGTCCTCCGCCATCCCGACCGCGGCGGTGATCCAGCCGGCGTGCCGGCCCATCACCTCGAGCACGAACACCTTGGTCGAGGTCTTGGCCATCGACGCCACGTCGAACGCCGCCTCGCGCATCGACACCGCGACGTACTTCGCCACCGAGCCGAAGCCCGGGCAGTTGTCGGTGATCGGCAGGTCGTTGTCGACCGTCTTGGGCACGTGCACGGCGGTCAGCGGGTAGCCCAGCCGCTGCGAGAGCTGCGAGACCTTGAGGCAGGTGTCGGCCGAGTCGCCGCCGCCGTTGTAGAAGAAGTAGCCGATGTCGTGGGCCCGGAAGACCTCGATCAGCCGCTCGTACTGGGCGCGGTTCTCCTCCAGGCCCTTCAGCTTGTAGCGGCAGGAGCCGAAGGCGCCCGCCGGCGTGTGCCGCAGCGCGGCGATGGCGCGCGCGCGCTCGCGGCTGGTGTCGATCAGGTCCTCGGTCAGCGCGCCGATGATGCCGTTGCGGCCGGCGTAGACCTTGCCGATGGCGCCGCGGTGCGCCCGCGCGGTCTCGATGACGCCGCAGGCGCTGGCGTTGATGACGGCGGTCACGCCGCCGGACTGGGCGTAGAAGGCGTTGCGCTTGGGCATGATGGGCTCCGGAGTCGAAGGGGTGGCCGGTGGCGTCGCGCGCTCAGGCGGCGAGCTCCGCGCGCAGCTGCCGCGCCGGCTCGAAATTGGCGTCGAGCGCCATCACGCGGTCGCAGCAGCGGCGCGCGAGCTCGATCTGGCCGTGGGCGCGGTAGACGAGCGCGAGGTTGAACGTGAGCGCCGGTTCGTGCGGGCACACGGCGACCGCGAGCTGCTGCGTGCGCCGGGACTCGCGCAGGCGCCCGGTGGCGCGCTCCACCCCCGAGCGCAGGTTGAGCGCCCACGGGTCGTTGGGGCTGATCGCCAGCGCCTCGTCGCAGCGCGCCTGGGCCGCGGCCACGTCGCCGCTTGCCGACGCGTCCGCCGCCGCCCGCAACAGCGGCTCCACGCGCGCGATCAGCGCGTCGCGGTGCGCGGCCCACTTGGCGTACACCAGGTCGCGGAACCGGGCGAAATTCGCGTCGTCCTGGTTGGCGCCGCCGCCCGCGCCCGAGCCGCCGACGTCGGCGTGCCACGCGAAGGTCTCGACCGGCACGAAATGAAAGGACGCGCGCTGTGCGACCTGGAGGAAGAAGTCCCAGTCCTCGTGCATGACGCATCGACTCGTCGAAGCGGCAGCCCTCCGAAGCCAGCGAGCGCGCGAAGATCGCGGTCGACAGGTGCAGGAAGTTCCGCGCGTAGAGCTGCGCCAGCGAGAACGGCTGCCCGAAGCGCTGCACGCGCCCGTCGGAGAACGTCGCCCGGGCGAACGAGTGGATGACCTGCGCCGCGGGCGCCTCGGCGCGCGCCGCCATCAGCACCGACAGGTGCCCCGGCAGGAAGACGTCGTCGTCGTCGAGGAAGGTGATCCAGTCGCCGCCGGCCGCATCGAGGCCCGTGTTGGCGGCCTCGGGCCGGTTGCGCCGCGCGGCGCAGGGGACGAAGCGCAGCGCGTGCGGCCCGCAGTTCGGCGGCAGCGGCGAATGCCCGGGGCCCGCGGCGCCGACGACGACCACCTCGACCCGCGTGGCGTCCTGCGCCGCGATCGAGGCCAGCGCCTGCGGCAGCGACGGCCGGTCGGTGCTGCGCACGATGACGCTGACCAGCGGTGGATCGGCAGCGGCGCGAGGCTCGGTCATCGTCGGTGCGGCGCGCGGCGCGGCGGTCTCAGCGGGACAGCGCGGCCAGCGCCTCCAGCCGGATGCCGTCGAGCGAGCCCATGCCGTCGACCTTGCAGTGCCGCGGGGCCCGCGGATCGCCGGTCGCCGCCCACTTGGCGAAATACGCGATCAGCGGCTCGGTCTGCGCGTGGTAGATGGCGAGCCGCTTGCGCACGGTCTCCTCCCGGTCGTCGTCGCGCTGGATGAGATCGTCGCCGGTGACGTCGTCCTTGTCGGCCACCCGCGGCGGGTTGTAGCGGACGTGGTAGGTGCGCCCCGACGGCAGGTGCACGCGGCGCCCGCTCATCCGCTCGATGATCGCGGCGTCGGGAACGTCGAGCTCGAGCACGCAGTCGACGTCCACGCCCGCGGTGCGCAGCGCTTCGGCCTGCGGGATCGTGCGCGGGAAGCCGTCGAACAGATAGCCTTTCGCGCAGTCGGGCTCGAGCAGGCGCTCCTTGACCAGTCCGATGATGATGTCGTCGGACACCAGCGAGCCGGCGTCCATCACCTTCTTCGCCGCGAGGCCGAGCGGCGTGCCGGCCTTGACCGCGCCGCGCAGCATGTCGCCGGTGGAGATCTGCGGGATGCCGTAGGCCTCGGTGATGAACGCGGCCTGCGTGCCTTTGCCCGCCCCCGGGGGGCCGAGCAGGATCAATCGCATGGAGGGTGCCTGTGACGGATGCGCGGAAGGGGGCGTCGGGTCCGGGAATCGCGGCGCGCGGCGCCGCGGCGGGGACGTGCGGCCCGGGAACGGACCGGCGCCGCATGTTTCACCCGATTCTGGCGGCAATCGGCGGGCCGGTCAATCGGTCGGCCGCGCGCGGCGGCGGTCACCGGCGGCGCGCGGGAGCCGCGGCGACGAACAGCGCGCGCACGCGCTCGAGGTCCTCCGGCGTGTCCACGCCCGGCGCGGGCGTTCCGCGGGTGACCTCGACCACGATGCGGTAACCGTGCCACAGCGCGCGCAGCTGCTCGAGCGCCTCGAAGCGCTCGATCGGCGCCGGCGCGAGCGCCGGAAAGGCGCGCAGGAACCCCACGCGGTACGCGTACAGGCCGTAGTGGCGATACAGCGGCAGTCCGGGCGGCGGCGCCGCGGGCCCCGCGGCGAACGCGTCGCGGGCCCAGGGAATCGTGGCCCGGCTGAAGTACAGCGCGTAGCCCGCGCGATCGAGGACGACCTTGACGACGTTGGGATTGAACGCTTCGGCCGGGTCCGCGATCGGGTGGCACGCGGTCGCGATCGCGGCGTCGGGGTGCGCGGCGAGCAGATCGGCCATCGTCCGGATCAGCGCGGGCTCCAGCAGCGGCTCGTCGCCCTGGACGTTGACCACGATCGCGTCGTCGGCGAGACCGATCCGCAGCGCGGCCTCGGCGAGGCGATCGGTGCCGGTCGGGTGGTCGGCGCGCGTCATGCAGACCGTGTGGCCGTGCGCCTCGACCGCCGCGGCGATGCGCGCGTCGTCGGTCGCCACGGCCACCCTCGCCGCCCCCGCGGCCTGCGCCCGCTCGGCGACGCGCACCACCATCGGCTTGCCGCCGAGATCGGCCAGCGGCTTGCCGGGGAAGCGCGTCGACGCGTAGCGCGCGGGAATGAGGACGGTGAAGGTCATGGTCCGGTGGCGTCGGTGGCGCGCGATACGCGAACGGCGTGGACGGCACGGACGTCGCGGACCGCGTAGCCCGGGTTGAGCGCCAGCGAAACCCGGGGGGTTGTGGCAACGAAGCGCCCACCCGGGTTTCGCTGGCGCTCAACCCGGGCTACGGGGACCGGGTCACTCGTACTCGGACGGCTCCAGGCGGCGCGCCTCGTCCTCGAGCATCACCGGCACGCCGTCGCGGATCGGGTAGGCGAGCCGCGCCGACTTGGAGATCAGCTCCTGCTTCTGCTTGTCGTAGCGCAGCGGGCCCTTGGTGACGGGACAGACCAGGATTTCAAGCAGCTTTGGGTCCACGGATCTTCTCCTCGATGCGCGCGACGAGCGCCGGATCGAAGTGCGCGCGCACGGGCAGGTACCAGCAGCGCTCGTCGGCGAACGCAGCGCATTTTACCGCATCCTTCTCGGTCATCAGGATCGCGCGCGCGCCGGCGAACGCGAGGTCGGCGGCGGCGAAGCGATGGTGATCCGGGAACGGATGTGCCGTCGGCGCGGATGCCCAGCGCTTCGAGGCGGGCGAAGAACCGCGCCGGATTGCCGACGCCGGCGACCGCGTGCACGCCGTCGCCGGCGAATGCGCCCGCCGTCGTCGTGATCGCGGGCGCGTCGACGCGATGAAAGGTCTCGCCCGCCAGCGTCGCCGGCCACGCGCCCGGCCAGAGCCGCGTTCGCCTGCGCAGCGTCGGCGCCGACGGCGACCACCGCATCGACCTCGGCGAGCCGCGACGCGGGCTCGCGCAGCGGTCCGGCCGGAAGCCGCCAGCCGTTGCCGAGACCGCGGGTCGCGTCGAGCACCGCGATCTCGACGTCGCGGCCGAGCCGGTAGTGCTGCAGGCCGTCGTCGGCCAGGATCAGGTTGCAGTCCGGGTGCGCCGCGAGCAGCGCCCGCGCGGCCGCGACGCGGTCGCGCGCCACCGCGACGAGGTGGCCCGCGCGCGACAGCAGCACCGGCTCGTCGCCCGCCTGCGCCGGATCGGCGTCGGGGCCGACGAGCAGCGGCGCCGCGCCCGCGCCGCCGTCGGTGCGGCGGCCGTAGCCGCGGCTGACGATCCCGGGCCGCCACCCGCGCGCCGCGAGCGCGGCCGCGAGCGCGGCGACCAGCGGCGTCTTGCCGCTGCCGCCGACGGTGATGTTGCCGACGACGACGACCGGCACCGGCAGCCGCGCGACGCGCAGGAGCCGGCCGCGGTAGAGGGCGCGGCGCAGTGCGCTCGCCGCCCGCGAACACCCCGGCGAGCGGCGCGAGCGCCGCCGCCAGCGGCGTGAGCGCCGGGGCGTACCACGCGGCAACGAGACGGTCGGCGAAGGTCACGGACGTGGGTGCGCGATCGCCGGCCCCGACGCGAGCGGCGGCCGGCGCTGGGTCCGCGAACCGCCCCGCGCGCGACGCGTCACTTGCCCGGCGTCTGCGTCGCGAAGGTGATGTGGATCAGGCCCGCCGCGCGCGCGGCTTCCATCACGCGGACCACCGACTGGTGCGTCGCGCTGGCGTCGGCGTTGATGATGACGACCGGGTCCTTGGCGTCGCCGGCGGCGCGCGTGAGCGCGGCGGCGAGCACGTCGACCGAAGTGAAGTTGAGCACCGTGCGGTCGATGACGTAGCGGCCCTGCGCGTCGACGCCGACGTTGATCTCCTTCGGCCGCTGCTTCATCTGGTCGGCATCGGCTTCCGGCAGCGTGATCTGCAGTTCGGACACGCGCTGGTAGGTCGTCGTCACCATCAGGAAGATCAGGATGACGAGCAGGACGTCGATCAGCGGAATGAAGTTGATCTCGGGGTCTTCCCGCGACCGGCCGCCCCGGAGGTTCATCGCGCTAGCTGCGGTCGCCGTGGGCGAAGTCGACCAGCCGGATCGCCTGATGCTCCATCTCGACGATCAGCGCATCGACCTTCGCCCGGAAATGCCGGTAGAAGATCATGCTCGGCACCGCGACGATGAGGCCGAACGCGGTGTTGTACAGCGCGACCGAGATGCCGTGCGCCAGCGTCGCGGGGTTGCTGCCCGCCGCGGTCTGCGAGCCGAAGATCTCGATCATGCCGACGACGGTGCCGAACAGGCCGAGCAGCGGCGCCATCGCGGCGATGGTGCCGAGCGTGGTCAGGAACCGGTCGAGGTCGTGCGCGACGATGCGGCCGACTTCCTCGATGGCTTCCTTCATCACCGCGCGCGGGCTCCTGACGTTGGCGAGTCCCGCGGCGAGGAGGCGTCCGAGCGGCGCCTCGACCGCGACCCGGTCGAGCAGCTCGGGAGTCGCGCCGCCCTGCCGGTACTCGGCGAGGACGCGCTCCACCATCCCCGCCGGCGCAACGGTCGACTGCCGCAGCGACCACAGCCGCTCGAAGATGAGCGCCAGGGCGATGATCGAAGCAAAGATCAGCGGCCAGATCGGCCAGCCGGCCGCTTGAATGATGGACCACACGTGGAGGAACTCCGTGGCGGGGGCAACAGGCGAAAGGTGCGTCAGCGGAGACGATTGTAGCCCGGCGTTGAGCGCAGCGAAACCCGGGTGGGCGGGGCCGTGGCCGCGGCTGCCCCGGGTTTCGCTGCGCCCAACGCCGGGCTACGGGCCGGGTTGCGGCCCGGGTTGCGGCCCGGGTTGCGGGCGGCGCCTGCGCACGCGCTTGCGCCGCGATGCGCGCCTCGGCAGCGGCGGCAGATCGGAGAGCGTCGCGGTGATCGCCGCCCCGGCCAGCACGATCAGCCAGCAGACGTAGATCCAGATCAGGAACACCGGCAACGCCGCCAGCGCGCCGTAGACGAGCTCGTAGGTCGGCACCCGCGCGAGGTAGTAGGCGAACCCGTGCTTCGCGGCCTCGAAGGCGAGCGCGGCCGCGAGCGCGCCGAGGGCGGCGTGGCGCCACGGCACCCGCTGCGCGGGCACGACGGCGTAGAGCAGCGTCAGCGCCGCCGTCGTGAAGGCGAGGGGCAGCGGCGACAGTACCCGCTCGCCGGCGAAGCCGCCCAGCGACTGGGTGACGGCCCAGGTCGTCAGCGACAGGCTGGCGCCGACCAGCACCGGCCCCACGGTGAGTCCCAGCGCGTAGACGACGATGCGCCGCCCGAGCGGACGCCGCCGCGTGATCCCCCAGATCAGGTTGATCTCGCGCTCGATGGTGGCGGTGGCCATCGCCGCGGTCGCGACGATGACCATGATCGAGATTCCCGTGAGTCCCGTGGCCTTGTCGGTGAACGCGCGCAGGTTGTCGTGGACGACCGTGTAGGCGCTGCCGGGCAGCATGTACCTGAGCAGGAACGCCTCGAGCGCGTCGAGCCAGGCCTGGAACACCGGAAAGCGGGCGACGAAGGTCAGCGCGACCGTGGCCAGCGGGACCAGCGCGAGCAGCGTGGTGTACGACAGGCTCGCGGCCGTGCGCACGAGCCCGATGGCGCGCATCCGCGCCGCCGCGCGGACGGCAAACGCGACGAAGGCCGCGACCGGCGCGGGCGGCGCGATCACGGCGCGCGGGCCGCCGGCCGGCGCAGGTCGCGACGCGCCGGCGCCGCGCGCAGGCCGTCGAGGTCGAGGCACTTCCCTCCCCGCCGCCGCAACTTCGTCATCGTGCCGCCGACTCCCCCGGTGCAAGGGCAAATTATCGCACCCGCGCCGCCGTCGCCGGCCCGGTGCGCGCTGTAAGCTACCCGGGCGCGCGCACGACCAAACCGGGTCCACGACGCGCGTCGCCGCCCTCCTCCTTGTCCACCGGAGCCCTCCCGATGACGACCCAGCCCGCCCCCGCCGCCGAAACCGCCGTCCTGGGCGGCGGCTGCTTCTGGTGCCTCGAAGCCGTGTTCGACGACCTCGCCGGCGTCGAGGCGGTCGAATCGGGCTACGCCGGCGGCGCGCGGCCCGATCCGACCTACGAGGAGGTCTGCAGCGGCCGCAGCGGCCATGCGGAGGTCGTGCGCGTCACCTTCGATCCCTCGGTGCTGTCGTTGCGCGACCTGCTCGGTGTCTTCTTCACCATCCACGATCCGACCACGCGCGACCGCCAGGGCAGCGACGTCGGCACCCAGTATCGCTCGGTGATCTTCTGCGCGACTCCCGAGCAGCGCGCCACCGCCGAAGCGGTCGTCGCCGAGCTCGGCGCCGCCAGGCTGTGGCGCGATCCCATCGTGACCGAGATCGCCGGTCCCGCGCCGTTCTACGTGGCCGAGGACTACCACCAGGAGTATTTCGACCGCAACGGCAGGCAGCCCTACTGCCAGGTCGTCGTCGCGCCGAAGGTGGCCAAGTTCCGCAAGCAGTTCCGCGAGCGGCTGAAGCGCGGCGCCGGCGCCGCCTGAGCGCCCGCCGCGGCTTCAGCCGCGAGTGGCGCGCCGCGTAAGGTAGCCGCCCGCGGCGAGCGTCGCGCTCACCGACCAGAACACGGGCGCGAGGCCCAGCGAGGCGCCGAGCGCGCCGAACAGCAGCGGCACCGCGACCGACGACGCCTGGATCAGCGACATCCGCACGCCCACCGCCTCGCCGATGCGCCCGGCCGGCGCGTGCGCGTGCAGCAGCGACATCACCATCGGCTGCCCGCTGCCGAGCCCCAGCCCGAGGCAGAACGACAGCATGCCCAGCATCGCGGCGCTCTGCGAGAACGGGAAGGCGAGATACACGCCGCTGCCGATGAACAGCGCCGCCGTCAGCACCTGATGCTCGGTCAGCCGGCGGGCGAGCGCCGGCATCGCCAGGCGCACGACGAAGGTCGCGGCGGCGAACGAGGACAGCACCACGCCGATCTGCGACGCGCTGAGCCCGATGCGCGCGCCGTAGATCGGCACGAAGACCGTGTGCAGGTCCCAGGCGATGGCGACCAGCACGTTGATCGCGATCACCTGCCGCACGCCGCGATGCCGCAGCAGCGTGCGCACGCCGCCCGTGTGGCCCGCGTCGGCCACGCGCTGCGACTGCGGCAGCGCAACGCGATTCGCGGCCAGCACCGCCAGCGGCAGCAGCGCCACCGCGGCCAGGACGGCGAACGGCGCGCGGTAGCCGTACCGGTCGATCGAGAACCCGACGATCAGGGGCCCGATGAAGCCGGAGATCGAGTAGCCCAGCGCGAGCAGGCTGAAATTGCGCGGCCGGTCCTGCGGGCCGCCGATCTCGCCGGTCGCCCTCTGCGTGGCGACCTGGAACAGCATGAACGACGTGCCGATGATGGTGGCGCTGGCGTACAGGGGCCAGAGTCCCGGCGACAGCAGGGGCAGCGTCGCGCCCGCCGCGAGCCCGGTCGCGCCGGCGAGCATCGGCGGCCGGACGCCGACGCGGTCGCACAGCCGCCCGGTCGCCACCGCGGCCAGCATCGGCAGCAGCGCATACAGCGCCATCAGGACCCCGACGGTGAACGCGGACGCACCCTGCGCCAGCGCCGACAGCGCCACCGACACGCGGCTGCCGGCAAGCACGGTGTGGCCCGCGATCCCGAGCGCAATCAGCGCGGGCAGGAGCCGGGGTTGGCGTGTCGGCGCAGGCCGACTCATCACAAGCGCCCGTCGAACAGCGCCGCGGGCACGGCGGCCAGCAGTGTCGATGAGCGGGAGCGGCGCATATCCGGGGCGAAGCAGGACCGGCGCCAGTGTCGCACCGCACCGCCCGCGGTGGAAGCCCGTGGCGTGCGCGCCGGGCGTCAGACGCCGGCCACGGCTTCCGCCGCCGGCGGTGGAGCACCTGTCCTCGCCCCGCCGCGCGAGCGCGCAACAACCCTCTGCGCCCGAATGAAAAAACCATTCGCCGGGCATTCCCTTCCTCTGGGAATGCGGTATAGTTTCCTGCGATGGGGCAGGAGTCACCCGCGACAGGAGGGTCTGCTTCAGAGTGTTCGTGGTTGTGTTGCGCGCTAACTCACACACAGGAAGGAGAACTATGGCCACTGCGAAGAAAGCTGCAAAGAAGCCCGCCGCCAAGAAGGCCGCGGCGAAAAAGCCGGCGGCGAAAAAACCCGCCGCGAAGAAATCGGCCGCAAAGAAGGCGCCGGCGAAAAAGCCCGCAGCCAAGAAGGCCGCGGCGAAGAAACCGGCAGCCAAGCGCAAGCCCAACGCCGCGTTCATGAAGCCCATGACCCCCTCGGCGACGCTCTCGCGCCGTCGTCGGCGCGATGCCGCTGCCGCGCACCGAAGTGACCAAGAAGATCTGGGACTACATCAAGAAGAACAGGCTGCAGGATGCGCTCAACAAGCGCATGATCAATGCCGACGAAAAGCTGCGCGCCGTGTTCGGCGGGAAGAAGTCGGTCTCGATGTTCGAGATGACCAAGCTGGTTTCGAATCACCTGAAGTAGCAGGCACGATCTCCCGCTTCTTGAAGGAACGATGGCACGGCCGGCCGGGTTCACCCCGCCGGCCGTGACTTTTTGAGAGAAGGCTTCCGATGGCGGCTCCCGCAACCGGCCACTCATCCGCCCCCGAGGCGCCGCGCCGCCGGCGCCTCGCTGTCGGTGGTGGTCCCGGTCTACAACGAGGAAGCGGTGCTGCCGGAGTTCCACCGCCGGCTTTGCGCCGTGCTCGACGGAATTCCCGGCGCCGCCGAGATCGTCTACGTCAACGACGGCAGCCGCGACGGCAGCATGGCGCTGCTCGCGCGCTTCCACGACGCCGATCCGCGCGTCGCGGTGATCGACCTGTCGCGCAACTTCGGCAAGGAAGTGGCGATTGACGGCGGGACTGGATCACGCCGCCGGCGACGCCGTGGTCGTCATCGACGCCGACCTGCAGGACCCGCCGGAGCTGATCCCGGAAATGGTGCGCGCCTGGCAGGAAGGCCACGACGTGGTCCAGATGCGGCGCCGGTCGCGGGCGCAGGACAGCTGGCTCAAGCGGACGACCGCGAGCGCGTTCTACCGCACCATCGGCCGCATGGGCACGATCGACATTCCGGAGAACGTCGGCGACTTCCGGCTGCTGTCGGCGCGCGCCGTCGCGGCGCTGCGGCGCTTCCCCGAGCGCAGCCGGTTCATGAAGGGGCTGTTCGCGTGGATCGGCTTCCCCTGCCGGGAGATCGAGTACGACCGCGACGGCCGCTACGCCGGCGAGTCGAGCTGGAACTACTGGCGCCTGTGGAATTTCGCGCTGGAAGGCATCACGTCGTTCTCGGTGGTGCCGCTGAAGATCGCGAGCTACATGGGCTTCGCCGCCGCGCTGGTCGCGTTCGCCCGCGGCGGCTGGTTCATCGCCAAGACGCTGATCTACGGCGATCCGGTGCCGGGCTTCCCGACGCTGGTCGTCGTCGTGCTGTTCCTCGGCGGGCTGCAGCTGATGGCGCTCGGCGTCATCGGCGAATACCTGGCCCGCATGTTCATCGAAGTGAAGCAGCGCCCGCTCTACCTCGTGCAGCGCAGCCTCGCCCCGGCGCGGCCGCTGGCCGCGCCAGCCGCACCGCCGCCCGGCGCCATGCCGGCTGCGGACGCGGTCGCGGCCGCCGCGCCATGGCCGTCGCGCTGACCCCGCGCGAGCGCCGCTGGCTCGTCGTCGTCCTCGTCGTCGTGGTCGCGGTGCGGCTGGCGACGCTCGGCGCGTATCCGCTGATGGACACGACCGAGGCGCGCTACGCCGAGATCGCGCGCAAGATGCTGGAGACCGGCGACTGGGTGATGCCGCAGTTCGACTACGGCGTCCCCTTCTGGGGCAAGCCGCCGCTGTCGACGTGGCTCTCCGCGGCGGCGATGGCCGCATTCGGCAGCAACGAGTTCGCGGCGCGGCTGCCGTCGTTCCTGCTCCTGCTCGGCTGCGGCGCGCTGGTGCACCGGCTCGCCGCGCGGCGCGGCGGCCGCGACCAGGCGCTGTGGACGCTCGCCGCCTTCGCGGGGACCGCGCTGGTGTTCGTCGCCGCCGGCGCGGTGATGACCGACCCGGCGCTGGTGCTGGGCACGACGCTGTCGATGGCGGGATTCTGGCTCGCGGTCGACGGCGCCCCCGCGCAGCGCCGCCCGGCGGCGCTGATGTTCTTCGGCGGGCTGGCGATCGGGCTGCTGGCGAAGGGGCCGGTCGCCGCGGTGCTCACGTTCGTGCCGGTCGGCGCGTGGACGCTGTGGACGCGGCGCTGGCGCGAGGCGTGGCGCGCGCTGCCGTGGCTCGCCGGCGCCGCGGCGACCGCGCTCGTCGTCGTGCCGTGGTACTGGGCGGCCGAGCGCGCCTCGCCCGGGTTTCTCGACTACTTCCTGGTCGGCGAGCACTGGAAGCGCTTCGTCGAGCCCGGCTGGAAGGGCGACCTCTACGGCGCCGCGCACGCACGCCCGCGCGGAATGATCTGGCTGTTCTGGATCGCGGCCGCGCTGCCCTGGTCGCTGCCGGCGCTGGGCTGGCTCGCGCGCGCCGTCTTCGGGCGCCGTGCCGAGGCCCGCGCACTGGCCACCGACCCCTGGCTCGCGTACCTGGTGCTGTGGGCGGTGACGCCGATGCTGTTCTTCACCGTGTCGGGCAACGTGCTGGCGACCTACGTGCTGCCCGGACTGCCGGCGTTCGCGCTGCTGGTCGGCGAGCTCTGGCGGCCCGCCGCCCAGGACGCGCGCGCGCTGCGTCCGGCGGTGCGCACCGTGCTCGTGCTGGCGCTGCTGGTGCCGGTGGTCATGCTTGCCGCGATCGTCACCCAGCGCCACCGCTTCGCCTACGACCTGTCGCACAAGGCGCTGGTCGCGATCTACGAGGCGCAGCGCGACAGCCCGGCCGAGCGGCTCGTCTACGTCGGGCAGCGGCCGGTCTCGGCCGAGTTCTACACCCGCGGCCGGCTGGTCAAGGTGGACGACGCCGCCGCGCTCGCGCCGTTCCTCGGCGACGGCAACGCGGACTTCTTCGTGTTCCGGGCCAGGGACGTCGCGGCGCTGCCCGCCGCGCTCCGCGCGCGCCTCGCGCCGCTGGGTGAGTTCGGCGAGTACCGGCTGTTCCGCGAGCTTCCGGGCTGACCTTCGCCGCGCGGCCGGCCCGCGGGCGCAGCGCCCGGCACCGTCAAGGTAGCGGCAGCGCGCCGGCGCTGCACGGGGCCGCGGCCGTCGACCGCGCTACCGGCCGCGTGCCTGCAGCGCGGCGATGCGCTCCTCGATCGGCGGATGGGTCGAGAAGAGCGCCATCACGCCGGCCTTGTCGGTGATGCCGAACCCGGCCATCGCCTTGGGCAGCTCGCCCGGCGCGAGCCCGCCCAGGCGGCGCAGCGCGTTCACCATCGGCTCCGGCGAGCCCAGGTAGTCGGCCGAGCCCGCGTCGGCGCGGAACTCGCGCTGGCGCGAAAACCACGCGACGATCGTCGACGCCAGGATGCCGAACACGATCTGGCACACGATCACGGTGATGAAGTAGCCGATGCCGGTGCCGCGCTCGGTGCGGAACACCGCGCGGTCGACGATGGCGCCGACGACGCGGGATAGGAACACGACGAAGGTGTTGACCACGCCCTGGATCAGCGTCAGCGTCACCATGTCGCCGTTGGCGACGTGGGCGACCTCGTGCCCGAGCACCGCCTCGACCTCCTCGTGGCTCATCGACTGCAGCAGGCCGGTCGAGACCGCGACCAGCGCCGAGTTGCGGAACGCGCCGGTGGCGAATGCGTTGGGGGCGCCGTCGTAGATCGCGACCTCGGGCATGCCGATGCCCGCCCTGGTCGCCAGCCGGCGGACGGTCTCGACCAGCCACGCCTCGTGCTGGTTCTGCGGCTGCTCGATGACGCGCGCGCCGGTCGTCCACTTGGCCATCGACTTCGACATCAGCAGCGAGATGATCGCGCCGGTGAAGCCGACGACGGCCGAGAACGCGAGCAGCTGGCCGTAGTTCATGCCGGCCTGCGTCATGCCCGCGCCGCCGAGCCCGAGCAGCCTGAGGACCACCGAGAGCACCAGCAGAACGGCGATGTTGGTGGCGAGGAAAAGGACGATGCGCTTCATGAAGTTGGCCTCGATAAGAAGGGCGCGGGTGCCACCTCCGTGGCCCGGCGGCGTCCGTAGCCCGGCGTTGAGCGAAGCGAAACCCGGGTGGATCTGCGCCGCGGCACCAACGCCGCCTATCTGGGTGCGGCACCCCGAAACTCAAGAGCGCGCCGCGCCTACGGACCCGCGCGCCGCTCCCGCGCTTCGCGCAGCGTGACCGTCCGGTTGAATACGGGGTGGCTCGCCCGCGTGGTCCTTCAGGTCGGCGACGAAATAGCCGTGGCGCTCGAACTGGAACGACGTCCCCGGCGCCGCCGCCGGCAGCCCCGGCTCGACCCAGGCGGTGGTCACCTGCTTCGATTCCGGATTGAGGTCGTCGAGATAGTTGCGCTCGGCCGGCTCGGGCGCGTCGTCCTCGTCGCCGGCGACGGCGACCGAATGCCCGGCCTCGGGCGTGGCCACCGCCGCCACGGCGACCGCGGCGGGGACCGCGGCCTCGGCCGGCACGCCCCAGGGCAGCCGCGCGCCGGGAAACGGCACCGCGAACAGCCGCTCGTAGATCCGCACCTCCGCCGGGCGCGCGTGCGCCGCCGACAGCCAGTGCAGGTTGCCCTTCACCTTGCGCGCGTCGGCGCCGGCGGTTCCGCTGCGGGTGCTCTCGTCGTAGGTGCAGTGCACGGTCGTGACCCGGCCCTCGGCGTCCTTGTCGACGCCGACGCACTTGACGATGTACGCGAAGCGCAGCCGCGCCTCGGCGCCGGGCGACAGGCGGAAGAAGCCCTTGGGCGGCTGCTCCTCGAAATCGCTGCGCTCGATCCACAGCTCGCGGGTGAACGGCAGCGCCCGCCGGCCGAGTTCCGGCCGCTGCGGGTGATTCGGCGCATGGCACTCCTCGGTGCGGCCTTCGGGGTAGTTGTCGATGACCAGCCGCAGCGGGTCGAGCACGGCGACGCGACGCTCCGCGCGCGCGTTGAGGTCCTCGCGCATGCAGTCCTCGAGCACGCTCATGTCGATCCAGGAGTCGGACTTCGACACGCCGATGCGCTCGGCGAACAGGCGAAAGCCCTCGGGGGTGAAGCCGCGCCGGCGCGCGCCGACCAGCGTGGGCATCCTGGGATCGTCCCAGCCGTCGACGTGGCCGCGGGTGACCAGTTCGATCAGCCGGCGCTTCGACAGCACCACGCAGGTGAGATTCAGGCGCGCGAACTCGTGCTGCAGCGGCAGCGGGCGCGGAAGCTCGCCGCCGTCGGCGAGCTTCTCCAGCACCCAGTCGTAGAGCGGCCGGTGGTCCTGGAACTCCAGCGTGCAGATCGAGTGCGTGATCCGCTCCAGCGCGTCCGAGATGCAGTGCGTGTAGTCGTAGAGCGGGTAGATGCACCACTTGTCGCCGGTGCGGTGGTGCGACTCGTGGCGGATCCGGTAGATCGCCGGGTCGCGCAGGTTCAGGTTCGGGCTCGCCATGTCGATCTTCAGCCGCAGCACGTGCGCGCCGTCGGGAAATTCCCCGGCGCGCATGCGGCGGAAGAGGTCGAGGTTCTCGGCCACCGGCCGGTCGCGGAAGCGCGAAGCGGTTCCGGGCTGCGTCAGCGTGCCGCGCGTGGCCCGCACCTCGTCCGCGCTCTGGCTGTCGACGTAGGCGAGCCCCTGCCCGATGAACCACTCGGCGAACGCATAGAGCCGGTCGTAATAGTCCGACGCGTGGTAGCGGTGCTCTCCCCAGTCGAAGCCCAGCCAGCGCACCGAGTCGGCGATCGAGTCCTCGTACTCGACGTCCTCCTTGGCCGGGTTGGTGTCGTCGTAGCGCAGGTGGCAGACGCCGTCGTTTTCCGCGGCCAGCCCGAAGTTGAGGCAGATCGACTTGGCGTGCCCGTAGTGCAGGTAGCCGTTGGGTTCGGGCGGAAAGCGGGTGACGACCCGTCCGCCGTACTTGCCGGTGCGGCGATCCTCATTGATGATCGCCCGCAGGAAATTCGACGCCGGCGCGGCGGCCGGCGCGCCGGCGTTCGCCGCGGCGGCGCCTTGCGGGCGACGTGGAGGATGCGTCGCCGGGGAACTCGGAGTCACGTCTTGCGGCACTGCAGCATCCGTCGTCACCAGGTCATGAACAATCGCCAGCCCGCCGCCATTCTAACCGGGTGGTCGTCCGGCGTCATGGGCCGGGCGAGGATTTCCTCCCCGGGACACCTCGCAAACCCGCGCCAGTCATGGCTTTCCGGGCACCTCCGCGGCGCGGCGCGGCGCGGTTTTCCACAAATGCTGTGGATAATAGTGTGCATATCTTGTAAATTCGAGCGCTAAGTGGTCGGCAGGCCGGAAAAAACGTTGCAATGCCCAATTTCGCGCCGACTTTTTATTGTTGTATTTCAATGAGTTGATATCGCCATGCCGGACGACGACGAACGCGCCCGACGGCCGCGTCACCGACCGCCAAGGACGTCATCGGCCCGCATAACCGTCATGGACAAAGTAAAAAATCTTGCCCCATTTGTCCAACATAAAATCCGCGCCGACCCCACCATGACCCGCCCGCGACGCCCCGGCGCTGAGCGGCCGGTCGCTGCGCTGCCAGACGGACCGCTCGCGCCCGGCGACGCACCGCCGGGCGCCGGACAGGGTCCGATCATCCTGCCGGTCTCGCTGCTGGTGAGCTCGGCGCGGCTGCTCGTCGAGCGCCACCTGGGTCTGGTCTGGGTATCCGGAGAAATCTCCAACTTCACCCGGGCGGCGTCCGGCCACTGCTACTTCAATCTGCAAGGACGCGCAGGCGCAGGTGCGCTGCGTTTTCTTCCGTCACAAGGCGCAGCACGCCGGATTCACGCTGAAGGACGGCCAGCAGGTCGAGCTGCGCGCTACCGCTTCGATCTACGAAGCCCGCGGCGAGTTCCAGCTCAACGTGGAGACCGCGCGGCTGGCGGGACAGGGGGCGCTCTACGAGCGCTTCGCCCGGCTCAAGGCCCGGCTCGACGCCGCCGGCTGGTTCGCCGCGGAGCGCAAGCGCGCGCTGCCGCGGTTTCCCCGCGCCGTCGGCATCGTCACCTCGACGCGCGCCGCGGCGCTCTGTCCGACATGCTCACCACGCTCGCGCGCCGCTGGCCGGCGCTGCGGGTCGTCGTCTACCCGACGGCGGTGCAGGGCGACGGCGCGGCGGCGGAGATCGCGGCGGCGATCGGCCTCGCCAACGCCCGCGCCGAAGTCGACGTGCTGATCGTGGGGCGCGGCGGCGGCTCGATCGAGGACCTGTGGGCGTTCAACGAGGAGAGCGTCGCCGAGGCGGTCTTTGCCTCCGCGCTGCCGGTCGTTTCGGGGGTGGGCCACGAGACCGATTTCACCATCTGCGATTTCGTCGCCGACGCCCGCGCGCCGACGCCGACCGCCGCGGCCGCGCTGGTCGTGCCCGACCGTCACGCGGTGGCGCGCGAGGTCGCCGGCCTCGCGGCGCGGTGGCAGCGCGCGCACGCGCGGCTGCTGGAGGCGCGGATGCAGCGCGTCGACGGGCTCGCCCGCCGGCTGGTGCACCCGGCGGCGCGGCTCGCGCAGCAGCGGCGCGACGCGCAGGCGCTGGGGGGCGGCTCGCCCGCGCGCTGCGCCACCAGCTCGACGCGCGCGCGATGGCGCTCGCCGGCCCCGCCCGGCGCCTCGCCTGGCGGCTGCAGCAGCCGCTGCCGGAGCGCGCGGCGCTCGCCGCCGCGCGGGAGGCGCTGCAGCGGGCGCTGCCGGCGGCGCTGGAGCGCGCCGGCGCGCGCGTGGCCGCGCTGGCGCAGAACCTCGCGCACCTGAACCCGCGGGCCGTGCTCGACCGCGGCTACGCGCTGGTCGAGACCGCCGGCGGCGCCATCGTGCACGATGCGGCTGAGGTCGCCGCCGGGGACGAGGTCGCGCTGACGTTCGCGCGCGGCAGCGCCGGCGCGACGATCACCCGCCGCGATCCGTAAACCGGTGATTCGTAACGCGGGTTGAGCGCCAGCGAAACCCGGGGCCGGATGCGACCGGGCGCCCACCCGGGTTTCGCCGGCGCTCAACCCGGGCCACGGTCACGGGCCACCGTCGGGTTACGCCTCGTCGGGGTCGGGATCGTCGACGGCGGCGGCGCGACGCAGGCGCGCGATCGCGTCGGCCGGCGCCTGCGCGGCGATCTTCGGCGTCCCGGTGGCGACGCCGGCGTTCTGCGCGCGGTGGCGCAGCGCATGATCCATCAGCACCATCGCGACCATCGCCTCGGCGATCGGCGTCGCGCGGATGCCCACGCAGGGGTCGTGGCGCCCGTGGGTGTCGACGACGACGGCGTTGCCCTCCTTGTCGATCGAGTGCCGGTCGAGCCGGATCGACGACGTCGGCTTCACCGCGATGGTGCGCGACGATGTCCTGCCCGGTGGAGATGCCGCCGAGGATGCCGCCGGCGTGGTTGGTCACGAAGCCCTGCGGCGTCATCTCGTCGGAGTGCTCGGTGCCGCGCTGCGCGACGCTGGCGAAGCCGGCGCCGATCTCCACGCCCTTCACCGCGTTGATGCTCATCAGCGCACGCGGCGAGCTCGGCGTCGAGGCGCGCCGTACACCGGCTCGCCCCAGCCGACCGGCACGCCGCTCGCCACGACGCTGATGCGCGCGCCGCAGGAGTCGCCGTCCTTGCGCAGCCGGTCCATGTACGCCTCGAGCTCGGGCACGATCGCGGCGTTGGCGACGAAGAACGGATTCTCGCCGACCGCGTTCCAGTCCTCGAACGCGATCGCGATCGGGCCGAGCTGGACCAGGTGGCCGCGGATCGCGACGCCGCAATGCTCGGCCAGCCACTTCTTCGCGACCGCGCCGGCGGCGACCCGCACCGCGGTCTCGCGCGCCGACGAGCGGCCGCCGCCGCGATAGTCGCGGATGCCGTATTTCTGCCAGTAGGCGTAGTCGGCGTGGCCGGGCCGGAAGGTGTCCGCGATGCTCGCGTAATCCTTGCTGCGCGGGTCCTCGTTGCGGATCAGCAGCGCGATCGGCGTGCCGGTGGTGCGGCCCTCGAACACGCCGGACAGGATCTCGACGGTGTCGGTCTCGCGCCGCTGGGTGACGTGGCGCGAGGTGCCGGGCCGGCGCCGGTCGAGCTCGCGCTGGATGTCGGCCGCGGCGAGCGCCAGCCCCGGCGGGCAGCCGTCGACCACGCAGCCGATCGCCGGGCCGTGCGACTCGCCGAACGAGGTGACGCAGTAGAGCGTGCCGAGCGTGTTGCCGGACATGGCGGGCGGTGGGGAAAATGCGGGGGAAAATGGCGAATCGAGTTTAGCATGGGGGCCAGCGCCTTCCCGGCGGCAGGCCGCGGCGGCGCGACGCCACCCTGCCGGCGGCCCGCGACGATCCGATGACCTCCGCCACCGCCCCCGTCATTCCCGCCGAGCTCGTCGCGCGCCTGCGCCGCGCGCGCTTCGCCGCCGCGCTGCCCCGGATGCGGCGCGTTCCTGCGACCCGACGTCGTGTGGTTCGGGGAGATGCTGCCGGTCGCGGCGCTGGAACAGGCCGAGGACGCGGCGTCGCGCTGCGACGTGCTGCTCGTCGTCGGGACCGCGGCGGAGGTGTATCCGGCGGCCGCGCTGCCGCGGGCCGCCCGCCAGTGCGGCGCCGCCGTCGTCGAGATCAACCCGCAGCCGACCGCGCTGTCGGCCGACGCCGACCACGTGCTCCGGGGCGCCGCGGGGGTCGTGCTCCCGGCGCTGGTCGCCGCCGTCTGGCCGTCGCCACCGCCGCCCGCCGCCACGGTCGTAACCGGCCGTCGTCTGCCGTCGCCTGCCGTAGCCCGGCGTTGAGCGGAGCGAAACGCGGGGGGTTGTGGCAACGAAGCGCCCACCCGGGTTTCGCTCCGCTCAACGCCGGGCTACGGTCCGGGCTACGATCCGGTTACGACACGCGGGTTACGGATTCGGGGCGTCCGCCTCGGCGTCGCCGGCAGCGGGCGGCAGCGGCGACAGGTACCCGATGACCAGCAGCAGCACGCCGACGCCGAGGAACGCGACGACGCGCGGCAGCCCCGACAGCGCCGACAGGTCGATCAGGAACAGCTTGCCGACGACCACCGCGAGCAGTCCCGCGCCGACCATCCACAGCGGCCGCAGGCGGCGCCGCGTCGCGGTGAACATCACCGCCAGCGCGGTTGCGCTCCACGTCAGCGTGAGCGCGGCCTGCAGCGGCTTCGACGCCAGCAGCGCCGACAGCCGCCACGGGATGTCGGCCCAGTGGTGCGCGGTGCGCAGCACGACGCCGTTGAGCGCGACGAACAGGCCGACCCCCAGCCAGCCGTAGAGCCACCGCACCGAAAGCCCGGCGAAGCGCCGGCCCCAGCCGAACGTCGCGGCCATCGCCAGCGCCAGCGTGACGTCCAGCGGGTTGGCGAGCGGCAGGTACGGCAGCGGCGCGACGTCCCCGGGGGAGAGCGCGTTGACGGCGAAGAACCACAGCGCAAGGAGCGCGGCGATCGGCGTGCCCGCGCCGACCGCGTACGCCTCGCCGTGCGCCGCGAACGGCCACCGCGGCGCGTCGCGGAACCGGGTGACCACCCACAGGCTGATGGCCGCGGGCAGCGCGGCGGCGCACGCGACCCAGACGGTGCGCGCCGGCGTCCACCGGCCCACCCACTCGCTCGCCTCCCAGGCCACGTGCGCCGTCAGCGCGACCACGGTGAACGCATGCACCAGGCGCAGCAGGCCGGCGGTGCCGGGCGGGCCCCCGGCGGCGGGTCCGCCCGCCGCCGCGCGCGCGTCGGCAACGCGCAGCACCAGCCAGTGCACGACCCACGCCGCCGGCCAGACCAGCCAGCCGTAGCGGGTCATCGTGCTGCGGGCCATCTCGAAATCGGCGACGGCGGCGAGGCCCATCGCCGGCAGCACCACGACGCCGACCAGCGCCAGCCGCGGCCAGCGCCACGCGCGGCCGAGCACGAGCGCCAGTGCGACGCTGGCGACGATCCAGCCGAGCACCGCGTGCACCTGGGCCGCCGCGTGGAAACGGCCGTGCATCTCCATCGCCCCGGCGGCGAGCCACCACGCGGCGCCCCAGGCGAAGACCAGCGGCGTCACGGTTCGCTCGGACGGCGAGATCACCGCGCCGGCGCGGTCGGCGAAAAAGGCGCTCACCAGTCCCGACACCGCGATCAGCATCGCGCCGATGAAGTACGCGTTGACGAACAGCGGCTCGCCGGCGCCCGCGCCGCCCGACCAGGCGAATGCGGCACCCGCGCCGAGCTCGACCAGCAGCGCGAAGCCGCGCGCCAGCGGCGACGCCTGCCGGACGCCGATCCAGTAGACGCCGGCCGCCTCGATCGCCCACAGTGCGGCCGTCCACCGGTCGTCGAACGCCAGCGGCACCGCCAGCGTGACGAAGATCACCGCCAGCGCGAGGAACGCCTGCGCCAGCAGCGCGAACGCCGGTTCCCGGCGCCGGCGCAGCGCGGCGTGCAGCGCGGCGTAGACCAGCGCCAGCGCCAGCGCGCTCCACGCCGACCCGTACCGGTAGTCCTCCACCAGCGCCGCCTGCAGCACGAAGCCCGCCAACGGGACGCCGAAGACCAGCACGCCGTCGACGGGGTGCCGCGGCTCGAGCGCGCCGCGCCGCGCCTCCAGGATCGCGATCGCGACGTACCACGCGAAGAACAGCGCGAGGAACGGCTCGACGGTGGCGAAATGCTCGCTGGCGTAGTAGCGGTGCCCCCAGAACAGCCCGAGTGCGAAGGTGAAGACGAAGCCCAGCACGTTGAGCGCGCGCCACGCGCGGCGCCAGGCCAGCGTGAAGATCGCACCGTTGAGCACCGCGAAATAGGCGAACAGCGGCAACGGCGCGCCGTGCGTGACCGTCAGCATCGGCGCGAGGAAACCGCCGGCGATGGCGAGGCCGGCGAGCGCCTGCGAGTCGGCGCGCAGCGCGAGCCACACGGTGAGCGCCGCGATCGCGACCAGCAGGGCGATCGCCGCTTCGGGCGGCAGCACCGCGTACATCCGCAGCGCCGCGTAGGTGGTCAGGTAGAGGATGCCCGCGCCGGCGCCCTGCAGCGAAAGCCCGTAGCCGGGCCGCGACCCGGCCAGCCGGACGCCAAGCGCGATGAGGACGCCGCCGACCGCGGCCACCGCGGCCAGCCGAAGCTCGATGGGCACGGTGAAGTGCTCGGCGAAATAGCGCAGCAGGAACGCGACGCCGAAGAACAGCACGACCACGCCGATCCGGGTCAGCGCATTGCCGCCGGTGAACCACGCCCACAGCGGATTCGGGCGCGGCGGCGGCGCCGCACCGCGTGCCGGCGCCGCCGGCGCGGCGGACGGCGACGGCGCCGGGCGAGATCGCCGCGGATGCGACGTCCGCGGTGCTGACGTCCGCCGTTGCGACGTCTGCGGACGCGACGTCCGCCGATGCGACGTCTGCCGATGCGACGTCTGCGGGCGAGACGCCTGCGGACGAGACGGCCTCCGGCGCATCCCAGCCGGGCGTGCGCGGCGCCGACGGCGCCACCGCGGACCCGAAACGCCCGGCCGCGGCCGCCGCCCAAACGCTGCCGCTCGGCGCCGCCGCCGATGGAGGGCGCGGGCGTCACCGGCGGCGCTCCGAAGCCTCCGGTCGAACCGCTCGCCGGTTCGGGCGGCGTCCCGCCGGCCAGCGCACGTTCCAGTGCCACGACGCGCGCCTCGAGCGTCGCGACCCGCGCGATCAGCGCCGGGTCGGGTGCCGCGATCGACGGCAGCGCCGGCGCGTCGGGCTTGCGATGGGCGCCGCGCTGTCGCTGGCCGGAGATCGTCGCGCCGGCGAAGAAGCCGACGAGCCCGCCGACGATCGCGCCCCACTCCCCCACAGCGCGTGCCCGGCGAGCGCGCCGGCGAGCAATCCGATCAGTGCCGCCATGGGTGCCCGCCGCAGAGCCCGCCGCGCATCCGCACCCGCCGCCCGTCCGCGCCGCGCATCAGCGGCGCTCGCCGCGCAGCGCCAGGACCGCCGCCTCGAGCTGCGCCGGCGCGACCCGGTCCGGCGGGATCGGCGGGCCGGCGACCAGCGCGATGCGCGAGAAGATGCCGCGCAGCCGGCGCATCGCGCGGCCATGATGCGAGCGGCTGAAGAAGCTGCCCCACAGTCCGGACAGCGCCAGCGGCACCACCGGCACCGGCGTCGTCTCCACCATCTGCTGCACCCCGGGCCGGAATGCGTTGAGCTCGCCGGTCTCGGTGAGCCTGCCCTCGGGAAAGATGCCGACGATCTCGCCGGCGGCGAGCGCCGCCGCCGCTTCGGCGAACGCGCGGTCCTTCATCGCCGGATCCTCCTTCGCCGGCGCGATCGGGATCGTGCGCATCGCGCGGAAGACGAACGACAGCACCGGGATCGCGAAGATGCGGTGGTCCATCACGAAGCGGATCGGCCGGCGGATGCTCGCGGCGATGACCATGGCGTCGACGTAGCTCACGTGGTTGCACACGACGATGCACGGCCCCTCCTCCGGGATGTTCTCCAGTCCCTCCTTGCGCACGCGGTACATCGTGTGGATGAGCAGCCACGCGAGGAAGCGCATCAGGAACTCGGGAACGAGGCCGTAGATGAACGTCGCCACCACCGCATTCATCAGCGCCGTCACCAGGAACAGCTGCGCAATCGACAGTCCCGCCGCGAGCAGGCCGATCGCCACACCCGCCGAGACCACCATGAACAGCGCGTTGAGGATGTTGTTGGCGGCGATGATCCGCGAGCGGAAGGCGGGCTCGGAGCGCGCCTGGATCAGCGCGTACAGCGGCACGATGTAGAAGCCGCCGAACATCCCGACCAGCACCAGGTCGGCGGCCACGCGCCAGTGCACCGGGTTGGCGAGGAAGACGCCGACGCCGGCCACGCTGGTCGCGTGCAGGTGGCGGCTCGCGAGCCAGAGGTCGACCGCGAACAGCGTGAGGCCGATGGAGCCGAACGGCACCAGCCCCAGCTCGACCTTGCCGTCCGGACAGCCGCTCGCACAGCAGCGAGCCCACGCCGATGCCGACCGAGAACAGCGCCAGCAGCAGCGTGACGACCTGCTCGTTGCCGCCGAGCACGTCCTTGCTGAACGCCGGGAACTGCGCGAGGCAGATCGCCCCGTAGTACCAGAACCAGGAGATCCCCAGCATCGACAGCCAGACGACCCGGTTGCCCTGGGCGAAGCGCAGGTTCTTCCAGGTCTCGGTGAACGGGTTCCAGTTGATGGAGAGCTCGGGCGCCACCGCCGGCGTGTGCGGAATCGCGCGGCTCACCGCGTAGCCCGCCAGCGCCACGGCGATGGTGACCGCACCGGCGATGACCGGACCCGCGCCGGCGATCGCCACGACCAGGCCGCCGGCGATGGTCCCCAGCAGGATGGCGACGAAGGTGCCCATCTCCACCAGGCCGTTGCCGCCGACGAGCTCCTCGGGCTTCAGGTGCTGCGGCAGGATCGCGTACTTGACCGGGCCGAACAGCGCCGACTGCACGCCCATCAGCGCCAGCGCCAGCATCAGCAGCGTGAGGTCGCGCTGCCAGAAGCCGGCGAGGCCGATGGCCATGATCGCGATCTCGGCGAGCTTGATCCAGCGGATCAGGCCCGACTTCTCGTACTTGTCGGCGAGCTGCCCGGACGTCGCCGAGAACAGCACGAACGGGGCGATGAACACTGCGCCGGCCAGGTTGACCAGCGCCTGCGGATCGAGGCTGGTCATCGTCGCCGCGTGGAACGCCGCGAAGATGATCAGCGCGTTCTTGAAGATGTTGTCGTTCGCGGCCCCGAGGAACTGGGTCCAGAAGAACGGCGCGAAGCGGCGCTGCCGGAGCAGGTCGAACTGGTTGGGCGGATGCATGCCTGGACGGTGGCCGGCGCGAACGGCTCGCGCCAATGTGCGGATGTTACGTCACCGCGCGGCGCGCCGGCGCGCGCGATTGCGCTCGGGGCGGTCCCGCCGGCCGCCGGCGCGGCGTCCGGCGGCCGGCCGCGCTACAATGCGGCGGCCCTGCCCGCACATTCCTTCGCGCCGCGCTCCCGTTCCCCGCTTCCCGCCCGATGCGCCAGTACCTCGATTTCATGCGCCACGTCCGCGACCACGGCGTGGCGAAGCAGGACCGCACCGGCACCGGCACGCGGTCGGTGTTCGGCCATCAGCTGCGCTGCGACCTGGCGGCGGGCTTTCCGCTGCTCACCACCAAGAAGGTGCACACCAGGTCGATCGTCCACGAGCTGCTGTGGTTCCTGCGCGGCGAGACCAACGTGCGCCCGCTGCAGGCCGCCGGCGTCACCATCTGGGACGAATGGGCCGATCCGCAGGGCGAGCTCGGCCCCGTCTACGGGTACCAGTGGCGAAGCTGGCCGGCGCCCGACGGCCGGCACATCGACCAGATGGCGGGGGTCGTCGACGAGATCCGGCGCAACCCGGATTCGCGCCGGCTGATCGTGTCGGCGTGGAACGTCGGCGACATCCCGAAGATGCGGCTGCCGCCGTGCCACGCGTTCTTCCAGTTCTACGTGGCCGAAGGGAAGCTCTCCTGCCAGCTCTACCAGCGCAGCTGCGACATCTTCCTCGGCGTGCCGTTCAACATCGCGTCGTACGCGCTGCTCACCCACATGGTGGCGCAGCAGACGCGGCCTCGAGGTCGGCGATTTCGTCTGGACCGGCGGCGACTGCCACCTGTACGTCAACCACCTGCAGCAGGTCGACCGAGCAGCTCGCGCGCGAGCCGTTTCCGCTGCCCCGGCTGGTCATCCACCGCAAGCCGGACTCGCTGTTCGAGTACCGCTACGAGGACTTCGAGTTCGCCGACTACCGCTGCCACCCGGCGATCAGGGCGGCCGTCGCCGTCTGACCGAGCCCGGGGCGAACGGGCGGCGGCGAAGCAAACGGAAAAAAAAGCCCGCCGGGAGGAATTTAGCGGGCAAGGGGGATTCGGTGACCCCGGAGGCCATGGTGCCTCCCGGGGGAACTTCGGCAGCTGGCCAGGTTGGCCGCTCCGATCAGGTGTTCGTGGTCGCGATAGCGCTTCCTAGAGAATGCACCGGGCGGCGACGACGCGGTCGGCCAGTGCCTCGAAGGCCTCGCGCTGCGCCGCGGAAGGCTGCTCTTCGCCGTGACCGGACGCCATGGCGTCGCCCACGCCTTCGCCCTGGCCGGCCAGCCAGTATTGGGCGAATTCGGGAGAGAAGGCTTCCATGGTCATCGTGTCCGTCTGCGACAACACAGAAGCAATGCCCGTGCCACCCCCCATCGCGTGGGGCAAAACGGCGACCGGAATGCCTCGGCCCCCTATGACGGCACGATCTCGGCGATGGCCGCGGCGTGCTGCGCTGCAGAACCCGGCGCCCCCGATTTGTCGCACACAGCCGACAGCGTCTGGCGCCTATATTTCAAGCTGCTGATTCACAAAAGAAAAATGTGTCGCCGTTACCCGACAGACGAGATGCCGGGGCGGCGGCAGCGGCGACAACCGGCGATTTCGCAGTCCCGGGACCTGTCTTCCCGCCGCGCGCGGGCGACGCAAACGCGATCCGGCGTCGCGTGACGGGCCGCCTCAGGGCGCCTTCGCTTCCTTGAACATCGCCGGCTCGAGGCGGTGGCGCTGCAGCAGCTTGTAGAACTCGGTGCGGTTGCGCTTGGCCAGCAGCGCCGCCTGCGTGACGTTGCCGCCGGTGATCTTCAGCAGGCGCACCAGATAGTCGCGCTCGAACTGCTTGCGTGCCTCCTCGAAGGGCACCAGCGCGCTCTCGTCCTCGCGCAGCGCGCTCTGCACCAGCGTCGCCGGGATCATGCCGGTGGTCGCCAGCGCCACCGACTGCTCGAGCAGGTTGAGCAGCTGGCGGACGTTGCCCGGCCAGGGCGCCGCGATCAGCATCGCCATCGCCTCGGGCGCGAGCGAGGGCACCGGCTTCTTGTAGCGCTCGGCGAGCTTGCGCAGGAAGTGCGTCGCGAGCAGCGGAATGTCCTCGCGCCGCTGCGCGAGTGCCGGCAGCCGCAGCGACACCACGTTGAGGCGATAGTAGAGATCCTCGCGGAACTGCCCGCTCGCCATGTGCGCGTCGAGGTCGCGGTGGGTGGCGGAGATCACGCGCACGTCCACCGGGATCGACTGCGTCGCGCCGACCGGGCGCACTTCGCCCTCCTGCAGCACGCGCAGCAGCTTGACCTGCAGCGCCAGCGGCATGTCGCCGATCTCGTCGAGGAAGATCGTGCCGCCGTCGGCCGCCTGGAACAGCCCCTTGTGCGCCTGGACGGCGCCGCTGAACGCGCCGCGGGCGTGGCCGAACAGCTCGGATTCCAGCAGCGGCTCGGGGATCGCGCCGCAGTTCACGGCGACGAAGGGCTGGTCGCGGCGGGGGCTCGCGCGATGGATCGCCCGCGCGAGCAGCTCCTTCCCGGTGCCCGACTCGCCGTAGATCAGCACGCTCGCGTCGCGAGTCGGCCACCAGCCGCGCCTGCCGCAGCAGATCCTCCATCGGGGCGCTGCGCGTGATGATCCCCGAGCGCCATTCGCCCGAGGCTTCCTGGCCCGGCGCCGGCGCGTCGCCCGCCACCTTGACCGCGGCCGCGACCTTCTGCAGCAGGTCCTGGCTGTCGAACGGCTTGGTCAGGAATCCGAACACCCCGCGCTGCGTGGCCGAAACCGCGTCGGGAATCGTGCCGTGCGCGGTGAGGATGATGACCGGAAGCGTCGGGTGCTGGCGATGGATCGCATCGAACAGCTGCAGGCCGTCCATGCCCGGCATCCGCAGATCGGTGATCACCGCCGACGGGCGCGCCACGGACAGCGCCGCGAGCGCGGTCTCGCCGCTGTCGGCGGTGCGCACGCGGTAGCCCGCCGACGTGAGCCGGAGGCTGATCAGCTTCAGCAGATCCGGATCGTCGTCGACCAGCAGTATCTCGCCTTGATGCATCGTCATCTCGCCTCGCCCTCAATGCCTGCCGCTAGCCACCGCCGCCGCCGCCGCCACCGCCACCGCCGCCCCCGCCCCCGCCACCGCCGCCGCCGCCGTCGCCGCTGCCGCCGCGGATCCGGTCACGCAGCAGGCTGCGCTCCATCGCGCGCAGCGCCTCGAGCTTCTGGATGGCGGCGTCGGCCTTCTGCTGCTCGTCGCGCACCGCGCGCACGCGCTCGGTGATCTGGATCCGGAGAACGATCGCGAGCTGCTTGACGGCGGGGGACCCGGGTCCGCTCTTGGCGACGTTCTCGAGCAGCTGCAACGCGCGCAGGTCGTCCTGCGGACTGGTGCGGGCGATCGTGTAGAGCATCGCGAGGCGGACGCGATTGGTGTCGGTGTGCTGGCGCGCGAGCGCCTGCGTCGCCGCGCCGAGCTCGCGGCGGACGTCGTCCGCCGGCAGGGTGCCGTAACGCTGCAGATCGGCAAGGAGCCCGTTCATCTCCCGCTCCTCGGCCGAGATTTCGGGGACGGCGCTGAGCGCCGGCGCGGTGGCGCGTGCCATCGTCGCCGGTGCGCTCGCCACCACCGTCGGCGCGGCAACCGGAGCCGTCGTCGGCGCGGCAGCCGGGGGGGGCGCCGGGGTTTCGCGGAGCGGCAGCCGGGGGCGCGGCGCGGCGCCGCGGGCGACGCCGCCGGGGGCGCCGGCTTGGCCAGCGGACCGGTCGCCGGGACAGCGGCCGCGGCAGGGGTCGGCGCAACGGCCGCGGCGCCACTCGGAGCGGCCGCCGCGGGCGACGCCGCAGACGTCGCCGATGCCGGCGGCGGGGCGCCGGGCGGCGTCGGCGCCGGGGCGGCCGCCGCCGGCGCGTCCAGCGGCGGTTCCACCGGCTCGACCGGCGGGTACTCGATCAACGGCGAGAGCGCCGGCAGCGTCCGCGCCGACCCTTCGACGTCGTCGGGGATGAACGAGGGCGGCGCGGCGCAGCCCGACAGCCACAGTGCCGCGAGCACCGCGACCACGCGGCAAGGAATGCCTCATCGACCCCCCGCGACCGTGGCGACGGGCGGCGACGGCGCCGCGCGCGGCATCGGCACGGTCTCGGATCCGGTGTCGCCCACCGCGGCTGCCAGCGGCAGCCAGAGGCGGAAATGCGCACCGCTGGTGTGATCGCTGCGGTCCTGCACCTCGATCCGGCCGCCCTGCGCCAGCGCGTATTCGCGGGCGATCGCGAGGCCGAGCCCCGACCCCTTCACCCGCCCTTCCCCCGGCGGCCGGCCCTGGAAGAACGACTCGAAAATCCGCTCCCGCTCGTCGGGGTCGACGCCGTGACCCTGGTCGATGACGTCGAGCACCGCGAACCCCGCCTCCTGCGACAGGCGGAGCTCGATCACGCCGGAGCGTGGCGAATACTTGAGCGCGTTGGACACGAGGTTGTCGATGACGGTGCGGATCCGGTCCGGATTCCCGACCACCTGCGCCGGCGGCAGCCGTGCGTCGAAGGTCACCATCCGCGCCAGCGACGCGAGCTTGTGCTCCTTCATCACCCGGCGCACGAGCTCCGGCAGCGCCACGCTCTCGATCGCCTGCGCTTCGAGCGCCCGGGTCTGGTGGTAGGTGAGCAGGTCCTCGATGAGCTTCTGCAGCTGCAGCGAATTCTCGCGCACGATGCGCACGATCTCGCGCTGGCCCGGGGAAAGGTCGCCGGCGACGCGGTCGCGCAGCAGCTCGACGCCCTCGCGCACCGCGGTGAGCGGCGTCTTGAGCTCGTGCGACACGTGCCGCAGGAACCGGTTCTGCTGCTCCTCGAGCTCGTGCAGGCGCGTGCGCAGCCACTCCAGCCGCTGCCCGAGATAGCGCAGGTCCTGCGGCCCGTTGACCTCGATGGCGTGGGTGAAGTCGGCGCTGCCCATCTGCCGGATCGCGAGGTCGAGCTGGCGGATCGGGCGCGCGATCAGCACGGCGAAGACGATCCCCAGCGCCAGCGCGATGCCGGCCGTCGCGAACGCGAGGTAGAGCCACTTCTCGCGCCCCTGCGACGCGGTCTCCTGCAGCAGGTCGATCGCGCGCTCGGTCACCTGGTTGGTCGCGGCGAGCGTGGCCTGCGCGCCGTCGGTGAGCCGCGCGTAACCGTTGGCGAGCTGCGCCTGCACGTCGACGTCGCGCTGCGGCGACGCGAGCAGCTTCTGCAGCCGGATCTCGTTGGCGGCGAGCTTCTGCAGCGCGGCCTGCTGCTGCGGCTCGAGCGGAAGCCGTGCGAGCTGGGTCAGGGTCTGGCGGAATTCCTGGCGCACGCGGGCGTAGTCGTCGAGCAGCGCCGGGTCCTCGAGGATCAGCTGCTGGCGCACGATGCGCTCGAGCGTGGACGCCTGCTCGAAGAGCTGCCGGCTGGCGCGCCCCGCCTGCGCCGCCTGCTGCACCGCTTCGCGTCCCTGCGCCTGCAGGCGCTCGAGCGAAAAGATCAGCTCGGCCAGCGCATACACCAGCGGCAGGCTGACCAGGAGGAAGCCGAGCAGGATGAACTTGAGGAACGAACGGGGGTAATACACGAGCGTGGCCGCTATAATTCGCGGCAATTATGACACCGGACACCGCGGGCCGAGCGCGCGCTCCCGAAAATACACGCCACGGCGGGGCGGCAGTCGCCCCGATGCCGCTGGCGCTCGTCGCGGCGGTCGCCGCCAACGGCGTGATCGGCGATCGCAACCGCCTGCCGTGGCGGCTGCCGGAAGACCTGCGCCACTTTCGCGCGCTGACCGCCGGGCACGCGGTGATCATGGGCCGCAAGACCTGGGAATCGCTGCCCGGGCCGCTGCCCGGCCGCCAGAACATCGTCGTGACGCGCGACGCGTGCTACGCGGCACCGGGCGCCGAGACCGCGGCGACGCTCGATGCGGCGCTCGCGCTGGTGCGCCTGCCGGCGCCGGCGTTCTGCATCGGCGGCGGCGAGCTCTACCGCAGCGCGCTCGCGCGCGCGAGCACGCTCCACCTCACCGAGATCGACCGCGAATTCGCCGGCGACGCGACGTTTCCGGCGTTCGACGAGGCGGACTGGACGGTGACGCGGCGCGAGACGCGGCGCTGCGACGCTCCGGTCGCGTTCGACTACCGCTTCGTGACGCGCGAGCGCCGCCGCTGACGCCGGCGCCCGCGCGGCGCTGTGCGGCGCGGCGCGTTTGCGGGATAATCCGCCGCTTGGTCCGCAGGCGCGCGCATCGCGGCGGGCGGCCCCGCGACACGGCCGGGATGGCGGAACTGGTAGACGCAGCGGACTCAAAATCCGCCGGTAGCAATACCGTGGGGATTCGACTTCCCCTCCCGGCACCAATGGACACCGGCGTCCGCCGGCGGGAACGGCGCGCAGGCGCGGAAGCGAGGAAACGGAAAATGGAGACAGCGCTCTACGAGCCCCTGCCGATGACGCGGATGCGCGCGGGCGTGGCGGTCCAGCCCCCCGGCGCCTGCGCGCCGAAGCCGGTGCGCGCGGATTCGCCGGCGATCGAGGCGATGACCGATTTCCGCCAGGTCGCCGCGGCGACGATCCGCGCGACGGCGACGCTCGCGCACGCCAACGAGTCGACGATCGCGCGCGGCGTGTTCTCGGCCACCCGGATCGGGCGGCAGCTCGGCGTGCCGCTGCTCGCCTTCGAGCTCGCCCGGACGTTCGCCGAGATCGAGGCGGCGCGCGCCAGGTGACGGCGGCCTACTTCTTCTTCATGAAGAAGACGTAGGCGCCGCTCTCCTGCTCGGACGCCACCAGCTCGTTGCCCGTCTGCTTGGCGAACGCCTGCATGTCCTTGACCGACCCGGGGTCGGTCGACAAGACCTTCAGCACCTGGCCCGACACGAGATCGTTCAGCGCCTTCTTGGTCTTCAGGATCGGCAGCGGGCACGACAGTCCCTTGGCGTCCAGTTCCTTGTCGAAGTTCATTCGCGTTTCTCCTCCAGTCCGCGGGTGGGGGCGGCTCGCGCGCCGCGCCGGGCTCCGCCGCGGCCCGGCCTCCCGGTGCCGCCGCAACCCCGCCAAGATTACAGCATCGGCCCCCGGGCCAGTACACCGCTTCGGCTGCGCCATGACCGCCTACCGCCTTTCGGATTTCGACTTCGCGCTGCCGCCGGAGCTGATCGCGCAGCTGCCGGCGCCGCAGCGCACCGCCAGCCGCCTGCTGCACCTCACCGGCGACACGCTGCACGACCGCGGGTTCGCGGAGCTGCCGCGGCTGCTCGCCGCCGGGGATCTCGTGGTGTTCAACGACACGCGGGTGATCAGGTCGCGGCTGCACGCGGTGAAGCCCACCGGCGGCGCCGTCGAGCTGCTGCTCGAGCGCGTGCTCGCGGCGGACGAGGGCGAGTTCCAGCTCCGGGCGAGCCATCCCCCGCGGCCCGGCGGCGCGATCGACCTGCCCGGCGGCGCGCGGGCGACCGTCGTCGCGCGCGACGACCGCTTCTTCCGCCTGCGCCTCGACGCGACGCTGCCGCTGCTCGACTATCTCGACCGGTACGGCGAGGTGCCGCTGCCGCCCTACATCACGCGCGACCCGGACGCGACCGACGCGGCGCGCTACCAGACCGTCTACGCGCGCCATCCCGGCGCGGTGGCCGCGCCGACCGCCGGCCTGCACTTCGACGAGTCGATGCTGGCGACGCTGCGCGCGGCGGGGATCGCGTTCGCCTGGGTGACGCTGCACGTGGGCGCGGGAACGTTCGCGCCGGTGCAGGACGACGACCTGGCGGCGCACCGGATGCACAGCGAGTGGTACCGGATCCCGCCGGCGACCGCCGCCGCGGTCGCCGCCGCGCGGGCCCGGGGCGCCCGCGTCGTCGCCGTCGGCACGACGACGCTGCGCGCGCTGGAAGCGGCGGCGGACGCCGCCGGCACGATCGCGGCGGGCGCGGCGGAGACCGCGCTGTTCATCACGCCGGGATACCGCTTTCGCGTGGTCGACCGGCTGCTCACCAACTTCCATCTGCCGCGCTCGACGCTGCTGATGCTGGTGTCCGCCTTCGGGGGCTACGCCGCCGTTCGCCGCGCCTACGCGCACGCGATCGCGCGGCGCTACCGCTTCTTCAGCTACGGCGACGCGATGCTGCTGGAGCGCAGCCGATGTCCCGTAGCCCGGGTTGAGCGCCAGCGAAATCCGGGGGGATGTGGCGGTGGGCACGCCCACCCGGGTTTCGCCGCGCTCAACCCGGGCTGCGTCAAACCGGCGACGTCGATCCGGGCAAATTCGATCCGGGCGCATCGTGCGGGCGCACTCGGCAGCCTTGGCTTTTGCGCGAAGAAGCCGCTACGCTGCACCGGCGCCGGCGGGCCCCGCCCCGGCGCCGATTCCCTCAACGGCTTCCCAACGCATGCGATTCGACGTCCTCGCCACCTCGGGCCAGGCCCGGTGCGGCCGGCTGGAGCTCGCGCACGGCAGCGTCGACACGCCGGTGTTCATGCCGGTCGGCACCTACGGCACCGTCAAGGCGATGGCGCCGAACGAGCTCGAGGAGATCGGCGCCCGGATCGTGCTCGGCAACACCTTCCACCTGTGGCTGCGGCCCGGCATGGAGGTCGTCGCCGCGCACGGCGGCCTGCACCGCTTCATGGGCTGGCAGCGGCCGATCCTCACCGATTCGGGCGGCTTCCAGGTCTTCAGCCTGGGCGCGCTGCGCAAGGTCGGCGAGGACGGCGTGACCTTCGCCTCGCCGGTCAACGGCGACCGGATGCTGCTGACCCCCGAGATCTCGATGCGGATCCAGCGCACGCTCGACGCCGACGTGGTGATGGTGTTCGACGAGTGCACGCCGCATCCGGCCACGCGCGACGAGGCGGCGCGGTCGATGGCGCTGTCGCTGCGCTGGGCGCGGCGCTCGCGCGCCGAGTTCGACGCCGGCGGCAACGCCAACGCGCTGTTCGGCATCGTCCAGGGCGGCATGCACACCGACCTGCGCGACGATTCGCTCGGCGGCCTCGTCGACATCGGCTTCGACGGCTATGCGATCGGCGGCCTGTCGGTCGGCGAGCCCAAGGCGGAGATGCTGCGGCTGCTCGCCCACGTCGCGCCGCGGCTGCCGGCCGACCGGCCCCGCTACCTGATGGGCGTGGGCACGCCGGAGGACATCGTCGCCGGCGTCACCGCCGGGATCGACATGTTCGACTGCGTGCTGCCGACGCGCAACGCGCGCAACGGCTGGCTGTTCACGCGCCACGGCGACGTCAAGATCCGCAACGCCCGCTACCGGACCGACACCGGCGCGCTGGATCCGACCTGCGGCTGCTACACCTGCCGCAACTTCACCCGGGCCTATCTCCACCACCTGCAGCGCGTCAACGAGATTCTCGGCGCCCGGCTCAACACCGTCCACAACCTGCACTACTACCTGACGCTGGCGGCGGAGCTGCGCGCCGCCGTCGCCGCCGGGCGCCTTCCCGCCTGGACCGCGCAGTTCGAAGCCGACCGCGCCCGCATGCTAGAATGACGGGCTTTTCCGCCGGGCCCGCGCGCGAGCGCCGGGAAGCTGCCGGCGCGGCACCGCCGCCCGGCGCCGGCCGCCCTTCGGGGCCGCCGGCGTGACGCTTTCCGATCGCGCCGACCCGCCTGCCGCACGACCGCCAAGGAGGATCCACAGTGCCGCTTGACTTCATCACCCCCGCCTACGCACAGGCCGCCGCGAGCCCCGGCGGCAGCGACCTGATGACGTTCCTGCCGATGATCGCGATCTTCGTGGTCTTCTATTTCCTGCTGATCCGCCCGCAGCAGAAGAAGGCCAAGGAAGCCAAGGCCATGCTCGAGGCGCTGCAGAAGGGCGACGAGGTGGTGACCGCCGGCGGGATGCTCGGCCGCATCACCAGGCTGACCGACCAGTACGTCACCGTCGAGGTGGCGGCCGGAACCGAGATCACCGTCCAGCGCCCGGCCGTCGCCCAGCTGCTGCCCAAGGGCACGATCAAGAACGTCTGAGATTCGATGAACCGCTATCCGCTCTGGAAATACGTCGTCATCGCCGTCGCGCTGCTGGTCGGCTTCGTCTACACGCTCCCGAACTTCTATCCCGAATCGCCGGCGGTGCAGGTGTCGTCGAGCAAGGCCGAGTTCAAGGTCGACGCCGCGCTGCTGCAGCAGGTCGAGGCCGCGCTCAAGGAGGCCGGCGTCGCCTTCCGCAGCGCCGAGATCGACCCGACGGGAATCAAGGTGCGCTTCGCCGATCCCGACACGCAGCTCAAGGCCAAGGACGTGCTCCAGGCGAAGCTCGGCGACAATTACATCATTGCGCTGAACCTGCTGTCCTCGTCGCCGGGCTGGCTGACCGCGATCGGCGCGCTGCCGATGTACCTCGGCCTCGACCTGCGCGGCGGCGTGCACTTCCTGCTGCAGGTCGACATGAAGGCGGCGCTGGACAAGGCCGCCGACCGCTACACCACCGACATCCGCTCGCTGCTGCGCGAGAAGAAGGTGAAGTACTCCGGGATCCTGCGCGAGCAGCAGAGCGTGGTCGCGCGCTTCCGCGACGAAGCCGAGCGCAGCAAGGCGCGCCTGGAGATCGGCACCGCGTTCCCCGACCTCGTGCTGCACGAGGCCGAGGGTCCCGGCGGCGAGCTGCGTCTCGCCGCGTCGCTCAGCCCGGCGGCGCAGAAGAAGATCCAGGACGGCGCGGTGCAGCAGAACATCCAGATCCTGCGCAACCGGGTCAACGAGCTCGGCGTCGCCGAGCCGATCATCCAGCAGCAGGGCGCGGAGCGCGTCGTCGTCCAGCTCCCGGGCGTGCAGGACACCGCGCGCGCCAAGGACATCCTCGGCCGCACCGCGTCGCTCGAGATCCGGATGGTCAACGACGATCCCGGCGCGCTCGAGGCGGCGGAGGGCGGGCAGGTCCCGTTCGGCAGCGACCTGTACACCGACCGCAACGGCCAGAAGATCCTGGTGAAGCGGCAGGTGGTGCTGACCGGCGACCGCATCAGCGACGCGCAGCCCGGCTTCGACCAGCGCACCAACGAACCCGCCGTCCACGTCAACCTCGACGGCACCGGCGCGCGGCTGTTCAAGGAGATCACGCGCGACAACGTGGGCAAGCGCATGGCCATCCTCCTGGTCGAGAAGGGCAAGTCCGAGGTCGTGACGGCGCCGGTGATCCGCGAGGAGATCGGCGGCGGGCGGGTCCAGATCAGCGGCCGGATGAACACGCGCGAGGCCAACGACATCGCGCTGCTGATGCGCGCCGGCGCGCTGGCGGCGCCGATGGAGATCGTCGAGGAGCGCACCGTCGGCCCGTCGCTGGGCAAGGAGAACATCGACAAGGGCTTCAATTCGGTCGCCTACGGGTTCGTCGTGCTGGTGATCTTCATGTGCGCCTACTACCTGCTGATGGGCCTGATCTCGAGCATCGCGCTGACGGCCAACCTGCTGTTCCTGGTCGCGATCCTGTCGATGCTGCAGGCCACGCTGACGCTGCCCGGCATCGCGGCCATCGCGCTGACGCTGGGCATGGCGATCGACGCCAACGTGCTGATCAACGAGCGCATCCGCGAGGAGCTGCGCTGGGGCGCCACGCCGCACGCCGCGATCCAGTCCGGCTACGAGCGCGCCTGGGGCACGATTCTCGACTCCAACATCACCACGCTGATCGCCGGCGTCGCGCTGCTGATCTTCGGCAGCGGTCCGGTGCGCGGCTTCGCCGTGGTCCACTGCATCGGGATCATGACGTCGATGTTCTCGGCGGTGGTGGTCTCGCGCGGGATCGTCAACCTGATCTACGGCAGCCGCAAGAAGCTCGAGACGATCTCGGTCGGGCAGGTCTGGAAGCCGGCGGAGGCGACCGGATGACCGCGCCGCCGCCGGCGCGCACTGACGCATCTGCCAACCCCGGATCACCGATGCCCGCCCACGCGGGAATGACTGCAGGAACAAGGTAACGCCATGGAATTCTTCAGGATCTCGCGCGACATCCCGTTCATGCGCCACGCGCTGGTGTTCAACGTGATCTCGGCGGTCACGTTCCTGGTGGCCGTCGTCTTTCTCGCCGTGCGCGGCCTCAATCTGGGCGTGGACTTCCGCGGCGGCACGCTGATCGAGGTGAACTACGGCCACGCGGTCGACTTCGGCCGCCTGCGCGCAGCGCTCGACAAGCTCGACCTGGGCGAGTACTCGGCGCAGAGCTTCGGCAGCTCCAACACCGCGCTGATCCGGCTCCCGCTGAAGGAGGGCGTCTCCAGCGCCCAGCTCTCCGAGCAGGTGATGAAGCTGCTCAAGGCCGACGACGACAGCGCACGGCAGCAGCGCGTCGAGTTCGTCGGCCCGCAGGTCGGCAAGGAGCTGTTCGAGAACGGCGCGCTCGCGCTGCTGCTGGTCGCGCTGGGCATCGTCGGCTACCTCGCGCTGCGCTTCGAGTGGCGCTTCGCGGTGTCGGCGATCGTCGCCAACCTGCACGACGTGATCATCATCCTGGGCTTCTTCGCGGTGTTCCAGTGGGAGTTCTCGCTGCCGGTGCTGGCGGCGGTGCTGGCGGTGCTGGGGTACTCGGTCAACGAGTCCGTCGTCATCGCCGACCGGATCCGCGAGAACTTCCGCAAGATGCGCAAGGCCACCGTCACGCACGTCATCGACAACGCGATCACCAGGACCATCTCGCGGACGATGATCACCCACGGCTCGACGCTGCTGATGGTGCTCTCGATCCTGTTCTTCGGCGGCGAGACGCTGCACTACTTCGCGCTCGCGCTCACCATCGGCATCTGCTTCGGCATCTACTCGTCGGTGCTGGTGATGGCGCCGCTGGTGATGTGGATGGGCGTCTCGCGCGAGGATCTCGTCAAGCCGGACCACAAGCGCGACGGCGCCGGCGAGAAGATCCTCCCGTAGCCCGGAAAATGGGGTCAGGTCCAATTCCGGGAAATGGGGTCAGGTCCAATTTCCGGTCACGTCGTCGGATAGCCCGCGACAAGGGCGGAAATTGGACCTGACCCCATTTCCGCGGAAATTGGACCTGACCCCATTTTCCCGATGCTGACGACGCTCTTCTATTCGCTGCTCTCGCTCGACCAGACCGTCGCCCAGCTTGCCGGCCAGTACGGCCCCTGGCTCTACGCGCTGCTGTTCGTCGTCATCTTCGCCGAGACGGGGCTGGTCGTGTTCCCGTTCCTGCCGGGCGACTCGATCCTGTTCATCTCCGGCACCGTCGTGGCGACCGCCGGGCTGGACGTGCACGTCCTGGTGGCGCTGCTGATCGTCGCCGCGATCCTCGGCGACACCGTCAACTACTCGGTGGGCCACTACGTCGGGCCGCGGGTCTTCGACCGGCCCGACTCGCGCTGGTTCAAGCAGGCGCACCTGCGCCGCACGCAGGAGTTCTACGACCGCTACGGCGGCGTCACCATCATCATCGCGCGCTTCGTCCCGATCGTGCGCACGTTCGCGCCGTTCCTCGCCGGCGTGGCCGGCATGAGCTACCGCAGGTTCCTGTCGTACAACGTCGTCGGCGCGGTCGCGTGGATCGTGTCGCTCGTCTACGCCGGCTTCCTGTTCGGCAACATTCCCTGGGTGAAGAACAACCTGACGGCGATCGTGCTGGGCATCGTCGCGCTGTCGCTGATTCCCGGCGGCGACGACCTTCGTCAGGGAGTGGCGCGGGCGCGACCGCCGCTGACCACGGCGGCACGGGGCGGTGCGCAGCGCCGTGCACTCGATACCGGGTCCCGCCGTGCGCGCGGCGCCGATGCGCCGGTCACACCCGCTTCGCGAGCGCCTCGGCGTTGCCGGTGTAGGTCGCGGGCGTGAGCGCCTTGAGCCGCGCCTTCGCCTCGTCCGGCAGCGCGAGGCCGTCGATGAACTCGTGCAGGCTCGCGCGCGTCATGCCGGTCCGGCCGCGCGTCAGCGCCTTCAGCTGCTCGTAGGGGTTCGCCAGCCCGTAGCGCCGCATCACCGTCTGGATCGGCTCGGCGAGCACCTCCCAGCTGGCGTCGAGATCCGCGGCGAGCCGCGCCGGCTCGACCTCGAGCTTGGAGAGCCCCTGGCGCAGCGACACCCAGCCGAGCAGCGCATAGCCCAGCGCCACGCCCATGTTGCGCAGCACCGTCGAGTCGGTGAGGTCGCGCTGCCAGCGCGACACGGGCAGCTTCTCCGCCAGATGCCGCAGCACGGCGTTGGCGAGCCCCAGGTTGCCCTCGGAGTTCTCGAAGTCGATGGGGTTGACCTTGTGCGGCATCGTCGACGAGCCGACCTCGCCGTCGCGCATGCGCTGCCGGAAGTAGCCCAGCGACACGTAGCCCCAGACGTCGCGATCGAGGTCGATCAGCACCGTGTTGGCGCGGGCGAGGCGTCGAAGAGCTCGGCCATCCAGTCGTGCGGCTCGATCTGCGTCGTGTAGCGGGTTGAGCTCGAGGCCGAGCCCCGCGACGACCTTCGCCGCCAGCCGCTCCCAGTCCAGCGCCGGGTAGGCGACGACGTGCGCGTTGTAGTTGCCGACCGCGCCGTTGATCTTGCCCTTGAGCGGCACCCGCTCGATGGCGACGATGGCGCGCTCCAGCCGGGCGTAGACGTTGGCGAACTCCTTGCCGAGCGTGGTCGGCGTCGCCGGCTGGCCGTGCGTGCGCGCGAGCATCGGCAGCCCGGCGTGGGCGTGCGCCAGCGCGCGCAGGTCCGCCGCGATCGCGTGCAGCGCCGGCAGCAGGATCGCGCGCCGCGCCTCGCCCAGCATCAGCGCGTGCGCGAGGTTGTTGATGTCCTCGGACGTGCAGGCGAAATGGATGAACTCGGCCACCGCGGCGACGCCGGGCACGCCGGCGAAGCGCTCCTTGAGCCAGTACTCGACGGCCTTGACGTCGTGGTTGGTCGTGCGCTCCAGCGCCTTGACCCGCAGCGCGTCGTCGGGCGAGAACGCGGCACCGGCGTCGGCCAGCGCGGTGCGCGCGGCGTCGGCGAACGGCTGCACCTCGGGAATCCCGGGCTCGTCGGCCAGCGCCAGCAGCCAGGCGATCTCGATGCGCACGCGGGCACGGATCAGCCCGAACTCGCTGAAGTGCTCGCGCAGCGCGGCGACCTTCGTCGCGTAGCGGCCGTCGAGCGGCGACAGCGCCGTCAGCGCGGCGAGAGCACCGGAATCGGGATCGGCGGCGGACACGTTGTCGGGGCGGCGGCGCAGGGTAGAATCGCGCTTTCAGTTTAGCATGCACGATGAAGCTCATTGCCACGTTGACGAGCCCGTTCGCACGCAAGGTCAGGATCGCGCTGGCGGAAAAGCGCATCGAGTACGCCCTGGTCGAAGAGTCGCCGCGCGCGCCCGGCAGCACGGTGTCCGACTTCAATCCGCTGGGCAAGATCCCGGTGCTGGTGCTCGACGACGGCAGCGCGCTCTACGACTCGCGCGTGATCGTCGAGTACCTCGACACGGTGAGCCCGGTCGCCCGGCTGATCCCCGAGCCGTCGCGGCAGCGCATCGCGGTGCGGCGCTGGGAGGCGCTCGCCGACGGCATCTGCGACGCCGCGGCGGCGACCGCCATCGAGCTGCGGCGCGCCGCGCGCAAGCAGAGCCGCGAGTGGATCGAGCGGCAGGGCCGGAAGGTGGCGCTGGGCGTGGCCGAGCTCGCGCGCGAGCTCGGCGAGCGCCCGTGGTGCAGCGGCGAAGCGTACAGCCTCGCCGACATCGCGACCGGCTGCGCGCTCGGCTATCTCGACCTGCGCCAGCCCGACCTCGACTGGCGCGACGAGTATCCCAATCTCGCGCGGCACGCCGACAAGCTCGCGAAGCGGCCGTCGTTCGCCGACACCGCACCGCCGCCTGCCACCCGCCAGCGAACCCGCCTTCGTCGTCCGGGTTCCGTAGCCCGGCGTTGAGCGCGGCGAAACCCGGGGGGTTGCGGCAATGGCCACGCCCACCCGGGTTTCGCTCCGCTCAACGCCGGGCTAGGACACGATACCGGCGCATACGCAGGTCAGTCGAGCCTGCGCCCCGGCGTGTCGCGCAGGAACAGCGCGCCGATCACCAGCGTCATCGCGGCGACGCCGACCGGATACCACAGCCCGTAGTAGATGTTGCCGCTGGCCGCCGCCATCGCCGTCGCGAGCAGCGGCAGCATGCCGCCGAACCAGCCGTTGCCGATGTGGTAGGGCAGCGACATCGACGTGTAGCGGATCGGGGTCGGGAACCGCTCGACCAGGAACGCCGCGATCGGGCCGTACACCATGGCCACGTAGACGAGCATCACGAACAGCAGCAGCAGCGTCATCGGGACGTCGATCCGGCCGCGCTCGGCCGGCCCCGGATAGCCGCTCGCCTTGCAGCGCGGCCGCGATGCGGTCCTCGTCCCAGCCGGTGACGGTCGCGTCGCCGATGCGGGTGACGACGTCGCTGGCCGGGCGCGAGCGCGAGCGGGACGAACGACAGTCCCTGCCGGGTCATGTAGTCGCGGGCGCGGTCGCAGTCGCTGTAGCGGCTCCACGGACCGACGAACAGGTGGAAATGGCAATCGGCGCCGGCGACGCTGATCGGCGTGCTCGCCGCGTACGCCTCGAGCGCCGGGTTCGCATAGTGGGCGAGGCCGTGGAACAGCGGGAAGTACGTCGCCGCCGCCAGCAGGCAGCCGGCCAGGATGATCTTCAGCCGGCCGATGCGATCGGACAGCCAGCCGAAGAGGACGAACAGCGGCGTGCCCAGCAGCAGCGCCGCCCCGACCAGCGCGTAGGCGACGGCGTAGTCGAGCTGCAGCGTCAGCGTCAGGAAGAACAGCACGTAGAACTGGCCCGTGTACCAGACCACGCCCTGCCCGGCCGTCGCGCCGAACAGCGCCAGCAGCACCTGCCGGTTGTTCGGCCAGCGCAGGAAGCTCTCGGTCAGCGGCGCCTTCGACACGCGCCCCTCGGCGCGCATTCGCTCGAACACCGGCGACTCGTTGAGCCGCAGCCGGATGTAGACCGAGAAGATCACCAGCAGCAGCGAGCCCAGGAACGGGATGCGCCAGCCCCATTCGGCGAAGTCGGCGGCGGTGAGCGCCAGGCGCGCGGCGCCGATCACCAGCAGCACGAGGAGGAATCCGAGCGTGGCGGTGGTCTGGAGCCAGCTCGTCGCGTAGCCGCGCGAGCGGTCGCTCGCGTGCTCGGCGAGGTAGGTCGCGGCACCCCCGTACTCGCCGCCCAGCGCGAGCCCCTGCACCAGCCGCAGCGTGACCAGCAGCACCGGCGCGCCCCAGCCGATGGCGGCGTAGGTCGGCAGCAGGCCGATCAGGAACGTCGCGCCGCCCATCAGCAGGATGGTGACGAGGAAGGTGTACTTGCGGCCGACCCGGTCGCCCAGGCGCCCGAAGAAGACGGCGCCGAACGGCCGGACGAGGAAGCCCGCCGCGTAGGTGGCGAACGCGGAGAGCAGCGCCGCCGTCGCATTGCCCCCGGGGAAGAACAGCTCGGCGAAGAACGGCGCCAGCGTGGCGTAGAGGTAGAAGTCGTACCACTCGAAGACCGTGCCCAGCGACGTCGCGAACACGACGCGCCGCTGCTCGGCCTTCGCTACCGCGCGCTCCTGCACCGTGCCCGCCGCGCCGGGTCGGTCCGTCGCCCCGGCGCGGCGCCGGCGTCAGTTGACCTCTTTGAGCTGGTCGAGGATCGCCGGGTTCTCCAGCGTCGAGACGTCCTGCGTGATCACCTCGTCCTTGGCGATCGAGCGCAGCAGCCGGCGCATGATCTTGCCCGAGCGCGTCTTCGGCAGGTTCTCGCCGAAGCGGATGTCCTTGGGCTTGGCGATCGGGCCGATCTCCTTGGCCACCCAGTCGCGCAGCTCCTTGGCGATCTTGTCGGCGGCGTCGCCGGTCGGGCGCGCCTGCTTCAGCACGACGAACGCGCACACCGCCTCGCCGGTCATGTCGTCCGGGCCGGCCGACGACCGCCGCCTCGGCGACGTGCGGGTTGGCGACCAGCGCCGACTCGATCTCCATCGTGCCGAGGCGGTGGCCGGAGACGTTGAGCACGTCGTCGATGCGGCCCATGATCCAGAAGTAGCCGTCGAGGTCGCGGTTCGCACCGTCGCCGGCGAGGTAGAGCTTGCCGCCGAGGTCGACCGGGAAGTACGACGTCTTGTAGCGCTCGGGGTCGTTCCAGATGGTGCGGATCATCGCCGGCCACGGGCGCTTGATGACGAGGAAGCCGCCCTTGCCGAGCTCGACGTCGTGGCCGGTCTCGTCGACGATCGCGGCCTGGATGCCGGGCAGCGGGAAGGTGCAGGAGCCGGGCTTCAGCGCCGTCGCCCCGGGCATCGGCGAGATCATGTGCGCGCCGGTCTCGGTCTGCCACCAGGTGTCGACGATCGGGCAGCGCGAGCCGCCGACGACCGTGTAGTACCACATCCACGCCTCGGGGTTGATCGGCTCGCCGACGGTGCCGAGCAGGCGCAGCGACGACAGGTCGAACTGCTTGGGCAGGTCGGAGCCGAGCTTGATCAGCGACCGGATCGCCGTGGGCGCCGTGTAGAAGACGGTCACGTTGTGGCGGTCGATCATCTCCCAGAAGCGCGACGGCCGCGGGTACGTCGGCACGCCCTCGAAGATGAGCTCGGTCGCGCCGGCCGCCAGCGGCCCGTAGGACACGTAGCTGTGGCCGGTGATCCAGCCCACGTCGGCGGTGCACCAGAAGATGTCGGAGTCCTTGATGTCGAACGTCCACTTCATCGAGCACAGCGCCTGCAGCAGGAAGCCGCCGGTCGAGTGCTGGACGCCCTTGGGCTTGCCGGTCGAGCCGGAGGTGTAGAGGATGAACAGCGGGTGCTCGGCGCCGACCCAGGTCGGCTCGCACTCGGTCGGCAGGCCCGAGACGAGGTCGTGCCACCACATGTCGCGCTTCGCGTCCCAGGCGACCTTCCCGCCGGTGCGGCGGTAGACGACGACCCCCTTGATGCTCTCGCAGCCGCCCGAGGCCAGCGCCTCGTCGACGGCGGGCTTGAGCGCGATCTCCTTGCCGCCGCGGTACTGGCCGTCGGCGGTGATGACCAGCTTCGGCGCCGGCGTCGACGATGCGCTCGTTGATGCTCTTGGCCGAGAAGCCGCCGAACACGACCGAGTGGATCGCGCCGATGCGCGCGCAGGCCTGCATCGCGACGATCGCCTCGATCGACATCGGCAGGTAGACCAGCACGCGGTCGCCGGTCTTGATGCCCAGGCTCTTCAGCCCGTTGGCGAGCTGGCAGACGCGGTGATAGAGCTGCTTGTAGGTGACCTTGGTGACGGTGCCGTCGTCGGCCTCGAAGATCACCGCCGGCCGGTTGGGAATGGTCCCGAGATGGCGGTCGAGGCAGTTGTACGAGGCGTTGAGCTCGCCGTCGGCGAACCACTTGTAGAACGGCGCGTTGGATTCGTCGAGCACCTCGGTGAACGGCTTGTGCCAGACCAGGTTGTCGCGCGCGAGCCTCGCCCAGTAGCCGGGGTAGTCGGCAGCCGCCTGCGCGCACAGCTCGTCGTAGTCCGCCTTGGCGAGATGCGCCTGCGCCACCCATTCCGGCGCGGGCTCGAACAGACGGTGTTCCTGCATTACCGATTCGATCGTGGACATGCGGTGTTCTCCTCCTGGGGTGCGAACTCGCGCGGGAGCCGTCCGCCGCTGCGGGTGGACGGGGCAAGCCAGTGGAGTCTAACCAACTGGGCACCCCTCGTGCAACGCGGGCACCTTGACGCAGCGCAAGGACTGGCGCGGCCCCGGCGCGAGTGGCGGCGCCCGCGGCACGCGGGGAAGATGCGATAATGCGCGGTCGCAACGACGCCCGAATCGCGCCCGTCCGCCATGGCCCAGCCGCCGACCCGCCCGCTGCCGCAGATCATGTTCAACGCCATCCCGATCGGCGCCGCCGAGCGCGTCCCCGCCGACGCCGCGCACTGACCCACGACTGCGGAGGACCCGATGGCCGCCATCCGGCAGGACGACCTGATCCACAGCGTCGCCGACGCGCTGCAGTACATCTCCTACTACCACCCGCCCGACTACATCGAGGCGCTCGGCGAGGCCTACGCAGCGCGAGGAGTCGCCGGCGGCGAAGGACGCCATGGCGCAGATCCTCACCAACTCGCGCATGTGCGCCGAGGGCCACCGGCCGATCTGCCAGGACACCGGCATCGTCGTCGTGTTCCTGAAGGTCGGCATGGACGTGCGCTGGGAAGGCGTCACCATGTCGCTGCAGGACATGGTCGACGAGGGCGTGCGCCGCGCCTACCGCGACCCCGACAACACGCTGCGCGCCTCGATCGTGGCCGACCCGGCCGGCGCGCGGAAGAACACGAAGGACAACACGCCGGCGGTCGTCCACATCGAGATCGTCCCGGGCGACAGCGTCGAGGTCAGGTCGCGGCCAAGGGCGGCGGCTCGGAGAACAAGTCCAAGTTCGCGATGCTCAATCCGTCGGACTCGATCGTCGACTGGGTGCTGAAGACGGTGCCGACGATGGGCGCCGGCTGGTGCCCGCCGGGCATGCTGGGCATCGGCATCGGCGGCACCGCCGAGAAGGCGATGCTGCTGGCCAAGGAATCGCTGATGGAGCCGATCGACATCCACGCGCTGAAGCAGCGCGGGCCGACGAGCGCGATCGAGGAGCTGCGCCTCGAGCTCTACGACAAGGTCAACGCGCTGGGCATCGGCGCGCAGGGGCTGGGCGGCCTGACCACGGTGCTCGACGTCAAGATCCTCGACTACCCGACGCACGCCGCGGGCAAGCCGGTCGGCATGATCCCGAACTGCGCGGCCACGCGCCACGCCCATTTCACGCTCGACGGCTCCGGCCCGGCGAAGCTCGAGCCGCCCGATCTCGCGCGCTGGCCGCAAGGTCGAGCTGGGCGCCGTCGCCGACGGCGAAGCGGGTCGACCTCGACCGGCTGACCCCGGCCGAGGTGGCGGCGTGGAAGCCGGGCGAGACGCTGCTGCTCAACGGCAGGATGCTGACCGGGCGCGACGCCGCGCACAAGCGCATCGCCGACTGCTTCGAGAAGGGCGAGCCGCTGCCGGCCGGCGTCGATTTCACCAACCGCGTCATCTACTACGTCGGCCCGGTCGACCCGGTGCGCGACGAGGTCGTCGGCCCGGCCGGCCCGACCACGGCCACGCGCATGGACAAGTTCACCGAGATGATGCTCGCGCGCACCGGCCTGATCGCGATGGTCGGCAAGGCCGAGCGCGGCCCGGTCGCGATCGAGGCGATCCGCAGGCACAAGGCGGCGTACCTGATGGCCGTCGGCGGCGCGGCGTACCTGGTGTCGAAGGCGATCAGGAGCTCGCGCGTGGTCGCCTTCGCCGACCTCGGCATGGAGGCGATCTACGAATTCGACGTCAAGGACATGCCGGTGACCGTCGCCGTCGACGCGCAGGGCAATTCGGTCCACCAGACCGGTCCGAGCGAGTGGCAGCAGCGCATCGGCCGGATTCCCGTGGCCGCCGGCTGACGCGCCGGCGGACGGGCGCCGGGGCGCTGCGCACCCGGCCCCGCGGACGTCCGGCATCGCCGGCGGTCGCGGCACGCGAGGCGCAGCCGCGGCGTCCACAAGGGGGGGCGCACCGATGGGCATGAGAAAGCTGCGCCAGTACTTCTCGCCGCTCGGGTCGGACTCGCTCTCCCCGCTGGACCTGCCCCCGGTGCGGGTGGGGCTGCTCACCAAGCTCAACCTGCTCTCGGTCGGGCTGATCGCGCTGACCGCGTTCGCCACCGCCGGATATTTCTCCACGCGGCTGTGGCACTACGAGGACGACGAGCTGCGCGAGCGCGGCATCGCGATCGCCACGATGCTTGCCGCGATTTCCGAGGGCGACGTCTTCCCCGAGGATGCCGGTCGCACGCAGCGCGTGCTCGACCGGCTTGCCGTGGATCCCGACCTCGCGTACGTGCGTGTCGAGGACGCGTGGCAGACGGTACTGACCGAGAGGCGATTCGCGGCCATTCCCGCGGGCGACCCGCTGCCGCCGCTTCAGGAGATCGCGCCGCTGCCCGCGCCCGGCATCACGCGCGCGCTCGACCTCGTGATCGGCGGCCGCCGCTACGTCGAAGCGATCGCGCCGGTCACGCGGATGCCGGGCGCCGCCGCGGGATCGGCCGCGCCGGTCGCACGGGCGCCGGGTGCCGCCGCGAGATCGGCCGCACCGCCGGCCGCCGGCGCCCGCGCCGGCAGCCCCGGTCTGTACGTCCGGGTGGGCATGGTCTCCGGTCGGACGGGGCAGCACTTTCGCGAACAGCTGATGGGCGCATTGACGGTGGTCGGCCTGGTGCTGCTGGCGGCGATCGCGGCGACGCTGGTGCTCACGCGGCGGATGGTCGCGCCGGTGCACCAGCTGATGCGCGCGGCCAGGGAAGTCGGCGCCGGCAGGGTCGACATCGAGCTTCCCGTGCGCTCGTCCGACGAGCTGGGGCTGCTCACGCGCACGTTCAACCACATGACGCGGCGGCTCGCGCAGGCGCAGGACGAGGTCGCGACCTACCAGCGCACGCTCGAGGACAAGGTCGCGCAGCGGACGAAGGAGCTCGAGGTCGCGAGCGAGCGCGCCTACCGCCTGGCGCAGCACGACATCCTGACCGGCCTGCCCAACCGGTCGCTGCTCAACCAGCAGCTCGCGCAGATCCTGGTGCAGGCCCGGCGCGAAGGCCATCACGTCGCCTGCCTGTTCCTCGATTTCGACCACTTCAAGCGCATCAACGACACGCTGGGCCACGACGCCGGCGACCTGCTGCTCCAGGCGATCGCCGAGCGGCTCTCCGGCGCCGTGCGCGAAGCCGACGTCCTGGCGCGCCTCGGCGGCGACGAATTCGTCGTGGTGCTGCCGGGCCTCGACCCGGCCCACGTGACCTTCGAGACGATGACGGTGCTCTCGCGCATCCGCGAGACGCTGCTGACGCCGTTCCCGCTCTCCGACCAGCTGCCGACGCTGACCTGCTCGATCGGCGTGTCGATGTACCCGCTCGATGCCGAGGATCCGGTCACGCTCATCAAGCAGGCCGACACGGCGATGTACGCGGCCAAGGACGCGGGCCGCAACGCCTACCGCTTCTACACCACCGACATGAACGCGCGCGTCCAGGCCCGGCTGCAGCTCGAGACCGACATGCGCCGGGCGATGATCGACAACGAGTTCTTCCTCGTCTATCAGCCGCAGGTCGACGTCAGGAGCGGCCGCGCGGCCGGCGTCGAGGCGCTGCTGCGCTGGCGCGACCCGGTGCGCGGGTTGATCTCGCCGGCGGAGTTCATCCCGGTCGCGGAGGAGTCGGGGATGATCCAGGCGCTGGGCGCGCGCGCGCTGCGCGACGCCTGCCGCCAGGTGATGCAGTGGCACCGGGAGGACATGCCGGTGCGGCTTTCGGTCAACCTGTCGGTGCAGCAGCTGCAGCACGAACGCTGGGTGGCGATCGTCACCGACGCGCTGCGGGCGTCGGGCCTGGAGCCTCAGTACCTCGACCTCGAGATCACCGAGAGCGTGATCATCACCCACCCCGAAAAGGCGGTGGCGACGCTGGTCAGGCTCAAGGACATGGGCGTCTCGGTGACCGTCGACGACTTCGGCACCGGTTACTCGAGCCTGTCGTATCTCGCCCGGCTGCCGCTCGACGCGGTGAAGATCGACCAGCGCTTCGTGCGCGGCATCGGGCGCGAGCGCAGCGACGAGACCATCACCCAGGCGATCATTGCGCTGTCGCATTCGCTCGGCCTGCGCGTCGTCGCCGAGGGCGTCGAGACCGACGCCCAGTACAACTTCCTCCGGCGCCACGGCTGCGACGAGGTGCAGGGCTACCTCATCTCGCGCCCGCTCGAGGCCGCCCAGCTGCGCGCGTGGTGGCGGCTGCAGGCCGACGAGCTGCGCGCCGCCGACCTGCGCACCGGCCTCGCGTAGTTAATTGCCGAGATCCTGCGGCGTGTCGACGTCGCGCAGGACGCCGGGGTCGTCGACGTCGAGGCGCAGCAGGACGTCGCGGTGCGCGGCCACCACGGCTTTGGCCCCCTCGTCGGCGGCAAGGGCCTCGAGCGCGGCCCGGCACGCCGCGCCGAAGCCGACGGGATGCCCGCGCACGCCGGCGTGAAACGGCGCCGCCAGCGGCGCGCCGCCGCGGAGGGCGGCGGCAACGCGCGCGATGGTGTCGGGCAGGATCCACGGCATGTCGGCGAGCGCGACGACCCAGCCCTGCGCGCCGGCGCTCGCGCGCACGCCGCAGGCGAGGCTCGCACCCATGCCGGCCGCGGCACCCGCGCACTCGACGACGCGTGCCCCGGCCCCGGCCAGCAGCGCTGCCAGCGCCGCATCGCCGGGCCGGACCACGGCGATGACGTCGGCGACGGCCGCGACCAGGTGCCGGCAGGCGACCACGCCGACGGCTCCCGCAGACGCGTCCGCTCTTTCGCCCGGACCTGCGCCTGCGTCCACCCCAAGCGGCGCGAGGAGCTTGTCCCCGCCGAAGCGCGCGCCGCTCCCCGCGGCGAGCAGGATGCCGACGACGCCCGGCTCGGTCACTCCGGCAGCAGCCGGAACTTCCCGTCGCGCACGACCACCAGCACCCGCGCGCGCTCGTCCATCCCGTTGTGGTTGGTCGGCGACATGTTGAACACGCCCTGGCAGCCGACGATCTCGCGCTCCTTCTCGATCGCGTCGCGCAGCGCGCTGCGGAACGCCTCCGTGCCGGGCTTGCCCGACTTGAGCGCCACCGGAATCGCGCGCTGCAGGATGATGCCGGAGTCCCAGGTGTTGGCACCGAAGGTCGCCGGCTTCTGGCCGAACTGCTTCTCGTAGGCGGCGATGTAGCCCTGCGCGACCTTCTTGATCGGGTTCGAGTCCGGAATCTCGTCGATCACCAGCATCGGCCCCGCGGCCAGGATCGTTCCCTCGACCTTCTCCTTGCCCAGCCGAATGAAGTCGTCGGTCGCGACCCCGTGCGTCTGGTAGATCGGCCCCTTGTAGCCCAGGTCGCGCAGCGTGGTCTGCGGCAGCACGCCCGGGCCGCCGACGCCGGCGACGAGGATCGCATCGGGCTTGGCGCTGATCAGCTTCAGCGCCTGCCCGGTGACGCTGGGATCGTTGCGCAGGTAGTACTCGGTCGCGGTCAGCGTGATGCCCGCCTTTCCGGCGACGGCCGAGAACACCTTGTGCCAGTTCTCGCCGTAGGGATCCTTGAAGCCGATGAAGCCGACGTTCTTCACGCCGGTCTTGACCATGTGCTTTACCAGCGCCGCGGCGATCAGGTCGTCGTTCTGCGTGGTCTTGAACACCCAGCGCTTCTTCGCGTCCAGCGGCTCGATGACGTTCGACGAGCCGACGGTCGCCAGCAGCGGCACCTTCGCCTCGGCGATGAGGTCGAGGATCGCCAGCGCGTTGGGCGTGGTCGACGGCCCGATCAGCGCGTCGATGTTGTGCTCCTGGATCAGCTTCCTGGCGTTCTGCACGGCCCGCGTGGTGTCGCCGCCGTCGTCGTACTGGATGTACTCGACGGTCACGTCGCCGATCTTCTTCGGCAGCAGCTCGCCGGTGTTCTTCTGCGGCATGCCGATGGCGGTGGTCGGGCCGGTCGCGGAAACCATCAGGCCGATCTTGACCTGGGCGGCGGCGGCCAGCGAAAAGCAGAACGCGAGAACGGCAACGGCGAGGCGCGCGGGCACGGGAGACTCCTTCAACAATTGGGGATCGGGCGACTCATGGGGTGAAGAAATCGCGGACCTTGTCCATGAACGACTTCGCCCGCGGATTGTGCGCGCCGGGATTGTCCTCGCTGATGGTCTCGAACTCGCGCAGCAGCTCCTTCTGCCGCGCGGTCAGCTTGACCGGCGTCTCGATGACGACGTGGCAGAACAGGTCGCCGTAGTGCGCGCCGCGCACCTGCTTGATGCCCTTGCCGCGCAGCCGGAACACCTGCCCGGTCTGGGTCTCGGTGGGAATCTTGATGCCGGCGTGGCCTTCGAGCGTCGGGATGTCGATCTCGCCGCCCAGCGCCGCGGTGGCGAAGCTGATCGGCATCTCGCAGTGCAGGTCCGCACCCTCGCGCTGGAACACCGCGTGCGGCTTCAGGTTGACCACGACGTACAGGTCGCCCTGCGGGCCGCCGTTCATCCCCGCCTCGCCTTCGCCGGACAGCCGGATGCGGTCGTCCTGGTCGACCCCCGGCGGGATCTTCACCGACAGCGTCTTGTGCTTCTTCACCCGGCCGGCGCCGTGGCAGGTCGCGCAGGGGTCCGGGATCACCTTGCCGGTGCCGTGGCAGGTCGGGCAGGTCTGCTGGATCGAGAAGAAGCCCTGCGAGACGCGGACCTCGCCGCGGCCGTGGCAGCTGCCGCACTCCTTGGGCTGCGTGCCGGGCTTGGCGCCGCTGCCGTGGCAGGTGCCGCAGGATTCCAGTGCCGGGATGCGGATCTTGGCCTCGGTGCCGCGCGCGGCTTCCTCGAGCGAGAGTTCCAGGTTGTAGCGCAGGTCGGCGCCGCGGTAGACGCCGCCGGCGCGGCCCCCCCGCGCTGCGCGCCGAAGATCTCGCCGAAGATGTCGCCGAACGCGTCGGAGAAGCCGCCGAAGCCTTCGGGGCCGCGGCCCCCGGCGCCGAAGCCCGCCGCGGCGTCCACGCCGGCGTGGCCGAACTGGTCGTACGCGGCGCGCTTCTTGGGTTCGGACAGGATCTCGTAGGCTTCCTTCGCCTCCTTGAACCGTTCCTCGGCGCCCTTGTCGTCCGGCGCGCGGTCCGGATGGTGCTTCATGGCGAGCTTCCGGTACGCCTTCTTGATGTCCTCGTCGGAGGCGCCGCGGGCCAGGCCCAGCACGGTGTAGTAGTCGCGTTTTTTTGACATGGTTCCGATACTCGAGGCTCGATCCCGCACAAGCAGCGCAACAGGCGTAACACACGCAACACACGTAGCCCGGGTTGAGCGCCAGCGAAACCCGGGGCAGTCCTCCGCTCGAAGCGGCTGCCCCGGGTTTCGCTGGCGCTCAACCCGGGCTACGACGGATCGCGGCGCAACGCCGGACCGCGGCGCGATGCCGGATCACGGCGCAACGCCGGACCGCGGCACAACGCCTGGTCACGACGGCGCGCCTCCGGCCGGGAGCCCCGGCCGGAGGCGCGAGTTTACTTCCTGTCCTTCACTTCGGTGTACTCGGCGTCGACGACCTTCTCTTCCTGCTTGCCGCCGCCCTGCCCACCGCCGGCGCCGCCGGAACCACCCTCGCCCTCGCCGCCGCCGCCGCCGCCGGCCGCATCGGCCGCGGCCTGCGCCTGCGCGTACATCATCTCGCCCAGCTTCTGCGCCGCGGTCGACAGCTCGGTCGCCTTCGCTTCCAGCGCGTCCTTGTCGACGTCCTTCTGCTTCAGCAGCTCCTCGGCGTCCTTGCAGGCGGCCTCGATCTTCGCCTTCTCGTCGGCTTCGACCTTGTCGCCGTACTCGGTCAGCGACTTCCTCACGCTGTGCACCAGCGTGTCGAGCGCGTTCCTGGCCTGCACGACCTCGAGCTGCTTCTTGTCGTCGTCGGCGTGCTCCTCGGCGTCCTTCACCATCTTCTGGATCTCGGCCTCGGACAGGCCCGAGCTCGCCTTGATCTTGATGGTGTTCTCCTTGCCGGTCGCCTTGTCCTTCGCCGACACGTGCAGGATGCCGTTGGCGTCGATGTCGAAGGTGACCTCGATCTGCGGCATGCCGCGCGGCGACGGCGGGATGCCCTCGAGGTTGAACTGGCCGAGGCTCTTGTTGCCGGTGGCGACGTCGCGCTCGCCCTGCAGCACGTGGATCGTCACCGCCGACTGGTTGTCGTCGGCGGTCGAGAACGTCTGCTGCGCCTTGGTCGGGATGGTCGTGTTCTTCTTGATGAGCTTGGTCATCACCCCGCCGAGCGTCTCGATGCCCAGCGACAGCGGCGTGACGTCGAGCAGCAGCACGTCCTTGACGTCGCCCTTGAGCACGCCGCCCTGGATTGCCGCGCCGACCGCCACCGCCTCGTCCGGATTGACGTCCTTGCGCGGCTCCTTGCCGAAGAACTCCTTGACCTTCTCCTGCACCTTGGGCATGCGCGTCATGCCGCCGACCAGGATCACGTCGCCGATGTCGGACAGCTTGACGCCCGCGTCCTTGATCGCGATCCGGCAGGGCTCGATGGTGCGCTCGATCAGGTCCTCGACCAGCGACTCGAACTTGGCGCGGGTGATCTTCAGCGACAGGTGCTTCGGGCCGCTCTGGTCGGCCGTGATGTAGGGCAGGTTGAACTCGGTCTGCTGCGAGCTCGACAGCTCGATCTTCGCCTTCTCGGCGGCTTCCTTGAGCCGCTGCAGCGCGAGCACGTCGTTCTTGAGGTCGACGCCCTGGTCCTTCTTGAACTCGGTGACGACGTAGTCGATGAGGCGCTGGTCGAAGTCCTCGCCGCCGAGGAAGGTGTCGCCGTTGGTGGAGAGCACCTCGAACTGGTGCTCGCCCTCGATCTCGGCGATCTCGATGATCGAGATGTCGAAGGTGCCCCCGCCCAGGTCGTAGACCGCGATCTTGCGGTCGCCTTCCTTCTTGTCCATGCCGAACGCCAGCGCGGCCGCCGTCGGCTCGTTGATGATCCGCTTGACGTCGAGGCCGGCGATGCGGCCGGCGTCCTTGGTCGCCTGCCGCTGCGAGTCGTTGAAGTACGCCGGGACGGTGATCACCGCCTCGGTGACTTCCTCGCCGAGGTAGTCCTCGGCGGTCTTCTTCATCTTGCGCAGGATCTCGGCCGACACCTGCGACGGCGCGATCTTCTTGCCGCGGACGTCGACCCACGCGTCGCCGTTGTCGTGCTTGACGATCTTGTAGGGCATCAGCGCGATGTCCTTCTGGACCTCCTTCTCCTCGAAGCGCCGGCCGATCAGCCGCTTCACCGCGAAGATGGTGTTCTTCGCGTTGGTGACCGCCTGCCGCTTCGCCGGCGCCCCGACCAGGATCTCGCCGTCTTCCTGGTAGGCGACGACCGAGGGCGTCGTGCGCCCGCCCTCCGAGTTCTCGATGACCTTGCCCTGGCCGCCTTCCATGATGGCGACGCAGCTGTTGGTGGTCCCGAGGTCGATGCCGATGATCTTGCCCATGTTCTACTCCTTCCGATCGCTGGAATACGTTGGCCGCTGCGGCCCGTCTGCTGATCTAGATGCCGCCGGATGCGCCGGTTTCAAGGGGAAACGCCGGGCGACCCGGTTCCGGACGCTGCGTCATTTACTCGGGCGCCTTGGCCACGGCGACCAGCGCCGGGCGCATCACCCGGTCGTTGAGCAGGTAGCCCTTCTGGAACACGGTGACGACGGTGTTGGCCGGCTGGTGGCTGTCCACCATCGCCATCGCCTGGTGGAAATGGGGGTCGAACTTCTGCCCGGCCGGCGCGATTTCCTTGATCTGCGCCTTGTCGAAGGCGGCGCCGAGCTGCTTCAGCGTGAGCTCGACGCCGTCGCGCAGCGCCTCGGGCGAAGCGTTCTCGGCGGCCAGCGTCAGCTCGAGGGAATCCTTGACCGGCAGCAGCTCCTCGGCGAACTTCTCGATCGCGTACTTGTACGCCTTGGCGACGTCGGTAGCCGCCTGCTTGCGGACGTTCTCGACGTCGGCCCGGGCGCGCAGCCACGCGTCCCGAAGCTCCTGCGCCTCGTCCTCGGCCTTCTTGAGCAGCGCGCCGATGTCCGGCGCCGGGTCGGCCGCGCCGGGTTCGGCAACGACGTCGGGGGCCGGCCTGCCGGTGGTCATCGGCGGATGCGCCTCATTGGGATCGGCCGGTGGGGATTGGGGGTCGTTGGGCGTGCTCATCGCAACTCCGGATCGTCCTGCCTTCGGTGATGGCAAAGGTGCACTTCGACAATGGGGTCAATTCGGGGGGATTCAACCAGGATCGGCGCCAACCGGCGCAGACCTTGCGAATCAAGCCGTTATGTAGCCCGGGTGAATCGAGCCGGTGGCTCGAGTGGTCGGACGGCGCCGGTGGCTACCGTGCCCATCCGGCGCCACCGGGTTCGCCGCAACCGGCTGCGCCGGGACGACCCGGGTTACGCCTTGGCGCCCATGGCGGTCGCGCCAGCCAGCGTCGCGGCGCGCGCCGCGGCGTCGGGCGGCGGCGTGAGCCAGCCCTGCAGATGGCGCAGGACGAGACCGGCCAGCGCCCCGATCCACAGTGGATGGTCGTTGAGGCAGGGGATGGCGTGAAACTCCTTGCCCCCTGCCCCGAGGTACGTCTGCCTGCCCTCGATGCCGATCTCCTCCAGCGTCTCCAGGCAGTCGGCGGCGAAGCCCGGGCAGAACACGTCGACGCGGCCGGTCCCCTGCCTGCCCAGCTCGGCCAGCGTCGACGCCGTGTACGGCTGCAGCCACTCGGCCTTGCCGAAGCGCGACTGGAAGGTCACCGCGAACTGCGCCGGCGCGAGACCCAGCTCCTGCACCAGCAGCCGCGCCGTCTTCTGGCAATGGCAGTGGTAGGGGTCGCCCAGGTCCAGCACGCGGCGCGGCAGCCCGTGGAAGCTCAGGACCAGCTTGTCCGGCCGGCCGTGCTTCATCCAGTACCCGTTGACGACCGCGGCGAGCGCCCGGATGTAGGCCGGGTCGTCGTGGAAGCAGTCGATCGCGCGCAGCCCCGGCATCCGGCGCGCGGCCTGCGCCCAGGCGTACACGGCGTCGAGCGCCGACGCGGTGGTGCTGGCCGCGTATTGCGGGTACATGGGCACCACCAGGATGCGGTCGCAGCCGGCTTCGCGCAGCCGGTCCAGCGCCCCGGCGACGTCCGGGCTGCCGTAGCGCATGGCGAGCTCGACGGCCACGCAATCGGCGGGCAGGCCGATCATCTTCAGCCGCTCGCCGAGCACGCCCTGCAGCAGCAGCTTCTGGCGCACGCTGTGCACCAGCAGCGGCGAGCCGCCGTCGGTCCAGATCGCCGCGTACTTGCGCGCCGACTTCGCCGGCCGCACGCGCAGGACGACGCCGTGCAGGATCAGCTGCCAGAGCCAGGACGGAATCTCGACCACCCGCCGGTCGGACAGGAACTCGGCCAGGTAGCGGCGCACCGCGGCCGGCGTGGGCGCATCCGGCGTGCCGAGGTTGACCAGCAGCACCCCGACCCGCGGCACGCGGTCGTGGGCGAACGCAGGTTCAGGACGCAAGGCGGCCTTGTCGGATCAGACGCCAGCGCCCGTAGCCCGGCGTTGAGCGCAGCGAAACCCGGGGGCCATTCGCCGAAGCCGCACCGGCCGTCAGCCCCGCCCGTAGCCCGGCGTTGAGCGCAGCGAAACCCGGGGGCCGTCGCCCGGAGGCCCCGCCCCACCTCACGCATCGGAAAACTGCGCGGTCAGCGCATTGGACAGCAGCTTCGCCGTGATGTCGACGATCGGGATCACCCGCTCGTAGGCCATCCGCGTGGGCCCGATCACGCCCAGCGTGCCGATGACCTGCCCGTCGACCTCGTACGGCGCGGTGACCACGCTGCACTCGTCGAGCGGCACCAGCCCCGATTCGTCGCCGATGTACAGCCGCACGCCCTGCGCCTTCTGCGCGGCGTCGAGCAGGTGCAGCAGCGAGGTCTTCTGCTCGAACAGGTCGAACAGCCGCCGCAGCCGGCCCATGTTCGACGCCAGGTCCTCGGCGTTGAGCAGGTTCTTCTCGCCGGTGACCAGCAGCGCCTCGCTTTCGTCCATCGCCGCGGCGCCGGCGTCGACCGCGGCGTTCATCAGCCCGACGATGTCCTCGCGCAGCGACGTGAGCTCCTCGGCCAGCAGCGCCCGCAGCGCGCCGAACGGCTGGCCGGCGTAGTGGTGGTTGAAGAAATTGGTCGCCTCGAGCAGCTGCGTCTGCGTGAACGGCTGCTCGGTGTGCAGGATGCGGTTCTGGACGTCGCCCTCCGGCGTGACGATGATCAGCAGCACGCGCCGCTCGGACAGGCGCAGGAACTCGAGGTGCCGGAACGACGGCTCGCGGCGCTTGGGCGTGACGATCACGCCGGCGAAATGCGTGAGCTGCGAGACGAGCTGCCCGGCCACGTTGACGAGCTGCTGCGGCCGGTCGGCGACCAGCTCGCCCTCGAGCATGTGGATTTCGCCCACCTCCAGCGGCTTGACCACCATCAGCGTGTCGACGAAGAACCGGTAGCCCTTGCGGCGTGGGCACGCGCCCGGCCGAGGTGTGCGGGCTCGCGATGTAGCCGAGGTCCTCGAGGTCCGCCATCACGTTGCGGATCGTCGCCGGCGACAGATCCAGGCCGGCCTGCCGCGACAGCACGCGCGAGCCGACCGGCTGCCCCTCGGCGATGTAGCGCTCGATGAGCGACTTCAGCAGGAACTGGGCGCGATGGTCGAGCATGGCAGGATTGTAGCCCGGGTGGAGCCAGGGCTACGCCCTGGCTCCACCCGGGCTACAATCCCGGCCATGTCCGCCTGCCTGCCCCCGTCCCGCCTGCGATCGCCTTTCGCCGGATCGCGCTGATCGGCCGGTACGCGAGCCCGGGCATCGCGGAGCCGCTGACGGGACTCGCCGCTTTCCTGCGCGGCCGCGGCCACGAGATCGTGCTCGACGCCGAGACCGCGCGCTTCACCCCGGTGCCCGGCTACCCGACCGCGGCGCCCGAGGAGCTGGGACCGCTGGTCGACGTCGCGATCGTCGTCGGCGGCGACGGCACGCTGCTGTCGATCGCGCGCCAGCTCGCGGTCCACGACGTGCCGCTGATCGGCATCAACCAGGGACGGCTGGGCTTCCTCACCGACATCCCGCTCGCGCAGATGGAGGAGGCGCTGGCCGCGATCCTCAACGGCCGCTGCGTCGAGGAGCGCCGCACGCTGCTCGAGGCGGTGATCAGCCACACCAACGGCACGCACGAGCCGGCGCTGGCGCTCAACGACGTCGTGGCGAGCCGCGGCCACATCGGCGGCATGATCGACCTCTCCGTCGAGATCGACGGGCGGTTCGTCTACACGATGCGCGCCGACGGCCTGATCGTCGCCACGCCGACCGGCTCGACCGCCTACGCGCTTTCGGCGCAGGGGCCGATCGTGCACCCGGAGGTGCCGGCGATCGTGCTGGTGCCGGTCGCCCCGCACGCGCTGTCGTATCGCCCGATCGCGGTCAGCGACGCGGGGACGATCATCATCACGCTGCAGCGCGGCCGCGACGCCGCGGTCCACTGCGACGGCCAGGCGCACTTCGCGTTCGAGGACGGCGACCAGGTCACCATCCGCCGCGCGCCGTATCCCGTGCGGCTGCTGCACCCGGAAGGGTACGACCATTTCGCGATGCTGCGGCAGAAGCTCCACTGGGGGGCGACGCCCGAGCGGCTCGGTTGAGCGGCCGATTGGCGCACGCGCGATGGCTTACCCTGCCGCAACCCGCGTGAAAACTTTGGCCCGGATTGAACGTTGCCCGGATTGCGTTGCCCAGGTGACCGTAGCCCGGGTTGAGCGCCAGCGAAACCCGGGTGGACGGGAGGGAGGCAGGGTTGCGTTGGTCCTGCCCATCCTCGCGCCCACCCGGGTTTCGCTGGCGCTCAACCCGGGCTACGATCGGGGAACGGTCAACCTGGGCACCGGAACCTGACCCGACCCTGGGCGATCGACGCCCCCGGAAAACTGCCGAACCCATGCTCCGCCTGCTCTCGATCCGGAATTTCGTCGTCGTCGAAGCGCTCGATCTCGAGCTCGACCGCGGCTTCACCGTCCTCACCGGCGAGACGGGCGCAGGCAAGTCGATCCTGCTCGACGCGCTGGCGCTGCTGCTGGGGGACCGGTTCGAGCAGCGGCAGCTGCGCCCCGGTACCGACCGGGCCGAGCTGGCCGCCGAGTTCGACCTCGCCGAGCACCCCGACGTCGCCGCCTGGCTCGCGGAGCAGGGGCTCGCCGGCGACGACGCCGGCGAGCTTCTGGTCCGGCGCACGCTCGACGCGCAGGGCCGGAGCCGGGCGTGGATCAACGGCCGCCCGGCCACGCTCGCGCAGCTCACGCAGGCCGGCGAGCGCCTGGTCGACCTGCACGGCCAGCACGCGCACCAGTCGCTGCTCGCCGCCGACGCGCAGCGCGCGCTCGTCGACGCCTTCGGCGGCTTCGCGGTGCTGGCGCGCGAGGTGGCCGCCGCCTGGCGCGCCTGGCGGGACGCGGTCGAGAGAAGCGACGCGGCGGCCGCGGCGGCGCAGGCCTTCGCCGCCGAGCGCGAGCTGCTGGACGCACGCCGGCGCGAGCTCGCCGCGCTGGCGGTCACCGCCGACGAGTGGACCGCGCTGGCGCAGGCGCAGTCGCGCCTCGCCCACGCCGCGGCGCTGCTGGAGGCGGCCGGCGCCGGCGAGGAGGAGCTCGCCGAGAGCGACGCGTCGCTGGTCCGCCGCCTGTCGGCGATCATCGCCCGGCTCGGCGCGGGGGCCGCGCACGACCCGGCGCTCGGCGCGATCGTCGCGCTGCTGGAGCCGGCGCGGATCCAGCTCGTCGAGGCCGCGCGCGAGCTGCGCGCCTACCGCCAGAAGCTCGATCTCGACCCCGGCGAGCTCGCGCGCGTCGAGGAGCGGCTGGCGGCGATCCACGACACGGCCCGGCGGCACCGCGTGCGGCCCGAGGCGCTGCCCGAGCTGCTGGCCGAGACCGAGGCCCGGCTCGAGGCCATCGCCGAGTCGGCGAACGCCGCGGCGCTGGCGAAGCGGGCGGCGGAGGCCGAGGCGACGCTGCGCGCGCTGGCCGACCAGCTATCGGCCAAGCGGCGGTTCGCCGCCAGCGAGCTCGGTGAGCGGGTGAGCGCCGCCATGCAGGAACTGGCGATGAAGGGCGGCCGGCTGGAGATCGCGCTGACGCCGCTCGCGAGCGTGGCGAGCTACGGTCAGGAGCAGGTCGAGTTCCGCGTCGCGAGCCATCCCAAGCAGCCGCTGGGGCCGCTCGCCCGCGTGGCCTCCGGCGGCGAGCTCTCGCGCGTGGCGCTGGCCATCCAGGTCGTGACCAGCGAAGTCGGCGCCGTGCCGACGCTGGTGTTCGACGAGGTCGACGCCGGCATCGGCGGCGCGGTCGCCGCGACCGTCGGCCGGCTGCTGCAGTCGCTGGGCGCCCGCCGCCAGGTGCTGTGCGTCACCCACCTGCCGCAGGTCGCCGCCTTCGCCGACGCCAATTTCCGCGTGACCAAGCGCGGCGACGCCGAGATCGTGCGCGCCGACGTCGAGCCCCTGTCCCCCGCCGCGCGCATCGAGGAGCTCGCGCGCATGCTCGCCGCCGGCGCGATCACCGCCCGCACCCGCGCCCACGCAAAGGAACTGCTCGACCTCGGCCGCCGCCGTTAAATGGGGTCAGGTCCAATTTCCCCGTTGAAATGGCATGAAATGGGGTCAGGTCCAATTTTCCGCGGGAAAATTGGACCTGACCCCATTTCATGTCAGGCGGGGATGAACTTCAGGGCGACGCCGTTGTTGCAGTAGCGCAGCCCGGTCGGCTTGGGACCGTCGTCGAACACGTGACCCTGGTGGCCGCCGCAGCGCGCGCAGTGGTACTCCTCGCGCGGGAAGATCAGCTTGTTGTCGAGCTTGGACTCGACGGCGCCCTTGATCGAGATCCAGAAGCTCGGCCAGCCGGTGCCGCTCTCGAACTTGGTGCTCGATTCGAACAGCGGCAGCGCGCAGCCGGCGCACACGAAGGTGCCCTTGCGCTTCTCGTTGTTGAGCGGGCTCGAGAACGGCCGCTCGGTGCCTTCCTCGCGCAGGACGTTGTACTGCGCCGGCGTGAGCAGCTTCCGCCACTCGGCGTCGGTCTTGACCACCTTGTCCGTCGCCGCCGGCGCGGTGCCCGCGGCGTAGACGTTGGCGAGCGCGGCGGTGCCGGCGACGGCGCCGCCCGCGCGGACCAGGAAATGACGTCGGTTCATGGTGCGCTCCGGTGGTTCGGGTAACCGATTGGTCGCGCGGCGGCGCGCAACCTTACCGAACGGACATCGCCGGCGCGGGGCCGGCGGAATCGATCGGCCGTCCGGTTGTCCCGGTCCGGGGCCCGGGGTGCCGAGCGTCCCGGGGGACCCGGATGGCCCGCGTGCCCGGGCCCTGCGATCCACCTAGCCCGGGTTGAGCGCAGCGAAACCCGGTGGATGCGTGCCGAAGCCACGTGTCGCGCCCGGATCGACGCCCACCCGGGTTTCGCGTTCGCTCAACCCGGGCTACGGTTCGACGGTTCGACGGTACGGCGGGGCGAGGGGCCGACGGATCGGGGCGACGCGTCAGCGGCGGCGGCGGCCGTATTTCTTGCTGCCGGACACGGAGACGGTCGACTTGTGGCTGCTGCGCTTCGACTTCCCCTTGGCGCGCTTGGTGGCCTTGGCCGTGCGCACCGGCATCGTCTCGCCGGTCTCGAGCCAGTACTTGACGCGCATGGCGTCGGCGACGCGGGTGTAGCGCCCGAGCGAGTCGAGCAGCACGATCACCACCGGCCGGCTGGAGATCGTCGCCAGCATCACCAGGCACTTGCCGGCCTCGCGGATGAAGCCGGTCTTGCTCAACTGGATGTCCCAGTCGGAATTCTTGACGAGCCCGTTGGTGTTGTTGAATCCGAGCACCTGGCCGGTCGACGGCACCTCGACGTAGTAGCTCTCGGTGGTGCTGAATTCGCGGATCAGCGGGTACTGCGCCGCGGTGCTGACCAGTGTGGCGAGGTCGCTCGCGGTCGAGACGTTCTCCGCGGTCAGCCCGGTCGGGTCGGAGAAGTGGGTGTGGGTCATGCCGAGCGCGAGCGCCTTCGCGTTCATCGCCGCGATGAACGCCGGCGCGCCGCCCGGATAGTGCCGCGACAGGCTCGACGCGGCCCGGTTCTCGGAGGCCATCAGCGCGAGCCGCAGCATCTCGCGCCGCGACAGCTCGGCGCCCATGCGCAGCCGCGAGCGGGTTCCCTTGAGATAGTCGAAATCGCCGGTGTCGATCTCGATCATCTCGTCCATCGGCAACCCGGCGTCGAGCGTCACGATCGCCGTCATCAGCTTGGTCAGCGACGCGATCGGCGTCACCTCGTGCGCCGCCTTGGAATAGATCGGGCTGTTGTCGGCGGCGTCGAGCACGAGCACGTTTGCCGACGCGAGCTTGAGCTTGCTCTTGTCCAGGTCGGCGGGATCCTTCGCGCCTGCCGGGAGCGCCGCGGACAGCGCGATCAGTGCCGAAAAAACAAAGAGAAAGCTGCGTTTCATGAGACGAGGCCTTAAGTTCCCTGCGTTATAGCATAGCGGATGGCGGGATTGCAATCGGCATAATCGTCGCATCGCCGTCGGCCGTGCCCGGCGTGAGCGCCAGCGAAACCCGGGGCGCCCGCCGCGCGCATCACGGTCCACCCGGGTTTCGCTGCGCTCGACGCCGGCTCCGCGTCGGACGACGCCCCGTTCACGCCACCGCCTCGGCGGCCTCGCCCTGGAGCTGGTCCTGCTGCAGCCGCCACATCCGGGCGTAGACGCCGTCGGCCGCGAGCAGCTCGGTGTGGGTGCCGCGCTCGACGATGACGCCCGCGGTCGAGCACCAGGATCTGGTCGGCGTCGACGATGGTCGAGAGCCGGTGGGCGATGGTCAGCGTGGTCCGGTTGCGCGCGATCTGCCGCAGCTCGGCCTGGATCGCCTTCTCCGACTTGGAGTCGAGCGCGCTGGTCGCCTCGTCGAAGATCAGGATCTTCGGGTTCTTGAGCACCGCCCGGGCGATCGCCACCCGCTGCTTCTCCCCGCCGGAGAGCTTCAGCCCGCGCTCGCCGACCGGCGTGGCGTAGCCCTCGGGCAGCGAGCTCACGAAGTCGTGGATCTGCGCGAGGTCGGCCGCGGCGGTGATCTCCGCGTGCGTCGCGTCGACGCGCCCGTAGCCGATGTTGTACTCGATCGAGTCGTTGAACAGCACCGTGTCCTGCGGCACGATGCCGATCGCCGGCGCGCAGGCTCGACTGCGTCACCGCGCGAATGTCCTGGCCGTTGACCGAGATCCGCCCGCGGGTGACGTCGTAGAAGCGGAACAGCAGCCGCGCCAGCGTCGACTTGCCCGAGCCGGAGGGCCCGACCACCGCGACGGTGCGCCCCGGCGGGATGACGAAGCTCACGTCGAACAGGATCTGCCGGTTCGGCTCGTACGAGAAGTCGACGTGCTCGAAGCGCACCTCGCCGTCGCCCACGACCAGCGCCGCGCGCGCCGGGCGCGTCGGACACCTCGGTGTTCTCGGCGGCGAGCGCGAACATCCGCTCCAGGTCCGCCAGCGCCTGCTTCATCTCGCGGTAGAGCACGCCGAGGAAGTTGAGCGGGATGTAGATCTGGATCATGAACGCGTTGACCAGCACCAGGTCGCCGATGGTCATCGTGCCGGCGACCACGCCGGCCGTCGCCCGCCACATGATCAGCGTCACCGCGACCGCGATGATCGTGCTCTGCGCGACGTTGAGCAGCGACAGCGAGGTCTGGCTCTTCACCGCGGCGGCCTCCCAGCGCTGCATGCTCTCGTCGTAGCGGCGCGCCTCGAACTCCTCGTTGCCGAAGTACTTGACCGTCTCGTAGTTGAGCAGGCTGTCGATCGCGCGGGTGTTGGCGCGCGAATCGAGCTCGTTCATCGTCCGGCGGAAGTTGGTCCGCCACTCGGTGATCAGCACCGTGCAGGTGATGTAGAGCACGAGCGCGCCGCCGGTGATGGCGATGAACGTCCAGTCGTAGCGCGCGATCAGGATCGCCGACACCAGCGCGATCTCGACCAGCGTGGGCACGATCGAGAACAGCGTGAAGTGGATCAGCGTCGAGATGCCGCGGGTGCCGCGCTCGACGTCGCGGGTGAGCCCGCCGGTCTGGCGCGCGAGGTGGAAGCGCAGCGACAGCGCGTGCAGGTGGCGGAAGACCTCCAGCGCGATGGTGCGCACCGAGCGCTGCGTCACCTTGGCGAACAGGAACTCGCGCAGCTCGGTGAACACCGTCGTCGACAGCCGCAGCGCGCCGTAGGCGACCAGCAGCGCGAACGGCACCGAGAGCATCGCGGTGCGCGGGTCGAGGTCGTCGACGATGTGCTTGAGCAGGATCGGCACGCCGACGTTGGCGGCCTTGGCGCCGACCAGCGCCAGCACCGCCGCGATCAGCCGGCCCTTGTACGCCAGCAGGTAGGGCAGGAGGCGGCGGACGACTTGCCAGTCCGCCCCCCGCCCCCGGTTCGCCGGGACGGGCAGCGGCAGCGACGAGGAGGAGCGACCACGCATCGCTCCGAGTGTATCGCGGACGCAGGCACGCGTCGGACCGTCGGGGCGTCGGCGTATCGTCGGGGCGTCGAGACCCGGGCGGGCAGTGCGCGCAGCCGGGGTTGAGCGAACGTGACCCCGGGCGGGCGTGGCCAGGCGCCGGGGTCGACGCGACCCGGGTTACGCATCGCTGACCGGATCGATGTCCGAGGGCCGAGGGCGGCCCGAGGGCGGCCCGATGCGGTCCGCCTTGCGCTTTCGCCGCCCGACGCGGAACCACTCGTTGCCGCCGTAGCCGAGCAGGCCCATCGCCACCCGGACGACCCCGTACGCGATCCAGTTCGCGGCCTTGTACAGCGGCGGGCGGCGCGACCAGCGCCGCTGCCCGACGCGCCGGGCGCCGTCGCGGACCATCCGCAGCAGCTCCTCGCGCAGGCGGCCGGCGAACGCGGGGTCGCGGACGACGACGTTGGCCTCGCGCGCCATCAGCAGGCTGTACGGGTCGATGTTCGACGAGCCCACGGTCGCCCACTTGCCGTCGACGACGGCGACCTTCGCGTGCAGGAACGAGCGGTGGTACTCCTCGATCGCGATGCCGGCCGCGAGCAGCTGGCCGTAGAGCGCCCGCGCGGCGTAGTGCAGCAGCACGTACTCGACGCGCGCCTGCAGGATCAGCGTGACGCGCACGCCGCGCCCCGCCGCGGCGATCAGCGCGTGGCGGAAGCGGATCCCGGGAAAGAAATACGAGCTGGCGATCAGGATCTCGTCCTTCGCGATCCGGATCGCGGCCAGGTACGCGTGCTCGATGTCGCGCCGGTGGCGCAGGTTGTCGCGGATCAGGAACTTCGCCGTCTGCGTGCCGACGCGATCGCCGCCGTGGACGTCCGGGAACAGCGGCACGTCGGTGCCCTGCAGCTGCACCAGCTCGCTGATCGCGCGCACCCGCTTCATCGTGTAGACGATGTGCGGCAGCAGCGGCCCCTCGACGCGCACCGCGAAGTCCACGCGCGGCGGCTTTGCCGCGGCGTGTTCATGTCGTCGATCACGTTGATCCCGCCGACGAACGCGACCTTGCCGTCGACGTGGCACAGCTTGCGGTGCAGCCGCCGCAGCCGGTGCGAGCGGAACTGCCAGGGCGCGATCTCCGGGCCGGTACTTGAGCAGCGCGACGCCGCCGCGCAGGAGATCGCCCTCCAGCGCCGGCGTCAGGAAGTGCCGGGCCCCCCAGCCGTCGACCAGCACCCGGACGACGACGCCTCGGCGGACGGCCCGGATCAGCGCGGCGCTGACCAGCCGGCCGATGCGGTCGTCGGCGTAGAGGTAGGTCTCGAGCCAGATCTCCTTCTGCGCGCCGTCGATGGCGTCGAGCAGCGCCGGGAAGTACTCGTCGCCGCTGCACAGGAGCGCGAGCCGGTTGCCGCCGACGAAGCGGTTCATCGTGCGCGCTTCACGGTCTCGAACGTGGCGCCCAGCGCCGCGTGGTCGGACAGCCGGCCCCACGGGAAGGCGTAGTGGACGCGGGTGTCGACCACGCGCAGGCCGCGCGCGTAGATCCGGTCGAGCCGGAACATCGGCAGCACCGACGGGAAGGTGCGCGCGCTCCGGCCGCGGGCCGACTCGAACACCTCCTCGACCTCGAGCTGCTCGACCAGCATGCGGCCCGCGCGCTGCCGCCAGTCGTTGAAGTCGCCGGCGATGATCAGCGGCTGGTTGCGCGGCACCGTCGCCCGGATGCGCTCGCACAGCGCGCGGATCTGCCACTGCCGCCCGCGCTCGAACAGGCCCAGGTGCACGTTCATGCAATGCACCAGCGGCCCGCGCTGCCCGAGCCGGATCGTGCAGTGGAGCAGCCCGCGGCTCTCGAACGCGTGCGCCGAGATGTCCTGGTTCTCGGCGGTGAGGATCGGGAACCGCGACAGCACCGCGTTGCCGTGGTGGCCGTGGCGGTAGACGGCGGTCCTGCCGTAGGCGCTGTCCTGCCAGACGGAGGCGGCGATGAACTCGTGCTGCGGCTTGCCCGGCCAGTCCGAATAGCGCCCGGCGTGCCGCTCGTGGGCGCCCTGCACCTCCTGCAGGAACATGATGTCGGCGTCGAGGACCTGCAGCTTCTCGCGCAGCTCGTGGATCACCATCCGCCGCTTGAGCTGCGAGAACCCTTTGTGGATGTTATAGGTGGCGACGGTGAAGCGCATGGCAGCCTGCAGCGGAAAGCGCACCCAAATTCTAACCGGTTTGCGCACCGCGCGCGCCCGAGCCGCGTGTCCGTAGCCCGGGTTGAGCGCCAGCGAAACCCGGGGGGTCGCCGATCCATGGGCGCTGCGGTCATTGCCCGTTTCGGCAACCACCCGGGTTTCGCTGGCGCTCAACCCGGGCTACGTGTACGGGCTACGGGTACGCGTACGGGAATCACGCCCGCCTTTGGCATCCCCTGCCGGCCTCGGTATGATGACGCTCTAACCGCGGCGCCATGGCCACCCCCGATCTCTCTTCCCAGTTCGACGCGCATCGCGGCTACCTGCTGCGGGTGGCGCGGCTGCAGCTGCGCAACGACGAGCTGGCCGAGGACGTCGTGCAGGACACGCTGCTCGCCGCGATCCAGGCGGCGGACGGCTTTTCCGGGAAGTCGTCGGTCAAGACCTGGCTCACCGGCATCCTGCGGCACAAGATCGTCGACGTCATCCGGCGCAAGAAGGCCGCGCCGACCTTCGCCACCCTCGACGACGAATGCCAGATCGACGACTTCGACGCGCTGTTCAGCGACACCGGCCACTGGGAGAATCCGCCCGCCACCTGGGGCGATCCCGTCGGCGACCTCGAGCGCCGGCAGTTCTTCGACGTCGTCGACTTCTGCCTCGAGAAGCTGCCGCCGAACACCGCGCGCGTGTTCATGATGCGCGAGGTCATGGGACTCGCTTCCGACGAGGTCTGTAAGGAGCTGTCGATCACGTCGACCAATCTGTGGGTGATCATGTACCGGGCGCGGATGGCGCTCCGGCAATGCCTCGAGCAGAACTGGTTCGGGGCGAAATCCGGAAATGCGGCCTGAGAGCATGCACACGCCGGAAGCCCATCGCCAGGGAGAGCGGAACCACCGCAGCGCCGTCACATGGGGATAATGCCGAACTGCAAGGAAGTCAGCCGCCTCGTCTCGCGCGAGCAGGACGAGCGGCTGCCGCTGGGCCAGCGGCTGATGCTGCGCATCCACATGCTCATGTGCGACGGCTGCCGCCGGTTCGAGCGGCAGACGGCGTTTCTCGCGGCAGGTGATGGTCCGCTACCGCGATTGACCGCCCCGCCGCCCTGCCGCCCCGTACCCGTACCCCGTACCCGTAGCCCGGGTTGAGCGCCAGCGAAACCCGGGTGGGCGCCGACCTGGACGCACGTTTCCCTCGCCCGGCACCTTTCGAGCCATATTCGACATCCCCGGGTTTCGCTGGCGCTCAACCCGGGCTACGGATCTGCCGGACGACGGTCACTCGCTACGGGCGACGGACCACGATGCGGATTGCACGGCCTTCGTGTAAGTTCCGGCTGCGGCCCGCGACCATTGCCGCAGACGGGCCGCGTGCCTGTCGCCTTCGATCCCGTTTCACCGCCCAACCATCAGGAGACACCGCCATGAACCATCAAGCCACCATCCAGGCCGCGCTCGCCGGTCTGCTCGCCGTCGGCATCGCCACCTCGGTGACCGCCGCGCCGGCCGAGAAGCCGTCCATGGACGCCGAGAAGTGCTACGGCATCGCGCCGGCCGGCAAGAACGACTGCGGCACCGCCAAGCACGCCTGCGCGGGGCTCGGCGCCAAGGTCGACAAGGACCCGAACGAGTGGAAGTACGTGATGAAGGGCACCTGCGAGAAGGTCGGCGGCATGTCGACGCCGCCGAAGTCCTGACCCTGCGCCGCACGGTTGCCCCGGCCGGATGGGTGCTGCCCTCCGGCCGGGGTTGCCGGTCAGCCCGCCGCTGCGGCCCCGAGTGCGAAACCCGGGGCGCGCATTCCGAAGTCGGTCCGGCGAGCCCGCCGGGCCTCCCCCAAGGCAAATGCGGGAGCGCGCCGCGCGAAGTCGTCCGGTGAGCCCGCCGGGCATCCCGACCGATCGCCAATACGGAATCGCGCCGCACGAAGGCAGTCCGGTGCGCCCGGTCGCGGCATCCCGACGGCGATCGCCCGGAAATGCATCGAACCTAGCCAAGTGACCTCGCGCGCCACCCCGCTCCCCCCCGCCGCCGGCATCGGCCTGCGCGCGCCGCACGTCGCGCAGGTCGACGCCGAGCGTCCGGCCGTCGCCTGGCTCGAAGTCCACAGCGAGAACTACTACGTCGACGGCGGCCCTGCGCTCGCCGTGCTCGACCGCATCCGCCGCGACTACCCGCTGTCGCTCCATGGCGTGGGCATGTCGCTGGGCTCGACCGACCCGCTCGACCGCGCGCATCTGGCCAAGCTCGCGCGCCTCGTCGCGCGCACCGAGCCGGCGCTGGTGTCCGAGCACCTGTGCTGGAGCGGCGTGGGCGGCCGGCACCTCAACGATCTCCTCCCGCTGCCGTACACCGAGGAGGCGCTGGCGCACGTGTGCGCGCGCGTCGCCGAGGTGCAGGACGCGCTCGGCCGCGAGCTGGCGGTCGAGAACGTCTCGTCGTACCTCGCCTTCGCCGACGCGACCATCCCCGAGTGGGAGTTCGTCGCGGCGGTCGCGCGGCGCACCGGCTGCCGGCTGCTGGTCGACGTCAACAACATCTACGTCAACGCCTGCAATCACGGCTTCGACGCCGACGCCTACCTGGCGGCGATGCCGCCGGACGCGATCGCCGAGATCCACCTCGCCGGCTTCGAGGCGCGCGGCGAGATCCTGATCGACACCCACGGCGCGCCGGTCGCGCCCGCCGTGTGGGCGCTCTACCGCCGGGCGATCGAGCGCTTCGGACCGCGCCCGACGCTGATCGAGTGGGACACCGACATCCCGCCGCTGGCCACGCTGCTGCGCGAGGCGGCGACGGCGCAGGCGATGCTGGAGGCGCGCGATGCCGTCGCTGCGTGAGCTGCAGACGCGCTTCGCCGCGGCGGTGCTGGCGCCGGCCGGGACGGTGCCCGAATTCGGGATCGCCGCGCCGGCGCGCCTCGGCGCCGCCGAGCGCATCGGGATCTACCGCAACGCGGTGTTCACCAACTACCGCAACGCGCTGGCGGCGAGCTATCCGGTGGTCCGGCGGCTGGTCGGCACGCCGTTCTTCCACACGGCGGTCGACGCGTTCGTGCACGCCCATCCTTCGGTGAGCGGCGACCTCAACGTCTACGGCGGCGCGTTCGGCGATTTCCTTGCCGGCTATCCGTATGCCGCCGACGTGCCGTATCTCCCCGACGTCGCGCGCCTCGAGTGGGCGGTGGACGAGGCGCAGCGCGCGGCCGACGCCGTGACCGAGCCGGAGCGCGTGCTGGCGGCGCTGGCGGCGATGGCGCCGGAGCGGCTGCCGGCGCTGCGCCTGCGGCTCGAGCCGTCTTGCCGGCTGGTGGCGTCGGAGTTTCCGGTGCTGCACATCTGGCAGGTGAACCAGCGGGATCGTGAGGACGGTGAAACCGATCCCGCCGCGCGGGGCGACGATCACGTCACGGCCGGGGAAGGCGACGACCATGTGAGCCTCGACGAGGGCGCCGATGCGCTGCTCGTCCGCCGCGGCGCCAGCGGCGTCGTGATCGCACGCGTCGCCGCGGGCGAGCATGCCTTCCTGGCCGCGCTCGCGGAAGAAGCACCGCTGGGCGCCGCGCTCGACGCCGCGCAGCGAGCCGATGCGCAATTCGATCTCGGCGCCGCGCTGCGCGGGAACATCGCCGCCGGCGTCATCGCGGACGTCGATTGATGTCCCCCCCCCGACCTAGCCCGGCATCCCGTAGCCCGGTGTTGAGCGAAGCGAAACCCGGGTGATCGTGCCCGTCCGCGCAACCACCCGGGTTTCGCTTCGCTCAACACCGGGCTACGAAGGCGGCGCCGCACGCGAGGACCCACCGATGACGCCTGCCGAAACCGCCCCGACGTCCTTCCTCCAACGCGCCATCCGCGCGCACGTCGCCTTCGCCGGCCTCGTCGACAAGCTGCAATCGCTGTTCGCGCTGGCGCTGCGGCTCTACGTCGGCAAGGTGTTCTTCGACTCCGGCATGATCAAGCTCGGGAACTGGGACTCGACGCTGGCGCTGTTCACCTACGAGTACCACGTGCCGCTGCTGCCGCCGCACCTCGCCGCGATCCTCGGCACCGCCGCCGAGCTCGGCCTGCCGGTGCTGCTGGTGCTGGGGCTCGGCACGCGGCTCACGGCCGTCGCGCTGTTCGTGTTCAACGTCGTCGCCGCGACGTCGTACCCCGACCTGAGCCCCGCGGGCCTCAAGGACCACATCCTGTGGGGCGCGCTGCTGCTGGTGACGTTCGTCTACGGCCCCGGAAGGATCGCGCTCGACGCGTGGCTGGAGAAGCGGTTCGCGTAATCCGTGTAGCCCTACCTCGGGTGTAGCCCGGTGTTGAGCGGAGCGAAACCCGGGGCGATCGTGGCCATGGCCGCAACCACCCGGGTTTCGCTGCGCTCAACACCGGGCTACGACCGGCTACGCCACGGGCTGACCGGGCCACGTCCGGATCGACTGGACCGCGCGCGCGATATCTGCGCGGGCATCATCCTTCCGGCCGAGATCCGAATTTCGCTTGCCGGCGGTACGCTCCCGGCATGGTCCGCTATCGCCGCAGCTTCGTTCCCGGGCGGCACGTACTTCTTCACGGTGACTCTCGCCGATCGCACGGCGTCGCTGCTGACCGACCGCATCGACGCGCTGGGCGCCGCGTTCCGGCACTGTCGCGCCGCGCACCCGTTCGAAACGCTTGCGATCGTGGTGCTGCCGGAGCACCTGCACTGCATCTGGACGCTCCCCGACGGCGACGCGGAGTACGCGATCCGCTGGAGCCTCATCAAGCGCGCGTTCACGCGCCGCCAGTATCACCAGGGGCCGACGCCGGCGCGGGACGAAGCGAGCGGTCTGGCAACCCCGCTATTGGGAACACACCATCCGTGATGAAACCGATCTTCAACGGCACATCGACTACGTCCACTACAACCCGGTGAAACACGGCCACGCGCCGCGTCCCACCGATTGGCCGCACTCGTCGTTTCACCGCTACGTAAGGAACCGGTGGCTTCCCGACGATTGGGCAAGCACCACCGACCAAGCCTCATCTGATTTCGGCGAATGATCACCCGTTGCCGCCGCAGCATCACCAAATCCCCACGTCAGGCATTTGAGCCCGACGGGAGCATGCCAGGCGCACGATTGAATTTCCGAATTCCTTACTATAAAATA
>CAVYID010000008.1:0-84799 GCA_963768535.1 uncultured beta proteobacterium | reverse complement strand
TATCGCTCGAATCGACGTTTGCCGGCGTCGGTGACAGTCCTATTCCGGTGTAGGGAAAGTTCGCAATTCTTCGACCAGTACGAACTCGTCCGGCAGCGAACTCGGGAACAGTTGCAGGATGATGAGTGAAACCGCCAGGGCAGGTTTAGTCGTCCGCTCCTGGGAGCTTGCCCGCTGCGGGGACTTTCGCGGCAGCGCAGCCATCGCGCGTGACGTATCTGGCGCCACAACTGTCCGTCGGCTTTGCATCGGCCGTTGCCGATAGCGGGCTGTTCGGCCTCATGCGGCCGGCCCGTGCCTGCTCGGCCTCTGCCTCGTCCCGCAATCCGCCTCGATTCCGCCCCATCCCGCACCGGCGCGATGTCCCGGATCATCGACCGCCTATCGCCATCGCATGGGACCTCGAGCTGTGGCAACCCCGTGGCGGGTCAAATTCGCCAACTTCGCCACACGGCTTTGGTGGATTGAGTGCGGCTCCAATGACGACTGCAAGTGCACGCGATTGACGCATTACTCGCTATGGACCGACACGCTGGTTGGCTGTCCTACGCGCTGATGCGCGTCTTCCTACACGAAAAACTTCGTTGGCGGACAGCATTGGCCATCGCGCACAGGCACACTGCACTTACCCGCGCACCCCCGAATGCGCCGGAGCAGGCCGCCCCAGCGGGTTTCCCCGGGGCGGGAGACAGCGATGCAGGGCCATTGTAGAAGGAGCAAATTCATGAGAACCACGCAGACAATGATGGCAGTCGCGGCGATCGCTGCGGCGGGATTGACACTGAGCGCATGCGACCAATCGCCGACGACCGAACCGCAGGTGGCGAACCAAGGCGGAGCAATGCAGACCTTGAAGTCGGGTGAAAAACTTGCGGACGCAGACAAATCCGCCGACGCGGGCACGCCTTCGGAAACTCGACCGCAAGCGCCCGAACTGCAGGCGGCCAATTCGAGCGGCGGGATGCAGGCCGCCAAGCCGGACGAAAAGGTTGCCGATGCCGGCAAGTCTGCCAGCACCGGCGCGCCTTCGTCGGGCACGTCGGCGATGCCCGGCAGCAGTGACGATTCGGTGATCAAGGATAGCGTCATTATGGCGCTGAACACGGATCCGAAGCTGAAGGCGGCGGATATCAAGGTCAAAGCGAAGGAGGGCACGGTCACGCTGTCCGGGTCCGTCGACACGAACGACATGCGCATGCACGCGCACCAGATTGCTGCGGCGACGCCGGGCGTGACGAACGTGGTGGACAACCTTTCGGTCAAGAACGCGGGTTAAAGACCTTCGGATCTAATGAAGCATTCCCGCGCCGTGATGCCGACCCGAGCCCATTAATTACGAAACATAATGCTGGCCCATCTTTCGATCCGCATCCTGTCGCGTGAAGGTCCACGCGATGCAGCGGCCTTCGGTGTTGCGGCGCTGCTCCCAAGCGGCGACCTCGGCAGCTGAGTAGCGCGCGGGTCGGGAGGCGGCGGTCAAGACACTGGCGGTCAAGGATGCCGATTTCTATTTCCGCCATGTTGAGCCAACTGGCGTGCAGTGGGGTGTAGTGGAAGACGACGCGGCGGAGCAGGTCCTGGGCTACCGTGACGCCGAGCACTTCCTCGAAGCACACGCGAAAGTGGGTGTTGAGATTGTCGAGCACCAGATGGATGCGGCGGGCGGTTGGGTAGACGTGTTCGAGCAAGTGCTTGATGAAGGCAACGAAGTCGATCTTGGCTCGGTGATCGGTCACCTCGACTGTCCGTCGTCCGCCCTTGGGTTCCACCGCTACGAACAAGTTGCAGGTGCCAGCGCGGACGTATTCGTAATCGTGTTTCGCTTGGCGACCACGGCGGGTTTCATCGGCAACGGCGCACGCGTATCGCGGAACAACTGTTTGCTCTTCTCGTCCACACAGACGACAGGTTCCCGGCGCCGGAACGGGCGAGCGTACAGAGCCAGCAAGTTGTACATTCGTTGTCGGTATTGCTCGGTCAACAGCGCCAATGCACCACATCAATTTGCGCCACGGCTTGACGCAGTTTTTTTTAGCAGCCGGCGAATGGTCTCCCGGCTGATTGGACCAATACCCGCCTGTGCCTGTGCCGCCTGCTCCAGTAAGACCAACGTCCAGCGCTGGGCCCCTGTCGGTGGTGCCGAACAGGCCAAGGCCGTAATCTGCGCTTCCACATCAGTATCGTACTGGCGCGGTTTGCCCGGGCGCGCCACGTCGTGCAAGGCGTATTCCAAGCCACGCCTTCCAGATACGCCGCCCGGGTGCGCCAGATAGCCGTTCGTCCCACGCCCAGCACGGTGCGTCTAGTTGCGAGTGCCGGGCTTCCCCCGGCACTCGCGCTCGACGACTTCGGCGCGCTCAATGACCGCCCCTCGTCAATCGTGGCGCACGAGGAGCGCCGGGAGGGATGCGCGAACTCCAACCGCCGGATACGCTACGTCGTTCTACGTCCCCGCAACTACCCAACGCTGCGTCCGATCGGCCTCGATAATGGCCTTTTGTCTGCGCGGTCCATTCGCTGGAGCACGTGGATCGACGAAAGTCGGTACGCGTCCGTCGCGTCCGATGAATATCGTGAGTGCGATCACGCGCCCGTCCGCGAGGTCGACGTGACCGTGGTGTGTGTGGTTGTCGGGCCGGCCCTGGATCGTGCGTGAACAGGTCGTACAGAATGGCGGCAACACGAGCCTGCCGGGCGCGATCGCTGGCGCCGTCATTGGTGCCATCCTCGGGCACCAGGTCGGCGGGAGTCACGGCGAGGACGCGGCCACAACCCGCAGCTACGGTGCGAACATCGTCCCCAGCGCCGGCGGGAAGTCAGTGTCAATTCGCGACAAACTGAAGGACGCTACGCTTCAGCCCGACAGCCACGTCCACTATCGAGACGTCACCTACAACTTGCGCGGCCCGGAGCAGTCGCGTGCAGATGACCCGACCGCCAGGTCCGACGCTTCTCGTCGACGCGCAGGTTGTACGGCGCGCCCAGCGCCGGGCGACACGGCCGTCGACCTACGCACTGGATCGGCGAGCGATAACCAGAGTGTGCAGGCCAGTTGTAAGGTTCAGACGGAGGCCGAGATGAACGATTCATTGTGTAGTCTGGTCGCGCGGGATGTGCGGTCGAACGCCACTGGGCATCCGCGCGGTACCGCGCCCGATACGTATGACCGCAGCGCCATCACGGCCATCGACGTGCTAGGGCATGCGGTCGCGGTGACACGAATGCTCGCTTTGCGCTGCCGGCGCGAGTACAGCAACGCGCTGCGCCTTGCATGTCCGCCGCTTGCGGCCGTCGCGCTCGAGCATATGAACGACGTTCGCACGCATGTGTCGCGGATAGGCGAGCGGCTCGAGGCGCTCGGAGGCAGCGCCGATCGCATCGTCGATTTGCCGCTCCCGCCGGATCGCCTCGACGCGCTCGCACCGAATGCGCTGCGGGAGACGATTGTCGACGACCTCGCCGCTGTGCGCGCGGCGATCGACCGCTACCACCAGCTCGCGGCACGTCTCGCGACCGTCAATCTGCCAGCGCACCGGCTGCTTGCGGAGGTCATCGATGGCGAGAACGCGTGGGCCGACGACCTCGCGGCATTGCTCGGCACGATCGCCACGCCGGCCGCGTCGTGATTGGGTGGCCAACGCTGCGCGCGATTGGTCGCCGATGTCGACCCCTCCAACGACACTCTGGGGGTTGCGCAGCACTGAGGTTGCAGCTGCCGGATTGTGCCGTGGGACGCAGCGATGGAGCAGATCTATGCTGACCCGCGCCTCGACCGGGAACGCCATTTGCATCGCCAGTGCCGACGACGGCCCGTCGCCGATGTCGCCGCGCCAGCCGCAGGCGATCGACGGTCGCCCAATTGCCCGCGGAGAGTCCCGATGACCCCACTGCAGACCCTTGCCGATCACGGCCAGAGCTACTGGCTCGACAACCTGACCCGCGACATGCTGGCCAGCGGCGCGCTGGCGCGCCGCGTGGACATGGAGGACCTGCGCGGGGTCACCGCGAACCCGGCGATATTCGAGAAGGCGATATCTGGCAGCGGCGCTTACGACGAGCAGATCCGCGCCGCGGCGCAAGCCGGCAAGTCCGCCGCCGCGATCTACGAAGCGATCGCCACGCGCGACGTCCGCGACGCCTGCGACGTGCTGCGCCCCGTGTACGACGCGACCGACGGTCGCGACGGCTACGTCAGCCTAGAGGTGTCGCCGCACCTCGCCCGCAATACGAGAGCCTCGATCGACGAGGCGCGCCGCCTCGCGGCGGAGGTGGACCGGCCGAACCTGATGATCAAGATCCCGGGAACCGCGGAAGGGTTGGCGGCGATCGAGACCCTGCTTTTCGACGGCATCAACGTCAACGTGACGCTGCTCTTCGCCGTCGAGCGCTACCGGAAGGTCGCGCAGGCGTATCTGCGCGCGCTCGAGCGCCGCCGCGACGCGAGTCGACCGCTCGACCGGGTGGCGTCGGTGGCGAGCTTTTTCCTGAGCCGGATCGACGTGCTGGTCGACCAGCTGCTCGGGCATCGGCTCGGTCCCGGTGAAGAGTCCGCGTACGAGCCCCATCCGAACACGCTGCTCGGCAAGGCCGGCGTGGCCAATGCGAAGCTCGCCTACCGCGTGTTCCGCCACCTGATGGAGACCGAGCGCTGGCAGGCGCTCGCGCAGCAGGGCGCGCGGCCGCAGCGGCTGCTGTGGGCGAGCACCAGCACCAAGAACCCGGCCTACAGCGATCTCATGTACGTCGCGCCGCTGATCGGGCCGAACACGGTGAGCACCATGCCCGAGCGCACCATCGCCGCCTACGCCGATCACGGCCGCGCCGGCGACACCGCGGCGAAGGGCGCGCAGGAGGCGTCGGGAGTCATCCGCGCGCTGCGTCGAATGGGGATCGACCTGAAGCAGGTCACCCGCCAGCTCGAGGACGAGGGCATCGAGAGTTTCAACCGGCCTTACGACGCACTGCTCGCCCGGCTCGACGGCGCGCGCGTGCCAGGCTAAGGGCAATACTCTTCACTTAAGTAAGTAACCGCGCTATGCTGGTGCTTTCCAGGGCAGGAGAGACGGCGATGGCGCGTACGCTTGCGGCACTGCCCGAGGGCAGTCGGATCACCGACTACATCAGTCTCGGGGTAATCACCAAGGCCTTCCCGTTGAAGCGCGTGCGCGCGGTGCTGGCGGCCAGCGGCAAAGCCAGTCAGCGGGAGCGGGACTTGCCCGCCCATGTGGTGGTCTATTACGCCATCGCCTTGGCGCTGTACATGCAGTCGTCCTATCGCGAGGTGTTGCGTTGCTTGCTCGAGGGCGTGCAGTGGTTGCTCGATCCGACGGCGGCGGTCAAGGTGGCCAGCAATGCCGCCATCTCGCAGGCCCGTACGCGCCTGGGGTGGGAGGTACTGCGGCAGTTGCATGACCAGGTGGTGAAACCGATCGCGGTGACCGCCACCAAGGGGGCCTGGTACCGCGGCTGGCGCCTGGTCAGTGTGGACGGCAGCACCCTGGAGGTGGCCGACGAGAGCGCCAATAACGCCGCCTTCGGCCGCCCGGGAGCAAGTCGCGGGGAGAGCGCCTTTCCGCAACTGCGCTTTGTGGCCCTGGTCGAGAACGGCACCCATGTGCTGTTTGGCACCAAGATGGGCCCCTATGCCACGGGCGAGAACACCTTGGCCAAAGACGTGATGACGGCCCTGGACAGCGACATGCTGTGCCTGGCCGACCGCGGATTCTTCGGCTACGAGATGTGGCGCCAGGCACTCGCCACCAAGGCAGCGCTGCTGTGGCGGATCAAGAGGAATGCCGTTCTGCCGTGTGACCGGCGGCTGGCCGATGGCTCTTACCTGAGTCGCATCTATCCCTCTGACAAAGATAGAAAACAGCAGACCAACGCGATCGGGGTGCGGGTGATCGAGTACCGCTTGCAGGGCGTGGCCGACGCCGAGCCGCTTTATCGACTGTTGACCAGTCTGCTCGATCCCACGCAAGCGCCGGCCACCGAACTCGCCGCCCTCTATCACCAGCGCTGGGAAATCGAGACCGCCCTGGCCGAACTGAAGACTCACCTGCGCGGCGCCAAGCTGGTCCTGCGCAGCAAAACCCCGGACCTGGTCCGCCAGGAGTTCTATGGTTTGATGATGGCGCACTTTGCCGTTCGCGGTTTGATGCACGAGGCGGCCCTTAAGGCCGACGCCGATCCCGACCAACTCTCGTTCCTGCATGCCGTGCGCGTGGTCCGGCGCAAGCTCGCCACCTTCAACGCTATTCCCCCCTCGGCTGCGGAAAACTTTTCATGACCGGGTACTCGACGAGATCCTCCAAGACCGTGTCGCCCCTCGCCGCGGTCGCCGCAATCCACGCGGCGTCAAGCGCAAGATGAGCAACTTCCCGCTGCGACCTCGTCACGCCCCGGCCCTCAAGTCGATCGTCATCGAAAAAGCCATCAGGATCGTTAAGTGAAGAGTATTGAGGCTAAGGGTGTTCCCGGATGCGGACCATTCGTTTCACATTCCCGCGAGGACGGGGCGGAGGGATCTGGACATCATTGCCGAGATAGCGGGGGTGGTGGCCCATTGGTTGCGCGCAACGGCGACGCGCGCCGCCATGCGCACTCCGGGAGCACCATGAAGCGGCACTGCCTGATCGTTGCATTCGTTGGATTGGCCGCCAACGCCGGGGCGAATGCGGAGGAGGAGCGCAAGAATTATTTTGACGATCCGTTCCTGCAGGTTACGAATGCAATAGCCACCTGCACGAAGCAGGAAGGGCCGAAAATCACGCAGGCCGAGATGCGAGCCGAATCGCACGCGCGAGCCGAACGCGGAACGCGTTGCTACCTGGAAGGGCGCTGCCGCCTGCCCAATTCCTACATGTACGACAAGGAGATCATTCCCCGGGTTAAGAACGCAATTCTTGCCGACGGCCGCTACTCCGACACTAGACAATACGGTCGAGGTCAGGTCGACGCGGACCGAGGCGTCTGGTTGAACCCGAGTGGGTCCGCCGGGGACAGGGCAGGCCGCAGACCAACCGTCAGGGCTGCGCCGGCAGGGTCATGCGCATCGCCAGGCTGGCCATGATCCAGATCGTGCCCGCCACCATGATGACCAATAATAGCGACGAGAACAGGATCAGCTGCAGGTCTTCGCGCTTCTGCCGGAAGCCGATGTGCAGGAAGAAGCGGAAGTGGACGACCATCTGCACAAGCGCAAACGCGCCGATTAAGCTCAGCAGCGGCAAGCCCCGCATCATGGCCCAATGCACCAGCGCGAAAGGCACCAGCGTCAGCACCAGCGCCAGTGCGACGCCCCAGACGTAGGAATGAAACTCCTTTCGCTCCTCGAGTTTGCGGGTTGCCGCATCCTCGCCGTCGCGCGTTTGTTCGATCATGTCAGCCCCGCCAGATAAACCACCGAAAAGATCGCAATCCAGACGATGTCCAGAAAGTGCCAGAACAGCGCGAGTCGCATAACGCCGAGCTTGACCTGGGTGTCCACGCCGTACATCGCAATCTGGCCGACCAGGCAGATCAGCCAGATGCTGCCGCCCATGACGTGAATGCCATGCAGCGGTACCAGGTCGAAGAAGGCGGACAGGAAGCCGCTGCGGCTCGGTACCCCGCCTTTGGCGAACATCGATGCGAAGTCGTGAAGTTCAAAGCCGAGAAAGGCCACACCCAGCACCAGCGTCACCGCCAACCACCCGATCAGCCGCGCCATGGCGTGCTTGTACTTGAGCGCCAGTGATGCCATGCCGAAAGTGAAGCTGCTGGCCAGTAGCAGGAGCGTTTCGATGAAGACGCTCCTGATGTCGTAAAGCTCGTGCGGCCCGGGACCGCCTGCGGTGGCGTCCACCGATGTCACGTAGGTGGCGAAGACCATGCTGAAAAGGATGGCGTCGCTCATCAGGAAGATCCAGAAGCCGAATACCATGCCTTCGGCGGCATCGTGGTCCAGGCCGTGGGCGGAGCCCAGGTTCAGGCCGGGATGCTTGATGGTTTCATAACTCATGCTGAAGCCCCCGCGAGCGCCTGTTCGGCCAGCCCCTGATTGGCGGCCTTGCGTTCATCTTCGCGCGATATGGCTTTGGCAGCGGCCACGGCGTCGAGCCAGCGACGATGTTCCTGCTGCACTTGCTGCGCAGGGACGATGCGGGTGGTGTCACGCGCAAAGCCGTGCAAGATCATCGCCACCACGGCAGCGACGAAGAACAGGATCACCATCCACCAAATATGCCAGACCAGTCCGAACGCGAGGGCGAAGCCGATGGCCCCCAGCACCGGTCCCATCGCGCTGTTCCTGGGCACCTCGATATCAGCATATGTATCCGGGCGCTGATAGGCCTTGCCGGCCTCCTTGGCGATCGTGAACGCATCGCGTCCGTTGACCACCGGAATCACCGCAAAGTTGTATTCCGGAGGCGGTGCCGATACCGACCATTCCAGGCTGCGGCCATCCCACGGATCGCCCGCAAACACGCGGTTCTCGTCACGGTGTTTGATCGACACCCAAAGCTGAACGACCAGCGTGACCAGGGCCACGGTGAGCAGGATCGCGCCGAGGAAAGCCACGATTTCCAGCGGTACGTAGGACGGCTCGGTGTAGGCGACGCTGCGGCGGGGCAGGCCCATCAGGCCGAGCGCGTAAAGGGGAAAGAACGCAAGCATGAAGCCGAAGATCCAACAAATCGCGGAAAGCGCGCCCAAGCGTTCATTGAGGCGAAAGCCGAACGCCTTTGGAAACCAGAAGTGGTATCCAGCGAGCAAGCCGAACAGCGCGCCGGGAATCGCCACGTTGTGGAAATGCGCCACCAGGAATACGGTGTTGTGCACCTGATAGTCAATGGTGGGGTTGGCCAACAGAATGCCGGTAATTCCGCCCAGCACGAAGAGGTAGATGAAGCCGATCGAATAAATCATCGGTACGGTGACTCGCACGCGGCCGCGGAACATCGTCCACATCCAGTCATAGATCTTCACACCGGTGGGGATGCCGATCAACATGGAGGCGATGCCGAAAACCGCATTGATGTTGGCGTTCTGGCCCATCGTGAAAAAGTGATGCATCCACACGGCGAAGGACAGGGTCGCGATGACCATGGTCGCCATCACCATCGACCTGTAGCCGAACAGCGCCTTGGTAGAAAATGTCGAAATCACCTCCGAGTACACGCCGAACGACGGCAGGACCAGGATGTAGACCTCGGGATGACCGAACAACCAGAAGAGGTTGACGAAATTCATCATGTTGCCGCCAAGCTCATTGGTGAAAAAGTGGAACCCAAGATACCGATCCAGCGCCAGCTGCGCCGTGGCGACTGTCAGCGGCGGCATCGCGAAAATCATGATGATGCTGGTGCATAGGGCCGTCCAGGTGAACAAGGGCATGTACATCAGCTTCAGGCCGGGCGCGCGCTGCTTGTAGATGGTGACGGCGAAGTTGATGCCGCTGAGCGTCGATGCCAGCGAAGCCAGCGTAAGGGCCCAGATCCAGTAGTCCGGTCCCACGCCGGGGCTGAAGCTCGCTTCGGTGTACGGCGGGTAGCCGAACCAGCCGCCGGTCGAGAACTTGCCGATGCACAGCGAAATCATCACCAGCGCGGCGCCGGCCGCCGTCAGCCCGAGGCTGATGGAATTGAGTACGGGGAAGGAGACATCGCGCGCGCCGATCTGCAGCGGCATCACGTAGTTGATGACACCGGTGAGAAACGGCATGACCATGAAGAAAATCATGATCGTGCCGTGGGTACTGAACAGCTGCGCAAAATGGTCGGGCGACAGGAAGCCGCCGTCGAGGCCGAATACCTGCTGCGCCCGCATCAGCGCCGCCTCAATTAGCGCTCGTATCAGCATCACGAAGGCCAGCACCACGTACATGATGCCGATCTTCTTGTGATCGGGGCTGGTCAGCCATTGCGACCACAGCACGCCCCATTTCCGATATTTGGTGATCAGCGCGATGGCTACGACCGCGCCGATGACCACCATCGAGGCCGCTCCGGTGGCGATGACGCCGTTGATAACATGGTCCCTGCTGGGGTCCTGTAGCATTTGCCAGAACGGCAGCGAATCCTGACTCAACCGCCCCAGTGGATGCCGAAAGATATCGGCAAGATTCATTTCACTTTCTCCGTCGCGGGTTCGGCGGGTTTCCGTGCCGCGGGAGCCGCGGTGTCGGCGGGTTCCTGCGGGGCATCCGCCGGCGCGACCATCGTGCCGCCCATGGTGGCCTTGACCACGGCGGGAAACAACGCCGCTGTGGCGCCGCTGAAGTAGATGTTGCCATCCGGCGACCCCGGTTGGGACAGCGCGGCGATCAACTCGGCCCGGCTGCTGCGTTGCGAGATGACTTTCAAGGCATGCTCGTTGAGCGCAATGCCGTTCGAACGGACCTCGCTGGCCCATGCGTTGAACCCCTCGGGCGTCATCGCGACCGCGGTGAACCGTTGCAGGTGAAAGCCGTTGCCGTTGTACATGTTGTTCTCGCCCAGGGACCGCCCGGGCCTGTCGGCTTGGAGATGAAGCTGAGTCACCATGCCGCCCATGGCGTAGATCTGGCTGCCCAGCGCAGGTATGTGCAACGACTGCATCACGGTGGCCGAGGTCAGCTGCATGGCCACCGGTCGCCCCACAGGCAGGGCAAACACGCCGATGCTGGCAATACCCTGGTCAGGATAGATGAACAGCCATTTCCAGTCGTAACCGATGGCCTGCACGCGCAGAGCGGGTTGGTCGGAGGCGAGCGGCTTGTATGGATCGAGCGCGTGCGTGTCGCGCCAGACGATGATCGCCAACAGCACCACGATCACCACCGGACCGGCCCAGGAAGCGATCTCCAAGGGTCCGTAAAAATGCCACTTGGGCGTGTAGCGCGATGACTTGGCCCCGTACCGGTAACGCCAGAGGAACCAGGGGGTGAGCACGAACACCGGGATGGCGACAAACACCACCAGCACTGCCAGCGCTACAACAAAATGCCAGCGCTGTGCCGATGCCACCGGACCCTGCGGGTCGAGAAAGCTCAGATGGGTGTCGCCGCTGCAACCAGCGAGCATCAGCGAGGCGACACAGACCGACGAAACCGATGCGGCCGCCTTCCAGCGCTGCACTCTCGCGCAAGGACTGCCGAAATTCATGACGACGCCTTCCTCATCTCGGTGGTGCGCAAGGGTCCCATTTCGATATTAACAGGCTACTCATCGCGAGCCTTGGACGGCAAAGATAATACGTGGAAGCATGAGACTTTCGAAGGCCCTGGGTGAAGTCTTGGAATTTCTGGAAAGTTTGGTGGGATACCCACGTACCGTGCACTGCGGCGAAGGCCCCACAGCGAACGCGCAATGATATGGGACGACCGCAATCAGAGACCGATCGAATATCCGACGACGAACCGACCGACGACTTGCGTTGTCTTGGCGAGCTAGCGGACTCAGCGCTCACACAGGCCTCGCTTCGGCGGGGCTTGTGGCTTCTTGCGGCGGTCACCAAGCGCAGTTCGTTTACTGAATCCTGATTTTCTCGACCAAATCAGTGAACGGCCGTTAACATGAGGTACATCGGTCACTGGGCCAGAAATTCATCAGCGGCGTGTGTGGGTCGACTGCCGGCATTGAAGAGCGTCGACCGAGCGGAAGTTGCATGACGCACTAGCGTCATACGGGTGTGAAGGGCTGGTGTCGGCCATACAATCGCCATCGGTCGGGCGGCCGCGCCCGGACAGACGCCGTCGTGCCCCTCGCACAGGCATGCGGGGGGAGCGCAATCAACGCACGACGGGGCTCGCCGCCGACAGGGCGTCGGGAAACCATCGCGCCGCGCCAATGGTCGGTTGGACAATCCGCGGGGAAGGCAGGTTCCGACGGCAGCGCCAAGGTGATCGGCCGGTGCCGCCGTTGTGAAAGCGCGTCTTCCGGCGTTAACATTCCCGCTCGACCCCGACTGCGCGCACACGGGGTGCTTAAGGAGTTGGTCGTCAGCGGCGGTCGTGAGCAAGCGAGATACCCAGTGTTTCGGTATCCGATGGTTCGACCATGATCAGTGCGCTGAAAAGAATTTCTCCAGCTGGTCAACTAAGTCCAACTCGGCTTTGACAGGGGAAGCGGCCAGTGATTTGCTTCTCTGGACTGCCGCTTTATCCATATCGGTGAGCGCCTCCTCGAATCTTATCGCCAGGGGGGAAGCCTGCGCCCTCGGCGAGAGGGCGTCCCACGTCTTGCGTGCGAAGGAGGCGGCGCGAGCCATGTCATCCCAGTTTATCGGATTGGCCTTGAGGTTCGCGTCATATCGGAAGCCTGCAGAGTCCAGCACGCTGACTTCTGTGCGGATCCGGCGCGCGAGCTCTACGTCAACGATTCACTCGGCGTCGATCTGGACAACACCGTGTGCGCGCTGGACTCCAGCACCATCGACTGTGCCTGGGCCTGTTCGAAAATGCTCAGCCAACAGACAGCCTCGTCGACCCCAACCAGTCGAAATTGCGCGGGGTTTAAACGGACGGCAGTGGCGTGGACTTGCGAACCACAGTACCAGGGCAGTCAGCGCGGCAGCCTTCGGGGTGACCGCTGACGATCGGCGATTTGCCACGAGCATTCGGCTGCGTTCCTCCGCGGGATCAACCAAGGCTGGACGGAGCGTGCCGGCCGAGGAGTTCGACAATTTCCGGCTTCGTGTCCTCCGGGATCATCACCTTGATCTGCTTGGCATTCTGGTCGACGAGGATTTTCTCGTTCGGGATGCCTGACGCGCGCAGATCGTCTTCGGCATTCCGGATCTTGTCGGCCGAATCGTACGTGCCAGTTACGGTAACAAACATATCGGCTCTCCTGTTGAGATTTGACGGCGATCGGTGCGTCCGGCGGACGCCCGTGGTTCACAGCAAGCGGCGTGCCCGCCGGGCAGCCGTCGCTCGACGGCAGGATTTGCGGAGCGCACGATGCCGTAACAGCGACGCGGCAGCGCGCACGTCACGCCGCTGCGCAACGGCATATTTGTGCGACGGTGCGCAGCGGCGATTACAGCCAGTGTTTCGCCTAGCGCCCGCTCGCAGCCTGTAGTGCTACGCCGGACTCCGCCTCGTGCAGCCTGGCGGCAACGCTCTCCCAGTCGACGAGATGATCGAGAAATGTCTCGACGAACGCCTTGCGGCGGTTCTGGTAATCCAGATAGTAGGCGTGCTCCCAGACGTCGCAGGTCAGCAGCGGCACGCGCTTCGAGGTCAGCGGATTGCTGGCGTCGGGGGTGCTGGTCACGGCGAGCTTGCCGTCGTCGAGCACCAGCCAGGCCCAGCCGCTGCCGAACTGGCCGACCGCGGTGTCGATGAACATCTGCCGGAAATTATCGTATCCGCCAAAGGCGTCGCGCAGCCGTTTGTCGACGTCGCCGTCGGGACCCCCGCCGCCGCCCGGCTGCATGCTGTGCCAGAAAAACGTGTGGTTCCAGACCTGCGCCGCGTTGTTGAAGATTGTCCGCTCCTGCGGTTTGGCCTCCGAATTGCGCATGATCTCCTCGAGCGGCATGCGGGCGTATTGCTTGCCTTCGATGAGGTCGTTCAGCTTCTTGACGTAGGCGTCGTGATGCTTGCCGTAGTGGAACTCCATGGTCCGCTGCGAGATATGCGGCTCCAGCGCATTCATCGCGTAAGGAAGCTTCGGAAGTTGAAAGCTCATAGTCGTCTCCTCTGTCGATGCAGTTGAACGTCCCGGACGGCACGGCGGGCGGGCACTGCCGGGTTTGCCCCGGGGCGCGGCGCCGCCGCTCGCCACGCCCCCCACATCCGAGCTCCCGGTGGTGCTGCGGATTGCGCAGGGCGTCGTTGCAGGTGTGATCAATTGGCGTGCCCGTCTTGAAATGACTGCGCCGGATGGGCCGAGTTCAATGATCCTCAGAGGCGAATGCCCGATGGTCCGGCGCCCCAGGGCGGCCACGAAGACGTTGCGCCGCGCGATCGGCCGGCATGCACCGCGCCCGGGCACGCGGCGTGCTCAATTCCCAATGCGTGCGGCGTTCGCCGCCGCGCGGCCGCCGGTCCCGGGACCATCAGGTTCCGGAACGCGAGTCGCGTGGTCGCCTTTGCCAGCACGGTGGGCTAAGGGGGCCTTAATCCGGTTAGTTGGAGTTGAACCAAATGCTGCTTGCGGGGGACATCGGAGGCACCAAGACGCTGCTTGCGCTCTACAGCGCCGAGCAGGGCCCGCGCCAGCCCGTCGCGGAAGCCGAGTTTGCGAGCGCCCGTTACGACGGCCTCGAGAACATGGCCGAGGAGTTCCTTGGCCGCCAGCGCGCAAGGGCGCGCGCTGCGTGCTTCGACGTCGCCGGCCCCGTGATCGACGGACGCGCGCAGCTGACCAATCTGCCATGGGTGATGGAGGAGCGGGCGCTCTGCAGCAACCTCGGCCTCGACAGCGCGACGCTGCTCAACGACCTGCAGGCGATCGCACGCGCCGTGCCGCACCTGCATCCCGACGAGTTGCGCACGATCAAGCCCGGACGGGCGCAGCCGCGCGGCGCCAGGGCGGTGATCGCGCCGGGCACCGGGCTGGGTGAAGCCTTCCTCGTCTGGGGCGGAACCGAATACGTCGCGTGCCCGTCCGAAGGCGGGCACGCTGATTTCGCGCCCGGCGACGAGCTGCAGATCGAGCTGCTGCGCTACCTGAGCGCGCGTCATTCGCGCGTCAGCTACGAGCGGATCTGCGCGGGCATGGGCCTACCCAACATCTACGATTTTCTGCGCGACTCCGGACGCGTGGCCGAGTCGCCCGCGCTCGCGGCCGAGCTGGCGACAGCGGAGGATCGAACCCCGCTCATCGTCGAGGCCGCGCAGCGCGAGCCGGCGGGCGACGCGCTGTGCGCGCTGACGCTGCGCAGCTTCGTCTCGGTGCTCGGCGCTGAAGCGGGTAATCTGGCGCTCAAGGTGCTCGCCACCGGCGGCGTATACATCGGCGGCGGCATCGCGCCGCGCATCCTGCAGCAGCTGGAGGATGGCGTATTTGCGCGCGCCTTCGTCAACAAGGGACGCTTCGAGGAGATGCTCAACGGCGTCCCGGTGCATGTGATCATGACGCGCGCAGCGCTGCTCGGCGCGGCGATCCACGGATTGCGGCAGATGCAGACGGGTTGAGCCGGACGCGTGCCGGCTTTCGCATTCACCCAGGAGAACAGGCATGCAGCTGGGAATGATCGGTTTGGGACGGATGGGCGCCAACATGGTGCGACGTCTGCTCAAGGCAGGCCATGAGCTCGCGGTGTACGACACCCACGCCGAGGCCGTGCGTCAGCTCGAGAAGGCCGGCGCGCGCGGGAGCACCGAGCTCGAGGAGTTCGTCGCCGGCCTGGCGATGCCGCGCGCAGTGTGGATGATGGTCCCGGCGGGGGCTGTCGATGCGGTGCTCGACAAGCTGGTGCCGCTGCTCGCGGCCGACGATTGCGTGATCGATGGCGGCAACTCCCGCTACCACGACGATCTGCGCCGCGCCAGCGCGCTGGCGGAGAACGAGCTGCACTACATTGACGTCGGCGTCAGCGGCGGCGTGTGGGGCATGGAGCGCGGCTATTGCCAGATGATCGGCGGCGAGAAGGACGTGGTGGCGCGGCTCGAGCCGGTCTTCCGCGCGCTGGCCCCCGGCGTCGAGTCGGCCGAGCGCACCCGCGGACGCGACGGCGCGCCCGCACCGGAGGAGGCCGGCTACCTGCACTGCGGCCCGAACGGTGCGGGGCACTTCGTCAAGATGGTGCACAACGGCATCGAATACGGGGTCATGGCGGCCTACGCCGAAGGCCTCAACATCCTGCAGGGAGCCGCCATCGGCAAACACCAGGGCGACGTGGACGCGGAGACCGCGCCGCTGCGCCATCCCGAGCGCTACCGCTACGACATCGACGTGGCGCGCGTGGCCGAGGTGTGGCGCCGCGGCAGCGTCATCGGCTCGTGGCTGCTCGACCTCACGGCGAGCGCGTTGCGCGCCGATCCGGAGCTCGACAAGTTCGACGGCCGCGTCTCCGACTCGGGGGAAGGACGCTGGACCCTGCAGGCTGCGATCGACGAGGGTGTTCCGGCGCCGGTGATCAGTGCCGCGCTGTTTGCGCGCTTCGCCTCGCGCGGGCACAGCGACTACGCCGACAAGCTGCTCTCGGCGATGCGCTACGAGTTCGGCGGCCACGAGGAGAAGCCCGCCCGGGGCGGGGGCAAGTGACGCGCAGGCCGCGCAATCAGTCTGCGGCGTCGGGAAGCAGCGCGCCGGGCAACTCCAGCCGGAACGTGGTGCCGCGGCCCGTCTCGCTCTCGACGTCGATCGTGCCGCCGTGCGCCGCGACGAACTTCCTGACAATTGCGAGCCCGACGCCGTGCAGTGGGCTCCCGGTCGCGGTCGCCTCGCCCGCGTCGCCCGCCGCCTTGTCGAACAGGCGGGGGATTTGGTCGGCCGCGATGCCCACGCCGGTGTCGCGCACCCAGCAGACAATGCGGTCGCCGTGCGCCTCGGCCGCCAGCGTCACCTCGCCGCCGTGGGCGTGCTCGAGCGCGTTGATGACGAGATTGCGCAACGCCCGCCCGAGCAGATGGACATCGACGTAGCCGAACAGTTGCTCCGGGACCTGGTTGACGATGCGCGTGCCCGCGGTGCGCGCCATCGGCTCCAGCTCCTGCACGATATGGCGGACGAGCGTGCGCAGCTCTGCGCGGTCGCGCGACGGCGGCGGCGCCTCGGTCGCGCTCGCCGCCTGCCTTTCGACGACGCTCGCGACCAGAGCCTCGAGCTGCTTGACGTTGCGGCCGAGGCTGCGCAGCATCCGTCCGACCAGCGCGCCATCGCCGGTGGGCTCGGGAAGCGCCTGCTCGAGCGCATCCACCGCCAGCACGATGGCGCCGAGGGGCGAGCGCAGGTCGTGGGCAAGAAACTTCAGGTACTCCGCCTGCTGGCGCGTGCGTTCGGCGGCGCGCTCGCGGACGTAGGCGCCGACTGCTTCGGCTATGGCGCGGTCGAGCGCACCGTGGAGCGTTCGCGCGCAGACGCCATCGACAGGGACGCCGTGCGCGGCGGCCAGATCGAGCAGGCAGGTTCGCAGGACGTGGTACTCGGTGACGACCTCGTCGATGCGGTACCCGTCGCGCAGCCTCTGGGCGCCGTGGGCGGGCGACCTTGCGCTGGCCGCCGGTGCCGCGGGCACGGCGCCATGGCTGACCGCGGCGAGTTCGAGCGCCAGCGCGTCGAGCAGCCGGGGCAGGTGGTCGTTCAGCGTCGGCGTGTCCAGCGGGCGCGCCGAATCAATCTTCTGGACGCCCGCCCGCCAGGCGGCAAGCAGCCCGGCGCGTTCACTGCGTATCAGCGCCGCGAGCGCGCCAGCGGTTTTCACCTGGAGGAACCTCTTTCTCTTGGAGGAACCTTGCAGTATGCACGACCGGCCATCCGACCGCCAGCGGGTCGCGACGCGCTGACGTGATCGCGATCGACGCCGGCGCGGGCATGGCGTTTGCGCCCTTTCGCGCAAGGCGGCCGGCGGTTGACCGGTGGCGTCGAGAGGCCGAAAAGGAGCACGCCATGAGCGATCACGTCTACAAGCACATCGAGCTGACCGGATCGTCGACGCAGGGCATCGAGGCGGCGGTGGCCCGCGCGCTGGAGCGGGCGAGTCAATCCGTGCGCGAGATGCGCTGGTTCGAAGTCACCGACATGCGCGGCTTCATCGCCGACGGCAAGCCGACCTACTGGCAGGTGACGGTGAAGGTCGGGTTCACCATCGAGGCCTGAGCGGCGCAGGCCGGCGCGGCCGCCGATCGCGCCGACGCCGCAGGCGGCTCAGGACGCGCTCATCCGGCGGGCCTCGACGGGCGGAATCCGCATGCCGTCGCGATACTTGGTGACCGTGCGGCGCGCGACCCGCACGCCTCGCTCCTTGAGCTTGCGCGTCACCTTGATGTCCGACAGCGGCTGGGCGGCGTCCTCGCGGGCGATGATGTAGCGGATCAGCGCCCGGATCGCGGTGGCCGAGCAGGCGCGTCCGCCGTCGGAGACGACGTGGCTGCCGAAGAAATGCCCGAACTCGATCAGCCCGCGGGGTGTCGCCATGTACTTGCCGCTGGTCACGCGCGAGACCGTCGATTCGTGCAGGTCGAGCGCGCGTGCGACGTCGCGGCGGAACAGCGGCTTCATGCCGACGTCCCCGTATTCGAAGAATCGCTGCTGCCGATCGACGATCTCCTGGGCGACGCGCTGGATCGTCTGGAAGCGCTGCTGCACGTTGCGTACCAGCCAGCGCGCCTCCTGCAGCTGCTGCGCGAGCGCACCGTTGGCACGGGTGCGGTTGCGCCGCAGGACGTCGGCGTACATCTCATTGACGCGGATTCGAGGCAGCACGTCCGGGTTGATCGCCGCGACCCAGCGACCCCGTTGCTTGCGCACCACGACGTCGGCGACGACGAACTGGGCGTCGTCGGACCCGAACGCGCGGCCGGGATGCGGATCGAGCAGCAGGATCAGGCCGTTTGCCTCGCGCAGCGCGTCCTCGTCGCAGCCGAGCGCGCGGACGAGCCGCTGCGTGTCGTGCGCGGCGAGTGCTTCGAGGTGCTCGCGCACGATGGTGAGCGCGAGACCGCGTCCAGGCAGATCGGGTTCCAGACGCTCGAGTTGCAGCACGAGGCACTCCTGCGGCGAGCGGGCCCCGACGCCCGCAGGTTCGAGGCTCTGGACGAAGCGCAGGCCGAGCTCAAGGTCGTCGGGCGCCACCTCCGCCGTCCCCGGCGCCTGCCGCGCGATCTCGCTGAACGACTGACGCAGATAACCGTCGTCATCGAGCGCTTCGACGACGACGCCGGCGAGCAGCTTGTCGCGGTCGGCGAGCGCGCTGGCACGCACCTGCTCGAGCAGATGGTCGTGCAGCGTCACCGGCGCGGGGGTATATGCCCCGGGCTCGCTGTCGTCGTCGTCGAAGTCCGTCCGGCGGCGCAATCCCGAGGGCCCGCTGCCGTCCAGATCCTCCGGAGCCACCGCCTGGTCGCCGCCCTCACGGTCGCCGCCGGTCGCGTCGGTCGCGGATACCGTATCGGGCGCAACGGTCGCCGCCGGCGCTTCCATGTCGCCTCCGGCCTCCGGATCGAGAAATGGATTCTGCGCCAAAGCGGCTTCGATCTCCTGCTCGAATTCGAGCGCTGAAAGCTGCAGCAGGCGCAGTGCCTGCTGCAACTGCGGCGTCATCACTACGTGCTGGGCGGCGTGCAGCTGCAGGGTCTGACTCATCGGAAACTCCTTGGCGTGCCGACAGATTCTCGCGCACAGATGACATGCGCATGTTGCAACCGCCGCAAGACGCGTGCCAGCCGGCCGCGGGGTTTCGCCCCCTCGGCGCGCGCCGGGACGGTGGGCGCCGTTGTGGACGACCGGTATGTGGATTCGGGAAGAATGGCCATGCCGACCGGCAATCTTTACCCCCCGTCACACACGTCCCGGGTTCGGCGGGCGGACTGGAACTCCGACGCGCGGGCATGTCGGTTGCTTCGGGGTATTTCGGGCCGAGACTCTCCGGCGGAAGCGGCGCGCGCGAGAACGGCGTGGTCCCGCGATTCTGCGGGGACGGCGCGGCGGCGGCGCAGCGAACGACGTCCCGCGGCGAGGCGGCGAGATGCACCACGACGGAGGGCCATGCACATGCTCAAATTGGCAATCATCTTCTTTCTGATCTCGGTCGTGGCCGGCGTGTTCGGGTTCACGAACATCGCGGTCGGCGCGGCCGGCATCGCGAAGATCCTGTTCTACATCGCGCTCGCGATCTTCCTGGTCGTCCTCGTCTTCGGCGTGATGCTCGGTGTGCTGGTGTTTTGACCGCGGGTCCCGGGCATTCCGCCGCGGCGATCGCGTCCGCGCTGGCGCCGTCGAACGGTGCGCTCAAGCGCCTGCGCGTCGCGCTTCCAGCGCGGCGGAGAGCATCACGCCGCTCGAGATCAGACCCACGTGGCTGAACGCCTGCGGAAAATTGCCGAGGAACGTGCCGGTCGCCGGGTCGATCTGCTCGGGCAGCAGACCCAGTGCGTTGGCCCGATGGCAAAGGGACTCGTAGAGCGACAGCGCCTCGTCGAGGCGCCCCTGCAGCGTCAGGTTGTCGACCAGCCAGAAGCTGCAGAGGAGAAAGGCGCCCTCGTCGCCCGGCAGCCCGTCGGGCGCCTGGCGGGGCAGGTAGCGGTAGAGCAGACCGCCGCCGGCCGCGAGGCGGGCGGCGATGGCGCTGGCAGTCGCGCGCATGCGCAGATCGTTCGCGTCGACGACTCGCCGCAAGGGCAGCGCAAGCACACTGGCGTCGAGCGCATCGCCGTCGAGCTGCCCGGCGAACGCGCCGAGGGGCCCGTTCCAGGCCCGGGCGAGCAGCGTCTCGCGCATCCGTTCCGCGTCGCGGCGCCAGGCGGCGCCGCCGGGCAGGCCGAGGCCGGCGGCGAGCCGCACGCCGCGATCCACGGCGACCTGGCACATCGCCGCCGAATACGTGAACGGCCGCGGCCCGGCGCGAACCTCCCAGATGCCCTGGTCCGGCCGATCCCAGCGGCTGCGGGCCATGTCGACGAGCTGGCGCAAGCGCTCCCACAACGCGGCATCGATGGCGCCCCCGCGCTTCGCCCACAGGTAGGCGCAGTCGAGCACTTCGCCGAAGACATCGTGCTGCCACTGGTCACCGGCCGCGTTGCCCCAGCGCACCGGCGTCGAGCCGCGGTAGCCGGCGAGCGCGGGGTCACGTCGTTCGGGCGGCCCCCGGTGGCCATCGAGTGTGTACATCATGCGGGGCGGCCCGCCGTCCGCTTCGACGACCACCAGCAGCCACGCGAGAAAATCCGCCGCCTCCTGCTCGAGGCCGATGCGGCTCAGCGCGTCGACACTGGACGCGACGTCGCGCACCCAGGCGTAGCGATAGTCCCAGTTGCGCGCGCCGCCGATCGCCTCGGGCAGCGAGGAGGTCGGCGCCGCGACCATGGCGCCGTTCTCGAGGTGATCGAGGAGCTTCAGCGTGATCGCCGCGCGCCGCACCAGCGACGGCTGCGGGCCGTGGTAGCGCACCCGCGCCTGCCAGCGTTTCCAGGCCTCGACGGTGCCCGCGAGCCGCGTGCCCGGGTCGCCGTCGAAGCGCTTGCCATCCGGCCCCCAGCGCAGCGCGACAGACATGGTTTCTCCGGGGGAGAGGTCGATCTGTGTGCGCAGGCCCGCAAGCGGTCGATCGCAGTCGACGCGCAGATCGAGATCGGACCGGGCCGGCGTGGCGAGCCGCCAGCCTGCGCCGCGCGTCTCGAGTTCGCCGCCGCCGTGCGGCTCCAGAACGACCTGCAGTCGCGTGCGGGCGCCGAGCGCCTCGACCCGGCGCAGGAGCTCGCCGCGCGCCGCGACGGCGTCCTCGGTCAGGTCGGCGCCGGCGTGCAGCGTCATCGCATCGGTGATCCGCAGCGTGCCGCCCGCGCCGCGCAGCTCGGTCACCAGCACGCCGGTGTCGCCGACGTAGTGCTGGCGCGACTCGGTGGCCGCCTCGGGGGCGATGCTCCACCTGCCGCCGCGCGCGGCGTCGATCAGGCCGGCGAACAGCGGCCGCGCGTCGAACTTCGGTACGCACAGCCAGGAGATCGCACCGTCGCGACCGACCAGAGCGGCCGTTCTCGCCGTCGCCGATCAGGCCGTGATCCTCGATCGGAAGGTGGCCGTCGAGCGTGCGGATCGCGTGGAAGGGCATCTTCTGCATGGCCGGGTAGGGCGTCATCGAAAGCGGGTCGCTGCGGTGCTCATTCCCATCCGCAAGCAACGTGCCTGCGCAGCGGCTCGACGAAGCCCGGCCGCCATCCCCGGCCCGCGCGCCATCAACCCCGCGCCCGGACCGGGAACACCGCTTGCATGGCGTAACGCATATGCCGCATATGCCGTCCATCGTCCCGATGTCGCCAAGACGGCCGCCGGCGCTCGATGGCTGCCCAACTGCTCGCGGAGCGACCCGATGACCCCACTGCAGACCCTTGCCGAGCATGGCCAGAGCTACTGGCTCGACAACCTGACGCGCGACATGCTCGCCAACGGGCGCTGGCGCGGCGCGTGGCGCAGGAGGGTTTGCGGGGCGTGACCGCCAACCCGAGCGACTTCGAAAAGGCGTGACTCGCCAGCAGCGCCTATGACGGGCAGATCCGGGCCGCGGTGCGCAGCGCGGCTGCGCCCGCCGCCGCGATCTACGAAGAGCTGGCAGTCACGCGACGAGTCGCAGCGCCTGCGACATTCTCGACCCGTCTACGACCGACCGCACGGCGCGACGGCTACGTCAGCCTGGAGGTCTCCCCACACCTGGCCCGCGACACGAGCAAGTCGATCGAGGAGGCGCGGCGCCTCGCGGCGGCAGTGGGCCGCCCCAATCTGATGATCAAGATCCCGGGCACGCAGGAAGGGCTGCCGGCCATCGAGGAGCTGCTCGTTCGAAGGGATCAACGTCAACATCACGCTCCTGTTCGCGGTCGAGCGCTACGAGGCGGTTGCCGACGCTTACCTGCGCGCCCTCGAGCGCCGGCTGGCAGCGGGTCGTCCGCTCGACGACGTTGCGTCGGTCGCGAGCTTCTTCCTGAGCCGGATCGACGTGCTGGTCGACGAGCTGCTCGCGCATCGCATCGGTCCCGACGGCGCCTCGTCGTTCACGCCCCACCCGGACACGCTGCGCGGCAAGGCGGGTGTGGCCAGCGCGAAGCTCGCCTACCGGAGCTTCCAGCGCATCTGCTCGCGAGCGACGCGCTGGCAGGCGCTCGCGCAGCAGGGCGCGCGGGCACAGCGCCTGCTGTGGGCAAGCACCAGCACCAAGGACCCGGCCTACCTGGATCTGATGTACGTCGAGCCGCTGATCGGTCCCGATACACGGTGAATACGATGCCGGAGCAGACCATCGCCGCATTCGCCGATCACGGCAAAGCGCCGCGACACGCTCTCGAAAAACGTGACGGCAGCCGTCCGGTGTCATCGCGCGATCTGCGCGGCCTTGGTATCGACATGCAAGCTGGTGACCGCGCCAGCTCGAGGACGAGGGAATCGAGAAGTTCAACCGCTCCCTACGACGCGCTGCTGCAGCGCGCTCGAGTGCGGGCGCGCGCGCCACGCGGCGGCCGAGGATCTGCGCGCCGCTCGCACTACGTGGCGCGCAAGCTGCGCCGCGACGTGATCCGAGATGACCACAGCAGCGGGCTCGGGCCATCCGACCTCCTGCCTGTCGGCCGCCGAGATCGTCGCCGCGCTGTTCTTCCGGCGTGATGCGCTGGGACCCGGGCGATCCGCACGCGCGCGACGTCGACAGCTTCATTCTCTCCAAGGGCCACGCGGCGCCCTTGCTGTGGGCGGTCCTGGCCGCGGCCGGCGCTGTCGACGAGGATCTGCTCACGTTGCGCCGCATCGACAGCACCCTCGAGGGCCACCCGACGCCGCGAAATCCCTGGGTACGGGTCGCCACTGGCTCGCTCGGCCAGGGCCTGGCCGCCGCCAACGGGTCGCCGCGGCCAACCGGCTCGACGGCATCGATGCGCGCGTGTTCTGCCTGCTCGGCGACGGCGAATGCTCGGAAGGATCGGTCTGGGAGGCCGCGCAGTTCGCCGCGCTCAACGACTCGGCAACGTCGTCGCCATCGTCGACGAGAACGGTCTCGGCCAGAGCGGACCGGCGCCCTACGACCACCACAGCAGGTGTTCGCCGAGCGCTTCCGCGCCTTCGGCTGGCACGCAGTCGAGATCGACGGCCACGACCTCGCCGAGGTGACCAATGCGCTGGAGCAGGCCGGCGGCGACCGGCCCACCGCCATTGATCGCGCGGACCGTGAAAGGCAAGGGCGTCTCGTTCCTCGAGGCAAGGACGGCTGGCACGGCAAGGCGCTCGACGAGGCCGAGATGCGAGCGCGCTTCGGCCGAGCTCGGCGACGCGCCGCGCGCCGCCGCGCGTGAACGCCCGGCGCCTGGGGCAGGCGCGGCGCCCTGACGGCCGGCGCGATCCCGCGAGATCGCGATCGACTGACCGGCGCGGCGAAGCAGGTCGCGACGCGTGACGGCTACGGCGCGGCGCTGCGCAAGCTCGGCGATGCAGTGCCGCGATCGTCGCCCTCGACGGCGACGTGAAGGGCTCCACCCGCGCCGAAGGCCTTCGCGCAGGCGTGCCCGGAGCGGTTCTTCGAGGGCTACATCGCCGAGCAGAACATGGTCGGGACCGCGCTCGGCCTGGCGGCCTGCGGCAAGACGCCCTTCGCCGCGACCTTCGCCTGCTTCCTGACGCCGCGCCGCCGACTTCATCCGGATGGCCGGGCACAGCCGCCCCGAGCACCTGGTGTTCTGCGGCAGCCACGCCGGCGTCTCCATCGGCGAGGACGGCCCGTCGCAGATGGGGCTCGAGGACCTGGCGCTGTTCCGCGCCCTCAACGACAGCACCGTGCTCTACCCGAGCGATGCGGTGAGCGCCGAGCGCCTCACCGAGGAGGCCGCCCGCACCAAGGGCATCGTCTACCTGCGCACCACGCGGCCGAAGACGCCGGTGATCTACGCGCCGGACGAGCGCTTCCCGGTCGGCGGCAGCAAGACGCTGCGCTCGTCGCCGGAGGACAAGGCGACGATCGTCGCCGCCGGGATCACCGTGCACGAGGCACTCGCGGCGCACGACGCTCTCGCCGACCGGGGCGTGATGACGCGCGTGATCGACGCCTACTCGGTGAAGCCGCTCGACACGCAGACGCTCGCGCGCGCGGCGCGCGAGACCGGGCACCTGGTCGTGGTCGAGGACCACTGGGCCGCGGGCGGCCTCGGCGAGGCGGTCGCGGGCGCGATCGTCGGCTCGCCCGCGGACCTGCGCCACCTCGCGGTGCGCGGCGAGCCGCGTTCCGGTGCCGCCGACGAATTGCTGGACCGTTGCGGAATTTCGCGACGCGCCATAGAGGAAGCGGTCGCCGAGGTGACAATCGCCTGACGACGCGTTCGGAGGAGGGGGCCAGAATGCTGCGTTCGTGCCGAAAGGCGGTATTGCCACGATCGGCGGGCGGCGTCACGCGGTGGCGCCGGCCGGGGCCGGGAGTCCGACGGTGAAGCCCGGGCACGACGAGGTCGCGGCGACCAAGGCACTGCTCAGGTACTTCATCAGCATCTGCAACGTGGCGCTCGAGCGCTGGCGCGAGGAGCATCCGGCGGACGCCTCCTTCGATGCGCTGCTGCAGCCGATCGAAGGCAAGACGCTGCTGCTGGAGGCGCTCGACGACTCGGGGGCGGCGATTGCCGGGTGCAAGGCAAGTGTCAGCCGTGGCAAGTTCACCCTTGCCCGGGACGACGCCGCGGCGCCGGATCTGCGCTGCCGGGTGGCGCGCAGCAAGCTGGAAGACGTCTGGACGAATGCGGTTCTGTACATCGCGCAGCCGGCGTGGCTCGATTGGGGCTGGCTGCGCGGTGAAGCCGGCATCGGCGGATGAATGCGCCGCGCGGCGGTATGTTGGATTCGCGTGCGGCAGGCACGTGAGAAAGTGGCGGCGCGGGTTGCGCTTTGCGGCCCGCAGCCGGCCGGTTGTGTTGTCAACCAAACCCCAAGGAGAATGAACGATGTCCAAGCGAGACGAATACGTTGCCCGGATGAAGCAGCAGCTCGACGAGCTGAACGCGCAGATGGACGCGCTCGACGCGAAGGCCAGCGAGGCCAAGGGCGAGGCGCAGGCGCGCTACAAGAGCGAGATGGCAAAGCTGCGCAAGCAATACGATGCCGCGCTTTCCAAGCTCGACGAGATCAAGGCGGCTGGCGAGGACGGCTGGGAGAAGATGGTCGCCGAAATGGACAACCTGCGCGACGCCTTCAAGCAGCTCGTACAACTACTTCAAGTCGCAGATCTGAGACCGCGCGCGGCTGCGCTCGCGCCGGCGCCGAGCCGTTCGCTCGCGTCGGCGCGGTGCCGGCCCGCCACGTCAGAAAGGATGGCCGGCCGCCGGCGTCGACGCGGTCAGCCGCCGGTCGGTGGGTCGCGGTCCGGACGCGCCCGCTCAGCGCGCGCCGCGCTGCACACCCTGGACGAGCGTCAGCAGATCCTCCGCATGCTCCTCCTCGACCGCAAGGATGCGCTCGAGCAGCCGCCGGCTGGTGATGTCCCGGTCGCCCAGGTACTTGATCATCTCCAGATAGCTTTCGATCGCGATCCGCTCGGCGACGAGGTCCTCGCGGATCATGTCGAGCAGGTCGCTGCCTTCGACGTATTCGGCGTGCGAACGCGTTGCCAGCCCCTCCGGCGAGAAGTTCGGCGCGCCGCCGAGCTGGACGATGCGCGCAGCGAGCCAATCCGCGTGCTGCGTCTCCTCGTTCGCATGCTGGAGGAACTCGTTGGCGACGCTGTCCGCGGCGAGTCCCTGCGCGGTGAAGTAGTGCCGCTTGTAGCGCAGTGTGCAGACGATCTCGGTCGCCAGCGCCTCGTTCAGCAGCCCGATCACGATTTCCGGGTCGGCGGCGTAGTTCTCGGTGACCGCGCCCTTCTCCATGTGCTTGCGCGCGCGCTCGCGGAGGGTCTGGATGTCGGTGAAGAATGCGGAGCGATCGTTCATGTCGGTTATCCTCTGGGCGTCGGTTCCTGATCGGCCCGGGGCTGCAGGGCCTCCGCGTCACGTGCCGCAAGCGTCGTGCCCGGCCCCGGGGCTGCCATCGCGGCGCGCCTGCCGGCCGGTGCCCGCGCGGTTATACCGGCCAATTGAGGTACAGGATTTTGTGCTGCGCAGGATCGATCTCGACGTCGCGTCTCAGCGTCCGCCCGTCGAAGCGTGCCTCGACGCGGTAACGGCCCTGCGGCAGGCGGGCGAGCACGATCGGACCCGCGGTGGTCGTCATCAGCAGCGGCAGGCCGTCATGCGCCTGGATGCGCAGGTCGACGTCGGCGATGAAGTTGCCGGCCTTGGACTGCGAGAACATGAGTTCCAGCGGATAGCTCGGCGCGGCGCGACGCATCGAGTCGGCTTCGTTCTCGCCGATGCCGCCGCTGACGTATTGCAGGTTGCCCACCTGGATCTCGGGCGGCAGCGCCGCCCCGAAGGCGAATCCTGAAAGGGCGATGGACGACGCGATTGTTGCAAGCATGAGTCGCTTCATACCGGTCTCCTTTGAGGTTGATGGAAACTGCCATTCACCGGCGCAGGTGCGCGCCGTGCAGGTTCGACCGGGCGGGCAAAATCGAGTTCCGGGCGCGGCTGCAGCGCGGCTGGCGCCTGCCGGAACGGGTACGCGCCTTGCATCTCGTTTCCAACATGATGGACGCGATCCTCCAGTCGCTGCAGACCGCCGCGGGTATGCTCTGGCAGGCCCTCTGGGCGCTCGCTTTCGGCTACATGATCTCGGCCGCGATTCAGGTGCTGGTCACGCGCGAGCAGATGGCCGGGGTGCTCGGCGAGCGCGGAGTGCGCCCGGCGGCGCTGGCGGGCTTTTTCGGCCTGATCTCGTCGTCCTGCTCGTTCGCCGCACTGGCGGCGTCGCGCTCGGTGCTGGCCAAGGGCGCGCACCCGGTGAACGCGCTCGCGTTCCTGATCGCCTCGACCAATCTCGTGCTCGAGCTCGGCCTCCTGCTATGGGTGCTGCTGGGCTGGCGCTTTGCCGTGGGCAACCTGCTGCTGGGGGTGCTGATGATCGTCTACGCCTACGCGCTGACGCGTCCGTTCTTCCCCGCGCGACTGGCCGAGGCGGCGCGCGAGCGCGCCCGGCGCGACACCGGTGAAGCCGCCGGCGACGCGGCTTGGGCGAAGCGCGGCTGGGCCGACAAGCTGGGCTCGCGCGAGGGCTGGGAGCGCATCGCCCGGGCTTTCCTCATGGAATGGAAGATGGTCTACAAGGAGATCCTGTTCGGCTTCACCGTGGCCGGTTTGATCTCGGTGCTCGTGCCGCAGTCGTTGTGGAACAGCCTGTTCCTCGAGGCGGGCGCGGACGCGCCGTCGGTGCTGGCGGTGGTGCAGAACGCGGCCGTCGCGCCGGTGGTGGCATTCTTCACTTTCATCGGCTCGATGGGCAACGTGCCGCTGGCGGCGATGCTGTGGTCGAAGAACGCGGCCTTCGGCGGCGTGATGAGCTTTCTCGGCGCCGACCTGGTCGCGGCCACCGTCGTCTACATCCACGTCAAGTACTACGGCTGGCGATACGCGCTGTACCTGTCCGCGTTGCTTTATGTCTGCATGGTCGCGGCCGGCGTCAGCGTGCATTACGTGGCGGCGCTGTTCGGCCTGCTTCCCGTGGCGCGGCCCGACCTGGCGGCGATGGTGCGCTTCGGCATCGACTACACGCTCTGGTTGAACGTCGTCTTCGCCATCGCCACCGGCGTGCTGCTGTGGATGGCGCACCGGTCGCCCGCGCATGGGCGGCATGGGCATGGCAGGCGCGGGAAATCCGAGTCGGCGGCGGTGCGATCCTGAGCGAGCGCCTGCTGCGGGCCGCTACAAGGCGCCCACCGTGGCGGAGGACCCGTCGCCGGTGGATTCGAAACGCTTGGCCAGCGCGTCCATGTCGCGGCGCCGGGCGAGCACCTGCACTTCGTCGCCAGCCTCGATGCGGGTGCCGGCAGCGGCGATCTCCACCTTGTCGCCGCGCGCGACCCAGATCACCCGGCTCCCATCGGGCAGCTCGAGGTCTTCCACCTTCCCGGCATCGCGCCCGCCCGCGGTGAATGCGAAGAAGCGCAGATCGCCGCTGGTTGTCGCGCGCCGGCCCGGGTCCTCGTGACCCTCGATCAGGTCGGCCAGCGAGCGCCCGACCTCGCGGTCCGGTACGATGGTGTTCACAAGCCCGAGGCGATGGCAGATCGGCTCGAACTCCGGGTTGTCGATCTTCGCCTGGACCCGCTTGATCTTCAGCGCCTGCCCGACCATCGCCGCGATGATGTTGTTCTGGTCGCTGTCCGACAGGCATAGCAGCAGGTCTATGTCCTTCGGGCTGAGCTCCTCCAGCACCGACGGCCGGGTCCCGTCGCCGTGGACGAAGCTGCAGTCGATCTCGTCGCTGAGCGCGGTGATGCGCTCCTGGTCCTTCTCCACCAGCACGACCTCGCCGCCGCGTTCAAGCAGCACCCGCGCCGTGGCCACCGCCAGAGAGCTGGCGCCCGTCAGGACGATTCTCATGATGCCTCGCGCCTCCTTCCGATCCAGGTCGCGGGCAGCAACAGCAGCAGCACGGCGACCACCTCGACCCGGCCCATCAGCATGTCCGCGCCCAGCAGGATTTTCAAGCCCGGCTCGAGTCCGGGGGCGGTGACGCCCGTCGACAGTCCGCTGGTCGTGAGCGCCGAGCAGACGTCGAACAGCGACGCCAGCGGCGGATGCCCTGCGGCCAGGAATGCGCCCCAGGACACGAACAGCATGAGACCGAACGCGGTCACGACGCCGATCGTTTCCTCGACTTCGCGCGACCCGATCCGCTCGTCGCCGAGACGCAGCTCGAGCACGGTGGCGCGCGCGGTCGTCGCGCGCTGCAGCAGCAGGCGCGCGAGCTTGAGCAGCAGAAGGAAACGCAGCGTCTTGATGCCGCCGGCGGTCGAACCCAGCGCGCCGCCGACGAGCATGGCGCCCAGAAGCATGAGCTGCGCCGCGTTGCCGAGCGCGGACACCGGCAGCGTCGAGAAGCCCGCGGTGGTCTGCGCCGAAAGCGCCATCGCCAGCGCCTCGCCCGCGCGCGCCACCGGACCGTCAGCGGCGTCGCCGGGCATCAGGACGAACAGCGCGGCTGCGACGACGCCGGCGCAGGCCAGCAGCGTGCGCACCTGGCGATCACGGAACAACGTGCGCCACCGGCGGTAGAACAGCGCGGAGTACACGTAGAAGGGCGCCGCCGCCAGCAGCGACAGCGCCAGCAGCGCGGCTGCGGCGCCCGGCGCGGCCAACCCGGCAAGGCTGCGATCATGGCTGGAGAAGCCGCCGGTGGAGACGGCCGCCAGCACATGCACCACCGCGTCCCCAGGATCGCTCAGCAGCCACCACAGCAATGCGATCCCGACGCCGGTGAGCGCGCTGTAGATTGCCAGCACCCGCAGCGCGTAGGCGCGGGTGCCGCCGGCCAGGTCGTCGGCCTCGCGGCGGTCGAACCCCAGCCTGGCCGCGGTGGTGCCGGGATGGAGCAGCAGCGCCAGCGCCAGCACGACAATGCCGAGGCCGCCGACCCATTGCATCCAGGCGCGCGCGAAGTGGAACGAGTAGGGCAGCGCCTCGACGCTGCCCAGCGTCGAGAGCCCGGTGGTGGTGACGCCGGACGTGGCTTCGAACCAGGCGTCCACCGGGGCGAGCCCGTAAGCGGCCAGCGGCCAGGCAAGCACGCCCGACGGTATGATGAACACCAGCGCGGTGATCGCCAGCGCCTCGTTGGTCTGCAGGTCGTCCTTGCAGTCCAGGCGGCCGAGCGTGATGGCGATCAATCCGAGCGCGACGATGACGGCGGCGAAGCGCAGCGCCGGTCCGGTGTGACCGTCTGCGGCGCACACAACCGCGGGCACGATGCACAGCAGCCCCAGCATGCCCAGCATCTGTGCCAGATATTTCGCGACTACCGGTGGCCGCAGCGCAAAGCGCAGTGCTCGGGTGCGGGGGTCCGCCATCACGCGCCGGCGCCCGTGTCACCGGCGGCATCCGCGAGCGGCGGCGGGGTGGTCGGGAAAACCGACACCGGCACCGACGGCGAGCGCGCGAGGAGGGGGGCCGGCATCGCGATCCTGTCCGCGCGGTTACCGCTGCGGCCATTCGGGAGGCGGCTCCGGCAGCGGCGTTTGCGGCCTGGGCACGGGGACCTCCGGCGGAACAGGTGGCACCGGCGGCCTTGGCGACGGCGGCCGCGATGGCTGCGGCGACGGCTCCCCCGGCACCGGGTGCGCCGGACGACCGGGCGGGTCCGGGGGCGTCGGCGGCGGCATCCGCCCCGGCCGTGGCGAGCGAGGATCCGGCTCAGGCACGTGTGTGGGCATGGCGACCGTCGCGCCACCGGCAAGCGTCGCTGCGGCCGTGCCGGAATCGTCGTTCGAATCTGCGGGGTCTTCCCCGGGAATCTTGCCCGGCTCGCGCACCGGGGGCGGCGGCTTGCCGGGCTCGCGCACCGGCTTTCGCCGGCGCCGCCCTGGGTCCTTCACTGGCGGCTTGCGCAGTCGCCCCGCGGCATCGTGCATGGCGATGTCCCCCCGTGATATCCGTCAATCGACAAACCCATGCAAGCTGCATTCCCGCCGCTGCCGCTGCCGCGCGCGATGTCGCGTCGGCAACATTCACCCCGACCGGAAATTCTTGCCGCCGGACGCCTCCCCGAGCCCACGCGGCTCGGACTCGACGCTGCCTTTGGCCCGTTGCGATGCCTCGCGGGGCACCCCGCGATATCGCCTACGACGGACGCAGTCCACGCACGTGGAAATAGTGCAGCAGTCGGCCCGCGTCAGCCGTCGCGTCGGCAAGCGCGATATAGCCGTCCGGCCGCACGAGGCATGCCGCCCCCTCGGGCATCCCGGCGGCGGCGTTGCCCGGAAACGCATGCAGCGGCAAGCCCAGATCCGCGCACGCCTTCGCGAAGGGCGTCGGCACGTCGCCGTACACGTGTGCCTGCCACGCGATCGCGGTCAGTGGCGCGAAATTACTGCCGGTCCATGGGAGCCGGTCGCCCCCGTGGACGTCGCCGATGTGACCGGCGCTCAGCGAACTGGCTTCGTATTCGACCATGATCTGCGACAGCGTCCGAAAGGCGTAGCGGCGCACCGCGTCGATCTGCAGCAGCGGGGGAACTACTCGCGGCACGATGTCCTCGCGCACGACGCGCGCGAACGGTCCGTTCCGGGTGACGAGGCTGAAGGCGCGATCGGTCGTTGCTACCAGGCGCCGCGCGAAGGCGATGCGCTCGGGCTCGTAGCTCTCGAGCAGCCGATCGTCGGCCCGGCTGTCGAGGACCATCGCCAGCTTCCACGCGAGGTTCACCGCATCGCCCAAGCCGGTGTTCATGCCCTGGCCGCCGACGGGGCTGTGGATGTGCGCGGCGTCGCCAAGGAGGAAGGCATGGCCCCTGCGAAACCGGCTCGCCACCCGGTGGTGGACGCGATAGGTCGAGAACCAGTTGACGCTCCCGACGTCGAGCGGAAGACGCTCGAAGATCGTGGGGCTCACATCTTCCCAGCGCAGCGCGTCGCCGCGCTCGTCCGTGGCGTCATCGCGGATGGTGCCGATCAGCCGCGCAGTCCCGTCGCCCGGAAGTGGAAAGATGGCGAGGAAATCGCCGGCGTCGAGCGCCAGGCTCAGGCCGTTCCCGAGGGCCGGCCCGCCCGCTTGCACGTCGGCAACATAGAAGAGATGGTCGTAGGCGGCACCCGCAAAGCGCACGCCGAGCGCGTCGCGCACGGTCGAGTGCGCGCCGTCGCAGCCGGCGAGATAACTGCATGTGCAGAGTTCCTCGCCGCCACCGGGCCCGCGCAGCCGCACGGCGATCGTCGCCTCTCGATCCTCGAACCCGACAAGCTCGGTGCGCCGCTCGACTTCGACCCCGCATCGTCGCAATGCCGCCGCCAGCAACCGCTCCTGCTCATCCTGCGGCAGGATCAGCAGATAGGGAAACGGGCTCAATCCCTCGCCCATCTCGCCTAATGCGACGTGGCCGCGACATTTGCCGTGCGTCCAGAGCCGCACGCCGGCGAACTTGCGCCCGCCGGCGATCGCCTCTTCGGAGAGCCCGAGCTGCTGGTAGAACTCGAGCGAGCGGGCGTGCACTACCAGCGCGCGCGACGTGGTGCCGGGTCCTTCAGCGCGGTCGACGATGCGCACGTGCACCCCCAGCCGTGCGAGCCATAGCGCCAGCATGAGCCCGGTGGGTCCGGCGCCGGCCACGAGCACTGCGCATTTGCGGTCATCGTTCATGCGTCTTCTCTCGCGCACAGCGGTCCGCGATCTTCCGGCCTGGGGTTGGCCTTGCCGGCTGTGCTCCGTTGCTGCAGGCGCCGGGACCGCGCTGCCGGGACAGGTATGACGATGGCACTACAGCGGCGCCTGCAGGCGCCGGATCAGCGCATCGATCATGAGGTCGTCTTCGGCCGAGCCGAGGCGGTGCTGACGCAGGGTCTCGACCACCTCGGGCCGGGCGATGGCCGCGAAGTCGGCGCGGATCAGGATTCCGGCGATCGCCGCCTGCACCTCGGGCGAGCTGGTCACGTGATACAGGCGCGCGAGCCGATCCAGGCATTCGCGATCCGAAAGGTGATGACGGGCGAGAGCATTGAGCGCGCGAACCTGCGCCGCCGCGTCGGTCATCTGCGTGACTCCGGCGGTGACCGCCCGCAGCTCGTTCACGTCGGTGATCGGCCGGTGGCGGAAATAGACCTGGGCGAGGCGGACGTCCTCGGCGTGCGTGCTCGTCAGCGCCTTCAGCATCCGCGCGCGAGCGTCGGCAGCGCCCATGCAGGCCAGCACCGCCGCCTCCGCTATCTTGTCGCCGTGCGCCGGCGAAGGGTGGAGCATCGCGCGTGCCGGGTCCAGCTCGTGGTTTCTGTTCAGGGTGCACACCAGGTCCACCTCGGCCGCGGTCACCGCACCGGCGGCAAGCAGCTCGCCGATCATCCGCGCGAGCTCCGCCCGCTGCTCGTGGATTGTGAGCCACCCCAGATCGTGCGCCACGCCGATCATCCGGGCGCGCACCGCCGGCCGATCGACACTGCGCGCAAAATCCATGAACTGCTGGCGGGCTCGATCGTCCTCGGCGATCGCCTGCAGCGCCTTCGCGACCGCCGGCGACAGCCGGTCCGCGGCACTCAGCGACGCGGCGACGCTCTCGATGCGATCGAGGAACAATCGCGCTTCGGTCACGTCGCGATCGAGCAGGCGATGAACGAATGCCAGGCGCTGCGCGGTCGAGTGACGGTCGTCCGAGAACTGGCAGACGTCGCGGCGTAGCGCCGCCTCCGGGCCGGTCTCGGCGATTCCGGCAGTGACCACCATCGAATGCGCCGCGAACGCGGCCAGCAGCCGCGCGTTGGGGCGGCCGTTGCCGATTTCCCCGGGACCCGCCGTGCGGAAGTACTGCCCGAGGCGAAAGGCCGCGGTCGGTCCGAGCGGCGCGACCGACGAGAAGCCGTAGATCGCCGGTACGCCCTTGAAGATCAGGCGCATCCGATCGCGGCTGCTATCTTGCTGCCGCGCGCTCAATGCGCGGGTCAGTCGTTGCGCCTCGGCGCGCGTGTGCCCCGAGCGCAGCAGGCTGCGCTCTATCTCGGCGAGCACGCTCGTCGGCGACTGCGCATTGAGCGTGTTGCAGCCGAACAGGTACACCTCCTTCAGCCGCGAAAACAGCCCGGGGCACGACGCGCCACAGGAAACGCGCTCCAACTCGTCGACGGGCAGGAACTCCCGCGCATCGATCCGATCGGAGAAGAATTCGTTGCCGCCGTCGTAGTGCCCGGAGATCACCAGCACGTCGCAGCGAATGCCCCGGTGGCAGGCGGAGGCGAGCCAGTCTGGTCGACCCTTCTCGACGAGTTCGACGAACCGGAACCTCTCGGGCTGAAGCCCGGCGCGCATCGCCTCCTTTTCATCGGGCGAATTGACGGTGATCGTGCATACCGTCTGTCGCTCGGCGCACAGCGCGCCGCCCGACAGCAGAAGAGCCACGGCCGCGAAGAAGAGCAGCGTCGCCGCAGACGGCATTCGATGGCTTGCGGCAGCTGACATGGCGTGATCCGGGTCGGGGTGGGGCGGTCGAACGATGGCGCCGCCGCGGGCGCGCAGCGACGATCGCGTGACCAGTCCTTCGGCACCATTGGACACGCATCGCGGCGGGAGTGGCGTCGGCCCGTTCATTCATGTGACGTCGGCGCGCGCCGCCTGGCGGGGTAGGACGATGCCTACGTCGGGCCCATGCCACGACGGGGCCCGGCGGAGGAGCGCCGGCCGTCGGGCTGGTCCGGATCCGGACCGGGCTTCCGCTGCCGGCTTTCGGCGTCGGGCACGTTGACGCCCGGACGATTCGCGTCCGGGCGCTCGTCGATCGGCACGGTCTCCGGCTTCTCGTGAGGGCGATCCTCGCCCGGCCGGTTGCCGCCGTGGTGTTTCTGGTCGGGTTGATGTCCACCGTGCTGCAGGCCCATGGCACCTCCTTCGCTTATCGGTTGACGAGAGACAGGCAATCCGCGTCGATACCTACACCCTCGAGCGCGATTTCGCTGCCGCACCGGCGGGCACCGACTCGAGATTGCGGCGCAATCACCATGCCCGGGCACGCGGCGCGAAGCGCGCGAACCATTGGCGCCGTGTGGGCGCGGCGTACCGGGATTACCGGGGCGGGACGTCGTTTGCAAATCCGGAGATGCGATCGCGGCGGTTCAGGCGGTTGCCGCCCGGGCGCGAATACCCGTCGCCGATTCCGGCTCGGCTTCGCTCTGCGCAACGACGCGTTTCACCGCGAGAAAGCTGTCCGGGCTCACCGAGATCGATTCGATTCCGTGCCGCACGAGGAAGCGGGCGAATTCGGGATGGTCGCTCGGCGCCTGGCCGCATATTCCAGTGTGCACGCCGCCTGCTTGCGCTCTGGCGAGCAGTTCGGCGATGGCGGTGGTCACGGCGTCGTCTTGCTCGTTGAACAGGCTGCTCAGCACGTCGCTGTCGCGATCCACGCCCAGAACGAGCTGCGTGAGATCGTTGGAGCCGATGGAAAAGCCGTCGAAGCGCTCGGCGAAGCGCTCGGCCAGGAGCACGTTCGAAGGAATCTCGGCCATGACGTAGATCTCGAGGCCGTGCCGGCCGCGCACCAGCCCGTTTGCGGCGAGCTCGCCGAGGACCTTGTCGGCCTCGCCCGGCGTCCGGCAGAACGGGATCATGATGATGATATTGTTCAGGCCGATTTCTTCGCGGGCCTTGCGCACCGCCTGGCACTCCAGCGCGAACCCCGCCTTGTATCCTTCGCTGTAATAGCGGCTGGCGCCGCGCCAGCCGAGCATTGGATTTTCCTCCTTGGGCTCGAACGCGGCGCCGCCGATCAGCTCCGCGTATTCGTTGGTCTTGAAATCGCTCATGCGCACGATCACCGGGTTGGGGTGATGCGCGGCCGCGATCCGCGCCATGCCGCAGGCCAGCGCGTCGACGAAATATTGCGTCTTGTCGGCGTAGCCGCGGGTCAGTGCGGCGATGCGGTCACGCGCCTTCCTGTCCTTGATCTCATCGCAATGCACCAGCGCCATTGGGTGGATTCGGATCAGGTTTCCGATGATGAACTCCATGCGCGCGAGCCCCACGCCGGCGGCCGGCAGCCGCCACCAGCGGAACGCGGCCGAGGGATTGCCCAGATTGACCATGATCCGGGTTCGGGTCTGCGGGATGTCCTCGAGGTCTATGGTCTTCACTTCGAAATCGACGATGCCCTCGTAGACGTGGCCCATGTCGCCGTCGGCGCAGGAGACCGTGACCTCATGCCCGTCCTTCAGCCGCTCGGTCGCATCGCCCGCGCCGACGATCGCGGTCAGGCCGAGCTCGCGGCTGACGATCGCCGCGTGGCTCGTGCGTCCGCCGTGATCGGTCACGATCGCAGACGCTTTCTTCATGATCGGCACCCAGTCCGGGTCGGTCATCCCTGTCACCAGGATGGCGCCCTCCTTGAAGCGGCCGATCTGGGCGGCGCTCGCGAGGCGGCAGACCTTTCCTGCCGCAATGGATTCGCCGACAGCGAGTCCGGTGACCAGCCGGCGGCCTTTCTTCTTCAGCCGATAGGACTTGAGCGAACCGGCTTCCCGGCGCGACTGCACGGTTTCAGGCCGCGCCTGCACGATGAAGAGCTCGCCGGTTGCACCGTCCTTGGCCCATTCCATGTCCATGGGCTGGCCGTAATGCGCCTCGATGGCGCAGGCCCAGCGGGCGAGCTGCAGGATTTCGTCGTCCGTCAGCACGAACGACGAGCGCTCCTTTTCGCTGGTGTCGACGAGCTTGGCGGTCGCACTTCCGCCGCGCGCGTAGATCATCTTCTTCGCTTTGGCGCCGAGCGACCTTTCGATGATCGGCCGCAGGGCACGATCCTCCAGCAGCGGCTTGAACACGTAATATTCGTCCGGCTCGACCATGCCCTGCACCACGGTCTCGCCCAGCCCCCAGGCGCAGTCGATGAGCACGCTGCCGGGGAAGCCGCTCTCGGTGTCGATGGAGAACATGACGCCGGACCCGGCCTTGTCCGAGCGCACCATCTCCTGCACGCCGACCGACAGCGCGACTTCCATGTGTTCAAAACCGTGGTTCCTTCGGTAGACGATTGCGCGGTCGGTGAAAAGCGATGCGTAACAGCGTTTGCAGGCATCGAGCAGTGCCCGCTCGCCCCGGATATTCAGGAACGTTTCCAGTTGCCCGGCGAAACTCGCCTCCGGCAGGTCTTCCGCGGTGGCGCTGCTGCGAACGGCGACACTTGCGACCCTGTGGCCGCTGCGCTCCGCCATCTCGTGGTAGCTGCGCTTGATCGCTTCGGCGAGCGGCGCAGGAAACTCCGCATCGAGGATCATCTTGCGCACTGCCTTGCCGACCGCGGCGAGGTTCTTCCCGCTCCTGCCGAGTTCGTCGAGTTTCGCCACCAGGCGCGCCCTCAACTTGTTCGCCTCGAGAAAGCTCCAGTAGGCTGCCGCCGTGGTGGCGAAGCCGCCGGGCACCCGAATGCCCGACTCGCGCAGTTCGCACACCATTTCGCCGAGAGAGGCGTTCTTGCCGCCGACGATGGCGGTATCGGCGCGGCCGAGATCGGTAAACCAGCGGATGAGGGCAGTATCCTGGGTCATGAGCTTGCCTCGTTCGGTTTGCCTGCGAGGAGGGCATGTCACGCTTTGCCACGAGCGGACATTTTGCGAGCTGGCTCCGGCCGGCAAGTCGGCGCTGGGCGCCTGCCACCTGCGCGGCCAGGCGCTCTGCCGCGTGCATCGATTTCAGCGCAGCAATTCCCGGACCCGGCCCGGCAGCATCGACACCCGCCGCGCGCCGGCGACGTCGGGCGTTGCGCCCACCGGGCCGCATCGCTGGCCCGGGCGTGCCGGGCACGGGGCTTGCGCGCAGCCGGCTGAGGCTGCCGCCCCGCGCGGCAGCGGTGCGCCGCGTCCGCCGCCGTCCGGAACGCAGTGCACATCCCGGCGCGGGGGAACGCTCGATTTTCGCCGGGTCCGTCCCGGAGCGGGGCAGGGGGATTGCGCGCAGGCTCGGCGCCCCGAGGACGCCGGCTGTCGGCCGCCGCAGCCTCATGCGCACGCGTCCCGGCGGGGTCTGCGGCCAACGCAACGAAGGAGGCAAGGTCATGCCGGATTCCCGTTGTCCCTCCCCGCTCCCCGGCCCATGGGGCCCGGTGCGATGACCACGCCCGACGGTTATTGCCGTCTGGTTCAGGAGGGGCAAACGGCGACGCTCTGCCTCGCCGGAACGTGGCGTCTGGTCGATCTTGGCCCCATCGACGCCGCCCTCGCGGCCGAGGATCTGCCGTCCGCGCGGATTGTCGTCGACGGCGGCGCGCTCGACGCGTTCGATACCGCGGCCGCGATCGCGCTGCTGTCCCGCCTTGCCGCCGCCGGGGCGTCCATCGAGCGGCTTGCCAATTTCGAAGAGACCCACGAGCAGGTGATGAGCGTCGTGCGTGACCGGCACCACGACTACGCGGGAGGACAGACCCAGCCACGCCGTGGGATTCTGGGCGGTCTGGGTGCGGGCGCCTACGAACTGCGGGACCTCCTGCTCGGACATCTCGACTTTCTCGGCCGCACGGCGTACGAATTCGGCCGCCTTGCGCTGCGTCCGCATACGCTGCGCCTGAAGGAGCTCACGGCACAGCTCGACCGCGTCTGCCTCAGTGCGATTCCGGTGGTGGTGCTCGTCACGTCGCTGATCGGCGTGGTGTTCGCGTACCTCCTCGGGATGCAGGCGCAAAGGTACGGCGCGAACATCTTCGTCGTCGACGGCGTCGCGATCGGGACCGCCCGCGAGCTCTCGCCGATCATCGTCGCGGTGATCATCGCCGGGCGCTCAGGTGCCGCCTTCACCGCGCAGCTCGGCACGATGCTGCTCACCGACGAGATCGATGCGATCCGCACCATCGGGCTCTCGCCGATGCGCGTGCTGGTCGTGCCCCGCGTGCTTGCGCTGGCGGTGACGCTGCCGCTGCTGGTGTTCGTCGGCGACGTGGCCGGGATCGCCGGCGGGATGGCCGCGGCGGGCCCGATCCTGGACATCACTCCGACGGCCTTCGTCGAGCGCCTGCACACGGCGCTGCCGCTGCGGCACGTCATGGTGGGATTGTGCAAGGCGCCGGTATTCGCCCTGCTCATCGGCATCGTCGCCTGCCGGATGGGGATGAGCGTCGGCCGCGATACGCGCTCGATCGGCATCAATACCACGTCGACCGTCGTGCAAAGCATCGTCGGCGTGATTCTCCTCGACGCGTTCTTCGCGGTGTTCTTCCAGGAGCTGCATATTTGAATGCCGGCGCCCCGCTGATCGAGGTCGAATCCGTCGTCACCCGGTTCGGCGAGCAGACGGTCCACGAAGACGTTTCATTCGACGTGGACCGGGGGCAGATCGTGGCGCTGATCGGCAGCAGCGGCAGCGGCAAGTCCGTGCTGGTGCGCGAGATCATCGGTCTGCTGCGGCCGACTGCCGGGACCGTGCGCCTGTTCGGAACCGACGTGTGGGCCGCATCGGCGGGAGAGATCGCCACGCTGCGCCGGCGCTTCGGAATGATGTTCCAGGACGGCGCGCTGTTCTCGTCGCTCACGGTCGCGCAGAATGTGGCCACGCCGCTGCTCGAGCACGCTGCGGTGCCGCCACATCTGCTGTGGCCGCTGGTGCGCCTGCGCATCACACTGGCCGGTCTGCCCGACGATGCCGCTGCCAAGATGCCGAGCGAACTCTCCGGCGGCATGCGCAAGCGCGCGGCGGTGGCAAGGGCGCTTGCACTCGAGCCCGAGGTGCTGTTCCTGGACGAGCCGACGTCCGGCCTAGATCCGATCACCGCCCGCGCCTTCGACGAGCTGCTGCGCTTCCTCTGCGACGACCTCGGGCTGACGATCCTGCTCGTCACCCATGACCTCGATACGCTGGCTGCCATCGCTGACCGGGTGATCGTCCTCGCCGAGGGCAGGGTCCTCGCGCAGGGGCCGGTCGACGAGGTCAGGCAGTTCGACGATCCCTGGGTGCAGTCCTATTTCCAGTCGCGCAAGCGGTCTCCGGGAGACGAAGGAAACCATGGAACCTGAAGCGCGGTACACGCTCGTGGGTGCGGTGCTGGTCGCGCTCGCCGCCGCTGCGGTGCTGACCACGATCTGGCTCGCGCGAAGCGGGGCCGGCACGGATTTCGACCATTACATCATCCACTTCGAGCATCGGTCGCTCGAAGGGCTCCGGGTGGGCGCCGATGTCAATATGCGCGGTGTCGCGGTCGGACGGGTCGAGGACGTCGCCATCGCGCGCGACAACATCAACCGCGTGGATGTCACCGTGCGCGTCCGGCGCGACGTCCCCGTGAGCGACAACACGGAGGCGACGCTGGGCCGCAACCTCCTGACCGGGCTCGCGCGGATCGAGCTTGTCACGCCCGGGACACCCGGACCGGTGCTGACCGAAGCCGCGCCCGGCGAGCCGTACCCGGTGATCCCCGAAAGCACCGACCGGTCCGGGCTGACTTCGGCCGTCGATCGGCTCGCCCAGAGCGGCACCCGTGCCCTCGACAGCCTCGACCAGCTGCTGAGCGAGGACAATCGCAAAGCCTTTGCCGCGACGCTGGACAATCTCCGTGACCTCTCCGGCGCACTTTCGCAGCGCGTGGGCAAGCTCGACACGGTCGTTGCCGCTCTGGTCAGAAGCAGCAACGAGTTCGGCAAGTCGAGTCGCGAAATCGCGGCCGCGGTTGAGCGCGTCAGCGCCAGCGCCCAGCCGGTGGCGAGCCAGGCCGAAGTCACGCTGCGCGATCTGTCGCAGGCCGTGCATGCCCTCGAGCGCGAGGCCGCCGCGCTGACGGCCAAGCTCGATGGGGCAGCCGATCGCAGCGTCCTCGAAATCCACGCCACAGCCCAGCGACTGCGCGAAACGGCGGAGATACTCGCCCGCGCTGCCGATCGGTTCAAGGACCCGCGTGCGCTGATCCTCGGTCCCAGCCAGGCGCAGCTCGGTCCCGGGGAGAAGCTGCCTTGACGCGTGCGCTGGTCCTTGCGTTCTCCCTCCTGCTGGCCGGATGCCTGTCGCTCGACAAGGTGCCGCCGCGCGATTTCTACGTGCTCGAGGATTTGCGCGACGGCGGCGCCGCGGTGCGTGGCAATCCGTCGGATCGCGTGCTGCTGGTCGCGCCGACGTCGGTGAGCCAGTTCTACGACACCCTGAGCCTGGTCTACAGTCGCGCTCCGGGACAGCGCGCCTACTACCAGTTCGCCGCCTGGACCGAGCGTCCCGGAGCGCGGCTCACCACGCTGCTCATCCGCCGTCTGAGCGCCGGAGGGGCGTTTCGCGCGGTGGCGTCGACAACCGCGGGCGCCGCCGGGGATTTCATCCTCAACACGCGCCTCGAGGAACTCTACTACGATGCCCGTGCAAACCCCGGTAGCGTCCGCATCGAACTGTCCGCGGAAATGGTCGACCCTGAGCGACGAACCATCGTGGCGCGGTGCAGGTTCGCGCAAAGCGCCAGGACTGACCGACGACACCGCGGCCAACGCGGTTGTCGCGTTCGACGCAGCCGTCACCGCGCTCCTCGGCGAGGTGGCGTCGTGGGTGGTCGACGCCACTGTCGCCTTCGGCGGCCGGGCGACCTGCCCGGGCTACGCGAATTTGCGGACCAGGGGGCCGTTGAGACCGTCGCCCTCGGGAAGACCGGCGCCACTCAGGCTGGCGCGCCCCTGCGCAGACGCCCGCCGACGCCGGCCCCGCCGACACCGGTCGCGCGGGCTACTTCCCCTCGTCCCCCGCCAGCGCGGTGAGCGCCTGGCGCGCGGCCGCGACGCTCTTGCGGTGACGGTAGATGCCGGCCCAGGGATCGCCCTTCTGGCCCAGGCGCCGAGGGAGGTTCTTCAGCGTGTACGTCTGCGGACCGAGGCCGGAGCGCGCGAGCTCGTCCCATTCGAGCGGGGTCGCCACCGGCGCGCCGGGCCGGGGGCGCAGCGAGTAGGGCAGCACGCTGGTCTGGCCCCAGCTGTTGCGCATGATGTCCAGATACACCCGTCCCTTGCGCCTGTTCTTGCGCTGCTCGGCGGTGAGCTGGTCCGGGTGGCGCCGGGCCAGATGTTCGGCCATGGCGCGGGCGAGCGCGCGCGCGTCGTCGAAATCGCTGTGCGCGGCCAGCGGCGCCACCACGTGCAGGCCGGACGAGCCCGTGGTCATCACGAACGGCGTCATCCCGATCGCTTCCATCAGCTCGCGCACGCGGCGCGCGCCGTGGATGACCGTCCGGAAGTCGCCGTTGGCCGGCGGATCGAGGTCGAACACCAGCTTGTCGGGATTGCCGAGGCGCGCGCTGCGGCTGAGCCAGCCGTGGAAGGTGATGACCGCCTGGTCGGCGAGATAAACGAGTGTGGCCGCACTGTTGCAGACGACGTGGCGCACGCTGCCGCCCTTGTCGCCGACGCGCTTTGCGGTCACGCCGTCGATCCAGCCGGGGAAATAGTCGGGGCGCTGCTGCTGGATGAAGCCCTGTTTCGCGATCCCGTCGGGAAAGCGCTGCAGGTTGAGCGCCCGGTCCTGCGCGTGCCGCAGCATCACGTCGGCGACGCCGCGGTAGTAGTCGACGACGTTGCCCTTGGTGACGCCGGCGTCCGGAAACAGGACCTTGTCGAGCCGGGAGAGCTCGATCGCGCGCGAGCCGATACGGATACCGGGCATGACGGGCGGCGGATGATCGATGGCGCCCGGCGCGCTAGCCGGGTGTCTCCTTGACCACGGCGTGCGCGGGCTTGTCGCGCCGCAGCCCCAGGAAGCGCGGGTGGCGCAGCCGGTCGTCGCGGGTCCATTCGGTGAAGCCGACCTGGGCAACGAGCGCCGGCTCGACCCAGCGCATGCCCTTCTCGGCCGCCGCGGCCTGTTCGGCGAACGGGCAGTCCGGTCGCTCCTTCCGGCGCAGCCGCTGCGCGAGCGCCGCGAGCGTCTTCTCGTCATAGCCGGTCCCGACCTTGCCCGCGTAATGCAGCGTCTTGCGCAGCAACTGCTTGCGCGCCGCCAGCGGCGCGGCGGTCAGGTCGTGGCCGTCGAGCTTGCGCCCGAAGAGCCATTCCGGATCCGAGAAGCGTTTGTCGGTGAGCGTCGCCAGCATCGGGGCGGTCCACTTCGGCATTGCCCGCCGGCGCACACGCCTGCGGATGTCGTACGGCAGCGCGGCGAGTCGCTCATTCATCGCCGACCCTTCTCTTCGCGCGCAATCTGCGCCAGCGTGCGGCCGCTCTTGACTGACTTCGGCTGGCTGCTCACCGGGTTGCGGCGCGCGTCGGCCTTCTCGTCGTCCATCTTGATCAGCAGCCAGCGCGGCTTGCCACCGCGCGCGATGCGCTTGAGCGCGTACCCGCCAACGAGCTTCCTGCCCTTGAGCCACACCTCGACCAGTCCGTCGTCGAGCGCTTCGCCCATCGGCGCCGCGTCATCCTTCGCGGCGCGCAGGTTGCGATAGGTGCCGCGGTCCCAGACCATCACCGTCCCGGCGCCGTATTCGCCCTCGGGAATCACCCCTTCGAAGCGGGCGTATTTCAGCGGGTGATCCTCGGTGCGGATCGCGAGGCGCTTCTCGCGCGGGTCGGTCGAGGGTCCCTTCGGCACGGCCCACGACGCGAGCACCCCGTCGACCTCGAGCCGGAAGTCGTAGTGCAGCCGCGACGCGTCGTGCTTCTGGATGACGAAGCGCTGTCCGCGCCGCGTCTTCCCGCCGCCGCCGGGCTCCGGCGTCTTCGCGAACGATCGGCGCGAAGCGTACCCGGAAAGCTTCCGCTGGCGCATGGCTTGGTTCCTCCGTGGTGATTCGCCGCAACGGCGCGCAAACGTCGTGCCCGGGCTGTCGTGCCGCGCCGGCGCGGCAAGATTTGCCGCCACTCGCCCGCGACCGGAACGAATTACCGCCGCGCTTCGAGCGCCGATCAGGCCGCCATCAGCAGCACCGCCGCGCCGAGGTAGAGCACCAGCACCGAGAAGCTCTCGAAGCCGATATTGCCGATGCCGCTGCGCTCGCGCCGGATCATCCCCATCAGCAGGATCCCGGTGAGCAGGACCGGCAGCGCGGTGGTGAACGGCCCCCAGCGGCCGGCCGCGTGGACGATCGACCCGTCGCGGTAGGCCACGTCGGCGAGCGCAACGAACAGGGTGTCGAAGACGTTGCCGCCGATGATGTCGCCAACGGCGAGCGTCAGCGCGCCCTGCCGCACGGCCGCGATGCAGGTCACGAGCTCGGGGAGCGACGTCGCCACGGCGGTGAACAGCGCGCCGACGGCCGACTCCGACAGCTCGCTGCGCGCCGCAATGTCGACCCCCGTCTTCGCCGTCATCCAGCCCGCGGCGCCGATCAGTGCAGCGAGCGCCGCGAAGCGTGTCCACAACGCGCCGAGCCCGGACAGGTGACGCCGTGCGCGCGGCGGGTCCTCGCGGGTTTCCGCGGTGCGCTGCGGCAGCCACATCCGCTCGTGATGGACGCGCGCGACAAGACGGGTGCCATAGAGATAGGCAAGCGGGAGCACCAGCGAAACCGGATGCACGCCGAAAACGCTCACCGGCGGTGCGGTCATCGCCACCAGAATGATCCCGAGCATCGAGACCAGCAGGGCCCCCTGCATGATGTTGGCGGCCGACGCCGCGGCGTGCTCGAGATTGGCGCGGCGGTAGGTGACGTCGGCGATCGCGAGGAACGCGGTCTGCGCCGAGATCCCGCCAAGGGCATTCGCGTACGCGAGTTCGGGATGCCCGCCGGCGGCGGCCGTGACCGAAGTCACGGTCCCCGATAGCGACGTAGTGGCGCCCAGGAGCACCGCGCCGGTGACCGCCTCGCCGAGTCCGGTGCGCCGGGCGACGTTCGCCGCGACGCCGGCGAGCTGCCAGCCCGCGATGGCGATGACGGCAGCGGCGAGCGCGAACAGCAGCACGACGACCCACAGTTCAAGCTGTGCGAGCGCCGAGCTCATCGCCACCGCCGGTACGCCGGCGCTGCCTCAGCCGCGGCGTGCCGCGAGCCTGCCCGGGCCCATGCAAGCCAGCGCCAGAGCCGTCAGCAGGTAGAACGCCTGCAACTCGACCGCCCAGCCGCCGGCGGACGTCAGCGACAGCAATTGCTCCCGGTGGGCGAGGCCGATCGCGAACAGCATCTGCACAACGATCAGCGCGGCGCCGATGCGCGCGTAGAAGCCGGTGATCACCAGCAACGGCGCGATGACCTCGCCGACGTAGGCGCCATAGGCAAGCGCGCCGGGCAGCCCGACGCTCTGAACCATGCCCTCGATGCCGCTGACGCCATAGGCGAGCTTGTGGACGCCATGGAGCAGGATCAATCCACCCAGCGTGAGCCGCAGAACCAACTTGCCGATGTCTTCGCCCATGACCGATCACGAGCAGGCGCCATGCCCGGAACGAGTCCGGCAAACCCCGGGCCTGCGTACCAGGACAGCCGTCGGCGCGGCACGCTCGCGACGCGGCGAGGGAATTTCTTCGGCGGTTCAGCGCATTTCGCAGGCACCATCGGCCATACGGCATGCGAGCGGATGCGCGTGGCGCGGCCGCACCGTGGTCCGCGCGCACCCACGCGCAGGAAAGCGAGCGGCAAGGCAACGGGCTACTGTTTGCTGTTGGGCGGACGCCGTTTCCGTTTTCGGTCCGGCACTGCCGCCGGCAGCTCCGGCTCTATTTCCGGCGCCGGCGGACAGGCACTTTCGGGCCCGTGCGGCACGCGGCAGTCGGTATCCTGCAGCCCGCGCGCGAGGTCCTCGTCGGCCTGCCGGACGATCTGATGCTGCTCGTGACCGCCCGCGCCGGGTTGTGCGACGTCGGTGGGCGACTCGTCACGCTCGTGCGGCAGCTTCAGCCGCTCGCTGCTGCCAACGCTCGGATCCTGGCGCGCCGCCCCGACGCTGTCGGGGTTCGGGGGCGCCGCGGGTCGCGGCGGCGGCATGGATCGCGTCCTGTGTCTGTTCGCCATGGCATCGTGCCTCATCTGTCACCCGCATCGCGTATCCGCGATGATGGCAATGGCTACCGACCACGGACACTTCGCATCGATGGCCGGGCTCCAGTTGAGGCGCGCGCAATCCCCATGCCCACCGTGCGCATGGCGCGGCGGCGGGACCAGTTCGGCCGGTGTTTGGGCAGCGGACGCGGCAGTCGCCGCACTTTCCCGCGGCGGCTGATTCACCCGGTGCGTCGCCATCGCATCCCGATCGAGGCCTGCCGCATGCAGCTCACGTTGCCGCCGTGCGCGGATCATCCTGTTCGCGCGGCGCCAACTCGACGACGAACGCCGGCCCGGTGCCGAGCTGCAGCGCGCGAATCCATCCGTACACGGGGAGCCACCGCCGGTCGCCCACGCGAAGCTCCAGCGGCCACCGCCGGTCGAGATAGTTCATCGTCATCAGCCCGATGTTGCCGCCCGGAGTATCGCGCCGCAGCGGGAGCTGCTGCAGGATCGACGTCACGGCCTGCCCCCGCAGCCCGGCCGAGGTCCGGCCAATGAGCGCGGCGAGCAAGTCGCTGCAATAGCCGATCTCCGCGTAGGCGTTGAAGAACAGCCAGAAACCGGACGCAAGCGCGGGCGTCGCGGACGGCTCCGGCCCGAGCGGCGCCCGAAATTTCGCCTCGTCCGCCGCCGCAGGGTGCCGGCGCAGCGCGGGCGGTTCTCGCCGGCGGCCCGCCGCACCGGTGCTCATGTTGCGTGGATGTGGCTGGCCTGCCTGCCCTTCGCGCCGGAGATGACTTTGAACGACACCTTCTGGCCCTCTTTCAGCGTCTTGAATCCAGGCATTTCGATCGCCGAAAAGTGCGCGAACAGATCTTCGCCACCGCCGTCCGGCGCGATGAAGCCGAAGCCCTTCGACTCATTGAACCACTTCACTGTTCCAGTCGCCATTTTTCGCGTTCTCCTTCAAGGACAAGCGCTGCGTCCGGGCGAGCGTGGCGGTGTCGCAACGCCGTGTGCCAGTCGGCCCGGACTGCGCGCAACCGCGCAGTTGCGCTGAGGATAGCGCCGCACCAGCGTCTCACGATATCGCCTGAGGTCGGCAAACTCGACTACCGGAAAGCCGGTAACGACCCGCTGCGAATCCGCTCCTGCTGCAGTGAAGGCACGCGTGTGGGCGCGTCGGTGGTCAGCGGGCCCGGCGTCGACGCCGAGTGCTCAAGGCATGGTGGATCGGCAGGGACCGGTGCCGAAGCGCGCGGCAGGTTGGCCCGCTGAACTCCGACGAAGGCGCGGTGTCAATTCCCGTGCCACCGGGCGGGCTCATCAGCACGATCCGGTCGGGCGACACCCACGAGCACAGGAGAGAGCCATGGACAGCATTGTCAGCGCAGGTCCCGAAGCGCTCGCCGCCAACCTCCGGCAGGTCATTGCCGGAAGCGAGGAGTTGATGCAATCGATCCGCAAGGAGGGCGGCAGCCAGTATGCCCATACGATGAAGCGGATCGATCGCGACATCCAGCGGGCGAAGGAGCACCTCGGCGAACTTCAGCTCGATCTGGCGGCGCGCACGCGCGCCATCGGACGCAAGGCCGACCGGGTGGTGAGCGAGCATCCGTGGGAAACCGCCGGCACCGCGGCGGCGGCCGGTGCGCTGCTTGGCGTCGCCATAGGGCTGCTGATTGCGCGGTCGGTGTCCCGCTGACACCGGCAAACGCGCATTACGCCGCGGCCCGCTCAGCGGCCGGGCTTTCGCTCGCCGTCCGAATCGACGTATGTCCGCAGCCGGTTGTAGAGCGTTTTCTGACTCAAGCCGAGCATCTGCGCCGTTTCCTCGCGCCGGCCGCCGCAGTGGTCCAGCGTCGCGAGGATCAGCCGGCGCTCCATCTCGGCCACCGTCGTGCCGACGCGGGCCACGACCCGGGCCCCGTCCGTGCCTCCGCCTGGAGGGGGGCTAGACGCGTCGAACGACAGCGCGGAGGGCGTGATGCTGTCGTCCTCGGCCATGATGTAGGCGCGCTGCACGGCGTTGAGCAACTGGCGGACGTTCCCCGGCCAGTGGTAGCTGGCCAGCTCCTCGATCGCTTCGGGGGTGAAGTGCTTCACCGTCTGCTCGCGCGCGTTGACCTCGGCCAGGAAATGGTTGGCGAGGAGTTCGAGGTCGTCGAGTCGATCGCGCAGCGGCGGCACCTGGACCTCGAACACGTTCAGGCGATAGTACAGATCCTCGCGCAGCTTGCCCGACGCCAGCGCCTCCTGCGGCTGGCGGTTGGTCGCCGCGAGCACACGCACGTCGGTGTCGATCGGCTCGTCGCCGCCGATGCGCAGGAACGTTCCGGTCTCGAGGACACGCAGCAGCTTCACCTGCAGGTCGGCGGGCATTTCGGTGACCTCGTCGAGCAGCAGCGTCCCGCCGTTCGCCCGCTCGAAATAGCCGCGATGCTGGCGCGAGGCGCCGGTGAAGCTGCCCTTCTCGTGGCCGAACATCTCGCTCTCGATCAGCTGCGGGGAGATCGCGCCGCAATTGACGGCCAGGAACGCCTGGCTGCGGCGGCGGCTGAGCTCATGGATCGACTGCGCGACCAGCTCCTTGCCGGTGCCGCTCTCGCCGGTGATCAGGACATTGACGCCGGTGCGCGCCACGCGCGCGATGCGCTGGTAGACGTCCTCCATCACCCGCGAGCGGCCCCAGAGGCGGCCGAAGCGGCCTAGCTGGCGGACGTCGTTCGTGTGCGTCGCGACCCGGCTCGCCAGCTCGCCCGGCGGCGTGACCCGCGACAGGACGCCCTTGAGCTGGCGCATGTTCACCGGTTTGACGAGGTAATCGGCGGCGCCGAGGCGCAGCGCCTGGATCGACGTCTCGAGGCTTGCGTGGCCGGTGACCAGCACGACCTCGGTGTTGGCGAGTTGCTCGACGTCGGCAAACAGATCCAGCCCGCTGCCGTCCGGGAGCATGAGGTCGAGCAGGATCAGGTCCGGCTCGAACATCACGATCTGCTGCCGCGCCTCGGCCAGCGTGCCGGCGATCGCGGTCACGAAGCCATCGGCCCGGACCACGTCCGCGAGGAGGTCGGCCGAATCGGCATCGTCGTCCACGATCAGCGCGTGACGCGAGCGCGCGTGCTCCGGGCGCTCGAGCGTGGCGCCGGATGTCATCCCGGCGGGATCCCCTGCCTGCGGTGCCCCATTCATCATGAGTGGACGATGTTGTCGTGACGACCGGCCATCGAGCCCGTGTCGGGGCTGTGCCAGCCGGAGATGATTGCTTCAGGTACGGGCGCGCATGACCACGTCAGCGCGGTAATGCCGGCGATTGCGCGGTACGTGGGTTGCGCGTTCCGGCGGCGCCCGCAGGGCGCTGCCGCACAACAATGCTATCACGTCGGCCGCCTGCGCCGCGCCGGGACGCTTCACCTGTCCGAGGCCTGGCGATCGTTGCGCGCGTTGCCGATCCACGCCCGCCAGATCGCGAGCAGCACCACCAGCACCATCGGACCGATGAATATTCCGACGAGCCCGAAGGCGGCCAGTCCGCCCAGCACGCCCAGCGTCGCCGGAAGCAGATGGATGCGCGCGGCGGTGCTGAGCACGATGGGGCGCACCAGATTGTCCGCCGACCCGACGACGACGGCACCCCAGGTCGCGAGGGCCAGCCCGAGCCATGGCTCGCCGTCCACCAGCGCAAGCCAGCCGCTTATCGGCACCCAGATGATCGTGGCCCCGTAGGGCACCAGTGCGGCCAGCGCGGTCAGCGTCCCGAGCAGCGCGGGCGCCGAGACGCCGACGAGCCAGTAGCCCAGCCCCGCAGCCGCCCCCTGCGCGACGGCCGCGAGGACGAGCCCGTAGACGACCGCCCGGATGGTGGCTTGGCCGATGCCGAGATAATGTTCGGCACGTGCGCCGAACAGCCGGCCCAGCGCAGTGCGGGCGTCTTCATACCAGCCGTCGCCGTCGCGGTAGACGAAGAACAGCGCGAAAAACGCGATCCCGATCTTGATCAGGTCCTGGCCCACGCCGCCGGCGAACGCGGCGATCGTTCCGGTCTGCGTGGGCAGCCACTGACCGATCGCCGCGAGGACCTGCTCCGGACGGCCGAGCAACCGGCGCGCCGCCTCCGCGAGGGCGTCGCCCAGCCATGGCAGCGCGCCGAGATGCGCGACCAGCCGGTGTCCCAGATCCATCGGCTCGCCCGGCTGGAAGCGCGCCGCGGCGGCGACCAGCTCGTCCCGCAGCGCGAAGGAGAACCACACCGCCGGCGCCGCAATCAGCACCGCCACGGCGACGGTGGCGAAAAGCGCGGGGAGGGTCCGGCCTGGCAGAATTCGTTCGAGCAACGCGAAGGCGGGCCAGCTCGCGTAGCCGATAATGGCCGCCCACAGCAGCGGAACGACGAACGGCCGCAGGGTCGCCACCCCGATCCAGAGCGCGGCCAGTGCCAGCAACCCGGCCGCCAGCCATTCCCCGCGGGCGCGTGGACCGCGCGACGCACGGGCGGGTCGTTCCTGCGGCCTGCCGCGCGTCACGCGGTCAACCCGGGCGCGAGGTGCTGCGCGCCGGACGCGTAGCGGCTCGCCGCGGGCGCCGCCGGTTCCGTAATCGACCAGCACCGCTGATGTGATGGCATGCATGCCCCCTGAATGGCGCCGCAACTCGCCGCGGGACCGGCGTTCGATGCTCCGCGGCCTCGCGGCGAGTCCATTGCCGGGAGGATTCAGCAAGGCCCATGCCTGAAGCGGCGTACCAGTCCGCGGGCGCCGGGAACGTCGATTGCAAGCGGCCGGTGAACGCGGGACGCGGGTGCGCGCCTCGCGCGACGGCGGAGGTGACCGCGTGGCCAACCCGGAGGGAAAGCGCGCAATCTGGTACGCGCTGGGGGCGAATCTCGCCATCATGGTCGTCAAGGCGGCAGGGGCGCTCTATACGGGCTCGGGCGCGTTGCTGGCCGAGTCGCTGCATTCGCTCGCGGACAGCGGCAATCAAGGGCTGCTGCTTTGGGGCCGGCACCGGGCGCAGGAGGCGCCATCGTCCGATTACCCGTTCGGTCATGGGCGCGAAATCTATTTCTGGTCTTTCGTGGTCGCGCTGATGCTTTTCAGCATGGGCGGGCTGCTGTCGATCTACGAAGGCGTGCACAAGCTCAGCGAGCATGCCGGTCTGCGCAACGGATGGGTCGGGCTCGGCATCATCGCGTTCGCACTCGCCGCCGAGGGCGTCTCGCTGCGTACCGCGCTGGGCCAGGCGAATCAACTGCGCCGCGGGCGCTCGTTCGTGCGGTGGTTCCGAGAGACCCGCCGCAGCGATCTGCTGGTCGTGGTGAGCGAGGACGTGGCGGCGCTCGTCGGCCTCGGCTTCGCGCTGGTGGCGGTGACCGCAACGATGGTCTCGGGCGACCCGGTCTACGATGCCGCGGGCAGCATCGCGATCGGCCTGCTGCTGGTGGTGGTCGCGCTGCGGCTCGCCGCCGAGATCAAGAGCCTGCTGGTCGGCGAGAGCGCTTCGCCGCACACCTGCCGGGCGATCCGCGAATCCCTGCAGGGCGGCGCGGAGGTCCGGGCGGTAAGCGCACTGCTGACGCTGCAGCACGGTCCGGACGTGATCGTCCTCGCGCGGCTTGCGCTGCATCCCCTGACGCCACCGGCGCTGGGCGCCGCCGTCGAGCGGTGCAAGCGCGAATTGCGGCGGGCCGTGCCCGAGGTCGCGTGGGTGTTCATCGAGCTCGAACTCGGCGCCGAAGGCGAGACCGCGCCGGCGCCGCATTCCGCAGCTTAGGAACTCCCGGGCATCACGCCGAGGTCCAGCGTCGCGACGACGCCGGACGTGTCCGGCGCCCTCACGCTGCGCGGCGCTGCTGTCTCCAGCCGCTGCGACTCGAGGCCGGCAGATGCCGCCAGGTAGTCGACGACGGCCGCTGCGCGCCGGGCCGCGAGATCCTGCAGCGCGTCGGAGGGCAACGCCTCGTGCTCAGCCAGGCGGCGGAACATCGCCGCGTAGAACGCCGGCGTGCCCGCGCCGTCGGCCGCGCCGACGCGCACCGCGGCCTTCCCGCTCCTGCGCGCATAGTCCTGCGCGAACGCGCCGACCGGGCCCACCCCGTTGTCGGACGCGAACAGCCGCTCCACGGCGCGCTGGGTCCGGGCATCGTCGAACGCGAGCGGACCGGGTCGCGCATCGGGCGCCACGTGCAGGCGGAGTTCGGTGGCAACCGCGCGCCGCGCCTTCTCCCGCCGCAGCGCCTGCGCGTCGCGGTCGGGATCGTAGGGACCGTGCACGACCAGGCGCAGCCGCGGCCGCTCGCGCAGTGCCTTGGCCATGTGATCGAGCACTTCGCGCTCGGCCGGCGCCAGCGTGGCATGGCCGGGCGCGAAGGCGATCGACCGGAACTCCTCGCCGTTCGCGCCGGCGATCAGGCCGCCGAGGATCCGGAACGGTGCGCTCGCGATGCGCTCGACGACGTTCGCGAGCGCATGGCGGATCGTCTGCCCGAAGTCGAACTGCGGATTCCCGACCTCGCCGCTGACCGGGACCGCGACCTCGAGCACGCCGTCCGGCCCGGTCAGCAACGCCACGGCCAGGTCGAGCGGCAGGTCGAGCGCGCCGCGCGACTTTACGCGTTCTCCAAGGTGCAGATTGGCCGCACGGATGTTGTTGTCGCCCGCCAGCCGGCCGTTCTCGATCCGGTAGTGCAGATCGAGCCACAGCCGCCCGGACTCGATCTTGCGGCCGGCGAAGGTGGCGGAGTAGGGCGACAGCGGCGGCATCTCGACGTTGGCGAACTTCACGCGCAGGTTCGTGAACGCGTCGGGATGCGCCGGGGCGAGCCGCCCGGCCGCGCTGGCCGAGCCATACTCGCCGATCTGCCCCGACAGGTCGACCTTGGCCCGGCTGTCGGCGGCCGCCGAGATGCCCAGAACCGTGCCCTCGACCGCCCGCACGTGAGTGCGGTACGGCAGGGCCAGGCTCTGGTCCGAAAAGTCCACGGTGCCGTCCTTGAACGTCACGCGCGCGATCCGCAGGCCAAAGGCCTTCCCGGCGGGCGAGCGCGCGGACTCCGACGCCGCCGGCGCCGTGGTCCGCGGCGGCACCGTCAGGACCTGCGCGAGGTTGAGCCGGCGCTTGGCGGAGATCGCGATCGTCGCCGCGGGGGCCTGCACGCGAACCTCCTTGATCGAGAGCCGATTCGCCGTTGGCGCATAGTCGATTCCATCGGCCGTCAGCGCCTTCCACGCGACGAGGCGCTCTGCGTTGCGGCGATCCACGATCTCGACCGTGCCGATCCGAGCCTGCCCTTCGACCTGCAGCGGCGGCGTTGCCCCGCGCGCATAGCGCAGGCGCATCGCGGCGGAAACGGTGCCCGACTCGAGGCGCGCGTCCGCGTAGCGCGCGATCAGCGGCTGGAGCGGCACCAACGCCACCGCCTTTGCCGCGAGCGCGATGTCGGCGCCGGTGAATGCCGACTCCACGCTGCCGGTCGCCTCGAGCTTGCCGCCGGGCGGAAGCGACAGCGTGGCCGCCAGCTGTGCCGGGGCGCTGCTCGCGCTGTCCAGGCCGGTGAGCGTCGCCGTGTCGACGGCGACGACGTAGTGCAGAGGGGGCGCGTGCGCGCGGTCGTCGACTGTCACGGTCGCGGCCTTCAGCGCGAGGCTGGCGATGGCATATTGCCAGGGCTGCCCTTCGGCCTCGGCCTGCCGGGCGATGGCCTCAAGCCGCCGCCGCGCGGCCCCCGCGCGCGTGGCATCGAGGAACGCCAGCAGGCCGACCGCACCGGTCGTCTCGCGCGCGAGTGTCGCGGTGGCACCCTCGACGCCGACGTGACCGGCGGCGATGGTGCGCGCCGCCGTGTCCACTCGTCCGTCCTCCACGGCGAGCGAGTGCACGCGGGCCAGCGGTCCGTCGCCTGCGGGATCCGCCGCGGACACCTCGTCGAGCGCGAGCCGCAGCCCTGTGATCGAGGTGTCCGGTCCCGCGGTGCCGGTGCCCGTGGTGATGGCGAGGCCGAGGTCGGCGCTCGCGTGTGCGACGTCGAGTGCCAATGCCGGCGATCGGCTGTGGTCCGCGTAACGCAGCGCGACATTCTCCACATGCACCGCGTCGATCTGCGCCTTCCAGGCGGGCGCCTTGGCCGGCGCCTGATCGCCTGCGAAGGCGGCGCTCCAGTCGAGCGCCCCGTCAGCGTCGATCCGCGCCGAGATCGTCCCGTCGCGCACGACGAGTCGCGCGGCGGCAACGCGGTGCGCCGCGAGATCGAGGCTCACGCCGCTCGCTTCGATCGCTTTCAGCGTGGCGAGAGGGTGATCCCCGGCCCGCACCGACAGGGCGACCTGCGACGCCGCCAACCGCCCGTCGGCGAGTGCGAGCCTCACCTGGCCGTTCTCGATGCCGAACCGGTAGCTCCCCGTCAGCGCCAGCTTGCCCTCCGGTCGTGCGGTGCCGATCGCGTCCGCGGCGAACTGCCAGAGCGTGGACAGCGAGAAGCCGTGGACATCGAAGCTGCCGCTCGAGGCCAACGGCGCCGCCGACCCCGGCCGCAGCGCGAGGTCGCCCTGCCAATGCAGCGTGCCGCCATCCTGCAGCGTGGCGTCGAGCCGGTAGCGTCCGCGGCGGTTGCGCAGCGTGGTGAGGTCTACGACGTCGAGGGCGAGGGGGGCAAGGGTCGTGCTGACCGGGGTCGAACCGCTGCGGTCGGCGAAGGTGACCTTCGCGCCGGCAACGACGAGCCGCTCGATCAGGAGGTCGGGCGTCGCGTTCGCGGACCTGGCGCCGCCGTCCGGCGCCGGGCGGTCGGGACGCGCCAGCGCGGCGAGGTTGAACCGGCCGTCGGGCCCGATTGCGAGCGTGGCGTCGAGCCCGTCGATGTGCAGGCCGCGCAAGGTCCAGGCCCGGCGGAAAATGCTCGAAAGCTGCAGGTTGGCGACGACGCGATCAGCGCGCAGCACGCGGGCACCGGCGGGGGGCGCGATCCCGACATCGCGGACATCCAGCGTCAGCGTGAACGGATTGAAGCGGATGGCGCCGACCGAGGCCTCGCCGCGGATCACGCCGGCGACGATGCGCGGCACGGAACGCTCGAGTGCGTAGGGCAGCGCAAAAAACCCAAGCAGCGCGTACGCCGCCACCAGCGCGCCGCCGATCCAGGCGGCCCGGCGGATGCCGGCGTGCGCCCGCGCGCCCTGGGTCGCCCGCCTCAGCAATGCGAGGTTCACGGTCGGTCTTCCGATTCTTCGCTGGTGTCGCCACGCCGCCGCGTCTGCGGTCGGGCGTCGAGCCGGACCGGCGCCGGTGCGCTATCCGCGATTGTTCGTAGCGACGTAGTAGACCGCGCCGCCCACGAGCAGCGCGACGATCGCGAAGATCGTCGACGTGGCCACTGGCCGCTCACGCGCGACCTGCGCCGCGCCGGCGATGGCGTCGGCACCGCGCTCGCGCAGCTGCAGGCTTTCTTTCGCGAGCCGGGATTCGACTTTCGCGAGCCGGGATCCGACCGTGTCCGCGACGCCGGACGCGTGTTCCGTGAGCTTGTCGGCCACGCGATCCGCAGTGTCGACCGCGTCTAACGCCGCGTCGTGTACCGGTTGTGCTGAAGAGAATAGGCGCATGGAATACCCCCTGTCAGGGTCGTTGAAGGGCGCACGCCACCATCGCGCAACAAAGCGCCGATCGCGCGCGGCGCCGCCGATATGCGGCGCTCGCAGACGATGCGCAAGGATCGTGCCCGGGTCGTCCACGTACACGGCACGCGGCGCCATCGGCGAGCGCGAACGTTGGGCGACCTGCCGGCATGCAACACCGACCGCGTGGCGCGTGCAATGCGGCCCGCATCTCGTGCCGCGGGCGCGCCAGGCAATTCTTACCGCCCGGCGCAGCGTAATTCTTACCATGGCCCAAGCCGGTGCCTGCGGCTGCCGGCAGCAGGCGAATCGTGGGTTGCCGCTGCCAATCCCGTCGGCCCATGGCACTCGCGAACCGGGGTTGCTCCGCGGGCATGCCGCGTGCTGGATCAGGAAGGTGTCTCCGATTCCGCGGTCGGGAGCGGAGCGCGATCCCCCATCCGGATTCCACGACGAAGGGAGGCCCATTGAGTGCACATGACCTGACCAGCGGGAGCCTTTGGCCGTTGCTCGTCTACGTCGCCGCAGTGGTGCTCCTGATCGCCGGGCTGCTGGCCTTCTCCAGCGTCCTGGGCGAGCGGCACGCCGGGCGCGCGACCGGCGAGCCCTTCGAATCGGGCATCGTTCCGACCGGCGACGCCCGCCTGCGCTTCTCGGCGCAGTTCTATCTCGTGGCGATGATGTTCGTCATCTTCGACCTCGAGGCAGCGTTCCTGTTCGCCTGGGCGGTGAGCGCGCGCGACACCGGCTGGGCGGGCTACGCGGAAGCGCTGTTGTTCATCGGCGTGCTCGCGACGGCGTTGGCGTATCTCTGGCGGGTCGGTGCGCTCGACTGGACGCCGCGTCGCAGCCGCGGCCCGCGCCGCGGCGCGCGCTGACCGGACCGACGGCGATGCGCTTCCGCCTGGAACGAGCCGCTGTGTCCGCCGCGCGCGTCCCCGGCGAGCCGACGATGGAAGCCACGGTTCGGCGCAGCGTCGTGCTCGCCCGGTTGCAGGATCTCCTCGCCTGGGGCCGAAGCAACTCCATCTGGCCCTACAACTTCGGACTGTCCTGCTGCTACGTCGAGATGGCCACCAGCCTCACCAGCAAGTACGACATCGCCCGCTTCGGCGCGGAGGTCATCCGCGCCTCGCCGCGCGAAGCCGACCTGATCGTGATCTCCGGCACCGTGTTCATGAAGATGGCGCCGGTGATCAAGCGGCTCTATGAGCAGATGATGGCGCCGCGCTGGGTCATCTCGATGGGGTCCTGCGCCAATTCGGGCGGCATGTTCGACATCTACAGCGTGGTGCAGGGCGTCGACAGCTTCCTTCCGGTGGACGTCTACGTGCCCGGGTGCCCGCCGCGGCCGGATGCGTTCATCGAAGGGCTGACGCTGCTGCAGCAGGCGGTCGGCCGCGAGCGGCGCCCGCTGTCCTGGGTGATCGGACCGCAGGGCGTGGAGCGCATGCCGATGCCCAGCCAGCGCGATCGCAAGCGTGACGCGCGTCGGGCGACGGGCGTGCTGCCCGGCGTGGACGAAGTGTAGGAGGGGAAGGGCGAATGGGCGCACGCGACCTGCCGTTGACCGATATCGGCCCCGAGCTGGACCGGCGTTTCGGTGCCGCCGCGCTGCAGCCGCAGACGAGCGCCGACGGCATCCCGACGTTCTGGTGCGCCGCCGAGCGCCTGCCCGCGGTGCTGCGCCACCTGAAGACGGAGCTGCCGCAGCCGTACCGGATGCTCTACGACCTGACCGCCATCGACGAGCGCGAGCGCGTGCATCGCGACGGCCAGCCGAACGGCGATTTCACGCTCGTCTATCACCTGACGTCGTTCGACCGCAACCAGGACCTGCGCCTGAAGGTGGCGCTCGACGACGGGCACGCGACGATGCCCAGCATCACGCCGCTGTGGCCGGCCGCGAACTGGTACGAGCGCGAAGCCTTCGACATGTTCGGCATCCGCTTCGACGGCCACCCGCACCTGCGCCGCCTGCTGATGCCGCCGACCTGGGAAGGCCATCCGCTGCGCAAGGAGCATCCGGCGCGGGCGACCGAGATGGGGCAATTTCGGTTGCCGGAGGACAGGGAGATCGCCGAGCAGGAGGCGCTGCGCTTCGACCCCGCGGCCTGGGGAATGCAGAGGCAGCGCGACGACACGGAGTTCATGTTCCTCAACCTCGGGCCGAACCACCCCGGCGTGCACGGCGTGTTCCGGATCGTGCTGCAGCTCGACGGCGAGCAGATCGTCGATGCGGTGCCCGACATCGGCTTCCATCATCGCGGCGCGGAGAAGATGGGCGAGCGTCAGTCGTGGCACAGCTTCATTCCGTACACCGACCGCGTCGACTATCTCGGCGGGGTGATGAACAACCTGCCCTACCTGTTGGCGGTCGAGACGCTGGCGGGCATCCGCGTGCCGGAGCGCGCGCAGACCATCCGGGTGATGCTGTGCGAGCTCTTCCGCATCGCCAGCCACCTGGTGTTCTACGGCACCTTCGTCCAGGACCTGGGCGCCGTTTCGCCGGTGTTCCTGATGTTCACGGATCGGGAGCGCGTGTTCGACATCGTCGAGGCGATCTGCGGCGGCCGCATGCATCCGTCCTGGTTCCGGATCGGCGGCGTGGCACAGGACCTGCCGCGCGGCTGGGATGCGCTGGTGCGCGCCTTTCTCGACTACCTGCCGGGCCGCCTCGACGAGTACGACCGGATCCTGCTGCGCAACCGGATCCTGCAGCGGCGCACCCGCGGCATCGGCAGCTACAGCGCCGACGAGGCGCTCGAGTGGGGTGTCACCGGCCCGGGCCTGCGCGCCTGCGGCGTCGACTGGGACTACCGCAAGAAGCGCCCGTACAGCGGTTACGACCGGTTCGAATTCGACGTGCCGCTCGGGCGCAACGGCGACTGCTACGACCGCTGCGCGGTGCGCGTCGAGGAGATGCGGCAGAGCCTGCGCATCATCGATCAGTGCCTGCGCGACATGCCCGGCGGCGCCTACAAGGCCGACCACCCGCTCGCCGTCCCGCCGCCGCGGGAGCGCATGCTGCACGACATCGAGACGCTGATCGATCACTTCCTCGGGGTGAGCTGGGGTCCGGTGATCCCGCCCGGCGAAGCGCATGCCGGCGTCGAGGCGACCAAGGGCAGCAACGGCTACTACCTCGTGAGCGACGGCGGCACGCTGCCGTACCGCGTGCGCATCCGCACGCCGTCGTTCGCGCACCTGCAGATGATTCCGCTCGTCTGCCGCGGCGCGCTGCTGCCGGACCTGATCGCGCTGCTCGGCAGCATCGATTACGTGATGGCCGACGTCGACCGCTGAGGCAAACGCCATGCTCAGTCCCGAAGAACGCAACGAGATCGAAGCGCAGGCGGCCGCACTATCCGACGCGCCGGGCGCTGACGGTCGACGCGCTCAAGATCGTGCAGCGCCACCGCGGCTACATTCCGGACGACGCCATCGCCGATGTCGCGGCGCAGCTCGGCCTGTCGCCGGCCGAACTGGAGAGTGTGGCGACGTTCTACAGCCTGCTGTTCCGCCGGCCGGTCGGCCGCCACGTGGTGCTGCTCTGCGACAGCGTGAGCTGCTGGATCATGGGCTGCGAGGCGCTGCGCACGGCGTTGGCCGAGCGCTGCGGCCTGCGTCCGGGCGAGACCAGCGATGATGGCCGCTACACGCTGCTGCCCGTGCCCTGCCTCGGTGCCTGCGACCGGGCGCCGGCGATTCAGGTCGACGGGGACCTGCACGGCAATCTCGATCCGGACGCCGTCGTCGCCGTGCTCGAACGCTACCGATGAGAACGCAATGACCGAGCGCCCGCTGACCTGCAGGTTTCGCGCCGATGGCATGGCGGTGAGCCTGGGCGAGTACGAGGCGGCGGGGGGCTATCGAGCGCTGCGCAAGGCGCTGCACGGGCTGGCTCCCGGCGAGGTGACCGAGCGGGTCGAAGCCTCGGGCCTGCGCGGACGCGGCGGGGCGGGCTTTCCGACCGGCAAGAAATGGAGCTTCGTGCCGATGGGCGACGACGCGCCACAGCCGAAGTACCTGGTCGCCAACGCGGACGAGATGGAGCCCGGTACGTTCAAGGATCACCTCCTGCTCAACGGCGATCCGCATCAGCTGGTCGAGGGAATCGTCCTGGCGGCGTACGCCGTGCAGGCAAGCGTCGCCTACGTGTTCATGCGCCGCGCCTACACCCAGGCGGCGCAGCGGATGGAGCAGGCGATCGGCGAGGCCCGCGCGCGCGGCTATCTGGGGCGCAACATCCTGGGGTCCGGATTCGACCTGGACCTGCACCTGCACGCGAGCGCCGGGCGCTACATCTGCGGCGAGGAGACGGCGCTGCTCAATGCGCTCGAAGGCAGACGCGGCATTCCCCGCGCCAAGCCACCGCATCCGCAGGCGAGCGGGCTGTGGGGCAAGCCCACGGTGGTCAACAACGTCGAGACGCTGTGCAACGTCCCGCACATCGTCCTGCGCGGCGGCCGACTGGTTCAAGGCGCTCGGGCGGGGCAAGGACGCCGGCACCAAGATCTACGGGGCCAGCGGCAAGCTGCGCCGACCGGGCGCTTGGGAGCTGCCGATGGGCACGCCGATCCGCGAGATCCTGGACGAGCACGCCGGCGGCATGCGCCCCGGATGCCGCATTCCGCGGCGTGCTCCCGGGGGGGGCTCGACCGATTTCCTGGTCGCCGAGCATCTCGACCTGGCGATGGACTTCGACACCATCGCCGCCGCCGGCTCGCGGCTGGGCACCGGCACGATGATCGTGCTCGACGACCGGACCTGCCCGGTGGCGATGGTGCGCAACCTCGAGCACTTCTTCGCCCAGGAGTCCTGCGGCTGGTGCACGCCGTGCCGCGACGGCCTGCCGTGGATCGCCTCGGTGCTCGACGACATCGAGAGCGGGCGCGGCGCCGAGGACGACCTCGATCTGCTCGCGCTCGCAGGCGCGGCTGCTGGCGCCGGGGCACACGTACTGCGCGCATGCCCCTGGCGCCGCCGAACCGCTGCAGAGCGCGCTCAAGCACTTCCGCGACGATTTCGAGCGGCACATCCGCGAGCACCGCTGTCCCTGGAACTGACGCATGGCCGATCTGCTCACTATCGACGGCCGCGAATATCCCGCGCGCCCGGACCGCAACCTGCTCGAGGTCTGCCTGTCGCTGGGCCTCGACCTGCCCTATTTCTGCTGGCATCCGGCGCTGGGCTCCGTCGGCGCCTGCCGCCAGTGCGCGGTCAAGGCAGTACCAGGACGAGGACGATGGGAAGGGCCACCTCGTGATGGCGTGCATGACGCCGGCCACGGAGGGCACGCGCATCTCGGTCGACGATCCCGAGGCGCGCGCCTTCCGCGCCCAGGTGATCGAGTGGCTGATGACCAATCATCCGCACGACTGCCCGGTATGCGACGAGGGCGGCGAATGCCACCTGCAGGACATGACGGTGATGACCGGCCACGTCCGCCGGCGCTACCGCGGGACCAAGCGCACGTTCCGCAACCAGGACCTGGGCCCGTTCGTCGCCCACGAGATGAACCGCTGCATCACCTGCTATCGCTGCGTGCGCTTCTATCGCGACTACGCCGGCGGGCGCGACCTGCAGGCGCTGGCCTCGAAGAACCACGTGTACTTCGGCCGCCACGCGGACGGCGCGCTGGAGAGCCCGTTCAGCGGCAACCTGGTCGAGGTCTGCCCGACCGGCGTGTTCACCGATCGCACGCTCGAGGGCCACTACGCGCGCAAGTGGGACCTGCAGAGCGCGCCGTCGGTGTGCGTGCACTGCGCGAGCGGCTGCAACATCCTGGTGGGCGAGCGCTACGGGAGCGTGCGGCGCGTGCTCAACCGCTACCACGACGAGGTGAACGGCTACTTCCTGTGCGACCGTGGCCGCTTCGGCTACGACTTCGTCAACGGCGGCCAGCGGCTGCGCGCGGCGCTGCTGCGGGACCCGGCGTTCGCGCGCCCGCCGCGCCCTGTCGACGCGGCGACGGCGGCTGGGCGCCGTCGCCGACCGGCTGCGCGACCGCGACGGCGTGCTGGGCATCGGCTCGCCGCGCGCATCGCTGGAGTCCAACTTCGCGCTGCGCGAGCTGGTCGGCGCCGAGCGCTTCGTGCAGGGCGTGCCGGACGCCGACGCGCGTCCTGGCGTCGAGGATGTCGGACATGCTGGCCAGCGCTGCCGCTGCGCACGCCGTCGTTGCGCGACGTCGAGGACTGCGACGCGGTGGTCGTGCTCGGCGAGGACGTGTTCGCCACCGCGCCGCGGCTCGCGCTGGCGCTGCGGCAGACGGTGCGCAACGGCGCCTTGAAGCACGCCGACGCTGTCGGCATACCGCGCTGGAACGATGCCGCGGTACGCACGGCGGCAGCAGGAGGCCGCGAGCCCGCTCTTTCTCGCCACCCCTGCGGGAACCGGCATCGACGACATCGCGACCGGGCGCTGCCACGGCGCCGCCCGACGATCTGGCCCGTTTCGGCTTCGCGCTGGCGCACGCGCTCGACGCGGCCGCGCCGGATCCGGCGGGCCTCGCCCCGGACGTCATGGCGCTGGTCCGGACGGCGGCCGCGGCGCTGCGCGGCGCGCAGCGGCCGCTGGTCGTGTCGGGATCGGGCTGCGGCAAGCGAGGCGGTCCTGGACGCCGCCGCCAACGTGGCGCTGGCGCTGCACCGGATGGGCAAGCCGGCCGCGCTGTGCCTGGTGGCGCCCGAGTGCGACAGCATGGGCGTGGCGCTGCTCGGCGGGCTGCCCCTGTCCGAGGCCTTCGCCCGCGTGCGCGACGGGCGCACCCGCACCCTCGTCGTGCTCGAGAACGACCTGTTCCGCCGCGCGCCGCGCGCGGCGGTCGAGGCGCTGCTCGACGCCGCGCAGGTGGTCGTGCTCGATCATACGCTGCACGCGACGGCGCAGCGCGCGGACGTCGCGCTGCCCGCGGCGACGTTCGCCGAGGGCAGCGGCACGCTGGTCAGCAGCGAGGGCCGCGCCCAGCGCTACTTCCGCGCTCTCGTCGACGCGCCGGTGCGCGACAGCTGGGCATGGATCGGCGAAATTGCCGCGGCGGGCGCCACCGACGGGCGCAATCCGTGGCCGGCTCTCGACGCCGTCACGGCGGCCTGCGCTGCCGCGCATCCGCGGCTGCATCCGATCGTCGACGCCGCGCCGCGCCGCATCGTTCCGCGCCCGCGGGCAGAAGATTCCGCGCCAGCCGCTGCGCTACAGCGGGCGCACCGCGATGCACGCCGCGGTCAGCATCCACGAGCCCCGGCCGCACGCGGATCCCGACTCGGCGCTCGCGTTCTCGATGGAGGGCTCCTCGGGCGAGCCGCCGGCCGCGCTGATCACCCACTTCCGGGCGCCGGGCTGGAACTCGTGCCAGGCCGTCAACAAGTTCCAGCAGGAGGTTCCCGGTCCGCTGCGCGGCGGGCCCGCGGGAAAGCGCCTGTTCGAGCCCGCCGCGCACGCGGCGGGGGAATATCGCAGCGCCATTCCCGCGCCGTTCGCGGGACGGCGCCGACGCGCTGCTGCTGATTGCGCGACCGCTGGTCTTCGGCAGCGACGAGCAGAGCATGCGCGCGCCGGCGGTGGCCGAGCGGGCGGGCGAATCCGGCGGTGCTGATCGGTCCGGACGATGCGCGGCGTCTCGACCTCGTCGACGACGGGCCAGGCCGAGCTGCGCACGCGGTCGGGCAGCTGCCGCCTGCCGGTGCAGGTCGATGGAAGCGTCGCCGCCGGGCACCGCGCTGGTTCCGGTCGGCCTGCCGGGCACGCCGTGGCTGGCGCTGCCCGATTGGGGTCGAGCTGCGAGCGCTGCCGCCGGCAGCGCCGCACGGGAGGAAGGAACATGAGCCCGACCGCGGCGGCGCTGGCGAACGTGTTCGGGCTGCTGGCGGTCGCTGCTCGCCTGGGCCGCCGGCGCTGATCTGGTTCGAGCGGCGCCTGCTGGCGCTGTGGCAGGACCGCTACGGCCCCAACCGGGTCGGCCCGTTCGGCTCGCTGCAGGTCGCTGCCGACATGATCAAGATCCTCACCAAGGAGGACTGGATCCCGCCGTTCGCCGACCGGCCGCGTGTTCGTGCTCGCGCCGGCCATCATCGTCGCTCGCCGTGCTGCTGCCTTCGCGGTCGTCCCGTTCGCGCCGGGCATCGGCGTGGTCGATCTCGAACATCGGCCTGCTGTTCTTCCTCGCGATGTCGTCGCTGGGCGTCTACAGCGTGGTGCTGGGCGGCTGGGCGTCGAACAACAAGTACGCGCTGCTGGGCGCGCTGCGCGCCGCGGCGCAGATGCTCAGCTACGAGGTGTTCATGGGCCTGTCGCTGATGGGCGTGGTGATGCTGGCCGGCAGCTTCAACCTGCGCGACATCGTCGAGGCGCAGCGCGGCCTGTGGTTCGTCGTGCCGCAGTTCCTCGGCTTCGTGACCTTCCTCATCGCCGGCATCGCCGAGACCCACCGCCTGCCGTTCGACCTGCCCGAGGCCGAGAGCGAGCTCGTCGCCGGCTATCCACACCGAGTACTCGGGCATGAAGTTCGGCCTGTTCTTCGTCGGCGAGTATCGTCGGCATCATGCTGGTCTCGGCGCTGATCGTCACGCTGTTCTTCGGCGGCTGGCTCGGCCCGGTGCTGCCGCCGCTCGTCTGGTTCTGCTCAAGACCGGCGTGTCTTCGTCGGCTTCTTCGTGCTGCTGCGCGCCGCGCTGCCGCGGCCGCGCTACGACCAGCTGATGGCCTTCGGCTGGAAGGTCATGCTGCCGCTGCGCTGCTCAACCTGCTGGTGACCGGCGCGTGTCGTGCTGGCGCGCGCGCTGACTGTGACAGGAGGTAGGCCACGATGCTGAACATCCTCAACGCGCTCGCACACCATGTGGCAGTACGTGCGCCGGCACAGCTTCCGCCGCCGCGCGACGATCCAGTACCCGGAGGAGAAGCCGACGCATCCCGCCGCGCTGGCGCGGGCGCATCGTGCTCACCCGCGACCCCGACGGCGAGGAGCGCTGCGTGGCCTGCTACCTGTGCGCGGTGGCCTGCCCGGTGGACTGCATCGCGCTGCAGGCGACCGAGGACGAGCACGGCCGGCGCTATCCGGAGTTCTTCCGCATCAACTTCTCGCGCTGCATCTTCTGCGGCTTCTGCGAGGAGGCCTGCCCGACCTACGCGATCCAGCTCACGCCGGACTTCGAGATGGGCGAGTACGAGCGCCAGAATCTGGTCTACGAGAAGGAGGACCTGCTGATCGACGGACCGGGCAAGTATCCCGGACTACAATTTCTACCGCGTCGCGGGGCTCGCCATCGGCGGCAAGGACAAGGGCGAGGCCGAGAACGAGCGCCCGCCGGTCGACGTGCGCGACCTGCTGCCGTGAGCGGAGGACGCTGCATGCAAATCGCATTCTGTGGTGGCCTCGGCAGTGGCGATCGCCGGCGACGCTGCTCGCCGTCACGCGGCTCGACGCGGTCCACGCGCTGCTGTACCTGATCGTGTCGCTGCTGGCGGTGGCGGTGGTTTCTATACGCTGGGCGCGCCGTTCGCCGCGGCGCTGGAGGTGATCATCTACGCCGGGGCGATCATGGTGCTGTTCGTGTTCGTGGTGATGATGCTGAACCTGGGCGCGGCGGCGGTCGGCGCAGGAGCGCGCGCTGGCTCGCACCCGGGATGTGGGTCGGCCCGGCGCTGCTGTCGCTGGCTCTGCTGGGCGAGATGGTGGCCTCTGCTCGGCGGGCTCGCGCCGGGCTACGCCAGCAGCGTGCGGCCGACTCGGGCCGCGCGTGGTGGGCGCGCTGCTGTTCGGCCCCTACCTGCTGGCGGTGGAGCTCGCCTCGATGCTGCTGCTGGCCGGGCTGGTCGGCGCGTATCACCTGGGCCGGCGCGCGACAGACGGGGAGGCATCGACGTGACCGCAGCCGCCGTCTCGACTGGGGCCATGGGGCTCGCCGCCGTGCTGTTCGCGATCGGCCTGGCGGGCGTGCTGGTCCGCCGCAACGTGATCTTCATCCTGATGTCGCTCGAGATCATGCTCAACGCCGCCGGGCTGGCCTTCGTGGCGGCCGGCGCGCGCTGGGGCGCAGGCCGATGGGCAGGTCATGTTCATCCTGGTGCTGACGCTGGCCGCGGCCGAGGTCTCGGTCGGTCTGGGCCTGCTGCTGCTGCTGCACCGGCGCTTCGGCACGCTCGATGCCGACGCGCTTGAGCGAGATGCGAGGCTGACATGCTCAGGCTGCTCGGACTGCTCTGGCTGGTGCCCGGTCTGCCGCTGCTCGGCTTCGCTGCTGCTGGCGCGCAGCGGCGGGACGGCTGCCGACGCGGGCCATTCGCGCTGGATCGGCGCGGGCGCGGTGGCGGCTGTCCGCGGCTGATCGCGCTGGCGCTCGGCGGCGTCGTTCGTGCTGCACCCGCCGCCGGGCGATGCGTACGTCGCAGCCGCTGTGGCGCTGGATCGACGTCGGCGGCTTCGTCTCCCGGCATGTCGCTCTATCTCGATCCGCTGTCGCTGCTGATGATGGTGGTCGTCACCGGCGTCGGCTTCCTGATCCATCCTCTACTCGACCGAGTTCATGGCGCGCGGAGGAGGGCTACAACCGCTTCTTCTGCTACATGAACCTGTTCGTCGCCGTCGATGCTGGTGCTGGTGCTGGCCGGCGACCTGCTGCTGCTGTTCTCGGCTGGGAAGGCGGTGGGCCTGTGCAGCTACCTGCTGATCGGCTTCTGGTACCGCGATCCCGCCAACGGCGCGCGGCGCGCAAGGCGTTCATCGTCACGCGCGTCGGCGATGCGGTGATGGCTGGTCGGGCTGTTCCTGCTGTTCACCGCGTTCGGCACGCTCGACATCCAGGCGGCTGCTCGGCGCGGCCGGCGCGCAGTGGCCGGTCGGCGGCGACGCTGGCGGTCGCCGCGGCGGCGCTGCTGCTCGGCGGCGCGCTGGGCAAGTCGGCGCAGCTGCCGCTGCAGACCTGGCTGCCCGACGCGATGGCCGGTCCCACGCCGGTGAGCGCGCTGATCCATGCGGCGACGATGGTCACCGCCGGCGTCTACCTGATCGCGCGGACTGCACGCCGCTGTACGCGCTGGCGCCGCGTGCAGCTCGCCGTGGCGGTGATCGGCGCGCTGACGCTGCTGCTCGCCGGGTTCAGCGCGCTGGTCCAGACGCGACATCAAGCGCGTGCTGGCGTACTCGACGATCAGCCAGATCGGCTACATGTTCCTGGCGCTGGGCGTGGGCGCCTGGCCGGCGGCGATGTTCCACTTCGTGACCCACGCCTGCTTCAAGGCGCTGCTGTTCCTCGCCGCCGGCGTGGTGATCCATGCGCTGGACGGCGAGCAGCGACATCTTCCGGATGGGCGGGCTGCGGCGGCAGCTGCCGCTCGCGCTTCTGCGACGTTCCTGATCGGTGGCGCTGCGCTGCGGCGCTGCCGCTGGTGACCGCCGGCTTCTACAGCAAGGACGCGATCCTGGCGGCAGAGCTGGGCGTCGCCGCAGGGCGGCGCCTGGCTCTGGGCTGGCCGGCTGGATCGGGCGCTGCTCACCGCGCTGTACACGTTCCGCGCTGATCTTCCGCGTCTTCTTCGGCGCCGCCGTCACCGAGGCGCCGGCGGGCACGCGGGGCTTGCGGTCAGGATTCCGCTGTGGTGCTGGCCGCTCTCGCGCTGGTCGCGGGCTTCGTGGAAACGCCGCGCCTGCTCGGGCACGTGACGCTGTTCTCGACCTTCCTGCAGCCGGTGCTGGCGTCGGGCGCTGCCGATCTGGCGGCGGGCCGGCGCGGAGCTCGTGCTGCTGCTGCTCGCGGATGGCGGCCTCGCTGGGCGGCATCGGCGCGGCGTATGTGCTGTTCCTGCGACACCGAGCGGCTCGTGGACGCGCTCGCACGCGTCGGCGCCCGGTCGCGTGCTCGCCGGCGCTGGTGGGACGCCGGCTGGGGCTTCGACGGGCTCTACGAGCGCGTGCTGGTGCGGCCCTGCGCCGCGCTCGCGCGCGCGAACCGCGACCGACTCGTCGACCGCTTCTACGCCGGCGTCGCCGGCACTGTGCGCGCCGGCGCACCAGGCGGCGAGCGGGACCGAGAACGGGCAGCTCCGCCGGTACGCCGCCGGCGTGGCGGCGGGCGCGGTGATCCTCATCGCCATCGGGGTCTGGCTGATGATCCTGGCCTGGCTGATCGTGATCCCGCTGCTCGGCGGGCTGCTCGCCTGGCTGGCGGAGCGTCGCGGCGCAGCGCTTCTGGCGACGGGGCGTCGCGCTGGCGGCGATGGTGGCCGACCTCGTGCTCGCGCTCTGGCTGTGGCGGCTGCGCCGGCGCCGCGGCCGGCGAACCGGGCGGCCTGGATCGCCGACTCTCAGCGCGCCCCTGGATCCCGCGCTTCGGCATCGGCTTTCACCTCGCGATCGACGGCCTGAGCCTGCTGCTGGTGCTGCTCACGCTTGCTGCTGGGGCTCGCGGCGTCGCGTGCTCCTGGAGCCGAGATCCGACGACCGGGTGGGGTTCTTCCACTTCAACCTGCTGTGGTCGCTCGCCGGCGCGATCGGCGTGTTCCTGGCACTCGACCTGTTCCTGTTCTTCTTCCTCTGGGAGCTGATGCTGGTGCCGATGTACTTCCTGATCGCCATCTGGGGGCACGAGCAGCGCACGCCGCGCGGCGATCAAGTTCTTCCTGTTCACGCAGGGCGGCGGGCTGCTGATGCTGGTGTCGATCGTCGGCGCTGGCGCTGCTGCACGCGACGGGCGACCGGCGCCATCGAGCTTCGACTACTTCGCGCTGCTCGGAGCGCTCGTTCGCGCCGGCAACCGGCTCCTGGCTGATGCTCGGCTTCTTCGTCGCGTTCGCGGTCAAGCTGCCGGTGGTGCCGCTGCACAGCTGGCTGCCCGACGCGCACACCGAGGCGCCCACGGCGGGCAGCGTGATCCTGGCCGGGGTGCTGCTGAAGACCGGCGCCTACGGGCTGCTGCGCTTCGTCCTGCCGCTGTTCCCGGACGCCGCGCATGCGCTTCGCCCCCGTCGCGATGGCCCTGGGCGTGCTCGGCATCCTCTACGGCGCCCTGCTGGCGTTCGCGCAGGAGGACCTCAAGCGCCTGGTCGCCTACACCAGCGTGAGCCACCTCGGCTTCGTGCTGCTGGGCATCTTCGCGTGGAACGCGCCGGCGCTGAAAGGCGCGGTCGATGCAGATGCTCGCCCACGGCCTCACCACCGGGGCGCTGTTCGTGCTGGTCGGCGCGCTGCAGGCAGCGCCTGCACAGCCGCGCGCTGTCGCGCATGGGCGGGCTGTGGGCGACGATGCCGCGGCTCTCCGCGCTGGGCCTGTTCCTCGCCATGGCCTCGCTCGGCCTGCCGGGGCTGGCCAACTTCGTCGGCGAGTTCCTGGTGCTGCTGGGCACCTACCGCAGCAACGCGCCGCTGGCCATCGTCGCCACGGGCGGGCTGGTCGCCTCGGCGGCCTACGCGCTGCGACTGGTCCAGCGCGCTTTCCACGGCGAGAACGTCCACGATTGGCGCCTGCCCGACGCCAGCCGGCGCGAGACTGCGATCCTGGTGCCGCTGGCCGTCGCCATCGCCTGGCTCGGCCTCGCGCCGCAGGTCGTGCTGCGCCAATCGGCGGCGACCGTTTCGAGCCTGCCGCAGACGGCGTCGCGCGCCTCGTCGCCGGCCGCCTCACGCCGGCTGCCGCCGCCGACGCTGGCCCGGTCGCCGCTGCCCGCCGCCGGTGCGCCGCCATGAGCCGCGCCGACCTGATCGCGCTGCTGCCGCTGTCAACGCTGGCGGCCACGATCGTCATCGTGCTGCTGCAGGCAGCGTTCCGGCGCCGGCACGCGCTCGCGGCCGGCATCACCGGCGTCGGGCTGTCCTCAGCCTGGCCACACTCCCGCTCGCCGCGACGGTGGCCCCGCACCGCGTCACCGCGCTGCTCATGGTCGACGGCTATGCGCTGTTCTATACCGGCCTGCTGTGCGCCGCCGCGCTGGCGGTTACGCTGATCGCCTACGGCTATCTGGACGCGCGCGGCGGCCGGCGTGACGAGCTGTACGTGCTGATCCTCATCGCGACGCTGGGTGCTGCGGTGCTCGCCGCCGGCGTCCACTTCGCGGCCCTGTTCCTGGGGGTGGAGCTGCTGAGCGTGAGCCTGTTCGTGCTGGTCGCCTACCCGATCGCGCAGCGCACTGCGCTCGAAGCGGCGATCAAGTACCTGGTGCTGTCCGGGATGGCGTCGGCGCTGCTGGTGTTCGGGGTCGCGCTGGTCTATTTCGCGACCGGCGCGCTCGGCTATGGCGGCGTGGGCCGTGCCGGCACCGCATCCGCCCCGTCGCCGCTGCTGGCGGCGGGCATCATGTTTCTGGTCGCGGGACTGGGCTTCAAGCTCTCGCTCGTTCCGTTCCATCTGTGGGCGCCCGACGTGTACGAAGGCGCGCCGGCGCCGGTCGCGGGCTTTCTCGCCACCGTGTCCAAGGTCGCCGTCGCTGCTGCGCTGCTGCGCTTTCTGACGCAGGCGCAGGCGTACGCGCACCCGGCGGTCGTTGCCGGCATCGCCGCGCTCGCCGTCGCCTCGATCCTGGGCGGCAACCTGCTCGCGCTGCTGCAGGACAATCTCAAGCGCATCCTCGCCTACTCGTCGATCGCGCATCTGGGCTATCTGCTGGTGGCGTTCGTGGCCGGCGGCGCGTTCGGGCGCGAGGCCGCCGGCTACTATCTTGGCGCATACACGATTGCGACGCTCGGCGCGTTCGCCGTGATTGCGCGGATGTCGGCGCGCGACCCGCGGGCGGATGTCGCCCGCCTCGACGACTATCACGGGCTGTTCTGGCGCGCGCCATGGCTCGCCGCCGCGCTCGCCGCGAATGCTCCTCTCGCTCGCGGGCATTCCGCTGACCGTCGGCTTCGTCGCCAAGTTCTACGTCTGTCGCCGCCGGGGTCGACGCTGCACGCTGGCCGCTGGTCGCGGCGCTGGTGGCGGGGAGCGTGCTCGGGCTGTTCTATTACCTGCGCGTGATCTCGACGCTGTTCGCCACTTCCGGGATGCCGGTGCGGTCGGCCGCGCCCGCCCGCGGCGGGCCGGCGATCGCCGGGAATGTCGTGCTCGGCGCGCTGGCGGTGCTGCTGGTGTGGTTCGGCGTGTACCCCGATCCGGCCACGCATCTCATTCGTGCCACCGCGATGCTGCTGCCATGAAGCGGAATCGAAGCCCCGGGTGCCGCGGACGGAGGCCACGCGAAACGACGCTCCCGGCAGCCTGCGGTCCCGTACACCGCAGCCAAGGTTGGACAGGACTCTGCCGGGAGGCTACAGTGAGCTTCCCGCCTCATTCCACGTTTCTGCGGGCGCATGCGCGCATTCCGGGGTACGGAGAATGACGTCCCGTAAAGGCAAGGCCGCGTCGCCACCGCGCAAGCCCGCGCCGCGTGCGGCGCGTGGCACCGCTGCCGCAAGGGCGGCGTCCGGCTCCACCCGGGCGAACGGGCCGGCCATGGGACCGTGCATCGTCGGCATCGGGGCCTCGGCGGGCGGATTTGACGCGATCCGCGAGCTGCTGCGCGCGATCCCCCCCGACAGCGGCCTGGCCTTCGTGGTCATCCAGCACCTTGACCCGACACGCGAGAGCCTCGCCGCGGAGTTGCTCGGAAAGATCAGCGCGATGCCGGTGGCGCAGGCCGCGGAGGGCGTCCGGGTCGAGCCCGACCACGTCTACACCAATCCCCCGGGCCAGGATATCCTGATCCGGCACGGCAAGCTGCACCTGGCGCCGCCCGACGCGCGGCGCAGCGCGCGTCTGCCGATCGACCGCTTCTTCCGCTCGCTCGGCGACGATCAGCATGAGCGAGCGATCGGCATCATCCTGTCCGGGAATGGTGCGGACGGGGCAGTGGGCTTCCGCTCGATCGTGCGCGAAGGCGGTCTGGTGCTTGCGCAGCAGCCTGAAACTGCGCAGTTCGACGGCATGCCGAGGAGCGCCATCGCCACCGGCCTGGTGAGCGCGGTCCTGCCGGTACCGGACATGCCCGAGGTGCTGGTCAACTACGCCCGTCACCCCTACGCCGCGGGCGAGCGCCTGTTCGGTGGCCGGCGGGCCGGCGAGGCAGCCGGCTTCGATCGGATCATGCAGGCGCTGAACGCGAGCCACCGTTTCGGTTTTGCCGGCTACAAGCGCACGACGGTGCAGCGGCGCATTCTGCGCCGCATGGGCCTGCGCGGCATCGAGGATGCTGCGGAGTACGCCGGCGTGCTCGCGGCGGAGCCGCCGGAGGCCGACGCGCTATTCCGGGACCTGCTGATCGGCGTGACCGAGTTCTTTCGCGATCCTCCGGCGTGGGATGCGCTCGACGCGCAGGTGCTCGCGCCGCTGGTCGAAGCCAAGGCCGCTGGCGAGCCGATACGGGCGTGGATTGCCGGGACCGCCACCGGGAGGAAGCCTACACGCTGGCCATGCTGCTCACGGAGCGCCTGGCGCAGGCCGGCAAGCGCTGCCCCCTGCAGATCTTCGCGACCGACACCAACGACGACGCGCTGGCCTTCGCCCGGGCCGGCATCTACCCGGCGGGGATTGCCGCCCAACTGTCCGCGGAGCGGCTGCGTCGGTTCTTCGTCGAGATCGCGGACGACCACCACTACCATGTGCGCAACGAGCTGCGCGAGTCGATCGTGTTTGCCGCGCACAACCTGCTCGGCGATCCCCCGTATTCACGAATGGACGTGGTGACCTGCCGCAATCTGCTGATCTATCTCGAACGCGAGACGCAGGCGAGCATCGTTGCGCTTCTGCATTTCGCACTGCGCCCCCGGGGCTGCCTGTTGCTGGGTCCCGCCGAAACCCTGGGCAGGCATGACGACCTGTTCACGCCGGTCTCCCGCCGGTGGCGCATCTTCCGGCGCACGGGCGCGGTGCGCCGGGAGCCCCTCGCGCTGCCGGCGACCGGCGGCATGCGCGCCGTCACCACCGGCGCCGACGCGACGCCGCCTCCGGCGCTCGCGGCGGCCGATCACGTGACGCTGGTGCAGCGGGTGATCGTGGATCGGTTTGCACCGGCCGCGGTGCTGACCAATCACCAGTTCGACGCGCTGTACTTCTGCGGACCGACGGATCGCTTCCTGGCGCAACCCAGAGGTGGACCGACGCGAGACCTGCTGCTGCTGGCCCGCGAGGGACTGCGTTCGCGCCTGCGGCGCACGATCCGTGCCGCCGAAGCGACCGCCTCCTCGGTGGTCGCCGACGACGCGCAGGTGCGGCGCGACGGGGCCTACGCTCCGGTCAAGCTGACCGTCGCGCCGCTCGGGCGCGCCGGCAACGCGCGCGGGCTGCTGCTGGTCGTGTTCGAGGACGCGAGCGCTTTGGCCCCGGCCGTGGTCGACCGGCGCGTGGCCGCGGCCCGCCTCGTCAAGCGCCTGGAGGAAGAGCTGTGGGCGACCAGGGAAGACCTGACCAGCACCATCGAGCGGATGCAGGTCACGGTCGAGGAGCTGACGACGGCGAACGAGGAAGTGGGGGCGGTCAACGAGGAGCTGCAATCCGCCAACGAGGAGCTGGAGAGCTCGAAGGAAGAGCTGCAGTCGCTGAACGAGGAGATGAACACCGTCAACCAGGAGCTGCAGGACAAGCTCGTAGAGCTCGAGGCAGCCAACAGCGACCTGCGCAACCTGCTCGAGAGCAACGAGATCGCGACGCTGTGCCTGGATCGCGAATTCCGGCTCAAATGGTTTTCGCCCGCCGCCCGTACACTGTTCGATCTCGTCGCCTCCGACGTCGGCCGCCCGATCGCCGCGTTCGCCTCGACGCTGTCCGACGCGTCCATGCTCGACAGCGCGCGGCAGGCGATCGAACGGCAGGCGCCGGTGGAAGCCGAGGTCTGTTCGCAGGCGCAGAAATGGTACGTCCGCCGCACGCTGCCCTATCGGGCGAGCGGCGGCGGCATCGACGGCGTGATCGTCACGTTCATCGACATCACCGAAATCCGGCGCAAGGCCGATGCGGAGATCGCGGCGCGCTCCGCGCTTGCGGCGTCGCTCGAGCACCAGATCGACCTGCGGGTCCGGGCCCTGCGCGCGGAGCTGTTCAAGCTCGCCATCACCGAGGAGCGCGAGCGCCGCGCGATCGCGGGCGACCTGCACGACGAGCTGTGCCAGCCGCTCGCGGCCGCGGGCATGCACCTGGCCAAGCGGCCCCAGCCGGGCAGCGCCGCAGCGCGCGCCCGGCTGCTGGCCGACCTGGTGAGCAAGGCGGAGCGTGCCGCGCGCTCGCTCATGTTCCGGATCAGCCCTCCGGTGCTGTTCGACCTCGGGCTCGCGCCGGCGCTGGAATGGCTGGCCGAGGAGACGCAGCGCACCTACGGCATCGCCGTCGACGTCAGCGTGTCGGGGGACGTCCGGGGCGCCCCGCTCGACGAGACCGTGCGTTCGGTCCTGTTTCGCTGCGCGCGCGAGTTGCTCGCGAACGTCGCCAAGCACGCCAGGGTGGACGTCGCCCAGGTGTCGGTTTTCCGCGATGCCGAAACGCTCGGCGTATGCGTCACCGACGCCGGCGTTGGGTTCGATCAGGCGCTGCTTGCGAAGCCCGGACCGAAGGAGCGATTCGGGCTCGTCAGCGTACGCGAGCGGATCGGCTTCGTTGGCGGGACGCTGGCGATCGACTCGATTCCCGGCGACGGCACGGTCGCGACGCTCACGGTGCCGCTGACGCGACCCGGCGAGCCCGACCCGGCGCCGCTATGAGCGCGAGGGCCGTCACGAGCGCGAATTGCTCCCTCCCGGAGGGACGGCGCGCAGCGTCAAGGGTGCACCGGTGAGCGCGCCAGGCGGCCCCGGGCGTGAATCCGGGAGTGCGTGGCACGAAGGCCCTCCGGGCAGCATCCGCGTCGTCCTCGCCGACGATCACCGGCTGGTGCGCGAGGCGCTGCGGGCGGTGCTCGAGCGGGAGCGCGACATCGTGATCGTCGGCGAAGCGGCTGACGGGCGCGATGCGTTCAAGCAGGTCCGCGAAATGCGACCCGACGTCGTGGTGCTGGACGTCGCGATGCCCGAATCCAACGGGATCGAGGCCGCCGCGCGCATCCGCGCCATGCATCCCGCGGTGAAGATACTCGCGCTGTCCGCACACACTGACAAGCGCTACGTGCTCGAGATGCTCAACGGTGGTGCGGCGGGCTACTTGACCAAAAGTGCGGCCGGGCACGAGCTGGTGGCGGCCATCCGCACCGTGGCGGGCGGCGGCTGCTACCTTTCGCCCGAACTGGCCGGCGCCGTGGTGGAGGGCGTCAGGGAGACCCGCCGCGGGGCAGCCGGACCCAGGCCGCTGGGACGGCGCGAGCGCGAGGTGCTGCAGCTGATCGCCGAAGGCCATCGCTCGGCCGAAATTGCCGAGCGATTGTTCATATCCCCCGCGACGGTCGAGGCCCATCGCCGCAACATCATGCGCAAGCTCGATCTGCACTCGGTGGCCGAGCTGACGCGGTTCGCCCTTCGCGAGGGCCTGACCTCGCTCTGAGGCGCCGATACCGCGCACGCGTCGTGCGTTGGGCGGGGCATCGATGCGCCCGCGCGCCCCGCATCCCGCGGCCTCCCGAGCGTCGCCGTTGGCTTGTCGCGCGCGCCGACCGGCCCGGATTTATACCGGCTTCCAGGTAGTCGGGATTGGCCTGTTTCGCCAATGGCGGATTGGCATCACTGTCGTTACCTTAATCCGTAGGAGCTTCCCGTCTGCTCCCCGTTCGACGGAGAGAAGCCCGGGATTGGACCGCGAGCCCGCGATTGACCTGCCACAGCGGAAGGCGCTGCCGTCGGAGCGCAAATTCCCGCAGTGGCAGGTACGCGGGGCCGCGGCTGGCATGCCTCGACCGTCCCTGCGTCCAGGCGCGCCGCCAACCGGAGGTACCAGCCAATGACAGCAGATGCCAACGTCCTGGGGTTCGTGCTTGCCGGAGGAAAAGGCACGCGGCTCCATCCCCTGACCGCAGACGAGGCGAAACCGGCGCTGCCGTTCTCGCGGGAATGCCGGATCGTGGACTTCGTGCTGAGCAATCTCGTGCACTCGGGGATTGCGCCAATCTACGTGCTCGCGCAGTACAAGCCGCGAACACTGATCACGCATATCGACGAGGTGTGGGCCGACTGGGCGAGAAGCGAGGATCCGCTCATTTCTGTGGTGCTCGCGCAGCACACCCACGGCAGTGGTTCCTTCGCGGGCACCGCCGACGCGGTCTATCAGAATCTCGATCTTGTCCGTCGGCACCGGCCCGACATCGTCGCGGTGTTCGCCGCCGACCACGTCTACCGCATGGATGTCCGACAGATGGTGCATTTTCACCGGCGGCACGACGCGGACGTCACCGTCGCGGCAATCCCGGTCCCGCTCGGCGAGTCGTCCGCCTTCGGCATCCTGCGAACCGGCGCGGCGGGCGAGCTGCTCGAGTTCCAGGAGAAGCCGGAACGCGCGGTCGCGATGCCGACAGATCCGGCGCGGGCTTATGCGTCGATGGGAAACTACCTGTTCCGGCCGCACACGCTCATCGAAATGCTCGAGGACGCGAGCCGTCGTGGAGGCACCGATTTCGGCCATGACATCCTGCCTCGACTGCCCGGTCGCTGCCGTGCGTTCGCCTACGATTTCTCGACCAACGCGGTCCCGGGCGCCAAGCCCCATGAGGAGCTCGGGTACTGGCGCGACGTCGGGACACGGCAAGCCTACTACGCGGCGCGGCGCGACGTGCGTGGCCCGTTGCCGCGACTCGACCTCGACAATCCGCAATGGCCGATCGGGGTCGGCGTGCGCCGCCTGCGCACCGCCGCGTTGCCGGACACCGGAATCGCGCGCCTGAACCGCGAGCTGCCCGCCGGGCGCGACGAACCGGTCCTGCGGCAGCGAACCCGGGATCACCGCGTCGGCTGAGGAAAGTTCCACGACGGACGAATTCGGCAACCGCGCGGCTTCGGCCCAGCCGGGCACGGCGCTTGCGTGGAAATGGCGTCCCCATGGCGAACGTCGCCGAAAGCGGGAACGGAGGATGCCGGGATGAAGATGGGTGGCTTCGATACGCCACGATCCGACGCGCTGGTGCTTTTCGGCGCGTCGGGCGACCTCGTGCACAAGAAGATCTTTCCCGCACTCTATGGGATGGCCAGGCGGGGCGTCCTCGACGTGCCGGTGATCGGCGTGGCTTCGTCGAAGTGGACCGTGGCGCAGCTGCGCAAGCATGCCACCGAGAGCATCCGCGAGGCCGGTGGCATCGACGACCGCGACGCGCTCGACCGGCTGCTGTCCCGCCTCCGGTACGTCAGCGGCAACTACAAGGACGGGCGCACGTTCAAGGCGCTGAAGAAGGCGCTGGGGGACGCCGCCCGCCCGGCCCACTACCTCGCCATCCCGCCTGCGCTGTTCGGCACCGTCATCGACGGGCTCGGCGCCGCCGGACTCGCCGACGAGGCGCGCCTGATCGTCGAAAAGCCCTTCGGGCGCGATCTCGCCTCGGCGCGCAAGCTCAACCAGATCGCCAAATCGGTGTTTCCGGAGGACGCGATCTTCCGCATCGATCACTTCCTGGGCAAGGAAGCGATCATGAACATCCTGTACTTCCGCTTCGCCAATTCGTTCCTGGAACCGATCTGGAACCGCAACTACGTGGCCAGCGTCCAGATCACGCTGGCCGAGGCCTTCGGCGTCGAGGGCCGCGGCGCCTTTTACGAATCCGTCGGCTGCCTGCGCGACGTGATCCAGAACCATCTGTTGCAGATCGTCGCGCTGCTGGCGATGGAGCCGCCGACCTACCGCGGCTTCGGCGCTGTGCATGGCGAGACGGTGGACGTGCTGCAGGCGATACGCCCGCTCGTGCCCGAGGACGTGGTGCGCGGCCAGTACGCGGGCTATCGCCGGGAGCCGGGGGTCGCCAAGGATTCCGATGTCGAGACCTTCTGCGCACTGCGGATGTTCATCGACTCCTGGCGCTGGGCGGACGTGCCGTGGTACCTGCGCTCCGGGAAGCATCTGGCGAGCACTGTCGCCGAGGTGATCGTCCAGCTCAAGCCGCCGCCGCAGCGGCTGTTCGAGGACTCGGCGCCGCTGACCCACCGGGCCAACTACCTGCGCTTCCGGCTCTCCCCGACCTCCGCCGTGGCGCTTGCCGCGCGCGTCAAGCGCCCGGGAAAGGACTTCCTCGGCGACCAGCGCGAGCTGTACCTGCTCGATGAATGGCCGGACGAGTTGGCCCCGTACGAGCGCCTTCTGGGCGACGCCATGGCCGGCAACGATGCGCTGTTCACGACCGACGATGCGCTGGAAGCCGCTTGGGCGGCGATCGACCCGGTGCTGGCGGACCACCGCCGGGTCCAGCCCTACGCGCGCGGCAGCTGGGGGCCGCGGGATGCCGACGCGCTGATCGCGGCCGACGGCCTGTGGTGCAACCCGGAGCCTGCCGATGGCACTTCCGATTGAAGACTACGCGCTGATCGGCGACCTGCACACCGCAGCGCTGGTTGGGCGCGACGGCTCGATCGACTGGCTGTGCATTCCGTGCTTCGATTCGCGCGCGTGTTTCGCGGCTTTACTGGGAGAACCGGAGCACGGGCGCTGGCTGCTCGCACCGGCCGGGGAGCCGCGCGCCACCCGGCGGCGTTACCGCGACGGGACGCTGATACTGGAAACCGAATTCGAGACCGACGAAGGCGCGGTGCGCGTCATCGACTGCATGCCGCTGTCGAACGAGCGCTGGGACGTGCTGCGCATCGTCGAGGGCCTGCGCGGCCGGGTGGCGATGCGTATGGAGCTCATCGTCCGCTTCGACTACGGCTCAATCGTGCCGTGGGTCCGGAAGCCCGATGACACGCTGCTGCTGACCGCGGGGCCAGATACACTCGAGCTGCACACGCCGGTCGACGTCCTTGGCGAAAACATGAAAACCGTGGCCGAGTTCGATGTGAGCAAGGGCGAGCGCGTGCACTTTTCGCTCAATTACCGTGCTTCGCACGCGCCAACACAGGAACCCCTCGACGCGGAACAGACGCTGAAGGAATGCGAGAAGGCGTGGCGCAAATGGTCCAGGCGCTGCGGCTACGAAGGGGCCTGGCGCGAAGCGGTGATGCGTTCGCTGATCACGCTGAAGGCGCTCATCTACGCGCCTACCGGAGGCCTGGTTGCAGCGCCCACGACCTCGCTGCCGGAGAAGCCGGGCGGGGTGCGCAACTGGGACTACCGCTACTGCTGGATACGCGACGCCACGTTCACCCTGAATGCGCTGCTCCTGGCGGGCTACAAGGAAGAGGCCGTTGCCTGGCGCGAATGGCTGCTGCAGGCCGTGGCGGGCTGTCCTGAAGATCTGCAGATGCTCTACAGCGTCACGGGTGAGCGGCGGCTTGACGAATATGAACTACCCTGGCTGCCCGGCTATAACGGCGCGGCGCCGGTGCGCCTGGGCAATGCGGCATCGAAGCAGTTCCAGCTCGACGTCTACGGCGAAGTCATGGACACGCTGCATCTGGCGCGTGCCGCCGGGCTGGAGCCCGAGCCGGCGGCCTGGCGTGTACAAGTCGCCTTGCTCGAATTCCTGGAGGTGAACTGGCTGGAACCGGATGAAGGCATCTGGGAAATCCGCGGGCCGCGCCGGCATTTCACCCACTCGAAGGTGATGGCCTGGGTGGCCTTCGACCGCGCGGTCAAGGATGCAGAGCGCTACGGGCTGGAGGGTCCGCTCGACCGCTGGCGGCAGATTCGCGATGCGATCCACGCGCAGGTGTGCGAATCGGGCTTCGATGCGAAACGCAATACCTTCGTGCAGTCCTATGCCTGCCCGCATCTGGATGCGAGCCTGCTGCTGATTCCGCAGGTCGGTTTCCTCCCGGCCGACGATCCGCGCGTGCGCGGCACGATCGATGCGATAGAGCGCGACCTCGTGGTCGATGGGCTGGTGCTGCGCTACGCGACCGAAACCGACGTCGACGCGCTGCCGGCGGGTGAGGGCGTATTTCTGCCCTGTTCATTCTGGCTCGCCGATTGCATGGTGCTGACTGGACGACGCAAGGAAGGCAAGGCGTTGTTCGAGCGCCTGCTGGCATTGAGCAACGACGTCGGATTGCTGGCGGAAGAATACGATACGCGCGAACGCTGCATGCTCGGGAATTTTCCGCAGGCGCTGACGCACATGGCACTGATCAACACCGCCCGATTGCTGTCCATTCCGGTGCGCCAGGCGAAACGCGCCAGCAAAGAAGGCGAGCGGCCGGCGGCTGCGCCTGAAGAAGCATGAAGCGACGTACGCACAGGCGAATGAAGATACTCGTGATCGACGTCGGGGGCTCGCACGTCAAGTGCGTCGCGACCGGGCACAAGAGGCCGGTCAAATTCGAGTCGGGTTCGAAGCTCACTCCGGACCGCATGGTGAAGGAGGTTCTGCAGATCACCAAAGGCTGGCGCTTCGACGCGGTTTCGATTGGCTATCCCGGCGTGGTCCGGCGTGGCGGGATCGTGCGCGAACCGCACAACCTCGGACCGGGCTGGGTCGATTTCGATTTCGAAGCGGCGTTCGACCGCCCGGTAAAGACCATCAACGACGCGGCCATGCAGGCGCTTGGCGGCTACGAGGGTGGAAAGATGCTGTTTCTGGGACTGGGGACCGGGCTCGGATCCGCGCTTATCGTCGACGGTGTGATCGCGGCCATGGAACTGGGACATCTGCATTACTCGCATAAACATACCTATGAAGACTATCTCGGAAAAAAGGGGCGCAAACGCCTCGGCAAGAAGAAGTGGCGCCGAAAGGTGGCGCAGGTCGTGCAGGCATTCCGCAGGGCTTTGCTGCCTGACTACATCGTGCTGGGCGGGGGGAAAGCCGAAAAATTGAAGCAGCTGCCGCCGCAGACCCGCCTGGGCGGCAACGCTCATGCGTTTGCCGGCGGCTTTCGCCTGTGGGAACGGCACCAGCAGAGCGACGATGCGCAGGTCAATATCGACTGGACCGTTGCCGACGAGGGCGGCTGACGCACGCCCGCATCTGCGCCGGCATCGATTGCATGCCCCCGGGCGAGGAGGCGTTTCCGGCCTGCTCGTTCCGGCTCGCCGGTACGCAGGTGCTGGCCGGGCGCCGTGAAAAGCGCGGCCCGGTCGGGTCGCTGTGGCGCGGAACTTCGTGGCGAGCGAAGGTCATATCGTCCTGGGGGGAAGACATTTCACGCACATTGCACAAGGAGGATCCGATGAGCGCATCCAAGCCCGGAAACCAAGGTGAAGGCAACCGTGAAGCCGATCGCAAATTCCGTGAAGCCGAAACCCGCTTCGTGCGGTCCGAGGAAGGCAAGCGCAGGATCGCGCAGGCCGGCAACCTGAGCGATGATGAGGCGCGCAGGCTGCGCGAGACGGAGCAGAGGACCAAGGCGCGCGCCAAGGACGAGGACCCTGCGATCAGCCACGGCAGCGGTGGTTCGTCGGGGCGTTAGCCCGGGTCCGCGCCCCGCTCACCCCGGCTGTCGGATCACCTTGAGCGGCCGCCGCGGCACGGTGGCGCCGGCGGCGAGGCGTCGTCCTGCCGCCGTTCCGCCGATGAGGCCGCGGATCCACACCTGCGCGTACGAGTAGATCGGTATCTGAAACGCGCGATCGGCGCAAAGGCAGCCGACCGCGGTTGCGCCGAGCTGGGCCCGACCGTGCGCTACAACCGCGTCCGCCTGCCGGCGCGCGGCGGTCTTTGCGTCAGCGCCGGCGCCGAATTGCGACGACAAGCGCTCCGAGCAGGCGTTGCCACCGGAAGCCCGCGCTTGACCCATCCCCTGACCCACCCCGATCAGGTTCGCGCGAGCCAAACGCCGATCCTCCGTTTGCCGCACCATGCCGATGAAACCGGACAACAGTAAACCGGACGAGATGGGAACCTCACTGGAGAGGAAGCTCGAGAAAATCCTGCCTCCCTTTCAGGAATTCACCCATGATCAGGCAACTGGCAGCGTCCTGCTCATCGTCTGCACGCTCGCCGCGCTTCTACTCGCGAACTCCTCGCTCGCGGATGAATATGCAGCGCTGATTCAGACCGAGACCGGGCTGGTCTTCGGCGAGTGGTCGCTGAAGATGAGCCTGGGGCACTGGATCAACGAAGGCCTGATGAGCCTGTTCTTCTTCGTGCTGGGTCTGGAGATCAAGCGTGAACTACTGGTGGGCGAACTGAAGGGCCCACGCCAATCCATGCCGATGATAGCCGCGGCCCTTGGCGGCATGCTGGTGCCCGCGCTGATTTTCACGGCGTTCACGGCCGGGACACCGCTGGTTCATGGCTGGGGCATCCCGATGGCGACCGATACCGCCTTCGCCGTCGGGATGTTGGCCTTGCTGCGTCGATACATCCCGGCCGGTCTCACCGCCTTCCTGACGGCGCTGGCCATTATCGACGATCTCGGGGCGATCCTCGTGATCGCCGTGTTCTACACTGAGACCATCAACCTGCCGCTGCTGGCATCCGCCGTTCTGCTGATCCTGCTGCTGACGCTGCTCAACGCCGCCGGCATTCGCCGACCAGGCGCGTATTTCATGATCGGCGGACTGGTCTGGCTGGCGACGCTCGGCTCCGGCGTGCATGCGACCGTCGCGGGGATCCTGGTGGCTCTCGACGGTGCCGGCCCGGCCCAGAAAGGGGCCGGGATGGTTTGTGCGGCGGACGCACCGCCTGGCCGAGAAATTCGAGACCATGGAGCGGGAAAGCGACAAACCGCTGCTGGGTCATGCGGCGCAGCATGCGGTTGCCGAGAATATCCAGGATACGGTCGAGAAGGCCACCACCCCGCTGCGGCGCTGGGAGCGCTACCTGGAACAACCCGTCGCCCTGGTCGTGATGCCGATATTCGCGCTGGCCAATGCCGGAATCCCGCTCGATTTGCAGGCGCTGCCCGGGCTGTGGTCAGACCGACTGACGCTGGGAATCGTCATTGGGTTGCTGCTCGGCAAGGTGTCCGGGATCACGCTGATGACCTGGCTCAGTCTGCGGCTCGGACTCGGACGGTTGCCGACCGGTGTTCATCTGCCGCATATCGCGGGTATCGGACTGCTTGGGGGCATGGGCTTCACGATGTCGATCTTCATCGCCAACCTGGGCTTTTCCGCGGCGCCCGGAACACTGGTCGCGGCGAAGACGGCCATCTTGCTCGCTTCAATGCTTGCCGGAATCGCGGGCTTTCTATGGTTGCGCTTTCACGGACACATCTGGGGCGCGGCGGCCGTCGAGAACGCTCATCCGGGGCAGGAAGCGAAATGATGATTTGCCGGCGGAATTCAATGCTTGTCCAGATGCGTCATCGCTTCCTGATCGCTTCGTGCCGCAGGGGTATCGCCGCCTCGGGGCCTTGACCCGAAAGGTAAGTCTTTTCTGCGGAAATCAGGCCGAACGCGCGCAAGCCGGCAATGCGATGATCTTCGTCCTGCGCGCGCTCCTTCCGGCCGCGCTGGACGGGCGATCAGCAGGCCGATGTCAGCGCCACGCCCAGGCAGGAGAAGGGCTGCTGCGTCTGGCTCATTCGGCGTTCAGGTAGTGGCTGTCGACCGGATGCAGCATCGCGTCGAGACGGTAGAGCAGTGGAACACTGGTCGGGATCTCGAGGTCCGCGATGTCGTCGTCGGAGATCCCGTCCAGATGCTTGACCAGCGCGCGAAGGCTGTTGCCGTGCGCGCTGACCAGCACCGTCCTGCCGGCACGAAGCTGCGGCACCACCGTTTCGCTCCAGTAGGGCAGGACCCGGGCGAGGGTGTCGGCAAGGCTCTCGGTGCGGGGCAGGTCGGTGGGGGCCAGCGCGGCGTAGCGGGGGTCGTGGCCTGGAAAGCGCTCGTCGCTCGCGTCGAGCGCGGGCGGCCGGACGTCGTAGCTGCGGCGCCACCGGTGCACCTGCTGCGCGCCGGCGCTGCGCGCGGTCCCGGCCTTGTCGCGACCCTGCAGTGCGCCGTAGTGCCGCTCGTTCAGGCGCCAGCTCTTGTCGACCGGAAGCCACATGCGGTCGAGGTCGTCGAGCACGATCCACAGCGTCCGGATCGCGCGCTTGAGCAGCGACGTGCAGCACCAGTCCGGCGCGATCCCGTGCGCCGTGAGCAGCTCCGCCGCACGATGCGCTTCGGCGACGCCGCGGTCCGAGAGATCGACGTCGGTCCAGCCGGTGAAGCGCTTGTCCCGGTTCCAGGTGCTCTGTCCGTGACGCAGGAGAACGAGCCGGGTCATGCCGGCCCGGCGGCGGGACCGCGTCCGATCCGGCTGCCATTCATTGATGTCGCCGTGGCCTCCTCCTTCGAGTCGACGATGGCGATTGGCGAGCAAATCGCGTACCTGCCCCGGCGTGCGCATCGCGGCGGACGCCGCGCAGTGCGCCGGTCGCCACCGCGGTGCCGGTTGTTTCCCATGACAAACTACGGCGCGATTTCGAGGCGAATGTTGGGAAATGCGGAGGCGGAAATGAAGAAGAAGATTGAAGTTACGGTCGAACGCGCTCGATCGATTCGAGCAGGCGTGGCAGCGAGGCGTGGGCGGAGGTTCCCGGAGCGTCGAAGGGCGTTTGACGTTTGAGAATCTGCCGGTATTGCTCAATAATCTCACCCCGGCGCGCTGGAAGCTGCTCGAAGCCCTGAAGCGGACCGGTCCGATGTCCATCAATGAGCTCGCGCGGCTGCTTGGGCGCAATTACAAGAACGTCCATACCGACGCCACCCGACTCATCGAACTCGGATTGATCGGACGGTTGCCGGACCAGCGTATCGCGGTGGCATGGGATACGATCGCTGCGGAAATGAATCTGGCGGCCTGATTGCCGTTGGACTTGCTGGTCTGGGTCCTGGTCCGTGTCGGCTATGCCGCTACCTAAGAGGCGGCGTCGATCATGGCCGATCGCCGCCGCAATGGGAGCTGTGCCAGTGGAAAACTTGACCTTATGACTCGCGCGACGCTGCGCGACTTTCGGGTGTTGCCTGCGCGACTTCTGCGCGACTTTTTGCGGGAACGATGTGGAACAATAGGGACGAAAACTCGCGCGCCGGGCATTCGCCGCTAGTGAAATCAATCGGTTAAGAACATCAAATCGCGCTACGAACCAGGGGGTCGTGGGTTCAATTCCTGCCGGGCGCGCCAATAAAATCAAGGGGTTAGGCAAATCGCCTAACCCCTTCGTGTTTTCTCGGGCTACCTTTGGCTACCTTGCCGGCGCGGGCGCCTATCAATGGACAGCCGGCGGCTCTGCGGCGAGCGCGTCGCCGGTCGCCTCGATCAGCGCCGCCACGCGCGGCCGGTCGC
>CAVYID010000007.1:0-213478 GCA_963768535.1 uncultured beta proteobacterium | reverse complement strand
CTCCTCGACCGTGCGCCAATGCGTGCCGGCGAAGGTCGTGTGGGTGACCAGCCCCTCGATGTCGGTGCGTGTCGTGCCGACATCGAACGACCCGATCCAGTGCGCGTCGTTCGGCGGCAACATGAAGCGCAGCGCGCCGGTCTGGATCTTGGATTCCAGCCGCGCCTCGGCGTGCATCTGCATGCCCTTGCCGTTGATGTTGACGTCGCGGTAGGTGGCGTTGGCACGATACTCCACGTCGGTCGAGTAGCCGACGCCGCCCTCGAAGCGCCGCGTCGGCCCTTCGATCACCGCGACCGTCACCGTCGCGTCGTCGGGGTGCGCGGTATCCGGGTCGATCGCCGCCTGCACGCTGGCAAAGTAGCCGGTCGCGTTGAGCCGCCGGACGAAGCGGCGGAGCTCGCTCTCGCTGTAGGGCGCCCCGGTCGGGATGGTGTTGAAGTTGCGCACCAGCGACGGCGGATATTTCGTCAGCCCCGCGATGTCGAGGCTGCCGAAGCGAAACGGCGGTCCGCTGTCGATGTCGACCGTGAGCCGCGGCGCTGCGCTGCTCGGGATCGATCGCCGCCTCGCTGTGGACGATCTTCGCGGCGGCGTAAGGGCTCGCCGCCAGCGTGGCCACCGCCGTTTCCTTCGCCGCGGTCCACGCGGCCTGGCGGAAGATCTCGCCCTGCGCCAGCCGCCAGTCGGCGGTGAGCTTCGCGATCGCCGCGGTTCCGAGCGGCACGTCGGTGGCGGCGGGACCCTTCACGGTGATGTTCACCGACGTGATGCGCGTCGGCTCCCCGGGAACCACCTCCAGCGTCACCACGGCCGGCCGCGACGCGCGATCGATGGTGACCGTGATCGCCGCCGAGAAATAGCCTTCGGCCGCGGCGACGTTGCGCATCTCTTCGGTCGCCTCGCGCATCAGCGCCTCGAGGAGGTCGTCGGTCATGTCCGCGTAGGTCTGCCACCGGACCAGCCCGACGTCACGCGTGATCGCCTCCTTGATCGGCGACGGCGCGTCGACGACGACGCGGTAGACGCTTGCCGCGGCGCCGTCGGCGCGTTTTCTGCGCCGGCGGCGTGTCAGCCCCTGAATCCGCGCGCTGCCGCGCCGGACGACCGCCCGCCCGCCGCCAGCGACAGCGCGAGCGGCAGGCGAGCAGCAACCGGACCGGGGGCGCGAGGCGGGGGGCACGGTCGGGATTATCGTTCATTGCGCAGCGGCTCAGCCCCCGCACCGCCGCCGGCACGCTCGGCGCGCAACGCCGGCGCGAGGTCGATTCCCGGGCAAAGGCGATGACCGGCAGGACCCGCATGGACGATCCGGCCGGGCCCGGATTCCGGCGCGGTCGCGCCGTCAGCCGAGGAAGCCCGAGATCGGCCGGCGCGAAGCGGGAGAGGTTGGGGAACACCGCGGCGATCTCCGCCGGACCGGCGCCCAGCCAGCGGGCGAGGGTCGCGCCGTACTGGTCGACCGCGGTCGTCGGTATCCAGCGGCCTTCCTTCTCCGCGTCATTGGGGCCGGCGAGGACCAGTTGCGGGAACTCGCCGTAGAGCTTTCCGCCCTGCACCGCGCCGCCCATGATCAGGTGGTGGTTGCCCCAGGCGTGGTCGCTGCCGCCGCCCGCCGCCGGCTTGAGCGTGCGGCCGAAATCCGACAGCGTAAAGGTCGTGACCTGGCTGCCGACCCCGAGCGCGGAGGTCGCGTCGTCGAACGCCTTCAGCGCCGGCGACAGGTCACCGAGCAGGTTTGCGAGCGTCGCCGTCTCGTTGTTGTGCGTGTCGAAGCCGCCCAGCGAGGCGAAGAAGACCTGCCGCTTCGCGCCGGTCGCCGCGCGCGCCTCGATGATCTTGGCGATCGCGAGAAGCTGCTGCGCGATGCCCGACGACAGCCCGCCGAACGCGCCGGCGAGCGTCGGGCTCTGCGCGCTGAGGATCGGATTCACCGTCGCCGACAGCGCCAGCGCCTGCTGCGTGATGCCGGCGGCGGCGTCGACCAGCGTGTTGCCGCGGTCGATGCCGAGCAGCGTGTTGAGGGCGGCGAGCCGCGCCTGGTTTGCGGCGCCGGCCCCGAAGCCCGCGAGGCCGAAGCCCCCGCTCGCGGGGATGGCGAGCGGGCGTTGCACCGCGCCGGTGACGAACAGCGTGACCCCCGCCGTCGACGTGAGCACGGGGAAGCCCGGGCCGGCCAGCGGCGCGATCGCGTCGGCCAGCCGGCCGCCCCACCCGGTGCGCGAGCCGCCGCTGGCGATCGCGGTCTGCCACTGCGTCTGCTGGTCCGAATGCGAGTACAGGTTCTCCGGCCGCGTGCCGGCCTTGTACTGCGCGGTCGACGTCGGCTGCGTCAGCGTGCCGACGTTGGCGAGCAGCGCGAGCCTGCCGCCGGAGAACAGCGCCTGCAGTTCGGGGAGCGACGGGTGCAGGCCGAAGGGCGTGCCGACGTTCGCCGGCGTGATCGGCAGCAGCTCGGCCTGGGTGAGGCCGATCCCCGAGCTGGCGCCTCGCACGCCGCGCGTATTGCGCGTAGCCGGCGGCGTCGAGCGGGACGAGCACGTTGTTGCCGTCGATGCCGCCGAACAGGAAGACGCAGACCAGCGCCTTGTAGTCGTCGGCCGCGGCCGCGTGCGCCGACAGCGACAGCAGGTCGAGATTGGCGGCGAGGCCGGCGGCACTGAGCGCGGCGCTGCGGCGGAGGAAATCGCGGCGGTCCATGGTCAGCGCTCCACCTGGTACTGCGGCGACGTCGCGACGAGGAAGAACGCGGTCTTCGCGCGGCCGAGCGGGTTGTTGGCGGGGACGGCCAGGACCGCCGTCACGACGGCGTCGTGCGCCGCCGGCGACAGCGTGCCGCGCAGCAGCAGGGCGTCGATCCTCGCGACCAGCGCGTCGGGATCGCCGGCCAGGGCCGCCAGCGGGCCCCAGTCGAGCTGGGTGCCGGTCGCGCCGTATACCGACGGGTCGGGGCCGATCGCGGGGCCGAACACCAGTGCGCTCACGTAGTTGATGCGCGCGAGCGCGGTGGTGGTGTTCTGGAGCGCGAATTCCGGCCCGGTCACGGTGGTGCCGGGAATCACGTAGTCGGGCGGATAGAAGTTGAACACCGACGGCGCGACGAACACCGGCTGGCCCATCGCGGCGGCCTGCGCCCGGAAGTACACGCCGTCGGTGGTCGCATCGAGCGCGCGGGCGACGGCGACGACGTACTGCGCGGGCTCGCGCAGCCGGCCGTACGCGGGATCGCCGGACACCGGCGCGCGCGCCTCCGGATCGAGGAGCACCGCGCGAACCACCGCCTTCAGGTCGCCGCGCACGCCGCCGCCGTTGTCGTCGAACACCGCGGCGACGCGGGCGACGTACGCGGGCGACGGGCTGCCGGTGACGAGTTTCTGGATCAGCTGCCGGCCGATGAACGGCCCGACGTTCGGGTGCATGAAGATGCTCTCGATCGCGTTGGCGAGGTCGGCGCTCATGGTCAGGTTCGCAGGCGCCGCCGCGCCGTCGAGCAGCACCTTTGCCGCGAAGTCGTGGAACTGCGCGCGCTGCTCCATCGGCCCGTCGAAGTACGGCGGATTGTTGCCGGGACGCGAGGGGATGCCGAGCGCGGTCGCGCTCGGGTACGTCCAGCCGGTGAACACGTGCGCGTAGCCCTCGATCTCGTCCTGGTCGTAGGCCGGGATCGGCTTGCCGGCGGCGTCGGTCAGCGGCGTGCCGTCGGGTCCGAGCAGGACGGTGCCGATCGCGAACAGCTGCAGCACCTCGCGCGCGTAGTTCTCGTTGGGCTCGACGCCGGTCACCGCGTTCGGCTTCGCGTTGTTGACCATGTCGAGATAGCGCCCCATCGCCGGCGAGAGCGTGACCTGCGTGAGCACGTTGCGGAAGTTGTCGAACGCGAGGTCGGCGAGCAGCTGCTGGTAGCGCTGCATCGCGTAGGCGTGGTTGATCTCGGTGCCGGACACGACGAGGATCTGCGACAGCGCGAACGCGACGCGCTGGCGCAGCTGGTCGGGCGCCATCACCGCGTTGCGGAAGAACTCGCGCTGCAGCTGGAACAGCGTGTAGTTGTCGCGCGCGCAATAGCTCGCCGGCGTGACGGGACGCGTCCGGTCGTTGACGCAGTCGTCGGGGCGGACGACGGGCACCGGCGGGAACGCCGTGTACTTCGTCGGTGGCAGCGCGAACTGTTCGTCGAGGAACTTCGCCGCGCCCACGGTGCGCACGTGCGCGACGAGCGCCTCGTTCGGCCCCCACGTCGCCTGCTCCAGCAGCCGCACGGCGTCCGCCTCGGACTGCAGCGGGGTGATCCGGCCCTGGCCGGGCGGCGGCGGCGTCCCCTGCGCCGGGTGCTCCGCCAGCGCGGCGCCGCTCCCGCCGCAGCCGACGCCGATTGCCAGCACCGCGGCCCGGAATGCCGCGGCCGCCGCGGCGCGGGTCCCCGCCGATCGCATCGGGTCTCCTCGCATCGTCGCTCTCCTTCACCTGCCGGTGCCCGGGTCCCGCGCAGCCCCTCCGGGCCACCACTCGCGTTGCGCGGCTGCGGCGAAGCGCCTGCGGGCGATGGCGTCGCCGGTCGCAGCGCACGCCCCGATCCTAAACCGGCCGGCGCGATCGAAGCTGTAAGGCGGTGTAAGCAAACGTGTCGCGCGTCCGGGCACCCTTGGTGCCCGCCAGTCTATCCCATTGTCATGAATCGGGCCTGCCCGGACCGTGTCGGCGGAGCCAAATCGAACGAACGTACGATGAACGGCCCGAATGTCGACGTACACCTCGTGTTTTACTTTCGATTATTGTCATAAGTCCATGTTTTAAATAGTAGAGAAAATTTCTGCAACGTTGCCGCTAAGTCCTTGATGGGACAACAGAAAAGCGTTGACCGGGCGCTGGAAGTTCCCTTATAGTTCGCCGAGGTGGTAAGAAGTGGGTAAAAGTGGGTGATTTGGCGGGCGCACGCTGCCGCGGGGCGGCGATGTGAACGAGCACTCACCCAACCCCGGGGGCAAGCAGGAGGAGCGCGCGGTGACACAGGGAGGGGCGGGTTCGACGGCCAATGGCCCCGTTTTCCGGGGCGTCTCCCACCTCGCCCTCGACGCCAAGGGTCGGCTGGCGATCCCCGCCCGGTATCGCGAGGCGCTGCAAGCGACGGCGGCCGAACCCGCTGCGCACGCGACCGGCGAGCGGTCGCTGGTGCTCACCGTCGATCCCAGCCGCTGCCTGCTGCTCTATCCGCGCGCTGCCTGGGAGCCCATCCAGGCGCGCCTCATGAGCCTGTCGTCGTTCAACGAGCCGATTCGCCGGCTGCAGCGGCTGCTCGTCGGGCACGCCGACGACGTCGATCTCGACGGCGCCGGGCGCATCCTCGTCTCGGCCGAACTGCGCCAGTACGCCGGACTGGGGCATCGCGTCGTGCTGGTCGGCCAGGGCAACAAGTTCGAGCTGTGGGACGAGCCGCGCTGGCTCGAGCAGACGGCGCAGGCGATCACGTTCTCCGCCGGCGAGCTGCCGCCGGAGCTCGACGGCTTCTCGCTTTGATGGCGGATGGCGGCCATATCCCCGTTCTGGTCGACGAAGCCATCGCCGCGCTGGCGATCCGGCCCGACGGGACGTACGTCGATGGCACCTACGGCCGCGGCGGTCACAGCCGCGCCATCCTCGCCGCGCTCGGCCGCGCCGGCAGGCTGGTCGCGCTCGACCGCGATCCCGCCGCCGAGGCGGCCGCGCAGGCCGTCGCCGACGCGCGCTTCACCTTCCGGCGCGCGTGGTTCTCGGAGCTGCCGCAGGTGCTGCGCGAGCTCGGCACTCCCCGGCGCCGACGGCGTGCTGCTCGACCTCGGCGTCTCCTCGCCGCAGATCGACGACGCCGGGCGCGGATTCTCGTTCCGCGCCGACGGACCTCTCGACATGCGGATGGACCCGACACGCGGCGAATCCGCCGCCGAGTTTCTCGCGCGCGCCGACGCCCGCGCACTGACGGAGGTGCTACGCGACTATGGTGAAGAACGGTTTGCTCAATCGATTGCAGGAGCGATTGTTGCGGCTCGCGCGGTCGCGCCCGTCGTCCGGACCCGGCAGCTTGCGGCGATCGTGGCCAAAGCCGTCCGCACGCGCCCGCGGGGTGATTGGGGTCAGGATCCGGCCACGCGGACCTTCCAGGCTCTCCGGATTTTCGTGAACCGCGAGCTCGATGAGCTGTCGCTCGCCCTGCCGCGGATCGTGCAGCTGCTCGACGCCGGTGGCCGGCTCGCGGTCATCAGCTTCCACTCGCTCGAGGACCGCATCGTGAAGCGCTTCTTCGCCCGTGCCTCGCAGCCCTTCGGCGGCGACCCGCGGCTCGCGCGGCTCGCCATCCGCACCGCCGCGCTGCCGCCGGCGCCGCTGGCGCTCGTCGGCCGCGCCACGCGGCCCTCGACCCGCGAGATCGCCGCGAACCCGCGCGCGCGCAGCGCGACGCTGCGCGTGGCCGAGCGGACCGCGCATCCGCTGCCGGCGGGGTTCGCCGACGCCGCCGCCGTCCCCGTCTAGCGCGCCCGCACCGCCCGTGATGGTCCGTTTGAACCTGCTGCTTCTCGCCGTGCTCGTCGTCTGCGCGCTGTCGCTGGTCACGTCGCGGCATCAGGCGCGCAAGCTCTTCGTCGAGCTCGAGCGCCAGCGTGCGGCCACGCGCGCGTACGAAACCGAATACGGACAGCTGCAGCTCGAGCAGTCGACGTGGGCGATGCCGGCACGCACGGAGAAGATCGCGCGCGAGCAGCTGAAGATGCAGATGCCCGGCCCCGGCCGGGTCGAGATCGTTCCCGCGGAGGTCGCGCGATGAGGCTCGCCGCCGGCGGGCCGGGCGGCGCCCGGGGGCGCGCGGCGAGCCCGCCTCCGGCGCTGCCGCGCATGCGCGCCACGCTGCTGTTCGCGCTGCTCGTCCTGCTGTTCGTCGTCCTCGCGGGCCGCTCGCTGTACCTGCAGTGGATCGACAACGAATTCCTCCAGGAGCAGGGCAGCTCGCGCTACAGCCGCGCGATCGAGCTGCCGGCGCACCGTGGGCGCATCGTCGACCGCAACGGCGAGCCGCTCGCCATCTCGACGCCGGTGAAGTCGATCTGGGCGTTCCCGGCGAAGGTCGAGGCGACCCCCGCGCAGCTCGCCGCGCTCGCGCGTCTGCTCGAGACGACGCCGCAGGCGCTGGAGAAGCGCCTCGCCGGTGCCGGCGACTTCCTGTTCCTGAAGCGGCAGGTGCCCCCGGAGCGTCGCCGACCGCGTCGCGCGCCTGGAGATCAAGGGCATCCACGACCAGAACGAGTACCGGCGCTACTACCCCGGAGGCGACACCATCAGCCACGTGCTGGGGTTCACCGGCGACGGCGACGCCGGCCAGGAAGGCATCGAGCTGGCGCAGCAGGAATGGCTGGGCGGCAAGCCCGGGAGCCGCCGCGTCATCATCAACCGCCGCGGCGACGCGGTCGAGGACGTCGAGGCGATCCGCGCGCCGCAGGCCGGGCGCGACCTCGCGCTGTCGATCGACATGCGGCTGCAGTACCTCGCCTTTCGCGAGCTGAAGGCGGCGGTCGAGGCCAACAAGGCCAAGGCCGGCGGGCTGGTGATCCTCGACGTCGAGACCGGCGAGATCCTGGCGCTCGCCAACTGGCCGACCTACAACCCCAATGCGCGCAACCGCGTCTCCCGCGCACGGATGCGCAACCGCGCGCTGACCGACGTCTTCGAGCCGGGCTCGACGCTGAAGCCCTTCACCATCGCCGCGGCGCTCGAAGCGGGCAAGGTGCGGCCGGACACGATCATCCAGACCGCGCCCGGCACGCTGACGATCGGCCCGAACACCATCCACGACACCCACTCCAACGGCGCGCTGACGGTCGAGCAGGTGATCCAGAAGTCGTCGAACGTCGGCGCCGCCAAGATCGCGCTGTCGCTGCCGCCGGCGACGATGTGGAAGATGCTGGCCGGGGCGGGTTTCGGCACGCCGCCCAACACCGGCTTTCCGGGCGAGGTCGCCGGGCGCCTGCGCCCGGCCAGGACGTGGAAGCCGATCGAGCAGGCGACGATGGCGTACGGCCACGGCATCTCGGTGAACCTGGTGCAGCTCGCGCGCGCCTACACGATGTTCGCGACCGACGGCGAGCTCAAGCCGGCGACGCTGTTCAAGTCCGGTGGCGCCGGCGGCGGGGCGACCGGTGATCAATCCCGGGAACGCGCGCGCGGTGCGCAAGATGCTCGAGATGGTGGTGCAGACCGGCGGCACGGCGCCGCGCGCGCAGGTGCCCGGCTACCGCGTCGGCGGCAAGACCGGCACCGCGCACAAGCTCGAGGGGCGCGGCTACGGGAACAAGTACATTGCGTCGTTCGTCGGCTTTGCGCCGGCGTCGCATCCGCGGCTGATCGTCGCGGTGATGATCGACGAGCCTTCGGCCGGCCAGTACTACGGCGGCACGGTCGCCGCGCCGGTGTTCTCGACGGTGATGGGCGCGGCGCTGCGGATGCTCGCGATCCCGACCGACATCGCCGCTCGACAACGTGATCCTGCCGCCGCCCGGCAGCCGAAGTCGGCGAGGAGACCTGATGAGCGTCGCGCTCGCCCCGCAGGTCGACGTCCCGGCGCTGCTCGCGCGCCTCGGCGTCGCGCCGGCGCGGATCACCGCCGACAGCCGCAAGGTCCGCCGCGGCGACGCCTTCGCCGCGTTTCCGGGCATGACCCGCGACGGCCGCGCATTCATCGGCGACGCGATCGGCGCCGGCGCCTCGGTCGTGCTGTGGGAGGCGCTCGGTTTCCGCTGGAACCCGGACTGGGCCGTCGCCAACCAGGCCGTCGAGGGACTCGCCGCGAAGCTCGGCGCCGTCGCCGACGAGATCTATGGCCGTCCGTCGCGCTCGCTGTGGATCGCCGGGGTCACCGGCACCAACGGCAAGACGTCGTGCTCGCAGTGGATCGCCCGGTGCCTCGAACTGTGCGGCGGCGCGCGGCGGTGATCGGCACGCTCGGCAACGGTCTCGTCGGCGCGCTCTCGCCCGCCGCCGGCACGACGCCCGACGCGGCCGAGGTGCACGAGATGCTGGCGGAATTCCGGGCGGCCGGCGCCACGGCGGTGGCGATGGAGGTCTCGTCGCACGGGCTCGACCAGGGCCGGGTGAACGCGGTGGCGTTCGACGTCGCGCTGTTCACCAACCTCACGCGGGACCATCTCGACTATCACGGCACGATGGCGGCGTACGGCGCGGCGAAGGCGCGGCTGTTCTCGCTGGCCGGGGCTCGCCGCGTGCGTGATCAACGCCGACGATCCGTTCGGGCAGAGCCTCGTCGACCTGGTCCGCCGGGACGGCCGCCGGCTGCTGACCTACGGCTTCGCCCGCGCCGACATCACCGCGACCACGGTGACGCCCACCCCCGGCGGGCTGGCGATGTCCGTGGCGACGCCGTGGGGCCGCGGCGACGTCCAGGCGCCGGTCAGCGGCGCGTTCAACGCGGCGAACCTGCTCGGCGTGCTCGGCGTGCTGCTCGCCGGCGGCGTGCCGCTCGACGCGGCGCTCGCCGCGCTCGCCCGGATCGAGCCGCCGCCGGGGCGGATGCAGCGGCTCGGCGGCGGCGGCAGGCCGCTGGTCGTCGTCGACTACGCGCATTCGCCCGACGCGCTGCAGAAGGTGCTCGCCGCGCTGCGGCCCGCGGTCGCCCCCGGCGGTGCGCTGGTCTGCGTGTTCGGCTGCGGCGGCGACCGCGACCGCGGCAAGCGCCCCGAGATGGGCGCCGTCGGCGGGGCGCCTCGCCGATCGCATCGTCGTGACCAGCGACAACCCGCGCAGCGAGGACCCCGTCGCCATCGCCAGCGCGGTCGTCGCCGGGGTGGCCACCACCGCGAACCGGCACTGGCGCGTGGAGCCGGACCGCGGGCAGGCGATCCGGCAGGCGATTGCCGCCGCGCGCGCGGGCGACGTCGTGCTCGTCGCCGGGAAGGGGCACGAGGACTACCAGGAGATCGCCGGCGTGCGCCATCCGTTCGCCGACGCGCGCGTCGCCGCCGACGCGCTGGCCGCGTGGGGTGAGGCATGATGGACACGGCCACCGCAGCCCGCGCCGTGCAGGGCCGCCTGATCGGCGGCAACGTGCCCTTCCGGCGGGTGACCACCGATTCGCGCGCGCTGGCCCCGGGCGATCTGTTCGTCGCGCTCGCACGGCGAGCGCTTCGACGGGCACGCCTTCGTCGCCGAGGCCTTCGAGCGCGGCGCGGCCGCGGCGCTGGTCGGCGCCGAGCACGCGCCGGCGCTCGCGGGCGACCTCATCGCCGTCGCCGATCCGCTGGCGGCACTCGGGCAGCTCGCCCGCCACTGGCGCGCGCGGTTCGCGATTCCCGTGATCGTCGTCGTCGGCAGCAACGGCAAGACGACGGTGAAGGAGATGCTGGCCGCGGTGCTGCGCGCGCACTTCGGCGCGGACGCGGTGCACGCGACCGCGCGGCAACCTCAACAACGCGATCGGCGCTGCCGCTGACGCTGCTGGCGCTGCGCGCGCCGCATCGGGCGGCCGTCGTCGAGCTGGGCATGAACCATCCGGGCGAGACCGCCGAACTGGCCGCGATCGCGCAGCCGACGGTGGCGCTCGTCAACAACGCGCAGCGCGAGCACCAGGAGTTCATGCGCAGCACCGCCGACGTCGCGGCCGAGCACGCGGCGCTGCTGCGCGCGCTCCCGCCCGATGGCGTCGCGGTGCTCAACGCCGACGATCCGCACCTCGACCTGTGGCGCGCCGCCGCCGGGCAGGCGCGCGTCGTCAGCTTCGGCCTCGACCACGCGGCCGACGTGCGCGGGCGCCACGTGCCGGAGGCAGGTGGCGGCGTGCTCGACCTCGCGGCGGCCGCGGACCGCGCGACGGTGAGGCTCGCCGTGCCGGGGCGCCACAACGCGTCCAACGCGCTCGCCGCCACCGCGGCGGCGCTCGCCGTCGGCGTCCCGCTCGCCGCGGTGGTCCGCGGGCTCGAGGCCTTCCGGCCCGTGGCGGGCAGGCTGGTCGCGCACCGGACGCCGCAGGGCGCGGTCGTCATCGACGACACCTACAACGCCAATCCGGATTCGGTGCGCGCCGCGATCGACGTGCTCGCCGAGATGCCGGGCCCGACGCTGGCTGGTGCTCGGCGACATGGGCGAGGTGGGCGCGCAGGGCCCCGCGTTTCACCGCGAGATCGGCGAATACGCGCGCGCACGCGGCATCGACCGGCTGCTGACCGCCGGCGCGCTGGCGGCGGAGAGCGCCGCGGCGTTCGGGGTCGCCGCGGAGGCGTTCGCCGACGGTCGAGGCGCTCGCCGCGCAGCTCGGGCGGGCGCTGCCGGCCGGACACGACGGTGCTGGTCAAGGGCTCGCGCTTCATGCGCATGGAGCGCGTGGTCGGCGCGCTCGCGGGCGGCGCCGGCGGAAGGGGTGCACTGATGCTGCTCTGGCTCACCGAGCTCCTGGCCCGCGAGATCCGCGCGTTCAACGTCTTCGGCTACCTCACGCTGCGCGCGGTGCTGGCGACGATGACGGCACTGCTGATTTCGTTCGTCGTCGGCCCGCACATGATCGCCTGGCTGACGCGGATGAAGATCGGGCAGTCGGTCCGCGACGACGGCCCGCAGACGCACCTCGCCAAGGCCGGCACGCCGACGATGGGCGGGGCGCTGATCCTCGTCTCCATCGGCGTGACCACGCTGCTCTGGGGCGACCTGTCGAACCGCTTCGTGTGGGCGGTGCTGCTGGTGACGGTCGGCTTCGGCGCCGTCGGCTGGGTCGACGACTATCGCAAGGTCGTCCACCGCAACCCGAAGGGCCTGTCGGCGCGCACCAAGCTCCTCTGGCAATCGGCGATCGGCCTCGTCGCCGCGGTCTATCTCGCGTTCTCGGTGTCCGCACCCGACAACGCGCGCTTCTTCCAGCTGATCCTCGCGTGGATCCAGAGCGGATTCAGCATCAACCTGCCGCCGAAGGCCGACCTGATCGTGCCGTTCTTCAAGACCGTCACCTATCCGCTCGGTGTCTGGGGCTTCATCGTGCTCACCTACTGCGTCATCGTCGGGACCAGCAACGCCGTCAACCTGACCGACGGCCTCGACGGCCTCGCCATCATGCCCGCGGTCATGATCGCCGGCGCGCTCGGCGTCTTCGCCTACGTGTCCGGCAACTCGATCTTCGCCCGCTACCTGAACTTTCCGTACATCCCGGGCGCCGGCGAGCTGGCGGTGATCTGCGGCGCCCTGGCGGGCGCGGGGCTGGGCTTCCTCTGGTTCAACGCCTACCCGGCCGAGGTGTTCATGGGCGACGTCGGCGCGCTGGCGCTGGGCGCGACACTCGGCACCATCGCCGTGATCGTCCGGCAGGAGATCGTGCTGTTCATCATGGGCGGCGTCTTCGTCGTCGAGACGCTGTCGGTGATGATCCAGGTCGTGTCGTTCAAGCTCACCGGCAAGCGGGTGTTCCGCATGGCGCCGATCCATCATCACTACGAGCTCAAGGGCTGGAAGGAGAACCAGGTCGTCGTGCGCTTCTGGATCATCACCATGCTGCTCGTCCTGTTCGGACTCTCGACGCTGAAGCTGCGCTGATGGCCACGCCACTGACCGGACGCAACGCCGTGGTGCTGGGGCTCGGGCTCACCGGGTTCTCGCTCGCGCGCCACCTCGCCGCCCGGGGCGTGCGGGTGACGGTCGCGGACACGCGCAGCGCGCCGCCGTTCGCCGCGCCGCTGCGCGAGGCGCTGCCGGAGGTGCCGATCGTCACCGGACCGCTGACCGCGGCGACGCTCGCCGGCGCCGACCTGATCGCGATCAGCCCCGGCGTTCCGCGCAGCGCGCCGCCGATCGAAGCCGCCGTCGCGCGCGGCGTCGAGCTCGTCGGCGACATCGAGCTGTTCGCCCGCGCGTTGCCGCCGGGGCAGAAGCTGCTTGCGATCACCGGCTCCAACGGCAAGACGACGGTCACCGCGCTGGCCGGCGCGCTGTGCCGCGCCGCCGGCCTGGCGACGGTCGTCGCGGGGAACATCGGCCACGCCGTGCTCGACGTGCTCGAGCCGATCACCGCCGGCGTGTCGCGGGGGCCATGGCCCGACGTGTTCGTGCTCGAGCTTTCGAGCTTCCAGCTCGAGACGACCGCGAGCCTGGCGCCGGACGCGGCGACGGTGCTCAACGTCACCGCCAACCACCTCGACCGCTACGCAGGCATCGACGACTACGCGGCGGCGAAGCGCCGCATCTTCGCCGGCGGCGGCAGGCAGGTGCTCAACCGCGACGATCCGCGCTCGCTGGCGATGGCGATCCCGGGCCGGGTGGTGGAGACCTTTGGCGCGGGCGTCCCGGTTGCCGAGAGCGAATGGGGGTGCGTCGAGCGCGGCAGCGACCTGTGGCTCGCGCGCGGCGGCGCACTGCTCGCGCCGGCCGCGGACCTCGCGCTCCTCGGCCGCCACAACGCGCAGAACGCGCTGGCGGCGCTGGCGCTGGTGTCGTCGCTGGCGAAGATCACGCGTCCGGTCCTGGCCGCGCTGGCCCGCTTCCAGGGCCTGCCGCACCGGATGCAGCGCATCGGCGACGCCGGCGGCGTGCTCTACGTCAACGACTCCAAGGGCACGACGGTCGCGGCCACGCAGGTGGCGCTGGAGGGACTCGGCCGCCCGGTGGTGCTGATCGCCGGCGGCGACGGCAAGGGGCAGGATTTCGCGCCGCTGCGCGCGCTGGTCGACGCCCGCTGCCGCGCGGTGCTGCTGATCGGCCGCGATGCCCCGGAGATCGGGCGCGCGCTGGGCGGCGGCACGGTGCCGGTTGAGACGCCGGGCACGCTCGACGCGGCGGTCGCGCGCGCCGTCAGGCTCGCCCGCGCAGGCGACGCCGTCGTCCTGTCGCCGGCGTGCGCGAGTCTCGACCAGTTCTCCAACTACGTCGAGCGCGGTGAGCGCTTCGCGACGCTGGTGCGGGCCCATCTGAGCCGGGTGCACTCGCATGCGTAAGGACGCCGCCTCGACCGCGACGCTGCGGCCCTTCGGCATGCTGAAGGCCGCTGGTTCGATCGGCGCGCTGCCACGCAACCCGCGCACGATGCTGACCTGGGATGCGACGCTGGCCTGGTCGGCGCTGCTGCTGCTCGCGATCGGGCTGGTGATGGTCTACTCGGCGTCGATCGCGATGGCCGAGGCGTCGGGGCACACCGGCTACCGGGCCTGGTACTTCCTCGCCCGCCACGGGATGTTCGTCGCCGGCGGTCTCGCCGCCGCGACGATCGCGTTCCAGGTGCCGATGAAGACCTGGCAGCGCCTCGCGCCGTGGCTGTTCGCGCTGGGCGGCGCGCTGCTGGTGCTGGTGCTGGTGCCGGGCATCGGCAGGTCGGTCAACGGCTCGCGCCGCTGGCTGTCGCTGGTCGTGATCAACCTGCAGCCGTCCGAGTTCATGAAGCTCGCGGTCGTGCTCTACGCCGCGAGCTACGCGGTGCGCAAGGCGGCATCGCTGCACGGCAGGCAGGCGCTGCGGCAGACGGCGGTGAAGGGATTCCTGCCGCTCGCGGCGGTGATGGTGGTCGTCGGCGGCCTGCTGCTGCTAGAGCCCGACTTCGGTGCGCTGGTCGTGATCGTCGCGATCGCGTTCGGGATCCTGTTCCTCGGCGGGCTCGACTGGCGGCTGTTCCTCGGCCTCGCGCTGGTGCTGCCGCTCGCACTCTCCGCACTGCTGGTCGCCGCGCCGTACCGGCTGCAGCGGCTGGTCGCGTTCCTCGATCCCTGGTCCGATCCTTACGGCAAGGGCTACCAGCTTTCGCATTCGCTGATCGCCTTCGGACGCGGCGAGTGGTTCGGCGTCGGCCTCGGATCGAGCGTCGAGAAGCTGCTGTACCTGCCGGAGGCGCACACCGACTTCCTGCTCGCGGTCATCGCGGAGGAGCTCGGCTTCGCCGGCGTGCTCGCGGTGATCGCGCTGTTCGTCTGGCTGATCTACCGCACGTACGCGATCGGCCGCCAGGCCGCCGGCCTCGGCCGGCCGTTTCCGGCGCTCGCCGCGCAGGGCATGGGCATCTGGATCGGCGTGCAGGCGATCATCAACATCGGCGTCAACATGGGCGTGCTGCCGACCAAGGGCCTGACGCTGCCGCTGCTGTCGTTCGGCGGCAGCGGCATCGTCGCCAACTGCATCGCGCTGGCGATCGTGATGCGCGTCGATTATGAGAATCGCCGGCTGCTCAGGGGTTTCACGGTATGAAGACCGTGATGATCACGACCGGCGGCACCGGCGGCCACGTGTTCCCGGGACTCGCCGTGGCGGCCGCGCTGGCGGCGCGCGGCGTCCACGTATTCTGGCTGGGCACGCGCGACGGCATGGAGGCGACGCTGGTGCCGCAGCACGGCGTCGAGTTCGAGGCGATCGCGTTCGCCGGGGTCCGCGGCAAGGGCCTCGCGCGGCTGCTGCTCGGACCCTGGGCGCTGCTCGCGGCGTGCCTCGCGAGCCTGCGCGTGATCCGCCGGCGCGCGCCGGACGTCGTGCTGGGCTTCGGCGGCTTCGCGTCTTTCCCGGGCGCGCTGATGGCCGTTGCGACGGGCAGGCCGCTCGTCATACACGAGTCCAACGCGGTCGCCGGGCTTGCCAACCGCGTGCTCGCCTGGGGCGCCGACCGCATTCTCGTGGGATTCCCCGACGCGCTGTCGGGCCGCCACGCGCGCAAGGTCGACTGGGCCGGAAATCCGCTGCGTGCGCAGATCGGCAGCGTGCCGCCGCCGGACGCGCGGTTCACCGGCCGCACCGGTCCGCTCAAGCTGCTCGTGGTCGGCGGCAGCCTGGGCGCCGTGGCGCTGAACGAGCGCGTGCCGGCCGCGCTCGCGCTGCTGCCCGAAGCGTCGCGGCCGCAGGTCGTCCATCAGGCGGGTGCGAAGCACATCGACGCCTTGCGCGCGGCGTACGCTGCCGCGGGCGTGGCCGCCGAATGCCTGCCGTTCATCGCGGACATGGCGCGACGGTATGCCGAGGCCGACCTCGTGGTCTGCCGCGGCGGCGCGATCACCGTCTCCGAGCTCGCGGCGGTCGGGATCGGCGCGATCATCGTGCCGCTGCCGGGCGCGATCGCCGACGAGCAGAGCGCCAATGCGCGCTTCCTGGTCGCCGCCGGCGCCGCGCTCGCCATCCCGCAGCGCGAGCTCACGGCGGCGCGCCTCGCGGGGGCGCTGGCGCAGTTCACCCGCGAGGCGCTCGTGGCCATGGCGCAGGCCGCGCGCCGGCTCGGCCGCGCCGACGCCACCGACCGCGTCGCCGACGCCTGTCTCGCCCTGATGCCCGCCCGATGAAGCACAAGGTCAAGCGCGTTCACTTCGTGGGCATCGGCGGCGCCGGGATGAGCGGCATCGCCGAGGTGCTGGCCACGCAGGGCTACCGGGTGTCGGGCTCGGACCTGGCCGAGAGCGCGGTGACCAAGCGGCTTGCGCGGCTCGGCGTGAGCGTGACCATCGGGCACCGCGCGGCCAACATCGCCGGCGCCGACGCGGTCGTGGTGTCGACGGCCGTCGCCGGCGACAACCCCGAGGTCGCCGCCGCGCGCGAGAAGGGCGTACCCGTCGTGCCGCGGGCGTTGATGCTGGCCGAGCTGATGCGGCTGAAGCAGGGCATCGCGGTGGCCGGCACGCACGGCAAGACGACGACGACCAGCCTGATCGCTTCGGTGCTCGCCGAGGGCGGCCTCGACCCGACGTTCGTCATCGGCGGCCGGCTGCTGTCCGCAGGAGCCAATGCACGGCTGGGCAAGGGCGACTTCCTGGTCGCCGAGGCCGACGAATCGGACGCGTCGTTCCTCTACCTGCAGCCTGCGCTGGCGGTCATCACCAACATCGATGCCGACCACATGGAGACCTACGGCCACGACTTCGGCCGGCTGAAGCGCGCGTTCGTCGATTTCGCGCAGCGGCTGCCGTTCTACGGTGTGGCCGTCCTCTGCGTCGACGACGCCAACGTGCGCGACCTCCTGCCGGAGATCGCCAAGCCCATCGTCACCTACGGCCTCGGCGAAGATGCGCAGCTGCGCGCGACCGGCATCGAGAACGTCGGCGGCAGGATGCGCTTCGTCGTCCGCGCCGCCGGCGCGCGGGACCTCGCGGTCGAGCTCAACCTCGCCGGCGAACACAACGTCCGCAACGCGCTGGCGGCGATCGCGGTCGGCCGCGAGGTCGGCGTCGCCGATGCCGCGATCGGGCGCGCGCTCGCCGAGTTCCGCGGTGTGGCCCGTCGCTTCCAGCGCCATCCCGACGTCCGGCTCGAAGGCGGCGGGTCGTTCACGCTGATCGACGACTACGGCCACCACCCGGTGGAGATGGACGCCACCATCGCCGCCGCGCGCGCGAGCTTCCCCGGCCGGCGGCTGGTGCTCGCCTTCCAGCCGCACCGTTACACGCGCACGCGCGACCTGTTCGAGGACTTCGTGCGCGTGCTCTCGACGGTGGACGCGCTGGTGCTGTGCGACGTCTATCCCGCCGGCGAGGCGCCGCTGGTCGCCGCCGACGGACGCTCGCTCACCCGCGCGGTGCGCGTCGCCGGCAAGGTCGAACCGGTGTTCGTCGACGACATCGCCGGCGCGGCGGACGCGATCCGCGCCGTCGTCCGCGACAACGATGTCGTGGTGACCATGGGCGCGGGAACGATCGGGCAGGTGCCCGCGCAGCTGGGGGGTGCATGATGGCCGAAGCGCTGCGTTTCGACGCGCTGCGCGGGCGGCTGCGGGACGACGTCCCGCTGGCGCGCTATACGAGCTGGCGCTGCGGCGGGCTTGCCGATCACCTCTACGTCCCGGCGGACCGCGAGGACCTGGCGGCGATGGTGCGCGTCCTTCCGCCGGACGAGCCGCTGACGGTGCTCGGGCTCGGGAGCAACCTGCTGATCCGCGATGGCGGCGTGCGCGGCACCGTGGTCGTGCTGCACGCGGCGCTCGCCGTGCTCGAGATCCGCGACGGCCTCATCTATGCCGAGGCCGGCGTCGCGTCCCCGAAGGTCGCACGGTTCGCGGCGCTGCACGGGCTGGCCGAGGCGGAGTTCCTCGCCGGCATCCCGGGCACGACCGGGGGCGCGCTGGCGATGAACGCCGGCTGCTACGGCGGAGAGACCTGGCGCTACGTGGTGCGGGTCGAGGTGTTGACGCGCGAAGGCGTCTTCGAGCGCAGGCTGCCGTCCGACTACGCGATCGGCTACCGGTCGGTGCGCAGGGCGGATCCGCACGCGCCTGCGAGCCTGTACACCGCGGCGTGGTTCGGATTTCCGCCGGGCGACGGCGACGTCGCGCGCTGGCGCATCAAGCGGCTGCTGGAAAAGCGGATCGCCACGCAGCCGCTGGCGCTGCCGAACGCCGGCAGCGTGTTCCGCAATCCTCCCGACGATCACGCCGCCCGGCTCATCGAGGCCTGCGGCCTCAAGGGCTTCTCGATCGGCGCGGCGCGGGTGTCCGAGAAGCACGCCAATTTCATCGTCAATCCCGGCGGACGGGCAAAGGCTGCCGACATCGAGGCGCTGATCGGGCACGTTCGCGAGACGGTCCGCGCGCGCACCGGCGTCACCCTCGAGCTCGAGATCGAGATCGTCGGCGAGGCGGCGCCATGAGCGAATTCGGCAAGGTGGCGGTGTTGATGGGCGGCCGGTCGGCCGAACGGGAAATCTCGCTCCTCTCGGGCAACGCGATTCTCGCCGCGCTGCGCGAGGCGGGTGTGGACGCGCACGCCTTCGATCCGGCGCAGCGTCCGATCCACGCGCTGGGCGCCGACAGGTTCGATCGCGTGTTCATCGCGCTGCACGGGCGCTGCGGCGAGGACGGAACCGTGCAGGGCGCGCTGGAGTTCATGGGCATGCCCTACACCGGCAGCGGCGTGATGGCGTCGGCGCTGGCGATGGACAAGTGGCGGACCAAGCTCGTCTGGCTGGCGAGCGGCATTCCCACGCCGGGCTATCGCGTCGTCGACGAGGGAACCGACTGGGCGGAGGTCGCCTCCGCGCTCGGATTCCCGCTGATCGTGAAGCCGGCGCGCGAGGGCTCGACGATCGGCCTCACCAAGGTGACGTCGGGCGGCGCCGACGCGCTGGCGCGCGCCTGGGCCGAGGCCGCGCAGCACGACGACCTGGTGCTCGCCGAGGCGTTCGTCACCGGCGCCGAGCTCACCGCGTCGATCGTCGGCGACCTGGCGCTGCCGCTGATCCGGATCGAGGCGCCGCAGGGCAACTACGACTATCACAACAAGTACTTCTCGGACGAGACGAAGTACTTCTGCCCCTGCGGGCTGCCGGAAGGCAAGGAGCGCGAGATCCAGCAGCGCTCGCTCGAGGCGTTTCGCGTCATCGGCTGCGCCGGGTGGGGCCGCCTGGACCTGATCCTCGAAGCCGACGGCTCGTTCACGTTCCTCGAAGTGAACACGTCGCCGGGCATGACCGGACACTCGCTGGTGCCGATGGCGGCGCGGCAGGCGGGGATTTCGTTCCCCGAACTGTGCGTCGGGATTCTGCGGGGCGCGCATGTGGGATGACGCGCGCCGGATGAACGCGTTGACCACGGGATTGCTCGTGCTCGCCGCCGGGCTGCTGGCCTGGGGCGGTCTCGCCTGGCTGGTGCGCCAGCCGGCGTTCGCCATCCGCGAGGTCGCGCTCCATGCCCCGCCGGAGCGCGCGAGCGCCGCGTATCTGGAGGCGGTCGTCCGCGACGAGCTCTCGGGCACGTTCTTCACGATGAACCTCGACCGCACGCGCTCGGCGCTCGCGCGCGTGCCGTGGGTGCACCGGGTCGCGCTGCGCCGGCAGTGGCCGGGGCGGCTCGAGGTCGAGATCGAGGAGTACGTGCCGCTCGCACGCTGGAACGACGCGTCGCTGCTGAGCACGCAAGGCGAGATCTTCGTCGCCGACTACAACGGCGAGCTGCCGCTGTTCACGGGGCCGGACGCTCGCGCGGGCGAGATCGCGGCGCGCTATCGCGAGTGGGGCGCGGCGCTCGCCCCGCTCGGGCTCGCCATCGGCGAACTCGACCTGTCGCCGCGCGGCGGCTGGCGCCTCACGGCGAGCGGCGGGGCGGGCCCGATGGCGATCGAGATCGGGCGCGACGAGCCGGCGGCGCGGCTCGCGCGGTTCGTCGCCGCCTACGCACGGACGATCGCCGTGCTCGCGCACAACGGCACGGCGATCGACCACGTCGATCTGCGCTATCGCAACGGCTTCGCGGCCCGGGTACCGGGGTTCAAGGAGCATCCGCGGAAGAAGGCGACATGAGCGCGGCGTCGCGTCGACCCAAGGGGATGGTGAGCGGATGGTGAAGGAAAGCAAGAACGTGATCGTGGGCCTCGACATCGGGACTTCGAAGATCGTCGCGATCGTCGCCGAGGTCGCGCCCGACGGCGTCCTGAACATCATCGGCCTCGGCACCCAGCCCTCGCGCGGCCTGAAGCGCGGGGTCGTCGTCAACATCGAGGCGACGATGGCCTCGATCCAGCGCGTGCTGGAGGAGGCCGAGCTGATGGCCGACTGCCGGATCACCGAGGTGTACACCGGAGTCGCCGGCAGCCACATCCGCAGCCTCAATTCCAGCGGCATGGTCGCGATCAAGGAGAAGGAGGTCACGCAGGCTGACATCGACCGCGTGGTCGACACGGCGAAGGCGATCGCGATCCCCAACGACCAGCAGATCCTGCACATCCTGCCGCAGGAATTCATCATCGACGGCCAGGAGGACGTGCGCGAGCCGCTCGGCATGAGCGGCGTCCGGCTCGAGGTGAAGGTGCACATCGTCACCGGCGCGGTGTCGGCGGTCGAGAACATCACCAAGTGCGTGCGCCGCTGCGGGCTCGAGGTCAAGGACGTGATCCTGCAGCCGCTCGCCTCCGCGATCGCCGTGCTCAACGACGACGAGAAGGAGCTCGGCGTGTGCCTGATGGACATCGGCGGCGGCACCACCGACGTCGCGGTGTTCAGCCGGCGGCGCGATCCGGCACACCGCGGTGATCCCGATCGCCGGCGACCAGGTCACCAACGACATCGCGATGACGCTGCGCACGCCGACCAAGGAGGCCGAGGAGCTCAAGGTCCGCTACGGCTGCGCGCTGCGCCAGCTCGCCGACGCCAAGGACGTGGTCGAGGTGCCGGGCGTGGGCGAGCGCGCGCCGCGCAAGCTCTCGCGGCAGACGCTCGCCGAAGTGGTCGAGCCGCGGATCGAGGAGCTCTACACGCTGGTCCAGAGCGAGCTGCGCCGCAGCGGCTTCGAGGAGCTGCTGTCCTCCGGCATCGTGCTGACCGGCGGCTCGGCGCTCCTGCAGGGAATGTCCGAGCTCGGCGAGGAGGTCTTCCACCTGCCGGTGCGCATCGGCGTGCCGGCGTACACGGGCCCGCTGGCCGACGTCGTGCGCAGCCCGCGCTATGCCACCGCGGTGGGGCTGCTGCTCGAGGGCCGCGATCAGTACCTGCGCGCGCTGGCCACGCGCGAGCAGACCGCGGGGCTGACCGGCATCGCGGAGCGGATGAAGCTTTGGTTCAAGGCCAATTTCTAGGAAACCGGAGGTAACGGGGCGTCAGGGGCAATGCAACAAGGGCGGAATTCGACCGCCGGGGCAGCAGGAAAACAGACGGGACAAAGGAGCAGACCATGTTTGAAATCATCGACCAAACCTCGCAGGAAGGCGCCGTCATCAAGGTCATCGGCGTCGGCGGATGCGGCGGCAACGCCGTGGAGCACATGATCGTCAAGGGCCTGAGCGGCGTGGAGTTCATCTGCGCCAACACCGACTCGCAGGCGCTCAAGCGCTCGACCGCGGGCACGCAGGTCCAGCTCGGGAGCAACCTGACGCGCGGCCTCGGCGCCGGCGCCAGGCCCGAGATCGGCCGCGACGCGGCGATGGAGGACCGCGACCGCATCGCCGAGATGATCGACGGCGCGGACATGCTGTTCATCACCGCCGGCATGGGCGGCGGCACCGGCACCGGGGCGGCGCCCGTGATCGCCGACATCGCCAAGAGCCTGAACATCCTCACCGTTGCCGTCGTCACCCGGCCGTTCTCGTTCGAGGGCAAGCGGCAGCGCGTCGCGCAGGCCGGGATCGAGGAGCTCGGCAAGAAGGTCGACTCGCTGATCATCATCCCGAACAACAAGCTGATGGAGGTGCTCGGCGAGGACGTGTCGCTGCTCGACGCCTACGCCGCCGCCAACGACGTGCTGCACAGCGCCGTCTCGGGGATCGCCGAGGTCATCAACAACGCGGGCCTGGTCAACGTCGACTTCGCCGACGTGCGCACCGTGATGGGCGAGGTCGGGATGGCGATGATGGGCTCGGCGACGGCGGGCGGCGCCGAGCGCGCCCGCACCGCGGCGCAGGCGGCGGTGAAGAGCCCGCTGCTGGAGGACGTCAACCTGCTGGGCGCGCGCGGCGTGCTGGTCAACATCACCGCCTCGGCGGACCTCAAGATGCGCGAATACCACGAGGTGATGAACACGATCAAGGAGTTCACCGCCGAGGACGCGATGGTGATCGTCGGCACCGTGATCGACGAGTCGATGGAGGATCGGCTGCGCGTGACCATGGTCGCCACCGGCCTGGGCGGGGGGACGGCGAAGCTGCGCGCGCCGAACATCCAGCTGGTCGAACAGCCGGTGATGCGCACCGGGACCGACAACGTGGCCGTTGCCGGCGCGCACATCAATTACGAGGACTTCGACCAGCCCGCGGTGGTCCGCCGCGGCCGCGGGACCGCCCCCGGGAATGCGTCCGCGCCGGCGTTCGACGCGGCGGAAATCCCGGCGTTCCTGCGCAAGCAGGCGGACTGACGCCCCCGGACGCGGCACCCCGGGGCGGCGCGCCGCCCGGGGGCGTCCGATGTGCTAGGATTGCAGACGGCAAGCCCTTGAACCGGCGCACATTTGCGCTCCGGGCACAGCGGCCGGCGCCGAGGGACATCACGCAGCCCATGCTCCTGCAACGCACGCTCAAAGCCGCGATCAAGACGACCGGCGTCGGGTTGCACACCGGCGTGCGCGTCGACCTCGTCCTGCGGCCTGCCGGTCCGGACACCGGCATCGTGTTCCATCGCGTCGACCTCGCCCCGCCGGTGGCGATTCCCGCGGACGCGAGGCACGTCGGCGACACGCGGCTGTCGTCGACGCTGAAGCACGACGGCGCGAGCGTCTCGACGGTCGAGCACATCCTGTCGGCGCTCGCGGGCCTGGGCATCGACAACCTGCACGTCGACATCGCCGGCCCGGAAATCCCGATCATGGACGGCAGCGCCGCGCCGTTCGTCTTCCTGCTGCAGTCGGCCGGCATCGTCGAGCAGGACGCGCCCAAGCGCTTCCTGCGCATCGTCGCCCCGGTCGAGGTCAAGGACGGCGACAAGTGGGCTCGCTTCGACCCGTTCAACGGCTTCAAGCTCGACTTCACCATCGATTTCCCGCACCCGGTGTTCGGGTCGGAGAACCGGCACGTCGTCATCGACTTCGCCGAGCACTCGTACGTCAAGGAGGTCGCGCGCGCCCGCACGTTCGGCTTCATGCAGGACGTCGAGGCGATGCGTGCCGCCGGGCTGGCGCTGGGCGGAAGCCTCCAGAACGCCGTCGTGCTGGACGAGTTCCGGGTGCTCAACGCCGAGGGGCTGCGCTACGACAACGAGTTCGTCAAGCACAAGGTGCTCGACGCGATCGGCGACCTGTACCTGCTGGGCCGGCCGATGATCGGGCAGTACACGGCGTTCAAGTCGGGGCACGGCCTCAACAACGCGCTCGCCCGCGCGCTGCTTGCGCGTCCGGACGCGTTCGCGCTGGCGACGTTCGCCAAGGCCGACGAGGTGCCGTCGGCGTTCCAGGACTGGCAGCTCGCGCCGGTTTGATCCTCGTCCGGCTGCTTTTCTTCCTCGCCGTCGCCGCGGTCGCCGTGGCCGGCCTGCTCTACCTCTATACGCGCGACCGGCGCTACCTGCGCTTCATCGGCAAGTCGATCAAGTTCACGATCATCCTGCTGGTCGTGGTCATGGCCGGATTCTTCGTCGAGCGCCTGGTCGGGCCGATGTTCTGACGCGGCGCTGGCGAATACTCCGACCCGGCGCGGGACGGCGGGTCAGGCGCCGGCGCGGCGCAGGAAGCGCGCCAGCGCGTTCTTCAGCGGTCCCGCCGGCAACTTGCGGGCCAGTCCGGCCAACGGCCGGAGCGATTCCTTATCCGGTTGATTCACATCAACTTTACGTTGAATCTGCGGTGCGATCCGAACTTGCACGCGCACCCGTATTCCAGTAAATTGCCAACCATCGCGCCGGAGGATGGCGATGAGGTCGGGCGTGCGCTGGCGGACGATCGCGGCGATCGCCCCGGCGTCGACGGCGAGTTGCAGTTCGTGCCCTTCGGCGTCGGCCACGCGCACGCGCTCCGCCAGTGGGCGCGGGAGTTGTCGGCGGACGAAACCGGTCAGCGTGGCTTCACGTCGCCGGCGGGCGTCCCACCCGGCTATTGTCGGGTCGGCGTCAAGAATCTGGCGGAGCGGTTGCGGTGATCGCAGCATAGCCCGTGGTCCGGTATCGGTCGCGCCCGGAATGGCTTTGGGCGCGGGCAGGGGAGGAAACGCATTTGAACATCATACTGGTCTCGGGCGGCGCGGCGCGTGCGCGGACCGTGACGCTCGACTGGCGCCACTTTGCGATCGCCAGCATCGGCATCCTTGTCGTCTTCCTCGGCTTCACCTTCCTGTTCAATTTCGTCGTCCTGCGCTATGCCGCGGCCACGCAGCATCCCTGGCTGCAGGCGATCGTGCTGGCCGACCAGCGGCAGGAGGCGCGCCGCACGCAGGAGCTGGTCCAGGGGCACCTCAACGCGATGGCCATCCGTCTGGGCGAACTGCAGGCGCGGATGCTGCAGCTCGACGGCCTGGGCGAGCGGCTGGCGAGCATCGCCGGCCTGAAGCCGCAGGAACTCCCGTCGCTGCGCACCCACGAACCGCCCGGCCGCGGCGGCGCCGAGTCCACGCTCCCGTCGCGGTCGCTGACGGTGCCGGAGTTCACCGACCTGCTCGAGACGCTCTCCCGCCAGGTCGACACGCGCACCGACCAGCTCGGCGTCCTGGAGGCGCTGCTGGTGCAAAGCTCGGCCAACCGCAAGTTCATGCCCACGCTGGCGCCGGTCGCCGACGGCTGGTTCTCGTCGAACTTCGGCTACCGGATCGACCCGTTCGACGGCCACCGCGCATTCCACGAAGGCATCGACTTCCCGGCCGACTCGGGCACGCCGATCGTCGCCGCGGCGAGCGGGAAGGTCGTCGCCGCCGAGTGGCATGCGCAGTATGGTAGGATAGTCGAGATCGACCACGGCAACGGCCTGCTCACGCGGTACGCCCACATGTCGCGAATCCTGGTCAAGGTCGGCGACCTCGTGGTGCGCGGGCAGCAGGTGGGCGCCGTGGGCACGACCGGCCGGTCGACCGGTCCGCACCTGCACTTCGAGGTCCGGCTGAACGGCGTTCCGCAGAATCCGGCACGGTTTCTCCAGTCCTCCGGCTGATCGTCGCCGGGGGGCCCGGCCGGGCGTCGAGGGCAGCAGGGGTGAGGTGGTCCTCACCCCTTGTTTTTTGCCGCGCCGGCACCCATACCCCAATCCACGATGATCTCCAATATCCTCACCCGAATCTTCGGCAGCCGCAACGAGCGGCTGCTGAAGCAGTACGGCCAGACCGTCCGGCAGATCAACGCGCTCGAGCCGGGCATCGCGGCGCTGACCGACGACGAGCTCAAGGCGAAGACCGCGGCGTTCCGGGAGCGTGTGGCCGCCGGCGAGACGCTCGACGCGCTGCTGCCCGAGGCGTTCGCGGTCGTCCGCGAGGCCGGCAAGCGCGTGCTGCAGATGCGCCACTTCGACGTCCAGCTGATCGGCGGCATGGTCCTGCACGACGGCAAGATCGCCGAGATGCGCACCGGCGAGGGCAAGACGCTGGTCGCGACGCTGCCGGCGTACCTCAACGCGCTCGCCGGCAAGGGCGTGCACGTGGTGACGGTGAACGACTACCTGGCCCAGCGCGACGCCGACTGGATGGGACGCATCTACCGCTTCCTCGGCCTCACGGTGGGCGTCAACCTCTCGCAGATGGGGCACGACGAGAAGCAGGTCGCGTACGGCGCCGACATCACCTACGGCACCAACAACGAGTTCGGCTTCGACTACCTGCGCGACAACATGGTCTACCAGGCGGGCGAGCGCGTGCAGCGCGCGCTCGGCTTCGCGATCGTCGACGAGGTCGACTCGATCCTGATCGACGAGGCGCGCACCCCGCTGATCATCTCGGGCCAGGCCGAGGACACGTCACGCTGTACTACCGGATCAACGAGCTGGTGCCCAAGCTCTCGCGCCAGGCGGAGGAGGCGGGCCCGGGCGACTACTGGGTCGACGAGAAGGGGCACCAGGTCCTGCTGTCCGAGGAGGGCCACGAGCACGCCGAGAACATGCTGGCGGCAGGCCGGGCTGCTGCCGCAGGGCGCGAGCCTGTACGACGCGCACAACATCTCGCTGATGCACCACCTGTACGCCGCGCTGCGCGCGCACTCGCTGTTCCACCGCGACCAGCACTACGTGGTGCAGAACGGCGAGATCATCATCGTCGACGAGTTCACCGGCCGCCTGATGCCGGGCCGGCGCTGGTCCGACGGGCTGCACCAGGCGGTCGAGGCGAAGGAGGGCGTGCCGATCCAGCGCGAGAACCAGACGCTGGCGTCGATCACGTTCCAGAACTATTTCCGCATGTACGAGCAAGCTCGCCGGCATGACCGGCACGGCGGACACCGAGGCGTTCGAGTTCCAGCAGATCTACGACCTGGAGGTCGTCGTCATCCCGACGCACCAGCCGATGGTCCGCAAGGACGAGAACGACCTCGTCTTCCGCACCTTCAAGGAGAAGTTCGACGCGATCATCATCGACATCAAGGACTGCCACGAGCGCGGCCAGCCGGTGCTGGTCGGCACCACCTCGATCGAGAACTCGGAGCTGCTCGCGCAGTACCTCGAGAAGGAGAAGCTGCCGCACCAGGTGCTCAACGCCAAGCAGCACGCGCGCGAGGCCGAGATCGTCGCGCAGGCCGGCCGGCCGGCGATGATCACCATCGCGACCAACATGGCGGGCCGCGGCACCGACATCGTGCTGGGCGGCACGCTCGAGCCGCAGATCACTCGCGCTGCGCGACGACGAGAGCGCTGGACGCCCGAGCAGAAGGACGCGCAGATCGAGGACGATGCGCGACGAATGGCAGGTCCTGCCACAACCAGGTGATCGCCGCCGGCGGCCTGCACATCATCGGCACCGAGCGCCACGAGTCGCGGCGCATCGACAACCAGCTGCGCGGCCGCTCCGGGCGCCAGGGCGACCCCGGATCGTCGCGCTTCTACCTGTCGCTCGAAGACCCGCTGCTGCGCATCTTCGGCGGCGAGCGCGTCGGCGCGATCATGCAGCGCCTGAAGATGCCGGAAGGCGAGGCCGATCGAGCATCCGTGGTCACCCGCTCGATCGAAAAGGCGCAGCGCAAGGTCGAGGCGCGCAACTTCGACATCCGCAAGCAGCTGCTCGAGTACGACGACGTCGCCAACGACCAGCGCCAGGTCATCTACCAGCAGCGCAACGAGCTGCTGGAGAGCAGCGACATCGCCGAGACGATCCGCGGCATGATGCGACCGGGCCCATCGACGACATCGGTGCAGCCAGCACGTGCCGCCGGAGCGGTCGAGGAGCAGTGGGACATCGCCGGGCTGGAGAGCGCGCTCGCGCCGAGCTCCAGATGCAGGCTGCCGCTCGAGCAGTGGATGAAGGAGCGACCGAGCATCACCGACGAGGATACGCTGCGCGAGCGGATGGCGGCGGCGGCGCAGGCGCAGTACGACGCAGAAGTTCGAGCAGGTCGGCGCCGAGCTGATGCGCCAGTTCGAGCGCAGCCTCATGCTGCAGACGCTCGACCGCACTGGCGCGAGCACCTCGCCGCGCTCGACCACCTGCGCCAGGGCATCCACCTGCGCGGCTATGCGCAGAAGAACCCGAAGCAGGAGTACAAGCGCGAGGCCTTCGAGCTGTTCTCCGACGATGCTCGACTCGATCAAGCACGAGGTCACAGATCGTGCATCGACGGTGCAGATGCGCAGAGCAGTAGGACGTCGAGGCGGTCGAAGAGCCCGGGAGTGCACAACGTGCGCTACCAGCACGCCGACTACGAGGAGGCGCTGGCCGAGGCGACCAACGCGGCCGAGAGCGCGCCGCGCCAAGCGCCGGCAGCCGTTCGTGCGCGCAGGGCGAGAAGATCGGACGCAACGACCCTGCCCGTGCGGCTCGGGCAAGAAGTACAAGCAGTGCCACGGCCGGCTGGCGTGAGGCGGGCCGCTCACAGTCCGAAAGAGGTCAGGTCGACAGGATTAACTGGATTCTCAGGATACGACACGGAATCAAAGTCTGGCCGGCTTCCGAATCGGTATCCGACTCCGCGCGGACCTTGCCATCCTGCGTAATCCTGTTAATGCCTGAATCCGTTAATCCTGTCCATTTGTCGGGGTAGAGAAGTGGCCGTCAACCTGACGCTCCGCTGGCGGAGTCGCTGCACCCGGTCGCCGGCGTCGCCTGGGTACCGCGCATGCCGGTATCCGCAAGGCGAACCGCAAGGATCTGCTGTTGATCGCGCTCGCCGACGGAGACCGCGGCCGCCGGCGTGTTCACGCAGAATCGCTTCTGCGCCGCGCCGGTGACTGGTCTGCCGCGCCATCTCGGCGCTCGACGGCGCCGCGGCGCGGGTTGCGCGCGCTGATCGTCAACACCGGCAACGCCAACGCCGGCACCGGCGAGAGCGGGATTGCGCTGCGGCGCGCGCCACGTGCGAGGCGGTGGCGGCGACTGCTCGGCTGCACGGCCCGCCGACAGGTCCTGCCGTTCTCCACCGGCGTGATCATGGAGCCGCTGCCGGTCGAGCGATCGCAGCCGGGCTGCCGGCGGCATCGAACAGTGCTGCGCGCGGCCAACTGGCTGGATGCCGCGAGAGCGATCATGACCACCGACACCGTGCCCAAAGGCGGCTCGCGGCGGGTCCGGCGTCGAGGGGCGCCGAGGTCACGTTACCGGCATCGCCAAGGGCTGCGGGCATGATCCACCCCGACATGGCGACGATGCTGGTGCTTCGTCGCTACCGATGCGGCCGTGGCCGCGGAGCCGCTGCGCGCCGTGCTGCGCAGATGCGGCGGAGCATTCCTTCAACTGCGATCACCGTCGACGGCGACACCTCCACCAACGACTGCTTTCATGCTCATTGCATCGGGGCGGGCCGGCAACCGCGAGATCGTCTCCGACCGCGACGGCGATTTCGCGGTGCTGCGCGACGCCGTCGCCGACCTGGCGGCCGAGCTCGCGCAGGCGATCATCCGCGACGGCGAAGGCGCGACCAAGTTCATCACCGTCCGCGTCGAGCAGGGCGCGATGGCCGCGAGGAATGCCGCAAGGTGGCTTTCGCGATCGCCCATTCGCCGCTGGTCAAGACCGCATTCTTCGCCTCCGACCCCAACCTCGGCCGCCTCCTTGCGCCATCGGCTATGCCGGCATCGGCGATCTCGACGTATCGCGCCTGCAACTGTTCGCTCGACGACGTGCTGCGTGGTCGAGCGGCGGCGGTCGCGCGATCCGTGGCTATCGCGAAGAGGACGGGCAGCGGGTGATGAAGCAGGAGCGAGATCACGGTCCGCGTGGTGCTCGCGCGCGGCGCGGCCGCCGCGACCGTGTGGACCTGCGATCTCTCGCACGACTACGTCACCATCAACGCCGACTACCGGAGCTGACATTGGCGAACTGCGCGACTGCATTGTCGCTGGCTGCTCGGGCGCGTCGAAGCGATCTCGCCCGGTCGAGGCGCTGCTGCCGCCGGCGCCGCGCGCCGGTCGACTGGCACGCGACCGCATTTCGCTGGCGCAAGCGCGCCGGCGCGCAGCACCTGCAGCCGGTCCCGCACCCGCACGGATCCAGCTCGACGATCTGGTCGCGATCGACGCGCAGAAGCGCGACCATCGACGCAGAACACGCGGCAGTTCGTCGCCGGGCTGCCGGCGAACAACGTGCTGCTCACCGGCGCGCGCGGCACGGGCAAGTCCTCGCTGATCAAGGCGCTGCTGGTCAAGTACGCGGCGGACGGCCTGCGGCTGATCGAGGTCGACAAGAGGGATCTGCTCGACCTGCCCGACATCGTCGACGGGTCTGGCGCCGCCGCGAGCGCTTCATCCTGTTCTGCGACGACCTCTCCTTCGACGCCGGCGAGCCCGGGTACAAGGCGCTGAAGGTGATGCTCGACGGCTCGGTCGCGGCGGCGGCGCCGAACGTGCTGATCTACGCCACCTCGCAACCGGCGCCATCTGATGCCCGAGTACATGCAGCGAGAACCTCGAGACCGAAGCACCTCGGCGACGAAGTGCATCCCGGCGAATCGGTCGAGGAGAAGATCTCGTTGTCCGAGCGCTTCGGGCTGTGGGTCTCGTTCTACCCGTTCAACCAGGACGACTACCTGGCCACCGTCGCCGGCTGGCTGCGACGCCTTCGGGGTCGGTGCGCCGATGTCGGCGCGCGAGCGCGAGCACCGGACGCGCGAGGCGCTGCAGTTCGCGCTCCAGCGCGGCTCGCGCAGCGGCCGCATGGCGTGGCAGTTCGCGAGAGCTACGCCGGCGCGGCCGCGATCAAGCGCCGAAAGGCGTGAGCGACAGGCATCGGTCCGACGTCGCGGCCGCGGTCGTGGTGCGGCGCGGACGGGAACGTGCTGCTCGCGCAGCGGCCCCCGGGCAAGGCCTACGCCGGGCTACTGGGAGTTTCCCGGCGGCAAGCCCGAGCCCGGCGAGTCGCCGCGCGCCGCGCTGGTCCGCGAGCTGCGCGAGGAACTCGGGCTGACCGTGCGGCGCGCCGCGCCGTGGCTGGTCCAGCGCTACGTCTATCCGCACGCGCACGTCGAGCTCAACTTCTTCCGCGTCTTCGCGTGGGAGGGAGAGCCCTACGGCCACGACGGCCAGGCGTTCGCGTGGCAGGCGCCGGGCCGCTTCGACGTGGCGCCGCTGCTGCCGGCCAATACGATGGTGCTGCAGGCGCTGGAGCTGCCGGCGGTCTACGGCATCACCATGGCCGGCGACCTCGGGGAGGAAGCGTTCCTGGCGCGCGCGCGCGCGGCGCTCGGCAACGGGCTGCGCCTGGTCCAGCTGCGGGAGAAGGACTGGCCGGTGCCGCGTCAGCGCGCGCTGGCCGAGGCGCTGCTCGCGCTCGCGGCGCCGCGTGGCGCGCGGGTGCTTCTGAACGGCGACGCCGATCGGGCGCGCGCCTGGGGCTGCGCCGGCGTGCACTGGACCGCCGCGGCGCTGGCCGGCGCGACGGCGCGGCCGCAGGGCATGCTCTGCGCGGCGTCCTGCCACACGCCGGAGGACATCGCGCGGGCGGGCGAACTCGGGCTCGACTTCGCCGTGCTCGGGCCGGTGCGGACGACGCCGACGCATCCCGGTGCCGCGGCCATCGGGTGGGACGGCTTCGCCGCCAGCGCCGGGACTGCGCGGCTGCCGGTGTTCGCGCTGGGCGGGCTGGCGCCCGGCGACCTCGACACCGCGATTGCGCACGGCGGGCACGGGATCGCGCTGCGCCGAACGGCGTGGCCCGCCGCCGAAGTCCGCTAGGGATTCGAGCGGCCCCCGGGACCCGGATCGTCGGGCCCGGACTCGTCCTCCACCGGGACCCGGTAGCTCTCCGCCGCCCACGCGCCGAGGTCGATGGTCTTGCAGCGCGCCGAGCAGAACGGGCGCCAGCGGGAGTCCGGCGTCCATTCGACGGGGCGCCCGCATTGCGGGCAGGGGACCAGGCGGGGAAGGGCCATCGTCGTCGGTGCCGGTCAGCGTCCGTCCGGCGGCGCGAACAGGCGGCGCGGGCCGCCGCCCCGGCGCCGCGGCCGCAGTGCCCGCCCGCGTCATCTTGGCGGCTTCCAGTCGCGCGCGAGGCTTTCCGCCTCCGCGCGCTGCGCCGGCGTCATCTTCGCCGCGCCGGCGATCCCGCCGCTGCGCTCGCCGCGACGGTCGCGCATGCTGCGATCGCACGCGCAGAGCAGACGCAGGATGTTCACAGGTTGCAGAACACCAGCTCGAACTCGACGTCGTGGTCGTAGACCGAGCCGCGATCCATGCCGGAAACGCCGATGAATCGGATGTTGAGCGCGTATTTGTTGGCGCTGATTTCCGGCACGCACGACGAGTCGCGGGCGACGGTGAGCCGCAGCAGCTGGGCCACCTTCGACGTCGTGAGCATCAGCTGGAACACGCCCCGGTAAGCCGTGTGGCGGCTCGCACGGCCGTTGTCGCGCAGCACGCGCAGGATGATCGCAAGCCCGTTGTGGATCGGCAGGAACGGCTCGATCCAGGCCGCGAGGTCGCGCTGGCGCGCCGCCGGCGGGAGATTGAGCCAGTAGTGATACGCGGGAAGGTCGAATTCGGAGACGCCGCCGGGAATGGCCGCGCGCTGCTTGATCGTCATCAGCCACTCGTTCTCGCGCAGGTGGCCGCCGGCCCTTCCGGTCTGCGCGAGCAGGCCGCTCGACGCGCTGTCGATCTCGGCCAGCAGCGGCTCGAGCACGCGCGGCTCGATCGCCGGGTTCGTCCGCAACGGCGCCAGCAGCTGCTTCTGGCGCTCGAGCTCCTGCAGGATGTCGGTCTTGAGGTCGGCGCGCGCGGCGACGTCGGTGATCTCGAACAGCGCCAGCAGCGCCGCATGATGGTCCTGCGCGTGCTCGTGCGCGGCGAAGTACTGGGCGCGCCGGTAGAGGTCCTCCAGCCGCATCAGCGTGCGGATGCGCTCGTTCAACGGGTGCTCGTAGCGGATCACGGGTGGCGGGGAGGCGGGGCTTCCATGCTCGAATACGACATTCTGCCCCAAGTGGAGCGGCGTTATAAGCCGGCGGCACCGGTCGCCGGTGCGGCCGCGAGTGCGCGGTAGCGACGGTCGAGTGCGGCGACCTGCGGTGCGATGGCCGCCAGGGGACCGGAATTGTCGAGCACGTCGTCGGCCCGCGCGCGGCGCTCGGCCCGGGTGAGCTGGGCGGCCATGATCGCGCGCACCGCGGCTTCGGACAGACCGCTTCTCGCCATCACCCGCCGCACCTGCACGGCCTCCGGACAGTCGACGACGAGGACGCGCTGCACGCGGTCCGCGTGGCCGCCGCGCTCGAGCAGCAGCGGCACCACGAGCAGCCCGTACGGGCTCGTCCAGGCGGCGACCTCGCGCGCCGCCGCCGCCCGGATCAGCGGATGCAGGATGGCCTCGAGCCGCGCGCGCGCGTCGGCGTCGGCGAACACGCGCTCGCGCAGCCGCGCGCGGTCGAGCGAGCCGTCGGGAAGGGCGTACGCGGGTCCGAATGCGGCCAGCACGCCGGCGTGCCCGGGCTCGCCCGGCGCGGTGACGGCGTGCGCCAGCCGGTCGGTGTCGGTGACGTCGGCGCCGAGCGCGGCGAACGCGTCGGCCACGGCCGACTTGCCGCTGCCGATGCCTCCCGTCAACCCGACGACCAGCGTCACGTCAGGACGGGAAGTAGAGGCGGATCAGCCAGGAGCCCCAGAACATCGCGATCGCGCCGGCGATCGCGAGGTAGGGGCCGAACGCCAGCGGGATGCTGTGGTCGCGCCCCTTGAACACGATCAGGCCGACGCCGATCGCCGTCCCGACGACCGACGACAGCAGCACGATCACCGGCAGCATCTGCCAGCCGAGCCACGCCCCGAGCGCGGCGAGCAGCTTGAAGTCGCCGAACCCCATCCCTTCCTTGCCGCGGATCAGCTTGAACAGCCAGTAGATCGCCCACAGCGACAGGTAGCCCGCGGCGGCGCCGATGACCGCGTCGCGCAGCGGCGCGAACATGCCGGTGACGTTGACGAGCAGGCCGGCCCACAGCAGCGGCAGCGTGAGATCGTCGGGAAGCAGCTGGGTGTCGAAGTCGATCCCCGTCAGCGCGACCAGCACCCACAGGAACCCGCACGCCGCCAGCCCCTTGCCCGTGAGGCCGAAGCGGTGGATGGCGTACACCGCGATCAACGCGCCCAGCAGCTCGACGAGCGGATAGCGGGCCGAGATCGGCGCCCGGCACGCCGAGCAGCGGCCGCGCAGCAGCAGCCAGGACAGCACCGGGACGTTCTCGCCGGCCGTGATCCCGTGTCCGCAGGCGGGGCACTGCGAGCGCGGCACGGCGAGGTTGTACGCCGGCGCCTCGGCGGGCGCGTCGCCGTTGAGCTCGGCGCACTGGGCCGCCCAGCCGCGCTCGAGCATCTTCGGCATCCGGTGGATGACGACGTTGAGGAAGCTGCCGACGCACAGGCCGACCGCGGCGGCGCCGACGAGGACGAAGATCTGGTCGATCGTCAAATGACGGCGCCGAGCTTGAAGATCGGCAGGTACATCGCGACGACGAGCCCGCCGATGACGACGCCCAGGAACACGATGATGATGGGCTCGAGCAGGCTGGACAGCGCCGACACGGCGTCGTCGACCTCGTTCTCGTAGAAGTCGGCGACCCTGGAGAGCATGCCGTCGAGCGACCCCGACTCCTCGCCGATCTGCGTCATCTGCAGCACCATCGTGGGGAAGATCATGGTGCTGCCCATCGCGTTGGTGAGGCTCGTCCCGGTGCTGACGTCGGTCTGGATCTTCTTGGTGGCGGCCGCGTACACCGCGTTGCCCGAGGCGCCCGCCACCGCGTCGAGCGACTCCACCAGCGGCACGCCGGCGGTGAACATCGTGGCCAGCGTCCGGGTCCAGCGCGCGATCGTCGCCTTCTGGACGATCGGCCCGACCACCGGAAGCTTGAGCAGCAGCCGGTCGAAGCCGACGCGGAACGGCGCCGACCGCCGGTAGAGAACGAACGCCGCCGGTGATCGATCCCGGCGATGACCAGGAAGATCAGCCACCACCAGGCGACGACGAAGTCGGAGATCGCGATCACCATCAGCGTCGGCGCCGGCAGGTCGGCGCCGAAGCTCCGGAACACCTGCTTGAACGACGGGATGACCCAGACCATGATCACCCACACCACGACGATCGCGACGACCAGCACCGAGATCGGATAGAACAGCGCGCTCTTGATCTTGCCCTTGATCGCGATGATCTTCTCGAGGTACGTGGCGAGCCGGTCGAGGATCGCGTCGATCGTCCCCGACGTCTCGCCGGCGTGGACCAGATTGCAGTACAGGTCGTCGAACTGCGCGGGGTGCTCGCGGAACGCCTGCGACAGGCTGGAGCCGGACTCGATCTTGCTCTTGATCTGCAGCATCAGCCGCGAGAACCGCGCGTTGCCGTTGCCGCGGGCGACGATGTCGAACGCCTGCAGCATCGGCACGCCGGCCTTCAGCATCGTCGCGAGCTGCCGGGTGAAGAAGCTGACGTCCTTCTGGCTGATGCTGCGCCCGCCGCGCAGCGTCTGCCGCTTGATCTTGGTGACGCGGATGCCCTGGCGCCGGAGGTTGGTCGTGACGACGGTCTCGGAGACCGCGCGCGTCTCGCCGCGCACCTCGCGGCGGTTGCGGTCGAGGCCGACCCACTGGAACGTGTATTCCTTGACGGTGGAGCGCGGTACGGTCGCGGTGGTGGCCATGATGGAACCTCGGAGATTCGCTGTCGCTTCGTCAGTCGTTGGTGACGGCCTCGATTTCCTCGAGCGACGTGATGCCGGCCTTGACCTTCATCAGGCCGGAATGGCGCAGGTCGCTCATGCCCTCCTCCCTGGCAAGGGCCGCGAGCTCCATGACCGAGCCGTTGCGCATGATCAGCTGGCGCATCTCGTCGGAGACCGGCATCACCTCGTAGATGCCGACGCGGCCCTTGTATCCGGTGTTCCGGCACGCGTCGCAGCCGACGCGCTTGAACGCCTGCCACGTCCCGTCGAGATCGGACTCGGCGAAGCCCGCGCGCAGCAGCGCCTCGGGCGGGATGTCCTCCGGCGCCTTGCATTTCGGGCACAGCCGGCGCGCGAGGCGCTGCGCCTGGATCAGCAGCACCGACGAGGCGATGTTGAACGGCGCCACACCCATGTTCGGCCAGCCGGATCAGCGTCGACGGCGCGTCGTTGGTGTGCAGCGTCGACAGCAGCAGGTGGCCGGTCTGCGCCGCCTTCACCGCGATCTCGGCGGTCTCGAGGTCGCGGATCTCGCCGACCATGATGATGTCCGGATCCTGGCGCAGGAACGAGCGCAGCGCGGCGGCGAAGGTGAGCCCGGCCTTCTCGTTGATGTTCACCTGGTTGACGCCCGGCATCTGGATTTCCGCCGGGTCCTCGGCGGTCGAGATGTTGACGTGGGGCTGGTTGAGCAGGTTGAGGCAGGTGTACAGCGAGATCGTCTTGCCGCTGCCGGTCGGGCCGGTGGCGAGCACCATCCCGTACGGCCGGTGGATCGCGTGGAGCAGCGCCGCCTGCTGCTGCGGATCGTAGCCCAGCGCGTCGATCCCGATCATCGCCGCGGCCGAGTCGAGGATCCGGACGACGACCTTCTCGCCGAACAGCGTGGGCAGCGTGCTGACCCGGAAGTCGATCGCCCTGGTCTTGGACAGCACGAGCTTCATCCGGCCGTCCTGCGGCACCCGCTTCTCGGAGATGTCGAGCTTGGAGATGATCTTGATCCGCGAGGCGACCTTGTCCTTGATCGCGATCGGCGGCTGCGCGACCTCCATCAGTTCGCCGTCGAGCCGGTAGCGGATCCGGTAGAACTTTTCGAAGGGCTCGAAGTGGATGTCGGAGACCCCCGCGTTGATCGCGTCGAGCAGGATCTTCTGGATGTAGCGGACGACCGGTGCGTCGTCGACCTCGGAGCTTTCCTCGTCGCTGGAGGCGGCGACGCCGCCCTCGACCAGGTCGACCTCGAGCTCGTCCATGCTGGCGAGCTCCTGCAGCGTGCTGCCGGAGGCCTCGATCAGCTTGTGGATCGCCTGGCCCAGCTTGTCGTCCTCGACGACGACCGACTCGACGATCAGGTTGGTCTTGAACCGGACCTCCTCGAGCGCCTGCAGGTTGGCGGGGTCGGAGGTGGCGACGAACAGCCGGTTGCCGCGCCGGTGCAGCGGGAGCACGCGGCGCGCGGCGGCGGTCCGCGTGTCGACATAATCCTTGTTGATCTGGTCGACGTCGAACGCGGCGAGATCGAGCAGCGGGACGCCGAAGGCGCGCGACGCGAAGACCGCGAGCTGCAGCGCGGTCATCCGCTTGGAGGCCAGCACCTGCTCGACGAAGCTCACGCCGGAGGACCGGGCCTGCGTCTGCAGCATCTCGGCGTCGTGGTCCGACAGCAGACCCTGCTGCGCCAGCGCGCGGGCGAGTCCGGAGAGGTTGCGCGTGATTTCTTGGGTGGCCATGGTCCCGGCGTCAGGGGGAGGAAGCGGGGCGGAAGGCGATTCGATCACGCCGGCACCGCGGCGTACCGTCGCGCCGCCCCGATGCCGTCCGCACCGTCATTCCATACGCATATAACTTATCCGGACGATGATGCCCGTCCGTCCTGGCTTTGTAAAGGCGGCGAGGGCGGGGGGCCGACCGGTGCGCGCAGGCGTACCACCTTGATCGCTCGATCCTGGGTCTGCAGGATTTCCATCGCCTGGCCGGCCACGCGCACCTCGGTGCCGGCGTCCGGAATCTCACCCAGGTGCTCGACGATCAGGCCGTTGAGCGTCTTGGGGCCGTCCAGCGGAAACGCGGTGCCGAGCTTGCGGTTGAGCCGGCGCAGCGGCGCCATCCCGTCGACCGCGATGCTGCCGTCGGCGTCGCGGCGGTACGTCTCGCTGCCGGGCGCCGACGTGGTGAACTCGCCGACGATCTCCTCGATGATGTCCTCGATGGTCACCAGGCCCTGCAGTTCGCCGTACTCGTCGACGACGAGGCCGAGGCGCTGATGGTCGGTCTGGAACTGCTGCAGCTGGGTGAGCAGCGACGTCCCCCGGGGAACGAAATAGGGCGGTCGAAGGATCTGCCGCAGGCGCGCAGCGTCGATCTCGTCGGCCTGCTGGAGCTGCAGCACGTGCTTCAGCTGGACGATGCCGACGACGTTCTCGAGCGCTCCCTCGCAGGCCGGCAGGCGCGAGTGGTAGGAGGTCGCGAGCTGCTCGACGAGCAGCGAGCGCTTCGCCTCGAGGTCGAGGTAGTGGATCTGGTGGCGGGGTGTCATCACGTCGTCGACCGTCAGCGCCTCGAGGTCGAGCAGGTTGGCGAGCATCGCCCGGTGCGTGCCGCGGAAGTACTGGCTCTCCAGCACCAGCGAGCGCAGCTCCTCGTGCGACAGCGTCGCGGTGTCGCCGGTCGTCTTTATCCGCAGCAGCGAGAGCAGGCCCTGGACGAACAGGTTGACGAACCAGATGATGGGCGACGCGACCTTGAGCATCGGGGTCAGCGCGTAGCTCACGATCGGCGCGATGCGGTCGGCGTGCGCGGCACCGACCACTTTCGGCGAAATCTCGGCGAAGACCAGGATCACGAACGTGATCGCCAGCGTGCCGAGCGCCAGCGCGAGTTCGCCCTCGCCGAACAGCCGCTTGGTGATCACCGCGGTCAGCGTCGCGGCCGCGGCGGCGACCAGCGTGTTCCCGAGCAGGATGACGCCGAGCAGCCGATCGATCTGCGACAGAAGTGCGAGCGCCTGCCGGGCGCCGCGCTGGCCGTGCTGCGCGCGGTGTCGCAGCCGGTGCCGGTTGGCCGCCATCATCGCGGTCTCGGCCAGCGAGAAGAACCCGGAGGACGCGAGCAGGACGACGAGTGCCGATGCGAGCGTGCCTAGCGGGACGTGGTCCATTCAAGCCTTCTCGTATCCCGGGCCGGCACGCAAGCGGAGCCCCCGTTTCCGTAGCCCGGGTTGAGCGAAGCGAAACCCGGGGGGATGCGACCCCGAGGCACCTTCGTTCCCCAAATCGACGCCCACCCGGGTTTCGCTCGCGCTCTACCCGGCCTACCGGCCCAACAGCACCTCGAGCACGAACTTGCTGCCGAGGTAGGCGAGAAACACGAACAGCGTGCCGGCAAGGATCCACCGCAACGCGACGCGGCCGCGCCAGCCGTAGCGCCAGCGGCCCCACAGCAGCCACCCGAACGTCAGCCAGCCCAGCACCGAGAACACGCTCTTGTGCGTGAACATCACGGGGCGGCCGAACAGCTGCTCGGAGAACAGCATCCCGCTCACCAGCGTGAGCGTGAGCAGCACGAAGCCCGCCGTCACCAGCCGGAACAGGAAACGCTCCAGCGTGAGCAGCGGCGGCAGGCCCTCGCCGCCGGGATCGGGGAGCCGGCGGTGCAGGCGCTTCTCCAGGCCCATCAGGATCAGCGCCTGCACCGCGGCGACCAGGAACAGCGAGTACGACACCAGTGCAACCGCGACGTGGGCGGCGGCCAGCGGCTTGCCGGCGAACGCGTAGTCGTGCGGCCGCACGAACACGACCGGGAGCAGCACCGCCAGCACGGCGACCGGAAGGACGACGGTGCCGACCGCCGGCAGCGTGCGCAGCAGTCCCGACACCAGCGCGAGCGCCGCCACCAGCAGGCTGACGACCGAAACCGCGGTGGCGAACGACAGGTCGAGCCCGTCGGGCGTGACGATGTCGCCCCACGCGAGCCAGGCGTGCAGGACCAGTGCGGCGGGGAGCAGCCACGACGCCAACGCCGCGCGGCTTGCCGGGCGCGCCGGCGCGCCGGCGTCGGCCGGGGCCGGGACCGCCGGCGCCGGCCACAGCGCCCAGGCGGACAGCGCGTAGAGGGCGGCGGCGGCCAGGTGGAGTAAAATCATCGATCGGTCACGGCGTGACAGCGGGATTCCCAGTTTACATCAGCGATCCGGCGCCGTCGGCCGCCGTTCCCGCAGCCCTCCTCCGGCCCCACCATGCTCGACAACCTGACCCAGCGGCTCGGCCGCGTCATGAAGCAGCTGCGCGGCCAAGCGCGGCTGACCGACGAAAACATCCAGGACGCGCTGCGCGAGGTGCGCCTCGCGCTGCTCGAAGCCGACGTCGCGCTCCCGATCGTCAAGGACTTCATCGCCGCCGTGCGCACCAAGGCCGTCGGCGCGGACGTCGTCGGCTCGCTGACGCCGGGCCAGGCGCTGGTGGGCGTGGTTCATCGGGAGCTCGCCGCGCTGATGGGCGGGCGCGGATGCGCCGCTCGACCTCGCCACGCAGCCGCCGGCGGTGATCCTGCTCGCGGGCCTGCAGGGCGCGGGCAAGACGACGACGGCGGCCAAGCTCGCGCGGCTGCTGCGCGAGGGGAAGAAGAAGGTCCTGCTGGCGAGCGCCGACGTCTATCGCCCGGCGGCGATCGACCAGCTGCGACTGCTCGCCGCGCAGGTGGGCGCCGATTTCTTTCCCTCGACCGGCGACCAGCAGCCGGTGGCGATCGCGCGCGGGCGCGCTCGACTGGGCGCGCCGGCACTATCACGACGTGCTGATCGTCGACAGCGCCGGCCGGCTCGCGATCGACGAGGCGATGATGCGCGAGATCGCCGCGATCCATGCCGCGGTGAACCCGGTCGAGACGCTGTTCGTCGTCGACGCCATGCAGGGCCAGGACGCGGTCAACACGGCGCGCGCGTTCCGCGACGCGCTGCCGCTGACCGGCATCGTGCTCACCAAGCTCGACGGCGACGCGCGCGGCGGCGCTGCGCTGTCGGTGCAAGAGCGTCACCGGCGCGCCGATCAAGTTCGTCGGCGTCGCCGAGAAGATCGACGGCCTCGAGGTGTTCCATCCCGAGCGGATGGCCTCCCGGATCCTCGGCATGGGCGACGTCCTGTCGCTGATCGAGGAGGCGCACAAGGGCGTGGACCTCGCGGAGGCCGAGAAGCTCGCGCGCAAGGTCAAGTCGGGCAAGGGCTTCGACCTCGAGGACTTCAAGGCGCAGATCGGCCAGATGCGCAAGATGGGCGGCCTCGCCGGGATGATGGACAAGCTGCCGGCCGAACTCGCCCGCGCGGCGCAGACCTCCAGCATGGACGAGCGCCGGGTCGCTCGGATCGAGGGCATCATCAACGCGATGACGCCGGCCGAGCGCTCGCGGCCGGAAATCCTCAAGGCGTCGCGCAAGCGACGGATCGCCGCCGGTGCCGGCGTCTCGGTGCAGCAGGTCAACCAGCTGCTCAACCAGTTCGAGCAGACGCAGAAGATGATGAAGATGGTCGCCAAGGGCGGCATGCAGAAGATGCTGCGCGGGATGAAGGGCCTGATGCCCGGGATGCGGTAGCCGACGGTGGCACCGTAGCCCGGGTTGAGCGGTAGCCCGGGTTGAGCGCCAGCGAAACCCGGGTGGGCATGTGCCGGAGGAACGGTCCTTGCCCGGGCCGGGCGCCACCCGGGTTTCGCTGCGCTCAACCCGGGCTACCGCACATCCAGCCGGCATTGCCGGCAACAGGTTGCCCGTCGGCCGATTTTCGTCGTATAATCAGCCTCTTTTTCTGTCCAACCGGATTGCCGTCATGGTCGTCATTCGACTTGCCCGCGGGGGCGCCAAGAAGCGCCCGTTCTTCAACATCGTGGTTGCCGATTCGCGCAACCGGCGCGACGGCCGCTTCATCGAGCGGGTGGGCTTCTACAACCCGATCGCCGGCCAGAACGAGGAAGGGCTGCGCCTGTCGCTCGACCGCATCGGGTTCTGGAAGGAGCGCGGCGCGAAGCTCTCGGAAACCGTCGCCAATCTGGTCAAGACCTCGGCCGCTGCGGCCCCGGTCGCTGCGGCCCCGGCCGCCGACGCGCCGGCCGCGGCAGCGCCCGCGGAGCCGGTGGCAGACGCGGTGGTCGCGCCGGCCGCAGACCCGACGGTCGCGCCGGCCGCCTGACGACCCGCGCGCCGGAGCCCGCCGGCTTCGCCCGTGCCCGCGGCGTCGCGCTCCGAGCCCATCGTCGTGATGGCGCAAGTGCTGTCGCCCTACGGCGTCCAGGGCTGGATCAGGCTCCGGCCGTTTTCGGGCGACCCTGCCTCGATGCTGGGATACCGGCGCTGGTGGCTCCGGACCGCAGGCAGCGACGACTGGCGCGAGGTCACCCGCGCGGCCGGGAAGGTGCATTCGGGATCGGTGTTGGCGCTGCTGGACGGCGTGACGACGCGGGAAGCGGCGGTGGCGCTGCGTGGTGCGCAGGTCGGGGTGCCGCGGTCCGCGCTGCCGGCGCTGGCGCCCGGCGAGGTCTACTGGGACGACCTGGTCGGACTGGAGGTCGTGAACCGGGAAGGCGTGGCACTGGGGCAGGTGGTCGCGGTGCAGGATTACGGGGCGCATCCGGTGCTGCGGGTGGCGCCGGCGGAAGGGCAGGCGCGGGCCGAGCGGCTGATCCCGTTCGTCCCGGCGCACGTCGACGACGTCGACCTCCCGGCACGCCGGATCGAGGTCGACTGGCAGCCGGACTATTGAGGATGCCGGCGCGGGAAGGCGGCACCATGCGCGTCGACGTGGTCACGCTGTTCCCGGAACTGGTCGACCATGCGGTGCGTTTCGGCGTGACCGGCAGGGCGCTGGCCCGCGGGCTGTGGCAGATCGGTTTGTGGAACCCGCGCGACTACGCGACGGACAACCATCGCACGGTCGACGACCGGCCTTACGGCGGCGGCCCGGGGATGGTGATGCTGGGCGATCCGCTGGCGCAGGCGCTGGCGGCGGCGCGACAGGCGCAGCGTGCGGCGGGGGTCGAGGTGACGCGGACGATTCACCTGTCGCCCGCCGGCGCGCCGCTGACGCACCGGCGGGTCGCGGAACTGGCGGCGGACGCGGACCGGACGGGCTGCATCCTGCTCGCCGGGCGGTACGAAGGGATCGACGAGCGCCTGCTCGCGCGCGAGGTCGACGAGGAAATCGCCGTTGGCGACTTCGTCGTCTCCGGCGGCGAGTTGCCGGCGCTGATGCTGATCGACGCGATCGTGCGGCAGCGTCCGGGGGTGCTGAACGACGCGGAGTCGGCAGCGCAGGACTCGTTCGTCGGCGGCCTGCTCGACTGCCCGCATTACACGCGGCCCGAGCAGGAGGGCGGGCAGCGGGTGCCGCAGGTGCTGCTTTCGGGCGATCATGCGGCGATTCGCCGCTGGCGCCTGAAGCAGGCGCTGGGCAGGACTTGGGAGCGGCGGCCGGACCTGTTGCGGGGACGGGCGCTGTCGAAGGAGGAACAGGCGCTGCTGACGGAGTTCCGCCGGGAACGGCAGGCAGCGCAGGAGCAGTGACCGCAGCGGCAGCAGGCGGCGGACGCGGCGGCACCGGGCGACCGGCGCCGCCACCAACGACAAAGCGCGTGCATCAGGGGGCGCCCTGCGCTGCACGAGAAGGCCGATGGCCATCGACACTACTGGAGAACGCAGGCATGAACCTCATCGAGCAGTTGGAACAGGAAGAGATCGCCCGGCTGGGCAAGACCATCCCGCCGTTCGCGCCGGGCGACACCGTCGTCGTCAACGTGACCGTGGTCGAAGGCGAGCGCAAGCGGGCGCAGGCGTACGAGGGCGTGGTCATCGCCAAGCGCAACCGGGGGCTCAACTCCTCGTTTGTCGTGCGCAAGATCTCCAGCGGGGAAGGCGTCGAGCGGACGTTCCAGACCTACTCCCCGCTGCTGGCGAGCATCGAAGTGAAACGCCGCGGCGACGTCCGCCGGGCCAAGCTGTACTACCTGCGCGACCGTTCCGGCAAGTCGGCGCGGATTCGCGAAAAGCTCACGGTCAAGGCGCCGAAGGCGCAGTGACCGGCCGGCGCCGCGCGGCGCCGGCACGCGGCAATGCAGGGGCAGCCTCCGGGCTGCCCTTGTCTTTGGCGTCTCCGCCGCCGGCCCCTTGTCGCGTGACGCGACCGGGCGAGGCGCCGCGGCACGCTCGGCGGCGGCCTGATCATCGCCGCGGCGCCCGGCCGCGGGACCCGGCCGGCGTGCGCTCGCTTGCCTCCGGCGGGGATTTCATCGAAGATTGGCAGACAATTGCCACTTTTCGTTCCGGCCGCCCATGCGCGCGACGCTTTACCAGGCACTCGGCATTCCGAGCGACGCCTCGCACGACGAGGTGCGGGCGGCCCTGCGCGGGCAGATACGCAAATATTACGCAAAGACGCGTGATGGCCAGGGCAACGTCGAGGAGGCTCTTCGCTTCATAAATCATGCCAGCCGCATACTGAGCGATCCGGAGCTGCGGGCACAGTACGACGCTGACCTCGCGGCTGCCGACAGCACGGTCGACGAGCGGATTGCCCACGTGGTCAGCACCGCCGTCGCTGCCGGATCGGCACGTATCGCGCCGGCGCCGCCCACCGCGGCGGGATCGGGCCGAAGCGGGTCCGCGCCGGCGCCCGGCGGCCGCCTCCACCATCCAGGGCTCACCGAGCGGGTGGTCTCCGTCCGCCACGCCACGGCGATCACCGTCTCGCTGTGCGCGCTGTTCGGCGTCTTCATCGCAGTCGCGGTCGCCGTGGCGACCCCGGCCGACGCCCTGCAGGCGGGCAAGCAGGTGCTGATCTGGGCGACCGCGTCGATGCTCGCGCTGGCGGCGGTCTACGGAATCGTCCACGGCATCGCCTGGACCCAGCGCCGGACGCACGCGCCGGTGCCGGTCCTGGTGCCGCCGGGCGAGCTCGCGATCCTGAACTGGCGGCGGCAGAAGAGCGTGTTCCTCGGCACCAGCCAGCCGCAGGAAGATGCGGGCTGGGTGTTCCAGCTCCGGATGGCGGAACTCGAGCGGGCCAAGCTCGGCCGGACCAGCGAGCCGCGACCGTGGAGCCGACTCTCGGCCCGGCTGTTCGACTACGCGCTATGGGGCCTGTTGCTCGCGGTGCCGCTGTCGGAATTGCGCCGTCTGGGCATCGTCGGGACGGAAGCCGCGCATTGGCTCGGCCACCCGGCGCTCGCGCCGGTGCTGATCACCGCAACGTGGATTCCGGTCGAGGCGGTGCTCATCGCCGTGGTGCACACCACGCCGGGCAAGTGGCTGTTCGGCGTGTACCTGCAGTTCTCGATCAGCGACGCGTACGCGGTGCGCGACGCTCGGACGCAGTTCCGGCGCGCGTTCGCGCGTGCGTGGCGCGTGTGGGGGCAGGGCGTGGGTGGCGGCTTTCCGCTGCTGGCGCCATTCCTGATCGCGCTCGCCTACGAAAAGCTCTCCGAGTACCAGGAGACCGCGTGGGACTTCGCCGAGGACTGCCTCGTCACCCACGGCCCCGTCGGCACGCTGAACACGGTGACGGGCACGTTCGGCCTCGCGGCCATGCTGTGGCTCTACGGAGTCGCCTGGCACCAACCGATGGGCGAGTCGCTGAGCTGGGCGCGCACGTCGATAGTCGCCGCGCTGCCTTCGCCGTCAGCGCTCATCGACACCGATTTCTGGCGGCGGCTCCACGCGCCCGATGCCGCGGCACCCCGGACGGCGGCGGCACCCCGGGCCCCCGCTGGCGTTGCGGCAGCCCCCGCCGCCGCGACGACCGCCGCCCCGGTTGCCGTGGCGCCCGTCACCTCCGTCGCCAATCCCGACGCCCCCATCGACCCGGAGATCGCGGCACTTTTCGCCGCGCGCAACAAGCAGATTGCCGCGCTCCGCACCGAGGGACCGCGGCTGCTCGAGGCGCGCCGCTATCATCGCGCGGCCGAGGTGTGCCGTGCATGGGTGGACCTCGAGCTCGGCAATGCCGCCGCCTGGCGGTGTCTCGGCCTCGCGCTGCAGGCGCAGGGCCAGCACCGGGACGCGGTGGCGGCATTCCGCAAGGCGAAGCAGTACGACCCGGCCGACGCTTCGATCGATGCGCTGATCGAGCGCAGCCAGCGCGGCATCATCGCCAATTTCAGGAGCCGGGGCGGCCGCTGACGCGGACACGCCGCGTTCCCGGCCGGGCGCGCGTCGACGGGGCGCTCAGGCCCCGGGCAGCGGGGTCGCCAGCGCGATCCAGAACGGCAGCGTGAGCGCGGCCAGCAGAGTTCCGCTCGAGATCAGCATGGCGACCGGTGCGCCATGGCCACCCATCTGCATCGCGAGGATGTACGCCGACGGAGCGGTCGGGACCGCTGCCATCACCACGGCGATCTGGCGCTCCAGCGGCGAGAGCCCCAGCACCGGGCCGAGGGCGAAGGCGATCGCCGGCAGGGCGACGAGCTTCACGCCGCTCCACCAGGCGAGCGCCGGCAGCGGCAGGGTCCCGCGCGCCAGCGACAGCCCGGCGCCGACGGCGAGCAGCCCCAGCGGCAGCGCCGCATTGCCCAGCAGCTCGAGCAGGTGCGCCGCGGCACCCGCCAGCGGCCAGCCGGCGAGCCGCCACGCGAATCCGGCGAGGCATGCGAGCACCAGCGGATTGCGCGCGAGTTCGAGCAGGATCCGGCCGCGATGGCCGCGGGCGAGCATGCCGACCGCGGCGAAGTTGACCGCCGGCACCAGGACGCCGACCAGGAGGCTGATCATCGCCAGCCCGGTTTCGCCGGCGATCCGGCTCGCCGCGGCGAGCGCAATGTAGGTGTTGAAGCGGAAGCCGCACTGGAAGCAGGCGGCGAACGTCGGTTGCGGCAAGCCGAACAGTGGCTTGGCGAGCGCCGACAGCGCCATGCCGGCCAGCGTGAACGCAAGGGCCGTTCCGACGAACGGGCCCGCGGCGCCGAGCGCCAGCGGCGCGTGCGCCAGCGAGCGGAACAGCAGCGCCGGGAAGAGCACGAAGTACACCAGCCGCTCGACCCCGGACCAGAAGGGCGGACCGAATCCCCCGGCGCGCTTGAGCAGCGCGCCGCCGACGATGAGCAGGAAATCAGGAAGGAGGAGGAGCGCGACGGTCACGGTGCCCCCTCGGCGCTGCGCGCCGTCCCCCCGAGGGGGAGCAGTTCGCGCTTGGGGCGGCCCGGCGCGCTCACGGTGCCCCCTCGGCGCTGCGCGCCGTCCCCCCGAGGGGGAGCAGTTCGCGCTTGGGGCGGCCCGGCGCGCTCACGGTGCCCCCTTGGCGCTGCGCGCCGTCCCCCGAGGGGGAGCAGTTCGCGCTTGGGGCGGCCCGGCGCGCTCACGGTGCGTCCCCCGGGGGCGGCCCTAGCCGGCCGCCGCGCCTTCGGCCGAACCGTCGGCCTGCGCGGCGACTTGCCGCCGGACGTCGTCCATGTCGAGCGCCCGCGCGGCGGCCAGCAGCTGCTCGAGCCCGCCGGCGGGCAGCGCCCCGGCTTCGGAATACACGATGATGTCGTCGCGGAAGATCATCAGCGTCGGGATCGAGCGGATGCCGAAACCGGCCGCGAGGTCCTGCGCTTCCTCGGTGTTGACCTTGGCGAAAAGCAGGTCCGGGTGGCGCTGCGCCGCGGCCGCGAACACCGGGGCGAACGTGCGGCAGGGCGCGCACCACGGCGCCCAGAAGTCGACGATCGCGAACGGATGGCCGTCGATCGCCGCGGCGAAGCCGGCGGCGTCGAGCCCGACGACGACGCCCGCGCCGGAGGCGGGGCTGGTGGCGGGATCGGTCATGGGTTCAGCTCCTCATGCGGTTGACGAGTGCGGTGGTCGAGCGATCGAAGGCGAACGGGATCGCGACGAAGCGGCCGCCGGCGGCGACGGTCTCTGCCGCGCCGGCCGTCGTGGCGGCATCGTAGTCGCCGCCCTTGACCAGCACGTCGGGCCGGCAGGCGACGATCAGCGCGCGTGGCGTGTCGTCGTCGAACGGGACCACGAGGTCGACGGCCGCGAGCCCCGCCAGCACGGCCATCCGGTCGTCCAGCGGGTTCAGCGGCCTCTCGTTGCCCTTGCCCAGGCGCCGCACCGAGGCGTCGGAGTTGACGGCGACGACCAGCGCGGCGCCGAGGCCGCGCGCCTGCTCGAGATACGTGACGTGGCCGCGGTGCAGGATGTCGAACACGCCGTTGGTGAAAACCAGCGGCCGCGCCAGCGCGGCGATCCGGGCGAGCGCGTCGGTGCCCGCGATCTTCTCCGAATACCGCGGCGCGGGCAGCGCGCCGGCCGCCGCGGCGTCGCCGACCGTCAATTCGTGTACTCGAAGACCTTCACCACCCGCGCCACCCCCGACGTCGTGGCCGCGATCTGCGCCGCGGCGGCGCCCTCGTCGCGGCTCACGATGCCCATCAGGTAGACGGTGGCGTTCTCGGTGACGACCTTGATGCTGTGCGCGGAGAGCTTGTCCGATTCGACGAATCGCGCCTTGACCTTCGAGGTGATGTAAGAGTCGTTGGTGCGGCTCGACAGGTCGGCGACCGGCCCGATCGTCATCTGGTCCTCGACTGCCTTGACCTTGGGCGTGGTGCGGGCGACCTTGACGATGTCGTTCCTGACCTCGGTGCTCGGCACCTCGCCGGTCAGCAGCACGGTGCCGTTGTAGCTGGTGACGTTGACGTGGATCGAGTCGCCGTAGCTGCTGCCGGCGGCGGTGGTGATCTTGAGCTCGATCGATTCGTCGTCGACCTGGGAGCCGGTGGTGCGGCGGTCGGTGGCGACGACGGCGGTGGCGCCGACGCCGGCGGCGACGATGATCGGCGCGCAGCCGGGAAGCGTCGCCAGCAGCGCGGCTGCAAGCACTGCCGAGGCAAGCGCGGGTGCCGCCGGCACGCGCCGCTTCACGTCTCGTCTCCCAGCAGGGCGTTGTCGATGGCGTCGCAGAGACAGTGGATCATGAGCAGGTGGACCTCCTGGATTCGCGCGGTGCGGTCGTGGGGAACGCACAGATGCGCATCGTCGGCGGACAGCATCGCGCCGATGCGTCCGCCGTCCCGGCCGGTGAGCGCCACGACGCGCATCTCCCGCTCGCGGGCGGCCTCGATGGCGGCGATCACGTTGCCCGAGTTGCCCGACGTCGAGATCGCGAGCAGCATGTCGCCCTTCGCGCCGAGCGCCCGCACCTGCTTGGCGAACACCTGCTCGAACGAGTAGTCGTTGGCCACGGCGGTGAGGATCGAGGTGTCGGTCGCGAGCGAGATCGCCGGCAGCTCGGGGCGCTCGCGCTCGAAGCGACCGATCATCTCGGCGGCGAAATGCTGGGCATCGGACGCCGAGCCGCCGTTGCCGCAGGCGAGGATCTTGCCGTCGGCGAGCAGGCATTCGGTCAGCAGAGCGGCCGCGCGCGCGATAGCGGGCGCGAGGGTGCTCGCCGCGTCCTGCTTCACGCGCACGCTGTCGGCGAAATGCGCGCGGATGCGCTCGATCGGATCCGTCGCTGGGTCATTCGCGGGCATCGGCGGATTGTAGCAAGTTTCCCCGCGCGGCCGGCCCCGGCGGCGGCGTCAGACGTCGAACGCGCCCCGCAACCACTCGATGCGCGCCGGGTCGAGCGCGTCGAGCAGCACGGCATCGAACCGGCACGGCGGCGTTCGCGGCAGTCGCGCGAGATACAGCCCCGCGGCCGCGGCGATGCGCGCGCGCTTCGCCGCCGTGATGCTGGAGCCCGCGCCACCGTGGCCGCCGCCGCGGCGCAGCCGCACTTCGACGAACACCAGCGTGTCGCCGTCGCGGGCGACGAGATCGAGCTCGCCGCAGCGCCGCCGCCAGTTCCGCTCGACGATCGAAAGCCCGCGCTCGACCAGGAAGCGCTCGGCCAGCGCCTCGGCGGCGGCGCCGGCCCTGGCGCGGGACGGCCTCGGCGCGGTGGCGGCCAACGCGCGGGCGCCGCTCAGCGCACGCCGACCGGCACGGCCTCGCCGCCGCGGAACTGCACCAGCGTTCCTTCGCGGAGGAACTGGCCCGAGCGGTCGAGCGTCAGGTGCCCGGTCGCGCCGTCGAACTCGAGGGTGGCGAGCGCTCCGTCGATGAAGAGGTCGCCGACGCGGAAAGCGTCGATGCCGAGCGCGTAGAGCCGCTCGAGGGTCGCGCGGCCGTATTCGGGGCGGGGGATGCCGGCGAACCGCGGATTTCCGGGGTCGGCGAGCCACGGAATCTCGACGAAGCGGACGTCCTCGAGGTCACGCAGTGCGTCCGGCGTCTGCTGCGCGTTGACCTGGCTGCTCGTGTACGCGGTCACCTGGCCGAGGTAGGGCCGGACCAGCACCGCGTCCGCCGCGTCGACGGCGAGCAGCACGGTGTCCGGCGCGGCCTTGGTGACTTCGCGCCGCAACAGCGCCAGCATCTCCGGGTCTCGGTCGAGCCGGAACGTCAGCGGGGGCGCGCCGCCCTGCAGGATCCACTCGCCGGCGAACGCGCCGGCGAAGCGCTGCTGCAGCGCGCTGTCGCTGCCGATGATGGCGACCGTGCGTGCGCCGTCGGCATGCGCGTACCGTGCCAGCTGCACGCCCTCGCTTTCGACCGCAAGTGCCAGCGTGTCGATGCTCGGAGGCAGCACGCTGCCGTCGTCGAGCTGGTTGAGCGCGATCGTCCATGGCAGGGGGCCGCCGGCGGTGGCGATCGTCTTCAGGTCGTCGCGCACCAGCGGGCCGACGACCACGCGCGCGCCGGCCTCGATCGCCCGTTCGAACGCGGCGACGACCCCGCCGTCGCCGTGGGCAATGACCGTGTAACGGGTGCCGGCCAGTGCCGCGGCGGCGGCAAACCCGGCCCGGACGGCCTCCGCGGCGCGGCCGTAGAGGGGGGACTCCAGTGGCAATACCAGCGCCAGCGGCACCGGGTCGCGCGCCGCGGCGGCGCGCGGCGCGGTGCCCGCCGGCGCTGGCGGCGCGGAATCGCCGGCCGGCAGGCGCTCGGCAGGTGCCGACGCGGCAGGCGCCACCGCGCTTGCTCCGGGGGATTGCGCGACGGACAATGCCGGCAGCCACAGCACGAGCAGCGCCGCGAGCGCGCGGTCGAGCCATCGGCGAATTCCATTGCGGCGGCGAACTTTCATGCGGACCTGCGGGGACTGAGGTGCACGGTACGGGCGACGAGCCGCTGGCGAACCCGGCGGACTGCGCGAGCGGGCCGCCGGGTCGGTTTCGCGCCGAGGCGGGAACATTATATGTGGTTGCCACGCCGCTCGGGAACCTGCGCGACATCACGCTGCGCGCCGCCGACATCCTGGCGAGCGCGGACATCATCGCGGCCGAGGACACGCGGAACACGACGGGCCTGCTGCGGCATCTGGGCATCGCCGCGCGGCCGCTTTCGCTGCACGAGCACAACGAGGCGCAGCGGGTCGCGCCCGTCGTCGCCGCCCTGCGCGCCGGCCGCAGCGTGGCGCTGGTCAGCGATGCCGGCACGCCTGCCGTCAGCGATCCCGGCGCGAGGCTGGTGCGCGCGGTCCGCGATGCCGGGTTCCCGGTCGTCCCGATCCCCGGCGCCAATGCCGCGATCGCGGCCGTCTCGGCGGCCGGCCTCGTCGCCGATCGCTTCCTCTTTCTCGGCTTCCTGCCCGTGGCTGCGAAGGCGCGCCGCGAGCTGCTCGCGACGGTGGCGGGGCTGCCGTTCGCGCTGGCGATCTTCGAAGCGCCGCACCGGGTCGCCGCGACGGCAGCGGCGCTGGCCGAAGTCCTCGGCGGCGAGCGCGAGCTGATCGTGGCCCGCGAGCTCACCAAGAAGTTCGAGACCATCACCTGCATGCCGCTGGGCGAGGCGCCGCAGTGGTTCGCTGCAGGCGGCAACCGGGAGCGCGGCGAATTCGTGCTGCTCGTCGACGTCGCGCCGCCGCCGGAGGCGGGCGCCCCGGCGCAGACGCTCTCGCCGGACGCCGAGCGCTGGCTTGCCGCGCTCGTCGCCGAGCTGCCCCCGGCACGCGCGGCGCGGGTGGTCGCCGCCGTGACCGGCGAGCCGCGCGATCTCGCCTACGCCCGAGCGCTGGCCCTCAAATAAATGGGGTCAGGTCCAATTCTTGCGAAAGCACCGATAGGACCCACCTCCGGGAAAAATGGACCTGACCCTATTTGGGAGGCGCGGCTCGCGCTCGGCTTTGCCCGGCGCGGCGATCGCTCGGTGCTCGTCCACCGCGCCCACACCGGCCCGCTGGTCGTGCAGAAGGCGCTGCATCCCGAAGGACCGGGCGTGTGCCAGGCGATCGTCGTCCACCCGCCCGGCGGCATCGCGGGCGGCGACCGGCTGGCGTTGGCACTCGACGTGGGCGCCGGCGCGCACGCGCAGCTCACCACACCGGGCGCGACGAAGTGGTACGGCTCGAGCGGCGTCGCGGCGCGCCAGACGCTCGACGCGCGCGTCGATGCCGGCGCGACGCTCGAGTGGCTGCCGCAGGAAGCGATCGTGTTCGACGCCGCGCGCGTCGAGACGGCGTCGGTCGTCGCGCTCGCCGGCGACGCCGTCTTCGTCGGCTGGGACGTGGTCTGCCTCGGTCGGATCGCATCGGGAGAGCGGTACCGGCGCGGCAGCTACCGGCAGCGCTTCGAATTGGTGCGCGACGGCGCACTCGTTTGGGCCGAGCGCACCGTGATCGAAGGCGACGGTGGAATCGCGGCCTCGCCGGTGGGCTTGAACTGCCACCCGATGTTTGGCACATTCATGGTCGCGGCGCCGGTGATCGGCGACGACGTGCTCGCGGCCTGCCGGCGCGTCGCGCCGGCCGACGCCGCGGCGACCGAGGGCGCCGTGACGCGGATGCCGGGCGTGCTGGTCGCCCGCTGCCGCGGCGACTCGCCCGCGGCAGCGCGGCAATGGTTCTCGGCGTTGTGGGCCGTCGTGCGGCCGGCGCTGTGCGGGCGGCCGGCATTGCCGCCGCGCATCTGGACCACCTGAGTGCCCTCAACCCCTCACCCTGCGACCCCACGTGGAACTCACCCCCCGAGAGAAGGACAAGCTGCTGCTGTTCACCGCCGCGCTGCTGGCCGAGCGGCGCATGGCGCGCGGCCTCAAGCTCAACTACCCCGAGGCGGTCGCCTACATCAGCGCCGCGATCATGGAGGGCGCGCGCGACGGCCGGACCGTCGCCGAGTTGATGAGCCACGGCGCCACGCTGCTCGCGCGCGAGCAGGTGATGGACGGCATTCCCGAGATGATTCCCGAGATCCAGGTCGAGGCGACCTTTCCCGACGGCACCAAGCTCGTCACCGTGCACCACCCGATCCCATGACCCCAGGCGAACTCTTTCCGCAGGACGGCGACATCGAGTTGAACGCCGGCCGCGCGACCGTCACCCTGACGATCGCGAACACCGGCGACCGGCCGGTCCAGGTCGGCTCGCACTATCACTTCGCGGAAACCAATGCGGCGCTCGCCTTCGACCGCGCTCGTTGCGCGCGGCTTCCGGCTCAACATCGCCGCGGGCACTGCGGTGCGCTTCGAGCCGGGGCAGACGCGCACCGTCGAGCTGGTCGCGCTGGCGGGCGATCGCGTGGTGTACGGTTTCAGTGGCGCGGTGATGGGGCCGCTCGACGCGAAGCGAACGGCCGCGTCGGCGCACCCGATCGCGGCAAAACGCGCGCCGGCCGCCGGCACGAAGGCAACGCCGGCGGCGAAGAAGCGGCCTGCGACGACGACCCTGCGGAGCAAGCGATGAAGATCAGCCGCGCGGCGTACGCCGAGATGTTCGGACCGACCGTGGGCGACCGCGTGCGGCTCGCCGACACCGATCTCGTCATCGAAGTCGAGCGCGACCTGACCGTCTACGGCGAGGAGGTGAAGTTCGGCGGCGGCAAGGTGATCCGCGACGGCATGGGCCAGAGCCAGCGGCTCGCGAAGGACTGCGCCGACACCGTGATCACCAACGCGCTGATCGTCGACTGGTGGGGCATCGTCAAGTGCGACCTGGCAATCAAGGACGGGAGGATCGCGAAGCTCGGCAAGGCCGGCAACCCCGACATCCAGCCGGGCGTGGACATCGTGATCGGCGCCGGCACCGAGATCATCGCCGGCGAGGGCATGATCGTCACCGCCGGCGGCATCGACGCGCACATCCACTTCATCTGCCCGCAGCAGATCGACGAGGCGCTGATGTCGGGCGTGACGACGATGCTCGGCGGCGGCACCGGGCCGGCGACGGGCACCTTCGCGACAACCTGCACGCCCGGGCCCTGGCACATCCACCGGATGCTGGAGGCGGCCGACGCGTTCCCGATGAACCTCGGCTTCCTCGCCAAGGGCAACGCCAGCCTCGCGCCGCCGCTGGTCGAGCAGGTGAAGGCCGGCGCCATCGGCCTCAAGCTGCACGAGGACTGGGGCACCACGCCGGCGGCGATCGACGCCGCGCTCGGGGTCGCCGACCGGATGGACGTGCAGGTGGCGATCCACACCGACACGCTGAACGAGTCCGGCTTCGTCGAGACGACCATCGCGGCCATCGGCGGACGCACCATCCACACCTACCACACCGAGGGCGCCGGCGGCGGCCACGCGCCGGACATCATCCGGATCTGCGGCGAGCCCAACGTGCTGCCCTCGTCGACCAACCCCACGCGCCCGTACACGGTCAACACCATCGACGAGCACCTCGACATGCTGATGGTGTGCCACCACCTCGACCCGTCGATCGCCGAGGACGTCGCGTTCGCCGAGTCGCGGATCCGGCGCGAGACCATCGCCGCCGAGGACATCCTGCACGACCTCGGCGCGTTCTCGATGCTGTCGTCGGACTCGCAGGCGATGGGCCGCGTCGGCGAGGTGATCGTGCGCACCTGGCAGACCGCGCACAAGATGAAGCTGCAGCGCGGCAAGCTCGCCGGGGATCCCGCCGCGCACGACAACCAGCGCGTCAAGCGCTACATCGCCAAGTACACGATCAACCCGGCGATCGCGCACGGCATCGGGCACGTCGTCGGCTCGGTCGAGCCGGGCAAGCTCGCCGACCTCGTGCTGTGGAAGCCGGCGTTCTTCGGCGTCAAGCCGGCGCTGATCCTCAAGGGCGGCATGATCGCGGCGGCGGCGATGGGCGACCCCAACGCGTCGATCCCCACGCCGCAGCCGGTGCACTACCGGCCGATGTTCGGCGCGTTCGGCAAGGCGCTGTCGACCTCGGTCACCTTCGTGTCGAAGGCGGCACTGAAGAACCCCGCGGTGCGCGGGCTCGATCTCGCCAAGCCGCTGGTTGCGGTCGAGAACACCCGGCGGATCGGCAAGCGCGACATGAAGAACAACGACGCGATGCCCCGGATCTCCGTCGACCCGGAGACCTACGCAGTGCGCGCCGACGGCGAGCTCCTGACCTGCGAGCCGGCCGCGGTGCTGCCGCTGGCGCAGCGGTACTTCCTGTTCTGACGCGCGAGGCGCCGCCGCAGGTCGACGCAGCCTGCGCGGTGCAGCGGCCAAGGCGCTGTGCCGGCCTTCGGCCCGCCGCGGCAGCGGTAAACTGTGGTCATTCGTGCCCCAAGGGGCACCGACCAGGATAGCCGACTTGACGATTCCGCACTGGCTGCTGGCGACCATCGGCGCAGTCCTCAGCGTCGGCCCGATCGCGACGATGTGCCTGTGGGGGTTCGTCTGGCTGCGCATCGAGCAGTCGGCGCGAACGGTCCCGACGCTGCGACGCGGGCAGCGCCTCGCCGCCGCCGACCCGCCGACGGGGCAGGTCTGCGTCGTGGTGCCCGCCCACGACGAAGCCGCCACCATCGCGGCGCTGATCCGGTCGCTGCGAGCCGAGACTTATCCGGAGTTCTCGGTCGTGCTGGCACTCGACCGCTGCACCGACGCCACCGCGGCGGTCGCGCGCGCCGCGATCGCCGGCGATGCGCGCTTCGCGATCGTCGAGCTCGACAGCTGCCCGGAAGCGTGGGCCGGCAAGGTGCACGCGGTCCACGCCGGCGTGACGCGATCACCTGCCGCCGCCGCCGCCGACTACCTGCTGTTCGCCGACGCCGACACGACCTTCGAGCCGGGTTGCATCGCGGCGGCGCTGGCGCTGATGCGGGAGCGCCGGCTCGACCTCCTGAGCCTGCTGTCGACCCTGACGCACGACGCGTGGTACGAGCGCGTCGTGCAGACCGCGGCGGCGCTCGAGCTGATGCGCCAGTACCCGCTGACGCGTCGCGAACGCCCCCAACGATCGCCGCGCGTTCGCCAACGGGCAGTTCATGCTGTTCCGTCGCGACGCCTACGACGCGGTCGGCGGGCACGCGGCGGTGAAGGATGCGCTGCTCGAGGATCTCGCGCTCGCCCGGAGGATCGTCGCGGCCGGACGCACGCCCGGCGTGTTCTTCGCCGCGGGGCTGTTCCGCTGCCGGATGTACGCGTCGTGGCCGGCATTCCGCCGCGGCTGGAAGCGCATCTACATCGAGGCCGCCGGCCGACAGGCGAAGCGGCTGTTGCGGCAGGAGTGGCGCGTTCGCTGGCTCGGCACGATCCTGCCGGCGTGGATGCTCGCGGCGCTGCCGGTCGGCGCGCTGCGTCGTCACCATCGATCCGGCGGGGGGCTGGACGCTGCTGGCATTGGCGCTGGCGGCGCTTGCCGTATGGGCGGGCGCGCTGGCGCGGATCGCCGCGCTGGCGCAGGCGCCGCTGTGGACGGGACCGCTGCACATCGTCGGCGCGTGGCTGACGGCGAACCTGTTCGCCGAGGCGGCAGCCGACCTGAGTCGCAACACGCCGACCCGCTGGGGAGGGCGCGAGTACGACATGACCTCCGGCAAGGCCTGAGCCTTCGACGCGGAAGCGCCGGCACGCGGCCAGAGCGCAATGGCGCGTGGCGCCGGCCGCGACACCCCTGGGCAGGTCAGGGCGCGAGCGGCGCGCGCGAAGGCACCGCGCGATAGGCGGGCGCCAGGTCGTGCGTCGTGGTCACCGGTTCCTGCCGCAGCAGTCTTGCAGTGCCGTCGGCCGCGATGCGGGCGGCCCGCTCGAGGTTCCGGCGGGTTGCGCTGGCATAAGGGTCGGCGCCCGAAGCCGGCGCGGCGAGATGGCGGGCGACCCGCCGGAACGCGTCGTCGAGCCGCGGGCGAACGACGTTGTCGTAGAACGCGGGCGTCTTGCGCACGAGGTCGAGGGCATCGCGGTACAGCAGCAGCTCGCCGCCGTCCGGGGTGCGCACGCGGTCGCAGCCGCCGAGGCACAGCTCCGGATACAGGTGGTAGTAGCAGCGCTCCAGATAGTCGCGATCGGAGATCTGGCTCAGGAGGTCGGCGGTGCCGAGCATGCGCCCGAGGACGACGGCGGCGGCGTCGCGTCCGGCGAGCAACGCCCCGATGTCCTGCCCCAGCCACGTCGCCAGGATCAGCGGCGCCAGCGCCGCGTGACCCGCCAGCGACGTCGTCCGCAGGTAGCGTCCGGCGAACTCGACGCTGCGCGCTTCGTGCCCGGTGGCAAGCTGCGCGCCGCACAGCGCCGCCTCGGATGACCGGCGCAGGTAGCCGGTGTCGTGCAGCACCGCCAGCAGCACGCCGACGAGGCCGTGTTCCGGGGTGAGCGCGGACGCAGCGTCGCGCTGCGCGCGCTGGTAGCCGGCGACGAGCCGGGCCATGACCAGCGCCGTGTCCAGCGTGTGGCGCAGGTCGTGATACGGCATGTCGCAGGCGAGGTAGCCCGGGTACTCGCCGGCGAAGAGGCGCCCGGCCAGCGTGAAGCCCGCGCGCAGCAGCTCGCGGTCGTAGGTTCCCGCGCCGAAGGCTTCCTCCAGCAGGCGATCGGCGGCGTCGGCGACGGCCGCCGCTTCCCCGACCGAGACGGTGCCGGTGACATCGAGCAATGGCTTCGGAGCGCGCATCCTTCCCCCGGAAAATGGAAACGGTGTCGATCATAGCCGACACCCGGGGTGGCGTGTCGTGCGAAAATGCGCCGCCATGCTGATCGTGCAAAGGCGCATCGCGCCGCAGGCCTCCTTCGACGCCGACCTCGTCCTCCCGTTCGAGCAGCGGCAGAAGATGCGGTTGCGCACCACCGTTGCCGGGGGCGAGGAGATCGGCCTGTTCCTCGAGCGCGGCGGCGTGCTGCGCGACGGCGAGTTCCTGCAGGCCGACGACGGGCGCGTCGTGCGCGTCGTCGCCGCCGTCGAGGATCTGCTCGAGGTCCGCTGCGCCGATGGGCAGGCGCTGGCGCGTGCGGCGTATCACCTCGGCAACCGCCACGCGCCGGCGCAGGTGGGCGCGGGCTGGCTGCGGATCGCGGCCGACGAGGTGCTGGCCGGGATGCTGCGCGGGCTGGGCGCGACGGTGACGCCGCTGCGCGCACCGTTCGATCCCGAAGCCGGTGCCTACGCCTCGGGGCGCCACGCACACGCGGCCGGGCCGACCCAGCGCGGCATCATCCACGACTTCGGCGCGCGTGGCGGCGATGGGCGCTGACACGGCGACGGCGGCGGAAGCAGCGGGCAAGACCGGCGTGACGCCCGATACCGGCGCAGGCGCGATGCTGCCGCTGGTGCGCCTGCTCCAGCTCGCGAGCCCCGCGCTGCCGATCGGCGCCTACAGCTACTCGCAGGGGCTGGAGCGCGCGGTCGAGGACGGCATCGTCCGCGATGCGGCGAGCGCGCAGGCGTGGATCGGCGACCTCCTGGCGCTGGTCGTCGCGCCCGGCGAGGCGGCGATCGCCTGGCGCCTGCTGCGCGCCGCGGGCGCGGACTGGCCGGGGTTCGCGCGCTGGAACGCGTGGTTCCGCGCGTCGCGCGAGACGGCGGAGCTGGGTGCGGAGACCGCGCAGATGGGCTCGTCGCTGGCGCGGCTGGCGCTCGATCTCGACCTGCTCGACGCCGACGCCCGCGCCGCGCTGCCCGCGCTGGCGCCGGTGACGCTCCCGGCGGCGTTCGCGCTGGCCGCGCGTGGCTTCTCCATTCCGCCGTCGCAGGCGCTCGCCGGCTACCTCTGGAGCTGGCTCGAGAACCAGGTACTGGCGGCGATCAAGCTCGTCCCGCTGGGGCAGGTCGCCGGCCAGCGGATGCTGATGGCGCTCGGCGCCGGCGTGCCCGGGATCGTCGCCGCGGCGGCGGCGCTGCCCGACGACGACATCGCGACCTTCGCGCCCGGCTTCGCGCTCGCCTGCGCGCGCCACGAGACGCAGTACACGCGGCTGTTCCGCTCCTGACCACGACTCAAAAGGCAGATCGATGACCCCTTCCCAGCCGCTTCGCGTCGGCATCGGCGGCCCCGTCGGCTCGGGCAAAACCGCGCTGACGCTCGCGCTTTGCCGCGCGCTGCGCGAGCGCTACCAGCTCGCCGTCGTCACCAACGACATCTACACCGAGGAGGATGCCCAGTTCCTGGTCCGCCACGAAGCGCTGCCGCCGGAGCGCATCCTCGGCGTGGAGACCGGCGGCTGCCCGCACACCGCCATCCGCGAGGACGCGTCGATCAATCTCGAGGCGGTCGACCGCCTCGCCCAGCGCTTCGGCGACCTCGACGTCGTGTTCGTCGAGAGCGGCGGCGACAACCTCGCCGCGACGTTCTCGCCGGAACTGTCCGACCTCACGCTGTACGTGATCGACGTGGCCGCCGGCGACAAGATCCCGCGCAAGGGCGGCCCCGGCATCACCCGCTCCGACCTGCTCGTCATCAACAAGATCGATCTGGCGCCGATGGTCGGCGCGTCGCTGGAGGTGATGGACCGCGACGCGCGCCGGATGCGCGGCGAGCGCCCGTTCGTGTTCACCAACCTCAAGACCGGACAGGGACTCGACACCGTGGTGCGCTTCGTCGTCGAGCGCGGGATGGTCGGGTCCGACCGCGGCGCGTCGCCGATGCCAGGCTCCCCGGCCCGACCGGGAGGCGCCTAGAGACTGCGCATGAAATCCACCATCCGTCGGCGCTGGTCCGGATCGGGCAGGCGGCCGCGCATGGCGCCGAGATTGTCCGCCATGTGCGCCGGGTTGGAGGTGCCGGGAATGACCGCCGTGATCCGCTCGTCGGCGAGCAGGAATTTGAGGAAGAACTGCGCCCAGCTGCCGGCGAATGCCTGCGCCCAATCCGGAATCGGCTTGCCGCGCACCGCGCGGAACAGCCGGCCGCGGCCGAACGGCAGGGCCGTCAGGACGCCGGCCTTGACCTCGGCCGCGAGCGGCAGGATGCGCCGTTCCGCCTCGCGGTCGTCGAGCGAATAGTCGATCTGCACGAAATCCGGCTTCTCGCGCCCGAGCACCGCTTCGACAGTGGCGAAATCGCCGCGGAAGGTGGAGGTGATGCCGATGTAGCGGCAGATGCCCTGCGCCTTCCATGCACTGAACTGTGCCAGCGACTGCTGCGGATCGCGCACGTTGTGCAACTGCAGCAGGTCGACCTTCGCCATCCCGAGTCGCGTGAGCGAGCGCGCAAGCTCCGCCGGGTCCGGCGTCTCGAGCTTGGTGGCGACGAACAGCCGGTCGCGCCAGTCCGCGGTGGCGATGACCTTTCCCAGTACGATTTCGGCGTCGCGATAGGTCGACGCGGTGTCGATGAGGCGGCCGCCGCCGTCGATCAGCGTCCGGAGGACCTGCGCGGCGACGTGCCGCGTCTGCTCGTCGTCGCTGTCGAAGACGCGCGCGGTGCCGAGGCCGACGGCCGGCAGGCGCTCGCCCGAGCCGGGGATGGCGCGGGTGAGCAGGGGTTGCGCCCCGGTCTGGGCGAAGGCGCGCCGCCCCAGCAGCGTGGCGGCGGCGAGCGTCGTGAATTCACGGCGGGTGATGCGTGTCATCGTCAGTCTCCCTGCGCCTGCGCGCCCGGCCGGCCGGCGCGGCGCTCCTGCGCCCGTCCCAGCGCTGCCGACAGGACGAGCCATCCGGCGACCACCGGCAGCGCGCAAAGCGCGATGGCCCCGAGCTTCAGCCCCAGCGCCTGCAGGCTGTCGAACACCCAGCCGTACAGCGCGTCGGAGCCGCGATAGATCACCACGTCGATCAGGTTCTTCGCCTTGTACTTCTCCTCCCGTCCGACGACGGTGAAGAACACCTGGCGCGCCGGATTGGCGATGGCGAAGTTCATCCAGCGCTGTACCACCTGGACCACCATCACCACGATGAGCACCGGCGCCAGCGCCAGCGCCGCAAAGCCGGCGAGGTACACGGCCGGCAGCGCGCCGGCGGCCAAGCCGGTGCCGAGGCGCTTGAGCACCCGCCCGGTGGCGAACACCTGGGTGGCCAGCGTCAGCGCCCCGACCGCCAGGTCGATGCCGGCGAAGATGCGCGTCTGCGCGCCGGCCCCGTGGACGGTGGCGGCGACGATGTTGGCCTGCGCGAAGTAGAGGATCGTCGCCCCGAACGACAGCAGGCTGACCCACGCGCGCGACGCCGAGCAGGTACGGCGAGCGGATCAGCTCCGGCAGCGCGGCGAAGGCGCTGCCGCCGATGCGCCGCTCGCCCGCGGGCCGGCCCTGCCGCGCACCGGCGCTGAGCTCGAGCCGATGGACGCAGAACACCGCGAACTCCAGAAACACGATGGCGACGAGCAGCAGGTTGGCGGGGCCGAGCGGCACCGAGAGCGCGATGGTGATGGCCGGGCCGAGCAGCGCGCCGGCGGTGCCGCCGGCGCCGATGAAGCCGAACAGGCGCTTGCCCTGCTCGCTGGTGTAGAGGTCGGCCATGAACGACCAGAACACCGTGACGGCAAAGAGGTTGAACACGCTGACCCACACGAAGAACACGCGCGCCACGATCACCGGCGCGACGTCGAGGGTGAGCAGCAGCCAGAACAGCGCGAGATTCGCGACGAAGAAGTGATAGACGACGGGAACGAAGCGGGCGCGCGGCAGCCGCCCGACCAGCGCGCCATAGACCGGCTGCGCCGCGAGCAGCGTCAGGAAGGTCGCGGTGAACATCCACGGCAGAGCCCTGATGCCGCCGGCGATTCCCATCTGGTCGCGCAGCGGCCGCAGCACGTAATAGCCGGCCAGGAGCGCGAAGAAATAGCCGAAGGACCACAGCGCCGCCGCGCGCTCTTCGGGCGTGGCCGGCACCGCCCGCCAAAGCCAGCGCCAGGGCGACATCACGGGCGCAGGGCCGCGGCAGATGCCAACGCACCGCCCGCTACGGGGAGCCTACGGCGGCGGTGGTCGAACGGAAGATGTGCAGGCATCCGGCCTTCCTTGCGTCCGGTTTCTCCAGCTACGCGGCCTGGCGGCCTCACACAGGGTGACGCACAGCGGGGACGTGCCCGGTTTCGCCGGCACAATCATCGTCCGGTCGAGCGGAGCACGCAAGCTGCGACGTGCGCATCGTGTTCCTCGCCGGCGGCATCCGCTTCGTGACCGCCGATCCGCTGAAGGGAACGCCATTGGAGGAGGACGACGCCTACCGCAGCGCGCGTGCGGACCTGATCACGCGAGTCGGGCTGAGCGGGACGACGCTTGCCGACGACCCGGCGCCCGTCCAATTCGGTGCGCCGCCCCCGCGGCGGCGCACCAGTTTGGAGTTCGCAGCCCGCGCCAGCGGCGGGGGTCGCCCGGCGAGGCGCGGCGAATCCAACGACATTGTGCATTGAAAAACAGGGCATTACGCGGTGCCCCGGTCCCATGGCATGGATTGTGCGATGCAAGATCCCAGGCGACGCGGCGCGCGGAACGGCCGGCGACGCGCGGAGCCCGCAGCCGCACATTTCATCCACCGACAGGGGACTCACCATGCAACGACGCATTGTTCTGAAACGGCTGGTGCTGAGCGCAGCGCTCGCCGCCGCGGGATTGACCGCCACCGTGCCGGTGCTCGCCGCCGACACCATCAAGGTCGGGGTGCTGCACTCGCTGTCCGGCACCATGGCCATCAGCGAGACCGTGCTGAAGGACGTCGACGCTGATGGCGATCGACGAGATCAACGCCAAGCGGCGGCGTGCTCGGCAAGAAGCTCGAGCCCGTCGTCGTCGACCCGGCGTCGAACTGGCCGCTGTTCGCCGAGAAGGCGCGCCAGCTGATCAGCCAGGACAAGGTCGCGGTCGTGTTCGGCTGCTGGACCTCGGTGTCGCGCAAGTCGGTGCTGCCGGTGTTCGAGGAGCTCAACGGCCTGCTGTTCTACCCGGTGCAGTACGAGGGCGAGGAGCTGTCCAAGAACGTGTTCTACACCGGTGCGGCGCCCAACCAGCAGGCGATTCCCGCGGTCGAGTACCTGATGAGCAAGGAAGGCGGCGGCGCCAAGCGCTGGGTGCTGCTGGGCACCGACTACGTCTACCCGCGCACGACCAACAAGATCCTGCGCGCCTTCCTGAAGTCGAAGGGCGTGGCCGACAAGGACATCGAGGAGAAGTACACGCCGTTCGGCCACAGCGACTACCAGACCATCGTCGCCGACATCAAGAAGTTCGCCGCCGGCGGCAAGACCGCGGTCGTCTCGACGATCAACGGCGACTCCAACGTGCCGTTCTACAAGGAGCTCGGCAACCAGGGCCTGAAGGCGACCGACGTGCCGGTCGTCGCGTTCTCGGTCGGCGAGGAGGAGCTGCGCGGCGTCGACACCAAGCCGCTGGTCGGTCACCTCGCGGCGTGGAACTACTTCATGTCGCTGAAGAACCCGGCCAACGACTCGTTCAAGGCCAAGTGGGCGGCCTACGCCAAGGCGAAGAAGCTGCCCGGCGCCGACAAGCCGCTGACCAACGACCCGATGGAGGCCACGTACATCGGCATCCACATGTGGAAGCAGGCGGTCGAGAAGGCGAAGACCACCGACGTCGACAAGGTGATCGTCGCGATGGGCGGGCAGAAGTTCAACGCGCCCGACGGCTTCGAGATCAAGATGGACGAGACCAACCACCACCTGCAGAAGCCGGTGTTCATCGGCGAGATGCAGGCCAACGGCCAGTTCGACGTCGTCTGGAAGACCAAGGGCCCGATCCGGGCGCAGCCGTGGAGCCAGTACATCCCCGGCAACGAGAAGAAGAAGGACAGCCCCGAGAAGATGTAACGCCGGCTGTCGACGTGCAGTGCGCCGCGGGCGGCGGCTTCCGATCACTGGTTGCCGCCCGCGGCGTTTTTTCGAGCCGATTCCCCCACGCAGGATGACCATGCCCAGTTTCGCTGCCGCCGCGCGTCGCCTGCTCGCCTTGACGGCAACGGCGCTGCGCCGTTGCCTGCGGCGCCGGCCCGGCGCCGCGCACGGCGCGCCGTCGATCCCGGCCGGCGTCGCCCACGACCTCGCGCTTGGCGACAGCGATGCCAAGATCGCCGCGATGGGCGCGCTGCGTCACCGGCGGCAGCGAGGGTGCGCTGGAGCTGCTGCAGGCGCTGCGCGACGGCGAGGTGCAGACGCGCGGGCGAGACCGTTCTGCGGGTGAAGGACGGCAAGGGCGTCGACCTTGCCACCGGGGCCGCGGTCGACCCGCTGCCCGCGGCGCGCGACGACGTCATCCTCAACAACCGCGTGCGGCGCGAGCTGGCGACGGCGATCGCGACGCTGAAGCTCTCCGCACCCGACCGCGCGGTGCGCCTGGCCGCGGCGCAGGCGCTGCAGAGCGGTGCCGACGAGGACACGCTGCCGGCGATCGAGCGTGCGCTGGCCAAGGAGCAGGATCCCGAGATCAAGTCGCTGCTCACCCTCGCCCGCGCGACGGTGCAGCTCGGCAGCACGGACAAGCCCACCCGCATCGCGGCGATCCGCGCGCTCGCCGAGAGCCGGGACCCGCACACCCGGATGCTGCTGCTGCCGCTGGTCGAGAAGAAGGGCGGACGAATTCGTCGAGAAGGACGGCGAGCTGCGCGCCGAGGCGGAAGTGTCGCTGCACGCGATCGACGGCCGCCTCGCCACCGGCGAGATGGTCGGGCGCATCTTCAGCGGCGTGAGCCTCGGCAGCGTGCTGCTGCTCGCTGCGCTGGGGCTCGCCATCACCTACGGGCTGATGGGCGTCATCAACATGGCGCACGGCGAGCTGATCATGATCGGCGCCTACGCGACCTACGTGATCCAGAACCTGTTCCGCAGCCACGCTGCCGGGCGCTGTTCGACTGGTACCTGGTGGCGGCGGTGCCGGTCGCCTTCTGCCGCGGCTGCGCTGGTCGGCATGGCGCTCGAGCGCAGCGTCATCCGCTTCCTCTACGGGCGGCCGCTGGAGACGCTGCTCGCGACCTGGGGCATCAGCCTGATCCTGATCCAGGCGATGCGCACCGTCGTTCGGCGCGCAGAACGTCCAGGTCGAGAATCCCGTCCTGGATGTCGGGCGGCATCCAGCTGTTCTCCAACCTCGTCGCTGCCGTGGAACCGGATCGTGATCATCGGTCTTCGCGCCGGCCGTGGTGGTCGGCTGATCGCTGGCCTGCTGACCGCGCACCCGGCTGGGCTGTTCGTGCGCGGCGTCACCCAGAACCGGCCGATGGCCACCTGCCTCGGCGTGCCGACCGGGCGCGTGGACACCTACGCCTTCGGCCTCGGGCTCGGGCATCGCCGGGCTCGCCGGCTGCGCGCTGTCGCAGATCGGCAACGTCGGTCCGGACCTCGGCCAGAGCTACATCGTCGATTCGTTCATGGTCGTCGTGCTGGGCGGCGTGGGCCAGCTCGCCGGGACGGTCTACGCGGCGTTGGGGCTGGGCGTGGTCGAACAAGCTGCTCGAAGCGCTGGTCGGCGCGGTGCTCGCCAAGATCGCCGTGCTGGTGTTCATCATCGTCGTTCATCCAGAAGCGCCCGCAGGGCCTGTTCGCGCTGAAGGGCCGGATGGCCGAGGGATGATGCGACGCCGGATCCAGACCCGTGTCGTGCCGACCGTGAACGCGGGGTTGCCGCTCGAGGTCCGTCCCGCGCTGGCCGCGCCCAGGCACCGCGCTGCTGACGCGCGGCGGCTGGTCGGCGCTGGTGGTCGTCGCCGGCCTGCTGTTCGTCGTGGTGCCGGCGCTGAACCTGTGGCTGCCGGCAGGGCATCCGCTCCACCTGTCGGACTACTTCGTCACGCTGCCGGCAAGATCATGTGCTACGCGATCGTCGCGCTGGCGATGGATCTGATCTGGGGCTACACCGGCATCCTGTCGCCTCGGCCACGGCGCTGTTCTTCGCGCTCGGCGGCTACGTGATGGGCATGTACCTGATGCGCTCGATCGGCGCGCGAGGGCAGTCTACCACAGCGAGCTGCCCGACTTCATGGTCTTCCTCGACTGGAAGGCCTACCCCTGGTACTGGAGCTTCACCGACCACTTCGCTGTACGCCATGCTGCTGGTCGTGCTGGTGCCGGGCGCTGCTGGCGTTGGTGTTCGGCTACTTCGCGTTCCGCTCGCGGATCAGGGGCGTGTACTTCTCGATCATCACGCAGGCGCTGACCTTCGCGTTCATGCTGCTGTTCTTCCGCAACGACACCGGCTTCGGCGGCAACAACGGCTTCACCGACTTCAAGCGCATCCTCGGCTTCCCCGTCGCCGACCGCGGAAACGCGGATGGCGCTGTTCGCGCTCACCGGCGCTGTTCCTGGCTCGGTGCGTTCCTGCTCGGGCGCGTCATCTCCTGGCCTCGCAAGCTCGGGCCGCGTGCTCACGGCGATCCGCGACGCCGAGAGCCGGGTGATGTTCTCCGGCTACAACCCGCTGCACTACAAGCTGTTCGTCTGGACGCTCTCCGCGGTGCTGTGCGGGATCGCCGGCGCGCTCTACGTGCCGCAGGTCGGCATCATCAACCCGGGCGAGATGTCGCCGGCCAACTCGATCGAGATCGCCATCTGGGCCGCGGTCGGCGGCCGCGGCACGCTGATCGGCCCGATCCTCGGCGCGTTCATCGTCAACGGCGCCAAGAGCTGGTTCACCGTGGCGTTCCCCGAGTACTGGCTGTTCTTCCTCGGCCTGCTGTTCATCCTGGTCACGCTGTTCCTGCCGCACGGGTGATCGCGGCTGCATCCGCCGCGACGGGTGGCGGCGACGATGAGCGCGCAAGGCACGGCGAGGGCGATCCCGGTGACGCGACGGCGCGCCGGCGATGCGACGGCGTCGATGCGCGGCCCGTCGGGCGCGCTCGCCGGCGCGGGCATGCGCGTCGCCGGCCCTGACGGCTCGACACCAGCGCACCGGGCCGATCCTGTACCTCGACGACGTCACGGTGAGCTTCGACGGCTTCAAGGCGCTCGAACGAGCTCACGCTCACCATCGACGACGGCGAGCTGCGCTGCATCATCGGGCCCAACGGCGCCGGCAAGACGACGATGATGGACGTGATCACCGGCAAGACGCGCCCCGATGCGGGCACCGCGTTCTTCGGCCAGACGATCGACCTCGACCCAGCTCTCCGAGGCCGAGATCGCGCACGCCGGCATCGGCCGCAAGTTCCAGAAGCCGACCGTGTTCGAGCAGCCACACGGTGTTCGAGAACCTCGAGCTGGCCATGAAGGCCGACAAGCGCGCGCGGACCACGCTGCGCGCGCGCCTCGGGCCGCGGATCGGCGACCGGATCGCGGAGACGCTCGGAGGTGATCCAGCTGCACGATCGACGCCGACCGGCCGGCGGGCCTGCTCTCGCACGGCCAGAAGCAGTGGCTGGAGATCGGCATGCTGCTGATGCAGGAGCCGCAAGCTGCTGCTGCTCGACGAGCCGGTGGCCGGCATGACCGACGAGGAGACCGAGCGCACCGCCGAGTTGTGCCAGTCGCTCGCCGGGCAGCACTCGGTGGTCGTGGTCGAGCACGACATGGACTTCATCGCGCCGGATCGCGCGCACCGTCACGGTGCTGCACGAAGGCAGCGTGCTGGCCGAGGGGCCGATGGACGTCGTGCAGGACGACCCGCGGGTGATCGAGGTCTATCTCGGCCGGTAGCTATGAACCGCCCCCACGCTCACTTCGTTCGCTGCCCCCCGAGGGGGCGCTCAGCGCCCTTCGGGCGGCCGGGCGGGCGCTGACATGCTGACCGTCTCCGCGCTCAACCAGTACTACGGCGGCAGTCACACGCTGCGCGACGTCGCCTTCGAGGCGCCGTCGGGCGCGGTCACCGCGATCCTCGGGCGCAACGGCGTGGGCAAGACGACGCTGCTGAAGTGCATCGCGGGGCTGCTGCCCGCGCGCTCCGGGTCGGTCGGGTTCGACGGCGCCGACGTCACGCGGCTGCCGCCCTACCAGCGCGCGCGGCTCGGGCTGGGCTACGTGCCGCAGGGCCGCGAGATCTTCCCGCGGCTCACCGTCGAGGAGAACCTGCGCCTGGGTCTCGCGACCAGGGCGCCGGGCACGCCGATCCCGCCGCGCATCTTCGAGATGTTCCCGGTGCTCGCCGACATGATGCAGCGGCGCGGCGGCGACCTTTCCGGCGGCCAGCAGCAGCAGCTCGCGATCGGCCGCGCGCTGGCGATGGGGCCGAAGCTGCTCGTGCTCGACGAGCCGACCGAGGGCATCCAGCCGTCGATCATCAAGGACATCGAGCGCGCGATCCGGCGCCTCGCGGCCGAGGGCGAGATGGCTATCCTGCTGGTCGAGCAGTACTACGACTTCGCTCGCTCGCTCGCCGACCGCTACGTTGTCCTTTCCCGCGGTGAGGTCATCAAGGCGGGCAACGGCGCCGACATGGAACGCGACGGCGTGCGGGAGTGTCTCACCGTCTGACGGTGATGCCGGTACCGCCAGGGTCGCGCAATCGCGTAGCCCGGGTTGAGCGCCAGCGAAACCCGGGTGGTTGTCGGCCGTAGGCACGATGGTGCCCGCCCCGGGTTTCGCTGGCGCTCAACCCGGGCTACGGACGTCCGACGGACGCCCGATGGATCTCCGACCGATGCCGACGTGACCGCGTTGCCGGTCCGGTTGATTTCGGTCAAAGCCGCCTGTAACGTGTCCGGTAACAATGCGTTGCCGGCGCGCGCTCTGCGCGCCCCGCGCGCCTTCTGCGCCCCGACCCGATGACCACGACCCTTGCCGCCGCCGACCTCGTGCTCGACACCGCGCTGGTGAAGAAGTACGACCTGTTCGGCCCCCGCTACACGTCCTACCCGACCGCGGACCGCTTCCACGACGGATTCCGGGCCGAGCATTACGTCAACGCGCTGCACGCGCGCAACGAGCGGCACGCCGTGCATCCGCAGCCGCTGTCGCTGTACGTGCACGTGCCGTTCTGCAACACCATCTGCTACTACTGCGCCTGCAACAAGGTCATCACCAAGGACCACGGCCGCAGCGCGAAATACATCAAGTACGTCGGCCGCGAGATCGGGATCATCGGCGGCATGATCGAGGGCGCGCCCGCCGTCGAGCAGCTGCACCTGGGCGGCGGCACGCCGACGTTCCTCGCCCGCGACGAGATGGCCGACCTGATGGGGATGCTGCGCGGCGCGTTCCGCGTCGCGCCCGACGCCGAGATCTCGATCGAGGTCGATCCGCGCAAGGTCGACGCCGGCACCGTCGCGTTCCTCGGGCAGCTCGGATTCAACCGGATCTCGGTCGGCGTCCAGGACTTCGATCCGGAGGTCCAGAAGGCGGTCAACCGCATCCAGTCCGAGGCCGAGACGCGCACGGTGATCGACGCGTCGCGCGCCAACGGCTTCGTCTCGGTCAACTGCGACCTGATCTACGGGCTGCCGAAGCAGACGGTGGCCGGATTTTCGGCGCACGCTCGACAAGGTGATCGAGGCCTCGCCCGACCGCATCGCGCTGTACAGCTACGCGCACGTGCCCGCACCTGTTCAAGCCGCAGCGGCGCATCGGCGAGGCCGAGCTGCCGGCGCCGGAGGTCAAGCTCGCGATCCTCGCGCTCGCCATCGAGAAGCTCGGCGCGGCCGGCTACGCCTACATCGGGATGGACCACTTCGCCAAGCCGACCGACGAGCTGGCGATGGCGCAGGCGCAGCGCAAGCTGCACCGCAATTTCCAGGGCTACTCGACCAAGCCCGACTGCGACCTGCTCGCGTTCGGCATCTCGGCGATCGGCAAGGTCGGCGCCGCCTACGTGCAGAACGTGCGCACGCTCGACGAGTACTACGAGCGCCTCGACGCGCAGGCGCTGCCGGTGCTGCGCGGCGTCGAGCTCGACGCCGACGACCTGATCCGCCGCGAGGTGATCCAGCGGCTGATGTGCGACTTCGATCTCGACTTCGCGGCGATCGAGACGAAGCATGGCATCCGCTTTGCCGAGTACTTCGCGCCGGACCTCGCCGCGCTGGCGCCTCTTGCCGCGGACGGGCTCGCCGAGATCAGCGCGGAGGGCATCAAGGTCACGCCGCGCGGGCGCCTGCTGGTGCGCACCGTCGCGATGCAGTTCGACCGCTATCTGCGCGAGGCGCAGGAGCGGGCGCGGTATTCGCGCGTGATCTGATCTCCGCCAGTCCACCCACCGCGGAGCCGCGCTCCGTCGGCCCGCGACCCATCGCGACCGCCGGCTGGCGTCACTGCCACAGGTCCACACTCTCGCCGGCGGCGCGCATGCGCTCGGCGCGGGCCTGGATGTAGCGCTGGAACGACGGCTCGCCGCGGTACGCGCCGCTGGCGACGTAGTCGAGCGCCGACGCGAGGTGGAACGGCCGCAGATACGCGTCGATGCGGAAGACCTCGCGGCCGCCGTCGTCGAAGAACACGATCGACGGCGTGTACGCGACGCGCAGGTCGCGGGCCCAGGCGTCGGCAGTCAGTTTCCGACCGCCCGGTCCGGTGAGCGCGGTGCGCGCACCCAGCGCGAATTGCGCGACGTCGAATCGTGCCAGCAGCGCCCGCACTTCGGGCCGCTGCAGCCCGTCGCGGTGCAGCTCGTCGCAGGCCTTGCAGTACGGCGTCTCGAACAGCACCGCCAGCGGCTTGCCGCCGCTGGTGCGGGTGAGGTCGTGGGGCGCTCCGATGAAGTACGGCTCGGTCCCGAGTTTCGCGCCGGCCGCCTCCGGCGTGGCGCGGGCAAGGTAGGCGCCGAGCGATTCCTTCGTTTCGTGCCTGTCCGCGACGTAGTCCAGCACCGTCTCGAAGCGGTGCGGCGGATAGTAGCCGTTGAGGCGCGCGACGACGTTCATCTTCTCGTCGAAGAAAAGCAGCGTCGGCGTGAACTGCACCTCGAGCACGCGCGCCAGCGCCTTTTCGGTCATCGTGCGCCCGTCGACCCACGTGACCTCGCGGTCGCCCCAGATGTTGAGCGCGATCGCGACGAAGTGCTTGCGCGTCTTGTCGACGATCGAGCGCTGCGAGAAGTTGGTCACCATCAGCTGCCGGCAGTACGGGCAGCCGTCCTGGCCGAAGTAGACCATCAGCCGGCGGTCGTTCTTCGCGGCGTCGGCGACGTCCTCGCGGAAGTCGAGGAAGGTCTCGGCGAACCACGGCGGAATGTCGATCGCGTGGGGCGAGGCGTCCTGCGCGCGGGCGGCGGGGACGGTGAGGAGGGCCAGGGACAGGGACAGGGCGAAAAGCCAGGCGCGCATGGGGATCTGCTCGCGGGGGACGGCGGATATCCTACACCGGGTAGCCGGGGTTGAGCGCCAGGGAAACCCGGGTGGGGCGTCCGCGAAGCGCCCGGGCTCCGGTGCCGGATCCCCCCGGGTTTCGCTGGCGCTCAACCCGGGCTACCGCTCAACCCGGGCTACGGGGCGGCGCGTCAGGCGGGCAGCCGCGGCGGCTGCGTGGGATCCGCACCCCGCCGCCGCGCCATCTCCTTCCCGATCTCGGCGATCGTCGCCGCGTCCAGCACCTGTGCGGCGAGCGGGAGGAGCTCGCGCTCTTCCCGGGAAATGTGCGCGTCGTAGGCGGCGGCGACCGAAGCCACCTGCCCGGGCGCCAGGTTCGCCCGTTGGCCGCCGGCGATTCCCGCCAGCAGCGGACGCAGCTTGCGCCAGTTGGCGGCGAGCGTGGCGTGGTCGCGCGCCAGATCGACTATCAGCGCGTCCGCGCCGCCCGGCCGTGCCCGGGCGAGGCGCGGAAACAGGCTTTCCTCCTCGTCGGCGTGGTGGTTCGGCGCGGCCGTGTCGAAGTACCTGAGGATGCCGCGGGCAGCCGCGCGGGCGGCTTGGTCGCAGCCGTGCTCCGGCAGGTGTCGCTGCAGCCGCGCGAGCGTGTGCATCTGGCGCTCGATGCGGCGATGGCAGGCGTGCAGCATGCCGAGCGGATCGTCGAAGCCGGGGGCGGTGTGGTCCGAAAGGAAGGGTGCGCTCATGTTCCGGGGCGGGTCTGGCGAGTGCCGGCGGCGGCGGGGCGGGAGTCAGTAGGTCTCGACGTGGTAGCGGCCCTGCGCGCGCAGCACGGGCAGCAGCGTGTCCCAGTCCTTGCCATGGTTGCGGCAGGCGTCGCGGAAGGCGTCGTCCACGCCCTTTTCCATGCCCTTCAGGCCGCAGATGTAGACGTGGCAGTTGGCGTCGTCGAGCAGCCGCGCAACGTCGGCGGCACGGGCGCGGATCCGGTCCTGGACGTACTGCTTCGGCTCGCCCGGCACGCGCGAGAACGCGAAGTTGATGTCGATGAAGTCCCTGGGCAGCTTCAGCAGCGGTCCGAAGTAGGGGAGCTCGCCCTGCGCGCGCGCGCCGAAGAACAGCATCAGCGAGCCGCCCTCCTGCAGCGCGATGCGGCGACGGCGGCGCTCGGTCATCGCCCGCATCGGCGCCGAGCCGGTGCCGGTGCAGACCATGAGCAGGCTCGACCGCGGATGGTTGGGCATCAGGAACGTCGTGCCGTACGGCCCGACCACGCGGACCTCGTCGCCCTTGCGCAGGTCGCAGAGGTAATTCGACGCGACGCCCATGACCGGCCTGCCGTCGTGGTCCTCGGTGACGCGCTTCACCGTCAGCGACAGGTTGTTGTAGCGCGGGCGCTCGCCGTCGCGCGGGCTCGCGACCGAGTACAGGCGCAGGTGGTGCGGCTTGCCCTGGGCGTCGGTTCCCGGCGGCAGGATGCCGATGGTCTGGCCTTCGAGCACCGGGAATGCAGCGCCGCCGAAATCCAGCACGATGTGGCGGATGTCGCTGCTCGCGCCTTCGGCGGTCAGCCGGAAATTGCCGCTGACGGTGGCGATCGCCGGCCGGTCGATCGCGTAGAGGTTGGTGTAGGGATGCGCGGCAGACCACGGCGGAAACGCGTCCCCGCCCTGGCCGGCGCGTCGCGACCGAGGTGATTCGAAGGACGTCCGACGGCACCTCCGGCGGCGTGCCGGCGTCGAGCGCCGGCTGCGCCGGCAGGCTGTCCCAGGTCAGCTGCTCGGCGAGGGAGTACGGATGCGCCTTGTCGACCTGGCGCCAGTTGTCGATGGAGCCGGTCGGGCACGGCGAGATGCAGTCGTTGCAGAAGTTGCACTTCGCCGCGTCGACGACGTAGTTGCGCGCGTCGTGCGTGACCGCGCCGACCGGGCAGGTCTCCTCGCAGGTGTTGCAGCGGATGCAGATCTCCGGGTCGATCAGGTGCTGGCGCAGCACCTCGATCGTCGGGGCGGTGGCGGTCATCGGGATCTCACGCGTCGATCAGCCAGAGGATATCGCACCGCGGAGCAATGGCGGGTCAGGTCCAGATTTGTTCTCGCGTGTTGCTCGGCCGATAGTCGCCGACCGCGCAGAAAAATTGGACCTGACCCCATTTCCGCGGGCCGGCGTCCGGAGGGGTCAGTTGAACCGGACGTACTGGAACTCGACCGGCTGGTTGTTGATGCCGCGCGCGCGGCGGGGCGATCCAGTTCGCGAACTTGCCGGGCTCGGCGACGCGGCCCATCAGCGAGGCGACGAACGCGCGGTCGGCGGCGCTCGGCAGCCAGCGGTCGACGTTCGCCTCCCACTCGGCGGCCGTGACGACGTTGCCCTCGGGATCGACGCGCGCGGCGGCGAGCGGGCCGATCCGGCGGTTGAACGCCTTGTGCGGCACCTTGAGCCGGAACGCGACGCCGGCCTTCTCGATGATCCTGTTCCAGCGCTCGACGCCGGCGGCGGCGTCCCGGATGTAGTCGTCGCGCAGCTTCTCGTTGAGCGCGTTGAGCGCCGGCGCCTCGGCGGTGGCGAGCCGCCCGTCGCGGATCTCCAGCACCGGGTAGGCCGCCCCGGCGAGCAGGTGGTCGTCGTCGATCTTGGTCTCGTCGAAGCGGCCCTTGAGCCCGGTCGAGTAGAACGTCGCCGCGTTCGACGACACGTCGGCGCCGAACAGGTCCATGGTCACGCTGAAGTGGAAGTTGAGATAGCGCTGGACCGTCGGCAGGTCGATGACGCCGAGCGCGCGGATCTTCGCCGGGTCGTCGGTCCGGTGCTGCACCATGGCCTCGCAGGAGCGCTGGACCACGCGGCCGATGCCGCTCTCGCCGACGAACATGTGGTGCGCCTCCTCGGTCAGCATGAACCGGCAGGTGCGCGCCAGCGGATCGAAGCCCGACTCGGCGAGCGAGCACAGCTGGTACTTGCCGTCGCGGTCGGTGAAGAACGTGAACATGAAGAACGACAGCCAGTCGGGCGTCTTCTCGTTGAACGCGCCGAGGATGCGCGGATTGTCGGCGTCGCCGGAGCGGCGCTCGAGCAGCGCCTCGGCCTCCTCGCGGCCGTCGCGGCCGAAGTGCGCGTGCAGCAGGTAGACCATCGCCCACAGGTGGCGGCCTTCCTCGACGTTGACCTGGAAGAGGTTGCGCAGGTCGTAGAGCGACGGGCAGGTGAGCCCGAGGTGGCGCTGCTGCTCGACCGACGCCGGCTCGGTGTCGCCCTGGGTGACGATCAGCCGGCGCAGGTTGGCGCGGTACTCGCCGGGCACCTCCTGCCACGCCGGCTCGCCCTTGTGCGCGCCGAAGTTGACCTTGCGCTCGGCTTCCGCCGGCGCGAGGAAGATGCCCCAGCGGTAGTCCTTCATCTTCACGTAGTCGAAGTGCGCCCAGCCCTTGGGCTCGACGCTGACCGCGGTGCGCAGGTAGACGTCGGCCTCGGTCGTGCCCTCGGGGCCCATGTCGGCCCACCAGTGCAGGAACTCGGGCTGCCAGTGCTCCAGCGCGCGCTGCAGCGTCCGGTTGGACGCGAGGTCGACGTTGTTGGGGATCTTTTCGCTGTAGTCGATGGCCATCGTGGGCTCCGTTTGGATTCTGGTGGATGCCGGCAGCGGCGGTGCCGTCAGGCCCGCATCGGCGGGAATGGCGGCGGATTGCGGCGGGCGCTCGCGTGGCCGCGCCGTCACACCCGCTCCCGGTCGAATTTCGCCTTGCTGCCGGTGCCGAACACCTTGAGCGCGCCGGTCGCGCCGGTCGCGTTGGGGCGGATGAAGATCCAGTTCTGCCACGCCGAGAGCCGTCCGAACACGCGCGTCTCCATGGTCTCGACGCCGCCGAAGCGCAGGCTCGCCTCCATCCCGGTCAGCGCATCCGGCGACAGGCTCGCGCGCTCCTCGAGCGCGACGCGGATCTCGTCGTCCCAGTCGAGCTCGTCGGGCGCGGCGGTGACCAGACCGAGATCGAGCGCGTCGTCGGCGGCGAGCAGGCGGCCGGCGGCGTCCTTCACGCGTGCGATCGGCGCCGGTTCGTCGTAGAACCGCGCCGCGATGCGCGCGAGCCCGTTGACCATCGGGTACGCGCCGAAGTTCAGCGCCGAGGCCGCGATCCGCGGCGCGTCGCGGCCGTCCTCGGTCCTGCCGTCGGGCACCGCGAGCATGTAGGCGCGGTCGGCGGCCAGTGCCAGCTCCAGCAGCGTGCCGGCGAAGCACGACCCGGGCTCGATCAGCGCGTAGAGCGTGCGCGAGGTCACGTCGAGGCGCGCGAGCGTGCGCCGCAGCATGCCGATCGTCTCGCGGACGAACCAGTCGCCCGCGTGCCGCTCGAGCGTCGCGTCGACGGCCAGCACCGCGCTCGGCGTCGCCGGCGGTCCGCAGGATCCAGGTGCCGAGCTCGAGCTCGTTCGCGCGCAGCAGCAGGATCGCGTCGTCGAGCTCGCGCGCCATGGCGAGCGGCCACCACGCCGCGCCCAGCGCGTGGATCCCGGCGACGTCGCTCCGGCTGCGCCGCGGCCGGCGCCGACACCGTGATCGTCGCGCTGCGCGCGTCGCGGTCGAAGCGCACGTCGACGTGGCCGTAGTGATAGCCGGCGTCGTCGATGGTCCGTTCGAGCGGCGCGAGCGCGATGCCCGTGGCACCCTGCGGGCGGTCGCTCGCCGCCGCCAGCGCCAGCGCGCGCTCGCTGCACCCTGTCGGCGAACTGCTGCGGCTTGGCGTAGTCGTCGATCAGCCGCCACTCCTTCGCCCGCGCGGCGCGCACGCCCTCGACCAGCGTGCAGAACACGTCGGCGTGGTCGCGGCGCACGCGGCGCTTGTCGGTCACCCGCGTGAGGCCGCCGGTGCCGGGCAGCACGCCGAGCAGCGGCACCTCCGGCAGGCTCACCGCCGACGAGCGGTCGTCGATCAGGATGATCTCGTCGCAGGCGAGGGCCAGCTCGTAGCCGCCGCCGGCCGTGGTGCCGTTGCAGGCGGCGACGAACTTGAGCCCCGAGTGCCGGCTCGAGTCCTCGATGCCGTTGCGCGTCTCGTTGGTGAACTTGCAGAAGTTGACCTTCCACGCGTGGCTGGAGAGCCCCAGCATGAAGATGTTGGCGCCGGAGCAGAAGATGCGCTCCTTGCCGCTGGTCACGATCACGCTGCGCACTTCGGGGTGCTCGAAGCGGATGCGCTGCAGCGCGTCGGCGAGCTCGATGTCCACGCCGAGGTCGTACGAGTTGAGCTTGAGCTTGTACCCGGGGGCGATCCCGCGGTCCTCGTCGATGTCGAGCGTGAGCGTCGCGACCGGGCCGTCGAACGCGAGCTTCCAGTGCGCGTAGCGGTCGGGGTGCGCGTCGAACGAGACGAAGGGCCGCTCCGGCGCGGGGGACGCCCGCGGGACTGCCGTGGCTGGCTGCGACATCGATTTGTCCTCCTGGTCGGTGACGCGTCCTAGGCGCGGACCGCCTGGCGCAGTCGGGAAAGGCTCTGCTCGGGACGCTCGCCCGAGGTGTCGAGCTCGGCGTCGGCCTTGCGGTACAGCGGCTCCCGGGCGGCGAGGATGCGGGTGAGGTCGCCCATGGCCTCGACGTTGCCCTGCATCGGCCGCAGGTCGCCCTGCGCGACGACGCGCGCCATGTGCTCTTCCGGCGACGCCTTGACCCACACGGTGAAGCAGTTGACCAGCAGCAGATGGTAGGTGTCGGGCTCGGAGACGATGCCGCCGCCGACGGCCAGCACCATCTCCGGATGCGTCTCGATCATCCGCTCCAGCGTGCGCCGCTCGATGCGCCGGTAGCCGGACTGTCCGTAGAGCTGGAACACCTCGGCGAGATCGATCCCCGCTTCGCGCCCGATTTCGCGGTCGAGCTCGACGAAGGGAACCCCGCAGCTCGGCGGCCAGCGCGTCGCCGAGCGTCGACTTGCCGGCACCGCGCAGCCCGACCAGCGCGATGCGCTTCTTGCGCGTGGATTCCTCGGGCCCGAAATCGCGCATCAGCCGGAACACGACGTCTTCCAGCCGGTGCTCGGGCAGCCGCTCGAGGAAGCGGCGGATCAGCCGGTGCTCGACGGGGTCCCCGGTGCCGTCGACGAGCTCGGACAGCGGCAGGCCCAGCGCCCGGGCGACGCCGCGCAGCAGCAGCACCGACGCGTTGCCTTCGCCGGCCTCGAGCTGCGCGAGGTAGCGCTCGGACACGCCGGCGCTCGACGACAGTGCCCGGCGGGCGAGACCGCGCCGCTCGCGCGCGACGCGCACGCGCCGGCCCAGCGCGGCGAGAAAGCCGGCGTCGTCGCCGGACGGCTCGGTGACCGTCCGTTCGGGCGCTTCGCGTTGCGTCTGGATGGCCATGGGCGAGTCGCGCGGTCGATGCGCAGTATGGCTCGGGTCAGGAACTATATTGCATGTTAGTCGCGGTGGTCAAGCGGCGGGCGACCGTGCCGGGAACCCCCCCGTGCCCGCAGGTCTCCTGATCGAACCGCTGGCGCCCGCAGCGTGCGGCGCGCCGACCCGGGACGCTCTATGTTCATGTATTATCCTGCTGGACATCGCCGAGAACATGATCTAGAGTACCGAACGCGCAATCCGGAGCGAGAGTGGGATACTTGCCCTTCCGGGCCTGGCGAGCGAGCGAGACATGACCGCAACCGAATTCACCGACCTGATGGCATCGATCACCGGCCGCATCGAAGGCCGGGCACTCGACAAGACCCTGGAAAGCGATCTCAACGCGCTGTTCCCGGTGGACGGCGACGCGTTCCGCTCGGTGCACGACGCCTGTCGGACCGGCATTGCCGAGGGCTGGATGTGCAGCCGCGAGCATGCCGGGATTCGCTACGGCCGGGTCGTGAAGCCCGGTCCGGCGACGCACGGCTTCTCGGTCGACGTGGTCGACATGCAGGACATCGCGGGCGGGCATCACCGCCATCCGAACGGCGAGATCGATCTCGTGATGCCGCTTTCCGGCGGCGCCGAATTCGACGGCCACGGGGCGGGTTGGCTGGTATACGGAGCCGGAAGCGCACACACTCCGACGGTGAGCGGGGGCAGGGCGCTGGTGCTCTACCTGCTGCCGCAGGGCGCGATCGAGTTCACCACGACATAACCCGGGAATCGGGAAGAACGCCGGCGACGCGGCACGGCCACCGCGCCGCGAGCCGGATCAGGAGGGAGCAGCCATGCCGTCACCCAGCACGGCCGATCACGCCACGAGCCCGCCGCGGCTCGACATCCCGCGCGACTACAACGCCGCGCACGACCTCGTCGAGCGCAACCTGCGCGCGGGCCGCGCCGACAAGGCCGCGTACATCGACGACCAGGGCAGCTACACGTACGGCGAGCTCGCGCAGCGCGTGGACCGTTGTGCCGCGGCCCTCACCGGCCTCGGCCTGCAGCGCGAGCAGCGGGTCATGCTCTGTCTGCTCGACACCATCGACTTCCCGGCCGCGTTCCTCGGGGCGATCAAGGCGGGCATCGTCCCGGTGGCCGGCAACACGCTGCTCACGACGAAGGACTACGACTACATGCTGCGCGACAGCCGCGCGGTGGCGCTGGTCGTGTCGGCACCGCTGCTGCCGGCGTTCGCGCCGCTGCTCGACGCGCTGCCGGACCTGAAGCACGTGATCGTCTCCGGCGCGAACGGCGAGCTCGCGCCGGACGCAGCGCTCGCTCGCCGCGCTGACTGGCCGCCGCGCCGGCGCAGTTCGCGCCGGCGGCGACGACCTGCGACGACGCCTGCTTCTGGCTGTATTCGTCGGGCTCGACCGGCGCGCCGAAGGGCACCATCCACGTCCAGTCGAGCCTGATCGCGACGGCGGAGCTGTACGCGAAGCCGATCCTCGGCATCCGCGAGGACGACGTCGTGTTCTCGGCGGCGAAGCTGTTCTTCGCCTACGGCCTCGGCAACGGGCTCACGTTCCCGCTGGCGGTCGGCGCCACGACGGTGCTGATGGCCGAGCGGCCGACGCCCGCGGCGGTGTTCGCGCGCCTGCGCAAGCATCGGCCGACGATCTTCTACGGCGTGCCCACGCTGTTCGCGGCGCTGCTGGCGAGCCCCGACCTGCCCGCGCGAGGCGAACTGTCGATGCGCGTGTGCACGTCGGCGGGCGAAGCGCTGCCGGCCGACATCGGCAAGCGCTGGACCGGGCATTTCGGCGTCGAGATCCTCGACGGGCTGGGCTCGACCGAAATGCTGCACATCTTCCTGTCCAACCGTCCCGGCCAGGTGCGCTACGGCACCAGCGGCCATCCGGTGCCGGGCTACGACCTGCGGATCATCGGTGACGACGGCGCTCCGGTGGCCGCCGGCGACGTGGGCGAGCTGCAGGTCAGCGGGCCGACGTCGGCGATCGGGTACTGGAACAACATCGCCAAGAGCCGCGCCACGTTCCAGGGGCCCTGGACCCGCAGCGGCGACAAGTACTCGGTCGACGCCGACGGCTGCTACGTGTACGCCGGGCGCACCGACGACATGCTGAAGGTCGGCGGCATCTACGTCTCGCCGATCGAGGTCGAGTCGGCGCTGATCACGCACCCGGCCGTGCTCGAGGCGGCGGTGATCGGCCGGGCGGACGACGAGGAGCTGGTCAAGCCGCTCGCGTACGTAGTGCTCAAGGGCGGGCAGGGCGCCGTCCGACGCGCTCGCCGAGGAGCTGCGCCAGCACGTGAAGACGCAGCTCGCGCCGTACAAGTATCCGCGCTGGATCGAGTTCATCGACGAGCTGCCGAAGACCGCAACGGGTAAGATTCAGCGCTTCAAGCTGCGCGCGCGGGCGGCCTGACATTTTCAGCGGAGGCGCGCCGCCCGCGGGGCGCCTCCGGAACCGCAATACAACAGCCATGGGAGGATTCGACATGAACGTATCTGGCACCATCCTGCGCCGGTTCGGCGCGATTGCCGCGGTGGCCGCGGCCGGGATCCTGCTGCCGGCGCATCCGGCGCTGGCGCAGGGCAAGCTCAAGATCGGGCTGATGCTGCCCTACACCGGCACCTACGCCGCGCTGGGCAACTCGATCACCAACGCGTTCAAGCTGGCGATCGAGGAGAACGGCGGCAAGGTCGGCGGGCGCGAGATCGAGTACTTCGTCGTCGACGACGAGTCCAATCCGGCGAAGGCGCCCGAGAACGCGAACAAGCTCATCAAGCGCGACAACGTCGACGTGATGGTCGGCACCGTGCACTCGGGCGTCGCGCTGGCGATGGCCAAGGTCGCGCGCGACAACAACACGCTGCTCATCATCCCCAACGCCGGCGCCGACGACATCACCGGCCCGCTGTGCGCGGCGAACATCTTCCGCACCTCGTTCTCGAACTCGCAGCCGGGCGTCGCGATGGGCAGGGTGATGGCCGAGCAGAAGAAGAAGACCGCGGTCACGATCACCTGGAAGTACGCGGCCGGCGAGGAGTCGATCGGCGGCTTCAAGGAGGCCTTCGAGGCCGGCGGCGGCAAGGTGGTGAAGGAGCTCTACCTGCCGTTCCCGCAGGTCGAGTTCCAGCCGCTGCTGACCGAGATCGCGGCGCTGAAGCCCGACGTCGTCTACGCGTTCTTCGCCGGCGGCGGCGCGGTCAAGTTCGTCAAGGACTACGCGGCGGCGGGGCTCAACAAGTCGATCCAGCTGGTCGGCCCCGGGTTCCTGACCGACGGCACGCTCGAAGCGCAGGGCGACTCGGCGCAGGGCATCCTGACCACGCTGCACTACGGCGACGGCCTCGACAACGCGAAGAACAAGGCGTTCCGCGCCGCCTACGAGAAGGCGTACAAGGCCGAGCCCGACGTCTACGCGGTGCAGGGCTACGACGCGGCGCAGCTGCTGATCATCGGCATGAACGCGGTCAAGGGCGACACCAGCAAGCGCGCCGAGCTGGTGAAGGCGATGGAGAATGCGAAGATCGACAGCCCGCGCGGTTCGCTCGACGCTGTCGAAGTCGCACAACCCGATCCACGACATGTACCTGCGCAAGGTCGAGGGCAAGGAGAACAAGGTGATCGGCGTCGCGGTCAAGAACCTGACCGACCCGCCGCGCGGCTGCAAGCTCTGACCTCGCGCCAGCCGCCACCCGGGCCGCAACACGCGTAGCCCGGGTTTCGCTGCGCTCAACCCGGGCTACGATCCGCAGGTTAAATGGGGTCAGGTCCAATTTTGGAGCCGCGGTCCGCGCATCGCGGCGCGCATCCGGCCCCAAATTGGACCTGACCCCATTTGACGTGAAATTGGACCTGACCCCATTTTGCGCGGCCCCATTTGACCCCCGATGGACGTCTACTCGTTCCTGATCCAGCTGCTCAACGGCCTGCAGTACGGGCTGCTGCTGTTCCTCGTCGCCAGCGGGCTGACGCTGATCTTCGGCATCATGGGGATCATCAACCTCGCGCACGGCAGCTTCTACATGATCGGCGCCTACATGGCGTTCTCGCTGTCGACGCTGACCGGCAGCCTGTTCGTCGCGATCGTCGTCGGCGTCGTGCTGTCGGTGATCCTCGGCGTCGCGCTGGAGTGGGCGCTGTTCTCGCACCTGTACAAGCGCGACCACCTGGAGCAGGTGCTGCTCACCTACGGGCTGATCCTGGTGTTCGAGGAACTGCGCAGCCTGATCGTCGGCAACGACGTGCACGGCGTCGCGGTGCCGGCGGTGTTCAACTGGTCGATCCCGCTGACGCGAGACGCTGTCCTACCCGGTGTATCGCCTGTTCATGTCGGCGGTGTGCATCGTGCTGGCGGTGCTGCTGTACCTGCTGATCGCGAAGACGCGCGTGGGCATGATGATCCGCGCCGGCGCGTCGAACCGCGAGATGGTGCAGTCGCTGGGCACTGAACATCAACCTGGTCTACCGGCTGGTGTTCGCGCTGGGCGTCGCGCTGGCGGCGTTCGCGGGAATGCTCGCGGCGCCGGTGTCGTCGGTCTACCCGGGCATGGGGACCGGCGTGCTGATCATCTGCTTCGTCGTCGTCGTCATCGGCGGCATCGGCTCGATCTGGGGCGCGCTCGTCGCCTCGCTGCTGATCGGCCTCACCGACACCTTCGGCAAGGTGCTGCTTCCCGAGGCCGCCGGCGTCACCGTCTACCTGCTGATGGCCGGCATCCTGCTGTGGCGGCCGGAAGGCCTGTTCCGGCGCGTCTGAGTGCGCCCCGCGATGCCCGCGCCGGCGGCAACCGACAAGCGCAAGCGCATCGCGCTGGCGGCGGCGCTGGCCGCACTCGCGCTGTTTCCCGTCGCCGGCGGCACGTTCTACACCGAACTGGTCACCAAGGTGATGATCCTCGCGATCTTCGCGCTGTCGCTCGACCTCCTGGTCGGCTACACCGGGCTGGTGTCGTTCGGCCACGCGGCGTACTTCGGGGTCGGCGCCTACACGCTGGGCCTGCTGGCGCCGAAGTACGAGGCGGCGAACCTGTGGCTGACGCTGCCGGCGGCGATCGCGTTCGCCGCGCTCGCCGCGGCCGTGGTCGGCGCCTTCGTCGTCCGGGTGAAGGGCATCTACTTCATCATGGTGACGCTCGCGTTCGCGCAGATGTTCTACTTCGTCTTCCACGACACCGATTTCGGGCGCGGCTCCGACGGCATCAGCATGAACTTCAAGCCGGTCGCGACGATCGGCGGCGTGACGCCGTTCGACCTCGGCAACGCGATCCACGTCTACTATTTCGTGTTCGCGCTGCTGCTGCTGGTCTTCGTCGTTCCTGCGCGTGCTGCTGCGCTCGCCGTTCGGCCGCGCGCTGCAGGGCATCCGCAGCAACGAGCACCGGATGCGCTCGCTCGGGTATCCGGTGTACTGGTACAAGCTCGCGAGCTTCACGCTGGCCGGGGCGCTCGCCGGGCTCGCCGGCTACCTCGCGACGCTGCAGTTCGGCTTCGTCAATCCGGAGCTGCTGTCGTGGCACCAGTCCGGCAACGTGCTGCTGATGCTGATCCTGGGCGGGCTCGGCAGCCTCTACGGCGCGGTCGCCGGCGCGTTCGTGTTCGTCGGGCTGCAGGAGCTCTACTCGTCGCTGACCACGCACTGGCAGCTGCTGCTCGGCGCGACGATCATCCTGCTCGTCGTCTTCCTGCCGGGCGGTCTCGCCAGCATCGGCGGGCGGTTCAAGCGCACGCTCATCGGGGAGCCGGACGATGAGTGACCCGGTGCTGGCCACCGAGGGGCTGTCCCGCCGCTTCGGCGGCCTGATGGCGGTCTCCGGTGTCGCGATCGAGCTCCATCGCGGGCGGCTGCACGCGGTGCTGGGGCCCAACGGCGCCGGCAAGACCACGCTCATCAACCTGCTCTCGGGCGACCTTCCCGCGACCGCGGGGAGCATCCGCTACCGCGGCCGCGACATCACCCGCTACCCGGCCGACCGCCGCTCGCGCATCGGCATGGGGCGCAGCTACCAGAAGACCAACATCTTCGCCGGCTTCACCGCGTTCGAGAACTGCCGGCTGGCGGCGCAGTCGCGCGCGCCGCAGGCGTGGCGGGTGTTCACCGACGCCACCCGCTACCCGCCCCTGCGCGACGCCGCGGGGCGCGCGCTCGAGGCGGCGGGACTCGCGGCGCGCGGCGACCGGATCGCCTCCACGCTGTCGCACGGCGAGCAGCGCCAGCTCGAGATCGCGATGGTGCTCGCGACCGCGCCCGAGGTGCTGCTGCTCGACGAGCCGCTGGCCGGCATGGGCGCCGAGGAGGCGCAGCGCATGGTGGCGCTGCTGCGCAAGCTCGCACCGGAGCACGCGATCCTGCTGGTCGAGCACGACATGGACGCGGTGTTCGCGGTGGCCGACGTGATCACGGTGATGGTGAACGGGCAGGTGCTCGAAAGCGCGCCGCCGGCGCAGATCCGCGCCAGCCCCGCCGTGCGGCGGGCCTACCTCGGCGAGCCCGACGGATGAGGCGGCGATGAGCGAAGCCCTGCTCGAAGCGCGCGAGCTGCACACGTACTACGGCGCCAGCCACGTGCTGCACGGTGTCGATTTCCGCATCGACCGCGGCGAGACCGTCGGGCTGATGGGGCGCAACGGCATGGGCAAGAGCACGCTGATCCGCAGCATGCTGGGGCTGGTCAAGCCGCGGCACGGCGAAGTGTGGGTCTGCGGCACGCCGATGACCGGCGCCGAGCCTTACCTCGTCGCGCGGCAGGGAATCGCCTACGTGCCCGAGGGGCGCGGCATCTTCCCCAACCTCACCGTGCGCGAGAACCTGATCATGGCGGCGCGCGCCGGGCCCGACGGGAGCCGCAACTGGACGCTGGAGCGCGTGCTGGCGACGTTCCCGCGCCTGGCCGAGCGCCTCGCCAACGGCGGCTGGCAGCTCTCCGGCGGCGAGCAGCAGATGCTGACCATCGGGCGCGCGCTGATGACCAATCCCGACCTGCTGATCCTCGACGAGGCGACCGAGGGACTGGCGCCGCAGATCGCGAAGGAGATCTGGCGCATCATCGGCGAGATCCGCGCCCACGGCATCGCCACGCTGATCGTCGACAAGAACTACGCCGCGGTGACGGCGATCGCCAGCCGCAACGTGATCCTGGTCAAGGGGCGGGTAGTGTTCGACGGTGACGGCAAGGCGCTGCTCGCGCAGCCCGAGCTACTGCACCAGCATCTGGGCGTGTGAATGGCGTACGTCGAAATCTGCGGGCGGCGGCTCGAATACGAGCGCATCGAGGTCGCGCCGCCGGAGAGGCCCACGCTGCTCTTCCTCCACGAGGGCCTGGGCTCGGTGGCGATGTGGCGCGACTTTCCCGGTCGGGCCGCGCACGCGACCGGCTGCAACGCCGTCGTCTACTCGCGCTACGGCTACGGCAACTCCGAGCCGCTGCACGAGGACCGCGGCGTGCGCTACATGCACGACGAGGCGCTGCTCGCGCTCCCGGAGCTGCTCGGCAAGCTCTCGCTCGCGCGGCCGATCCTGGTCGGGCACAGCGACGGCGCATCGATCGCGCTGATCCACGCGGGCGCTGTCCCGGTCGCGGCACGCATCGAAGGGCTGGTGCTGCTCGCGCCGCACGTGATGGTCGAGGACATCTCCGTCGCGAGCATCGCGGCGGCGAAGCTCGCCTACGAGATGACCGACCTGCGCGGCAGGCTCGGCCGCTACCACGCCGACGTCGATTCGGCGTTCCTCGGCTGGAACCGGATCTGGCTCGATCCCGCGTTCCGCGACTGGAACATCGAGGAGTCCCTGCCGCGCATCGCGTGCCCGGTGCTCGCGATCCAGGGCGAGGACGACGAATACGGCACGATGGAACAGCTTGCGCGGATCGGGCGCTCGGTGCCCGACGCCGAGCTCGTCGCGCTCGCCGACTGCCGGCACTCGCCGCACCGGGACCAACCCGCCGCTGTGCTGGAGGCGATGACGCGCTTCGTCGACCGCATCACCGCGTGACGCGCGGGCGCCCGGTTCGTCGATTCGTTGGTTTGATGTCCGTTGTCCGTAGCCCGGGTTGAGCGCCAGCGAAACCCGGGTGGGCGCCGATTCGGGCACAGACGATCCGTCTCGGTGACGGCCTGCCCGGGTTTCGCTGGCGCTCAACCCGGGCTACGCTGGCAACCCGGGCTACGCTCAACGCGGGCTACGCCGTCGCGCCCGCCTACCGGATGGTCATGCCGCCGTCGGCGGCGAGCACCTGACCGGTGACGTAGCTGGCCGCGTCGGAAGCGAAGAACACGAACACCGGCGCAACCTCCTCGGGCTCGGCCCAGCGGCCCATCGGGATGCGGTCGAGATAGCGCTCGCGGAAGCGCTCGTCGGTGCGGATGGTCTCGGTCATCGGCGTCGCCGCGCCGGGGGCGATCGCGTTGACGGTGATGCCGTGTTTCGCCAGCTCCCGGGCCGCCGACAGCGTGAGCCCGACGATCCCGGCCTTCGCCGCGCTGTAGTTGATCTGGCCGATGGTCCCCAGCACGCCGGCGGTCGAGGTCACGTTGATGATCCGCCCGTGGCGGCGCTCCATCATCCCCGGCACCACCGCCTGCAGGCAGTTGAAGCTGCCGGTCAGGTGCACGGCGAGCACCTCGTCCCACTGGGCGGCCGTCATCTTGTGCAGCATCGCCGGGCGGATGATGCCGGCGTTGTTGACGAGGATGTCGACGCGCCCGTAGTGCCCGAGCATCGCGGCGACCATCGCGTCGACGGCGCTCCTCTGCGACACGTCGCAGCCGATGCCGACGGCGGTGGCGCCTTCGGAACGCAACGCCGCGGCCAGCGCCTCGGCGCGGTCGGCGGCGACGTCGATCACGCCGACCTGCGCGCCCGCTCGCGCGAAGGCGCGGGCGACGGCGGCGCCGATGCCCTGCGCGGCGCCGGTGACGATGGCGGTTCTGCCTTCGAGCTGCATGGTGCCTCCCCGCTGCGGATTGCCCGCCGTCGAATGTGCGGCAGCGCGCCCCGGCGCCGCTTGATCTGGCGCAAGGATGCACCGCCGGCGGCCCGGGCCGTGGCGGTCAACTGCCTCCGGCCCCGCCGCGGCGCCGGAATGCCCCGGATTCTCTTCGACACGAGCGCGTGACGAAACGCTACACTGCTCGCCACGGCGCGTCAGGAGCGTTGGATCCACTATCGTTTCAACGAGGAGGGCGCATGGGTTCGATCATACGGTCAGCGCCGCTTGAGGTGTTTCTGGCGATGGTGGCGATCCCGCTCCTCATGGCGGGTGTCGCGGTCTTCGCGGGGCTGCGCGCGCGGCAGCGCGCGGCGCTGGTGGAGGCGACGCCGAAGGCGAACATCGGGATGGCCGACGATGGCTATCGCCAGTTCGAGGGTACGATCGAGCCCATCGCCGGCAAGCCGGTCGTCGCGCCGCTCACGAAGTCGCCGTGCGCGTGGTTTCACGCGAAGGTCGAGGAGTTCGTGCCTACGCATCAGCGAAGCCAGCATGGGGGACGCGAGTGGCGGACCGTCGAGGAAGTCGAGAGCGACACGCCTTTCGTCGTCCGCGACGCCACCGGCGCGTGCACTGTCTATCCCGCGAATGCCGAAGTGACGCCCACCGACAGGAGCCTTTGGTACGGCGCGACGGAGCAGCCCGTCGACACGAGCCCGCCCAAGGTCGGCCCGGGCGACCCGGTGCGGCCGATGCTCGAAATGAAGGGCGGCCCGGACTCGAGGTACCGCTACAGCGAGGAGCGGATCTACGCGGGCAACCGCCTCGTCGTGCAGGGCGCGTACGCGACCGGCCTCGTCATCGAGCACGACGACGACGTGGACGACGACGAAGTGGACGTCGACGAGAAGGAGCAGGCCGTGCAGGATGCCGCCGGCACGAAGGCGTCGATCCGCAACGGAAGCGGCGACCCGCCGTTCATCATGAGCACGACGGCACGCGACGAGCACGTCGCCAAGATGGCGATGGGCGGATCGGCGGCGCTCGGAATCGCAACCGTGCCGCTCGCCATCGCGGCGCTGGTGGTCTGGGCCCGATTCTCCTGAAGGGACGCCGCGCAGCCCGTCGGCTCGAAGGTCCTGACTGACCCGGACCCGGCATGGGGCAGATCCCTTGGCGGCGGGCCGTGGACGACTGTCCCGGGTTTCGCTGCGCTCGACCCGGGCTACACTATGGTCGATTGCCGACCTGTTCCCCCCGCGAGCCGCAGATGCCGAACGTCACCGAACGACTGCACGTTGGACTGACCGGCCACGCCGAAGTGGTCGTCGCCGAGCAGCACACGGCGCCGCACGTCGGCAGCGGCCACGTGCACGTGCTGGCCACGCCGGTGATGGTCAACCTGATGGAGGCCGCGGCGCTGCAGGCCGTCGACGGGCTGCTGCCACAGGGATTCCAGACCGTGGGAACCCGGCTCGACATCCGCCACTTCGCCGCCACGCCGGTCGGGCTGCGGGCGTTCGCCCGCGCGGAGGTCGTCGCCATCGACGGGCGCACGCTGACGTTCCGGCTGACCGCCGGAGACGAGCGCGAGCCGATCGGCGACGGGACCCACGAGCGCATCGTCATCAACGTCGCGCGCTTCGATCAGCGGGTGCAGGACAAGCTGGCGCCGCGCTGATCATCACCGGAGAGCCGCATGAACGAGGAAACCTTCAACCTCAGCATCCGCAAGTTCCTGAAGATGGTCGGGGTCAATTCACAGCGCGAGATCGAGCAGGCGGTCGCCCGCGCGACGGCGGCGGGCAGCATCGCCGGGACCGAATCATTTCCCGCGAGCGTCACGCTGAAGGTCGCGGGCCTGGGCCTCGAAATCGCATTCGAGGGCGAAATCCGGCTCGAGTAGCGCTGGGGCGCCTCGTCACGCTGGAGTCGGTCTACGACGCCGTCGCCGCCCGCGTGGCAGCGACGTACGCGCGCCTACCGCCCGGCGGCCAGCACGGCCTCGACGGTGACCTTGCGCCGGTCGCGCAGCACGGTCAGGCGCACCCGGTCGCCGGGCCGGAAGTCGTCGAGCCGCGCGGCCAGCTTGGCGACCGAGGGCACCGGACGGTCGTCCACCGCGACGATGACGTCCCCCGGAACGAAGCTCCCGTCGGATTCGATCCGGGCGGCGCGCAGCCCGGCCGCCGCGGCGGGCGAGTCGGCGGGCACCTTCAGCACCGGCACGCCCTCCACACCCAGTCGCTGCGCCAGCGCGTCCTGCATGCGCTCGTCGATGTCGATGCCCAGCGTCGGCGGCACGTACCGGCCGTGCGCGATCAGTTCCGGCACCACCCGGTTCACGGTGTCCACCGGAACCGCGAAGCCGATGCCGGCGCTGCCCCCCGAGGGGCTGTAGATCGACGTGTTGACGCCGACCAGGCGACCGGCACTGTCGAGCAGGGGGCCGCCGGAGTTGCCCGGGTTGATCGCCGCATCGGTCTGGATCAGGTGCTCGACGCCGCCTCCCTCGCCCGAGAGCGAGCGGTCGAGCGCCGAGACGATCCCCATGCTGAGCGACCAGTCGAGCCCGAAGGGGTTGCCGATCGCGTAGACGCGCTGGCCGACGCGCAGGTCGCCGCTGGTGCCGATCAGCAGCGGCGCCGGGCGGCCGGACGGCACCTGGATCCGCAGCACTGCGAGGTCGTGCATCCGGCTGGCGCCGACCAGGCTGGCGGCGAATTCCCGGCCGTCGCTCAACCGGACCCGCGCCTCCGCGGCATCGGCGATCACGTGGAAGTTGGTGACGATGTCGCCGCGCTCGTCCCAGACGAAGCCCGATCCGGTGCCGCGGGGGATGGTGCGCACGTCGCGCGTCCACAGGTCGAGGACCCGCTCGCGCGTCGAGATGTGGACCACCGACGCCTTTGCCCGCTCGAACACGTCGATCGTCGCCCGCTCGTCGGCGGAGAGCGCGCCGCGCGGCGCGACGGCACGCGGCTGGGCGGCGGCGGCGCCGAGGCCGGGCGGCAGGAGCAAGGCGACAGCCAGCGCGACGGCGAGGGCGCCGGCCGATCCGGCGAGCGCGCGACGGCACATTGCATGGGAGGCGCTTCATGGCAACGGAAAAGTCTACCTCGTGTAACGGTCCCGCGGCACCACGCGATATCCGGTACGCCGGCCGGAGGGTCGAGCGCCCGGCGGCGCGCGCGCCCGCGGTGGTGGCGGCGTGCCTTGCCGTGATAGATTCGTCCGAAGGTCGGACCGACGGAGTTCCGTTTTGGTTCTCCGCCGACTCGCGGATGAAGGAGAGACGATGTCCGAGCCACCCAAGCCACCCGCCGCCGCCGGCGACGCCGCCACCGGGCAACCGCCGGCCGACGCGCGCACACGCCGCGAATTCCTCAAGGCGTCGGCGGCCGTCACCGGCGCGTCGCTGCTGGGCGGCTGCCTGACCGACACCTACGAGCCGAAGCCGGTCGCGCCGGGAATCGAACCGGTGCAGCGCTTCGAGCACGTCGTCGCGGTCATGTTCGAGAACCGCTCGCTCGACAACCTGCTGGGCTACCTCTACGCGTCGGGGCAGGTTCCGCGCGACCAGACCTACGACGGCATTCCCGCCGCCGGTTTCAGCAATCCGGTCCCGGACTACATCGACGACGGCCATGCCTCGGTCGCGACGCGGGTGAGCCCGGGCACGGACGCCGACTATTCGAATCCCAATCCCGATCCGGGAGAGGAGTACCAGCACGTCAACACGCAGCTGTTCGGCATCGTCGATCCGCCGACGAACGCGTTCCTGAAGGCCGCCGACATGACCGCGCCGTACAACGCGCCGGCCCCCGGGCAGGTGCCGGCGATGCAGGGTTTCGTGCACGACTACTGCAACAACTTCCGCGCCACGTCGAAGCCGATGCGCAATCCGACCTTCGACGAGTACCGCGTGATCATGGACGGATTCAGCCCGGACCAGCTGCCGGTGCTCTCGACGCTCGCCCGCGAGTTCGCCGTCTACGACGCGTGGTTCTGCGCGGTGCCGACGCAGACCTTCTGCAACCGTTCCTTCTTCCACGCCTCGGCGTCGTCGGGCAACGTCGTCAACGCGCCCTACTCGAAGTGGCTGCTCAATGTCGCGCCCACGATCTTCAACCGCCTCGAGGACGCCGGCATCCCGTGGAAGATCTACTTCGATCCGCTGCAGATCATCTCGCTCACCGGCCTCATCCACGCGCCGGCGCTCGTCCGCGTACTGGAAGACCCGGTTCGCGACCATGGACACCTTCTACAGCGACATGGCCAACGGCACGCTGCCCGCCTACGCGTTCGTCGAGCCGCGGACTGTTCTTCAACCACAACGACTACCATCCGCCGGCGCGCCCTGGCCGACATCGACCACATTCCCATCGGCGCGACCTCGGACGTGCGCGCAGGCGACCTGCTGCTGCACCAGATCTACGGCGCGCTGCGGACGAGCGCGTCGCACGACGGGCTCGAACGCGCTCAACACGCTGATGCTGGTGACCTTCGACGAGCACGGCGGGACCTTCGACCACGTCGCGCCGCCGGCGGCGCCGCCGCCGTACGACCCGCAGCCGCCGGGCGAGTTCGGCTTTGCGTTCGACCGCTTCGGCGTGCGGGTGCCGGCGATCGCCATTTCGGCGCACACGGCGGCGAACACGGTGATCCATCGGCAGATGAACCACGCGGCGCTGATCCGCACGCTGTGCGCGAAGCACGGGCTGCCGCATCTGACCGAGCGCGACCGCAACGCCCCGGACCTCTCCGATGCCCTCAACCTCGACGCCGCCCGCGAGCCCTCCGCGTGGCCGGTCACCGTGCCGCGCCGCGTGCCGCCGGCCGCGCTCGAGACCGATCCGCAGTCGCCGACGCTCGCGGCACCGGCCGCTGAACGAGCTGGAGCGGCACATCGTCGGCCTGGCGATGGCGTACTTCCTCGGCACCGAGCCGGCGACGGACGAGATTCCGACGACGGTCGGCGACGCCCACACGCTGCTGTCGCGGATCGCCGGCGGCGCCTTCGGTCCGAGCTGAGCGAACGCAGCCGGCGGCGGCCGGCACGCGGACTCGTGCCCGCGGCGACGCGGTCAGATGTCGGCCTGGTTGCGGTCGAGGCGGAAGAGGGCGAACACCAGTCCGACGGTCGCCAGCAGCAGGAACGCCGGGCCGAACAGCCAGAACACCAGCGGCACGGCGAAGAACAGGCAGCGCATCCCGACCGCCATCATGGTGCCGGCGCGGTTCAGCCGCTGGGCGACCACGCGTGGCGCCAGCGCCGGATTGGCCTCGTGGAATTCCTTCGGCACGTTGACCAGGAACAGCACGTGGTTGGCGATGCGCACCGCCATCGCGAACGCGAAGAAGGCGACGACGAAGTCGGCGAGCAGGCACATGACCTTGATGATCCACATCTCGGCCGACGGCGCGCCGAAGGCGTTGATCGCGTGCCAGCTCTTCGAGATGTTGTCGGCCTGCCCGGAAAGGGTGAGCGTGCCGATGATCAGCAGCGTCGCGGTCGACACCATCAGGATGCCGACCATGATGAAGTTGCGCATCGTCTGCACGGCCATCACGTCCTTGCCGGGGTTGCCCATCACGTGCTCCACCCAGACCCGGCGCGCGAACTCGTTGACGAAGTGGATCGAGTACGAGGGGTCGCGGCGCACGCGGACGCGCAGGTACAGGTAGTAGGCGGCGACCATCGCGACGCTCAACACGAGCGCCGCGACGTCGGGGCCGTACCCACGGATCCAGGGTTGATCGAGCACGCTTGGCACCATCGACGTTGCGATCTCCGTTTGCCGCGCCGGCGCGTGCTCCCGCTCGCCACGCCGGCGTGGCGAGCGCGACGCGTCGCCGCGATCCACTCCCCGAGCGTACCGCAAGCGCGCCTGCCGGCTCAACCGATCCCGTTTCCCGGGTGCGCTCTTCAGGGCATACTGGCGCTCTGCCGAGTTGCCCCGGAGAGACCCGCCATGTCCTATCGCCATTCCCGCCTGGTGCTTGCCGCGGTCGCGGTCGCGCTGCTGCTGGGCGCCTGCGACAAGCCGGCGCCGCCGCCACCGCCGCCGGTGAAGGCCGCCCCGCCGCCGCCGCCGGCGGTCGACGCGCAGGTGCAGAGGCGCGCCTCCGAAGTGTTCGTTTTCGGCTATCCGCTGGTGCTGATGAGCGTCACGCGGGACGTGATGACGGCGAAGACCCCCATCAATACCTTCGCGCACGATCGCTCGCTGCCCGAGCCGGGCGCCGGCCGCGAGACCGACGCCAACGGCGACGTGCTGTTCTCGCGCGCGTGGCTCGACGTGTCGAAGGAGCCGGTCGTCCTGTCGGTCCCCGACTTCCACGGCCGGTACTACCTGATCGCGCTGATCGACGCGTGGACCGACGTGTTCACGTCGATCGGCACGCGCACCATCGGCACCGGCAAGCAGAACTACGCGATCGTCGGCCCCGGCTGGAAGGGCAAGCTGCCGGACAACGTTTCGGAGATCCGCTCCCCGAGCGGGATGGTCTGGATGGTCGGCCGGATCGCGGTCGCCGGCCCCGACGACGTCGCCGCGGTCGTCAAGGTGCAGGACGAGATCGGCCTGGTCACGCTGTCGCAGTGGCAGAAGCCGCCGGCCAGGAAGTCGAGAGCGAAGAAGTCCAGGTCCAAGTCCAAATCGCCGCCGCCGCCGGAGCCGCCGCCGCCACCGCCACCGCCGCCGGCGGGCGTCGACGTCACGACCGACCCGGTCGCGCAGGTCGCGGCGATGGACGCGCCGACGTTCTTCAGCCGCTTCGCGGCGCTGCTGCCGGAGAATCCGCTGCGCAAGCAGGACGCGCCGATGGCGGAGAAGATCCGCGAACTCGGCATCGTGCCCGGCCAGCCGTTCGCGACCGACAAGCTCGAGCCGCCGGCGGCTCGGGCCGTCGATGCCGGCATGAAGACGGTGTACGCGACGATGGTGTCGGCGACCCGCGGCGCCCTCGGCGACCTGCGCAACGGCTGGACGATCTGGGCCGATACCGGTCGCTACGGCACCGACTACGGCACCCGCGCGGTCATGGCGCTGGTGGGGCTCGGCGCCAACGCGCCGGAGGACGCGGTGTTCGCGACGACCCGCCTCGACGGCGCCGGCAAGCCGCTGGACGGCGCCGGCCGCTACGTGCTGCACTTCGACAAGGGTGCCGCGCCGCCGACCGACGCGTTCTGGTCGCTGTCGATGTACGACGCCGCGCACCTGCTCGTCGCCAATCCGATGGACCGCTACCGGATCGGCGACCGCGATTCGCTGAAGACGAACGCCGACGGGTCGCTCGACGTCTACATCGGCAACGAAAGCCCGGGCAAGGACAAGGAGGCGAACTGGCTGCCGGCGCCGAAGGGCGAGTTCAACCTGGCGCTGCGCATCTACTGGCCGAAGCCGGACGTGATCGCGCGGCGCTGGGCGCCGCCGGGAATCCGGCTGCTGCCGTGAACGCGGCGCCGGGCGGCGCGGGTCAGCTCGCGCCCGCCCCGGGCGCGGTCGCGCGGGCGAGCTTGTCCTTGAGCCTCTGCGCGGTCTTCTCGACGCCGACGACGTAGCGGGCGTGCGTGCCGCGGGCGATCTCCTCGATCGCGTCGCGCGCGGAAAAGGCGAAGGTGATCGCATTGCCGTTCACTTCGGTCAGCGTGACGGTGATCTCCGCCCACATGCCCAGCAGCGTGGCGCCGACGTGGTCGAGCTCGACCCGGGTGCCGACCGAGTCCCTGCCCGGCTCGAGCCGCGGGAGCACGAGGTTGCGGCACGCGATCTCGATGTCGTAGAGCAGCTTCGGCGTCGAGTACACGCGGCAGTCCTCGCCCATGAAGCTGATGGTGCGGTCGCGATCGACGTCGATGCGCTCGGTGCGGGTCATGCCGGCCTGCAGCGGCTCGCTCATGGGGGTCTCCTCGGGTGGCGTGGGGGGACGGGGCGTCGGGCGCGCGACCGGTCGGACCGGGCACGCGCCGCGGATCTCATTCGCGGCGGCGCAGCGCCTCGGCCCGGCGCCGCGCCTCGACGTAGCGCGCCAGCGCACGCGTGCCGCGGCCGCAGTTGCGGAACACGCAGACGCCGCGGTCCATCAGGCCGGCGGCCATCGCGTCGTAGAGGCGGCCGCCGTCGACGATGCCGATGACCGGCTTGTCGTGGCGCTCGGCGAGCGGCGGCATCAGCTGCACGCTGCTCTTCGCGTCGTGGATGTCGTGCCCCGGCCGCAGCCTGCTCTGCTCCAGCGCGCGGATCGCCGGCGCGGTCGGATCGAGGCCGACGACGACGGCGTCGATGCCGGGGTCTTCCAGGAACGCCTCGACGATCTGCAGGTGCGCCTCGTCGTCGGCGCCGGGGTTGATGTCGATGGGGTTGCGCACCTCCACCAGCGCGTCGAGGCGCTTCGCCGCGAGGATCTCCCCGACCCGGCGCACCGTGTCGGGATCCAGCACGCCCATCTCCAGCGATCGAGTCCTCCCCGGCGATCGAATCCGCCATGCCGACGGCTTCGAAGCCGGCGCCGCTGATGGCGCCGAGGCGAGGGCCCACGGTCTTGCCGTGCAGCGCGCCGGCGAGGTAGAGCAGATCGTCGAAGGCGGCGAAATCCTCGGCCACCATCGCGCCGGCGTGGCGCACGACCGAATCGAACAGCGCCGGGTCCCCGGCGATCGACGCGGTGTGGCCCAGCACGCCGCCGATGCCTGGCTCCGTGCGTCCCGCCTTGTAGACGACGACGTCCTTGCCGGCGACGACGGCGCGGCGCACGGCCCGGACGAAGTCGAGCCCGTCGCCGTCGCGGAAGCCCTCGAGGTACACGCCGATGGTCTCGATCTCCGGGCGCTCGGCGAACCAGGCGAGCAGGTCGCCGTGCGTGAGGTCGGTCTGGTTGCCCACCGCCACCATGTACGCCGGGTCGAGCCACGGGTTCTGGCTGATGCGGGTGATCATGAACGCCCCGCTCTGGCTCAGCAGCACCGAGTTGCGCTGCGGCTTCTTCTGCGGCTTCGGCAGCCGCTCCAGCGGGATGAACCACGAGTCGTAGCCGCCCGGGTGCGAGACCACGCCGAGGCAGTTGGCGCCGAGGAAGACCGGGCCGCCGCCGGCCTGCGCGTGCGCCGCGTCGATCCGCGCCGCCATCGCCGCCGCCGCGTCCCGGCTCTTCGCGGTCTCGCCGAGGCCGCCTGGGATCAGCATCACCGCTTCGGCGGCATCGGTGGCGATGATGTCGTCGACGAGGCCGTAGACGGCGTCGGCGGCGACCGCGACGATGAGCAGGTCGAGCTTCCCCGGGAGCGCCTGCAGACCGGCGACGCATCTGACCCCGTCGATCTCGGTCTCCCCGGCGCGGATGACCGTCATCCGCTCGCTGGCGTACCCGCTGCCGACCAGGTTGCGCAGGATGATCCGGCCGAAGTTCATGCTCGTCGCCGACACGCCGACGAGGCCGATCGACGCCGGGTGGACGAGCCTGTCGATCTTGTGGATCGGCCGCGCGGGCCGTCGCGCCGGCGGCGGGCCGAACGTGCAGATTGGCGCCTGCGCGGTCAGCCGGTCGCCGACGCGCAGCGGATCGAGCACGAGGCGCTGCAGCACCCGCGGCGCATCGGGATGCGCGGTCGCATCCGCGGCCAGCGCCAGCATCCGCCCGAACAGCGCCTCGAGCTGCGCGTCGGGGGGCGCCGTTCCGCTGCGCACGGCGGCGGCGGCGAGCTGCCGATAGGCGAGCGTGCGCCGGAACAGCGCGAGAAAATCCGCGGCGTCGGTCAACGCCGCGGCCGCGTGGACACGCGCGTGCCCGGGCCGGCAATGCTCTTGCAGCAGCGGCGCGTCCTCCCCGCCGCCTCCGGCGGCGATGACGAAGCCGAATTCGCGCGTGCGGTCGAGCTCGATGCGCAGCTCGACCGCCGGCGAGTTCGAGGGCGGCGCGTCGTCCGGGTCGAGCTCGATGCCCAGGCCGGCGAGCAGCGATCGCAGCTCGGGCGTGCCGGCGTCTCCCACCCGGCGGCGGGGCCGGACGAATCGCCGCGGTCGGTGCCCATCCGCTAGGCGCGCTGCGCCAGCGAGTGGAACGCGCCGTCGATTTCCCGGCGGAGCTCGCCGTAGCTCCAGGTCACCGGGAACTGCGGAAACTCGCGCACGATGCTCTCCGGCGGGTGGAAGAAGATGCCGCGATCGGCCGCGCCGAGCATCGCGGTGTCGTTGTAGCTGTCGCCGGCCGCGACGACGCCGAAGTTCAGCGCCTTCAGGTGCTGCACGGCCTGCCGCTTCTGGTCCGGCAGCCGCAGGCGGTAGTCGACCACCATGCCCGCGGCGTCGGCTTCCAGCGAATGGCAGAACAGCGTCGGCGATCCGAGCTGCCGCATCAGCGGCCGCGCGAACTCGTAGAAGGTGTCCGACAGGATGATGACCTGGTAGTCGGCGCGCAGCGCGTCGAGGAACTCGCGCGCGCCCGGCAGCGGCCCCATCTGCGCGATCACCTCCTGGATGTCCGGCAGGCCGAGCGCGTGCTGCCGCAGCAGGCCCAGGCGGCCGCGCATCAGCGTGTCGTAGTCGGGCTCGTCGCGCGTCGTCCGCGCCAGCTCGGCGATGCCGGTGCGTCCGGCGAACTCGATCCAGATCTCCGGGACCAGGACGCCTTCCAGATCGAGGCAAACGATTTGCATGACAAGCTCCGCCCATGCGGGGAGTGAGGGTCGCGCCACGGCCGGACCGGCGAACGAGGAAGGCCCGGGTGCAGACCGCGCGGCCGGCAGACGTCGCAGACCGGAACCGGCGCCGTCCACGACCGTCATTCTAGTCCACGCCGAGTGCCGTTCGCCGCCGAAGGACCGCGGCGGCACCGGCGTGGCGCGGCAACGCCGGCGTTGACGGCATTGGGACGGGTGGCGAGAATGACGGCCCCGATGTCACCCCAAGCGAGCAGCGCCATGAACGAGCCCGGCCGGCAACGGACAACCGTCGAACCCCGCGCATGAAAAGCCGCTGGGACGACCGCGACGCCGCATCCTGTGCCGACGACCTCGCGCTGCGCTGCTACACGTCGCGGCTGCTCGGCGCCGACCGGACGCTGGTGCTGCACGGCGGCGGCAACACCTCGGTCAAGCTGACCGAGCGCAACCTGCTGGGCGACGACGAGGACATCCTGTACGTCAAGGGCAGCGGCTGGGATCTCGAGACCATCGAGGCGGCCGGCTTCGCGCCGGTGCGGCTCGCGCACCTGAAGCGGCTCGCGCAGCTTCCCGCGCTGTCCGACCTGGCGATGGTCAACGAGCTGGCGACGCACCTGACCCGGGCGGCGGCGCCGGCGCCGTCGGTCGAGGCGATCCTGCACGCGATCCTGCCGTACAAGTGGGTCGACCACACCCACGCCGACGCGGTGCTGACGATCACCAACACCGCCGACGGCGAGGCGCGGATCCGCGAGATCTACGGCGACCTCGTCGTCGTCATCCCCTACGTGATGCCGGGCTTCGATCTCGCGCGGCTGTGCGCCGCGCGATTCCCGGCCGAAGCGGGTGCGAACACCGTCGGCATGGTGCTGATGAACCACGGCATCTTCTCGTTCGGCGCCACGGCGCAGGAGTCCTACGAGCGGATGATCATGCTCGTCGACCGGGCCGAGCAGTACCTGCGGCGGCAGCGCGCGTGGGACCTGCCGCGGCCGGCCGCCGCGCCGGGTGCGGCCGACGGCGACGCACGATCTCGCGCGGCTGCGGCGCGCGATCTCGGACGTCGCGGGCTTCCCGATGGTGCTGGCGCGCCACGCCGATGCGGACAGCCTCGCCTTCTGCCGGCGCGACGACGTCGCCGCCGTCTCGCAGCAGGGGCCGGCCACGCCGGACCACTCGATCCGCACCAAGAACGTCCCCATGCTCGGCCGCGACGTCGCCGCCTACGCTGCCGCGTACCGCGCGTATTTCGCCGACCACGAGCCGCAGGCGAAGGAGCGCAAGAAGATGCTCGACCCGGCGCCGCGGCTGGTGCTCGATCCCGAGCTCGGGCTGTGCGCGGCCGGCCGCAGCGCGAAGGACGCGGCGATCGGCGCCGAGATCTACGCCCACACGATGGAGGTCATCGCCCGCGCCACGGCGCTGGGCGGCTACCGGGCGCTGCCGGCGCAGCGACCTGTTCGACGTCGAGTACTGGGACCTGGAGCAGGCGAAGCTCGCCAAGGGCGGCAAGCCGCCGGCGTTCGCGGGCGAGGTCGCGCTGGTCACCGGCGCGGCGTCGGGCATCGGCAAGGCCTGCGTGGCCGCGCTGCTGGCGCGCGGGGCGGCGGTGGTCGGGCTCGACGTCGATCCGGCGATCACGACGCTGCACCGGCGCCCCGATTTCCTCGGCCTCGCCGGCGACGTCACCTCCGAGGCGCAGATCCGCGACGCGCTGCGGCGCGCGGTCGAGGCCTTCGGCGGCCTCGACATGCTGATCCTCAACGCCGGCGTCTTTCCCGGCGGCACGCGCATCGACGCGCTCGCGACCGACGCCTGGCGCCGGGTGATGCAGGTCAACCTGGACGCCAACCTGGTGCTGATGCGCGAATCGCATCCGCTGCTGAAGGAGGCGCCGCGCGGCGGCAGGGTGGTCGTGATCGGTTCCAAGAACGTGCCGGCGCCGGGACCGGGGGCCGCGGCGTATTCGGCGTCGAAGGCGGCGCTGAACCAGCTCGCGCGCGTCGCGGCGCTGGAATGGGGTGCGGACGGCATCCGCGTCAACTCGCTGCATCCCAACGCCGTGTTCGACACCGGAATCTGGACCGACGAGGTGCTCGCGGCGCGCGCCGCGCACTACGGCATGACCGTCGACGCGTACAAGCGCAACAACGTCCTGCGCACCGAGGTCGGCAGCCGCGACGTCGCCGAGCTCGCCGCCGAGATGTGCGGCGCGCTGTTCGCGAAGACGACCGGCGCGCAGGTCCCGGTGGACGGCGGCAACGAGCGCGTGATCTAGCGCCGCGCCGCGGCCTCGCGCTCCTGCCGCTCGATCAGCCGCAGCATCGTCGCGAAGGTGATCGAGCTGAACGTCGCCTTCGCGATGTCGTCGATCTCCGCGAGGACGACGCCGAGCGCCCGGCCCACCGGCGTGCGCTCGCCGCCGTCGTGGCGGCCGGCCTCCGGCGACGAGAGCTCCTCGAACATCTCGATCACGTCGAGCAGCGTGAGGCGCCGCGCGTTGCCGGCGAAGCGGTAGCCGCCGCCCACCCCGCGCACCGATTCGACGACGCCGGCGCGGGCGAGCTCGGAGAGCACCTTGGCCAGATGGTGCGGCGAGACGTCGTACTTGGCGGCGATCTCGGCGGCCGAGATGTGGCGTGTCGGGTCGGACGCGAACTCGAGCACGCTGTAGAGCGCGAGCGACGTGTTCTTCTGCAGCTTCATCGCGGTCGCTCGCCGCCGGTCGCCCGGCGCGGCTCAGCGCTCAAGGTCCATCTCCAGCGGAATGAACGGGCCGGCCATCATGCCCTGGCTGCGGAAGAACGACAGGATCAGGGGGTTGTCGCGCGCGAGCATCGTGCGCACCTTGCGCACGCCGGCGCGGCGGAAGCCGGCGCAGATCGCGGTGAGCAGCCGCGTGCCGACACCGGCGAGGCGCGCCTCCGGGCGCACGTCGATGGCGAACACCCAGCCGCAGGGCGGCGAGCCGAACTCCCAGTCGCGCACCTCGCCGATGACGAAGCCGACCACACGGCCCCCGGCCTCGGCGACCAGGAACTGGCGCTGGGCGAGCGTCGACGCGCCGTAGCGGCGGTACAGCGACTGCCAGTACGCCGGCTTCTCCAGCCCGGTCACGCGCGCGTCGAGCGCGACGATGGGCTCGAGGTCGGTGCGGCGCACCGGGCGGACGGACACCGCCGCCGCGTCCGGCGGCGGGGACGCCCGCGTCCGGGGGGCTTGCCGGCGGCGGGGCGGCGGGTTCGGGTCACGCTCATGCGGCAAGTTCCACAAAGTATGACGTACATCAATTCGAAATCGGCATTCCGATGCCAGATTAGCCGCTAATCGGCGAACGCTCAACCCATTTCCGCGCGCCGCGGGCCCCGGCAGAGGGTGCTTCCGGGCCGACACCGCGCGCTGCGACGGAAGGAGGATCGGATGGCGACTGCCCCCGCAGGGAGCACGCGGCGCGTGCCGACGTACTGCTACCAGTGCGTCGCCGGGCCGGACCTGCTCATGGTGAAGACCGTCGACGGCGTGGCCACCGAGGTCGAGCCCAATTTCTGCGCCGCCGACGTGCATCCGGGCGGCGGCCGAGTCTGCGTCAAGGCCTACGGGCTGGTCCAGAAGACCTACAACCCGCACCGGGTGCTGACGCCGATGAAGCGCACCAACCCGAAGAAGGGGCGCGACGAGGACCCGGGCTTCGTGCCGATCGGCTGGGACGAGGCGCTCGACCTCGTCGCCGCGAAGCTCAACGCGGTGCGCGCGGCGGGGCTGACCGACGAGTCCGGCTATCCCGCGGCTGGCGGTGAGCCTCGGGCGGCGCGGGGACGCCGCAGTCGTACATGGGCACCTTCCCGGCGTTCCTCGCCGCGTGGGGGCCGGTCGACATGGGCTTCGGCTCGGGGCAGGGCGTCAAGTGCTACCACTCCGAGCACCTCTACGGCGAGTTCTGGCACCGCGCGTTCACCGTGTCGCCCGACACGCCGAGCTGCGACTACCTCATCTCCTGCGGCGCCAACGTCGAGGCCTCGGGCGGCGTGGTCGGCGTCTGGCGGCACGCGCACGCGCGCGAGCGCGGCATGAAGCGCGTGCAGGTCGAGCCGCACCTGTCGGTCACCGGCGCGTGCTCGGCGGAGTGGGTGCCGATCAAGCCGAAGACCGACGCCGCGTTCCTGTACGCGCTGGTGCACGTGCTGCTGCACGAGATGCCGCGCGAGCGGCTCGACCTGCCGTTCCTCGCGAGCCGGACGGCCTCGCCGTACCTGGTCGGCCCCGGCGGCTTCTACCTGCGCGAGCGCGCGACCGGCAAGCCGCTGGTGTGGGACGGCGCGCGCGGGGCCGCGGTCGCGTTCGACACCGCCGGACCTCGCCCCGACGCTCGAAGGCGCGCTTCGAGGCCGACGCCGTCGAGCACGGCGCCGACGGCGACGTCGCTGGGCGACGGCGTGCTGCGCCGGCGAGACGGCTTTCTCGCGGCTGGTCGCGCACATGGCGGCGTACACGCCGGAGTGGGCGGAGGACATCTGCGACGTCCCCGCGGCGACGATGCGCCGCATCGCGAAGCGAGTTCATCGGCCACGCGCGCGTCGGCGAGACCATCGAGATCGAGGGCCTGCGGCTGCCGTACCGCCCCGTCGCGGTGAGCCTGGGCAAGACCGTCAACAACGGCTGGGGCGGCTACGAATGCGTGCTGGGCGCGCACGATGCTGGCCGCGCTGGTCGGCGGCCTCGAGGTGCCCGGGGGGACGCTGGGCACGACCGTGCGCCTCAACCGCCAGGTGCCGGCGCGCGTGCGACAGCGTGACGGCCGGTCCCGACGGCTTCATGGACTACCCGCTGAACCCGACCGACAAGGCGCGCTGGTCGCCGAACCCGAACATCCGCAACGCCTACCGCACGATGGTGCCGCTGGCCGGCAACGGGCCGTGGAGCCAGGCGCTGGGGCCGACGCACTTCTCGTGGCTGTTCCTCGACGAGACGCCGAAGGGCCTGCCGCGGGTGACGCTGCCCGACGTGTGGATCGTCTACCGGACCAACCCGGCGATCTCGTTCTGGGACACCGCGGCGCTCGGGGAGAAGATGGCGCGCTTCCCGTTCATGGTCGCCTTCGCCTACACGCGCGACGAGACCAACCACTACGCCGACCTGCTGCTGCCCGAGGCGACCGACCTCGAGAGCCTGCAGCTGATCCGCATCGGCGGCTCGAAGTTCGTCGAGCAGTTCTGGGACTGCACCGGCTTCGCGCTGCGGCAGCCCGCGGTCGAGACGCGGGGCGAGGCGCGCGACTTCACCGCGATCGCGACCGAGCTCGCGCAGCGCACGGGCCTGCTCGACAAGTACAACGCGTCGATCAACAAGGGCGCGGCCGGCGTGCCGCTGAAGGGTCCGCACTGGGACGTCTCGCTCGACGCCGGCGTCGCGCACGCGCCGGAGGCGATCTGGGAGGCCGTCTGCCGCGCGGCGAGCGCCGAGCTCACCGACGGGCGCGCCGTCGCACGGCCTCGACTGGTGGCGCGAGCACGGCCTCGCGACCAAGCCGTTCCCGCGCACCAAGTGGTACCTGTACCCGACGCTGGTGGAGAAGGGCCTGCGCTTCGAGCTCCCCTACCAGGAGCGGCTGCTGCGCATCGGCACCGAGCTCGGCCGGCGGCTGCACGAGCACGACATGCACTGGTGGGACGACCAGCTGCCCGAGTACCAGGCGCTGCCGAAGTGCAAGGATTTCGGCGCGCCGTGGGTCGCGGCGCTGCAGAAGTCGGGCGGCAAGCCGCAGGACTACCCGTTCTGGCTGCTCACCGCGCGCAGCATGCAGTACTCGTGGGGCGCGAACGTCGGCATGCAGCTGATCAAGGAGGTCGCCGACAACGTCGCCGGCCACCGCGGCGTGATCGTCAACACCGGGGCCGCCGCGCGGCTGGGCATCGCCGACGGCGACCTGGTCACGATCGCCACGCCGCGGCACAGCGTGCGCGGCCGCGCCGTGCTGCGCCAGGGCATCCGGCCCGACACGCTGCTGCTGCTGGGCCAGTTCGACCACTGGGAAACGCCGTTCACCAAGGACTTCGGCGTCCCCAGCATGAATTCGCTGGCGGAAATGTCGCTCGACCTCACCGACTCGACCGGCTCGGGTGCGGACGTCGTGCGGGTGAAGCTCGCCGCGGCCGGGGAGCGTTCGCCGTGACCCGCTGGGCGATGGTCGCCGACCTGCGGCGCTGCGTCGGCTGCCAGACCTGCACCGCGGCGTGCCGCCACGCCAACGCCACGCCGCCGGGCGTGCAGTGGCGGCGCGTGCTCGACATGGAGTTCGGCGAGTACCCCGAGGTGCAGCGCGCGTTCGTCCCGGTCGGCTGTCAGCACTGCGACGACCCGCCGTGCATGGACGTGTGCCCGACCAAGGCGACCGGGCAGCGCGCCGACGGCATCGTGACCATCGACTACGACCTGTGCATCGGCTGCGCCTATTGCGCGGTGGCCTGCCCGTACCAGGCGCGCTACAAGACCCCGCGGCCGGTGTTCGCCTACGGCACCGAGATGGCGAACGAGGCAAAGCGGCGCGACGACGCACGGCTGGCGGTGGCGACCAAGTGCACGTTCTGCGTCGACCGCATCGACGCCGGCCTCGCCGCGGGCAGCCGGCCCGGCGTCGACCCCGAGGCCACACCGGCGTGCGTCAACGCATGCATCAGCAAGGCGATGACCTTCGGCGATCTCGACGATCGCGAGAGCAACGTCTCGCAGCTGCTCGAGCGCACGCGCCACTTCCGGATGCACGAGGAGCTCGGCACCGGGCCCGGGTTCTACTACCTGTGGGACAAGACATGAGCTACGGACCCGATCCCTGGCACCAGACGAGCTGGGACGCGCGCGCGGCGGGCAACTTCATGGGCGGCGGCGCCGGCGCGGGGCTGATCGTGTTCACCGCGCTGTCCGGGCGCGCGAGGCCCGGCATTGACGGGGCTGCTGCTCGCCGGGCTGGCGCTGGTCGGCGCCGGTCTCTTCTGCGTCTTCCTCGAGACGGGCAGGCCGCTGCGCGCGGTCAACGTGCTGTTCAATCCGCGGACGTCGTGGATGTCGCGCGAGGCGATCACGGCCTCGCTGCTGTTCGCCGCCGGGCTCGGCGTCGCCGCGGGCGTGACGCAGCTGCTGTGGGTGGCCGCGGCACTGGCGGTGGTCTTCGTCTACTGCCAGGCGCGGATGCTGCAGGCGGCCAAGGGCGTCCCGGCCTGGCGTGAGCCGCTGCTGGTGTCGCTGGTCGTCACCACCGGGCTTGCCGAGGGCGCCGGGCTGCTGCTGCTCGCGTTGCCGCTGACCGGTGCGGCGACGCCGACGCTGCTCGCCGTGTTCGCCGCGCTGGTCGTTGCCCGCATCGTCGTCTGGCAGGCGTACCGGCGCCGGTTGGCCGGCGTGCTCGCACGCAGTGCCGGGGAGGCGCTCGACCGCGCCGGGCGCGTCCTAACGGTCGGCGGCACGGCGGTGCCGCTCGTGCTGGTCGCGCTGCTGCTCGCCGGCGCGGTGTCGGGCGCGGCCGTGCCCGTGCCCGTGCTGGCCGCCGCCGCCGGCGCCGCGGCCACACTCGCCGGCGCCTGGCTGAAGTTCACGCTGGTGACGCGCGCCGGCTTCAACCAGGGATTCGCGCTCGCGCATCTTCCGGTGCGCGGACAGGCGCGCTGAGCCGGGTCCGGGGCGGCTCGCCGATCAGTTCGACAAGGAGACGAAGGCACTGCTGCCGGCGCTCGACGACGTCCTCGACGAGGAGACCGACCGCACGCTCGCCTGTCGCCCACGCGGCGGAATGACCCGCCGGAAAGGGAGGAAACGATGATGCCGGAAACCATGCCCGACCGCGGCGCCGCCATAAGGCCGCTCGCGCGCGAGAACCTCGAAGCGGTGGTCGCGATCGATGCCGCGCTCGAAGGCCGGTCGCGCCGCGACTATTTCGAGCGGCGGCTGAAGGCGGCACTGCTCGAGCCCGCGCTGCACGCGCAGTTCGCGGCCACCGACGACGCCGGGCTTGCCGGCTACATCCTGGCCCGGGTGCTGGAAGGCGAGTTCGGGCTTACGGAGCCCGGGCTGCGCCTCGAAGTCCTCGGCGTGCGCGACGACGCGCGCGGCCACGGCGTCGGCCGGCTGCTGTTCGACGCGCTGGTCGCGTGGGCGCGCCGCCACGGCATCCGCGACCTGCGCACGCAGGCCACGTGGAACGACCACCGGATGCTGCGCTGGCTCGACGCGATGGGCTTCACGCTGGCGCCGAACCACGTCGTCGACTGCGCGGTGCACGGCGGCGGGTACACGCCCGAGCGCGACGATCCGGTGGCGCTGCACGGGGATCCCGAAGCGGTCCACGAGATCGACTACGGCGGCCTTCCGGGCAACGACTTCGAGCGTCTCGCGCGCGACAGCGCCGACGTGCGCGGGATGACGCGCGACGACCTGGCCGAGATCGTGCGCATCGACCGCGACATCACGGGCCGCGAGCGGCGCGACTACATGCAGCACAAGCTCGACGAGACGATGGTCGACTCCGCCATCCGGGTGTCGCTGACGGCGCGCCTGGACGGCGCCATCGCCGGCTTCCTGATGGCGCGCGCGGACCTCGGGGACTTCGGCCGCACCGAGCCGGTGGCCGTGATCGACACCATCGGCGTCGATCCCGGCCGCGCCCACCACGGCGTGGGCCACGCGCTGCTGTCGCAGCTGTTCGTCAACCTGGGGGCGCTGCGCATCGAGCGCGTGGAGACGGTGGTCGCGCCGCGCGACCTGGGGCTTCTCGGATTCCTCTACGGCGCCGGCTTTGCGCCGTCGCAGCGGCTGCCGTTCATGTGCCGGCTGGACGCGACGCGATGACCGCGGCCATGGACATTGCGCTCCCCGGGGATGTCGATCCCGTTCCCATCGGCGATCCCGACGACGACGAAGGCTACGACGACGACGAGGATGAAGTCGGGGACGACGAGGACGACGAGGACGAGGAACCGCTGCGCTGCGCCGGAGTCCGAGCGTAGATGACCTGGGACCCGAAGCAGTATCTGAAGTTCGGCGGCGAGCGCCTGCGGCCGGCGCAGGACCTGCTCGCCCGCGTGACGGCGGAGGCGCCGCGGAGCATCGTCGATCTCGGCTGCGGAACCGGAACGGTGACGGCGCTGATCCGCGCGCGCTGGCCCGACGCCGAGGTCGCGGGCGTCGACAACTCCGAGCCGATGCTCGCGCGCGCCCGCGCCGCGGTGCCCGGCGTGGCCTGGGAGCTTGCCGACCTCGCGCACTGGTCGCCCGTCGTGCCGCCGGACCTGCTGGTGTCGAACGCCGCGCTGCACTGGCTCGACGACCACGCGAGGCTCTTTCCGCGCCTGCTGTCGCAGCTCCAGCCGGGCGGCACGCTGGCCGTGCAGATGCCCGCACAGCACGCCGCGCCCTCGCATCTGATCGGTTACGAGCTTGCAGAAAGTGCACGCTGGCGCGAGCGGCTGAAGGGACTCGTGCGGCGCCGGCCGATCCTCGGACCGGACGAATACCATTCGCTGCTGCGCCAGCGGGTGTCGTCGCTCGACCTGTGGTTCACCGAGTACGTGCAGGCGCTGACCGGCGACGACGCGGTCGCCGAGTTCGCCAAGGGTTCGTTCGTCGGCGCCTGGCTGTCGGCGCTGCCGGACGACGAGGCGCGCGACTTCGAGGCGGAGTACCGCCGCCGGGTCGCCGCCGCATACCCGCGCAGCGCCGACGGCGTGACGCTGTTTCCGTTTCGGCGCTTCTTCCTGCTCGCGCGGCGATGAAGCACGCTCGGGCGGCACCCGGCCGCGCGGCGAAGCGCCCGGGCGGCCGCCGGCTCTTCGTCGCTTCGGGCCGCTGCGACCGGCGTTGGCGCCGCGTCAGCCGGGCCTTCCGGATAGTCCGTGGCCAGCGTCACCGTCTCCCACGCATCGAAGTCGCCGCGCATCGAGTCGAGCTTCCGGCGCGCCAGGTCCAGCGCGAGCCTGCCAAGCAGCAGCCGCAACGGTGGCCTGTCCGACAGCGCGGCGTCGATGATCGCCTGCGCGCCGCGCACCGGATCGCCCGCCTGGCGGCCGCTGCGAGCGGCGGTCTGCCGGCGACGCTCCCCGGCCGTCGCGGCGTAGTCGGCGATGTGGGTCTGGGAGTGCTTGATCGACGGGCCCGCCCAGTTGGTGCGGAACGGCCCCGGCTCGACGATGAGCACGTCGATGCCCAGCGGCTTCACCTCGATCGCGAGCGACTCCGACATGCCCTCGACCGCGTACTTCGTGCCGTGGTAGTAGCCCGTCGCGGCGAAGCTCGCGAGGCCGCCGATCGACGACACGTTCACGATCAGGCCGCTGCGCTGCCTGCGCATGACGGGAAGCACCGCCTTCGTCATGTCGATCAGGCCGAAGACGTTCGTCTCGAACATCGCGCGCACGGCGCCGTCCTCACCTTCCTCGATCGCCGCGAGATAGCCGTAGCCGGCGTTGTTGACGAGCGCATCGATGCGACCGAAGCGCTGCACGGCCTGGGCGACGGCGTCGTCGATCTGCTCGCGCCGGGTGACGTCGAGCGGCAGGACGAGCGCCCTGTCGTCGCCGTCCGCGGCGATGTCCGCAAGCGTCGAGGGTCGCGCGCGGTCACGACGGCGCGCCAGCCGCGGGCGAGCACGAGTTGCGCGAGCGCGCGGCCGAAGCCGGTCGAACAGCCGGTGATCAACCAGACCGGATTGTCTCGATTCATCATTTCGGAATCTCCTGTGCAACTGCGCCGCCGTCAGCCGGACGTGCGCCGGAACGCGGCGATCTCCCGATCGCCTGACCCTGGTTCAGGCTCCGTTAAGGCTAGCCGCCTATATTGATTGGCGCAAGATTCGTCTAAGATCACTCCCCGTCCGCGAAGTCGGACGGGATGATATTGCGTCCACCCGCTGCAGGAGATTCCATGCTCAAGCTCCGCCGTAACGATCGATTTGCCGAGGCGAACGCCCCGCTCAAGCCCGCACTCTACGACCCGCCCGGACGCGGGGCGAAGCCAGCGCCCGGACCGGCGATTCCGGAATTGCCCCCGGCCGCGCCGCGCGAGAATCCGCCGCCGGCGCAGCGTCCGCTGCAGGCCGAGGTGCCGAACCTGACGGCTGCGGTGGAGCCCACGCCGAAGCCGCAGGCGGGGGGCAGCAAGCTCGTCCATCGGTGTCAACATCAGGCTGAAGGGCGTGGAAATCTCCAATTGCGACGCCATGGTGATCGAAGGTCACGTCGAGGCGACCGTTCACAGCCAGGTGATGGAGATCGCCAAGCCCGGAACGCTCGCGGGAACGGCGATGATCGACATCGCCGAGATTCACGGCGAATTCACCGGCGAGCTCACCGCCCGCACCCGCCTCGTGGTCCACGGCACCGGCCGCGTGTCGGGAACCATCCGCTACGGCAAGCTGATCGTCGCCGAGGGCGGCGAGATCAACGGCGACGTCAAGCGGCTGGACGCGGCGGACGCGGCGGCGCCGGCGCCGGCGCGCGATACGGCACCCGTCGCGCCGGCGGCATTCGGTATGTCCGACCCGCGGGCGTCCCGCTGAGAGGGGATACCCGGCGACGCCGGCCGGCTGCGCCCGGCCGCGCTTGCCCGCTTCGACCCGTGATACTCTGAGCGCCCGGCGCTGGTCGGGTTGACGCCGGTCGCGCCCGTCGCCGGCGGGAATAACGGCGATGGCGGCGGTGTTTGCCGCGCAGGCGGTCGGCGCGTCGCCGACGGCCCTGCCCGATTCCCACGAGTTCACGGAGGAGCAATGCCGAAGCGCAGCGTCGTATGCATGGTTTGTCTTGCCGCGGTATCGATCGGGGCGGGCGGGTGGGCATTCGCGCAGTCGCCCGCGGAGATGACGTTCTTCGTCACCAGCGCCGGCTCGGGCAAGGGCGCCGACTTCGGCGGCCTCGCCGGCGCCGACAAGCACTGCCAGACGCTCGCGGCCGCCGCGGGCGCCGGCAGCAGGACGTGGCACGCCTACCTCAGCACGCAGGGCGCAGGCGCGGTCGATGCCCGCGATCGCATCGGCAAGGGTCCGTGGCAGAACGCGAAGGGCGTGGTCGTGGCCCGCAGCGTCGAGGAGCTGCACCTGGGCAGCAACATCAACCGCGAGACGGCGCTCACTGAGAAGGGCGACCACGTCCTCGCGCGCATCGACAACCCGCCGGGCCCGAACCAGCACGACATCCTGACCGGATCCCAGCCGGACGGCACCGCGTTCCCCGAGGGCGAAGACCGCAGCTGCGGCAACTGGACGAAGAGCGGGGAAGGCCACGCGATGGTCGGGCATCACGACCGCATGGGCCTGGACGCGAGCCCGGGCGCGCACTCGTGGAATTCCTCGCACCCCTCGGCCGGCTGCAGCGACCCGTTGCTGGTGAAGACCGGCGGCGCGGGCAAGATCTACTGTTTCGCGGTGAACTGACACCGAAGCAGCGGTCGAGGTCGCCGCACTGGCCGGATTGCCGATGTCTTCCGGGACCGCGCCGGAGTCAGCGTGATCGTGCGCAGCGTCGGGCGGCCCGTGTTGGGAGCTGCCCTGGCGTCCGCCGCGGCGCAGACCTACGCGGAAATCGAGGTCGTGGTCGTCGACGCGACCGGCGGCGAGCATCCGTCCGTCGACTCCCGCTGCGGACGCTTTGCGGTCGTGTTCGTGCCCGGCAGCGCGCGAAGAACGAGGCCGGAGGCGGCCAATGCGGGCCTCGCGGCCGCGACCGGAGATTTCATCGCCTTCCTCGACGACGACGACAGCGTTCGACCCCGGCCACGTCGAAGGGCTGGTCACGGCCCTCGAGGAAAACCCGCGGCATGCGGTGGCGTTCTCCGGCGTGCGGCAGGTGGCCGCCGACGGCTCGGTGCAGGTGATCGGCAACGCTTCCCTGACGCATCTGGTCCTGCTGGAGCGCTGCTTCTTTCCCCCGGTCGCCGCGCTGTTCCGGCGCAGTCTCCTCCAGCACTGCCGCTTCGACGAGACGCTCGAGGTTTGCGAAGACTGGGACTTCTGGCTGCAGGCGGCCCGGCACACGGAGTTCCTGTACGTCGACGAGGTGACGGCGGAGTACCGGGCGGGTCTCGGGCAATCGGGAACGGCTCCCGGCCAGGCAGCAGGCCGAGCCCTTGCCGATCGCGACAGCCGCAGGGTGACGGAGAAATGGGCCGGCGAACGCGCCCGGCTGCAGGCCGAGCTCGATCGGCAGTTCGAGCAGGCGATGGCGGCTGTCGAAAGCGGGAACGGGCCGGCGGCGGCGGCGACCGCGGAAGCGGTGCTGGCACGCTACCCGTTCCACGTCGGTGCGCTCAACGTTCTCGGCACGGTGCTGGCCCAGCGCGGCGACTTCATCCGTGCGGCAGAGACCTTCCGCCGCGCGGTGAACGTCGCGCCGGACGAAACGTCCTCGCTGTTCAACCTGGCCCAGGCGCTCGACCGGCTCGGCGGCGGCCGCGAGGCGCAGGCCATTTACCGGCGCGTCCTCGAACTCGAACCGGCGCATCCGCATGCGCGGGCAAGGCTGGCGGTGCCGCGGGGATGATCGCCCGGCCAACCGCGCCTCGAACTGCCAGGCGCACCGCGCCGCGGGCGACGCTCGCACGGCTCGTCAGCCGTGCAGCGACTCGTATTTCGCCATCAGCTCGTCCGGCGATTCCTGGAAATCGGGATTCGGGACGATGCAGTCGGCCGGGCAGACGAGCTTGCACTGCGGCTCGTCGTGGGCGCCGACGCACTCGGTGCAGCGCAGCGCGTCGATGACGTAGATCGGGTCGCCGACGGCGATCGCCTCGTTCGGGCACGCCGGCACGCAGGCGTCGCAGGCGGTGCAGTTCTCGTCGATGAGCAGTGCCATGGTGAACTCCTCTGTGGTCTCGCCGCGCGTTATGGTAGCCCGGAATCGTGGCCCGGAATCGTAGCCCGGGTTGAGCGCAGCGAAACCCGGGCTGCGCGGCCACGCCGCCACGATCCCGTCACGCCGCCGCGCGTTCCTGCAGTTCCCGCAGCTTGCCGTGCCGGAACGCGCCCCACAGCGCGGCGCCGATGGCGCCGGCGTAGATCGAGTCCGGGTGGCTGACCGCGGTCACGCTGACCTTCTCGTTGACCATCTCCTCCTGGATCGCCGCCAGCAGCCCGGCGTCGAGCGCCAGGCCGCCGGTCATCAGCGCGGTGCCCTCGCGGATGCCGGTGATCTTCAGCAGCTTGACGATCCGCGAGGCCATCGACAGGTGGATTCCCTTGAGGATGTCGGGCGTGGCGATGCCGCGCGAGACCATGTTGATGACGTCGGTCTCGGCCAGCACCGCGCAGATCGAGCTCACCTTCTCCGGGTTCTGCGACGAGATCGACAGCGGCCCGATCTCCTCGACCGCGACGCCGAGGTAGCGGGCGATGTTCTCGAGGAACTGCCCCGAGCCCGACGCGCACTGGCTGGTCATCTTGTACGAGAGCACCTTGCCGCGGCTGTCGACGTAGATCGCGCGGCCGTTGAGCGCGCCGACGTCGACGACGGCGTTGATGCCGGGATGCAGGAACACCCCGCCGCGCGCGTGCGTGGTCATCGAGTAGAAGTGGCCGGTGGCGAACTTCACGTTCTCGCCTTCGCCGGTGGTCGCGACGTACTCGACGTCCTCCGCCTTCAGACCGGCGTCGGCCAGCACGCCGTCGAAGCCCTCCTGCGCCAGCGTCATGGGGTCGCGGCGGCGGATGCGCTCGCAGCGCTTGGCGAGCCAGTCGTGCCGGTCGCCTTCGGTGCGGAACAGCACCGACTTGACCGCGCCGGAGCCGATGTCGATGCCGATGGTGTGGATCATGTCCGCGCCTCCGCGATCCTGCCTTCCTCGACCACCGCGCGCCAGGCGAAGGTCGCACCGCCGAGCGCGCCGGTGTAGATCGAGTCGGGATTGATGTTGAGCGTGATGTCGCCGTAGTTCTCGCGGACCAGGTCCTTGAGCGCCTTCACCGCCGCCTCGTTCTTGGCGACACCGCCGGTGAACGTGAACTCGTCGCGGATGCCGCCGGAGCGGGCGAGGATCGACATGGCGCGCAGGATGATGGCGCGATGCAGCCCCGCCATGATGTCCTCGCGCTTGTCGCCGAGCGACAGCCGGTCGCGCAGCTCGGCGCCGGCGAACACCGTGCAGGTCGAGTTGATGCGGATGGTCTTGGTCGACTTCATCGCCATCGGCCCGAGCTCGTGCAGGCCCATGTTCATCTCGTCGGCGATGTAGCCGAGGTAGCGTCCGCAGCCGGCCGCGCAGCGGTCGTTCATCTGGAAGCTCTCGACGATGCCGTTGGGGTCGACCTGGATCGCCTTGGTGTCCTGGCCGCCGATGTCGAGCACCGTCGCGGTGTGCGGGTGCATCACGTGGGCGCCGAGCCCGTGGCACAGGATCTCCGAGCGGATGTGCTCCTTGGAGAACGGCAGCCGCGCGCGGCCGTAACCGGTGCCGACGACGAAGGTCTCCTCCATCTCCAGGTCGAGGATGCCCTTGATCGGGGCCTCGACCTGCTGCCGGCGCGCGGCGGTGTCCGGCAGCGCGAGGAAGGTCCGCTCGAGCGCCGCGAGCAGGTGGCGCCGGATCGAGTCGCCGTAGACCCGGTTCTCGACCTCGATGATCGAGCGATCGAAGACGTTGAGCAGGAAGTCGTAGCGGATGCCGGCTTCCTTCGCCACCGCCTCGCCGGCCGCGAGGTACTGGCTGCCGGCGATGTCGCGGAAGAAGTCCGACTTGCGCTTCGCCCCGGGCGCGAAGAGCTGCGGCGCCTCCGCGGCGAGCCGCCGGAACACCTCGACCAGCGCCTCGCCCACCGCGTCGGCGGCGTCACCGAACTTGGCCGTCGCGAGGCTGCGCTGGCAGGTCGCCTCGAGGTCGCCAAGCTGCTCGAGGTACTGCTCGGAGCGGAAGTCGCGCTCGAGCTGGCCGAGGAAGGCGTCGAGTGCCCCGGCGAGCGCGCCGGCCTTGCCGAGCGCCTCGCGGAACAGGTGGAAGCGGCTGTTGACCAGCGCCTCCTGCTTCGCGATCGCCGCCGCGGTGTCGTAGTTCGACCGCGAGTTGGTGATGCCGCGGCCGAGGATGTTCCGCTGCTCGTCGATGACCACCGCCTTGGTGGTCGTCGAGCCGAGGTCGATGCCGATGAAGCAGCGCATGGATCTCGTGATTCCCCTCCGCGGGCGGGACGGCTGAGTAGGCCGGCGTTGAGCGCAGCGACCCGCTCGCCCGTGGCCATGGTGCCGCGCCCGCGTCTCGCTCGCTCCCGCCGGGCTACGGGAGGGGTGGGGTGCGGTCGCCTTCGCCATCATCTAGTGCGCCGCCGCCGCGACCCGCTTCGCTTTGACCATCTGGAAATAGCTCTCCAGCCGGTTCTTGACGTTCGCCGCCGAGAAGTAGCGCGGATCGACGAGATCGGTCTCGATGAACGCCGCCGGCTTGCCGGTGCGCTTCTCGACCTCGCGCAGGATCAGGAGCTGGCCCGCGGAGAAGCTGTTGCAGCTCTTGATCGAGTTGATCAGCAGCCCGTCGGCCTGGTACTCGTCGATGTACCTGCAGATCATGTCGATTCTGGAGGGCAGGTTGAGGTTGGTGTAGCAGCCGAGGCAGTACTCGGCCAGCGATTCCAGCGGCCGGTCGGCGTCGTGGCGGAAGCCGAAGTCGTAGAGCCCGCCGACCTTGGCGTAGGTCGACGACACGACGACCGCGCCCTCGTCGTAGAACATCTTCCAGAAGTCGCGGAAGCTGGTCCAGTTGGGCGGGCCCTCGACGACGAGCCGGTACTTTTCCTCGCCCATGTCGCCCTCGGGCGTCACCGGCCCCTTGCCCTCGCGCACGCGCTGCTCGATCTCCTGCCGCAGCACGCGGTAGTACTCGGTCGCCTCGGGCATCCCGCGGAAGGCGGTGAAGATCGGGCCGATGTAGTAGACGGCGCCGAAGTAGCCGTCGATTGGCGACGGCCGGTTCTTCGCCGAGTGCAGCACCGCGACCAGGTCGTCCTCGGCCTTCTGCGACTCGCGCATGTACTGGCGCAGGCGGTCGATGTCGAACTTGACGCCGGAGATGCGCTCCAGCGTCGGGATCACGGTCTCCTTCAATTGCTTGACGACGTAGTCGCGCATGTTCGGCGCGATCTTCCCCTCGCCCTGGTAGGGGACGTGCAGCATCACTGTCTCGCAGCCGTACTTGTGGCGGATCAGCTCGAACCACTTCATGAAGGTGAAGCAGCCGGTGTAGGACAGCAGCAGGACGTCGGGCTTGGGCAGCACCTCGCCGGTGGGGCCGACCTCGCCGCCCAGCATCATGCCGAGGTCGGCCTTGACGTAGGTGCACACGTCCTCGGAGGCGCCGTCGCGCTCGGCGTCCATGATCATCTTGCCCGACTTCTTGCGCAGGCCGTTCTGCAGCGCGTTGGTCTCCGGCAGGCTGCGCGCGAAGTCGAAGCACATCAGCAGCTCGTTCAGGTTGCCGGGGACGAAGGTCGCCGACACCTTGCGCCCGTTCTGGTGCGCTGTGGCGAGGTCGTGGTAATTGCCGTTGATCAGCTCCTTCTGCAGCAGCATCGCGTCCTCCTTCTGGACGTTCTGCGGCTTCTTCACGGAGGCGGGCATTGCGGCGGTGGTGGTCATGCCGCGCTCCACAGTTTGATCGAATCGGCGAACGTGCCCGCCTGCTCGCGGATCGGCGCCATCTGCCCGGTGTTCTCGGCGTACTTGAACGCGGTGTGCGGGACCGCGTGCTTCGTGAGGACGTCCTGCAGCATCGGCCGCTCCAGCAGCGCCGGGTCGCAGAACGACGGCGCGGCGAAGATCACGCCTTCGGCGCCGCGCCTGTCGATCTGCTGCAGCAGGAACACGCCCTTGTCCTCGCGCCTGGTGTCGTACTTCGCCGCGGTCGACGCCGAGCGGTGGAGGAAGGCCTTCGACAGCTCCTCCAGCGGGTTGCCGTCGGCCGGAACGTCGTCGAGCAGCCAGCGCGTGACCAGCATGAAGTCGTCGTCGACGACGTAGCAGCCGGCCATCTCGATCGACTTGATGAGGCCGAGCGGCGGCTGCTCGCAGAACGCGCCGGTCAGCACCACGCGGGCGTTGTCGCGCTTCGGCCGCGGCACGAGGTCGGCGGCGGCGATGTACTCGCGCACCAGCGCCGTGTGCTCCTCCGGCGGCAGCACCATGCCCGCGCGCAGCACCAGGTAGACCTCGGAGGTCGGCGCCTGCCACGGCTTGACCGCCCGATAGGCGTAGAGCTCGGCGATGGCGCGGCGGTTGTCGTTGTAGACGGCGATCGACGCGTTGAGCTCGGCGTCGGTGACCGGCGCGCCGCGCATCCGGCCGAGGTCGTCGCGCAGCGTCCCGAGCTCGTGGATGTAGAACGTGCCGCCGATCGCGTCGTCGTAGTTCTGCGGGACGTCGAAGTACTTGACGTACTTGTCCTTGAACAGGATCTGCCACATCCCCGACAGGTTGCGGATCACGTCGCAGATCGACGGGAACAGCATGCCGTCGAGGCAGTCGAGGCGCCCGGTCAGGCCCAGCTCGATGGTCGAGCGCGGAATGCGGCAGATGTAGCTCTGGTAGTAGGCGTCGCCCTGGATCACCTCGAGCTGGTCGCCGCCGCCGAGGATGCCCACCGGCAGCATGCCCGCGGCGTGCACCAGCTCGCGCGGGACGTAGACCGGCAGGTAGCCGATCGCCTTGCGGCCCGGCGTCCGCGGCCTTCCACTGCTTCACTGCGGTCAGGTCGAGGTCCTCGAACAGCGCCTGGCAGCGCTCGACGATCCTGACGACGGGCGGGATGTCGGCCATCAGCGGTGCTCCCATTTCGGGCTTGCGCTTGCCGAGGAAGGCGAGGAGGCCCTCGTTGGCGTCGCGGGTCTGCATCAGGCGGTCGAGGTAGAGGTGCTCGACCTCGGCGAGGCGGCGGCGGACGTCCGGCGATCATGCCGCCGCGCGCGGCGGCGACCGCGCAGGCGAGCGCGGCGGCGCTCTTGCCGGCGAGGTGCGTGCTCGAAATACGCGAGCGCGGCGAAGTCGGGATCCTCGCGAGACCGTGTGCACCAGCCCGATCGCGCCCGCTTCGGTGCCGCCGAGCGCGCGCCCCGAGAAGAGCAGGTCCTCGGCCGCAGGCTGGTCGACGCGGTAGGGCAGCAGCACCGACGCCGCCGGCGCGAACACGCCGAGCAGCATCTCGGGCTGGCCGAGCTGGGCGTCCGGCGCCGCGAAGATCGGCCCACCGGCCAGCGCCACCTCGAGGCCGCCGCCCGAGGCACTGGCCGCGGACCGCGGTGAGGATCGGCACCGGGAACTCGAGCATCGCCAGCACCAGCGCGTGCAGCGACGCGAGCATCGCGGCGCATCTGCTCCGGCAGGTGCTCCTCGACGCTGGCGCCGAAGCTGAAGTGCGGCCCTTCGGCGTCGAGCAGCACGCCGCGCAGCCCCGGGTGCCCGTGATAGGCGACCAGCGCGCCCGACAGCGCGGCGACCATCGCCGCGTCGATGATGTTCGCCTTCGGCCGCGCGAGGCGCAGGCGCAGCAGCGCGCCGTCGCCCTCCAGCCAGTCCTTCACCGGCGAGGCGTCGGCCACGGCTACGCCCTTCGCCTTCGGCTGGATCGAGTCGTGCAGCGGGCTCGACCCAGGACTCGCCGGCGGCGAGCTTCTGGCGCAGCAGCACGAAGTCGACCTCGCGATCGTCCTTCGGCCCCTCGTTGAACGCGGTGAAGCCGGCGCGGGCCTCGGTCATCATGTTGAGCGCGAGCCACGCGCGCGAGTCCTCCTTGTTGCGGTTCCAGCGCTCGAGCTTGGGCTTGCGCAGCTCCTCGAGCGTCTTGGTCGTGCAGTCGGGGAAGGTCAGCAGCATCTTCGCGCACAGCTCCTCGACCTTCGCGTCGAGCAGCGCGAGGTCCACGCTGCCGCGCGCGAGCAGCGCCTTGCCTTCCTTCAGCGCGTCGCCGGTCTTCGGCTCGCCGAAGACGAAGCGGCCGTAGGCGTCGAGCATCTGCTGCGTCTCGACCAGCGGATTGGCGACCCATCGCCCGTCGACCTTGAGCGCCGGCACGACGTCGGTGAGCACGCCCATCCAGTACGCCTTGTGCGCCGAGAACGGCTCGCACAGCACGCAGGCGGCCATCGCCCGCTCGCTGCCGGACATCAGCGGCAGGAAGTCGGTGGCGCCGCCGATCGGCGCGGAGCCGTGCTTGGGACCGGCCTGGCCGAAGCGCGCGAGGTCCTGCGCGACCGAGAAGTCGCAGGCCATCCCGATCTCCTGGCCGCCGCCGATGCGCATGCCGTTCACGCGGCAGATCACCGGCTTGTCGCAGGCGAGGATGGCGCTGACCATGTCGTTGAACAGGCGCATGTACTGCCGGTATTCCTGCGGGTGCCCGGCGTAGTACTCGGCGTACTCCTTCGTGTTGCCGCCGGTGCAGAACGCCTTGTCGCCGGCGCCGGTGAAGACCACGCAGTTGACGTCGCGGGCGTTGGTCGCCGCGCGGAAGGCGAGGATCGTCCCCTTCACCATGTCGGTGGTGTAGGAGTTGTACTGCGCCGGGTTGTCGAGCGTGATCCAGGCGTTGTACAGGCCGGCGACGGTCGTGCCGTCCGGCCTGGCCGCGGGCCGCTTCTCGTAGCGCACGCCGGGCTTGGAGAAGTCGTCGACGAGGTCGTGGTTCTTGAATTCGCGCGCGGGGGCGAGGCTGTCGGGAGCGTTCATGCGGAGTTTCCTCAGGCGGCCGGGACCATCACCGCGCGCTTCCTGATCTCGTGGCGATGGACGGCGGAAAAGACGTCGTTGATGTCGTCGAGCGGGTGCGTCTCGACGAACGGCTTGATGGCGACCCTGCCGTCGAGCACGAGGTCGAGCGCGGCCGGATAGGCCTCGGGCGGACAGCCCCAGTTGCCGATCGCGCGCGCGTCGAACGCCATCAGGTTCGACAGCCGGATCTCCACCTTGCTCATCGTGAACCCGACCACCGACAGCGTCGCGCCGTGCACCAGCAGGCCGTACGCGGTCAGCTGGCCGGCCGCGGTGCCCGAGCACTCGAAGATGAACCACTCGGTCGGGCGCAGCCCTTCCTGCTTCGCGAACGCGCCGATGGCGGCCTTGAGCGCCTTGCCGTCCTGCGCGCGCGCGTCGAGCGTGAGGGCCGCGCCGTGCGGCGCGATCGCCGCGAGCTTGCCGGCGTCGACGTCGATCGCCACCACCTTCGCGCCGGACGCCGCGGCGATCTGCACGCAGTAGCCGCCCACCCCGCCGGCGCCGACGACGACGGCGAGGCTGCCCGGCGTCACGCCGGCGCGGCGCACGGCCTGGTACGGCGTGGTCAGCGCGTCGGCGACGATCGAGACTTCGGGCAGCGTGAGCCCGGCGCGGGCGAGACGCGCCTCGTCGACCGGGCACAGGCCGCGCGCGGGCACCACGATGTGCGTCGCGAAGCCGCCCTGGATGTCGTTGCCCGGCATCTTCTGCGCGCGGCAGATGGTCCCGAGCCCGCGGCGGCAGAGGTCGCACTCGCCGCAGGGCAGCACCGCCGGGACGATGACCGGCCTTGCCGATCCACGCCGTGGCGTCGGCGCCCGGCGGCGACCACGGGGCCGCTGACCTCGTGCCCGAGCGCCAGCGGCAGCGGGTGATTGGTGCGCACGCCGTCGTAGAGGTAGCCGAGGTCGGTGTGGCAGACCCCGCAGCCGGCGACCGCGACCACGACCTCGGCGGGGCCCGGCTCGGGACGGAAGGCCGCGCGCTCGAGCGGCGCGTTCACGGCGGTCATCAGCCAGCGGTGGCCGTCGGTGCCCATGGTGGCGATTCCTCCTGCTTCCGGCGTTGCCGCAGACTGGCTTGCGCCGGCTTCCGGGCTTGACCGGCGCGGCGCCGGCGGCTATTGTGGTAATACAGTACCGCAATACCGATTTATGGCAAACATGATGCAGGAGCAGGATGGCCGATGCCTTGATCTGCGTCAAACCCAATCGGCCGGTCTGCCGTAACTTCGGCGCTTCGGGCGCAGGGAGGAGCATGGTGCAAACCTCGGTGGAACACGCGGGCGCCGGTGCCGCGCGCGGCGCGGCGGCGGGGATCTCGATCGCGCTGGCCGGCAGCGGCGGCAGCGGCGTGATGACCGCGGGCACGCTGCTGCTGCGCGCCGCGGCGGAGGCGGGGCTCTACGGCCTCATGGTCCGCACCAGCGGACCGCAGATCCGCGGCGGCGAGGCGGCGGCGCTGGTCCGGCTCGCGCCGGTCCCGGTCGACTCGCTCGACGACCGCTTCGACCTGCTGCTGGCGATCGACTGGCAGAACGTCGCGCGCTTCGCCGACGAGATTCCGCTCGCGGCGACGAGCGTCATGGTCGGCGACCCGGACGAGGGCGAGCCGCCCGACGTCTTCCGGGCGAGCGGCGCGCGCTACGTCGCGGTGCCGTTCAAGAAGACGGCCAAGGCGATCGCCGGCAGCTGGACCAACATGGTGGCGCTGGGCGTGGCCGGTTCGCTGGCCGGGATTCCGGCCGCGGCGCTTGCCGCGGCGCTCTCCGGCACGTGGAAGCGCGGCGGCGACGCGCTGGCGGCGAACCTCGCCGCACTGCAGGCCGGTGTCGACGCCGCCGCCGGCATCGCCGGCGTGCCGCGGCTCGCCGCGGCCGGCACTCCGCCGGGAAAGCGCTGGCAGATCAGCGGCAACGAGGCGGCCGGCTACGGCGCGATCCGCGGCGGCGTGCGCTTCGTCGCCGCATACCCGATCACGCCGGCGACCGAGTTGCTGGAATGGATGGCGCCGGCGCTGGCGAAGGTCGGCGGCACGCTGCTGCAGGCCGAGGACGAGCTCGCGTCGGTGAACATGGCGATCGGCGCGTCGTACGGCGGCGTGCCCGCGCTCACCGCGACCGCCGGCCCCGGGCCTCGCGCTGATGGCCGAAGGCATCGGCCTCGCCGTCGCCGCCGAGGTGCCGATCGTCGTCGTCGACGTGATGCGCGGCGGCCCGTCGACCGGGATTCCGGCGAAGAGCGAGCAGAGCGACCTTGCGTTCGCCGTCAGCGGGCTGCACGGCGACGCGCCGCGACTGGTGCTGGCGCCGACTCGATCGCCGACTGCGTGGCGACGACGCAGTGGGCGGTGGAGCTGGCCGAGGCGCTGCAGGCGCCGGCGATCGTGCTCTCCGACCAGTTCATGGGCCAGTCGCGGGCGATCATCGACCGGCCGGCCGACGCCGGCTACGCTCGGCGCGCGGGTCACCGCGGCGGCGGATGCGCCGGACTACAAGCGCTACCGCGACACCGCGTCCGGCGTGTCGCCGATGGCGATTCCCGGCACGCGCGGCACCGTCTACACCGCCGACGGGCTGGAGCACAGCGAGGCCGGCATCCCGAGCAGCCAGTCGCGCGATCACCGCGCCCAGCTCGACAAGCGCGAGCGCAAGCTGACGCAGCACGACTACGGGCGCTTCTGGGCCGACGTCGAGGGCGACGGCGACGCGGCGGTGATCACCTTCGGCTCGACCACCGCCGCGGCGCGCGAGGCGGTCGGCCGCGCGCGCGCGCGCGGCGTCGCGGTGCGCCTCGTCGCGCTGCGGCTGCTGGCGCCGGCGCAGCCCGCGGCGCTGGCCGCGGCGCTCGCCGGGCGTGGCGCGGGTGCTGGTCGTCGAGCAGAACCACGGCGGCCAGCTCTACCGCTACCTGCGCTCGATGCTACGACCTGCCGCGGACGCCCGGCGAGCTTCCGCCGTCCCGGCCCGTTGCCGCTGCGCCCGGGCGAGCTCGCGAGCGCGATCGTCGACTGGGCGGGCGCGGCCGTGGCGCAAGGAGAACCGGCATGAATGCTCCCACGCCTCCCGCGCCGCTGACCTTCGCGGCCTACAAGTCGGCGTACAAGCCGATCTGGTGCCCCGGCTGCGGCGACTACTCGGTGCTCTCCAGCGTGACCAAGGCGCTGGCCAAGCTGCAGGTGCCGCCGCACGAGGTCGTCGTCGTGTCCGGCATCGGCTGCTCGTCGCGCATTCCCGCCTACACGACCTGCTACGGCTTCCACGGCGTGCACGGCCGCGCGCTCGCCGCCGGCACCGGGCTCAAGGTCGCGCGCCCCGAGCTGACGGTGCTGGTCGCCGGCGGCGACGGCGACGGCTACTCGATCGGCGGCAACCATTTCCTGCACGCCTGCCGGCGCAACGTCGACCTGACCTACCTCGTGATGGACAACCACGTCTACGGCATGACCAAGGGCCAGGCGTCGCCGACCACCGAGCCCGACTGGGACAACAAGCTCTCGCCCGGCGGCACCGGCATCCGCCCGTTCCACCCGCTGGTGATCGCGCTGGCGTCGGGCGCCAACTTCGTCGCCCGCGCGTTCGCGGGCGACCCCAACGGCACGGCCGAGATCATCGCGCAGGCGATCCGCCATCCGGGCTTCTCCTTCGTCGAGATCCTGAGCCCCTGCGTGACCTTCCGGCCCGAGCAGCGCAGCTGGAAGCAGCTCGCGCACCCGGCGCCGGTCGCAGCCGACCGACGACCCCGCGCGCGCCGCGCGGCGGATCATGACCGACGACGGCTTCAACATCGGCGTGCTCTACGCCGGCAGCCGCCCGGCGTACCCGAGCGCGGCCCGCGGGGCGAAGCAGACGCCGGCCGACCTCGAAGCGGAGTTCCTGCTGTGACGCCGGCCCCGACGAAGAAGGCGACGCCCCCGCGGCGCGCCGCCGCGCGGAAGGCCGCCGCGACGGCGCCGCGCACGCTGGCCGAGTTCATGACGCTGGCGCTGGCGATGGAGACCGAGGCCGCCGAGCGCTACGCCGAGTTCGCCGACGCGATGGAGATGCACAACAACCTCGAGGTCGCGGCGCTGTTCCGCAAGCTCGCCGGCATCGAAGGCAAGCACGCGGCGCAGATCATGGCCGAGATGGGCTGGCGCGAGCCGCCGGCGATGCCGGCCGGCCGGCGCGACGTGGGAAGGCTTCGAGGCGCCGGAAACCACGCCGGGCGACGAGGTGCATTACCTGATGCAGCCCTGGCACGCGCTGCAGCTCGCGCTTCAGAACGAGGAGCGCGCCGAGCGCTTCTTCGGCCGGCTGGCGCGCGCCGCCACCGTGGGGACGGTACGCAAGGCTGCGCTCGAGCTGGAGGCGGAGGAGCGCGAGCACGTCGAGCTGGTCAGGGCGTGGCTGGCGAAGGTGCCGCCGCCGGATTCGGACTGGGCGGTCGACCCCGACCCGCCGAGCTACACCGACTGAAGGCGCGATGCAGATCCTGTCGCCGCAAGGCTGGGTGCAGCCCTCCGGTTACGCCAACGGCATCGCGGTGCCCGCGGGGCGGATCGTGTTCGTCGCCGGCCAGGTCGGCTGGGACGCGCAGCAGCGCTTCCCATCCACCGCCATCGCGCCGCAGTTCGACCAGGCGCTCGGCAACGTGCTCGCGGTGCTGGCGGAGGCGGGTGGCGAGGCGCGGCACATCTGCCGGATGACCGCCTACTGCTGCGACAAGCCGGGCTACCTCGCGGCGCGCCGCGAGCTCGGCCACATCTGGCGCGCGCGCATGGGCACGCACTACCCGGCGATGAGCCTGGTCTTCGTGGCCGACCTGCTGGACAGCCCGGCGGTGATCGAGCTGGAGGCGACTGCGGTCCTGCCGGCGTGATCGCACGCGGTTCGCCGCGCCGGCGCGGTCGCGTCGAAACGCGTGGCCCGGCGCCGCTTCACGCGCGTTCCGAAGGGCCCGCATGCGGCGCAGGCGACGGCGCGGGCGAATCTTCTTCCGGGTCCTGATGCTCGGGAGACGCGTCGTCGAGCAACGCGACCTGCCTCGCGTACAGGTTGATGCCGGGCAGGGCGCTCAGGCCGTGCGCGAAGATGCTGAGCAATACCGTTGCCATCACGGCAAGGCGTATCGTCGACTCGCCGGCGAGCTTTGATTCCTGTTCCAGGTAGACGAGGCCGAGCACGATGGAGGCGAGGCCCCGCGGACCGAACCAGCCCATGAACAGCACGGTTGCCCGGCTCAGGCGGGTTCCCCGCAGCGCCAGCGCGACGGGTCCCATGCGCACCAGCGTCAGGCTCAGCACTGCGTAGAGCAGCACGACCGGCGTGAATTGCGCCAGGGTGCCGGCGACCAGCGTGCCGAAGAGGAAGAACACGAAATAGTTGAACAGCTGTCCCCAGTCGTCGGCGAACTCCACGCTGTGCCGCCCCGCCTCGCCGAAGCCGAACTGGACCGCGAGCCCGGCGACGAACGCGGCGATGAACATGCTCGCGCCGGCGGCTTCCGAGGTGACGACGCACAGCAGCGGGAGCGCCACTACGCCGAGCTGCGTGAGCGGCGGCGCCATCCAGCGCCTGCTCTGGGCGAGGCCGAGCAGCCATCCGCCGGCGAGCACCGATCCCGAGTCCGATGAGCGTGCCGTACCCGAGCTGCTCGCCGAGAAAGCGGGACAGCACCGCGCCCGCGCCGGCCGTGCCCTCGTTGGCGACGGCCAGCGCCATGAACAGCAACAGGAACGGAACGGAAAGCCCGTCGTTGAGACCGGCCTCGACGTTCAGGGCCCGACGAATGCGCTGCGGCACCCGATCGCTGTTCACGATCACCTGGCCGAGGCCGGCGTCGGTCGGCGCGAGGATGGCCGCCAGGATGCCCGCTTCCCACCACGAAAGGCCGGGAAACACCAGGACCGCGCATACGACGCCCAGCGCGAGGGTGAGCAGCATGCCGGTGCTGAGCAGGCGGATGGGCAGGCTGTGGCCGGTCTTCAGGTGCGCGGGGTTGATCCGGCTCGCGTCGGTGAACAGCGTCATCACCAAGCCCAGTTCCGCGATCAGCAGCAGCGACTTGCGGTCGAGCACGAGCTCGGTTGCCGATGCCGGCAGGAGGATGGTCGCGGCGCCGGCGGCCGTGAACAGCATCGGCGCCGTGATGAAAGTCTTCTCCAGCCGCCGGGACACCAGGCTGTAGAGGAAAACGACCAGCACGAAGGCGGCCATCAGGACCATGATCCGCGCACAGGCTCCGGCGACGTGGGTTGGGCTTTGCGGTCAGCCAACGACAAGAATGCCGATTTCACGGTCGCGGGGCAAATTCGCGTGACCCTGCCGCGATGACGGCATGCGGATTACGGGGCGCCGCTTGCGGATCGCCGCAGAAGGCGACGTCCTGGATCGGACCGTCCGCCTCGTGGTCGGCTACGGACCGGAGGGCGTGATCCCGGACATCGAAGCCCGGCGGCTGGTCGACGCCACGCTGCTGCGGCAGTTCGCGGCGGGCAGGTACGAGGACGGATTCGAGGAGTTTCTTGCGGCGTTGGTGGATCGGCCGCAGGCGCACGCCAAGGACGTGGACTTCGATGTGGAAAATCCGGCGTCGCGCGCGGCCCAGTCGCTCACGCGCTCGGCAAGGCGGACGCCCGGAGCAATCTTCCGGTCGCGCCGGCGGTGAGCGCCTGGACGATCGCATCCAGCAGCGCGACGACCCGGGCCGAACCCGCCCCACCGCTCTCCGCGTATCCGTCGCGGAGCATCGTGACGGCCACGACGCTTGTGGCACACTCCTCCGGCGCGATCGCGGCGTCCGGCGGTTGTGCTCGGACGCGCGAGCCGGCGCGGCGGTTCAGTTCCCAATCAGCGAGATGCGTCGTCCAGGAAAGCAGGTCCGGCGCTTCGGCCAGAAGTGCGCCGGCGGCGACGACCAAATTCTGCAACTCCGTCCTGGCAAGCTTGGCGAGCGCGTCGGCGATCGCAGTGGTGGCTAGCCTATCCGCCGGAGGCGCAATCTCACCGCGAAGTTCGGCCGGGTGAGCGGCGCGCCTGGCCGCACGGATGTCCGCGACGCTTCGTGGCGCGCTGCTGGTTCGGAATCCCGCGGGGTGCGGACCCCGGGGATGGCCTCGCAGGTAACCAGCGCTGGCGGCGACGGTCAGTGACGCTTCCACCCGCTTCCTGTCAGTGCCGAATCCCGTAACGAATGGTCAGCATGGCGAAGCCCCGCAAGTGAGGAGAGGACGCGTCAACCTACGCCCGAAGTCTGAACATTTGCTGAACGGGGCCGGCAAGCTGCGCGATCGTGGGCCGCGCCACGTCCTCCACCACGGTGTAGCGCGCCGCGCCGTACAGGTGCGGCAGGTACTCGCGAGCCTCGCGGTCCACGGTGAGGCAGAACGGGCGGATGCCCACGCGCAGGGCTTCCAGCAGGACCCGGCGCGTGTCCTCGATGCCGTAGCGGCCCCGGCCCGGGCCAGTCGCGTTCATCGTGTCGAATCGTACCATCGCGGAAGTCGACGAGTCGCGCGGAGCCCCGGTGAGGGATGTGAGAGACTGCGGCATGCGCATCGGCTTCCTCGGCGTCGGCACCATCGCCACCGCGGTCATCCACGCGATGTCCGCCAGGCCCGGCGATCGCGCCGCCATGTTCCTGTCGCCGCGTTCCGCGGACGCGACCAGGGCGCTGTCCGCGACGTACGCGCACTGCGTGCGGCTGGAGTCCAGCCAGGCCGTCGTCGATGCGTCGGATCTGGTGGTCGTCAGCATGCGTCCGCAGCAGTTGGACGAGGCCCTCGACGGCCTGGTGTTCAGGCCCGACCAGGTCATCGCCAGTTTCGTCGCGGCGATGCCTCCCTCCCGGATGGCGCCGCTGGTCGCGCCTGCCACGCGCATCGCCCAGCTGGTGCCGCTGCCGCCCATCGCCTTGCACAAGGGCCCGCTGCTGATCTGCCCTTCCATCCCCGAGGTCATGGCGGCATTCGCCGGGCTCGGGGACGTCATCGTGCTCGAGGACGAGGCGAAGATCCGCATCGTCAGCTGCGCGTCGGCGGTGATGTCGACGTACTACGAGATGCAGAACGCGATCATCGACTGGGCGGTCGAGCGCGGCCTGGAGCGTTCCACTTCGGCCGCGTACGTGCGCTCGCTGCTCGAGGGCCTGGCGGTGGCCGGGCGCCGCGCCGACGAGGCGGCCCTCGATGCGCTGCCCGCCGAACACGAGACCCGGGGCGGGCTCAACGAGCGCGTGCGCGCGGGCCTGAAGGCCGACGACTGGTTCGGGGACCTGCGTCGTCGGCTCGACGACATCTACGACAACGCGCAGCTGCGCGTCCCCGAACGCGAGTAGGGCCTTCGCCGCGAAGGCGACGGCCGGTCACTCGGCGCCGATCGTGCGCACCGCCAGGGCGAAGGATCCGGCCTGCCCGTCGGCGATCTCGATCATCGGCCGCTCCGGATCATCCGAAGGATGAGGACAGCGGATTCGATCACGCGAGCCTGAGTCTGCCGTCCCTCCGTATGTGCGCCGTCGCACAGAAGGTCCCGCCGGAGAGGTGTCCAATAGCCAAGGACGAAATCGATCTCCCGGCTGCTGCGTTGATCGTCTTGTTGTCTCATTGCCGGCCCATTGAAGGAGGACGACATGAAGCTTGCGCGAACATTCGTGGTACTTGCGGCGCTGATGCTTTCGATCGGGAACGTCGGGGCGGTTCCGTCAGGAAAGACAGTGGAGTTTGCCAGCCCCACGGGCAAGGTGATTTTTGACGGCAAAGCGCATGCGGAAAAAGGCCTGAAGTGCGCGGACTGCCACGTCAAGCCCAAGCTGTTCGCAATGAAGAAGAGCGGCGACAAGATGACCATGGCTGCGATGAACGAAGGCAAGTTCTGCGGCGCCTGCCATGACGGCAAGAAGACGTTCGGTGTCAAGGCTCCGGCCGATTGCGCAAAATGCCACAAGAAGGACGGTGCAGGCGCCAAGGCCGGCGCGAGCAAACCCGCCGAAAAGACATCCGCCACGTCGACCTCGAAGGAGGAATCCGCCGGCGAATACGTCGACGACACCGTCGTCACCGCCAAGGTAAAGGCTGCGGTGCTGGAAGAGCCTACGCTCAAGTCGGCCGAAATCAACGTCGAAACGTTCAAGGGCACCGTTCAACTGACCGGCTTCGTCCGGTCCGGCGCCGATATCGACAAGGCCGTCTCGGTCGCCAAGGGCGTCGCGGGCGTGAAATCGGTCAAGAACGACATGATCCTCAAAGGGGCGCAGTAGATCGGCGGCCGCGCAAGTTCGAAGCAGTGCCTGACTCCAAGGAACAATCAACATGCGTAACGCAATTCTCGCGGCCTTCGTATTGGCGCTCACGATCGCTTCGGCCTCGGCCCAGGTGAGCGTCGTCATCGGCGTTCCCGGTGTCACCGTCGGCATCAACGTGCCGGTCTACCCGCGACTGGTCCGCGTGCCCGGCTATCCGGTCTACTACGCTCCGCAGACAAACGCGAACTACTTCTTCTACGACGGCATGTACTGGATCTACGCGCAGGAGAACTGGTATGCGAGCTCCTGGTACAACGGACCGTGGCAGTTCGTTTCGCCCAACGCCGTGCCGGTGTACGTTCTGCGCGTTCCGGTGCGGTATTACCGGCGACCGCCGGCGTATTTCAGGTCGTGGAGCCCGAACGCCGCGCCGCGCTGGGACGAGCAATGGGGCAGCAGCTGGACGCAGAGTCATCGCGGCTGGAACAGCGGGAACCACGGCGCGATGCCGCAGGCGGCGCCGCTGCCGGTCTACCAGCGGCAATACTCGGGCAATCGCTATCCTCCACCTGAACAGCAGCAGGTCCTGCATGCCCGGAGCTACCGCTATCAGCCCAAGGATGTCGTCGTCCGGCAGCAGTATCAGGGGCAACAAATGCAAGCCCCGTCGGCGCCGTACGCGGTAGGCAATCCGTCCAGGCAGGAGCAGAAGCAGGGCAAGCAAATGCAGAAGCAGGCCGAGCAGGCGCAGAAACAAGGCGCCAAGGAAAGCCGGAAACAGAGCAAGCAGCACGGCGGCCCGAAGGGCGGCAAGAACGAGAAGGTGAAGTAGCTCGTCGTGGCAACGGATCGACAGCCCGCAGGAGGGTAACGATCAGCGGCAAGCGAGCACTTGCCGAGTGTGGCCTTGACCAAGCGCCTGGTGTTGCCCGGCGCCCGCGAGCGTGGAACCTTTCCGGACGGCCGGGAATCCCGGCTGACCCTGAACCGAGACTTCCGATGATGAGTGCCAGACGGCTGCTGACATGGGCGACGATCGCCACGACACTCCTGGTGAGTGTCACTGCACTTGCCGAAGAGCCCGAAAGATCCATCGACGACTTGCCTGAATGCCTGGGTAACCCATCCGTTCGGCACGAGGCCCGGATACCGGAGTCTCGCCACATCGGTGAAGGTCTTCGGGATCGGAGGGAGCACGGCAGATACCGAACGCACCGACGGGCCATCGCTGATCCTGGTGAATCCGGGCGTCAACGTGATGGGCAAGACGACGCTTGAATTGTTGAACCCCAATGGATGGTATTGCTTCCGGTCGAACGTCAACGTGATGGGAGCGCTCGAGATCAGGGCTGATTGCAGGGCCCACCTGGCGTCGGCAACCGATGGAGCGACGGTGCTCGGGTCGAATTCAGGAAACAGGAGCGTCACCGTAATGGGGTCGACGCGGATAGAACTCGTCGGTTGCGAGTAAGGCGCGCAAGTTCCGAACCGACGGAGAGAGCTTCGAGGGCTGCTTCGGCTCAGTCCGCGGGCTCGATGGTCTTCGCATGCAACTGCAGCCAGCGCAACGCGGCCCTGGCGCGGTGCCTGACCATCGCGCCGACATACCACCGGTAGCCCATCAGCGACGCCGCGACGAGCGTCAGCGCGAGGATCATCCACGGCACGCGCAACGCGACGACGCCGACCACGACGACTGCCGCGATCAGCGCCCGCTGCGGCTGCAGGAAGATCGCATTGACGCCCTGCACCTGCTCGCATCGGGCCAGCGCCTCTTGCGCGGCCAGCGCGTGCACCGACAGCTTCTCGGCGCCGCGAGCCAGCGTGAGATAGTCCGGCTCGGCGTAGCCCAGTCCCATGGTTCGCTCGCATGTCTGCTGCAGATCCCCCAGCGCGGCGAGCAGCCTGGCCACGATCTCCGCGCCCAGATGCTTGTCGTCGGCGGCGATGCGGCGCAGCTCCGCCAGCTGCGCACGAAGCTCCGCGCGGGCCTCGCCGATGACGCGCTCGCGCGCTCCTTGCGTCGCGCCCTGGCGCCGCCGTTCCATTTCCGCGTCGTCGCGCGCCTGCGGCAGCATGGTCTGCGCGACCAGCGCCGCCACCGGATCGAGTCCCGCCGTCTCCTGCAGCGTGTCGAACCAGCGGCAGAAACCGGCCACTTCCGCCTGCGCGCCGACGAGTGCGCGGCCCAGCGCGTCGGCGTATGCGGTGTCGAGCAGGGCCAGCAGCATGGGACCGTTGATGCGTTCCCGCCGCGGCGGCGCCTGCCACATCGGCGCCGAGTACAGGAGTTCGTCGACGTTTGCGACCTGCGCCGACTCGACGCCCCCGACGGCGCGGGCCTGCGTGCGCGAGGCCGCTTCGGTGCTGCGCGCCGATTTCCACAGGTCGAGGAAGCGCGACCAGCCGTCGCGCCAGCGCCGGTCGATCTCGCGCAGGTCGTCGTGCCCGGATTCGGCGAAGACCTCCAGCACCTGCTCCGTGGCGATCGCATCGAGCCAGCGCATCGCCGCGGCATCGTCGCCGGTCGCTGCGCGCGCGGCAGCGAGCAGTGCTTCCCGGCTCACCGGCTTGCCCTGCCAGACCGGCGGCAGGTCCGGCGCCGCGGCGCGCAGGAAGCGCAGCAGGCGCATGTCGTCCGAGAGGCCGCGCCGCTCGGCGAGGTCCGAGAGCCGGCGCAACAAATTGTGATCATGCAGTTCCTCTTCCAGCCAGCGCGCGAGCTGGCCGCGGGCGAGGTCCTTGCAGCCGGCTTCCCAGTGCCGCGCCAGCGCAACCGCCAATTCGGCGCCGGTCGTGCATTCGATCTGCCCGATTCGGTAGGGGTGCACCGAGCTCGCGTGCCCGTCGGCGTCGTCCGGCACGGCCAGCGTCGCGTCGCCGGCAAGCCAGCGCGCCACTTCGGCGCCGCCCCAGCGCCGCTTGGGATCGCGCAGCAGCAGTCCGCGGCACAGCGCGCGCAGCCAGTCGTCGTACACCGCGCGCACGTCGATCGGGCGGGTGGCGAGCTGGTGGCTGATCACCTGCTCGGTGAGGCCGTCGAAGGGATGCCGCCCGGTGGCGGCCTCGAGGGCGATCATGCCCAGTGCCCACCAGTCGGCCTTCTCGTCGAGGATGCCGGTCAGTGCCTCCGGTGCAGCGTACTTCGTCGTGCGGGCGCCGCCGGTGAAGTGCTGGGTGGCCTGACGCAGCGAGGCGGTACCGAAATCCGACAGCGCCAGCTCCAGCGGCGTGAAGGAGCGGACCAGCACGTTTTCGGGTTTCAGGTCGCGGTGGAGAATGTGCTGGGCGTGGATGCCGTTGAGCGCGTCGGCGAGTTCGCCGACCATGCGCCGCACCTCCGTCAGGGGCAGTGGGCCGGTGGCCAGGAACTGTCGCAGCGTGCCGTGGCGCAGATACTCCTGCACCTCGTAGGCGACGCCGTCGGAGACGCCGTGGGCGCGCAGCCGCACCAGGAAGTCGCCATCGGCGTGCGCCAGCAGCTCGAGCAGCCGCGCATCGGGCGCCAGGCCCTTGCGGTAGAGCTTCGCGACGCACTGCTCCCCGGTGGCAAGGTGGCGGACCAGCAGCAGATCGGCCTCGCTGCCGGTGGCGGGAAACGCCTCGACGACGCGATAGTCGTCGCGTAGCGCCGAAGGCAGCGGTCGCGACGTGGCGGCGGCGGGCGCCTGCTCGCGCAACGGACGATTGCAGTAGACGCAGCGCTCGCGCTGCGGCGGGTTCGGCTGCGCACAGTCGGGATACGGGCAGGCGACTGTGGGCGCGGTCGCTGCCGGAGCAGGCTCGGGCGACGCCGACCGCGCGGACTCGGCCGAAGCCGGCGCCGCGGCATCGACCGACACCGGCGGCGCGGTTGCGGCGGGCGCGGGCGGCGATCGCCTGAGCGAGAAATCGACGCCGGAGAGGACCGCGCCACACACGCAGCTGGCGCGAGCAGGCTCGTTGTCCCGGTCACAGACGGGGCAGACGCGGACGTAGTCGTGGGGGCCCACGCGCAATGCGCTAGCGCCGCCAGGACACGCGCTCGAGCGCGAGCCCGCGCTCGGCGCACAGGGTTTCGACCCGCGCCATGTCGCCGCGCGCCGGGATGCCGATCATCCAGACGCGGCCGCCTTCAACCGCCACCTGCATCCGCTTGCCGGCGTCCTGCGCCGCGGCTTCGAGGTGAACCGCGTATCGCCCGCGGCCGCGCGCGGAAAGCGGCACCAGCGGCTGATTGCCGGAGCCGCGCCAGACATGGGTGAGGGGCCGCGTCTCGACGTAGGGCTCGGGGATGAGCGCATCGAGCAGCGCCAGCAGCGGCGCGTGGTCGCGTCGCAGTCGCGCCAGCGGGTAGCCGCTGTAGCAGAGGATGTCGAAATCGAAGCCCGCGTCGCGCCGCCAGCGCACCAGGCCCTCGAGCAGCGCGCGCATGCCCTGCGGCTGCTCGAAGGGTTCGCCACCGCTGATGGTGATGCCGGCGGGACCCTCCGGCGCGACGCGCCGGCACCAGTCGAGAAGCCGGGCGACCTCGATCGTCTTCGTCGGATCGCGCGCCCAGGTGTCCTGCGACACGCAGCCGCGGCAGTGGATGGTGCAGCCCTGCACCCACAAACCGATCCGCCGGCCGGGACCGAGCACGGTGACCGGCCAGTGCGCCTTGTTGAGTTCGAGCGTCGCGGCCTGACCGCTGCGCGCCGTCGCACCGCGCGCCTCGCGGGGCAGCCCCCTCTTTGGGTGCCTGCGCGGCGACTTCATTCCAGCGTCGCCGTCATCACGCGATTCTCGTCGACGGTGAGCGCAGTGACGGTCACCGCGGTGCGACCTTCCAGCGGCAGCCCGAACAGCGCGCGCGACAGCGGATTGACGAACAGCGATTCCAGCTGGTTGCCGATGCCGCGGCCACCGTTCGACAGATCCCGGACGCAGCGCTCGCGCAACTGCGCGCGCACCGCCTCGCTCACCACGAGGTCCAGCTTGTGTTCCTCGCGCACGCGCGCCGACCACGTTGCGCAGCATGCCGTCGAAGATCTGGGCGCCGATCTCGGGGGTGATGAAGCCGAACACGACGATGTTGTCGCCGATGCGGTTCAGGATCTCCGGGCGCGACAGCCGGAACTTGAAGTAGTCCTCGATGGCGCCGCGCACCCGCGCCTCGACCACGTCCTGCGGGTCTCCGTGGTGCACGCTCTGCACGCGCCGGCCGTGCTCGTCCTCGACGTAGATGCCGAGGTTCGAAGTGAACACCAGGATCGCTTCCGAGAAATACGCGGTTTCGCCGCGCCCGTCGGTCAGGCGCCCGTCGTCGAGGATCTGCAGGAACTTGTCGAGGATGCGCGGATGCGCCTTCTCGATTTCGTCGAAGAGCACCACGGCGAACGGCTTGTCGCGCACCGCGTTGGTCAGCTCGCCGCCGGCGTCATAGCCGATGTAGCCGGGCGGCGCGCCGAGCAGGCGGGCGCCGCTGTGCTCCTCGGCGAATTCGCTCATGTCGAAGCGGATGTACGCGCGGTCGTCGCCGAAGATGAGCTGGGTCAGCGTCTTGGCGAGCTCGGTCTTGCCCACGCCGGTCGGGCCGGCGAAGAACAGCACGCCACGGGGCCGGTTGCCGCTCGCCCGGGTCTGCGCGCCGGTGAGCCCCATCACCGAGCGCATCAGGATGTCGATGGTCTTGGTGACCGCCGGCGTCTGGCCGCGCACGCGCTGCTCGATGAAGTCCTGCGCGCCGGCGATGCGTTCGCGCAGGTAGTGCTTCTTCCAGGGATTCTCGGCCACCCCCACCTTGTAGCACTGGACCGCGTCGTCGACGTCGCGAAAACCGATGCCCTGGCGGTCGGCGAGCTGGGCGACGTCGGCGAGCGCGACCAGCGGCAGGCCATCGGTCAGGCGCGCCAGCGTATCGGCGAATCTGCGCTGCTCGTCGGCGGTGCCGGTCTCGTATCCGGAGAACAGGCCGCCCAGCAGAGGTGCCGCGGCGAGCCGCGCCTCGAAGTCGGGGAGGCCGATGGTGATGACGCTCACGCGCGGCGAGTCGATGGTGAGCCAGGGCGGCAGATCCTGCACGCGGTTCACCAGCCAGAGCACCGGATTGAAGCGCGCCTTGCCGGCGTCGCGGGTGATGTCCGCGCCCCGCGGCACGACGGGATTCGCCGTCAGCGCCACGCGCTCCGCCGCAACGAAGAAGCGATGCTCGTTGGCGTCCAGATGATCGGGCGAGCGCGTCAGGCGTGACGCATAGTCGATGGCCAGCGCGCAGCGGGCCTCGCGCTGGGCCGCGACCCGCTTCATGACGCCGATGAGGGTCTCGACGCTCATCGGCATCACGCCGTCGGCGAGCTTCAGGTCGAACAGCCGGGTGGCTTCCTCGACCGCGGCCGGTTCGTTCGGATAGGGCCGCAGGCCCTCGACCGGGTCATAGACGAGGATGAAACGGTAGTCGAGCGGCGCGAGATGCGCCCACAGGCAGCGCAACAGCGGCGCGAGCGTGGCGCCGGCGGCGAGCGGTGTCGGAAAGCTGTCGCGGATGTTGCCCGCGAGCACGAGCTGCGAGCGGATGGGCAGCAGCCGCGTGAGCTCGCCGATCCAGCGCGGTGCGAGTCCACGGTCGGCGGCGCTCTACGGACGCGATCGCGCCTGCGGCGCCCGCAGGTCCCCGGCCGACGTTTCGTCGGCCGCGGACTTCGGCAGGCCGGAGCCGTCCACCACCTGCACCGGAACCTCGCCGGCGCCCAGGCGCCGCCTCACGTCGAGCCGCAGGCCGCGTGCCTCGAGCGTGCGCATCAGGCGCGGAAATTCGGCGCACCAGCGGTCCTCGGCCAGCGCGTCGAGGCGCCGTCGCTCGGCTGTCTCCTCGTCGCCGCGCGCACGCACGACGTTGAAGTTGACCGTCTGCTCCCGCGGATCGACCCGCAGGCGCACGAAGTACGATTCCCAGCCCGGGCGCCGGAAGTGCACGGTGCCGCCGGCGGCGAACAGCGTCGACTCGATCTCCTCGACCTCGTAGCCCAGGTCCCGCAGCGATTGTTCGAGCACCATCGCCGCGACCTCCTGTTCCCGCTGCGCACGGGCGGCGCCGAGGGCGGCGAGCCCCTCCTGCGCCGACGCCCTCAGCGGCGCGTCAAGGCGCTCGACCTTCGCCGCGACGGCCTCCAGTGCACGCAGCAGGGGTGCCGGCGCATCGTCGCCCAGCGCCAGCAGCAGCTCGCGGGCTTCGCCGGCTTCCGCGTCCTGCATCGCAGCCGCTTCGCGCTGGCGGTGAACGGCCCGGCGCAGCTCGAGTGCGAGCGCCTCGGCGCGATCGAGCGACGGCGCCAGCACGATCTCGCACGCCAGCAGCTCGAGCTCCGCCGGCAGCACGGCTCCGTCCGGCAGCGCGAGCCGGCCCAGCACCCGTGCAGCCGTTGCGCGCAGCTGTTCGGTCTGTGCGGCATCGAGTCCGGGCTGCAATTCGCGCTGCAGCGCATAGGCGGACAGGACGTCGTCGATGCTTGGCGCGCGTGCCGCCGTCACCGCTGACGCGCGCAGTCGCTCGCCGAGGCGCCCCCCTGCTTCGGCCAACAGCGTTTCGAGGTCACGCACGGCGGCGTCCAGCGCGCCGAGAAATGCGGTCCATTCGGCATCGTCGTCGCCCGCCGGGGTGGCGGGCATCGAGGCCGGGATTCGGGCAGCGACTTCGGGCGCGGAGGCCGCCAGCGCCTGCGCGAGCGAACGCAGTCGGGCAAGCCGCGCTCCCTGCAGGCTCGCCCGTTTGCGGATGACGGCGATGCGTTCGAGTCGTGCCTCCTGCCGCCCGCGGCGCGCCCGTGCCTGTTCGTGCTCGCGGGCCAGAAGCTGGTCGCGCACCTCGCCGAATTCGCGATGCATTGCGCGCGCCTCGCGAAGCGCATGCTCCGATAGCATCAGCGCGCCGTGAACGAGGAAATAGCCTGCGGTGATCGGACCGCTCATGATTGAACTCGCGTGACCAGCGGACTTGCAGCGTCGACTTTAGCTGAATTCGGCGTGACGTGCAGTGCGAGGGACGAGCGCGGCGACCGCGTCACTTCCGCCTGCCTGAACCGTTCGGCCCTTCGCGTGTCGATGGCGGCAATGAGTCGGTCATGGGCCACCCGGGTCGGCGCGATGGGAACCTTTCGGCCAGGCGCGGCGAGAACCTGGGAATTGCGATCCAATTCGCAGTATGCTGTGGCGCACAGGGACCAAATCTCCATGATTGTTCGGCCCTGACGGTCTTCATTCGGAGTCCGGTCGCGGCTCCAAACGTTCGCTGGATGCCGGTGCGGTCCATTTGCCGACCCGGAGAACGCATTGACGGTGACGGCGCATGGCACGTTCGTCGACGAACGCCAGCCCAAAGATTTCTCGCCCGCGTCTGCACGGCGTGGTCGTCCGGGAGCGACTGTTCCAAAAGATTGCCCAAGCAAACGCGCCGGTCGTTTGGATCTCCGGCCCCCCCGGAGCGGGCAAGACTACATTGGCGGCGAGCTACCTCGACGCCGGAACGTTGCCGGGAATCTGGTACTCGGTAGACAGCGGCGATACCGATCCGGCCACGTTCTTCTACTACCTTGGGCTCGCGGCGGGACGCCGCGCAGTCGGAAAGAGCAGAGCTCTGCCTCTCTTTCCGGCCGAAACGCAGGTCGATCTCCAGGTCTTCGCGCGTCGCTATTTTCGCGAGTTGTTCGCGCGGATGCCGCACTCGAGCGTGCTCGTACTGGACAATTTTCAGGATGGCAGCGGCGAATCGTTCGAGGCGATCGCACGAGAAGCGCTCTCCCAGGTCCCCGACGGCGTCACGATCATCGTGTTGAGCCTCAGCGATCCGCCGAGCAGCCTGGCTCGCCTCGTGGCGAACAGAGCCATCGCGCTTGTCGATCCTGACGAACTGCGCTTCACGCGGGATGAATCGCAGCAAATGCTGTCCACACAAACGGCGCTTGATGAAGCGTCGCTGACCGCGCTTTGTGACCGGTGCGGCGGCTGGGCAGCAGGCATCGTGCTCATGGCCGAATATGCGCGTCGCCTCGGACATTCTCGGATTGACGCGGCGCTTGGGGCGTCCGAGGACGCGGTATTCGATTATTTCGCAGGCGAAATATTCGCGCGCGCCACGCCGGAGCACCAGCGCATCTTGATGCTGACCGCTGCGTTGCCGCGGATAACGGCGACTCTGGCAGAAGCCGTTGCCGGGAATCGCGACGCTGCGGATTTACTCGACCATCTGTATCGCCGGCATCTTTTTGTCCACCGGCGCGACGGCCCCGAGTTTGTGTATCAGTACCATGCCCTGTTCCATGCGTTCTTGCGGGCGCGTGCAGCTGAATGTCTTTCCCCGGCCGAGCGTGCGGAGGCGGCCAACCGGGCCGCCCGAATGATGGAACTGGATGGCCACGTCGAAGACGCAGTGACCGTATACCTCGAATGCGCCGACTGGTCCGCCGCAACCCGTTTGATTGTCCGGTACGCACGTCAGTTCTACGAGCACGGGCGTTGGCGCACGCTTCTGGAGTGGATCGCGTCGGTGCCTGGGGGCATGGTCGAAACCGTACCATGGCTGGCGTACTGGTCCGGAGCCTGCCAGGTCTGGGTTGATCCCGCGATCGCGCGCCGGCAACTCGAACAGGGATTCGACCAATTCGTCGTGCTGGGCGACAGGACCGGACAGGTCCTCGCCGCGGGGGCGATTTCACGCGCGTTGATTCTCAGCCCCGACTGGACGACGCTGGACAAGTGGATCGCGGTGCTTCAGGACTTGCTGTCGAACGAGACGGATGCGCTGCCTCCCCTGGCCCGGCTCACCGGTCTATCGCGACTGCTGTACGCGACATTCGTCCGCCAGCCACAGCACCCGCGCCTCGCCGAGTGGGCAGAGCGGACGCAAGCCGCGATCGGTGCGGAGGTCGAATGCAATGAGGCGGTGCTCGCTGCCTCCAGCCTGATGATGTACTACTACTCGATTGGCGACACGTCGAAACAGGAGCATCTCGCCAGGCAGCTTCATCCTCTGCTCGCAAAGCCTGACGCGGGATCGGTTGGGCTGGCCTACTGGAAGTGGGCGTACTCCACCTATGTCCTGCGAGTGGGCACGCCGCGCGACGCGCTGGCTGCCATCGACGAAGCACTCGAGCTGGCCGAAAGCAACGGCCTGGCGATCGCCGGGGTAATTCGGCGATACCGCATCGGGTACTTGCTGACGCTTGGCGAGCTGACGGCTGCGGAAGCGGAGATCAGGAAACTCGAGAAGGCGCCGCACATCGAGCCGTATTACGAGATGAAATCATGGCTTGCGCTACAGCGCGGGAACCTCGACGTCGCCCGGTTCGAGGCCCAGATAGCCCTGCAAATGGCGATCGATCGCGGCCGGACGCACTACCAGACCCTCGACTTGTTCCTGCAGGCCGAAGTGTCTGCCGAGGTGGCGGACTTCGAGAAAGCGAAAGCGCAATTGGACGAGTACCGACGCCACACGATCGGCATGGCGGGCCGGCTGGGCGAGTATCAGGCGCTGCTGGTCGACGCTTACGTCGCGCTGCGGCAGCGCGACCGAGCGAGATGCCATTCGCTGCTTCGCGCAGTGCTGGACATCGGCAGTCAACAGCGATATCGCAGCCACTGGAACTGGTACCCAAAAATGATGGCTCGTCTGTACGCGGAAGCGCTCGATCAAGGCATCGAGGTTGCATACGTTCAGGACGTGATCAGGCAACACGGCTTGCTGCCGGAGTCGCCCGACACGGAGAACTGGCCATGGCCTGTCAAGATCTACACCCTTGGGCGTTTCGAAGTGCTGAAAGCGGGAGAGTTGCTCCGGTTCGAAGGCAAAGCCCAGCGGCAGCCGCTCAAGCTGGCAAAACTTCTGGTCGCCCTGGGAGGGCGCAATGTCCCCTCGAACAAGCTGATCGATCTCCTGTGGTCGGAGCCCTCCGTGGGCGACGCCCAGAAAACACTCGAAATCACCGTGCACCGCCTGCGCAGGTTGCTGGACTGCGAGGATGCCCTGCAGGTATCGGCCCGGTCCGTTTCGCTCAACCCGCAGCTCGTCTGGGTGGACGTGTGGGCGCTCGAGCGCACGCTCGCGCCGTTGATTCCCGAAGTGAATGCCGCGCTACCCGAGGTCGGCCTGCTGGAGTCGGAGGCGGCGCGGGTCCTGAACCTCTACCGGGGCCACTTCCTTGCCGGCGAATCGGAAGAACCTTGGCAGATTGCCCTCGACAACCGTCTGTCGGGGCGTTTCGGTCGCTTCGTTCTGCGCCTGGGCGAACACTGGGAGTCCCGTGAACAATGGCCACGCGCAGCCGAGCTCTATCGGCGAGCCGTGGAACTCGACCCGCTCGGGGAGACGTTCTACCGCCGCCAGATGGTCTGCCTGCACGCGCAGGGTCAGCGCGCCGAAGCGATCGAAGTGTTCCGTCGCTGCCGGCAAATGCTCTCCGTCACGTTGGGGGTACCGCCAACGGACGAAACCGAGGCGGTTTACCGGCAGCTCCTCCAGCCCTGAGCAGCTCCGGGTGCCCTGCCTGCCTGACGCTCAGGTCACGACCGAATCTGCAATCCGTGGGTCATCCGTAGGTCGGCCCGGGCCGGCGCTTGCAATACTCGCTGCGGAAACGGCGCCTGTTGAGGCATTCCGTCGGCGTCGCTTTCAGAACCCCGTGCAGAATGGCAAGGGCCGGTTCATAGGACTGAGACTTCTGGCGGGTTGGAGCGCACGTCCGGGCCACACCGGACCGTTAGCGGCTGGGACACGACCGCATGGAGACCGCCATGACCACCAGGCTCACCCTGAACCGCCCGCACATTGCATTTACCGTCGTTGCCGCAGCATTTGCAGTCCTGATCGGGCTTGGCCTTCTCGGCGCTGTCGCCGGCCTGTTCCAGCGCGACGGCGCGCCGTACGAGCGACTCGTGATCGCCGAACACGCCTGTGCCAACTATTCTTTCGCGTCCGAGCGTGAGACCTGCGTGCGCCTATACCTCGCTGCGTCGCGCGTCCGGAACGTTGCGACGCGCTGACGCCGGGTTCCGCGTTACGGATCCTCGATTGCAGCTGCAGGCACTTGAAACCGGTCGGTCGCCCCCACACCTCGACTGGCCGGGAAGCAGCCGTTGCCGAAACGCGACCGGTGCCTCCCCGGACGCCGCCGCGCGGCATTCAACGGTCGGCGTAACGATCCGCGATCCTCGCGTACCCCCAGTGGAAGTGATACAGCGCGGTCGAGTTCCACATCATGTGCAGGCGTTCCGTGCCCAGCAGATCGAGGGTGGCGGAAACCAGGGGCCGGTGCGAATGGATCGCCCGCAGGTAGGTCAGCCGGCGATGCAAGCCGAGACGCTCGCCGACGGGCCGCGGATCGAGACGCCGGTGGACCGCGGCGGGCACCTCGGAACGCAGGGGCTCCTGAAAGTCCCGTTCGCTCTGCGCGCTCATCTCCCGCAGGCCCATGCCCGCCCCGAGCTTGCGGTGCCCGAATCCGTCCTGCGCGGGGCGCTCCGGCCTCCTCCGCGATGCGGCGCGGGATCGGCCGGTCGTAGTAGCCGGTGCCGAGCTTTCACGGCCGCATTTCGGCGGAATGCGTGATCGCGAAGATCGCGGGACCGTGCAGCGCGCCGATGTACGGCAGTGGCAGGTGCGCGAAGCCGACGCGCATGCCCAGAACGCGGAGGGTATCGGTGCCGCTGTCGTCGTCGATGCGTTCAGCGACGCCGACGAGCGGATGGCCGACCGGAGTGGCACTGCGGACGAACGTCACGCCCTTACGGCACCCGGCCAGGTTGGCGATGGTCGCGCTCGCGGTGGAGTCTTAGCCGCGGGAGCATGCCGCCACCAGCCGGAAGGTCGCGTGGCGACCGCGCGCCCCGGCGTTCGCCGCCAGCCGCCGGGTCGTGCCGAGCAGCAGGTCGTGGTAATCCGCGTAGCAGCCCGGCGGCGCGCCGAGCGGCCGTTCAAGCCGGCGCAGCGTCACGTCGGCGCGCGCCGGACCCGGCGAAGCTGCCCGCCCGGTCGAAGTCGAAGGCGTCGAAATCGCCATCCCAGGCACCTTCGGCGAAGCCGTCGTCGCGCGTTTCGACGCCGGCGCCATGGCGGACGCGCACCGGCCCTCCGGCGCGGGCATGGGCGCACCAGGCCAGCATCGGCAACGACGCGGAGGCTGATATTCGATCTTCAGGAACTCGCTCCGTAGGGTGGCGCGGTCCGCGACGGCCGCAGGCATTGTCGCGCCGCCGGACGAGCATGGCGCCGTCATTCTATCCGGGCGGCTCGAACGCGACGCGAACGCGCGGATTTGCGGGGCACGCTGACCGACCACGAGCGGCCGTCCGTCGAAACGCCGGGATTTGCGCGCCTGCGCCCACACGGCAAAAGTGTCAGAATGTCGTCCCCAAACCCGCTCGGGCGGGGGATGCTTGAAAGCACCGACCGATACCAGGAGGAGCGATGAGCCAAACCTACGAAGGAAAATGCTTCTGCGGCGCCGTTGAGCTCAAGGTCACCGGAGAGCCCGTGGCCGCGGGTTATTGCCACTGCTCGTCGTGCCGCAGCTGGGCGGCGGCGCCCGTCAACGCGTTCAGCCTTTGGAAGCCCGACGCGGTAACGATCACCAAGGGCGCATGAGCCTCGGCGACGCGCAGTAATCCGCTGCGAACCGAGGCGCTATCCGATCCGACACGCCCCATCTTCACTGCCAGGGACAGGCATATGGCACTCAATATCGTCGTCTTTTACGGATCGGTACGCGGTGGCCGGCAAGGCATCAAGGCCGCGCGCTTCATCGTCAACGAATGCCGCAAGCGTGGCCATGACGTAAACCTGATTGATCCACTGGAATACCGGCTTCCCTTGCTCGACAAGATGTACAAGGAGTACAAGCCGGGTGAAGCGCCGCAGGTGCTCCAGGACATGGCAAGACTCATCGCGGCTGCAGACGGCTACATCGTCGTTTCCGGCGAGTACAACCACACGGTGCCGCCGGCACTGTCCAACATGCTGGATCATTTCCTGGAGGAATACTTCTGGAAGCCATCGTGCATTGTCTGCTATTCGGCAGGCGCGTTCGGCGGCGTGCGCGCGGCGATGACCTTGCGGTGCATGCTCGCGGAGATGGGCATGGCCAGTATTCCATCGCTCATGCCGGTGCCGCGCGTGCAGGATGCGTTCGATGAGGAAGGCAATCCGGGCGATGCCGCCTGGCATGGGCGTGCCGACAAGTTCCTGACGGAATTCGAGTGGTATGCGAGAGCCATGCAAGCCGCACGCACAAAGCCGTGTCAGCGCAGCGAATGCGATGAGCAAAGTGCCGGACCAAATGCCTGACGCAATGAAATCGTGACCCCGAGCCCCGCGACCCTACTGACCAAGGCCAAAAAATTATTGCACTGCTCGAGCGTTGAGGAGTGCCGTGCAAATCAAGCCTATCGTTGAGCGGGTGCAGGGTTTTACCGGGTTGCCGATTACGCCCTGCGCTGGAGCATGAGGCGGTGGCCGGCGACGCGCGCGCGGGCCGCTGACTGCAATTCGTGAGCCCCGGGCGGCTTCGGCAGCGCATCCGACGACACGCACCGATGCGGCGGGGGAATCCGGGGGTCGATTCCGTTCTGAAGCGCCGGCGGCGGATTGTCGATACCTATCGGTCACGAAAGAGCGCATCGACATTCGGCAGCCGGTCGAATCCGGAGAAAGTCCCGGCGTCCGCAATTTCCCTGGCGGTACGCAGCATTCCAGCCCACGCCGCGCGCGCGAGCGTGCCGCCGACGCTGATCCTGCGCACGCCCAGGGCAGCCGCGTCCTCGACCGTCATGAACGGTGCGTTGATCAGCAGGTTCACCGGCTTCGGGGACACCGCGGCGACTATGGCGGCAATGTGCTTCGCGTCGTCGATCCGCGGAGCGTAAAGGCAGTCGGCGCCGGCTTTCGAATACGCGCGCAGCCGCCGGATGGTCTCGTCGATGTCGGGGCGTCCGCACACGAATCCTTCGGAGCGGCCGGTCAGAACGATGCCGGTGCCACCCTCGTCGATCGCCCGCCGCGCGGCCCGGACACGCGCCACCGCCAGATCGAAGTCGTGGAGCGGATTGGCCTCGTCACCCGTAGAGTCTTCGATCGAGAGCCCGGCGATCCCGGTGGCTGCAGCGAGCTTGACGTTCGCCGCGACGTGCTGCGGATCGACGGCGAAGCCGCCCTCGAAATCTGCATTGACCGGCACCTTCACCGCGTCCACGATGTCACGGAGATGCCCGAGCGCCTGATCGAGCGTGATCCGATTGTCCGCGCAGCCCAGCGTCCAGGCGAAGCCGGCACTGGTCGTCGCCAACGCCTTGAAGCCCATCTGCTCCAGAGCCCGTGCGCTCCCTGCATCCCACGGGTTGGGCATTACGAAGCATCCCGAGGCGTGCAGGCGGTGGAACGTCGCGCTCCGATCATCATTCGCTGCCATGTCGCGACTCCGAGAACGCAATGAAAGGTCGATACTGCTTCCCTGCGTGCCGCGGCTCCGGTGCGTCCTGCGGCAACCTGAACGGCTGCACCAGTCTACGCATTGACGAAGTCCGGCCGGAACTATCGAGCCGCCGTCGTCCGGACCAAGGCTGATGAGCAGTGACCCGGGGGCCGCATCGCTGCTGGACCCAAGCGTAGAATGATTTCCGACCGCCGTGCCTGGAAGCTGATCGAGCCTACCACGTTGTATGGGTGGACGTGCTGGTCCTCGACCGCCAATCCGCGTCGCCACGGCCATGAGGAGGTAGCCGGCAACTGCGGGCGGTGAAGTGTCCGGTTCGGAACCGCTCGGCCATCATGCGACGCACCACCCATCGAAGACGGAAGCACCCATGAGCCGCACCGAAAGGGAAAAGATGCTGGCCGGCGAGTTGTATCGACCGGGCGCGCCCGAGATTCAGGCGGATCAGGCGGCGACGAAGGCGTGGCTGGTTCGCTACAACGCGTCACTCGGGCTGCCGGCCGACGAGCGCCGTGCGCTGCTCGCCGAGCGCCTCGGCGAGGTCGGCAATGGGGCGGCCATCCGCCCGCCGTTCCACTGCGACTATGGGTTCAACATTCGCCTAGGGCCTGGTGTGTTCCTCAACTTCAACTGCGTGATCCTCGATGTGGTTGAAGTCCTGATCGGGGAAGGGGCGCAGATCGGCCCGGCCGTCCAGATCTACACGGCCGATCATCCGCGCGATGCGGCGCAACGCCGGGAGGGTCTCGAGTTCGGGCGGCGCGTGCGCATCGGTCGGCACGCCTGGATCGGCGGTGGCGCGATCATCCTTCCGGGCGTGAGCATCGGCGACGATGCGATCGTCGGCGCCGGCGCGGTCGTGACGCGTGACGTGCCGGCGGGCTGCACCGTCGCCGGCAACCCGGCGCGCCTCATCAAGCGGTGACGCTGCGGATGCCGCATGCGCCGGAGCGCGGCGGCTGTCTCATGGTGCCGGCGGCATGATCCTGCTTTGACGGGACGATCGGCGCGGTGATACCGTTCCTTCTGCCAAGGACCGAAGTCTGATCTTCCCATTCACCCAGCAGGCACACGCCCATTCGACGGGGCCGTTGCGCTGCAACCGGAGGCCCCGTGACGACGAAACTCGATTTCTCCAAGCTCTCGCTGATGGACGCCATCGATCTCGCCGCGCTGATCGAGATCGAAGCGTTCAAGCGGTACACGCTGTTCGCCCAACAGCTCGGAAGCCGCGATTCCGGCGACGCCGGAGCGGTATTCAAGTCGATGGCCGTCAACGAGAGAAAGCACGGGGAGCAGCTCGCCGAGCGCCGGCTCGCCCTGTTCGGCGAGCAACCCCCGAAGGTCAATCTCGACGACATCTTCGACGTGGAGGCCCCCGACGTCGGCGCCCCCACCACGAACATGTCCCCGCTGAAGGCGTACGAGGTGGCGTTGTCCTCCGAGAAGAAGGCCTACGCGTTCTACGACGACGCGCTCCACTACGTCAAACAGCCGGACGTCAAGGCGCTGTTCGAGGAGCTGCGGGGCGAAGAGGCCGAGCACGTCCAGATGATCGAGGAGATCATCGCGAAGTTGCCGGCGTCGGCGGCCGACGACCTCGAGGACGAGGACACCTACGAGAACAAGCCGCCCCGCAGTCACGGGTACGAGTAGGTCGAGCGGGGGAGGGCAGCGCGACACGCTCCGACGTCGCGCGTGCGACGTGCAGGGTCACGACCCCTGCACGCGCCGATCCCGCCGGCTACAGCCCCAGCTGCTTGAAGAAATCGTTTCCCTTGTCGTCCACGAGGATGAACGCCGGGAAGTTCTCCACTTCGATCTTCCAGACCGCTTCCATCCCGAGCTCCGGGAAGTCGATGCATTCGACCTTCCTGATGTTCTCCTCCGCCAGCACCGCGGCCGGGCCGCCGATGGAGCCGAGGTAGAACCCGCCGTGCTTCTTGCAGGCGTCGGTGACCTGCTGTGAACGGTTGCCCTTGGCGATCATGATCATGCTCGCGCCCCGGCTCTGCAACAGATCCACGTAGGAATCCATCCGGCCGGCGGTGGTCGGGCCGAAGGAGCCGGACGCCTTCCCGGTCGGCGTCTTGGCCGGCCCGGCATAGTAGATCGGATGCCTTGAGAGATACTCCGGCAGGGCTTGCCGGCGTCGATGAGCTCCCTGAACTTCGCGTGGGCGATGTCGCGCGCGACGATGATGGTGCCGTTGAGCAGCAGCGGCGTCGAGACCGGGTGCTTCGAGAGCTCGGCCAGGACGTCCTTCATCGGCCGATTGAGGTCGATGGCTGACGCCGTGCTCGTGCCGGCCGCGGTATTCCTCCGGGATGAAGCGGCCGGGGTTGCGGTCGAGTTCTTCGACGAAGATGCCGTCGCGCGTGATCTTCGCCTTGACGTTGCGGTCGGCCGAGCACGACACGCCGATTCCGACCGGACATGAGGCGCCGTGGCGCGGGAGGCGGACGACCCGGACGTCGTGCGCAAAGTACTTCCCGCCGAACTGCGCGCCGATCCCGAGCTTGCACGCCTCGTCGAGAAGCTTCTGCTCCAGCTCCAGGTCGCGGAACGCCTGGCCGTGCTCGTTCCCCTGGGTCGGGAGGCTCGTCGTAGTACTTGGCGGAGGCGAGCTTGACCGTCTTCAGGCAGGCGTCGGCACTGGTGCCGCCGACGACGACGGCAATGTGATACGGCGGGCAGGCGGCGGTGCCGAGGTACTTCATCTTCTCCCGACCAGAAATTGCAAAAGGCTTTCCGGCGTCAGCAGCGCCTTCGTCTCCTGGAAGAGGGCGGTCTTGTTGGCCGAGCCGCCGCCCTTCGCCATGAACAGGAACTTGTAGGTCGCGCCGTCCATCGCCTGGATGTCGATCTGGGCCGGCAGATTGGTCCCGGTGTTGACCTCGCGGTACATGTCGAGCGGCGCGGTCTGCGAGTACCGGAGGTTCTCCTCGGTATAGGTCTTGTACACGCCCCTGGAGAGGGCTTCCTCGTCCTTCCCGCCGGTCCAGACCTGCTGCCCTTTCTTGGCGATGATGGTCGCCGTGCCGGTGTCCTGGCATACCGGGAGTTCGAACTGGGCCGAAATCTCGGCGTTGCGCAGGAACGCCACTGCCACGCCCCGGTCGTTGCGCGAGGCCTCCGGGTCGCGCAGGATCTTGCCTACGGATTCGTTGTGCTCCCGGCGGAGCAGGAAGGAGATGTCGCGCATCGCTTCATTCGCCAGGACGGTGAGCGCCTCGGGATCGACTTTGAGGATCTCGCTGCCGTCGAACGCGGCGACCGAAACGTATTGCTCCGAGCCCTCAAGCTTCCTGTACTTCGTCCTGTCCTCGGCGAGGGGATACGGGTCCTGATAGACGAACGGTTTGGTTGCCATCTGCTGGAGCTCCTTTGTTGCGTGGCCGGCCGGACGACGCGGGCTTCGCGCGTGCCGGTTGCCGCCGGGTGCCGTCGTGCGGGTCGTCCTCTTCGGTCCGGCGCGGGTTGCCGGCCCAAAGGCACATTCTGGCGACGAACGCCGGCCTTGCGCCATGACGCAGCGCAAATCGGGGCAATTGAACCGGATGCCAACTATCACATTGGCCGCTTCGACCGGGCAGGCGGCGCGATCTCCCGATAGACCGTGGTTCGTTGCCCCCGCGACAGCCGGCCGCCTGGATACTCGCGCGCGCCGGCCGCCTCAGCGGGCAAACCGCTTGACGAGACTCATCAGCTCGTCCACCGCCGCATCACCGTCGCCGGAGCGGATCGCCGACCGCACGCAGCCGTTGGTGTGGCTCGCGAGCAGGCGCATCGCGAGCGCGTCGAGGGCGGACTGGATCGCCGCGATCTGCGTCAGCACGTCGATGCAATAGCGGTCTTCCTCGACCATCTTCGCGACCCCGCGCACCTGCCCCTCGATCCGGTTCAGGCGCTTGAGCAGGCCCGACTTGTCGGGCTGCACGACCGAAGGGTGCGCGTGATGCTCGCACTTCTTCGCCTCAACCGGCGACTTCATATCCCGCGTCCTGGACTGCCTGCTTGAGCTGGTCGGGATTCACCTTCGCCGCGTCGTAGTCCACCACCGCGCAGTGCTTGTCGAGGGATACGTCGGCCTTGACGACCCCTTCCAGCGCGTTCAGCACGTTGCTGACGCTGCGCACGCAGCCACCGCAGGTCATGCCCGAAATGTTCAGTGTCGCCGTTTGCATCGTTGTCTCCTTCGTTGCAGGTTGAAATGGAATCCGCGGGCGTCAGCGCCGCCGCCACCGCCGCAGCAGCAGCGAATTGCTGACGACCGACACCGAGGACATCGCCATCGCCGCGCCCGCGATCATCGGGTTCAGCATCCCGATGGCGGCCAGCGGGATGCCGAGCACGTTGTAGACGAACGCGAAGAACAGGTTCTGCCGGATTTTCCTGCAGCGTGGCGCGCGAGAGGCTGATGGCGTCGACGACCGAGAGCAGGTCGTTGCGCATCAGCGCGATGTCCGCCGCCTCGATGGCGACGTCGGAGCCCGCGCCGATGGCGAAGCTCACGTCGGCCGCGGCCAGCGCCGGCGCGTCGTTGACGCCGTCGCCGACCATCCCGACCACGGCGCCCCCGGACTTGAATTCGGCCACCGCGGCCGCCTTGTCGCCGGGCAGCACCTGCGCCCGGTACTGCGCGACGCCGGCGGCATCGGCAATGGCCTTCGCCGTCGCGGCATTGTCGCCGGTCAGCATCACGACCTCGATGCCCATGCCCCGCAGCCGGCTGACCGCTTCGCGCGAGCTCGGGCGCAGCTTGTCGGCGATCGCGAGATAGCCGACGACGCGTCCGGCGGCCGCGACGCCGACCACGGTCTTGCCCTGATCGACGAACGGCGCAATCCGCGCCATGTCGACCTCGACGCCGGACTCGGCCAGGAATTCCGGCGCGCCGAGCACGATCTTCCGTTCGCCGCCGAGCGCCGGGCCGTCGAGCACCGCCTCGATGCCCTTGCCGGTCACCGAACGGAAATCGCGCACCGGGAGCAGCGGGAGATCGCGTTCCTTCGCCTGCGCGACGATCGCGTGCGCCAGCGGGTGCGCCGAGCCCGATTCGAGGCTGGCCGCGACCGTGATCAGCTCGGCGTCGGTGACGCCGTCGGCCGGAACGACGTCGGTCACCACCGGCTTGCCTTCGGTCAGCGTGCCGGTCTTGTCGACGACCAGCGTGCGGATCTTCTCGGCCTGCTCCAGCGCCACCGCGTTCTTGATCGAGCACGCCGACCTGCGCGCCGCGCCCGGTGCCGACCATGATCGCCGTCGGCGTCGCCAGCCCCAGCGCGCAGGGGCAGGCGATGACCAGCACCGCGACCGCATTGACCAGCGCCCCGGCCACGTCCCCGCTGTAGGCCCACCAGGCGGCAAACGCCAACGCGCTGATCGCCACGACGACCGGGACGAACACGCCGGCGACCTTGTCCGCCAGGCGCTGGATCGGCGCCTTCGACCCCTGCGCCTCGCGCACCAGCCGGATGATGCCGGCCAGCATCGTCGTCGCGCCGACGCCTTCGGCGGTGCAGCGCAGGAGGCCCTGGCTGTTGAAGGTGCCGGCGAACACCTTGTCGCCCGGCGTGCTTGTCCACCGGCAGGCTCTCGCCGGTGAGCATGCTCTCGTCGACGCCGGACTCGCCGCTCGCGACCACGCCGTCGACCGGAACGCTCTCGCCCGGCCGCACCACGAAGACGTCGCCGACCTGCAGGCTCTCGACCGGCACCTCGACCAGCACGCCGTCGCGCTCGACGCGGGCGGTCCTGGGCTGCAGCCGGGCCAGCGCCTCGATCGCCGCGGAGGTCTTGAGCTTCGCGCGCGCCTCGAGCAGCTTGCCCATGAGCACCAGCGTGATGATCACCGCGCTGGCCTCGAAGTAGACATGCTGCTCCTGGAGGCCCAGCAGCGTCACGACGGCGCTCATGCCGTAGGCCATGCTCGTGCCCAGCGCGACCAGCACGTCCATGTTCGCGCCGCCGCCGCGCAGCGCACTTCCAGCCGCCGACGTAGAAGCGGCGGCCGATCCAGAACTGCACCGGCGTGGCGAGCGCGAGCTGGACCCAGCGCGGCAGCCACTCGTGGCCCGCGCCGGAGCCGGCGCGAACATCTGCAGCACCAGCGGGAGACTGAGCGCGATGGAAACCCACAGCAGCCGCAGCTCGGCGCGGAAGGCCGCCAGCCGCCGCGCCTTCTCCTCGTCGGCGTTGGCCTCGACGCGCTCGCTCGCCTCGTATCCCGCCTTGCGGATGGCGGCGGCAAGCCCGTCGACGTCGGCAAGCCCCGGCAGGTACCGGACCCGCGCCGTCTCGGTGGCGAAATTGACCGCGGCGTGGACGCCGTCGAGCTTGTTCAATACCTTTTCGATGCGCGCCGCGCACGCCGCGCAGGTCATCCCGCCGATCGTGAATTCGGCCACCTGCTCCGGCACCGAGTAGCCGGTCTTGCGGATCGCGTCGACGACCGCCGCCGGCGACGCGGCGCCGGGCTGCACGGTCACCTGCGCCGACTCGGTGGCGAAATTCACGTTCGCCACGACGCCGGGAATGCGGTTCAGGCTCTTCTCGATGCGTGCGGCGCAGGCGGCACAGGTCATGCCGTCGACCGGCAGATCCAGGCGCAGTGCGGAGGTCAATTCCATGAGCGCGGACGAACGTTGACCATGACGCATCCTAATACCCCGATGGGGTACTTGTCAAGTACCGTCTTGGGGTATACGATGACGGCCATTGCCCCGCGCCTGCGCCGATGCGCTCCGGCGCCGGACGCTATTTTCGTGGAGGCAACCTGATGACGACCGTCCTTGCGCGCTGCGCACATCTCCTGTCGGCCGCAGCCCTCGTCGCGCTTACGGCGGTGCCGGCCGCGGCGGCAGGCAGCGACGCGCCGGCGGCCAATCCGCGCCTCGCGAGCCTGCAGATCGAGATCTGGCCCGAATACGATCGTCCCGCCGCGGCACTGGTGATCCTCCGCGGCCAGCTTGCCGCGGATGTCGCGCTGCCGGCCGCCGTAAGCCTGCGCATCCCGGCCGCATCCGGCGGGCCCGCCGCCGTGGCGTACGCGGCGGCCGCGGGAGGAAACAATCTCAATCTGCCGTACGACCGCGCGGGAGCGGGAGACTTCATCACGCTGAAATTCGACTGCCCGAGCGCTTCTTCCACGTCGAGTTCTACGACCCGCTCCCGGCGAAACGCCCCCGGCCGCGAGTTCACCTACGTCTGGACGGGGGATCTGGCGACCGACCGCCTGACCGTAACCGTCCAGGAGCCGGCCACTGCCACGGACGTCTCGGTCGTGCCGGCGCTCGAGGCCTCTGTCGTCGGCCAGGACGGGTTGCGCTACCGATCGGCGGAGCTGGGCGCCTCCGCGGCGGGGAAAGCCGTGGCGGTGAACGTGCGCTACACGAAGTCCGATGCGCGAACGTCCGCCGAACTGCTCAAGCCGCAGACGCAGGCCGCCGCGTCGCCGGCAACCGCCGACACGACCCGGCGCGACCTGGCGATCGCGCTTGCCGTCGCGGTCGCCATCCTGGTCCTGGGAAGCATCGGGATCTCGGCCTGGTGGTACCGGCGAAAGAGCCGACCGGAAGCGCAACCGGACGCGGGCGGATTCTGTCGGAAATGCAGGACGCCCTTCCGCACCGGCGACCGTTTCTGTTCCAAGTGCGGCGCGCAGCTGGCCTGACCGGCGGCGCCGCAGCGCGCGCCGCCGCCGCGCCATCCTGAACTTCACGGGTCATCGCCGACCGGGAACGGCCGGCAAGGCGGCCGTCTATCCGATGGCCGCGAACGCCGGGAACGTGTCGAGCAGCCAGAAGGCGAAGGACGAGAGCATGCCCGTGAGCATGGCCAGGCCCATGAGCACCATCCCCGCGCCCGCGCCGATCTGAAGCCAGCGTCCGATCCGGCGCATCGACTTCAGCCGCTGCAGCAGGGCGCCGGTGAAAAGCGCCGTGACCAGGAACGGAATGCCCAGCCCGAGCGAGTAGGCGCCGAGCAGCGCGATGCCGCTGGAGACCGTGGCCGTCACCGCCCCGAGGGTGAGGATCACGCCGAGCACCGGCCCGATGCACGGGCTCCAGCCGAACGCGAATGCGAGTCCGATGAGATACGCCCCGAGCGGGCGGGCGCCCTTGATGTGCGCGTGGACGCGCACGTCGTGCTGCAACCACGGCAGCTTCAGCATCCCCAGCGTGAACAGGCCGAAGACGATGACGATGATCCCACCGACAATGTTCGCCTCGGACTTGTAGCGCAGCAGCAGTTGCCCGAGCGCGGTGGCACCCGCGCCGAGCGCGATGAACACGGTCGAAAAGCCGGCGACGAAGCAGAAGCTCAGTCCGAACACCGACAGCCGTCGCACGCGCTCGTTCGCGTGGCGGGCGTGCGCGAGCGTGTCGCCGGCGACATAGGAGATGTAGCCGGGCACCAGCGGCAGCACGCACGGGGACAGGAACGAGACGATTCCTGCGCCGAACGCCGTCAGGACCGCGACGGAGGAGACGTCAGTCATGCGCTCGCGGCGGGTTGGCCACGCGCGGGTTCGCGGACCGTGAACGATCGGCCGCGTGCCCGACGACCGGGTTGGCGACGATCATTGCTGTAGCTTGCGCACGAGCGGCATGATCGTGTCGCGCAGCGCTTCCGGTGATATCGGTCCGATGTGCTTGTGGACGATGTGGCCGTCGCGGTCGATGACGTAGGTCTCGGGCACCCCGTAGACTCCCCAATCGATCGCCACCCGGCCGGATACGTCGGCCCCGGTGCGCGTGTACGGGTCGCCCAGCTGGTTCAGCCAGGCCTGCGCGTCGTCGGGCTTGTCCCGGTAGTTGATTCCGTGGATCGGCACGACGCCCGGACGCCTTGAGCTCCAGCAGGAGGGGGTGCTCCTCGCGGCAGGCCACGCACCACGAGGCGAACACGTTGACCAGCGATACCTCGCCGCGAAGGTCGGCGCTCGAAAGCCCCAGCGTGCGTCCCTGGACCGGCGGCAGGCTGAATTCCGGCACCGGGTGGCCGATGAGGGGCGACGGAATGTCCCTGGGGTTCATCGTCAGGCCGATGGCGAAGAACACGACCAGCAGGACGAACACTGCGACTGGAACGTACGTTGCCAGGCGCGGCCGCTTCCCGGGCGCGGGTGCCTCACCTGCGATGGTGCTCGCGTTCATGGTCTTTCCTTCGCCGGCCGCGCGGGCCGGCTGTTCGATTGGACGAGAGACCGTCGACGCCGCGCCCGGAGGCACGGCGCCGTGCGGTCCTCAGCAGCACTCCCGCATCTTCTGCCGCAGCTTCTCGACGGCTTCGCTCTCTTCCGCCGGCGCACCCGGCGAACGCAGGAAGAGCGCGCCGAGCAGAACGAGCGCCGCTCCCGCTGCCGGCGAACAACGACCACTGCGCTTCGGCAAGGCCGTACGCTGCCGCGAACCCGGCCGGAATGAACAGCATCTTCCACAGCAGCGGCGACCGGCCGGACGGCAGACGCTTCTCGACCAGGTACGCGATGCCGACCACCGACCCTCCCAGCAGCATCGCGAGCATCGTGGCGTCGACCGCGTAACCCATCGAACGGCCGACGATCATCCACAGCCAGGTCCCGCCGACGCCGAAGCAGATCGGGCAGATCGGCGCCTTCAGCGCTCTCCTGGCGACCCAGGCCGTGCCGCCGATGGCGAGGATCGAGAGCGTCGTCGTCAGGATCGCAGTCATGGGTCAGACCGCGAAGATGACCATGCCCAGCACGATCATGGCGGCACCTCCCGCCCAGCGCATCGCCTTGCGTTCGCTCTGCTGCCATGCCTGCACCTTCGCGAGCAGCGTCTTGTCGCTGGCGATGAGCAGCATGAGGACCAGCGGCAGCACGAAGATCACGTTGTACCCGATCAGGTATCCCACCCCGGTGAAATAGGTCGCGTGATCGTGCAGCAGGCCGAGCACCATCAGATACGGCCCGCCGGTGCACGGAAACTCGCACAGGCCGACCAGACCGCCGAGCACGACCGCAGTGGGCACCGACGCCTTTTCCATCAGCACCGCGATCTTGCGATGCGCCGCATGAGGGATGCCGATCCTGATCGGGAACGCCGGCACGAACTCCTTGGTCACGTTGATCAACCCGAGCACGATCAGCAGCGACGCCCCGACCTTGGCCATGAAATGCGGCGTGTCGAACAGGTGCAGCGTCTGCAGCAATCCCAGGCCGATCACCAGGTAGACGATGAAAATGCCGAGGATGTAGGCGCTGCCGATCGCCAGGACGCTCGATCGGACCTTCCCGATGCTCACCAGAAAGGCGATGGTCAGCAGGAGGATCGAGAACGCGCAGGGATTGATGCTGTCGATGAGCGCCGCGACGCCGATCAGCGGCAGCAGCCATGTCCCGCCGTCGCTGATGTCCCACAGCGCGGTCGTGCCGATGTTCTCGAGGCGGAAGAAATAGACCAGCCCGAACAGGAGCAGGGTGCCCCCGACGAGCAATGAGAGTTTCCTGGTCATGGGCTAGGGCCTGACGTTGGCGGCGAAAGCGAGCTCGAGCGGGCGCCCGGCGCTGTTTTCGATGGTGACGACCCGCTCGATCGGGCCGATCCCGGCGGGGCCGTGCGCCGCCGGATCGAAGACCACCTCGATCATCGCTTCCTCGCCCCCATTTACCGGGGTGTTGATGACGGGAATCGGACCGTGCCCGGGCATGCCGAAGGCTTCCGATTTCCTTCCACCCTTGACCAGCGCGGCGGTCGTGCACATGCACGAGGTGTACATCTTGCGAATGATCACCGGGTCGGTCCCGGTGTTCTTGATCCAGTAGCTTGTGGGTGACCTTGCCGGCGGCCATGCGAGACCGACCCGAAGTTGAACTTCGTCGACATCGCGGTCAGCGCTCCGACGGAGGCGGGCGACCCGCTCGCGCGGGGCGCGACCGTTGCCGGCTGGCCGGCCGGCAGGCTGGCGACGGTGCCCGGTCCCGGCATCGCGGCGATCACCAGGCCGCCGACGAGCAGGACCAGGGCGCCCGCGCCGGCGATGACCTTCACGCTCGTGGAAAATCCCGACTTGGCCACCGCGGCCGGTTGCGGGGGCGTATTGCGCATCTTCATTCTGGCATTCATCGTTGCGGTCTTGCTCATGTCGTCACCTCGTTCGTATCGATCGTCCGGCGGGTCGGTCCCGGCGAGCCGGGCGCCGCAGCGCCGCAAGGGCGCGCAGCACGACGCTCACCAGAATCCAGGAAGGAGCTGCTGCGGGACCGCGTCAGGTGCCTGACGCGGGAGCTGCGCGACGCGCCGGATCAACCGGCGCTGCGCGGCTCGCGGGAGGGATCAATTACGAAGATTGTGGAACAGGATCGTCAGTGAGGGACCGACGACCGGTGGTGCCGTTGCAACGACGAGGCGCCTCGGCTCTGTCGGCGCGAGAGCGCGATGGAGCGTCCAGTGGCGGTGCGAGCGCGACGGTCGCGGCATCAAGGAACGGTGTTGGGTCACCGGTCCTGAAGTTCTGGGCGACGTGCGCCGGGCAATTCGTTTCGACGTCCGGCGCGGCGCACAACCGCCCTTCGTCGCCGGAATCCAGGATCTGGCCCGCGGTATGCTCCGGCGCAGCCAGGTGAACGACGCATGCACGCGCAGCCGCGAGCGCATTGTTCGCAAGCAGCATCGCGGCGAAGAAGACGAGCAGATAGCGAGTTCGGCGCGATTTCATCTCAGCGACATGTCGACATGCACGACCCAACCAGACGGCGAGAACTCCGTTTTCCGCAGTTGCCATCATCGTAGTCGGGCCCCCGCGGTTGCCCTTGATTCAGATCAAACGACACGACCGCCAGTGCCGGCGTTGCCGGATCCTCCCGCCGGGCTCGAATCAGCTTTTCAGGTCGCACCTCTTGGCCTCGAACTCCTCCTTTCCGATCTCGCCGCGCGCGTAGCGCTCGTCGAGAATCTCGAGCGCACGGCTCCCCGCGCCGGGCGCGCCGTCCGCGGGGCCGCTCTTCAGCCATTTCACCAGCGCCACGATGCCGACCGCCAGCAGGATCCACCACAGCGCCATGTGAATGATGCCGAAAATGCCCCAGGTCCATCCCATCCCGTAGTCGCCCCACATGTCGCGCCTCCGTCCTGATCGTCGTCGTCGCCGCGGCGGACACGCCGCTCATGACACCGAGTAGTTGCGCATCATCCCCATGTCCTCGTGCTCGAGGTTGTGGCAGTGATAGAGGAATAACCCGCGGAACGCGTCGAACCTGGCCTGCACCTGCACCTCCTCGCCGGGGAGCACGAGCACCGTGTCCTTCAGGCCGCTGTCGATGAAGCCCGCGCGCAGCCCGGCGAGCCCGCGCGGCGTACCTCGCCGACCCAGCACGCGAAACTGAAGGCCGTGGATGTGCATCGGGTGCGGCAGCGCCATCATCCCGCTCCGGTTTCCGAAGACCCACGTCTCGGTGTCGCCGAAACGCACGCGCTCGTCGGGCGCGACCTCGTCCATGACGAACGTGCGCCCGTTGATGCCCCATTGCATGTGGCCCACGGTGATCGCGAATTCCCGCACCGCGCGATTCCCGCGGCGCCGCGGTCGCGGGGAACTCGGAAAGCCGTGCCGGAAATTTCGTCGGCTGGCCGCGCCGCGCCACGGTGAACACGGCAAACGGGTAGGGCGCGCTCGCTCGGGAACCGCCACCGCCGCCCATCATGCCGCCGCCCATCATGCCTCGACCCATCATGCCCATGCCGCCGAAATCGACGGGTTCGGCAAGCAGGGCGATGCGGCTCCCCAGGGATTCGCCGTACAGGTCCAGCAGGAGCTCCACGCGCTCGGCCGGGCCGACGACGACGAACGGGCGGACTTCCGGTGCTTCGAGCAGGCCGCCGTCGGTGCCGATCACCACCAGCGGCTTCCCGTCGGAGCGCGCGATCCGATAGATCCGGGAGTTCGCGCCATTGAGCAGCCGGATCCGGTGCGCCTCGCCGGCAACGCTCAGCGCCAGCGACGGCTGGCCATTGGCGAGAATGCGCTCGCCGACGAAACCGGTCATCGCGCCCATCATCCCGCGGCCCAGCGCGGCCTCGTAGACGAGCTGGTTGTCGCGATCGAAGGTCCGGTCGGCCAGCACGATCGGAATGTCGCGCTCGCCGTCGGGCAGGCCGAGCGAGCGCTCCTCGTCATCCGTCACGAGGACGAGTCCCGCGAGTCCGGCGTTCACCTGCCCGCCGGTGCGTCCGTGCGGATGCGGATGGAACCAGTAGGTGCCGGCGCGATTGCGCACCTCGAACTCGTAGAGATACTCCTCTCCCGGCGCGATCGCATAGCGCGGATGGCCGTCCATCTTCTCGGGCACGACGAGCCCGTGCCAGTGCACGATGCTCGGTTGCGTCAGGCGATTGCGGAAGCGGATCCGGACCTTCTGACCGGTCCGCAGCCTGAGGATCGGGCCGACGAAGCTCCCGGCAATCGGCTGCAGCGCGTCGGACGGTCCACTGACCACCCGGCCGGCGTAGCGCCAGACGGCGGTCGGCCGTCCGGTCAGAATGGCGACCTCATCGGGTTGCGCGTCGAGCTCGATCTCGACGTCGGGGAGAAACGCGTCCGACGTCTGCGCCGCCGACAGTCGCGGTGCCCAGAGCGCCAAAGGCACGGCGCCGGCGGCGAAGCTCGCCGCGGCAGCGGTGAGGAATCCGCGGCGATCGATTGGATGCGCCATCGCCCTAGGCATCCCCGAGATCGCGCCGCATTCTGCTCGAACTCCTGCTTGTCGATCTCGCCCTTCGCATACCGTTCGCGCAGGATGTCGAGCGCCGTTCGCCCGCCACCGCGTGGACCTGCGCCCCCGCCAAACCCGCCGAGCGACCGCACCAGCACCACCACGCCGGTAATCAGGAGTCCCCAGAACAGGATCATTCCGATACCGCCGAATCCCATGCCCCCGCCGAATCCCATACCGCCTCCGAAGCCGTCGAATCCCATCATCTGCCTTCTCCGTTCACGTTCGCACCGCCTGGCTTCGCGCCACCGCCGACGACGAGGACCGCGCTGGTCTTCATGTCGTCGGGCAGGTTCTGGGTCACTTGGTACGCCCCCGCTCGACGATCTGCCGCCAGCCGCCGCCGGCGTCGGCCGTGACGTAGATGTCGCGCTCGAACGTCGCGATCGCGTACGTCGAAGGGGTGGCGGGATTCTGCGCGATGTAGGCGACGGCGTCGGCGGTGAGTGGCGGCAGCGTGACCTCGGTGCGTGCCTGCGTCGCCAGATCGATGTGGAACAGATGCGCTCTCCCGTCGTGGCTCGCGAACCAGAGCTGCTTGCCGTCGAGAGAGAACTGGACCGCGAGCACCTGCCCGCCGGCGGCAAGCCGCTCGAAGTGATCGCCGCCGTCCGACGAGAGGAACACGCCGCCCGACGTCGCGACGGCGACCTTTCGGGAGTCCGTCGGGTGCACGGCGAGCGCCGAGACCTTGCCCTGGAGTCCGTTGGCTTCCGCCCGGCGCCAGGCGAAGCCGTCGTTCAGCGTGGCCCAGATTCCCGGCGTCTTCATGCGGGCATTCGGCTCGGGGCTGTACACGTATACCGCCGTCGTGTCGTAACCGGTCGCGATCAGATGGAAGTCCGCTTCGCCTTGCAGCCCGAGCTTGTCCCAGCTGCGGCCCGCGTTGCCGCTGCGAACCAGCCCGAGCGGGTTGACCAGCCCGGAGCCCGGCGCGGGGTGGCCGCTCGAGTAGAAATACTTCCGTGTCGCGGAGAATCCCATGTAGTCGTTGGCCGGGCCCGCGATGACCGACCATTGGCCGTTGTCGTACGTCACGAGGCCGTGGTGGCTCGCCACATAGAGTTGCTTGCCATTGGCACCGAAAGCCAGGCCGTGGATGTGCTGCAGCGTGACGGGCGCCGCCGCCGCCATGCTCGTCACCGCGAGCAGCGCCAAAGCGACCACGGCTGGACGGCGCAACGGCGCCTTTCGGGCGGGCTTACTTGGTGTCACGGCCCCATCCCCGCTGCAGTTGCTCGCGCTGGGACTTGGTCAGCGACGCCTCCACCTGCTTCTGCGCATCCTGGGCCGCAGTCCACATCTGCTGGCGAAGCTCTTCCAGGTGCTTGTACGCCTTGCCGACGGCTGCATCGTCGGCCTTGCCCGACGCGAGGAGCTCGCGCAATTTGAACTGCTGCTCCCGCATCTTGCCCATCAGCTCCCAATGCTTGGTGGACACGTCCTCCTGGATCCTGGTGATCTTTTCGCGCTGCTCGTCGCTCAGGTTGAGGGCGCCGGCGAAGGCGGGCCCGTAGCCGCCCATCATGCCGGGGCCCATGCCGTAACCACCGCCATAGCCGCCCATCATGCCGGGGCCCATGCCGTAGCCGCCATAACCGCCCATCATGCCGGGGCCCATGCCGTAGCCACCGCCATAGCCGCCCATCATGCCGGGGCCCATGCCGTAGCCACCGCCATAGCCGCCCATCATGCCGGGCCCGTAGCCGCCCTGGCCTTGGCCATAGCCGCCCATCATTCCGGGACCCATGCCATAGCCACCCATCTGGGCGTAGGCGAAGGGGATGGTCACTGCGATCGCGACCGCCGCGAGCGCGGCAGCAATGCTCCGTTTCTTCATGTGCTTGTCCCTGGTGATCGTTGGGGGAAGGGTCGTGGCAGGTGAGGCTGTCATGTCAATCTCCTTGAGTGGAATTTCTGCGAAAGGCCAGTGCCCGCGCCGCAGGGTCTTCGCTGACGGTGCGGATCGCGACGATCTGCCGCTGCGCATCCGGGTGCGTCGATTGCGGGGCTGGCGGGTGCTGTTCGCTCAGCGCCGGCGCATGGTGTTGCTTGTCGCGATTGGGGCAGTCGTGGCACGAGATCACCTTGCCGTCGGCGTCGCGCACGGCGTCCCCGCCGCACGAGCCGCGCAGGCACTTGCGCTTGAACATCACCCCGATCGCCATGGCGAGCATTCCGCCGCCCAGCACCGCGACGGTCAGCGCAACCAGCAGCAGCAACGAGCCGATGTCCATCACCATTTCAGGCGGGCGGCCGCCGCCGCAACGCCGACGCTTGTCGCGGCTGTGAGCATCCGGCGCCGCGACATCAGCCGCGTCGGCCCATGTTGCACGGCGTCGTGGTATCCAATGGTTCATGCAGTGAAGTATGGCGAAATGCGGTCGACTGGAAAGTGACGGCAGGATTACTTTTCCGTAATGCTGCCGGCCCCGAATCGGCATGGGAACTACCGGTCGCCCTAGCGGTCTGTTCGCATTGGAATTTCTTCTGCTAGACTTCCTCGATGGCCATTTTTCACCGCCTTGTGCTGCTGCTGCTGCTCCTTACCGTGCCGTTCCAGGCAGGGTTGGGCGCCACCGGCTTGCTGTGCGCGCCGGCCGATCAGCAATCACGAGGGGCGGCGTCCGGGCACGTCGTGCACGATCTCGCCGCGGCAAGCGAACACCACGGCGACGCGGGTATGCGGATCGCCGTTGACGGTCCGGTCCCGGATTCAAATGCGGTCGACTCCGACGACGCGGCCGACAAGTGCGAGATCTGCAGCGCGTATTGCGTGTCGGCCGTGGCGATGCCCGCCTCCGGGCTAGCCGTTCCCCCTCCCCACGCCCCGCTGCGGGTGTCTTCGACCGTCGATCCGGAGGTCGTTTCTCACGCCGGCGACGCACTGTTCCGACCCCCTCGATCGGCCTGAGTCGCCGGTCACGGCCGGCGGGCTTTCCAACGCCCTTGCACCGCGCACAACTGAAGTAGCGTGCGCGCCGTGCGGGAACGTATGGCGCGCCTGCGCGCCTCCATGCGGTCAATATTCGAGGTCTTCATGGTCTTGTCACGTTTGTTGATGGGTACATGCGTCGCCGCAGCGACGGTGGCGCATGCCCAATCCCCTGCGCAGCCTGCGGCAGGCGAGCCGGCGTCGAAATTGCAGTACGAATCGGCCTTCGGCGATTACCGGCCCTACGTCGACGTCGAAGTCCTTTCCTGGGCCGATTCCAACGACGCCGCCGCGCGGCTTGGTGGGCACATGGGACAGATGAAGCATGGCGCGATGCCTGCAATGGCCCCGAAATCGGACCCGCCGATGGAGAAGCCGCCGGCGACCGGATCCCCGGCGGCACCGGCTCCGACCGGATCTGCGGCCCCGGGCGCGATGAAGGTGCATTGATGAGAAAGCACGGCTTTCCTCTCCTGCGCACGGCGGGCACGGCGCTCGCGCTGCTGTTGCTGGCCGGTTGCGTCACCCTCTCCCCGGACGGCGGCATCGACAAGGTGCAGGCCCTGGCGCGGGAGCGCATCGGCAATGACGCGACCCTTCCCCGCAAGGATGCCGACCCGGCAGCCACCGCCGCCGCAACGCGCGAGCTGCTGCAGAAGCCGCTCACGGTCGAGGCCGCAGTCCGGATCGCGCTGCTGAACAATGCCGACCTGAAATCGAGCCTCGCCGAGGTCGGGATCAGCGAGGCGGACCTGGTCCAGGCCGGGCGCCTGCCCAATCCCGGTTTCAGTTTCGGCAACAAGCGCAACAGCGAAGTCACCACCATCGACCGCTCGGTGATGGTGAGCGTGATGTCGCTGCTGACGATGCCTCTGGCCCAGGAGGTCGCGGGACGCCAGTACGAGACCACACAGCTGCAGGTCGCCGCCGACGTCGTCCGGCTCGCCGGCCAGACGCGACGGACCTACTTCGCTGCCGTCGCCGCGCAGGAATCGGTGAAGTATTTCGAGCAGGTGAAGCTGGCGGCGGAAGCGGCCAGCGAGCTGGCCATGCGCATGGCCGCGATCGGCAACGTCAACAAGCTGACCCAGATGCGCGAGCAGGTGTTCTATGCCGACGCCACCAGCCAGCTGGCGAAGGCAAGGCTCGCCGCCATCCTCGAGCGCGAGCGCCTGACGCGGCTGCTGGGGCTGTCCGGCGCGGATCTGGGCTATCGCCTGCCGGATCGGCTCCCCGACCTGCCCGCCGGCACCGTCGAGCCGGTCGACGCCGAGCGCACCGCGCTGGAGCGTCGCCTCGACGTGGTCATGGCCAGGCGGGGGACCGAAGCGATGGCCGCCAACCTCGGACTGACCAAGGCCACCCGCTTCATCGACGTCCTGGAGGTGGGTTACATCAACGAGAGCAACACGGGCGAGAAGCGCCAAAACGGGTACGAGATCGGCATCGAGATCCCGCTGTTCGACTGGGGCGACGCCAAGCTGGCGCGCGCCGAGGCGGCCTACATGCAGAGTGTGCATCGCCTGCAGAGCGCCGCGCTCGCCGCGCAATCGGAGGTCCGCGCGAGCTACCAGGCCTATCGCACGAACTACGACGTTGCGCGGCACTATCGCGACGAGGTCGTGCCGCTGCGCAAGCGGATCGCCGACGAGAACGTGCTGCGCTACAACGGCATGCTGATCGGCGTGTTCGAGCTCCTGGCCGACGCGCGCGAGCAGATCGCCAGCGTCAATGCCTATATCGACGCGCTGCGTGATTTCTGGATCGCCGAGACCGACCTGCAGCTGGCACTTTCCGGCACCTCCCCCGAGGGCGGGCCGTCGGGTCCGGTCGCCACGATGACGGGCGCCTCGGCGTCCAAAGGCCACTGAACCCCATGGACCCGACGATGAACCGACGCAACTTTCTCGCCGGCGGCGCCACCCTGCTGGGGGCCGCCGCCGCGTCCCGGTCCGCCATTGCCGCCTTGCCCGAGGCGCCGATGATGACGGACGCCGGCACCCAGGCCCCGCTGCACCCGCCGAACGGCCGGCCCTACAACCCCGTGGTCACGCTGAACGGCTGGACGCTTCCCTGGCGCATGAACAACGGAGTCAAGGAATTCCACCTGGTCGCCGAGCCCGTCCTGCGCGAGATGGCGCCCGGGATGAAGGCGCATCTGTGGGGCTACAACGGCCAGAGCCCGGGCCCGACGATCGAGGTCGTGGAGGGCGATCGTGTGCGCATCTTCGTCACCAACAAGCTGCCCGAGCACACGACCATCCACTGGCACGGACAGCGGCTGCCCAATGGCATGGATGGCGTGGGCGGACTCAATCAGCCCCAGATTCCGGTCGGCAAGACCTACGTCTACGAGTTCGTGGCGCGGCGCCCGGGCACGTTCATGTACCACCCGCACGCCGATGAAATGACGCAGATGGCGATGGGCATGATGGGCTTCTGGGTCACGCATCCGCGGACGAAGCACCCGTTGATCGAAACCGTGGATCGCGACTTCTGCATCATGCTCAACGCCTACGACATCGATCCCGGCAGCTACACCCCGAAGATCATGACCATGCTCGATTTCAACCTGTGGTCGTGGAACAGCCGCATCTTCCCCGGGATCGATCCGCTGGTGATGCGCAAGAACGACCGCGTGCGCATGCGCCTGGGCAACCTGACGATGACCAACCATCCGATCCACCTGCACGGACACGAGTTCGAGGTGACCGGCACCGACGGCGGACCCACGCCGAAAGGCAGCCGCTGGCCGGAGGTCACCACCGATATCGCGGTCGGGCAGATGCGGCAGATCGAGTTCCTGGCGGACGAGGAAGGCGACTGGGCGTTCCATTGCCACAAGAGCCACCACACGATGAACGCGATGGGGCACAACGTGCCGACGATGATCGGCGTCGACCAACGCGGTGTGGCCCGCAAGATCATCCAGCTCGTTCCCGACTACATGGTGATGGCCGAGCGCGGCATGGCCGACATGGGCGAGATGGAGATGCCCATTCCCGACAACACCGTGCCCATGATGACCGGCCAGGGCCCCTACGGCGCGCTGGAAATGGGCGGCATGTTCAGCGTCGTCAAGGTGCGCAAGGATCAACCCGCCGGCGACTACGGGGACCCCGGCTGGTATCAGCTGCCTCCGGGAACGCAGGCGTTCGAGTGGACCGGCGCCATGACCGAGGCACCGGACGCACCGCGACAGCTGGCCGCCGCGCACACCGGTCCGGCGATGGAGGTCAGCGTGCGCAAACCGACGGGGCGCTCCGGGCATTGAAGCAGACAGACCGTCAACCATCGACCACAAGGAACGAAGACATGATACGCAGCCCCCAATTCGCGGCGGCGATCGCCGTTGCATCGATTTTCGCGGTATCGCCGCAGGCGGTGCTTGCGCATGGCGACGAAGCTCGCGCCAAGGCAACCGGGGCGACGATCTCGACCGACGAGCATGCCTTCGGCGTCGAGGGCGATCCGAAGAAGGCCAAACGCACGATCAGGATGTCCATGGACGACAACATGCACTACTCGCAGTCGGAGATCCGCGTAAAGCAGGGTGAAACGGTGACCTTCGTCATCACCAACAAGGGCAGGCTGCTCCATGAGATGGTGATGGGCACCTCCGAGGAACTGGCCGAGCACGCCGAGTTGATGCGCAAGAATCCGGGGATGGAACACGATGAGCCGTACATGCTGCACGTCAAGCCCGGCGCCACGGGAACCATGACCTGGAAATTCACGAAGGCGGGAACGTTCCACTTCGGGTGCATGGTCGCCGGGCATTTCGAGGCCGGCATGAAGGGGGCGATTGTCGTCGCTGCCAACAAGTGAGAGCGGAGGAAACCATGAAACGCAGAACGCTTCTTCGCAATGCCGTTCGGGCCGCGGCACCGGTGGCGGTTGCCGCGTCGTTCCTCGCGATGCTCCCGATCGTCGCTGCGGCGCAGACGGCGCAGGGGCAGGGCATGACGCAATCGATGCCCGTGGCCGCCATGTCGGGGCCGGACGTCGTCGAGGGCGTGGTTCGCAAGATCGACAAGGGCGCCAGGAAGATCACGCTGAGGCACGGCGAGATGCCCCACCTGGAAATGCCCGCCATGACCATGGTGTTTCGGGTGCAGGATGCCGCGCTGCTCGACAGCGTCAAGGTCGGTGAAAAGGTCAGGTTCAAGCCCCAGAAGATCGACGGCGCATTCGTGGTGGTCGAAATGCAACCGGCCAATTGACCGGCACGTACCCGCCGTGCGGCGGATGCGAGCACGCACTGCATCGAACGCGTGGCCGGGACGGTGGTCCAACCCGCTCCTGCCGGAGCCCAAGGAGATGCGATGAAGAACAATCTGCCTTCGCCCCGCCGCGCGCGTGCGGCAGGTCTGACGACGCTGGTCGCGGCGGCAATTTCGATGGCAGTGTCGCCCGCCTTCGCGCAGAGTTCCGACGACGCGGCACGAATGACGCCCGAAGCCGCGCGCCTGAAGAAGGTGCTGGAACAGAAATTTCCAGGTGCCGAGATTCGCGCCATCGCGAAGGCGCCGTATTTCGGCCTTTATGAGCTGATGCTCGGCGACCGGATCGTGTATACGGACGCGAAGGCGAAATACGTCCTCGTCGGTGCCGTCTACGACACGGATACCAAGACGAACCTGACCGAGGCGCGGCAACGCCAGCTCAATCGGGTCAACGTTGCGGCCCTTCCGCTCGACCTCGCCATCAAGAAGGTCAAAGGCAGCGGAGCGCGCAAGCTCATCGTGTTCTCGGACCCGGACTGTCCTTTCTGCGCGCGGTTCGAGAAGACCCTGAAGAATGTCGATGACACGACGGTCTACACGTTCCTGTTCCCGATCGACCAGCTCCACCCGGACGCCGCCCGCAAGGCGAGGATGATCTGGTGCGCCCCCGACCGCGTCAGGGCGTGGGATGCCCATTTCGATTCCGGGACGCTGCCGGACAACCCCGGGGAGTGCGAGAATCCGGTGGCGAAGACCCAGGAAATCGGCGCCAGCCTGAAGATCAACGGCACGCCGACGCTCATCTTCGCGGACGGATCGATGGTGCCGGGCGCGATACCCGCGGAGCAGCTCGAAAGCGAGTTCGCCAAGGCGGACGCCGCGGTCAGGAAGATGGCGGAAGCTGCGAAATAGGCGGTGCCGCAGCGCGTCCAGGGGCGCACACAGGTGACGATCCCCCGGCCGGATCGAGCCGAGGAATGCGCCGGGTCCGCGGCGGGCTCATGCGTGCGCGGCGATGCGCGCCGCAACCGCCAGGCCCAGCACGAGCACCGCAAGCGACAGCATCGTCATGCCGATGAGCGTCCCGCCGGCAACGGCGGCACTCGCGCTCGCGTCCCGACCTCCCCCTTCCGCCGGCCTGCCGCCTGCGTGGCCGCCGTCGGGTCGGCGATCATGAGCGTCGCCGCGCGCGGCTGACGCATCCATCGCGTTCGGCCGCACCGTCAGCATTCCGTGCTTGAGGTGGCGCGCCACGAGCCACCAGTTCATCGGATAGGCCGCCATCAGACCGGCAATCAGCGCCATCGACATCGCGAACCAGAACGCAGGACTGCCGGGGTCCTGCGACTCGGCAACGCGGGCATGGAACAGCGTCGCCACGGGCACCATCGCAGCCATCAGCACGTTCATCGACAGAAATTCGGCGAGAAACGTCGTGCGCAGCGCCTTCGTGTAGCTCCCGCCCGCCATGTCTTTCATGAACAGCGCCTGAAAGATCGTCCATCCGAGACCGAACCCGAGCACGTACTCGAGTGCAATGTCCGCGCGAGGACTCATCAGCAGCAGGCTGCCGATCACGGCCCCCGCAAGGATTCCCACACCGTCGCCTGCCACGCAATGGATGGTCGAGCCGAGCGTCTGCCGCCACCTGGCGGCGACATAACGCTCGTGAGTTCCCGGGAGCGGCTCGCGGCATCCGAGAACGTACAGGAACGCACCGATCGGGCCACCGTAAAGCGTGAACAGGACGAAGCCCCACTTGAGCACCGGCGACGCCGGGGTGCTGCGACTGTCGATCGCGACGAACAGGACGGACGCCGCCGTCAGCGCAAACCACATCAGCATCATCCCATCGAGCATCGCTTCTCCCTTGGCCGGCTTTGGCAGCGGCCTACCATGGGGGTAGTGTGCCGGCGCACGCCCAACACCGGGCTGACGCCAGCATTACTTCTCCGTAATCGAGGCGTGCACCCCGTCGCGATCGCATCCCGCCGACCGCCGCCACCATGGATTCGGCACAGCGGATGCGCCCCGCAGCGCGCGGCGGGGAGGACCGATCCGAATACTTGACGGCAAGCTGACCGGGTGATTACAAGTTCGTAATCCCCGCGTCACCGCCGCAGATTGCTGGACAATAGGCACACCGAAGCGGCGCGAGGGCATGCGCATGAAGATTCTGATCGTCGAAGATGAGCTCAAGACCGGGGACTACCTGAAGCAGGGCCTCTCGGAAGCCGGATTTGTCGTGGACCTGGTGCGCGATGGCACCGACGGCATGCACCAGGCCCTGGTCGAGGACTACGATCTGGTGGTGCTCGACGTGATGCTGCCCGGACTGGACGGCTGGCAGGTCCTGCAGGGAATCCGGCGCAGCGGCAAGGACCTGCCGGTGCTGTTTCTCACCGCCCGCGACCACGTTGACGAACGCGTCAAGGGATTGGAGCTCGGCGCCGACGATTACCTCGTCAAGCCCTTCGCGTTCTCGGAGCTGCTTGCGCGCATCCGTACGCTCTTGCGGCGGGGACGGGTCGCCGCGGAGACGGTGCTCAGGGCAGCCGACCTGGAGCTCGACCTGTTGCGCCGCCGCGCGAGTCGCGCCAATCAGCGGATTGATCTGACGGCCAAGGAATTCGCCCTGCTCGAACTCCTCATTCGACGCCAGGGCGAAGTCCTGCCGCGATCGCTGATCGCTTCCCAGGTCTGGGACATGAATTTCGACAGCGACACCAACGTCATCGACGTTGCGGTCCGTCGGCTGCGCGCCAAGATGGACGACGACTTCGAGCCCAAGCTCATCCACACGATCAGAGGGATGGGATACGTGCTCGAGGTGCCGGAGCCCGAATAGTGCGAACCGCGTCCATCACTCTGCGGCTGACCTTCTTCTTCGCGGTCGCATCGACCGCGGTCCTGCTGGTGGTCGGGTATATGGTCGGCGCCGCGGTGGAGGGACACTTCGTGGAACTGGATCGGATCGAGCTTGACGGAAAGCTCGAACTCGTCCGGCATGCCCTGGCAAAGGTGCACACCCAGAGCGAGCTCGACGCCATTCCGCAGCTGTTCGACGACGCATTGGTTGGCCATCCCGGCCTGTCCATCACCGTCTTCTCGCCCGACCGGCGAATCCTTTTCGCGTCGTCGGATGCCGTCTTGCCTGCCGCTCGCGCTCACGCGCTGGTCGGAAGAAGCTCACTCCGGCACGCCGCGCATATCGACCCGCCAGGTCGACGGACACGCGTACCGGGACCTCGTGGCCACGGCCCCGATGGGCATTCAGGGCACCCCTCCCGCCATTGTCGCGATCGCCGTAAACATCGATCACCAGGGCGCTTTCCTTGCCGCGCTGAGCGAGAAGGTCTCGTTCGTCATCGTGGTTGGTGCGGTATTGACGGCCCTGCTGGGGTGGGTCGCGGCGCGCCGCGGACTTGCGCCGGTATACGACCTGGCGGCGATCACCCGGCGGATCTCGGCTGCCCGCATGGATGCCCGCGTTCCGCTGGACACCGTGCCGCATGAGCTGCAGGATCTCGCGAACGCGTTCAACGACATGCTCGCCCGCCTCGCGGACTCGTTCCGCCGACTCTCGGACTTCTCGTCGGATCTGGCGCATGAGATTCGCACGCCGATCAGCAATCTCATCATTCAGGCCGAGGTTGCTCTCTCTCGCTCGCGATCCGCCGACGAGTACCGGGACGTGCTCTACTCGAGCCTGGAAGAGTATCGGCGACTGGCCCGCATGACCTCGGACATGCTTTTCCTCGCGAAGACCGATCATGGCATGACCCTGCCCCGCAACGAGGAAATCGACCTGGCGGCCGAAACCGGAGAATCTTTCGACTACTTCGCCGCGCTGGCGGAGGAGCGAGGCATCACCCTGGCGCTCCACGGGCGGGGGAGTGTGCGCGGTGACAGATTGATGATCCGCCGTGCGATCAGCAACCTGCTCTCCAATGCCATCCGGCACACGCCGCAGGGTGGCTCGATCAGCGTGCATATCCGCCCGCAGCCATCCGGCGCAGCGCAGTTCGTCGTCGAGAATCCCGGGGCGCGGATTGCTCCCGAGCACTTGCCGCGCCTCTTCGACCGCTTCTACCGCATCGACCCGTCACGCCAGGCGACCGGCGACGGCGCGGGCGCCGGCCTCGGATTGGCAATCACCAAGTCGATTGTCGAGGCGCATCGGGGAACCATCGAAGCAACATCCTCGGCGACGATGACGCGCTTCGTGATCACGTTTCCCGCGACGCCCCGATCGGTTGGGTGAATGCCTCCTGGCTGCCTAGCGTTCTTCGTCGAGCGGGTCGGCGCGATCCTCGGGCGTGGCGACGCGGTGCGGCAAGAGTTTCATGAGGATCAGCAGCGCGATCCCCGCAAGCCCGATCTTGGTCACCGTCAGCATCTCGCCGGTGAACGCAGCGACCGGTGCCCATGCCAACGCGCCGGCCAGGAGCGCGGTTCCGGCCACGCCGAGCACGCGGCGTAGCGTCAGCTGTTTCGAATTCGGGTTGTCCGTGAGCACCATCTGCTCCTCGATTACAGAATCGTAATCCTGCCGTAATGCTTGCGACGACGCCATAGGCGGAAGATATGAAGCAGATCACATGCGGAATCGTTTCCCGCCTGGATCATTTCACGATGGGACGGCTAGCGCGCACAGGCCTGCCCGCGACCCGCCACAGGATTGCTGCGCATCAAGAGTACAACCGAGTCGCGACGACACGAGGCGCGAATGCGCGGCCCACCAACGACGATACGCCCGCGGGCCGCAATCGACATTTCTCTTACCTTTCGGAATACCGACATGTTCAGGATCCTGGCAGCCGCTTTACTTGCCCTCGTTTCCACCGCAAGCCTGGGCCAGATGATGGGCGGCCCGATGACGACGGCGCAGTATTTTCCGCTGGTCGACGGCGCCCGCTACGACTACATGTACACCAGCGGACCGTGGGCAACCTCGTCCGCGGTGATGCACACCGGACAAACCTGGGCAGGCGTTCCCGGACTGACGGCAATGCACACGACGTATGTGTGCAACGTCGGGGTTTCCTGCGCGCCCGATGCGACGGACTTCTTCCGCATGGATCCGGACGGCATGCGCTACTACGGAGGGACCGGCGCGAACGCGGCGGGGACGCAGTTTTCGATGATGACGCTCGCCGATCCGGAATGGCTGCTCAAGAATCCGGTCACCCCCGGCACCATGATGGGGGGACCCGGAGGCGGCTACCAGAACATGGAGACGTGGCAGACCAGCGTGATGGGCACGAGCAGCATGATGGGGCCCCAGACCTACACGAGCAGCTATCAGGCGGATGCGCTGGAAACCGTGACCACCCCCGCGGGCACCTTTGCCAACGCGCTCCACGTGCATGAGCAGCGCGGTTCAGGCTATGCCCGCGACGTGTGGTACGCACCCGGCGTCGGCATGGTCATGATCGCCGATGGAACCGGCACGGCGGTGCTGACGGGCTACTCGATTCCAGGCGCCGCCGCGCAACCCGGCGGCGGCTCCGCCCCGCTCGCGTTCACCCCTGAAACCGGCCTGTGGTGGAGCCCGAATGAATCGGGCACCGGCTACAACATTCAGGTGCAGCACGGGGTCGTCGTCGTCACCATGTACGGCTACACGAACATGGGCGACCCGGTCTGGTACCTCGCATCCGGCTCGATGAGCAATACCGAAGACGGCGTTGGGTTCGTCGGGAGTCTCGACAAATTCCGCGGCGGGCAATGCGCTTCGTGCACGTACCAGATGCCGTCGATGATGGGTAGCGACGGCGAGATTTCGATGACGTTCACCTCGCCGGCGTCGGCGACCGTCCACCTCCCCGGTGGCCGGGTTACCCAGATTCAACCGGAAGCGTGGTAAGCCGAAGCTGGCGGTAGAGCGGGACCGACGCGCCACCGCGCGTTACCCCGCGGCGAGCCCCGCCAGCGCCGTGCGGTCGACGACGCGGATCCGCTCGCGACCGAGGTCCACCCAGCCGCGATCCTCGAAGCTGCGCAGCAGGCGGGTCACGATCTCGCGCACGCTGCCGAGTTCGTCGGCGAGCGCCTGGTGGGTGGTGCGGATCTCGCCGCCGTCGGCATCGCGGTTGACGAGCAGTGCGGCGAGCCGCTGGTCGAGCTTCTGGTAGGCGATCGCCTCGACGATCTGCATCAGCCCGGCCACGCGGTCGCTGAACAGCGCGAACACGTGCCGGCGGAACACGTCGTCGGTGGCGATCAGCGCGTCGAACTCGGCGGGCGGAACGAGCAGCAGCTCGACGTCGGTTTCCGCGATTCCCGACGCCGCGTATTCGGTCTGTCCGAGCAGCGAGCTTCCCGACAGCAGGCAGGATTCGCCCGGCTTCACGCGGTAGAGCTGCAGTTCCCGGCCGTTGGGATAGCGCTGCAGCACGCGCACCGAGCCGGCGAGAATCAGCGGAAAGCCGGCGCAGGGCGAGTGCGCGCTGAACATCACGGACCCGGCCGGCACCTTGCGCGCAATCGCGGTCTCGGCGATGTGCTCGAGGGTCGCGTGCGGCGCGCCGGCGAGCGTCGGAAACGTCGCGGCGATCCGCGCGGCGAGCGGGGAGAGTCCGGGGGGCGCGAGGTCGGGAAACGGGGAATCCATAGCGGCGGCATTGGGGGCGTGGCACCAGCACGAGGCATTTTACAATGGGCGCGTGCGTCCCGAAGCCTGCCCGTGGATCTGACCGCCGTGTCCTTTCCGGCCGGCTGGGTCGTCGCCGGCTGGATCGTGGCGATTCCGCTGCTCGCGGCGGCGGCGCGCCGTGCGCCGTGGTCGCGCTTTGGTGCGAGCGAGCCGGTACACGTGTGGTACGGCACGATCTTCTGCATGGTCGTGCTGTGGAACGTGCAGGCCACCGTCGGCGAGGGATTCCGCTTCCACCTGCTCGGCGTCGCGGCCATGACGCTGCTCGTGGGCCCGGCGCTGGCGCTGCTGGGTGGCGCCGTGGCGACCGCCGCGCAGATCGCCGTGCGCGGTGGCATCTGGGCCAACGCCGGCCTCGCGTTCCTGACGATGGTCGCGGTGCCGGTGGCCACGACCTGGCTGGTGCTGCGGCTGTCCGAGCGCCACCTGCCGCCGAATTTCTTCGTCTACGTGTTCGTGGCCGCTTTCTTCGGCGCCGGGCTCTCGCTCGCGGGCGCGGGAATCGCCGGCGCCGCGGCGCTGACGTGGGGCGCCGGACGCGCAGCGGGGCTGGTCTTCGGCGAGTACGTGCCGTACCTGATCTACCTGGCGTTCGGGGAAGCGACGGTGACCGGGATGGCGCTCACGCTGGCGGTCGTCTACCGGCCGCAATGGGTGGCGACGTTCGACGACGCGCGCTACATCGACGGGCGCTGAGCGGGCGCCGGCGGCGGCTCGATGGCGCCGCGGAGACGATGGCGCACGGCAATTCCTTGATCAAACGCAAAGATATAGTGAATTTTCTTGCGATTCGGCCGGTCTAACCGGCTCGCTGCGCGTCAACAGGCTGCATAATCGCGCCCCGCAGCATTGCGCAGGCGCCGTGTCGCGTCACCCACAACGTTTCCAGGAGCCCTTCCGATGAACAAGCTGCTCTCCATCCTCGTCGCGTCCACTTTTGCCCTTTCGAGCGCCGCCGCGCTCGCCGCCGATCCGCCGAAGGACGCCGCGATGGCCAAGAAGACCGAGGCGGCCCCGAAGAAGCCCGCGAACGTCACCGACGAAGCCTGGGCCAAGATGTCGGACGACGAGAAGATGAAGGCGGCCGAAGCCGCCAAGATGGCCGCGGCGCCGAAGAAGAAGGCGAAGAAGGGCGGCTGCTGAGCCTCAGACCGCGCCGCGGGCAGGGTCCGCGGCGTCACGCCGCGACGCGGCAGTAGCAGTAGACGAACTGCTGGACCGCGCCCGCCGGCGTCTGGTGCAGTTCGGTCAGGTGCCGGCGCAGCTCGAAGCGGGCGCCGAACTGCGTCGTGGAGCCGCTCGGGATCGTAGCGGACGATCTCGAGCCCGCTGCACCTGGTCGGGCCTTCCGGCCCGAAGGTCGCGACGATGACATGACCCCCCGGCCGGACGGCGTGGGCCACCTGGCGCACGTACGCGGCACGGTCGTGCGCCGCGGTCAGGAAATGGAACACCGCGCGATCGTGCCAGACGTCGTAGCCGTGGTGCGGGAAGGTGAACGTGGTCACGTCGCCGCAAAGCCAGTCGACCCGGTCGGCGTCCGTGCCAAGGCGCTCGCGGGCGACGGCGATGGCGGTCGAGGAAATGTCCGGCACGTGCAGCCTGCCGCGGCCGCGATCGCGGCCGGCGCGAGCGGTTAGAATCGGCGGCAGGCACATCGGCTGCCGCAGGGGAAACGCGACCATGAGCGATGCACTTACCTATCTCGTCAAGGCGAGGCCCGAGGCGATGCAGGCGTACTTCCGGTTCCTCAAGGACGCCGGCACGCGGCTCGATCCCAAGACGCGGAACCTGATCTCGGTCATCACCAAAGTCTACGCCCAAACCGAGAACGGCCTGCGGCAATACCTGAAGCGCGCGCTGCGCGAAGGCGCCACCGCGGAGGAGGTCATCGACGCGCTGCTGATGGCGTTCCCCGCGCTCGGGCTGGCCAGGATCGTCTGGGCCGTGGACGTGATCCTGAAGATGGACCTGCCCGAATTCAGGCTCGATCCCGCGCCCGTCGCAACGCCTTCCTGGCACGACGTGATGCCCGCCGCCGACGTCAAACCGGGCAAGACGCTGCGCGTCGATTGCGACGGCCGGGGCCTGTTCGTCTACCGGAAGGGCGCGACGGTGAAGGTCTACGACAGCCGCTGTCCGCACGAGGCGACGAACATCCCGCATCTCGCGCTCGCGGGCAGCCGGCTGACCTGTCCCAAGCACGAGTGGGCGTTCGACATCGCCACCGGCAACTGCGTGGCGAAGGGCGACCGTCCGTTGAACGCTCTGCCGCACAAGATCGAGAAGAAGCGCCTGCTCGTCTATTGGTAGGCGGTCGAGTCGCGGGTGCGGGGCGCGCGCGGGTGGCCATCGCCCGCATTCCCCCCGGGTTTCACCTTCGTTCAACCCGCGTTACGGATGCGGGCCATTGTGGCAGTCGTAACAACCGACGTTCTGTCCGGCCGCGAAGCTGCGGGTCCTGCCTTCGACCGAGAACGTGCGCGCCACCTTCACCTGCGCCAGCGGGCTGCCGCGGTAGTCGCTGCCGTGGCAGTACGCGCACGCCGCCGTGCCGCCGGACTCCACCATGTCGCCGTGCCGGCTGACCCACGCCGAACCGATGGTGTGCATGCCGTGCGGGCCGCCGTCGCGCGTCATCGGCGCCGTCGCGTGACAGACCGTGCACTCGCGCACCGTTCCGGCGTAGCCCTGCAGCGCGATGCTCTGCAGGTTGTCGTTCTCGTGCGAGCTCGGATACACCGCATGCGTCGCGCCGTGGCAGGCCTCGCACTGCAGGCCGCCGTGACCCTTGCTGAAGCGGTACAGGCTGAAGCTCTTGCCGGGCAGGCTGGCGAAGTGCGGCGTGTCGGCGTTGGTCGCGAAGCGCTTGTCGGCGGGCACGATCAGGTTGCCCGCGGCGTCGACCGCGCTAAGGGTACGCTTGCCGTCGAAGTGGCAGGCCTGGCAGTTCGGCTCGTCGAGCCAGCCGGCGCGCGTGGGGTCGCCGACCTTGGTCATGTTGCCGTGACAGCTCTGGCAGCCCATCGCCGCGCTGCCGTCCGGATTCGTCGCGCTGCCCATCGCGCCGCGCAGGCACCTGGTCACGGAACCGGGGTGGCACAGGTAGCAGGCGCTGCGGTTGGTGCTGTCGTCGAGCGCGATCGGGGGCGTGGTCGTCGGGTCGAGGACCGCGCCGTGCGTCCCGTGCAGCGCGCTGGTGAGCGCCGGGATGCCGGCGATGCCGGTGCCGGGAAGCGCATTGGACGCGTGACAGCCCGAGCACAGCGCCGGCTTGCCGTTCAGCGCCGAGTCGTAGAGCCCCGACGTGTCCAGTCCCATCGCCGTCAGCGCGGACTGATAGGTCGCGTTGGCGGGTCCCCGCTTCTGGTCGTGCAGGCGCAGGATGTTCTTCTTCCAGTCGTTCTCGGGGTTGGGATCGTTGACCCAGCCGGGGGCCGCCGGCCTCGCCGCCGTGCGCGGAGTGCCGATCTCGGTGATGGGCCGCGAAAGGTGGCACTCGGCGCAGGTGATCTCGTCGCTGACCGGCAGCACCGTCGTGGTCATCGCCAGCACGTTGCCCGTGACGCTGTCGTGGGCGGTCACCCTGACCGTCGGGTAGTAGTTCTTGTGACCGGCGTCGTCGTAGGGCGTGATCGGCAGCCCGACCGCCTCGAACCAGCCGTTGGCGGGGTCAAGCGTCATCGGTGCGGGCGCCAGCGACGGGTGTCGGATTGCCGGTGAGCCCGACGTCATGCGCGGGCGACGCGTTGTAGATGATCGTCACCCAGTCCCAGAAGTTGGTCTTGCCGGCGCTGCTGGTGTTGATCGATCCGGTCGGATCGGCGACCGCCTCGTAGGTCAGCGTCACGCCGGTCGTCACCACCTTGCCCGTGGTCGCATTGACGAGCTGCGCGTGCAGGTTGTTGAACGGCGGCAGGATCGAGAATATCGAGTAGTCGTTGCCGTCGATGCAGTGCATGCCGAGATCATTCCACGCGATCAGCGAGTACTTGCCTGCCGCCGCCGTCGGCGAGCCGATCACGGTGACCGGCACGTTGACCGTGACCGCGCCGTCCTTGACCGCCACCACCGTGCTTCCCGCCTTCACGCCCTTGACCGTGACGACGTTGCCGCTGACGGAGACCGTGGCGATGGCGTTGCTGCCGGAGGACGCGGAGACGCCGCCCGCCGCATTGCTGGCCGTGATCTTGCCCGTGGCGCCGACGGACAGCGACATCGACGTCGGCGACACCGTCATCGCCGTCGACGGCTTGACCGTGACCGACACGCTCTTGTTCTTCGTCCGCGAATCCCGGACGTAGACGGTGGTGCTGCCGGGGCCGACGCCGTACACGTTTAGCGTCACGCTGTGCCTGTTGCCCCCCGTCAGCGTCACCTTCGCGACGGCCGTGTTCTTCGACTCGGCCTGGATCTCGCCCCTGACGCCGGTGATCGCCACCGTGATGTAGGTCTTCGCCGGCAGCGTCACGCTGGTCGGCGAGATCGTCAGCGCCGCCGCCTGCCCGGCGAACAGGATCAGGCAAAACGCGACCCATGCGGGAAAGTGAAATCCGGGACGCAACATCGTGCCACTGGTCTGCGATCGACTCACGGGAACATCCTCCTGTGCCATGCACTCGGGGTAACTCGACGGGGATCTCGTGCGGGACCGGTGCCGAAGCGGCGACTGCGGGGAGAAAGGCGAAATGAGGCTGTTTATCATTTGCGCAATCCCAAAACGACGAAACCCGGATCGCTCCGGGTTTCTGTCGCCGGCCGCAGGCGGCCGCATTCGCGTTTGGTACGGGTCCACGCGAGCGAGTCTACTGATCGAACCTGAAGGCGGCCTGAACGGCGCGCGACTGCTGCAGGCACGCCGCGCCCGGCAGCGCGATTGCGGTTCAGCGGCGAAGCGCGTGGATCAGGGCTTGACCACGAGCACGGGGCAGGGGGAGAGCCCGATGATCCGGTGCGCCGTGCCGCCGAGCAGCAGGCGCTGCAGCCGACCGGTCTCGCCGGTGCGCCCGACGACGACGAGGTCGGCGCCGCTTTCGACCGCGAGCGCAGCGACCGCTTCGTCGGCCCGGCCGGTCACGATCCGCGTCTCGGCGCGCGCGCCGGCGCGCGTCGCGATCGCCAGCGCGGACGCGAGCGCCGCCTCGGCGTGCGCGCGATCGGCGGCCGTGTCGTGCGCCGCCGACGACGCGATCAGCAGCGGCAGGCCGTCGCGCTGCGCGATGCCGGCGGCAACTTCCGCCGCCTGCGCGGCCGCGTCCGACGCGTCGACGCCCACCAGCACGCGTCGCGTCCACAGTCGCCCGGCGCGCGCCGCCAGCAGCACGCTGCAAGGCGCGCCGGTCGCGACCTTGCCGACCATTTCGCCGACCAGGCGTTCGGCGAAGAAGCCGCGCTTGCCGCGCCGCCGCACGACCACCAGGTCCGCCGCTTGCTCCTGCGCTTCGGCGATGATCTCCTGCGCCGGCTCGACGCCGCGGCGCACGCGAATGTCCAGGGCGACGCCCGCTTCCGCGGCCGTGGCGCGCAGTTCCGTCAGGCTGGCGAACGCCGCTTCCTCCGCCTGCGCCGCGAGCTGCGGGGCGAGCGCTTCGTACTCGACGGTGCTCACCAGGGGCAGCACTCCCAGCAGCGGGGTTGCGGTGCCGCCGGCCAGCGCGAACGCGACGCGCTCGGCGCCGGCGTCGAACTCGGTGTGCTCGGTGGCGAGCAGGATGCGGGCGAAGGAGGAGGCCACGGCGACGCGATCAGTGGACGCTGGTCAGCAGGCCCGAAGCGGCCAGCAGCAGCACGAGGATCTCGACGACGCAGATCGCGGCGAAGACCCGGTCGCCGCGCCGCACGTAGATGGGAATGATCGCCAGCAGGCAGATGACCGAGGCGCCGGACAGGATCTCGATGCCGGCGAGGCTCGCGAACTCGCCCTTGGGCAGGTGGATGAGCCAGCCCCAGCCGGTCGGCGTGTCGGTCGCCGCCAGATACTCGGCCAGCGGCAGCGTCCAGAGCTCCGGCAGCCGCTCGACCGGCGTGTGCGCGGGAACCCAGCCGAGCGCGTACGCGAGGAACCCGGCGACCAGGATCGCGAAGCCCGCCTTGGCGGCGATGTCGAGCAGCCGCGCGTAGAGTCGTTGTTCGACCCGGACCCTGTCTGCAATTTCGTCTGGCGACATCGCTTGCCTCAGTTCCAGATCGCGAGGCCCTTGAGCAGTGCGCGCAGGCCGGAGAACAGCAGCAGCGTGAGCACCAGCTTGCGCACCAGCGCCGCCTTCATCACGTTGAGCAGCCGCGCGCCGATCCGCGCGCCGATCATCATGCCGATGACCGACGGCACCGCGACCGACGGCCAGCACCGCGCCCTCGTTGAGGTACACCCACGCGGCAGCCGAGTCGACCAGCGAGAGGATGAAGCTCGACGTGCCGGCGGACACCTTGAGCGGTGCGCCCATCAGCAGGTTCAGCACCGGCACGTTGGCCCAGCCGGCGCCCATGCCGAACATGCCGGCGAGCATGCCGATCCCGGTGAACAGCACGAGGCCGGCCGGCGTGCGATGCACCTTCCAGTCGACGTCGCGACGGCTCGCGACGTCGTGGAACACGCCGTGAATCTCCAGCGCCGCCGACAGCCGGTCGGAGCGGGCCACGTCCGGCAGTTCGGATTTGCGCGCCGACGCCATCAGCGCGACGATTCCCAGGATCGTGATTCCGAGCGCGATCTGCACCGTCGTCGCGGACATCGCGAGACCCATCATCGCGCCGGCGATCGAGCTTGCGGAGGCCAGCAGCGCCAGCGGCAGCGCGAGCCGGAGGTCCGCCAGCCCGCAGCGCAGCAGATTGGGGCCGGCGGCCAGCGCGCTCGCGAGCGCCACCAGCAGCCCCGCGCCGCGCACGAAATCGAGATGGAAGGGAAAGAAGCCGCTGACGATCGGCACGAACAGCACGCCGCCGCCGACGCCTGCGGGCACGGCGACGATGCCGAGCGCGAAGCAGACGACGAACAGCGCCAGCGGCCACAGCCACCACGCGACCGGCTCGGCGGCCGCGCCCGTCGCGGCGAGCACCGGCGCCGCGCACGCGGCCAGTGCCGCGAACGCGAGCGCCGGCAACGGCAGGCGCGCAGTCGCCCGCGCGCGGCGCGCCACCGTATCGGTCGACGATTTGCGTAGAGAGACCAGCCGGCTCGTCCGCTTGGGGAAGGGGTTGACGGGGTGGAATGCGCACCGGAGCTGGTGTGGCGCCATTTACCGCGAAGGCAGGGGGCGCCGTCAATAGCCGCCATGGGCAAGCGGGATATAACCCTTATGGGGGGCAGGGCGCCGGCGCGCGCGCTTTTCCTTGCCCGATCGGCGCCCAGGCCCGATAATTTTCGGCCCGTCACTTTTCCATCCGATCCCCCATCGCGCCGCTTCCGTGAAGATCTGCATCGTTTCCGACAGTCACGATCGCGCGCCGCTGCTCGCGGCTGCGGTCGCCGCGGCGAAGGCCGACGGCGCGCAGGCGGTCGTGCATTGCGGCGACCTGATCGGTGCCCAGACGCTGCGCCCGCTGCTGGCGCTCGGCCTGCCGGTGCACCTGGTGAACGGAAACAACCAGGGCGATCCGATGGCGCTGGGGAACCTGTGCCGGCAATCCGGCGGGCTGCTGACGTATCACGGCAACGACGCCGACCTGACGCTGGCCGGGCGCCGGCTGTTCGCGACGCACTACCCGCATTACGGCCAGGGCATTGCCTGCACCGGCGACTACGACGTCGTCTGCTGTGGCCACTCGCACGTCGCCAGCGTGGCCCTGCAGCCCAACGTGAAGGGCGGCGGCACCTGGCTCGTGAACCCGGGGACGGTCGCGGGACTCGGCGCGCCGGCGACCTGGGCCATGGGCGATCTCGCCGAGCTGCAGTTCGAGATTCGCGGCAATGCGTGACCCGGCGCGGCGCGAGCTGCTCCTTCGGGGTGGGCGCCGGGAACGATTTTTTGGTGTCGGATGGCGCTCGGCGGCGCCCGCCGCGCTGCCGGCCTGACACCGCGGCAATCGACGCAACGACCACGTCCCAGACAGCGCACGATCTGGTCGTGCTGGCGATCGGCATGGAGCCGGAGAGCAACGGCATATCGCTGCCGGAGGACATCGTCCGCGACTCCAGCGGGTTCATCGAGGGTGCGGGCGACGGCGGCCAGTTCGGCGCCGGTGCGCCACATGGTCGAGGCGCTGATCGAGGACCTGGGCTACGAGGAGCTGAAGAAGCCCATGGTCAAGTCGCTCGAGGGCGTGAAGTTCGCCGGCTACGTCGGCTGCCAGACCAACCGCCCGTTCGGCATCGCCGGCGAGTCGTTCGAGAACCCGGTCTACCTCGACAAGATGGTCGAGACGGCCGGCGGCGAGGCGATCGCCGCCTACGACCAGAAGGTCACCTGCTGCGGCGGCGCGCTGGCGTTCTCGCGAGCCCGAGAAGAGCCAGAAGCAGATCCGCGACATCGTCGAGTCGGCCTACGACCACGGCGCCGAGATGATCGTCACGCCCTGCCCGCTTTGCCAGGCCAACGTCGAGGTCTACCAGTCGGAGATCAACCGCAAGCAGGGCACCAAGTTCGAGATGCCGGTGCTCTACTACTCGCAGCTCCTCACCGTCGCCTACGGCGGCAGCGCCAAGGACGCCGGCCTCGATGGGCAGCTGATCCGCGCGGTGAAGCTCGAGGAGATCGCGGCGAAGAAGTGACGTGGCGCGCGCCGTCCGCAATGGCGTGACGGCCGAAATTCTGATTCGAGACAGCGGTCAGGTCGCATCGCGCCGAACGCGAGCAGTCCGGCCCTTGAATTCCAGACGGATCAAGGCGCCCCGGGGCATGGTGGCAAAAAGCCCGGAAATGGAGGACGATTCGGGCGAATCGCCGCCTCCGGCGGGAATCCCGTACCCCGCGGGCTCCGCTTCTCGACAAGGAACCTCACCATGGACGTTTGCAAGGCCGCCTCGCTTTGCGGCGCAGTCGCGCTCGCTTTCGCTGCCCCGGGCACCGCGCTCGCGCAGACCGTCTACGGCACCCCCGGCGCGCCGAGCGCGACGACCACGCTCGACGGCAGGCAGCTGCCGCCGCCGCCGCCGAAGTTCGGCGGCGTGATCAAGGAGTCGGCCAAGGATTCGACGCCCTGGTGGCCGCCGCGCGTGGTCCCGCCCAAAGGCGCGCCCAACGTGCTGCTGATCATGACCGACGACGAGGGCTACGGCGTGAGCGGCACCTTCGGCGGCGTCATCCCGACGCCGGCGCTGGACCGCGTCGCGAAGGCGGGGCTGCGCTACACCGAATTCAACTCGACCGCGCTGTGCTCGCCGACGCGGGCGGCGCTGATCACCGGCCGCAACCACCACGCGGTGGGCTTCGGCGTGATCTCCGAGCTCTCGACGGGCTACCCCGGCTACGACTCGATCATCGGGCCGGAGAACGCGACCATCGGCCGCATCCTCGCGGAAAACGGCTACGCCACGTCGTGGTTCGGCAAGAACCACAACACGCCGGGCTTCCAGTACAGCGCCTCCGGTCCCTTCGACCAATGGCCGTCGGGGATGGGCTTCCAGTACTTCTACGGCTTCATGGGTGGGGAGACCGACCAGTGGCAGCCGTATCTCTTTCAGGATCACACCCAGATCTTCCCGTGGGTCGGCAAGCCCGGCTACAACCTCACCACCGACCTGGCGGACGAGGCGATCAAGCACATGCGGAGCCTCAACGCGGTGGCGCCCGAGCAGCCGTTCTTCGTCTACTACGTGCCGGGCGGCGCCCACTCGCCGCACCAGCCGACGAAGGAGTGGATCGCCAAGTTCAAGGGCAAGTTCGACATGGGCTGGGAAAAGCTGCGCGACGAGATCTTCGCCAACCAGAAGCGCCTCGGCGTGATCCCGGCCGACGCGAAGCTCACGCCCTGGCCGGACGAGCTCCCGAAATGGGACTCGCTCTCCTTCCTGCAGAAGAAGCTCTATGCGCGGCAGGCGGAGGTCTTCGCCGGCTACGCGGCGTACACCGACCACGAGATCGGCCGCGTCATCCAGGCGGTCCAGGACATGGGCAAGCTCGACAACACGCTGATCATCTACATCTTCGGCGACAACGGCACCAGCCCCGAGGGCACGCTGTCGGGCACCTACAACCAGATGACCGCCTACAACGGCATCCTGGACGTGCCGATGCCGCTGCAGCTGCTGCACTACGAGGACTGGGGCTCGGCGGCGACGTACCCGCACATGGCGGTCGCGTGGGCGTGGGCGTTCGACACGCCGTTCAAGTGGACCAAGCAGGTCGCCTCGCACTTCGGCGGGACCCGCCAGGGAATGGCGATCTCGTGGCCGGGCCACATCAAGGACCCGGGCGGCGTGCGCAACCAGTTCCACCACATGATCGACGTCGTGCCCACGATCCTCGAGGCCACCGGCATCCGGGCGCCCGAGCAGGTGGACGGCATCGCGCAGAAGCCGATCGAAGGCGTCAGCATGGCGTACACGTTCGACGCGGCCAACGCCAACGCCCCCACGACGCACAAGACCCAGTATTTCGAGATGGCCGGCAACCGGGGCATCTACCACGAGGGCTGGTACGCGAACACGCACCCGCCGGTGCCGCCGTGGGAGCTGAACGCGAAGTTCCCCGACGTGGGCGACTACCGGTGGGAGCTCTACAACCTTGCCGCGGACTACTCGCAGAACGACGACCTCGCGGCGAAGATGCCCGACAAGCTGAAGGAGATGCAGGCGCTGTTCCAGCAGGAGGCCGAGAAGTACGGCGTCCTGCCGCTGGACAACTCCCAGTTCCAGCGCGCGATCACGCCGCGGCCGAGCACGACGGCGGGACGGACGCTGTTCACCTACTACGGCGAGAACCCCGGCATCCCGACCGGCAACTCGCCCAACATCCTCAACAAGTCGTTCACGATCACCGCCGAGATCGACGTGCCCAAGGCGGGCGCCGAGGGGATGATCGTCACCGAGGGCGGACGCTTCGGCGGCTACGGGCTGTACCTGCTCAAGGGCAAGCCGGTGTTCGTCTACAACCTGCTCGACCTGAAGCGCATCCGCTGGCAGGGCGGCGTCGGCGCCCGCGACTGGCTCGGAGATTCGCTCAAGCCGGGCAAGCACACGATCGAGTTCGACTTCACCTACGACGGCCCCGGCATCGCCAAGGGCGGGACCGGCGTCATGAAGGTGGACGGCCGGGTGCTCGCCACGCAGAAGCTCGAGCACACGATCCCGTTCCTGCTGCCGCCGGACGAGACCTTCGACGTCGGCGTCGACACCCGCACGGGCGTGGACAGCGACTACAAGCTGCCGTTCAAGTTCACGGGCAAGATCGACCGGCTCACCTTCAAGCTCGGACCGCTGCAGCTCGCGGAGGAAGACCAGATCAAGGTGCGGCAGGCGGTCGCGAGGGCAAGAGACTAGACAACGCATAGGTTCGCGGGTCAGTGGCGGTCGCATGTCGAAGAAGGTCCTGACCATTGCGGCGGTGACGGAAGTGGGCGTCGGCCTGGCGCTGCTGATCGCCCCGGCGATCGTCATCAGGCTGTTGCTGGGGCGTGGAGATCGACGGCACGGCGACGCTGCTGGCGCGGTTCTTCGGCATCTGCCTGCTCGCGCTGGAGTGCGCCTGCTGGCCGGTCGCCGACGACGGCATCGGCGGAGCACGCGTGCTGGGGGCGCTGCTGATCTACAACGTGGTGTTTGCGCTCTACCTCGCCTACGTCGGCCTGAGCGGGGGGCCGACCGGCGTGCTGCTGTGGCCGGCCGTCGCGGTTCACGCCTTGGTGGCGTTGGTGCTGGCCGGGGCGCGGCGCGGCGGGCGGAAGTCAGCGGCAATTTCGAGATGACCGGGTCTTCCGTCGCGCCGGTCAGCGCATTCTTCGCGTTGCGGGCCGGGGGCTACGCCGGCGCAACCGAACGTGCTTACCCCGTGAAAGCGCAGCGGGTCGCCGCGAAGCCTCAGCGACGCGCCGGCGCCTTCGATTCGCGCGGTGCCGGCTTGCCCGGCCCCGACCCGATGCGGAACTTTGCGACGTCGCCCGGAAGCAGCTCCCGGACCTCGTCCGCGCAACTGACCCTGATCGGCCCCTTGTCCGACATCGTCGAGTGAACGGTGAGCGTGTCGTCGCGAATGTCGACGGCGAGCGAGTGGCCCCGGTAGCGCAACCGGATCTTCAGCGCCCTGACGTGTTCGGGCAGCGCGGGATTGAAGTGCAGCGTGTCGCGGCGCAGCTCCATGCCCGTGTAGCCGCGTTCGACGAGATCGACCGTCCCGGCCATGGCGCCAAGATGTATGCCCTCCGGCGTGGTGCCGCCCTGCACGTCCTCGAGATCGCTGCGCAGCGCCGCGGTGAATAGCCGCCACGAGCGCTCCCGATCCAGTCGCGCAGAGACCCACGAGTGGATCACGTTGCTCAGCGTGGAGCCGTGCGAGGTCCGGCCAGGTAGTAGTCGATGTTCCTCGGGATCGTGTCCGCGTCGAATGGATACCCGAGCCGCTCGAACAGCTCGCCCAGCTCTCGGCGGAGAAGAGGTAGAAGAGCATCAGCACGTCCGCCTGCTTCGAGGCCTTGTAGCGGTTCACCGAATCGCCCTCGGCTTCGAGAATGCGGTCGAGTCGATGGATGTCGCCGTATTTTGCCGCGTAGCCGTCCCAGTCGAATTCCTTCAGCGCGTCGTAGCCCTCGAACTGGCTGATGATGCCATCGTCGTGGAAGACGATGCGCATCTTGCGGCTGATGGCCTGCCAGCGCTCGATCTCCGCGTGATCGATGCCGAGTTTCGCAGTGAGCTCCTGACTTCGATCGCGCGGCAGAAACTCCAGCAGCTCGAGCGCCTGCCAGAGAACCCAGACCGCCATCACATTGGTGTAGCTGTTGTTGTCGAGGCCGGGCGCGTCGCGACCGGGGATGCGCGTGTGGTATTCGTCCGGGCCGACGACGCCCAGGATCTCGAACCGGTCGAGCGCCTCGTTGTACGTGGCGAGGCTGGCCCAGAACCGGGCGATCTCAAGGAACATCTCGGCGCCGGCGAAATGCAGGAACTCGCTGTCGCGCGCGACCTGGGAGTACTGCCAGATGTTGTAGGCGATGGCCGCATTCACGTGCCGCTGGAGATAGGTTTCATCCGGAACCCAGCGGCCGGAGCGCGGATTCAGGTGCACGACCTGGCTTTCCTCCCGGCCGTTGCTGCCGCTTTGCCACGGAAACAGCGCGCCGCGGTACCCGGCGGCCCGGGCCGCGATTCGCGCCTGGCCCAGCCGGCGGTACCGGTACATCAGCAGCGCGCGCGTGAGCTCGGGGATGTGGAAATTGAGCAGCGGGAAAATGAAGAGCTCGTCCCAGAAGATGTGCCCGCGATACGCCTCGCCGTGCCAGCCGCGCGCCGGCACGCCGACGTCGCATTCGGTCGAGTGCGGCGAGGTCGTCTGCAGCAGGTGGAAGATGTGCAGGTGCAGGACCATCCGCGTCTCGCCGTTGCCGTCGGCCTGCTCGACCTCGACCTCGAAGCGCTGCCACAGATGCTCCCACGCATCGGCGTGCTGTGCGAGAAGCGCCTCGAAGCCCGGCGCGCGCGCCACCGCGTCGCGCGCCTCCAGCCCGCACTCCGAGATCGCACGGTCGCGCCCGCTGAAAAGCGCCACCACCTTTTCGATCGTGACGGCGTCGCCCTGGCGCAGCTCGACGGCGAATGTCTGGGCGATGAATCCCGGCTGCTCGGTCGTCTCGCGGCCGATCTCCAGAAGCTCGCCCTGCCGGAAACCCGCGTCCGCGCGGCCTGCGCGATCTCCAGCTGGGACTGACTGGTGCGGACCTTCAGGTAGATGGCGTCCTTCGCGACGCTGGCGCACTCCACGGGTTCCAGGTGCTTGCTGTTCAGGCTGGCGTAGCGCTCGACCCCGGCGTTCACCACCGTGCCGTCGAGCGCGCTGCGAAACTCGATCCGGCCCGACCAGTTCTCGGCAGTTACCGTGGTCTCGATGGCGGCAAGATGCGGGTCGTGCATGCTGACGAGACGGCGGGTCGTCACCTGCGTCTCGCGGCCGTCCTCGTCGCGGAAGCGCAGCCGTACGCTCCAGAAGCCCCCGGCGCAGATCGAGCTCCTGCGTGTAGGCGAGCATTTCGACACCCATCGGCCGGAACCACTTGCCGTCGTCGATGCGAAAGCTCCAGCGCCAGCCAGTTCGGCATGTTCACGAGATCCTCGTTCTCGATCATGCGCCCGGAGATCTCGGTCCCGAGGCGGTTGTAGCCGCCGGCCAGGTAGGTGCCGGGATAGTGGATGTCGTCCGCGCCCGTCTCCGCGGCCGCGCCGCGCGTCACGAAGTAGCCGTTGCCAAGCGCGCACAGCGTCTCGCGCAGGCCTTCGCGCTTCGGATCGAATCCTTCGTAGAGCAGGCTCCACGGCGTCATGCGTGGCGACCTCCCGCCAGTCGCGCGACCAGCGCTCGAGCAGCCGATGCACGTCGCGCGGACTCTCGACGGCGAGCGTCGCCGCCGTCGGCCGCGGCTCGTCGCGCACGACGATGCCGATGCCGCGGGGCGGGCGCAGCACGGCGAACGCATCCTCGTCGGTGATGTCGTCGCCGATGTAGATCGGCAGGATCCCGGGCCGATCGAGATCGAGCGTGCGCAGCAGGTGGAGCAGGGCCTTGCCCTTGTCCCAGTCGATGCGGGGCTGAAGGTCGTGGACCTTCTTGCCCGGCAGGTCCCGCAGCTTCGGGTATCGCTGCAGCACGCCGTTCACCGCCGTCTCGACGGCGCCGAGATCGGCATCCGCGACGTTGCGGTAGTGCACGGCGATCGAGTACTTCTTGCGCTCGAGCTGCGCGCCGCGGACGCCGGCAAGCGCGTGCTTCAACTCGCTTTCGGCCGCGGCCAGCATCGGCAGGAACCCGTCCCGCTCGCTTCCACCGGGCACCGAGCCCTCCGGTCCCGCGATGTCGAAGCCGTGGCTGCCGGCGTAGACGATCCCCTCGACGCCGACCAGCGCGCGCACGTCGGCGAGATCGCGCCCGCTGATGACCGCGACCGTGCACAGCCGCGCGAGCCGCGCCACGGTGTCGCGGACCTCCGGCGCGAGCACGGCATCCGCCGGGCGCGCGACGATCGGGGTCAGCGTGCCGTCGTAGTCGAGAAAGACGGCGGGGCGCCGGCCGCGCTGTCCCGTGATGTCGTCGAGCCGCTCGAGCGCCGAGGGCAGCTCTCGCGCGTTGATCCGCGACCCGACGTCGACCTCCGCGAGATCCGCGACGACGACGCTCGCGCCGTTGTCCGCAAGCCGCGCCGGATCGCCGCGGCGATTCACGCCGATCACGCAGCCGAATCCGCCCGCGCGCGCGGCCTGCACGCCGGAGAGCGCGTCCTCGACGACCACCGCCCGCGCGGGCTCGACGCCGAGCCGGCGCGCGGCTTCGAGGAAGATGTCCGGCGCGGGCTTTCCCGGAATGCCGATGCGCGCCGACTCCACGCCGTCCACCGCCGCATCGAAGAGCTCGGTGGCGCCGACCGCCTTCAGCACCGCCGTGCAGTTCTCGCTCGACGAGATGATGGCCGTCCTGAAGCCGCGCGAGCGCAGCGTGCGGATGAAATCGAGCGTGGTTTCGTACGGCTCGACGCCGTTTTCCTCGAGCTCCGCGCGCAGCAGCGCGTTCTTTCGATTGCCGAGCCCGCACACGGTCTGCGTCGAGCCGTCGTCCTTCGGCGAACCCCGTTCCAGGTGGATTCCACGGGATTCGAGGAAGCTCGCGACGCCGTCGTAGCGCGGCTTGCCGTCGACATACCGGAGATAGTCGTCGCCGATGTCGAACGCGCGGAATTCGCCGCCATCGCGCGCCGCGCGCTCGCGAAGGAACTCGTCGAACAGGCGTTTCCATGCGGCCGCGTGGACGCGGGCCGTCTTCGTGACCACGCCGTCCAGGTCGAAGATCACCGCGTCGAACTGCGCGGGCGATATGGTCAGGGATTTCGGTTCGTGGACAGGCAACTCGACCCCCTGCCGAGTGTCGGCGGAACAGGTTATCACGGGCCGGCGCGATCGTGCCAGCCTGCCGGGAGTCGGAGCGGTCGGGCGCCGGCGCGGCTGCGCGCTTGCGGCGACAAGCGTGTGCGGCGCATCGCGTGGCCACCGCGAATCGACGCTTGACCGGTGCCGGCGACCCCTCCCACAATGGCACGCTGCATTCGAATGCCTGTCCGTCGACTTTACCAAGACGGGAGACTGGGATGTATACCGCTCTGCTGGCCGATGGCCGGCTGTCGCAAGGTACTGCAGCGCTGCGATGACGACTTGGCCGCCGCGCAACGCGCGGGCGGATGCCCGCGCTGCCATGGGGTACTGCACTCGGCGCGCTACCCGCGTAAACCGCGTGGATTGCGTGGGCAGTTGAGTCCGGGGTATGGCTAGCGGTCGAAGCTTCTGTTGTGCCCGGCGGGACTGCCGCAAGCGCGCCACGCCGCCGTCGTTTCGGTTTCTCGGGCGCAAGGTCTATTTAGGCGCCGTGGTGGTGTTGATCGCGGCGCTGCGCTGCGGGCCGACACCGGCGCGGATGCGTCATCTTGCGGAGCTGGTCGGGGTCAACCGGCGCACCGTCGTGCGCTGGCGCCTGTGGTGGTGCGAGGAGCTCCCCGCTACGCCGTTCTGGCGCGCGGCCAGCGGCACGCTGCTGCCGCCGGTGCAGCGTTCGGAGTTGCCGGCCGCGCTGCTGGAGCGCTTTGCCGGCGGCGCCCAGGAACGCTTGCTCGGGCTGCTGCGCTTCATCTTGCCGATCACCACCGGGAGCGCCATGGCGCAGGTTTTTGAGGCCGGGGAGCGACCCGCAGAAGATGCCCATGGCGGGAGACTGACGGCCGTTTTATGGTGTGCCCATGCTGGCGGAAAGGGAGCCTGACGGGCATGAGCACATCGAAACACGCCTCGGTACACGAGCGCTGGGCGCGGCTGCGCTTCTCGGTGATCGGGCGCTGCTGGCCGCCCCGCCGGCGAAGGGCGCGCTGCGCGCCGCTTTCAAGCAGCTGGCGGCACGCGACATGGCGCCACCCAAGCACCGGCGCACCGGTCCGCTTCGCGTCTCCACCCTGGAACGCTGGACTGTCGCAGGCCCGCAACGAGCAGCATGACCCGGTCGGCGTGCTGCGACGCAAGGTGGCGCCGACGCCGGCATGCAACAGGCGTCGATGACCCGCGCGCTGCGCCAGGCCCTGCGGACGCAGTATGGCGCCCACAAAAGCTGGTCAGTGCCAGCTGCATCACGACAACCTGCGCGCCCTGGCCGAGACACGGCCGCGCGCTGGCCCGGTGCCGTCCTACTCGAGCATCCGGCGCTTCCTCGCGGCGCACGGCCTGACCAAGCGGCGGCGTCCGAGACAGCCGCGACAGACCGCTGGCGCGCTGACGCGCCGCGGCGCGGCTCGAGGCGCGCGAGGTGCGCAGCTACGAGGCCGAATATGTGAGCGGCACCTGGCACTGGGATTGTCATTACGGCTCGCGCAAGGTGCTGACGCCGCGCGGCGAATGGAACACACCGGTCCTGTTCGGCGTGCTCGATGATCGCTCGCGGCTTGCCTGCCATTTGCAGTGGTATCTGGCCGAATCGGCGGAGAACATCGCACACGGCCTGTCGCAGGCGATGCAGAAGCGCGGACTGCCGCGCGCCGCGATGAGCGACAACGGCGCAGCGCATTTCGGCCGCCGAGATCAGCGAAGGGCTGGCGCGGCTCGGCATCCTGCACGACACCACCCTGGCCTATTCGCCCTATCATGAACGGCAAGATCGAGTCGCTATGGGCCATCGGTCGAAGGGCGGCTGATGGCCATGCTCGAGGGCGTCGCCGACCTCACGCTGGCGCCGCCTCAACGAGGCGACACAGGCCTGGTGTCGAGTACGACTACAACCGCAAGCTGCCACAGCGAGACCGGGCAGACGCCGCTGGCGCGCTATCCTCGCCGGCCCGGAGGTGCTGCGGCCCAGTCCCGGACAGCGCCGCCCTGCGGCTGGCCTTCACCCGGACCGAGCAGCGCATCCAGCGCACGCAGCGACGGCACGCTGGTCATCGCCACCCGCCGCTTCGAGATTCCCAATCGCTACCGGCACCTGCCCAACTGCACGTCCGTTATGCGCCGTGGGATTTGAGCCAGGTCCATCTGCTCGATGAGCGCAGCGGCTAGATCCTCTGCCGGTTGTACCCGCAGGACAAGCAGAGCAACGCCCGCGGCCTGCGCCGGCCGCTCGAGCCCTTCGCGAGCCCGCGCCGGATAGCGCCGGCCGGCACACCGCCGGCGCTGCCGGTTCGATCGGCGCCGCTGCTGGTCAAGCTGATGGCCGAGCAAACCGCCACCGGGTTGCCGCCCGCCTACCTGCCCATGGATGAACCATCGTCGAGAGGGGGACGCCATCGTGAACAAGAAACTGCTGTCGTTGTATGGCCTGAAATGGAATCCGTTCGCCCCCGAGGTGCCGGTCGAGGCGTTCCACGTCGGCGCGCGCCTGGATTCGTTCTGCTGGCGCGTCGAGCAACTCGTCGGCGAAGGCGGCTTCGCCCTGGTCACCGGGCCTCCGGGCTGGGCAAGTCCGTGACTTGCGCATCCTGGCCGACGGCTGTCGGGAGCAGCGCGACGTGCAGATCGGCGTGCTCAGCCGGCCCCAGGCCAGTCTGCACGACTTCTACCGCGAACTCGGCGAGCTGTTCGGCGTGCAACTGCAGCCGCACAACCGCTAGGGCGGGGCCAAGGCGCTGCGCCAGCGCTGGCAGGCGCATATCCAAGACACGCTGTAGCCGCCCGGTACTGGTCATCGATGAAGGCCAGGAGATGCAGCCCGCCGTGCTCAACGAACTGCGGCTGCTGTGCTCCGCACGCCTGGATTCGCACATGCTGCTCACCATCGTGCTGGCGGGTGACAGCGGCTCGCTCGAGCGCTTCCGCGCCGATGAGTTCCTGCCGCTTGCCATCCGCATGCGGGTGCGCCTGCCGATCGAGCGCGCAACGCCGAGGACCTCCAGGATTGCTGCAACATGCCCTGCCAAAGCCGGCGCGCCCAAGCTGATGACCACCGAGCTGGTCGCGACCGCTCTGCGATCATGCCCAGGGCAATCTGCGGGCGCTGATGATCATGGCGGCGAGTTGCTCGCCGCGGCCGCCCAGCGCGAGGCCCGCCAGATCGACGAGACATCTGTTCTTCGACACCTTCGCCGTCCCCGCGGCGAGCCACACCAAAGTCGGCGATCACGGCGGCGGCGATGCCCCAGCTGCCGGTCCAGCCCGCCTGGCGCCTCGCCGATTGCCCCGCGCACAGCGCTGGCTCGTCGACGGGCTGTGGTCCGAGCAGGCCGTCGGCATCGTCGGCGGCGAACCCAAGTGCTGCAAGATCTTCCTCGCCCTCGATCTGGCCGTTGCGGTCGCGTCCGGCATCCCCTGCCTGCGCCGCTTCGCGGTGAGCCATCCGGGCCGCGTCCTGCTCTATGCCGGCCGAAGACGCCCTGCACGTCGTGCGGCGCCGCACTCGAAGGCATCTGTGCCGCGGCCGGCGCCACCCTCGCCGACCTCGACGTCCAAGTGATCACCGCCCCCACCCTGCGCCTCGATCTCGACGCCGACCGCGCGCGCCTCGACGCGACCGTCGCCCGGCTGCAGCCGCGCCTGCTGATCCTCGATCCGTTCGTCCGTCTGCATCGCATCGATGAGAATGCCAGCGGCGAGGTCGCGCCGCTGCTCGCCTTCCTGCGTGAGCTACAGCGCCGCCATGCCTGTCGCCGTGCTCGTCGTCCACCATGCCAGGAAGTCCGCCGGCGCCATCCGCGCCGGCCAGGCCCTGCGCGGATCTTCCGAATTCCATGCCTGGGGCGATTCCAACCTCTACCTGCGCCGCTCGGCCCAAGCGCTCACCCTGACCATCGAACATCGCGCCGCACCGTCGCCACCCAGCGTACCGCTCCAACTGCAAGCACACGGTGAGGCACTTGCCCTTCACCTGGCGCAATCGCCGCCCGATCCAACGCCTACCCCAAGCTCCCTCGATGAGCGCATCGCCGCTGCGCTGCAGAACGCCGCGCGTCCGCTGACCATCAGAGAATTGCGCTCCTCCTGCCGCGTGCGCAATACCACCCTCTACCAACGACTCGCGGCCCTGGCAGCCTCCGGAACACTCCGGCGTTCCGCCGACGGCTATCAGCTCGCCGGACGCGACTGACCTCCTCGGTCGCCTGTCGCTCTTCCGGTTCCCGCTTCCAGCATCCTCTACAGACGTCGGGAAGCGCCAACCGGAAGTCCATCAAACAGCGTGCTCATGGGTACAGCAAATAGCGTGAGCACTCTCACAGACGCGAGATTCCATCTGCTCCGGCGTGATCGGCCGGCCATTCTCGGCGCGTCCCCAGCTTGCCCGCCGCCTGTGCCTTCAACCAGTTACGAATCGATTGCTCCGGCACGCCGATCTCTCGGCCGACCCGCCGGACTGCCTCACCACTACGTACCCGCCGCAACGCTTCGAGCTTGAACTCCAGCGTGTACGCCACCTTCGGAATCCTCTTCATCGCACACCTCCAACGGTATATTATCGCTTGCTACCGTTGGTGCCCGATAACCGCTGGGAAGCTCATACCTTCGCGCCGGCCTCATCGATGAGATGCACGTTGCCATAGCTCCTGTCCTGCTAGGGACGGGAGAGCCGCTGTTCGAGGGTGTCGACTTGCGGACCTTGGGATACGCCTGCGTTCAGCATGTACCTTCGGAGAAGGCTACTCATGTCGTCCTCGAGCGCCAGGTTCGCGGTGACGCCTGACCACCGGTTGCAGCGGACGCCCCGCAAGCGGATCGCCGGTTGATCGCGGCATCGGGCCGCCGCTCCATCGGTACAATCCACCCCTGTCGAGAATGTCACGATGGACGAAGCCATTCGACGCCTGATTCCCGGAGGGGAGTTCCTCACACACGAAGGCTGTTTCGTCAACGAACTTTCCAACATCGACGCAGATCCGGAAGTCTCGATTGCTCGAGTTCGTGTCCCTGCGCGTGCCATGACCAGGTGGCATCGTCTTGCCCGCACGGCGGAGCGGTACGTGCTCCTTTCCGGCATGGGCAGGGTGGAAGTCGGCAACCTTGCGCCGCAGACCGTCGCCCCGGGAGACGTCGTGCTCATTCCACCTGACTGCCGCCAACGCATTGCGAATATCGGTGACGAAGACCTCGTCTTTCTCGCCATTTGTACGCCACGGTTTCGACCCGAGGCTTACCAGGATATGCCCTGACGCGAGGCATCGGCATAGCCATGAACTGTCACTCGCTTTGCCCAGATCGCCTGCAGCGCATCCTTTGTTCTGTTGGCCGCAATCCCGGGGGCGACGGCGCAGGGGACGGAAGGCGAATCCGATGCGGTTACCGCCGCGGTGCTGGCTTTTCAGTCCGCACTCTCATCCGGAGACGCTGAAGCTGCAGCGAAGCTCCTGGCGCCGGACGCTGTCGTATTGGAAGGCGGCGAGATCGAGACGCGGAAGGACTACGTTGCCCATCATCTTATCTCCGTCCCTGGTCCGGCGCGTTGGGCGCCGTGGGTGTGGGTATTCGGCACCATCTCGGCAATATCTCGTTCCCGATGCAGAATGCACGGAGGGTCGGTGCATCGATGAAGGTTCTTCTTGTCGTCTTCGCCACGCTGGTGCTGGCTGTTACCGGTTCGATGGCCGCGGAGCCTACCCCGGGGAAGACAACGGGCGGCATCGTCTATTCCCTCCCGCAGTGGTTCAAGGCAAGCTTCCTGGACTTCGGATCCGACATCGAGGAAGCTCGCAGGCAGGGCAGGCACGTCATGGTGTTTCTTCACTTCGACGAGTGTCCGTACTGCGCCCGGATGCTGAAGGAGAGCTTCGTCAGCGGAGACAACCGGGAATTCATGGAGAAGAATTTCGACGTGATCGGGGTCAATGTCCAGGGGAGTCTGGAGTTGACCTGGGTGGACGGCGCGACCTATACGGAGCGAGAGCTCGCGCGGCATCTCAAGACCTTCGCCACCCCGACAATCGTCTTCCTGAATCCGGAGGGCGACAAGGTGTTGCAGCTTACCGGGTACCGGGACCCGCGCGCCTTGCGCGATGCGCTGGAATTCGTTCAGAGTGCGAGCTACCGCAACCAGCCCTTCGCCGGGTACGTGGCCGCTCGGGACAAACCGGCGCTCTACACGTTTCGCGATCACGCGCAGCTCTCGAACGTTACGAACTTCGAGGGCTACAAGGCGCCGCTTGCCGTCCTCTTCGAGGACCGGCGCTGCGCGGAATGTGCGAGGTTCCACGAGAAGACGCTGAACCATCCCGATGTGCTGGACGAGATGAGGAAATTCCGCTTCGTCCGGCTCGACGCCGATTCAAACCAGCCGATTGTGGACCTCGACGGCAACACGACGACCCCTGCGCAATGGGTGAAGGCATTGGATCTCTCCTACCGACCCGCGGTGGTGCTGTTCAACGAAGGCCGCGAGATCTATCGGGCGGACGGGCGGCTCTACCACTTCCACTTCAAGGAGGTGCTGCGCTACGTCAGCGGCGCTTACTACAGGCAGTTCGGCACCCTCTCCCAGTACAAGGCGGCGTACCGGGCCGAACTCCTGAAGCAGGGGATCGACATCGATTACGCCGAATAGAGGGGAGCCGCGGCGGTGAAACGAGCTGTGCAACTTCTTCGCCAGCCTGCAAAGACGGATCCTTGATGCCCAGGCGCGCGCGCCACGCCTGCCTCTTGCCACAACGAACCAGGAGTCGACATGCCGCTGCAGAACCTTTCACCGATCAACGATCAACTCGCCGACATTATCGTCAGGTCGAGCGAACCGTGGATCGAGATGAAACCCGGCATGTCCTGGGTCAAGGTTCTCTGGACCGGCTCGGAGACGGGAAGATGGGTCGCGCTATTCCGTTGGAAGAAGGGCTACATCGCAAATCGGCACAAGCACCTGTCGGATGCACACACCTACGTGCTGAAGGGCCGCATACAGGTTCGCGACGGGATTCTCGAGGCGGGCGACTACGACTATGAGCCGAACGGTGTGATCCACGATTCAACGGTCGCTCTCGAGGACACCGAGTATCTGTTTGTCTGCGAAGGCCCGCTGGTCTACTTTGATGACAGCGGCCTTACCAGCTACCTCAGTTGGGAAGAGCTTCGGCGGCTGAGCGACGCCGCCAAGGTAAAACAGTAGGACAATTGGTCCGCCGAACCGGCGAGTGCCGGTCAGGATGCGGTTTTGCCCATGTGCCGAGGATGCTTTGAACGGAGGATGCGATGTACTTCATTGTCTTTTACGACTATGTCGAGAACGTCATCGAGCGGCGAGCGCCCTACCGGGAAGCTCACCTTTCCCTTGTGAGGGAGTACGTTGACCGGGGCGACGTCGTTCTTGGTGGTGCCTTTGCCGACCCGGCCGATGGCGCGGCCATTGTGTTCAAGGTGGAGAACCGGTCGATAGTCGAAGAGTTCGTCAAGGCAGATCCGTATGTGGTCAACAATTTGGTGACGGGATGGCGGATCCGGGAATGGACGGTCGTCGTGGGTTCGGCGCTTCGACTCATTGCGTGACTGGCGCCGGCTCCGAAATGATATCGCTTGACAGAGCGGCTGCAGCCGACGGCGACCCGCTTGGCGGCTTGTCCACGGCTTAGCCTGATTGTCGGGCATCGCAGGGCGCGCGGGAGGCTTGGCAATGGACCACAGACAAGTGTCCGACTCTTGGGAGCGGGGGATCCCTTATGAGCGGTACGTCGGCCGGTGGAGTCGGCGGATCGCGCCGCTGTTTCTCTCGTGGTTGAGTGTCCCTGCGGGCCGGAAATGGCCCGACGTGGGTTGCGGCACCGGGGCGCTGTGCGCGGAGATCGTGGACCGCTGCTCTCCCTCCTCGGTCGCCGGCGTCGAGCCATCGGAGGGATTTCTCGACGTCGCGAGCGAGCATCTCGCGGGCAGGGCGACGCTTCACCAGGGCAGCGCGACGGCGATCCCCCTCGGGGACGGGTCGGTCGATGTGGCGGTCTCCGGACTGGTTCTGAATTTCGTTCCGGATCAGCGAGCCGCGCTCGCCGAGATGGCGCGGGTGACGGGTGGGGGCGGCACGATCGCGGCATACGTCTGGGATTACGCCGGAAGGATGGACCTTCTGCGGTTCTTCTGGGATGCCGCGGTCGATCTCGATCCGGACGCTTCGACTTTGGACGAAGGCGTACGTTTCCCGCTGTGCCGCCCGGAGGCGCTCGACGAGCTCTTCGCCGGAGCCGGACTCGAGGGAGTCGAGGTGAGGTCCATTGACATACCGACGCCATTTGCGAATTTCGACGACTACTGGCAACCGTTCCTCGGCGGCCAGGGCCCGCACCAGCCTATGTCATGTCGCTCGATGAGACGGCGAGAGCGCGCCTGCGGGACCGGTTGCGGGAGCGTATCCCGACCACGGCAAACGGGGCTATCTCGTTGACCGCTCGGGCTTGGGCAACCCGCGCAACCGTTCCAGGGTAGACGATGCCCGACCCGGTCCGGCGCGGACGCGTTGGCCCCGCATTGCGTCGGTCGCATCGGCTGCGCTATCGTATCGCTCCCGAAGGCCGCACTCGACTTGGCGGCCAATCAGACGCGGCGAAAAAGAGCTCCGACCTGGCGCGCGTCATCGCGGCACGCCCCGCGACCAGTACGCCAAGCACCCGAAAACCATGTCCTTCCTCCCGCAGGAGTTTCAAGTCCCGGCGATCGTCGAGACGGCGCGCTTCCGGATGCGCTCGATCACGATTCAGGATGCGTTCAAGGACTACGACGCCGTCATGTCCAGCCGTGTGCATCTCTGGGGTCGCTTTGGCAGGATCTGGGGCTGGCCTGCGGAAGACATGACCATCGAACAGAACATCGTCGATCTCGGATGGCATCAGAAGGAGTTTCAGCTCGGCTCGTCCTTCGACTACGCGGTCATGTCACTGGACGAAAAGCGTTTGCTCGGTTGTGTCTATGTGGACCCGCCTCAGGAAGCCGGGACGGACGCAGACGTCTGGTTCTGGGCAAGGCAAAGTGAACTGGAAGGTGGCCTGGAGTCGGAGCTGCAGTCGTTCCTCGTGCCGTGGCTCGCCGAGAACTGGCCGTTCCGGTCGGTCACGCTCAATGCGGCGGTCCGGCAACTGAAGGGGCGTTCGGATGCCTGACCCGTCGCTCGACCAGGCGTTCGAGCGGACCCGGCCGACGAACGGAAAGGAGAACTGACCATGCCCACAGGCACCGTCACCCTGCATCGAGTGCTCCGCGCGCCGCCGGAGAAGGTCTACCGCGCATTCCTGGACGCTGCCGCGATGGCGAAGTGGATTCCGCCGTACGGCTTTACCTGCACGGTGCAGCACATGGACGCCAGAGTCGGCGGCACCTTCAGGATGTCGTTCCACAACTTCTCGACCGGCCATGGTCACTCCTTTGGCGGGGAGTATCGCGAGCTGGTGCCGGGCAAGCGCATCCGGTATACGGACAAGTTCGACGACCCCAACCTGCCCGGTGAAATGGAGGTCACGGTCTCCCTGGCGCAGGTGTCCTGCGGCACGGAGGTGACGATCAGGCAGGAGGGCGTGCCCGAGGTCATCCCCGTCGAGATGTGCTACCTGGGATGGCAGGAGTCGCTCGCCCAGCTCGCGCACCTCGTCGAGCCCGACATCCGCGAGTGACCGGCGGTGGCCGACGGGCGGAAACGGCGAAGCATCCGCCTGGCGGTCCGTCGAGCGCCATGATTCGCATCCGTGAAATCGACCACCTCGTCCTGCGCGTGACGGACCTCGAGCGCATGCTTCGCTTCTACTGCGGAGTGCTCGGATGCACGATCGAGCGACGCCTGGACGCCATCGGGCTGGTCCAGCTTCGCGCCGGGCGCTCCCTGATCGACCTCGTGCCGGTGGACGGTCAACTGGGCAGGGCCGGTGGCGCGGCGCCGGCCGCGGAAGGACGGAACCTCGATCACTTCTGCGTTCGCATCGATCCGTTCGACGAGGCAGCCATCCGCGCCGAACTCCGGGCGCACGACGTGGAAGCGGGGCCGGTGGCGACACGCAACGGCGCCGAAGGAGAAGGGCCCTCGATCTACGTCGCCGACCCGGAAGGCAATGTCGTGGAGCTCAAGGGACCCCCGGGCGCTCAGGCGGGCGTCGGTGCGGCGGTCCCGCCGGGGACGCGGCAACGCCGTCGACCGGTTTCGCACTCGCCTCGCGCGGCAGGCCGCGACGGCGGGGCCGTCCGGCGCGCGCATCGTCAGCCTGCGTTCACTGCCGGCGATCGTCGCTTTAACGAGACTGGATAGGCCTTCCCCCTGGGCCCGGCAGGCGGCGACCGCGGACGACGTCGATCGACGCCGATCTATAGTCCCCGCGGCGGAGCGACCCATGGGCTTGCGCTTCCTCAGAATTGCGGTCGTCTATCTTCTCGTCGACGCTATGCCCGGGGGTTCGGTTTCCGCGAGAATTCAGCTGGCGCCGGTCCAGCTCCCGCTGCTCCCGTTGGCGCTTACCATCGCGCCTCGCCGAGGCCATCCGCAGCTACCCCGCGGCCGACGCTGACGTGCTCGCCCGCAGGCATTCCAGGCACCAGTCGAGGCCTTCCGCTGTTCATGATTCGCGAACACGCGCATGCTGTTTCACGCCGCCTGCCGTCTGCCAGGGCGCGGTGTTGGAATCTCGGCGGGTCTGGTCATCGTCGGGCTCGCATTGTTCGCCATCAATGTCCTGATAAACGTCTATCCCGCCGGATGGGCTCAGCAGCCCGCCCGAACGCGCCCTGACCACGCGGTCAGGCCGCAGATCGTCCGTCCGGGCTCGTCCCCTTCGCCAACGTGATTCTCCGTCAACACGGCAGCCGCCAATGATCGACGCCTCGTGGCCCGTATTCGTCATCGCATCGCTGGTGCTGATCGCCACACCCGGTCAGGACATGATTCTCGTCATGTCGCGTTCCGTGGCGCAGGGTGCCGCTGCCGGCGTGGTCACCGCCGGCGGCGTCAGCGTCGGGCTGGTCGGCCATACGATGCTGGCCACGCTCGGGCTCGGCGCGATCCTGCGGACCTCGGAGTGGCTGTTCGTCGCGCTGAAGCTCGTCGGCGCGGCTTACCTGATCTATCTCGGTATCGGCCTGCTGCGCACCCGGCGAAGCAGCCTGCCGATAGGCGCCGTCGCGGCGCGGTCGCTCGGCCGGCTCTTCGTCGATGGCGCGGTTTCCAACCTGTCGAATCCCAAGATCGCGATCTTCTACTTTGCCTTCCTCCCGCAATTCGTCTCGCCGTCAGCGCGGTTTCCCACGCTCACCGTTCTCGTCTTGGGGCTCGCGTTCGCGGGACTGACCTTCCTCGTCAAGGCGCCGGTCGGCGTCTTCGCCGGAAAGCTCTCGGGCTGGCTGCGCTCCCGACCCGGTGTCCTGACCTGGGTTTTCCGTTCGTCGGGCGCGGTCCTGGTGGCGCTGGGCGTGCGCCTGGCGCTCGAACGGCGGTGACGCGCAACCGGCCGGCGCATGCCCACCGGAGGGAAGCAACCGATGACCACCCCGTCCGTCTTTCCGATCGAAGGCGGCTGCGACTGCCGCAAGATCCGCTATCGCATGGAGACGGCGCCGTTGTTCGTCCACTGCTGCCACTGCCGCTGGTGCCAGCGCGAGAGCGGCGCGTCGTTCGCGCTCAATGCGATGATCGAGGCGGACCGGATCACGTTGCTCGCCGCCGAACCCGAACTGGTCGCAGACGCCGTCGGCGAGCGGGCAGGGGCAGGAAATCGCGCGCTGCCCGAAATGCAGGATCGCGCTGTGGAGCCACTACGCCGGCGCCGGGCCGACGGTCAGATTCGTCCGCGTCGGCACGCTCGACGCGCCCGACCTCCTTCCGCCCGACATCCACATCTTCACCGCATCGAAGCAGCCGTGGGTGGTGATCCCCGCCGGCACGCCCGCCGTTGCCGAGTACTACGAGCGCGAGAAGTACTGGCCTGCGGAAAGCCTTGCCCGGCGCGAGGCCATGCTGCCGCAGATCAGGGCGTGGCGGGCCGCACTGCGGCGCGGACGCTGAAGTTGTCCATGCAGTCGGACATGTTCATGGCGCTCATCGGCGCCGTCACCGCGCTTGCCCTGCTGTCGCGGACGCACGATCGTCAGATCGGGCGGTTGAGGTAGCGCCGGCGCTCGCCGTCGCGCGCGGACGGGAAGCGCCGGTCAGAGCCCCTCGGCGTCGCCCTATGCCTCGCGCGCGAGACACTCCGCGGCGTCGCGTTCTAGGCGACATCCGCGAACGCCGGGCGCATTGACACATGGCGCAATTCGGCAGATTTATGGCGCCATAGCTTTTATTTACCTGGTGGCGCAGAAACCCTCTGTAAAATTGCCCTCAGAGAGTCCGAGTGAGCTTCGCCACATCGACCGCACGAGAGAGCTTTGCTCTCGGCGCAGGGAGGAAATGATGTTCGCCAGCAATCCGTTTGCCGAGATTTCGGCGTCCGTTCCGCCTGCACTCATGCAGGCCTATGTCGTCCTCATGGTCGTGCTGGTCGTCGGCAGGGACGCTGTTCGACGTTGTACACAAGGGAAGCGCCAAGTATTTCTTCGAGAACTGGCGCAGATCGAAGGGCAAGGGCGCCAGGTCGCTCGGTGGCGGCGAACTGGTGTCGATCGCCAGTCAAGACCGGCGTGGTCGACGTCCTCACCTCCGGCGAGTTCTGCAACCCGCGGCGCCGGATTGCCCACCTGCTGGGCATGTACGGATTCGTGATCTACGTCGTCACCACCGCCATCCTGATATTCGGCTACCCGACCACGGCGACGCCCGCGCCGGGCGTCGTGCCGCTGCTGTGGTGGATCGGCGGCCTGATGATCTGCGTCGGCGGATACTGGTTCTGGTTTTTCATCCGCGTCGACGTCGCCGCCGAGGGCCACGGTCCGTTTCGCCTCGTGCGCGCGGACCTGTTCATCCTCTCGCTGCTCGCCAGCGTGACGCTGGGCCTGATCTGGGCTTTCCTGCAGTCGACGGGCAGCGCCGGCGCCGGCGTGTTCTTCGGCCTGTACATCCTGGCTACGACGGTGCTGTTCGCGGGCGTGCCCTGGTCCAAGTTCGCCCACATGTTCTTCAAGCCCGCGGCGGCCTTCGAGAAACGCGTATCCGAGGCCGACGGCTCGGCCGAGAATCTGCCGACGCAGACCCGTGACGATCCCGAGCAACAGCAAAGACACTCCATGGAGTTGTTGCGAGGCGCTCCGATGAACATGGGGCTCGGCATCAAGCGCGAAGCGCCCCGCCACTATTGAATTGACAAGCAGCCCACCGTTCTTCTGGACCAGCCAAGGAGCCGGAACAATGCCTACCTTCGTCTACATGACAAGGTGCGACGGATGTGGACATTGCGTCGACATATGTCCATCGGACATCATGCACATCGACAAGACGTACCGTCGGGCCTACAACATCGAGCCCAACATGTGCTGGGAGTGCTACTCCTGCGTCAAGGCCTGCCCGCAGCATGCGATCGATGTGCGCGGATATGCCGACTTTGCCCCGCTCGGTCACAGCGTTCGCGTCCACCGCGACGAGGAGAAAGGCACGATCGCCTGGAGGATCAAGTTCCGCAACGGTACGGAAAAGAACTTCCTGTCGCCCATCACCACCAAGCCCTGGGGAACGGCGATCCCCAAGCTCGCGGATGTTCCCGGACCGAGCAAGGAAATGCGCGACGGGCATCTGCTGTACAGCGAGCCGAAGTATATCCGCATGGATGACGGCGGCCTGCATACGCTTCAGTCCGCCGGTCTCAAGATGAAGCAAGGGGTGTACTACTGATGGCTTACGAAACGATCGTCGAAGACGGTATCGATATTCTGGTCGTCGGTGCAGGCCTTGGCGGCACCGGTGCCGCCTGGGAGGCCAGGTTCTGGGGTCAGGACAAGAAGATCGTCATTGCCGAGAAGGCCAATATCGATCGCTCCGGTGCCGTCGCCCAGGGTCTGTACGCCATCAACTGCTACATGGGCACCCGCTGGGGCGAGAACAAGCCGGAGGACCATGTCCGCTACGCCCGCATCGACCTGATGGGGATGGTGCGGGAAGACCTGCTGTTCGACATGGCCCGTCACGTCGACTCCACGGTGCATCAGTTCGAGGAGTGGGGCCTGCCCATCATGAAGGACCCGAAAACCGGGCGCTATCTGCGTGAAGGGCGATGGCAGATAATGATTCACGGCGAGTCCTACAAGCCCATCGTGGCCGAGGCCGCCAAGAAATCGGCGGACAAGGTCTTCAACCGCATCTGCGTCACCCACCTGCTGATGGATGACAGCAAGGAGAACCGGGTTGCGGGCGCCGTCGGCTTCAACGTCCGCACCGGCAACTACCACGTCTTCAAGTCCAAGACCGTGATCTGCGGCGCCGGCGGCGCCTCCAACATCTTCAAACCGCGTTCGGTGGGCGAAGGTTCCGGCCGCACCTGGTATGCGCCCTGGTCGTCCGCGTCGGCCTATGGACTCATGATCGACGCCGGCGCCAAGATGACGCAGATGGAGAATCGCATCGTGCTGGCGCGCTTCAAGGATGGTTACGGCCCGGTCGGCGCCTACTTCCTGCACCTGAAGACCTATACGCAGAATTGCCTGGGCGAGGAATACGAATCCAAGTGGTTCCCTGCGCTTCAGCAGATGGTCGGCAAGGAGTATCTCGATCCGGAAGCGTCGCACCTGACGCACCGGCCGATCCCGACCTGCCTGCGCAACCATTGCATCATCAGTGAAGTGAATGCCGGCCGCGGCCCCATTCACATGGTGACCATGAAGGCATTCCAGGATCCCCATTTGGAAGAGGTCGGCTGGGAGAACTTCCTCGGCATGACCGTCGGCCAGGCGGTACTGTGGGCCGCTACCGATGTGGATCCGAAGAACGAGAATCCCGAGTTGACCACGTCCGAGCCCTACGTCATGGGCTCCCACGCGACAGGCTCGGGTGCCTGGTGCTCGGGGCCCGAGGACGTGTCCCCTCCCGAGTATTTCTGGGGCTACAACCGCATGACCTCGATCGAGGGCCTGTTCGGCGCCGGCGACGCGGTCGGCGGCACGCCGCACGCCTTTTCGTCCGGCTCGTTCACCGAGGGTCGTCTCGCCGCGAAGGCCGCCTGCAAGTACATCGACGACGGAAAGGCCGAAGGCATTGTCGTATCCGATGAGCAGATCAACCGCCGCAGGAGCGAGATCTACAAGCCCATGGAGCACTACAAGACCTACCGCAACGCGATTGTGGCGGGCAGCGTCAACCCGCACTACATCAATCCCAAGCAGGGCCTGGACCGCCTGCAGAAGCTGATGGACGAGTATTGCGGCGGCGTGACCGTCAACTACATGACCAACGAGAAGCTCCTGAATATCGGTCTCAAGAAGCTCGCGATCATGGAGGAAGACCTCGAGAAACTGGCCGCCGAGGATGTTCACGAATTGCTTCGTGCGTGGGAATTGAAGCACCGTCATCGCGCCGCGGAGTGCGTCACGCAGCACACGCTGTTCCGCAAGGAGACCCGTTGGCCGGGTTACTACTACCGGGGCGACGCCATGAAGGTGGACGACGAGAACTGGCACGTGCTGACCGTTTCCCGTCGCGATCCGGAAACCGGCGAATACACGATGGAGAAGGCGCCCTGTTATCATCTGGTTTCAGATGACGAGTAGCAATCTCCCCTGGAAGAAGCTCGCGTCGACCGTCTGCCCGGCGGAAGAGGGGCCGGCATGTTCGCCTGTCGTGCGCTCTGTCGTGAGGCTGCTCTCTTCCGGCCGCGGATAGCCGCGCGTGAACATCGTCGAATACACCGATGAGGCGATCCGGGCCATTGCCGACCCCCTGTGGCGCGACCTCGTCAAGCATTCGAACGAAGGCAAGTACGGGGATTTCGTAAGGAACTTCTCCAGTTCCCTGGCGCTTGCCATGAATCAAGTGGTGGCGGGCCACCAGTTCGCGAACAGCGAACTGGCGAGAAGCCTGTCCGAAGACGTCGACGCGCTCGGCATCATCCGCCGTGGCGAACATGTGACGGTTCTTTACCGGCAGCGGAGCACCAAGAAGCAAGGCGAGTGGCTTGGCCGGCTCGTCCTCGGTCATGAAGACGGAGCGGTCAAGATCTTCGGCGCATCCATCTTCTGAGCGGTTCGTTCGGATTCGACATGAGTGAAACCATCCAGGACGGCAAGTTCGTCGAACTGACCTACAAGGTGACCGACAAGAAATCGGGACATGTCCTCACCCGGGTCGAATTCCCGTTGGGCTATGTTCACGGACACAATGAAATTCTGGCCCCATCCGTCCATAGGGAGCTGGAGGGCAGGTCCGTTGGCGACGTGATCGAAGTGCCGATCGATGGCAATCAGATCTTCGGTCCCAGAGACGAGTCGCTGGTCTTCACCGATCGCATCGAGAACATCCCCGAGGAGTATCGGCATGTCGGCACCTCCATCCTCATGGAAAGCGACAAGGGTCAGACCCGCAGCTTTCTCGTGACGCAGATGGACGACGACACGTTGACGGTCGATGGCAACAATCCGCTTTGCGGCCGAGCGGTCGTCTTTGCGCTCGAGATACTCACCGTGCGCGATGCAACCGATGAAGAGACAAGAGTGGGCGAGGCGATCATCGCGAGCGCGGATGTCGACCCGTCACTCATGAAACCTGTGTAGTGTCCCGAGTTGAACGGCATCGGGCAGGTTTCGGCGTGGGTCATTTGCACTTACAATCCCTCCTCCGCGACAAGAAAGGTGACTCATGAGCGAGCAAAAACCTGTTACCAAAGTTCCCGACGGTCATACGCCCTTCTATACAACGCGTCCGATGGCGCCGAACGAAAAGGGATTTGTCGGATACGAAACGGTCTGGAAGCCGTTCCAGAAGGAAGTCGAATACAAGACGCCGAAACAGCCGTAGGGGCAATGCCGTCGCGTCGGTGAGCCCGATCGCGCGGGCATCGCACGGCGCGCGAGGCCGTGCTCGGGCAGATTCTTTGCGGCCGGCCGGCTTTGTGCTTCAATGCGGAACGGTCGACTACTCTCCGGACGGAGCGATGGCGGATCGCCGCCTCCAGGTATTCCACGCGGTCGCAAAGCACCTCTCCTTCACCAAGGCGGCGGAGGCGCTGTTCATGACCCAGCCGGCGGTCACGTCCCAGATTCGCCAGCTCGAGGAGCAATTCAATACGCGCCTGTTCGATCGCGGGCACGGGCGCATTTCGCTCACTGCCGCGGGCAACCTGGCCCTGGAGTACGTCGAGCGCATCCTCGAGGTCTCGGCCGAGCTCGATAGCCGGCTGCAGGAGATGAGCGGACAGCGCGGAGGACCGCTCCTCATCGGCGCCAGCACGACGATCGCGGATTACCTGCTGCCCCGGGTGTTGGGCGCATTCAAGGCGCGCTTTCCGGCCGTCGTCCCGCGGCTCTTCGTCGCCAACTCGGAAGCGGTGCAGAATCGCGTCGCCGAGCGCAGCCTGGACCTCGGCTTCATCGAAGGTGACTCGCGTCTTGCCCTGCTTGCGACGGAAGTCTGCTGCGAGGACGAGCTGCAGGTAACGTGCGCGCCGTCGCACCCGCTGGCGAAGCTCAAGGCCGCGACGCCCGAGTCGCTCACGCGCTACGCCAATATCAGCCGCGAGCCCGGGTCCGGCACGCGCGAGGTCATCGATCACTACCTGCAGGAGGCGGGCGTCGCGCCGGACGGCCTGCAGCGCGTGATGGAGCTTGGCAGCCCGGAGGCCTTGAAGGGGCTGGTCGCCACCGGGCTGGGGTTCGCCATCATGTCGCGCGCGACCGTCGTCAACGAGATCCGCCTCGGGCAGCTGGTGCAGGTTCCGCTCGCGCCGCGCCTGATCCGCAAGATGTCGGTCATCTATCCCAAGGAGCGGATTCATCCGCAGCTGGTGAGCAGCTTCGTCCAGTTCGCAAAGCAGAATCTCGGTGCCGCGCCGGTCGGCGAAGTCAAGAGCGCGCGCGCCTCCAGGCGCACGGCGGGGGCCACCTGCTCCCGGACCGGTTGATCCGCGGTTCTGTCGTGCCGGCCGGTCACCCTGGCGGATGGCTGGCCGGCTTTGCTCCGGCGTTCTTCGACGCATCCATGTCCGCGTAGTACTCGCGCAGGATCGCGAGCACCTCCGGGCGGCTGAATTCTGGCGGCACGTCGAGGCCCTCGGACAGCGATTTGCGCAGCTGCGTGCCGGAGACCTGCAGCCTGTCGGCGTCGGGGTGCGGGCAGGTCCGGCCCGACGCCATGCCGCCGCACTTGTAGCACCAGAACGCGATGTCGATCTTCAGCGGCTGCGTCTCGAGCGCGTCCTTCGGGATCTGGTCGAAGATGTGGTGCGCGTCGAACGGGCCGTAGTAGCTGCCGACGCCGGCATGGTCGCGGCCGACGATCTGGTGCGAGCAGCCGTAGTTCTGGCGGAACAGCGCGTGCAGCAGCGCCTCGCGCGGGCCGGCGTAGCGCATGTCGAGCGGGTAGCCCGCCTGCACGACGGTCTTCTGAACGAAGTAGCGCTCGGCAAGCACCGAAATGGCGCGGGTGCGCACCTCCGCCGGGATGTCGCCGGGCTTCAGCGCGCCGAGCAGCGAGTGGATCAGCACGCCGTCGCAGACCTCGATGGCCACCTTGGCGAGGTACTCGTGCGACCGGTGCATGGGATTGCGCGTCTGGAACGCGGCCACCCGCGACCAGCCGAGCGACGTGAACAGCGCCCGCGTTTCGGCCGGGGTCATGAACAGCGCGCCGTACTTGTCCGCGAAGTCCCCGGTCGACAGCACCCGGATCGGACCGGCGAGGTTCACCTCTCCCTGCTCCATCACCAGCTTGACGCCGGGGTGCGCGGGATCGGTGGTCCGGAACACGGTGGCGCACTCGTGCGCCTTGTCGATCGCGTATTTCTCGGTCACCGTCAGCGTGGCCAGCACCTCGCCGCTGTCGGGATCGATCAGCGCGACGTCGCTGCCGGTGCCGATCGCATCGGCGGCCACCCGCCCGGCCGACAGCGTGATCGGGATCGGCCAGAACAGGCCGCTCGCCGTCTTCATGCCGTCGCACACGCCCTGCCAGTCGGCGTGCGTCATGAATCCCGGCAGCGGGGTGAACCCGCCGATGCCGAGCATGATGATGTCGCCCTTCTCGCGCGAGCTGACGGCGAGCCGGGGCAGCGTTGCGGCGCGCGCGCGCTCGGTGGCGAGCGCCTCGCCGGCGAGGAGCAGCGGCCGCAGCTCGCCGCCGCCGTGCGGATTGACCAGTGCCATGCTCTAGCTCTCCTCCAATGCCGGACCTGCGATCGCGTGAGCCGCGCCGCGCTTCATGCCATTCCGGTCTGACGTTATAACCATCGATTTTACAGGCAAAAAAAGGTTCCGAGTCCGGGCAGGCTCACGCCAGCGCCTGGTAGTAGAGGTTCTGCGGATGGTTGGCCTCGGCAAAGAAGTACCAGCGCTCGGCCAGAAGCCCGGCATACTGAACGACGAACGCGGGCAGCAGCAGTGCCGCCGATGACCCCGCGAGGAACGCAGTGAGCATCAGCACCGGCAGCAGGAACGCGCCGCCGAGAAATCCCCATCGGACCGCGCGCACCCGTGACGCCGGCCTGCCGTGGAAGAACTCCCGGGTGTTGAACGAGCCGCCCATGAAGCCCTGCGACTTCTGCTCGATGCGCGGATGCTTGATCCCCAGCGCGGTCTGCAGCGTCGATTTCGGGCGCAACCGGCGATTGCGGATCAGCGACGCCACACGGGCGACGAGCGCGAGCAGCGTCAGGACCAGCGCCCACGCGGCATAGAACCGCGGCAGGTCGGGCGCGAACCCCGCCGCAAACGCGGCGGCCAGCGTAAAGCCCGAGGCGCTGCCCATCAGCGTGTAGTTGACCACGGTCAGCGGGCTCGCCCACTCGCGCAGGAACGGCAGGCTGGCGTAGATCATCGCCGTGCAGAGGAACAGCGCGAACGCGAGCACTGTCCCGGCGGCGCCGAGGACGACGGTGGCCCCGATCGCGGCGCCCGACGGCAGCGTCGCCAGCAGCACCCGCCAGTCGAGGATATGCGCCGCCCCGTACAGGAAGATCACCCCCATCAGCGCCGGCAGCACGATCACCTCGCGCGACAGCCAGGACGTGCGCCAGCGCGCCGCCGAGCGCCACGCGCGCTCCGGCCGGCCGAGGTGGAAGAACGACGCGACGAGCCCGCCGGCCAGCAGCGCCAGCGCGATCACGCTGCCCTGCGCGTAGAACCAGTGCCCGCTTTGCGGCGGCAGCAGGCCGAACAGCGCAAACAGCTCGACGGTGACCAGCGCCAGGAACAGCCCCTGGCCGGCGCCGATCAGCGTCGTCAGCAGCAGCACGGAAAGGTTGGGACGCATGGAATTCGCCGGGGCCTACCACGACATGACGTCGTCGAGCGAGGGCTCGGACTTCGCCGGCTTCGGCAGCAGCCCGTCGACCTTGAGCGGATTGTCGGCGCGCTCGAGCTCGTCCACGTGGATGTGCATCGCGGTCTTGCGCCGCGGCAGGTAGTGGTTCGCCGGGTGGGTGCCCCATTCCGGCATCAGCGGGTAGCCCGCGCTCTCGCGGATCGCGACGGAGACCACCGATTCCGGATCGTGGATGTCGCCGAACAGCCGCGCGCTGGTGGGGCAGGCCATCACGCAGGCCGGCCGGCGGTCGCGCTCGGGCAGCGCGGCGTCGTAGATCCGGTCCACGCACAGCGTGCACTTGGTCATCACCTTGCTCTTCTCGTCGAGCTCGCGCACGCCGTAGGGGCAGGCCCAGGCGCAGTACTTGCAGCCGATGCACTTGTCGGCGTCGACCAGCACGATGCCGTCCTCCGCCCGCTTGTACGACGCGCCGGTCGGGCACACGGGGACGCAGGGCGGGTCCTCGCAATGCAGGCACGACTTCGGAAAATGGACCGTCTGCGTGTTCGGGTACTCGCCCACCTCGAAGGTCTGCACGCGGTTGAAGAAGGTGCCGGTCGGATCCTTGCCGTAGGGATCGAAGTCGGCGAGCGGCCCCGCGCTGCCGGAGGTGTTCCACTCCTTGCAGCTGGTGACGCAGGCGTGACACCCGACGCACACGTTGAGGTCGATGACCAGGGCGAGCTGGGTCATCGCGTGCGCCCCCGCTCCCGGTCCATGTGGCCGTTCATCAACGCTCTCCGCGGCCGGCGAAGTACGCCCGCCAGCGCCCCGTCGCGCCGGTGCCCGGCGCCGCCGGCAGCACCGCGAACTGCGGCGACGTCGCCTCCGGCTCGCCGGCTTCGGCCTTGAAGATGCGCACGCGCACGTCGTACCACGCCGCCTGGCCGGTGACCGGGTCCGAGTTGGAGATCCGCGAGTCGCTTCCCGCGACCGGCAGCTCGTCGCTGATCAGGTGGTTGAGCAGGAAGCCGCGCTGCGACTCGTTGGCGTCCGGGGCGAGGCGCCAAGCGCCCGGCGCCTTGCCGATCGCGTTCCAGGTCCACACCGTGCCCGGCTCGACCGCCTCCGAGTAGCTGCACATGCAGCGCACCTTGCCCCACTGCGACTCCACCCACATCCAGCCGCCGTCGTCGATGCCGGCGGCGCGCGCGACCATGCGGATTGACGAACAGGTAGTTGTGCGCGTGGATCTGGCGCAGCCACGCGTTCTGCGAATCCCAGGAGTGGTACATCGCCATCGGCCGCTGCGTCACCGCGCTGAGCGGATACTTCGCCAGGTCCGACGCCTGCGTCTCCAGCGGCTCGTAGTAGAACGGCAGCGGATCGAAATAGGTCGCGAGCCTCGCCTTCAGGTGCTCGGGCGGCTTGCGCGAGATGCCCTTGCCCTGCGCCGCGAGGCGGAACTTCTGCAGCACCTCCGAATAGAGGTGGATCAGGATCGGCTCGGCGTAGCGCTGGATGCGCGTGCGCTGCGACCATTCGAGGTAGCCCTTGTTCCAGTTGCGCATGTACTGGTAGGAACGGCGGCAGCTTGTGGTGGAACACGCAGTTGTTCTGCGCGTACATCTCCCACTGCCGCGGGTTCGGCTCGCCGCGCATGAACTTTCTCGCCGCCCTTGCCGCGCCAGCCGGCGAGGAAGCCGATGCCGGAGCCCGGCGTCGGTCTCGTAGTTGACGATGAAGTCGGGATAGTCGCGGAACTTGCGCGTGCCGTCGCGGCGCACGAACGCGGGTAAGCTCAAGCGCGGCCCGCGAGCTCGATCAGCACTTCCTGGAACGGCTTGCACTCGCCGGTCGGCGGCAGCACCGGAATGCGCACCGCGTCGACCGGCCCGTCGAACTCGGAGATCGGCCGGTCGAGCATCGACATCACGTCGTGGCGCTCGAGGTAGGTCGTGTCCGGCAGCACCAGGTCGGCGAACGCCGTCATCTCCGACTGGAACGCGTCGCAGACGACGAGGAACGGGATCTTGTACTCGCCGGCTCGTCCGTCGGCGTGCCTGTCGTTGAGCATCCGGCGCACCTCGACGGTGTTCATCGTCGAGTTCCACGCCATGTTGGCCATGAAGATCAGCAGCGTGTCGATCGGGTACGGATCGCCGCGCCAGGCGTTGGTGATGACGTTGTGCATCATCCCGTGCACCGACAGCGGGTATTCCCACGAGAACGCCTTGTCGATGCGCACCGGGGTGCCGTCGTCGTTGACGAACAGGTCGTCGGGCTCGGCCGGCCAGCCCAGCGCCAGGCCGTCGAGCGGCGTGTTCGGGCGGATCGCGAGCGGCGTGTTGGGTGTCTTGGCGCAGGGCGGGATCGGGCGCGGGAACGGCGCCTTGTGGCGGAAGCCGCCCGGCCGGTCGATGGTGCCGAGCAGCGTCATCAGGATCGCCAGCGAACGTATGGTCTGGAAGCCGTTGGAGTGCGCCGCGAGGCCGCGCATCGCGTGGAACGCCACCGGGTTGCCGGTGACCGTCTCGTGCTCGTTGCCCCAGGTGTCGGTCCACGGGATCGGCAGCTCGATCTTCTCGTCGCGCGCGGTGATCCCCATCTCGTGCGCGAGCCGCCGGATCGCCTCGGCGGGGATGCCGGTGATGCCGGACGCCCACTCGGGCGTGTAGTCCTCGACGCGCTCCTTCAACAGCTGGAACGCCGGCTTCACCGCGGTGCCGTCGGAGAGCCTGAATTCGCCGAGCAGGAACGGGTCGGAGCCCGGGCTGTGCGTGATCACCGGCCGGTCGGTCGCGCGATCCCACCACAGCTTGTTCTGCGGATCGAAGCAGCCTTCCTCCTCCGGCACCTCGGTGCGCACGAACATGCCGAACTCGTCGTTGGCCGCGTCCATGTTCACGAGCTGGCCGGCGTTGGTGTAGCGGACCAGGAACTCGCGGTCGTAGAGCCCGAGCGCGATCAGCTCGTGGATCAGCGCGAGCAGCAGCGCGCCGTCGGTCCCCGGCTTGATCGGCAGCCAGTCGTCGGCGATCGCCGAATAGCCGGTGCGGATCGGGTTGATCGAGATGAAGCGCCCGCCGCCGCGCTTGAACTTCGAGATCGCGACCTTCAGCGGATTGGAGTGATGATCCTCGGCCGTGCCGATCATGACGAACAGCCTGGCGCGCTCGAGGTCCGGGCCGCCGAACTCCCAGAACGAGCCGCCGATGGTGTAGATCATCCCGGCGGCCATGTTCACCGAGCAGAAGCCGCCGTGGGCGGCGTAGTTGGGCGTGCCGAACTGGCGGGCGAACAGGCCCGTCAGCGCCTGCATCTGGTCGCGGCCGGTGAACAGCGCGAACTTCTTCGGATCGGTCGCGCGGATCTTGCGCAACCGGTCCTCCAGCATGGCGTACGCCTCGTCCCAGCGCGATCTCGACGAACTCGCCGGCGCCGCGGTCGCTGCCGGGCTTGCGCTTCAGCGGCTTGGTGAGCCGGGCCGGCGAGTACTGCTTCATGATCCCCGACGAGCCCTTGGCGCAGATCACGCCCTGATTGAGCGGGTGATCGGGATTGCCGTCGATGTAGCGGACCACGCCGTCGCGCAGGTGCACGCGGATGCCGCAGCGGCAGGCGCACATGTAGCACGTGGTGACCCGCGTTTCGGCAGTCGCGCCGGGGGCGGGCGGGGCGAGCGGATCGTGGAGCGGAGTGGAGGGCATTCGGCAGGATATCCGGGTCGTCCGTGGCGACCGCCGGCGGCGCGCGTGGGAGCGGCGCGCCGTGCATCGATGCCGAAGGAACGCCTTTGTTTTATCACAAATACCGGCCCGGTGTGTCTATAACCGGGATGGGGTTGGGGGGATACTCCGCATGGGTAATGGCGGACGACGATCGCGCCCGCCCCCATGTGTCGGCGTGACTTGGCGGACGTCGCCATCGGCCGTCCATCGACGGGCGCGCCGCCGGTGTTCCGGCGCTCGCCACCATCAAACGGCGCCGAACTGCTGCCGGCATGCGCGGCGATCGAGATCCGCCGTGGCTGCCGCCGGGGTTCGGTCCGCGCGCGAAAGGACTTGCTCGCGTATCCGGAAGCTGACGCAACTGAAGTTGTTGTTGAATTTCGTGGTTGCGAGTAATGTCGCGGACGTACCGCGGGGCACGCATTCGGCGTACCGTCGCGGTCGCAAGCACAATGGATGGCGGCAGCCTGGGCGTGCGCCGCCGACGCAAGCGTGCCTGCGCCGGGGAGAGGACAGGCGATCATGACGGCACGTGCAATGACGACCCGCAGGCTGCGGCAGGGGCTCGCATGCCTGGCGCTGTTCTGCATTGCGCTCGGTTCGAGCGCGGCGCAGCTTCAGGTCCTGATAGACAGCGACAACGACAGCGCCACCGGCTGCACGGTGCCGGTGCCCGGTGGCAGTTTCGCCGGCGTCGAGTGGGTGCTCGACACGGTCGTCGATCCGACGACCGCGCCGCCCTCCGTCGGCGTCGTCACGCAGCGGCAATGCGTGGCGCCGGCGACGAACACGCTCGGTCCTCCCACGCTGGTCAGCCCCGGCGGCTGGAACGTCGGCCTCGGGCAGGGTGTGGACGGCTACGACGTCATCGAGACGTTCTTCACCACGGCGCAGACCTACGGCACCTACCGGCTGGGATTCGTCTATCAGGACCCGGCGATCGGCAGCGACGTGCTCGTCAGCACCGACGACACCTTCGGCGGACCGCCGATCACGTTCTTCCTGGGCCGGACGCCGGGGCCGATCCCCGCGCTGACGGATCTCGGGCTGCTGCTCCTGGCGGCGTTGCTGAGCGGCGCGGCGCTGTTCGTGCTGCGGCGCCACCGCGCGCACCTGGTGCTGGTCGTCGCGGCGCTGGCGGTGTTCCTGACCACTTCCACGTGGGCGGCCATCGTCCTCGACGGGCTCATCAACGACTGGAACGGCGTGCCGCCGCTGGCCATGGACGACATCGGCGACGCGCCGCCGGGCACCGACATGTCCGCCGCGTTTGGGGCCGTCGATCCCGGCGCCTTCCGCGTCTATTTCCGCGCCGACGTGAAGGTGAAGAGCGCGCAGTCGATCGGCTTCACGTCGACGGCGCCGGCCGGCGCGATATTCGGCGGCCCGACGTACGACGTCTCGGCCGCCGCCACGTCCGGGCTGCCGGTCGCGCTGACGATCGACGCGGCAGCGAGCACCGTCTGCTCGATTGCCGGGTCCACGGTGTCGTTCATCGGTGTCGGCACCTGCGTGGTGGACGCCAACCAGGCCGGCGACGCCCAATACAATCCGGCGCCGCAGGCCCAGCAGTCGTTCGCCGTCGGGAAGGCGGATCAGTCGATCTCGTTCACTTCCGCGGCCCCGGTTGCGGCGATCGTCGGAGGCCCGACGTACAGCGTGACGGCAACCGCGTCTTCGGGCCTGACGGTGACGCTGACCGTCGATCCGGCGGCTGCCGCGGTCTGCAGCATCGCGGGCGCCACGGTGTCGTTCATCGGCGCCGGCACCTGCATCATCGATGCCGATCAGGGCGGCGACGGGAACTACAACGCGGCGCCGCAGGCGCAGCAGTCGTTCGCGGTCGGCAAGGGCAGCCAGGCCATCAGCTTCACGTCGGCGGCGCCGGTCGCGGCGGCGGTGGGCGGCCCGACCTACACGGTGACGGCAACCGGCGGCGCGTCGGGCAATCCGGTGACGTTCACCATCGACGCCTCGGCGACGGGCGTGTGCTCCATCGCCGGGTCGATCGTGTCGTTCATCGGCGCCGGCACCTGCGTGATCGACGCCGACCAGGCCGGTGACGGCAACTACGACGCAGCGCCGCAGGCACAGCAGTCGTTCGCGGTCGGCAAGGCGGGCCAGACCATCAGCTTCACCTCGTCCGCGCCATCCGACGCGCTCGTCGGCGGACCGACGTATGGCGTGACGGCGACCGCGACCTCGGGACTCGCGGTCGGCTTCACCATCGATGCCTCCGCCGCCGGCGTGTGCTCGATCGCGGGCTCGACGGTGTCCTTCATCGGCGCGGGGACGTGCGTGATCAACGCCGACCAGCCGGGCGATGGCACGTACGAGGCGGCAGCGCAGGTCCAGCAGTCGTTCGCGGTCAAGGCCACGCAGACCGTCGCCTTTACCTCCGCGGCGCCCGCCGCGGCGGTCTACCAGGGCGCCACCTACGGCGTCGCTGCGACGGCGACGTCGGGACTCACGGTGGCATTCACGATCGATGCCTCGGCGACGACCGTCTGCTCGGTCGCGGGCTCGACGGTCTCCTTCATCGGCACGGGAACCTGCACGATCAACGCCAACCAGGCCGGCAACGCCGCCTATCTGCCGGCGCCCCAGGTGCAACAGTCGTTCGGCGTCGGGCCGAATCTCGTTGGCGAGGCCTACAGCGTCGTCGGCAACACGCAGCTGGTCGCCGCGGGCCAGTCGGCGCCGGCCACGCCGTTCACCGCCAGTCCAACCGCGCTCCTCGCCAATGACACGGCGGACGTCCCGATCATCGTCACGACGGTGACGAATGCGGCGACCACCGGCGGCGGCCTGATCACGATCGATGCGGACGGCAAGTTCACCTATACGCCTCCGGTTGGCCAGGCGGCGGGCAGCGATACCTATGTCTACACCGGCACCGCCAACGGCGTGGCGCGAACCGCGACCGTCACGCTGAACATCTCCAGCGTGGTCTGGTTCGTCGACAACGCCTCGGGCGCAGCGACGCATGACGGCCGCTCGAACACGCCGTTCCTCGACCTGGGTTCGGCCGCCAACGGACTGGGAACCGCCCTTGCGGGCGCCGGACCAGCCGTCGGCGCCTTCATCCACGTGGCCAAGGGCAGCGGCACGACCGCGGGCGCCTATGCGTTCAAAGCCAGCCAGACGCTCATCGGCGCCGGCGCCAGCCTGTCCGTCGGCGCGCTGTCGATCCCCGGCAACGTCGCCGATACGCCGACGCTCGGCGGCACGACTCCCACGGCGGCCGTCGTGCGGGTCGTGTCCAGCGAGCGAATGCGCGTGGGGAGGATCCTGGATCTAGGGGCGGATGGCCTGATGATCCCTCGCCTCGAGACGACAGGGGCGATGCGCGAGACCCTGTCCTGGATGCGGTATCCGCCCGATGGGATCCGGGGCGTGGCCGCGGGCACGCGCGGTGCCCGGTACTCGACCGTGCCGCACGCCCAGTTGAGGAACCTCAACGAGCGGGTGCTCGGCGTGTTCCAGGTCGAGTCGCGGACGGCCGTGGTGGCCGTCGACGAGCTGGCGGCCATCGATGGCGTCGATGTGCTGTTCGTGGGCCCGGCCGACCTCAGCCACGAGATGGGGATCCCGGGCGAGTTCACCCACCCGGCCTTCATCGACGCGCTCGACCGCGTGGCAGCGGTGGCCCGGGCGCATGGCAAGGTGGCCGGGATACTGGTCCGC
>CAVYID010000006.1:0-201641 GCA_963768535.1 uncultured beta proteobacterium | reverse complement strand
GCCTCGATGATCCGGCTCATCAAACATTCCGTCAGGTCGATCTGCCGAGTCTGACCGTGGCCAATTCAAAGAGTTTTCACATGGCTTCGTCCGGTCAGAGACACTGAATCAGGGCCGACGCGGTGCAGGCAACTCGCCCGCTTTGCCTCCAGTGTAATCAACCGCCGCTCGATCTCGGTCAGCTCTGACACCTTCGCTATCTGGGTCAGGACGTACACCAGACGATTGCCATCGTGGCTGTCGCGCCCTCCGGCGTGCACATCTCGATAGATAATTCACGATAGACAATTCGGAGATTGGTCGCTATTGCACACTACAAAGGCAAAGCTCTAACCTCGCTCATCGGCCTCGGATGACGTCGGCGGCGCGAGGAATTATCATTGGTGAGCCGAGGACGACAAGGCGTACGGAAGTGCGGCACCTTGACGGACGTCAATACGCATCATCATACGTCGCTCGATTTACTATGCGCCCGACCGTGATTGCTTTGACCGGACTTCCGGGCACCGGAAAGTCCAAGCTCGGTGCAATGATTTACCAGTGTTTGCCAAGCGATTTCGCGTATCTAGACATTGACACTGTGACACGGCCCTTGGTCCAGGCGGCACTGACGGTGAATCGCCTGAGCCTTACGACCGCCGCTGAGAACGGTAATCTGCGTACGCTGCGGGACGCGCAGTACTCCTGTTTGCTGGACCAAGTCCGGAAGATTGTTTCGTTTGAGCGCAGCGTCTTGTTCATCGCGCCGATGACGCATGAACTTGCAGACCCTCCGCAATTTCTCCGCACGGTTGCGAGTCTGGATCCGGCGCGTTTCCTCCTCATCCGGACACATGCGTCCCCTGAAGTCGTACGAAGCCGTCTCGAGCAGCGCGGCGATTTTCTCGACGACCTTCGGCTGTCGCGCTGGGAGATCGACCGATATCGCTACGATCGTCCCGTGCCATTGCCGATGCGTGGCTTAGAGTTGGACAGTTCCGACCGGTCCCCGAAGTCTCTTGCGGAGCACGCGCTGCGCTGGCTCAGTCTCGAGCTTGACTGGCCGCAACGGCGCCGTGTTCTTGCCGGCGTCAGAGCGCGCGCGGTCAATCCGCGCCCATCCCCAAAATGACGCGGATTTACGACCCCGTTAACAACAAGACCCGCGCAGATCCGTTGTGCCATCCTATCGCGTCTACTGGCGAGCAGGGGGCAGTGCCGATACCGACACCGGCGGACTATACCGATCCCCAAAAACCAAAGGGGCCGGCGCTGTGAAACGCCAACCCCTTGTTTTTCCTGGTAGGGCGTACTGGGGTCGAACCAGTGACCAACGGATTAAAAGTCCGCGTTTTCCCGATTTCGCTAGACTTCACCAGACCCCCGCCTTCTATCTTTCCGCTGTAAATACAGCGATTCCCTGCTATCCGTTGTTGAGCTAGGCATGGTAAGGTCTAGCTGTATCTAGGCCCCAAAGTGGCAAACAAGTGGCAAACGGGCCGAATTCGGGAACAACGGACCAGCGAAGGGGCACCCATGGCGGCGCGAAAAATCCTCACCGATACAGGCATCCGCGCGGCGCGCAAGCGCGCCAAAAAGACCGGGCGCGCGATTTGGGTTGCCGATGGCGCTGTGCCGCGATCGCATGGCGGGCTGCAACTGTACGTCCATCCGAACGGCACTCCGCGCTGGTACTGGCGATATTCCAAGCCGGACGGCACGAAGGCGCGCATCGCGCTCGGCGCGTTTACTGCGGAAAAGGCGGCCGGCGCGTTCACCCTGACCCAAGCGCGCGAGGAAGTCGCGAACAAGGCCGCGCTCTACCGCGCCCCCGAATCGCGCGACGTGCGGGCGCACCTGGAGCGCGAGGCCGCGCGTCGGGCTGCCGAGCAAGCGGCGGCAGAACTGGCGCAACGTGCCGCGCTGGCCGCCGCAGCCGCGGCCGGGCAATACACGCTGGCGCGATTACTCGACGCCTACGTTGCACACCTGCGAAAGCAAGGCAAGCAAAGCGCGGGCGATGCAGCAAACATTTTCGCGAACCATGTAACCACGGCGCACCCGGCAACCGCGGCGATGCCGGCGAATGCGGTAAGCAAGCGCGATGTTGTCGCCATGCTGCAAACGCTCACCGAGGCCGGCAAGGGCCGGACGGCAGCGAAGCTGGCGAAGTTACCTGCGGGCCGCCTTTGCGCTCGGCGCGGGCGCGCTAGACGACCCGGACGCGCCGGCCGCGCTCGCACCGTTCGCCATTGAGTCAAACCCCGTGGCGACAACGGCGAGCCTTGCGAAATACAACCGCGCGCTTGAACGCGCGTTGACCGAGCCGGAACTGCGCGCGTATTGGGCCGAGTTACAGGCGGCGCCCGACTCGCCCGCGCGCGACGCGCTGCTGGTGCTGCTGTTGCTCGGCGGGCAACGGCCGGCGCAACTCGTGCGCGCGACCGTCGCCGACGTTGACCTGCACGCGACAACGCTGCGCCTACGCGATCCGAAGGGCAAGCGCGCGCAGCCGCGGTTGCACACGTTGCCGCTACCGGCACCAGCGCTGCCGATCCTGGAGCGCTGCCTTGCGCGGGCCGAAGCGCAGAAAACCGCGTGGCTATTCTCGACGCGCGGCGGCGCCCCGCTGCAACCCGCGACGATCACGCATGCGGCGGGCGCCATTGCCGCGGCGCTGATGGCCAAGCCGGAAGCCGAGCTGTATCGTGCGCGAGCCGTTCCAATTGCGCGATATTCGGCGCACCTGCGAAACCCGGCTGGCCGCGATGGGCGTATCCAAGGACGTGCGCGCGCAATTGCAATCGCACGGGCTCGGCGGAATTCAAGGCCGGCACTATGACAAGCACGATTACTTGGCCGAGAAATCGGCGGCGCTGGCCGCGTGGGCAAAGTTTCTCGAAACGGCGCCGACCGCGAACGTCGAGCATATCGGCGAGCGGCGCAGCCGGCGCGGCGGCCGGCGATGAGGAAGGCCCAGCGGTCCCCGGTAAGCGGCGAACGGGAGCGCGTCAACGCACCGGCCGCGAAGCGTGCTACTGGGCGCGCTTTGCCAGAGTGGGCGCGGCAGGCGCTCGCGTTTGTCGAGCCCCTTCCGACGCGTGGCGCAACGAAACCGAGCCCCACGCGCCTCGCAAGGCACGCCGCGCTCGTTACGAAAGTCCGCAACGCATGGCCGGAATTGTGCAAAGTGGTGGTGCCCGAATTCGACCGACTATGCCTTGACGTGGTGCGCGCCCGCATTTTCGTATCCGTGTTGAACCTTCTGGAATATCGGGGCGACGGCGCGCATTATGTCGCGCGCCGAAACGCGCAACGCGAGGCCGACCGGCTCGCGCAAGCCATCGCGGCGAAAGCGGGAGAATTGGCGCATTTGCTGCGCCTAAGAGGCGGCTTAATGGGGACCTGGAAGCTGGCCGGGCGAAACCCGCAGCCTTGTCGATTGCCTGGACCCGTGGTTTGCCGACGCCGACAAGGCGCGGGCGTCCGGCGGAACAGACGAACAGGCCTTGAAATACCTGAACGAATCAACCGAGTCTGTCCGGTTATTGCCGGTTCGGTGGCGACTGCCCGAAGCCGCGCCACCGTCGCGCAAGTCTACAGCGGACGTTTCTGCGCGCGCTTGTGCAGGAGCTCGACCCTGCTGAACCTTCACAAGCTGGGCGCGCCAGTAGGCTTCCACTTTTCCGACGCGGCCGTTGCTGATTTGCACACCATCCTATTTCGCAAGGCCACAGACACGGCCGGCACAGGCGCGGACAGCGTGCGGAAGTTACGCGCGCCGTCCGGCTGACACCCGCACAACTGCTCGGAAGATTGGCGCGCGGTTTTTCGATCGAATCTTCCTAGGCTCATTGCGACAGCGGGACCGCATTCTCTCCATACGCCAGCAACGATTGCTGGCGGCTAGCAAAGATAGCTGGCAGCTAGCAAAGATTGCTGGCTTCCCGTGGAGACAAGAATGCGATTACTCAAACTCCCCGAGGTTTCACGCCTGACCGGCGTGCCGCGCAGTAGCGTTTACTGGCGCGCCAACCGGGGCGAATTTCCGCGACCGATCAAGATCGGCGAGCGCGCGAGCGCTTGGAATTCGGACGAATCAAAAGTGGATCGCCGGCAAACTTGAAGCGGCAAGGGCGGCACCTTGAACGGGCCGCCCATCAAACGCAAACCGCCGGGCGGAACCGGCGGCGGGCGCAAATCAACGGGAACCTTTGGCGGGCAGTCCCAAAAACACAATACCGCCGACCCGCGCAATTTTCAAGGCATCGGGAATCGGCGTCAAGCCGGGCAGCGTCCGCCGCGGTGGGAACCGCCGAAAGGCACGTTCGCGCTGCGCCACCTCGCGTTAATGTGGGGACCGCCGCGCACCCGGCGGGGCCGATCGTGAACGGGCCGCGCTACCGGCCGCGCTACCCGATGGGCCGCGCGTTCACGAAATACCACGGCCCGCGCTGCGCCAGCGCGGCACACCGCGCCGTTACGCTCGCCATTCGGCGCGGGCGCTGCATCGACCGTGCGATTGATGGCGCGCTGATCCGAATCGACGCGCAGCGAGGCCGACAATGACAACGGCCGACCAATTCCGCGACGCGATTGGCGCGGCCGGGCTCACCCCGCCGGACGTGATCCACGGCGACGGCAAGCTGCGGCGCTTCGCCAGCAACGGCAAGCGCGGCGACTATTCGGGCTGGTAATTTTCCACGACGACGCCCGCCCGGCCGGCGCCTTCGGCCTGACTGCCGGCGCAGCGACCTCGCCGGAAAAGTGGCAGCGAAGACGCCACCCGGAGCACGGCCGCCGAAAAAGGCAGCGCACCGCGCCCGCGTCGCCGCGATCGAGCGCGAGCGCAAGGCCGAAGCCGTGCGCCGCCACGCGGAAGCCGCGACCAAGGCGGCCGCGCTGTGGAAGGCGGCGCAACCGGCCGGCGCCGATCACCCCTACCTCGCACGCAAGCGCGTCGCGCCGGTTGCCACCCTGCGCGAGATCCTCGCGCCCGAGGCGGCGCGGATTCTCGGGTACGCGCCGCAGGCCCGCGGCGAACCGCTCACCGGGCGGCTATTGGTGGCGCCGGCTCAAGATCGGCGCGGCAATCGCCAGCGCCGAATTGATCGACGAAGCCGGGCGCAAGGCGGCGCTTGCCGGCGGCACCATGCTCGCCGGCTATTGGGCGGCGCAGGCGATGCCTAAGGGCGACGGCGCCGGGCTGACCCTGCTCATAGGCGAAGGCGTCGCCACGGTCATTTCCGCGCGCGAGGCAACCGGACACCCGGCGATCGCGGCGCGCTCGTGCGGCAATCTGGCGCCGGTCGCCGATGCCGTGCGCCGATCCTACCCGGCGGCGCGGCGGGTCGTGATCCTGGCCGACCTTGGCAACGGCGAAGCTGCCGGCCGTGCAGGCGGCGCGCGATGCCGGCGCCTTGCTGGCGCGGCCGGACTTCGGCGGCGATCGGCCGGACGGCGCGAGCGACTTTAACGACCTGGCGCAACATCGTGGCGGCGCAGCCGTAGCGCGGGCAATCGCGGCGGCGCTGCAGGTTGCAACCGTTGCAACCTCAACCGTTACCGGCGCCGACGGGCTCGACGTGCTGCGCGCCGATGTTCTGCCGCAGGACCGTCGAGCGCGTGCGCTGGCTGTGGCATGGCTATCTGCCCCGCGGCAAGCTGGTAATCATGGCCGGGCCCGCCGGCACGTCAAAGACTACGGGCGCGCTCGCGATCGCCGCGACCTTGACGCAATCCGGCCGCTGGCCGGACGGCACCCGCGCCGAAGCGGGCGACGTGCTGATCTGGTCCGGCGAGGACGGCATCGCCGACACGTTGCTGCCGCGCCTGATGGCGCATGAGGCCGACTTGTCGCGCGTGCATTTCGTCGGCGACGTGACCCGCGACGGCGAGCGGCGACCCTTCGACCCCGCGTGCGATATGCCGGACCTATTGCTGGCCGCGGCGCGTATTCCCCACCTGCGGCTAGTCATCATCGACCCGGTAATCTTAGCCGTGCGCGGCGGTACAACTCAACACGAACGGCGACGTGCGCCGTGGATTGTTCCCGCTGGTCAAGCTGGCCGAAACGACCGGCGCCGCGGTTATCGGCATCACGCACTTTTCCAAGGGCACCGCCGGCAAGAACCCGATCGAGCGGATGGGTGCTCCCTCGCGTTCGCGGCCGCGGCGCGCGTGGTCCTGGCCGTGGCGCGCATCCCCGACGATCAAGGCGGCGGCCGCGTCATGCTGCGGGCAAAGAACAATCTCGGGCCCGACGAAGGCGGCTTCCGGTTCGACATTCGCCGCGTTGACGTGGCCGGCGCGGAGGCCGTGCGGATCGAATGGGGCGAACCGATCGCCGGTAGCGCGCTCGACATTCTGACCGCGGCGGAGCGGCAGACCGACCCCGACGAACGGACCAAGGGCGACGACCTCGCCGACCTGTTGTGCGAATGCCTGACCGAAGCCGGCGGCGAGATGGAACGGCGGGCGCTGCTCGCCGATCCTCGCCGGCCGATCCGGGCTACAGCGAGCACGCGCCTGCGATCGAGCCCGCGAGCGCGCCGGGATCACCGCCAGAACGCACGGCTTCGGCAAGGATAAGCGCAGCGTTTGGAGCTGCCGGCGGACCATGAGAGACACTCGCCGGACCATTACAGACAGAATCACCCGCCAAAAAGTGATGTCTTTTCTCATTTGGCGCTGATCTGGCGCTATTGGCGCTATTGGTGGCGATCCAATCCCGCCATCCCCGCCAATAAAGACAACCTTTTCGGGTACGCGCGGAGGCTGGCGGTAATGGCGACGGCGACGAACCTAGACCGCCCGCCGAAGCCGGCCGGCGCATCTATGACGGCTGACGCGCTATGACACCCGCCGCGCTCGAACTGCTCGACCGCATCGCGGGCGCCGGGCTGACGTGGAGCCTACCGGCACCGGCCGCGTGCTGGTCGGACCCCTGCGAACGACTTACGCCCGAACTGCGAGCCGCCATCGTCGCCAACGGGATGTGCTGCTCCGACTGCTCATGCGCCGTTTTGGCACTGGCACGTCACGCTGCCCTGGCCGCGACCCGTTCACGGTTTGGGTAGTGCCCGGCGTTACGCATGCATGGATGGCAACGGTCTACCCGGGCGCCGTGGTCCGGCCGCTGGTGCGCGATCACGATCCACGCGAGGCCCGGCATGAACGCGACGCTCGAACGGGCGCGACCGCGCACCCCTCGGGCGTGGACAGGTGCCAGCGGCGCCCGACCGTGCCAAGGTACTACCGGGCCATTCCGTCGCTTGCGGGCGTAGGCAGCGCCGAACTCTCACGAATCTGCAACGGCTGAAATGGTCAACGCAATGGTCAACGGCACCCGTCTAGGCACCCGCGCTTACGCCCGCCATCGGGGCGTGTCGGCGGGTTACATCTGCGCCTGGTCGCGGCCGGCACGCTTGTCCGCGACGAAGCCGGCCGGATTGACGTAGCCCGGGCCGATGCGGCGCTCGACGCGCTGCGCGCCGTCGCAGCCCCCGGCAGACTGGCCGCGAACGAACGGCAGCGGCGCACCGCCCCGGCACCGCCTGCCACGGCGCCGCCCGCCGCAGCGACTCCCTCCGACGCGGGCGCCGAAGCCAGACCCGGCGGCTCCTGGTCTGACGAGAAGCGGCGCTTGGCGACGTTTCAGCCGACCTCGCCGAACTTGAACGCGACCGGCAGCGCGGCGAGCTCGTCGAAGCCGTCGAGGTTCGGCGCGCCGTGCGCGACGCTGCCAGCGAGCTCGCGGCGGCGCTGGCAACGGTTCCCGATCGCCTGGCGTCGCGCCTGGCGGCCGCGAGCGGCGCGCAGAGCCGAGCGGTACATGCGCTGCTGGATGCGGAGCTAGACGAGATTCGCGAAGCCGTTGCGAAACGCCTGCGCCTGCTGGCGGCGAAGTATCCCGAGCCGCGCACCGCTGCGGGACGGCGAGCAACTGACAACGCCGACCTTGATCCCGTGGGAGAAAGCCGAGCGCCTGATCGAGAGCGCCGAAAATGGCCGGCGCGAAATATCGGCCCGGCTGCTCGAACGCCTGCAGCGGCTTGCCCCCGCGCTGGCCGCCGAGACTGACGCGCGCAAGGTTCACGCCATGCTGTCGGCCCAAACGGATCGCGCGACTGCAGAACTTCGTGCGCTAGCGGCGAACCTGCAGGAACAGTTAGCGGCGACCGAGCATTGACCGCGGCGGCATGAATGACTCGGACGAATGGAGTGAACTCGCGGACGAACTCGGCGAAGGCGCCATTCGCCGCGTGCTTTGGACCGCCGGCGCGGCCGCCGCTGTGCGTGCCTTCGACCGGCAATGCGCGATTGCCTACGCGGCGGAACTGTTGCGGCAACGTGTCGGCACCGGCGAGTTACGCGATCGGCTGATGGCGCGATACAGCGTCTCCGAACGCACCGCCTTTCGGTACTTCGCCGAAGCCCTTAAGTCGCTGCCACAAGGGCGGGACGCTGGCAGTAAACGGCGGGACTATCAAGGCTCGAACACGGAGGGCAAATGATGAGCGAGTTTGTATCTGCGTTACGCGCCGAACGCACGCACCTGGCCGGCGAACTATCCGCTGCGACGGCAGCATTGCCGGCGGCGATCGCGGCCGCCGACACCGCGAACGGCGCATATCGCGAGCACCTGGAGGCGCGCAATATGCGTCGCGACTATGCTGCGACCGAATCCGGCAGCGCACTGGGCGACGCGGCCGCCGCTGCCAACAATGCCGTTGCGAGCCTGACGCGATCGAAGGAACGAGCGCAGGCGCGAATAGCGGAAATTGACCGCCTGACCGGCGCCGCGGCCGATGCCGCTCGCGCCCGCACGGACCTGGCAACGGCGAATGCCACCATCGCCGACGCTCGCGCCCGGCTGGCGCAGTTAGGCGAAATCGAAGCGACGTTGCACGTGGAGCTCGACGAACTCGGGCAAAAGCGCGCCGCTGCGTTGGCGCAATCTGGCCGCAACGAAATCGCCAACCGCATCGCCGGCAAGGCCGCGGCATCATCGCCCCGGGGCGCTCGCCGGAATCGACGGCGACCGCGAAGCGCGCACCGCCGCGCTCGCGGCCGCGCAGGCGGCACGGGCCGAAATCGAGCCTGCGCTTGCGGTCGCGGTCGCCGACGCGGACGGTATCCGGCGGCGGCTGCGCGATGCGTTGACGCGCACGGCGGAACGCGACTTTTTGAAATGCTGCCGACCGTTCTACCCTTGATCGCGCGACTTGTCGCATCCGGAGCGAATCCGCGCCAGTGCCGGCGCGGGCAGTTTCGTGATTGATGTTGACGCGGAAATTCTGGACGCTGCGGCCGCCGCGCTCGAAGCCGAACTGACCGGAGCGATTGGCGCGTGACTATCCTTTGCCGTCCGACGCGAGTGCAGCGCCGGCATAGCCCGGACGGTTTGGCCCCGAATTTTCCTTCGTTTTCTCGGGGCCGCCATAACCCATGCTGGCGCACCCGCCGACCGTTCCGATTACCTCCTCGGCCAATCGGGCGCCGGCCGGGCGACTGGGGCGCGCTAGCGCGTGCCGGGTCGCCACCCTTCGAGCCGCTGCACGCCTAACCGCGCACCAGCGGCGCCGTGAGCGCAGCCGGGCACGAAAGCACCCGATGCCCGCGGACGGTTCCCGCCGGCTGGCGCTGCGGCCGATACAGACGGACCCGGCAAGCAATGACCACGGGCCGGGCGCTCGCGCTAGCCGTCGCCGCGTACCTCGCGCTGGCCGCGCTGGCGCTGCTGGTGCGGCCGATCTGATGGTGTAGCGCGTGCGTAGGGCACCTGAACCTGCGGCGCGTGGATCACTGCCGGCGACTTCGGGCGCTGTGCGCGCTTGGCCGGGTATTGCTTGCCGTCGGCGCCTGTTTTTGTGGCAGGTAGTGAATTTCCCGACGTGGCGGGTCGGTGGGCAGTTACGGGTTCTGTCCACCCCGCACATCGTCGCCAAGGCGTTGCTCGACAGGTTGGCGAACTCGCGCCCGCGCGCGTGCGGGCTGACCGTAATTGATTCGCGCAATCATTGGATGAATCAACCCTCGCGCCCGCGCGCGTGGGGCACGCTCACCGGACGCGCTACGGGCCGCAGGCGACGCGCCACGGCACGCCGACGTGCCCGCATAGTCCGCAAGCGCCGCCCCGTTGCGTGGGGCCTGATCCTGACGGCCGGCGCGCGGGTAAAATCGCGCCATGAACGAAGCCCGGCTATTTTGGCACCTGGCGAATTGGGCCGAATGGCAGCGCGACGACGCGCGAGCCTGTGCGCGCGGATTCCCCCGCCACGTCGCCATCATCGGCGGCACCGGCTCGCGCGATTTCGATTCGATGTGCAAAGAGGCCGATAGCCGCTGCGCGCTGGCCGTTGACGCGATCCTTGACGGACTCCCCCCGCCTGACCGCTGCGCCGTTCACGCGCAGCACCTAGGCGCGCGCTGGCGCTTCCCCGGCGAGCTCGGCGACCACTACACGCACGCGCTCGGCACGATCCGGCGCGGGCTGATCCGGCGCGGCATCGTCTAGCCCCGCACCGGGCCGACCTTCGGCGATCGGCCGCGCGTGGCGGCGCTGATCGAGGCGACCGGCGACGCGCTCGCCGCGGACCCGCCGAGCGTGCATTAGGCGCGACCACGCCCGCGCGTCGCGATCCGACCGCGCAGGATCGCGCAGGCGCCGCGCCGGACCCCCCGGGCATAACAACACCCGCCCGAGTCTCGGGCGTGCGCTGCGCGTTGATCTGGCGGGCGCGCGCCGCGCGAGGCTGCCGTAAGTGGCAAACAAGTGGCAAACGGACACGGCGGAGGGAAAAACCGGACGGCGATAATCTGCTAACACTTTGTTTTTCTTGGTAGGGCGTGGCGGGGTCGAACCGCCGACCAACGGATTAAAAGTCCGCTGCTCTACCAACTGAGCTAACGCCCCCTCGCGACCAAAACATCGAATTATAGACGACCGGTCCGCCGCCCCGGACCGCGCCCCGGGGGCGACCCGAAACACTCAGTGTGATTCGCGCGTGAGGAACGGCGGCAGCAGCGCGAAGTCGATGCCCTCGTCGCGCAGCGCCTCGGCTTCGTCGGGCGAGGCCTGCCCGCGGATCGCGCGGGGCGGCACTTCGTCGTAGTGGATCTTGCGCGCCTCGTCGGGAAAGCGGCGGCCGACGTCCTCGGTCGCCTTGATCGCCTCGCGCAGCTTGCGCACCAGTTCCGGCGGAAGCCCGGCGACGACGTCGGCCGGCAGCGCGGGCGCCTCGCTCGCGGCCGGCTTCGGCGCCGGCGCTCTCGCCTTGCCGTGCTTCGTCACCCGCACCTTGGCCGACGGCACGATCGCGACGTCCGCGTCGTCGCACACCGGGCAGCGCACCAGCGCGCGTTCGGCCTGCCGCGCGAATTCGTCGGCCGAGGCGAACCAGCCCTCGAAGTGATGGCCCTGCGCGCAGCCGAGCTCGAAGATGATCATGGATCGGACCGGGGCCGGGGCGCCGTCAGCCGGCGCGCTCCATACGCCACGCCTGATATTTGTTCCCGGCGACGCCGCCGGCGATGATGGCGCCCAGCGCCATGAACGAGCCGACGGCGAGCGTGGACACGCCGGTCAGTCCCTGCCCGATCGTGCATCCGAGCGCGGTGATGCCGCCGAAGCCCATCAGGATGCCGCCGACGACGTGGTTGCCGACGTCCTCGACCGAGCCGAACGCCTCCCAGCGGAACGACCCGGTCGCCAGCGCCATCGCTGCCGAGCCGACGATGACGCCGAGCACGCCGGCGATGCCGAAGGTCAGCGCGCGCGACTGGTCGGTCCAGAACAGCAGCAGTTCCAGCAGGTAGGCGACCGGCCCGACGAACGAGAACGATTCGGCGCGCCCCGAATTGGTGGCGACGAACTTCTCCTCGAGCGTGGCGGGATCCTCGGCGAGGTAGCCCAGGTGCGCCGAGACGTACCAGCCGGCGACGATCACCGCGCCGATGACCACACCGCCGATGATCATCTCGCGCGAGGCACGGAACTCGCGGTTGGCGAGCACCCAGCCCGCCAGCGCGAGTCCGACCGCCACCGGCACCCAGAGCTTCGCCGCGGCGCCGGCGCCGAGCGCCATCGCGATCGTCGGCAGGTCCGACGCCTTGGCGCCGATGGCCGCGAGGTCGAGGCGCACCGGGTCGAGGCCGTTCGCGCGCCACAGCGCGAACACGCCGCGCAGCGTCATGTACGCCGAGATTGCGAGGAACGCCAGCACGATCAGCGACTTGAGGTTGCCGCCGCCCAGGCGGATCAGCGTCTTGCTGCCGCAGCCGGACCCCAGCGTCATGCCGAAACCGAACAGGAAGCCGCCGACCAGCATCGACAGCCACGCGATGCGCCCGCCGGTGTAGATCGACTTGGTGAGGTCGACCATCCCCGCCGCCTGCAGCGCGCCGGCGCCGAGGATCGCCACGGCGATGGCGAGCAGCCACATGCGCATCCGTCGCCAGTCGCCGAAGTTCACGATGTCGGCGACCGCGCCCATCGTGCAGAAGTTGACCCGGTTGGCGACCGCGCCGAACACGCCCCCGAGCAGGAAGGCAAGTCCGGTGATCAGGGCAGGAAGGTTGCTCGTCGTTTCCATCGCAAAATTATCTCATGTCGGACCGGACCCGCCGCCGGCAATATGGCACCGTCGCGCCGCGCGGCGCCGCCTGCGCGATCGGCACGCGAATGCGCCGGGACGGCTGCCCTTCGCGCCCTCCCCGGGCGCCGGCACGCCCGCGAACCGGCAACGAAATTTCGGCGACGTTAACCCCATCTCCGCGTGCCCTGCGTTTGCAGCACGGAGCGCCGGCGAAATCCCGTCGGCGCAATCCCTCACGATGGAGGTCAGCATGGCGGCAACGGCGAGCAGATCCCAACTAAAGCACGTTACCCGGCCTGGAATTTTCGGAAAGTGTGCACTCACACTTGGCTGTCGCCGCGGCGATCGCCGCCTGCGGCACGGCCGGCCCGTCGGTCGCGGCGGCCGGGAGCCTCGGCCGCCTCGATCTCGTCAGCCGCAGCGACGGCCGCCCGCTGCCCGTCCATCACGGCGACGGGCTCGACTGGGTCGTCGGCACGCCCGGCCAGGAATACTCGGTGCGCGTGTGCAACGCCGACGCCGGCCGCGTGCTCGCGGTGATCAGTGTCGACGGCGTCAACGTGATCACCGGCGACACCGCGGCGCCGTCGCAGTCCGGCTACGTGCTCGGCGCCTACGAGTGCGCGGACATCGGCGGCTGGCGCAAGAGCATGACCCACACCGCGGCGTTCTACTTCACCGAGCTGCCCGACGCCTACGCCGCGCGCACCGGGCGGCCGGAGAACGTCGGCGTCATCGGCGTCGCGCTGTTCCCGGAGAAGTCGCGGCCGATCGCGTGGCGGGAAAGAAAGTCCGCCGCCAACGTCGATGCGGCGCGCGCCGAAGCGCCCGCCCCGGCCCGGCAGGCCGCCGACGCCGCCGCGGAAAGCGCCGCCAACTCCGGCGCAGCGAGCCGCGACGAAACGCGGAAGTGCCGTCGGCGCCGCTGGCGAAGCTCGGCACCGGGTCACGGCCGCAGCGAGGTCGCGCCCACGCGGATGGTCCGCTTCGAGCGCGCAAGCTCCTCGCCGGCCGAGACCCTCGCCATCCACTACGACCGGCGCGAGAACCTGATCGCGATGGGCATCCTGCCGCCGCCGGCCGTCGCGCACGCGCCGAACCCGTTTCCGGCGTGGACGCCGCGCTTCGTTCCCGATCCGCCGCGTTGAGCCTCCAGCGCGCCGGTTGCGCCGCGCGCGGGCCGCTCGCATACTCGCGGGCGATGCCCGCGCCCGCGCCTGCCGACGCCGTCCCGGCCGACGCCGGCGACGAGGACCTGATGCTCGCCTATGCCGGCGGCGACGCGGCCGCCTTCGATGCGCTGTACGCGCGGCACCGCGGCGGCGTGTACCGCTACCTGCTGCGCCACTGCGGCAACGCCGGCACCGCGGACGAGCTGTTCCAGGACGTGTGGATGCGCGTGATCGGCGCCCGCGCGTCGTACGCGCCCAGCGCCCGCTTCACGACCTGGCTCTACCGGATCGCGCACCACCGGATCATCGATCACTGGCGCGCGCAGGGCACCGTCCGGTGGGTGACGGCAGGCCCCGACGCGGGCGACGACGGCGACGACGATCCGCTCGCCGCGATCCCCGCCCCGCGCCGCGACGAGCCCGACGCGCGCGCCGGCGCGCGGCAGCAGGGCGCGCGCATCGACGCCGCGCTGTCGCGGCTGCCGGCCGCGCAGCGCGATGCCTTCCTGCTGCACCAGGAAGGCGGGCTGGCACTCGCGGAAATCGCGGCGCTCACCGGCGCGGGCGTCGAGACCGTCAAGAGCCGCATCCGCTACGCGCTGTCCCGGCTGCGCGCGGAACTCCAGGACCTGCAATGACCGCTCATCCCGACGACGACCACGCGCTGCCCGCCGACCCGGCCTTCGACGCCGCGTGGCGTGCGGCTTCGTCCGAGGCGCCCCCGCCGGCGCTCGACGCCGCGATCCTCGCCGCCGCGCGGCGCGCGGTCGACGCCGGCCCGCAGCGGACCCGCGACGCGCGCGCCCCGGGCGCTGGTGGTGGCCGCTGGCGGCCGCGGCGACCATCGGCGTGGTCGCCGTCGGCATCCTGCAGCTCGCCCCACCGGACCAGCTCGGCGCGCCGGGGGTCGATTCGGAAGTCGTGAGCGACATGCCCGCGCGGAAGCCGGCACCCGCATCGGCGCGCGCCCCTGCAGCCTCGTCGACGCCCGCATCGGCGCCGTCGCCGGAGCGCGCGGCGGAGTCCGGGTCGACGCCTTCGACACCCGCGGCACGGTTCGCCGCGCCGCCGGCGAGCCTGTCCGCGACGCCGGGCCGCGGCGCGGTCGCGCAGGACCGCGCTGAGGCGGCGGCCGGCGCGGCGCGACGGCAGGCGGCGCCTGCGCCCGAAGCGAAGAAGGAGTCGGCGCCGGCCGTCGGCGCGGCGACAGCGCCGGCGCCCATGGCGCAGCCGTTCCCGGCCGACGCCGGCCGGCGCCGCGCGCTGCGCGACGAGCAGCCGCCCGCGACCGCGACGGGGTCCGTCGCCGCCTCGGCGCAGGCCGACGCGTTGCGGCACGCGCCGCTGCCGGTCGCCGACTGGATCGCGCTCATCCGCAAGCTGCGCGCCGAAGGCCGCAGCGACGACGCCGCCCGCGAGCTCGCGGCATTCCGGAAGGCATACCCTGACGATCTGCGCCTGCTGCCGGAGGATCTGCGCGACTGGCGGCCGGTGCCGCCGCCATGACCGGCGGCCCGCCTGATCCCGCCGGTCAGCCGCCGAGCGTGGCCAGCAGCCGCCGGATCGGCGCCGGCAGCGCGGCGCCGCGCGCGTCCTCGCGGGTGAGCCACGTCCGCCCGGGCGCCTCGGCCTGCGGCGGCCACGACCGCACGCCGATCCGCTGCGGGAGCAGCGTCAGCCGGTAGTGCGTGAAGCCGTGCTCGATCGGCGCCAGCGCCGCGCCGGCGACCACCGTCGCGCCGAAGCACACGCGGCAGTGGCGGACGATGTCCTCGTCGGGCGCCGTTTCCGGAAGGCTCCACAGCCCGCCCCAGACGCCGGCCGCGGGCCGCCGCTCGAACAGGATTTCGCCGGCGCGCTCGATGACCAGCACGCGCACCGTCCGGTGCGGCAGCCGTTTCGCCGGCCGCGGCGACGGGAAGTCGGCGATGCGCGCCGTGGTCCGCGCCACGCAGTCGGCGGCGACCGGGCACTCGGCGCAGCGCGGCGTGCCGCGCGTGCACAGCGTCGCGCCGAGATCCATCAGCCCCTGCGCGTACGCCGCGGCCGCGCGCTTCGGCGCGAGCGTCTCGGCGATGCCCCACAGCGCGCGCTCGACCGCGGGCGCACCGGGATAGCCGGGGACGCCGCGGTGCCGGGCCAGCACGCGCTTGACGTTGCCGTCGAGGATCGGCGCCGGGACGCCGCCGGCGAAGGTGGCGATCGCCGCCGCCGTCGAGCGGCCGATGCCGGGGAGCGTGGCGAGCGTCGCGGCATCGCCGGGGAACGCGCCGCCGTGCCGGTCGACGACCGCACGCGCCGCCGCGTGCAGGTGGTGCGCGCGGCGGTAGTAGCCGAGCCCGCTCCAGTGCTCGAGCACGCGCGCGAGCGGCGCGGCGGCGAGCGAGCGCACGTCCGGGAACTCGGCGAGGAAGCGCAGGTAGTACGGCACGACCGTGGCGACCTGCGTCTGCTGCAGCATGATCTCCGACAGCCAGATCCGGTAGGCGTCGCGGGTGTTCTGCCACGGCAGGTCGTGGCGGCCGTGGCGCCGCTGCCAGGCGACCACGCGCGCGGCGAAGGACGGGGATGCCACGCCGGGCCGTTGCGCCGATCGGGTCAGCGCCCGCCCGGCTGTCCGCGGGTCAGCGCGCGCCGCCGCGGGAGAGCGCAAGCGCGGTGAGCGTCGGGGCGCACCCGCTCAGCGCGCGGTAAGCCGCTGCCTGGCTTTCGCCGCCGCGTCGGTCTGCGGGTACTTGCGCACCAGGTCCTCGAGCGTGCGCTTCGCCCCCGCGGCGTCGCCCATCTCGAACTGCGACGTCCCGATGTTGAGCAGCGCGTCGGGAACCTTCTGGCTGTCCGGATACGTCGCCACCAGCTGCCGCTGGGTGGCGATCGCGGAACGGAAGTTGCGCTGCGCGAAGTAGGCGTTGCCGATCCAGTACTGCGCCGACGGCACCAGCGGGCTGCGCGGATACGCGTTGGAGAACGCGGCGAAGGCGCCGATGGCGCCGCCGTAGTTGCCGCTCTTGAACAGGTCGAGCGCGCCGTCGTAGGCGCGCTGCTCGTCGGTGGCATCGCCCGGGACCGGGGCGGGGCCCGGTCGTGCGCCGGCCGCCGGTGGCGGTGGCAGCGCGCCGGCGGGCGCTGCCATCGGCGCCGGCGCCATTCCCGGCGCCGGCGTCATTCCCGGCGTCGGCGCCATGCCCGGGGTCCCGGCCGGCATCGCGCCGGGAGCCATCCCGGGCGCGGCCGCCGGCGGCGCGGTGGCCCCGGCCTCGAGTTTGCGCAGGCGTGTGTCGAGATCGACGTACAGGTCGCGCTGGCGCTTCTGCGTCTCGCCCTGCTCGTGCGCCAGCACCTCGAACTCGCCGCGCAGCCGGGCGGTGTCCGCCTTCAGCATCTCGACCTGGTTGAACAGATCGACGAGACCCTGGTTCTTGAGCTGCTCCTCGAGCGCGACGATGCGCTCCTCGAGCTGCCGCTGGACCTGCGTCAGGCGCGCGCTGGTCGCGTCGATGCGCTTGCGCGCCTCCTCGTCGTCGAACAGCGCCGCGCGCACCGGCACCGCGGCAAGCGCTGCGAAGGCGAGCGCCGCGGCAACGGCGCGCACGCCGGTGGCGGGGCGGGTCACTCGCCGACGTAGACGATTTCGACGCGCCGGTTCTGGGCCCAGGCGTCCTCGTCGTGGCCCTCGACCTTCGGCTTCTCCTTGCCGAAGCTCACCGTCTCGATCTGGATCTCGGAAGCGCCGAGCAGCATCATCAGCTGCTTCACCGCGTCCGCGCGCTTCTGGCCAAGCGCGATGTTGTACTCGCGGCTGCCGCGCTCGTCGGCGTGGCCCTGCAGCGTCATCCGCGTCGACCGGTGCGTCTGCAGGTACTTGGCGTGCGCTTCGACCAGCGGCCGGAACTCGTCCTTCACCACGAAGCTGTCGAAATCGAAGTAGACGACGCGCTTCGACAGGATGCTCTTCGGATCGTTGAGCGGGCTCATCGCTCCGCTGGTCGCGCTGCCGCTGACCCCGGCGGTCCCGGCGCCGCTGGTCGAGGCCCCGGCCGTGCCCGCGCCCGTCGGTGCCGCCGCCGCGGCCTGCTCGTCGATCGGCGCTGGCGCCTGGGTTTCCGTGCTCTTGCAGCCGACGACCAGCACCGCGACCAATACCGCGATCATCCATTTGCGCATTCGTGCCTCCTGAAAGATATGCCGTCCGTTGCGCCGCGCGCTCAACGCGGCAGCGGACCCCATGCGGGTTCTCGGACATCGGTGGCCGGCGCGACCAGCCGCTGCTTGACGCGGCCGTCGGAAGATACCGCGGCCAATATACCACGCCCCCCCTGCTCCGAAGCGTAGAGGATCAGCCTCGAATTCGGCGCCACGCTGGGGCTCTCGTCGAGCGCGCCGGACGTGAGCACCTGCACCTGCCGCGTCGCGTAATCCTGGATCGCGATGTTGAACCGCCCGCCGTCGCGGCGCACGAACACGAAGCCCTTGCCGTCGGGTGTGGCGCGCGCCGACACGTTGTAGCTGCCGTCGAAGGTCATCCGCTCGACGGCGCCGCCGGCAAGGTTGAGCCGGTAGATCTGCGGCGTGCCGCCGCGATCCGAGGTGAACAGCAGCGAGCCGCCGTCGGGCGTGAAGTTGGCCTCGGTGTCGATGCTGGGCGAGGTGAGGATGCGCCGCACGCCGGTGCCGTCGGGGTTGATCAGGAAGATCTGCGAGCCGCCGTCCTTGGTCAGCGTGACCGCCAGCTTGCGCCCGTCCGGCGCCCACGCCGGCGCGCTGTTGCTGCCGCGGAAATTGGCCAGCACCTGCCGGCGCCCGCTGGCGAGCGACTGGATGTAGACCACGGGCTTCTTGTTCTCGAGCGACACGTAGGCGATCCGCGTGCCGTCGGGCGACCACGCCGGCGAGAGCAGCGGCTCGTTGGACGTCACCACCGCCTGCGCGTTGAAGCCGTCGGCCTCGGCGACGAAGAGCTGGAAGCGGCGGCCCTGCTTGGCGATGTAGGCGATGCGCGTCGAGAACACGCCGGGATCGCCGGTGAGCTTCTCGTAGACGATGTCGGCGATCTTGTGCGCGGTGGCGCGGAAATCCGCGGGCGCGACGAGGTAGGTCATCGCCGCGAGCTGCAGCTGCTTGACGGTGTCGACCAGCGCGAAGCGCACCTCGACGCGGCCGTCGCCCTGCACGCCCATCGACCCGACCACCACGGCGTCGGCGCCGCGCGCGCGCCAGTCGCCGCTCCGGACCTCGTCGGCGCGCGCCGGCCGCGGGACGATGCCCGCGTCGTCGACCAGCCGGAACAGGCCGCTGCGCGCCAAGTCGGCGCCGACGACGCCGCTGATCCCCAGCGGCCACGCGCTCTCGTTCTGGAATGGAACGACCGCGATCGGGATGGTGGTCCCCGCGCCGCCCACGATCTCGATGGACAGCTGGGCGCGCGCCGGCGCCGCGGCGAGCAGCGCGAACATGACGAACGGGATCAGTAAGCGGGTGATACGGACGAAGCGGAGCAAGCCATTCCCCTGCCGATGCGTGGTGCCGGCGCCGGCCGTTGCCGCCGCCCCTGCCGGTTGCGCCGGTCGCCGCACCGCGGCGACCGCGTGCCACGCCTCACGACAATTATAACGAACGCGCCGCAGCGACCGAGTTGCGCGGGCGGCCGCGCCGCGAATTCAATGCGGCGCCACCGTGGTTGCGAACCCGAACGCACTCTCCAGCCGCTGCGCCACGCGCCGCGCTTCGTCCCGGTCGGCGTACGGCCCGACGTAGACCTTGAACAGACCGTTCACCTGCCGAACCTTCGCTTCGACCTGCGCGCTGGCCAGTTGGTTCTGCACGTGCTCGAGAAAGTTCCGCGCGTTGGCAAAATTGGCAAAGGCGCCGAGCTGCACCGCGAACTCCGCGGTGCCGGGTGGCCCCGGCACGGACTCGACCGCCGCGGACGGCGGGGGCGGGGGCGGGGGCCGCGTCGCAGCCGCCGCCACCACCGGCGGCAGCGGCGCCGCCGCGAGCCGGGGGCTGGCGCCGGGAAGGATCGCCTCGACCTCGACCTCGCCGCTGCCTTTCTGCGCGATGCCGATGCGATGCGCCGCGGCGTACGACAGGTCGATGACGCGATCGTGGAGGAAGGGTCCGCGGTCGTTGACGCGCACGACCACGCTCCTGCCGGTGGCGACGCTGGTGACGCGCGCGTACGACGGCAGCGGCAGCGTCGGGTGCGCGGCGGTCATCGCGTACATGTCGTAGACCTCGCCGATGGAGGTCTTCTCGCCGTGGAACTTGCGCCCGTACCAGGAGGCGATCCCGCGCTCGCGGTAGGGGCGCAGCGACGTCGCCGGCACGTACTCGCGGCCGAACACCGTGTACGGCCGGTTGGCGGACCGGTGGAGCGGCTCGGGCCGCGGGACCGCGTCCGGGATCGCATCGAGATCGGCGGGGATGTTGTCGCCGGGCCCGTCGTCCTTGTAGTACCCGGGCTTCGCGGGGGCCCCCGGCGACGGCTTGCGCGCCGTCGTCGCGCAACCGGCGAGCGCGGCGGCGACGACGAAGGCGAGGCAGGAGAGGAGGCGCATGCGCGGGCGTTGCGGGCGGCGGGGACGGCGTATTATCGACCGGATCGGCAGGTTGCGCCCCGGGGTTCACGGCTGCGCCCGCCGCAAACCGGCGGCCCGCGGCCGCGCCTTCCCCGCCTTCGGCGCCGGCCAATTACGGCGCGCTTGCTCGCCGATCTGCTGCTGACGCTGCACCTCGCCTTCATCGCGTTCGCCGTCGGCGGCGGGCTGCCCGTGTGGTGGCACCGGTGGTGGGCGGCGGGGGGCGCCGGGCACCCGATAGCCCCTGCGGGGCGCGGTTTGCGCCGCCGCCGCCCCGGCCGGGGCGCGTCTGTGCAAGAATGCGAATGAGGAGCGCGTGGCCGGCGGGGTGGGATCCGGACGCGAGCTTCGAAGCGGGAGGGGCCCGGCGGGCGCGGGCGGCACGCCTTCCCTTGTCTGCGAACGAGCGCCTGTTGGCGAAGGAGTGAGCACATTGGCCAGGCCGAATTTCGAATACCAGAAGCGCCAGAAGGAACTCGAAAAGAAGAAGAAGAAGGAGGAGAAGCTGCAACGACGGCTGGAGAAGAAGAACGCACCCGGCGAGGGCGCGCCGGACGCGCCGCCGGAGCCGGGCGCCCCGACCGCCGACCCCGCGCCCTGAGCGTACCGCGCCCCGGCGGCGCGCCCCCGTGACGGTGCCATGGCTTCGACTTCCCGGACTCCCGACACGGCGCGCCTCGACCGGATCGTGGCCGAGGCACGCCGCGCGCGCGAGCTGCGCGAGTCGTCGTACCGCGAGCGCGCGCTCGCGATCTATCCGTGGGTCTGCGGCCGCTGCGCGCGCGAGTTCGACCGCAGCAACCTGCAGCAGCTGACGGTCCACCACCGCGACCACAATCACGACCACAACCCGCCCGACGGCAGCAACTGGGAGCTGTTGTGCGTCTACTGCCACGACAACGAGCACTCGCGGCAGCGCGACGCGGCCGGGCGCAGCGACCCGGCGGGCGGCGGTACGGCCGCGGCGCCGGCGACGCACCGGCCGTTCGCGGCCCTGGAGGGCCTGCTCAAGCGCAAGACATGACCGCGCGGCCATCGGGCCGCGGGGCTTTGGGAGAATCGACATGACCGTATGCCCCGTCGCAATTGCCGTGGGCTGCAGCAAATGCCCGATCGTCGGCGTCTGCCCGTTGAAGGGCGTCATCGGCGACTACAAGCCGGAACCGCCCGCCAAGGCGGCACCGGGCAAGTCGAAGCAGGGCCGCAAGGCGAAATAGGACGCCGGTCGCGGCGCCGGGCGGCCTCGCCGCGTCAGCGCCGGGCGCAAGACTCGGGTGCGAGCCCGGGGCATCGCCGGACGACGGCACGGGGGGAGGGGGCGATGAAGTACGCGGCAATCACCGGCTGGGGGAAGTGCATGCCCCCGGCCGTCCTGAACAACGCCGATCTCGCGACGTTCCTCGACACCGACGACGAGTGGATCGCGAGCCGCACCGGCATTCACGAGCGCCGGATCGCGCACGTGCCGGCGCACGCGCTGGCGACGGTCGCCGGCGCGCGCGCGCTCGCCTGCGCCGGCCTTTCGGCCGCCGAGCTCGAGCTCATCGTCTACGGCAGCTGCTCGAACGACGAGCAGATCCCCAATTCGGCCTCCGGCGTGCAGCTCACGCTGGGCGCGACCCGGTCCGCGGCGATGGACGTCAACACCGCCTGCACCAGCTTCCTGTACGCGCTGTCGACGGCGACGGCGATGATCCGCACCGGCGTGGTGAAGAACGCGCTGGTGATCGGCGTCGAGGTGATCTCGCCGTTCATGGACTGGGCCAACCGCAACGTCTCGGTGCTCTTCGGCGACGGCGCCGCCGCCGTCGTGCTGCAGGCGAGCGACGAGCCGCAGGGGCTGCTGGGCGAGCGGCTGGGCTGCTACGCCGACGCGCGGCACGTCCTGCGGGTGCGCGGCACGGGACTCGCCTACGCCCGCGCCGGCGACGTCACCTTCGGCGACACGATCTGGGACTTCGACGGCAGGGAGATCTTCAAGCTCGCGGTGCTCGGCATGACCGAGGCCGCGACCGACGTCCTCGCCCGGTGCGGCCACCGGGTCGAGGAGGTCGATCTCGTCGTGCCGCACCAGGCCAACCTGCGCATCATCGAGTCGGTCGCCAAGCGCATCGGCGCGCCGATGGACCGCGTGTTCCTCACCATCGCCCGCTACGGCAACATGTCCGCCGCGACGGTGCCGGTCGCGCTGGTCGACGCGCTGGAGGCCGGGCGCGTGAAGCCGGGCGCGCTGATCCTGATGCCCGCCTTCGGCGGCGGCCTCACCTGGTGCGCGCACCTGGTGCGCTGGGGCGAGCGCACGCTGCCGCTGGCGAGCGCGACCGCCGAGCTGCCGCCGTGCCCACGGACCGCGCTGGAGATCGTCCGCGCCGTGATGGCCACCCGCCAGCCGGCTGGGCGCTCGAACGCGGGCCTGACGGCACCGGTCCTGCCCGACGCCGCCCGCACCCCCTGACGCGCGGCGCGCGTACCGAAAAAATGGCAAAAAATGGGGCCAGGTCCAATTTGACTTTCGCAAATTGGACCTGGCCCCATTTTTTGCCATTTTTTGCGACCTCCGCGGCGAATGGTCGCGGCGGCGGTCGACGGCCTAGGCGGTGGTGAGCGCGCAGCGCGCGGCCCCGGCGAGTCCCACCTTGTCGTCGAGGATCACGTGCACCGGCATCGCCTCGAGCAGCGGCCGCATGCGCCCCTTCGCGGTCAGCGCCTCGATGAACGCCGGCTGCTTCAGCCGCTCGAGGATGCGCGGCGCGATGCCGCCGCCGATGTAGATGCCGCCGCGCGCCATCAGCTTGAGCCCGAGGTTGCCGGCCTCCGCGCCGTAGAGCGACACGAACAGGTCCAGCGCCAGCGAGCAGCGCTCCGAGCGGCCGTCCAGCGCGGCGCGCACGATCGGCGCCGGGTGCGCCTGCTGGCACAGCGTCTCGGTGAGGGCCGGATCCTCGTCACCGCGCCCGCTTTCGCGCAGGAACCCATAGAGCTCGAACAGGCCCGACCCCGACAGGACGCGCTCGCAGCTCGTGCGCCCGAACTTGCGCAGCAGGTGGCGCAGCAGCTCGATCTCGAGCTCGTTGCGCGGCGCGAAGTCGGCGTGCCCGCCCTCGCAGGCGAACGGATGCTGTGCGCGCCCGTCCCAGTAGCAGCCGGCCTCGCCCAGACCGGTCCCGGCGGCGACGATGGCGAGGTTGCCCCGCGCCTCCGGCGCGCCCGCGGCTAGCGTGGCGAAGTCGCCCGCGGCGAGCTCCGGCAGGCCGTGACCGATCGCCTCGAGGTCGTTGATCAGCGCGACCGCGCGCAGGTCGAGGTGCCGCGCGAGCCGCGCGGCGTCGACGACCCAGGCGAGGTTGGTGGTCGCGACCTTGCCGTCCTTCACCGGGCCGGCGATGGCGAAGCAGGCCGCGTCGACGCGCTGCGGATGCCCGGCGACGAACTGGCGCACGATCTCGTCCAGGCTGTCGTACTCGAGGCTGGGATAGACGCGGCTGACGGCGGCCGTCATCCGCCCGTCGGCCGCCTCGAACCATCCAAGGCGGGTGTTGGTGCCGCCGATGTCGCCGGCGAGAATCATGGCATCACTCCGATGGCAGGGCCGTGGCGGCGAGGCGGTCGCCGCGCGCGCTGGCCTGTTCGACGTCCGGCGCGGGGATCGAGAGCAGGTGCGCCGTGTGGATCAGCGCCATGTGCGAGAGCGCCTGCGGAAAGTTGCCGAGCTGGCGCCGCGCGCGGGCGTCGTATTCCTCGGCCAGCAGTCCCAGGTCGTTGGCGAGCGCCAGCAGACGCACGAACAGGGCCTCGCCTTCCTCGCGCCGCCCGGTCAGCACCAGCGCGTCGGCCAGCCAGAACGAACAGGGCAGGAACGTGCCTTCGCCCGGCGGCATCCCGTCGATCGCGGTGTCGATCGAATAGCGCAGCACCAGGCCGTCGACGACCAGCTCGCGCGCGATGGCATCGACGGTGCCGCGCACGCGCGGATCGCTCGGCGGCAGGAAGCCGACCTGCGGAATCAGGAGCAGGCTGGCATCCAGGTGCTGCGAGCCGTAGGACTGGACGAAGCTGTTGCGTTGCGCGTCGAAGCCGGCGACGCAGACCTCGGCGTGAATGTCGTCGCGCAGCTTTCCGCCAGCGCTCGACCGGGCCCTCGAGCCCGAATCTCTCCACGTCCCTGACCGCCCGGTCGAACGCCACCCAGGCCATGACCTTGGAGTGGGTGAAATGGCGGCGCTCTCCGCGGACCTCCCAGATGCCTTCGTCCGGCTGCCGCCAGTTCGCCTCCAGGAACTGCAGCACCGCCAGTTCGATCTCCCAGGCGTGCGTCTCCGGCTCCAGGCCCGCGCAGCGCGCGAGATGCAGCATGTCGATGACCTCGCCGTAGACGTCGAGCTGGAACTGGTTCACGGCGGCGTTGCCCACGCGCACCGGGGCGGCGCCGCCGTAGCCGGGCAGCCAGCCCAGTTCGTATTCGTCGAGACGGCGCGCTCCGGTGATGCCGTAGCAGATCTGCAGGTCCTCGGGGGAGCCGGCGACGGCCCGCAGCAGCCACTCGCGCCACGCGATCGCCTTCGTCGTGATAGCCGGTGAGCAGCAGCGCGTTCAGCGTGAACGTGGCGTCGCGCAGCCAGCAGTAGCGATAGTCCCAGTTGCGCGTGCCGCCGGGGAACTCCGGCAGCGACGTCGTGGGCGCCGCGACGATGCCGCCGGTGGGGGCAAAGGTCAGCGCTTTGAGCGTGACCAGCGAGCGCACCACCGCATCGCGCCAGCGTCCTTCGTAGGTGCACTGGCCGGACCATTCGCGCCATTCCCTCTCGGTGTCGGCGAGCTCCCGCTCCGGGTCGACCGCCGCGCAGATCGGCTCGTGCGACGGCCGGTAGTTGAGCGCGAACGGCGTGCGCTCGCCCGCGCGCACCTCGAACTCGGCCACGGTCATCATGTTCTCGCCGCGCAGTTCGACCGCCGGTGTGCAGCTCCAGCGTGTCCGGGCCGGCAGTCACCAGCAGCGTGTCGTCGGGCCGCCGGACCCAGGGCACGATCGAGCCGTAGTCGAAGCGCACGATCAGCTCCATCCGCATCGCCACCCGTCCGCGCAGGCCCTCGACGATGCGCACGACGTCCCAGCGCTCGTTCGACAGCGGCATGAAGTCGATGACGCGCACGGCGCCTTCGGCCGTCTCGAACTCGGTCTCGAGAATCAGCGTCCCGTCGCGGTAACGGCGGCGGGCGGCGCGTGCCTGGCCGGCCGGCGCGAGCAGCCAGCGCCCGTGCCGGGGCTCGCCCAGCAGCGCGGCGAAGCAGGCGCCCGAGTCGAAGCTGGGCAGGCACAGCCAGTCGATCGAGCCGTCGCGGCCGACCAGCGCCGCGGTGTGCTGGTCGCCGATCAGCGCATAGTCCTCAATCGGAAGTGTCATCGGCGAGCTCGGGGTTGCACCACAGGCCGTCGGCAGCGATCAGCGCGTCGGCCTCGCGCGGCCCCCAGCTGCCACGCTTGTAGGGCTGGACCCGCTGGTGCTGCGCCAGCACCGGTTCGACAGCCTGCCAGGAGGCTTCCAACGCCTGCTCGGTGGCGAACAGCGCGCCGTTGCCGACCATCGCGTCGCCCAGCAGCCGCTCGTAGGGGGCCTGCTCGGCGGGGCGCTCGTCGAGCAGGTAGAGCTCGCGCTGGTCGCCGAGGAAGTCCTTGCCCGGGCGCTTGACGCGCGCGGCAAGCGCCACGGCGGAGGTCGGGGAGAGCCGGAAGCGCACGTAGTTGGCCCGTCGGGTCAGCGGTGCCGAGTCCTCGAACAGCCGCTGCGGCGGCGGCTTGAGCTGGACGATCACTTCGGCGACGGTGGCCGCCAGATGCTTGCCTGAGCGCAGGTACCACGGCACGCCCGCCCAGCGCCAGGAGTCGATGGTAGAGGCGCAGCGCGCAGAAGGTCTCGACGTCGGAGTCCTTCGCAACCCCCGGCTTCCCGGCGGTAGCCCGCGTACTGGCCGCGCACCACGTCCTCGGGCACCAGCGGGCGTATCGCCTGCAGCACGTCCGCGGTTTCGCCGTGCACGGCGCCGAAGCCCCGGTACGTCGGCGGCTCCATTGCCAGCAGCGCGACGATCTGGAGCAGGTGATTCTGGATCACGTCGCGCAGGCAGCCGGCGGATTCGTAGAACTTGCCCCGGCCCTCGACGCCGAAGGCCTCGGCCAGCGTGATCTGGACGCTGGCGACGTAATTGCGGTTCCAGATCGGCTCCAGGAACGAATTGGCGAAGCGGAAGTACAGGATGTTCATGATCGCTTCCTTGCCCAGGAAGTGATCGATGCGGAAGATCGCATCCTCCGGAAACACGGACTTGGCGATCTGGTTGAGCTTGCGGGCCGAGGCGAGATCGCGGCCGAAGGGCTTCTCGACGACGACGCGCGCCTGCGCGGCGAGGCCGGCGGCGCCGAGTCCGTCGATGACGGTGGCGAACAGTGCAGGCGGGATGGCGAGGTAGTGGGCGGGGCGGGCCGCGTCGCCCAGCGCCTTCTTCAGCGCCTTGAACGTGGCGGCGTCGTTGTAGTTCCCGCTCACGTACCGGAGTTGGGAAAGGAGCCGCTCGAGCGCCTCGCGGTCGTCGATGCTGCCGGCCTGGCGGATGCTCTCGGTCGCCCGCTCGTGCAGCTGCGCGACGCTCAGAGGCGACGAGGCCACGCCGATCACCGGGAAGTCGAGGACGCCGCGCCTCGCCATGGCGTAGAGCGCCGGAAAGATCTTCTTCTGCACGAGATCGCCGGTCGCGCCGAAGAGCACCAGTGCATCGGAGCGCGGCGCATCGGAGCCGGTCATTTTCAATTTTTGGTCCTCCATTGTCGTTCTGGTCGCGCCCGGCCCCGGGGAGGGAGGCGGCGAACGGCAGCCGGCAGGATAAACCGGTTGCGGGGTGCGCGCCCCGGCGTGCGCCCGCCGGCAATCAGGCGACGGCCGCCGCGGCGAACAGCGCGTCGGTCTCGGTCGCGCCGTACCCCAGTGCGGCCATGATCTCGCGCGTGTGCTCGCCCAGCTTCGGCGGGTCGAGGCGCACGCCGAGGCGATGGCCTTCCATCGTGATCGGGAACAGCGTCGTCTTGACCGTCTGGCCGGCCTTGGGGCCGTCGGGCAGGCGCACGTCGGCGAGGCCGCCGGTCGCGTTGAGGTGCGGGTCGTCGTAGAGGTCCTCGGGGCGGCGGATCGGGGCGAAGGGCAGGCCCGCCTGCTCGAACATGGCTTCGAGCTCGGCCGCGCTGCGCCCGGCGAGCCGCTCGCGCAGTGTGGCCAGCAGCGTGGGGCGCGCCTGCACCCGCTCGTTGTTGGTGGCGAGCGCGGGATCCGCCTTGAGGTCGGCGAAGCCCAGCGCGTCGCAGAACGTGACCCACTGCGCGTCGCTGACCGCGGCGAGGAAGATCTGCTCGCCGTCCTTGACCGTGAACACGTCGTACACGGCCCAGGGGTTGTCGCGCGCGGGCATCGGCGCCGGGTGCCGGCCGGTCATCGCGTACTGCAGCATGTGCTGGCCCATCAGGAACACGTTGTTCTCGAACAGCGCCGACTGCACCTCCATGCCGCGGCCGGTGATTCCGCGCTGGATCAGCGCGCCGAGCGCGCCGATGGCGCCGAACATGCCGCCCATGATGTCGTTGACGCTGGTGCCGGCGCGCAGCGGGTCGCCCGGGCGGCCGGTCATGTACGCGAGCCCGCCCATCATCTGCACCACCTCGTCGAGCGCGGTGCGGTGATCGTAGGGCCCGGGCAGGAAGCCCTTGTGGCTGACGTAGACGAGGCGCGGGTTGAGCGGCGACAGCGCCGCGTAGTCGAGCCCGTACTTCGCCATCGTGCCGGGCTTGAAATTCTCCAGCACGACGTCGGCACCGGCCGCGAGCCGGCGGGCGACGCCGGCGCCTTCCGCATGGTGCAGGTCGATGGCGATGCTCTTCTTGTTGCGGTTGAACATCGGGAAGAAGCCCGCGCCGGCGCCGAGCAGGCGGCGCGTGCGGTCGCCGTCGATCGGCTCGACCTTGATCGTCTCCGCACCCATGTCCGCGAGCATCATGCCGCAGGTCGGGCCCATCACCATGTGCGTGAACTCGACGACGCGCAGGCCGGCGAGCGGCTGCGGGGCCGGGTTGCGCTCGCGGGTCGTTCACGCGCCGCTGCGCCGCTGCGCCGCCGGCGAGCGCGCTCGCGCCGAGAGTCTTCGCCGGCCCGGCGCGCCACAGCGTGCCGTGCAGCGTCTCGCCGTCGAGCCACGCGGCCACCTTGGCGCGCAGCGCGAGCAGGCGGTCGAAGTCCTGCCCCGTCGGCACGCCCATGCTGGCGAAGAGGTACGCGACGTCCTCGGTCGCGACGTTGCCGCTCGCGCCGGGCGCGTGCGGGCAGCCGCCGATGCCGCCGAGGCAGGCGTCGAAGCGCCGGATGCCCGTCTCCCACGCGGCATAGACGTTGGCGAGGCCGAGGCCCCGCGTGTCGTGGAAGTGGCCGCAGGACAGTCGTTCGCCGGCGACCGGCAGGCACTGCTCGAAGAGCCGCCGCACCATCAGCGGATCGGCATAGCCCACGGTGTCGGCGAGGCCCACGCGATCCACACCCGCATCCAGCACCGCCCTGACCAGGCGCAGCACCTCGGCCGGCTCGACCCGGCCCTGGATGGTGCAGCCGAACGCGGTGCTGATGCCGACCTCGATCGCGCACTTCGAGCCGGCGGCGTCGCGCGCCGCGCGGATGCGCGCGATCTCGGCGACCACGTCGTCCGGAGGCTTGCGCAGGTTGGCGAGGCTGTGGGCGTGGCTCGCCGACAGCGGCAGCAGCATCGCGTCGGCGCCGGTTTCCAGCGCCCGCTGCGCACCCTTGAGGTTCGGCACCAGCACCGACACGCACAGGCCCGGCAGCGTGCGCGCGAACGCGACCACCTGATCGGTGTCCGCGAGCTGCGGCAGCAGGCGCGCGGGGACGAACGAGCCCACCTCGATCTCGCGCTGGCCGGCGGCCCAGGCGTCGCGGATCCACTCCAGTTTCTGCGCCGTCGGCAGCACGCGGGCGATGCTCTGCAGGCCGTCGCGCAGGCCGACTTCGCGGATGACGACGGGATCGGGCGCGGTTCTCATGTCGGTGGGCAAAGCCTGCACTCTAATCGTTACGCCGGTCGTCATCAACGCCGACCACCGTTCCGCGCGCACGCGCCATGTCACGTAGCCCGGCGTTGAGCGCAGCGAAACCCGGGTGGGTTGCGCCCGTGGCCACGATTGCCCCGGGTTTCGCTGCGCTCAACGCCGGGCTACGCGGACACACGCGGCCCTGGCGCGCAGATCGCATGGCGACACGCCGGTCACGACCCCGCGAGCACCGACTCGCGCGACAGCAGCCGTGCGACCAGCAGCAGCGCGCCGGCCGTCAGCAGCGCGGGAACCGCGTACGACTGCGCCAGCTCCAGCGCCGGCAGCGCCTCGCCGCGCAGCGCCCGGGTCAGCAGCGCGTATTGCGCGGACACCGGCACCCAGGCGAGCCAGGGGGGCTCCTTGCGCTGCAGGAACATCTGGACCAGCGGCACGATCGAGATCGCGAACAGCAGCAGCGACGCGTTCGACTGGGCTTCCTTGAACGAGCGGCCGCGGCAGCCGAGCCAGAGGAGCACCGCGGGAACCAGCAGGACGAGCGGCAGCAGCACGACGACGAAGCGCGCGAATTCCGCGAGCCCGAACAGGAACGGGATGCCGATCGTCGGCAGCGGCGCGAAACGCAGCGTGAGGTAGAAGCCCGACAGCGTCATCAGCACCACCAGCGCGTTGAGCAGGCACACGGCGAGCCACTTGCCGGCGGCGAGCTCGAGCGCCAGCGCGGGCGTGGTCAGCAGCGGCTCGAGCGACGCGCGCTCGCGCTCGCCGGCGGTGGTGTCCAGTGCGGCCGCCAAGCCGCCCACGACCGCGGCGAACAGCCCGTAGAACGCCACCAGGAACAGCACCAGCGAGCCCTGTCCCTGCGGTGTGGCGAGATCGCGCGCCTCGATCGACAGCGGCAGGCCGACCTCCGGCGCGACGCCGCGCAGCAGCAGCCGGGCGCGCCCCCATTCGCGGCCGTAGGCACGCAGCAGCGCCTCGGCCTGGTCGATCGCCGCGCGGGCGCGGTCGCGCGAGCGATCGTAGACGAGGTGGACGGTGCCGGCCTTGCCGCGCGCGACGTCGGCGCCGAACGCGGGGTCTATCTCGAGCACCACGTCGAGGTCGCCGGCCCGGATCGCCGCTTCGAATCCGGGCGGCGCCGGCAGGATCGTCACCTGCTCTCGTTCGAGAAAGGCGACCAGCGCCGGCGCGTGCTCCCGCCCGGCGACCGGCAGGCGCAGCTCGCGTGCCTTGTCCGCCTGGTTCGCAGCGAGGTTCAGCACCAGCAGCAGCAGCAGCGGCCCGGCCGCGATCGCCGTGACGAACATCACCAGCATCGTGCGCCGGTCACGGAAGGTGTCGACGGTCTCCTTGCGGGCGATCGTCGCGATGCGCGCGCCCGAAAGCCTGGTCATGGGCCCCCTTGGCGCTGCGCGCCGTCCCCGAGGGGGAGCGGTTCGCGCTTGGGGCGGCCCGGCGCGCTCACGACGCCAACCCCTCGCCGGTGCCGAGCAGGCGCACGAACGCTTCCTCGAGTGTGGGCTGGCCGGAGCGGGCGAGCAGTTCGGCGGCCGTGCCGTCGGCGACGACCTGCCCACGCCCGAGGATCACGATGCGCCCGCACAGCGCCGCGACCTCCTGCATCACGTGCGACGAGAACAGCAGGCACTTGCCCTCGGCCGCGAGCCCCGCGAGCAGCGCACGCAGCGCGCGCGTGCTCATGATGTCGAGCCCGTTGGTGGGCTCGTCGAGCAGGATCACTGCCGGATCGTGGACCAGCGCGCGGGCGATGGCGACCTTCATCCGCTCGCCTTGCGAGTAGCCCCGCGCCGGCCGGTCGGCGATGGCGGCGATGCCCAGCGTGTCGAGCAGCCGGTCCACACGCGCCGCGAGCTCCGCGCCGGCGAGGCCGTGCAGTTCGCCGAAGTAGCCGATGTTCTCGCGGCCGGTGAGCCGCAGGTAGAGCCCGCGAGCGTCGGAGAGCACGCCGATGCGCCGGCGCACCGCGTGCGGATCGCGGGTGACGTCGATGCCGTCGATGCTCGCGGCCCCCGCGTCGGGCACGACCAGCGTGGCCAGCATCCGCAGCAGCGTCGTCTTGCCGGCACCGTTCGGGCCCAGCAGGCCGGTGATCTCGCCGTCGGCGGCGGTGAACGAGACGCCAGCGACGGCGCGGACCTCGCCGTGCCGGCCGAACGACTTCGCCAGCCGCTCGACGACGATCACGGGCGGGGCCCGAGCCGGTCCGGCCACAGCGGCGGGCGCACGCTGTTCGTGAAGTGCTCGACGCAGCCCGCCGGCAGCGCACCGGCGGGGTCGTCGACGAACGCGGCGATCAGCCGCGGCGCGCAGGCATGCGGCGAGACGATGTGGCCGTAGCCGGCGGCGACGACCTGCCGGCTGTGCGGCAGCGTTCGCGCGACCTCGGCGCCGTAGGCCGGCGGCGTGACCGGATCGAGCCCGCCCGACAGGATCAGCGCCGGCACGTCGCTCGCCACCGGCGTCGCGGCATCGGCCGGCGCCGCGCCGTGGGGCCAGACGGCGCAGACCGCGAGCACGCGCCGCGCGAGCTCGGCGGTGCGCAGGCCGTCCAGCGCCGCCGCGATGCGCGCCGGCGTGAGCCGCGGCGCGTCGTCGGTGCAGGTGACGGAGAAATGCAGCGCGGTGTCGAACTGCTCGTCGACCTCCGCGGTCAGGAACGATGCGCTCGCGAACAGCGGACCGAAATCGCCGGCCGCGGCCAGGCCGATCGCCTCGGGCAGCAGGCTCGCGAGTTCGGGGACGTAGAGCGGCGCCTGCACTGCGGCGATCACCTGGTCGGGCGTCAGGCGCAGCTTCCTCGGCGCGCCGGTGCGCGGATCGACGAGCGCGACCTCGCGTCCCTCGGGACCCAGATGCGCGCCGATCGCCGCCAGCGCGGCGCCGGGATCCGGGTGCGCGGCGGCGCAGGCGGGCGAGGCGGCGCACGCCGCGAGCACGGCGGCCAGCGCCGCTTCGCGCGTCGGCCAGACGTCGAGCAGCGGGGTCACCCGCGGCGGGACGACGCCGTCGAGCACCAGACTGCGCACGCGGGCGGGATGGCGGCGCAGGTATTCGAGCGCCAGCCGGCTGCCATAGGACCCGCCCCAGACATTGATCCGGTCGTAGCCGAGCGCGCCGCGAAGCTCGTCGAGATCGGCGACGGACGCCGCCGTCGTGTACTGCGCAGGATCGACGCCCCTGGCGGCGAGCTCGCCGGCGCAGGCCTGCGCCTTGGGCACCGGATCGGTCTCGATCGCCGCGTCGATGCCGTCCTGATGCCGCCACGCCGCGCAGTCGAGCGGCGAGGAGCGGCCAGTGCCGCGCTGGTCGACGAGCACGATGTCGCGGTTGCGGCGCACCTCGACGAGCCCCGCCGCGAACGGCCCGAGGCCCGTGGCCGCCTGCCCGGGGCCGCCGGCAAGCATGAACAGGGGATCGGGTTTCGGCGTCAGCGTGTTCGCGGGCAGCACCGCGACGGTGAGCCGGATGCGCCGTCCGTTCGGCGCGCCGCGGTTCTCGGGCACCTCCAGCTCGCCGCATTGCGCCGCGACGGCCAGCCGCGGCAGCCGGCAGTCGGCAAGCGCCAGCGCGCGCGCCGGCGCACCGTGCTCGCCGCACCCCGCCGCGACGGCGGCGAGCGCGAGCAGCATCGAGCAGGCCGCGGGGCGCGCGAGCCGGCTGCCGCGCCCCCGGGCGAGCCGTCCGGGGCGGCGCCCGCGCACCACTGGTTCAGCAAGCCGGCTCACCTGCCTTACCCGCCGTCGTCGGAACCCTGGTGCAGTGCCCGTGCCGCGGGCGCGGGCGCGTCGTGATGGAACGTCATCTACACAGCGACATTAGAAGAGCGTGTAGATGAACGGGGCGATGGCCGAGCCCTGTGCCAGCACGAGCAGGCCGCCGAGCAGGAGCAGGACCACGATGATGGGCAGCAGCCAGAACTTCTTGCGTTCGCGCATGAACGCCCACAGGTCTCGTGCAAGATCGAGCATCAGAATGGCCTTTCGAGTGATTCGGACGTACGCCGGTCCTTCGGTTTGCGGTAGCTGGATGCGGCGCCGTCGCGATGCCGAGCCATCGGATCGTTGCCCAGGTGGCGTCGCACCCAGCCGAAGGGCGTGATCAGCGCGAAGAAGACCGCGCCGAGAATGATTCGATTGTTGACGTATCCGATCGCCTCGGCGAGCTTCATCCAGACGACGAAGACGGGCCGGAGGCTCGCCGGGTGGGCGAGTCCCCAGACGGCAAGCACCGCGCAGAGCAGCCATGGCCACAGCGGCCACCGCAATCCGAACACCCAGGGCAGCAGCACGCCGAAGATCGCCGCGAACATGCCGCCCGTGGTCAGGGCAAAGCTGCGCAGTTCCTTCGGGCTCGCGTCGTGTTCGGCCATCGTCGTCAATCCAGTTCGAATTCGCTCATCCACGCGTCGTCCTTCTCCCATTTCGGCTGGGAGGGTTTCAGCAGCAGAAAGTTCTCGATGACCAGGCAATCCATTTCGGTGCGCATGAAGCAGCGGTAGGCGTCGCTCGGCGACCCCACGATGGGCTCGCCGCGGACGTTGAACGAGGTGTTCACCAGTGCGCCGCACCCGGTCCGCGACTTGAATTCACGCAGCAGCCGGTGGAAGCGCGGATTGGTCGCCTCGTGCACGGTCTGGATCCGTGCCGAATAGTCTACATGCGTCACGGCGGGAAGTTTCGATCGCTTGACGTTGAGCCTGTCGATTCCGAAAAGTCCGCGTTGCTCGTCGGTCGGCGCGATGCGCAGGTCCTCGCGCACCGGCGCGACCAGCAGCATGTAGGGGCTCGGACGGTCCAGCGCGAAGTACCCGGAGACATCCTCGGCGAGCACCGCCGGCGCGAACGGCCGGAACGACTCGCGGTACTTGATCTTCAGGTTCATCACCGACTGCATCCGCTCGCTGCGCGGGTCCCCGATGATCGAGCGCCCGCCCAGCGCGCGCGGACCGAACTCCATGCGCCCCTGGTACCAGCCGACGACCTGCTGGTCCTCGAGGATCTGGGCGACGCGCGGCAGCAGCGCATCGTCGTCGAGCTCCTCGTAGACGGCGCCGGCCGCGTCGAGCTGCTCCCGGATCTCGTCGCGGCCGTGGCGCGGGCCGAGGTACGCGCCGCGCATCGCATCGCCGGGTTCGACCTCGCGCGCACCCTTGAAGTACTCGTGCCACACCGACAGCGCGGCACCCAGCGATCCGCCGGCATCGCCTGCCGCCGGCTGGATCCAGATGTCGGCAAACGGACCTTCGCGCAGAATCCGGCCGTTGGCCACGCAATTGAGCGCGACGCCTCCGGCCAGGCACAGGTACGCTTCTCCCGTTTCGCGGTGGAGCGTGCGCGCGAGCCGGAGCACGACTTCTTCGGTCACCGCCTGGATCGAGGCGGCGATGTCCATTTCACGCTGGGTGAGCTTCGACTCCGGCTTGCGCGGCGGTCCGCCGAACAGCCGATCGAACCGGCTGTTGGTCATCGTCAGGCCCGTGCAGTAATCGAAGTAATCCATGTCGAGCCGGAACGTCCCGTCCTCCTTCAGGTCGAGGAGGTGCTCGCGGATCAGCGATTCGTACTTCGGCTCGCCGTAGGGCGCGAGCCCCATCAGCTTGTACTCGCCGGAGTTCACCTTGAAGCCCGTGTAATAGGTGAAGGCCGAATAAAGCATGCCGAGAGAGTGCGGAAAATCGATCTCCCACAGCGGCTCGAGAGAGCTTCCGCTGCCCCGCCAGGCCGAAGTCGTCGCCCATTCGCCGACGCCGTCCAGGCACAGGACCACCGCGCGCTCGAACGGGCTCGGGAAGAACGCCGACGCCGCATGCGACTGGTGGTGCTCGGCGAAGAACAGCGACGGCAACTCGCCGCTCGCGCATCGTCCGAGATCGCGGAGCTCGCGCTTGAGCGTGCTCTTGAGGAACAGCTTCTCCTTGAGCCAGACGGGCATCGCCGTGATGAACGATCGCAGGCCCCGCGGAGCGTAACTGACATAGGTTTCGAGCAGCCGCTCGAACTTCACCAGCGGCTTGTCGTAGAACACGACGCCGTCGAGCTGCGGCATCGTCAACCCGGCCTCGCGCAGGCAGTACGCCGCGGCGTTCGCGGGGAAGCGCGCGTCGTGCTTCTTGCGGGTGAAGCGCTCTTCCTGCGCCGCCGCAACGATGCGCCCGTCCACCAGAATGGCCGCCGCGCTGTCGTGGTAGTAGGCCGAGAGGCCGAGGATCGCTTTTCCAGTCATCGGGAGTCACTGTCTCCGCGGGTACGGTTCGGCGGGCCGGCGCCGTAGCCCGGAGACGGCAGATGGTCGAAGGGCAGCGGCGTGGTCGCGCTGCTCGCTGCGGTTGAGGTCATCGTCCGCGGTGCGACGCGGCCCGCGACACCCAGTCCTTGAGGAACAATCCGCAAAATCGTGCATTCTGGGACAGGTAGCGGCGCCAGAGTCTGAGAGGTTCCTGCGCAATGCGGTGTACCCAGTGCAGCCCCATCCGCTGCACCCAGTGCGGCGGCGCCGGGTGAGTGCCGGCAGCGACGTTGAATGCGCCCCCGATCCCGAACATGACCACCTGCGAGCGATCCCGCACGCGCGCCATCCAGATCTCCTGCTTCGGACAGCCCAGGCCGACGAAGAGCAGGCCGATTCCCGAGTCGTTGATGTCGTCGAGAATCGCGGATTCCTCGGATTCCGTGAGCGGGCGGAACGGCGGCGAATGCATGTAGCCGATCTTCAGGGTCGGCCAGCGCTCGACGAACCGGTCGTGGATCAGGCGCAGCGTTTCGGGCGTACTGCCGTAAAACCCGACCGGAATCTGGTGGCGGGCGGCGTCGGCGCACAGGCGGAAGATCAGGTCGGGCCCGCACAGGCGCTGCTGGTCGGGATGCCCGGCGCGCCGCAGGAACCACACCACCGGCATCCCATCGGGCAGGACGAGGTCGGCGCCGGCCGCCGCGGCGCGGAATTCCGGCAGGTCGCGTGCCTGGATCACCGTCGCCACCGCGGCGAAGCACACGTACCGGCCGGCGCGCCTTTCGACCCAGCGGCGCAGCAGATCGAATACCTCCTCGTAGCGCATCGCATGCACCGCGACGCCGAAGAAATCCGACGCGGCGCGCGGAGTCGCTCCGCCGTTGCGGTGCATTGCAAAAGATTGATTCCCCACGACAATTGACGGGTGGCAGAAATGGGGGCTGATCTTAGCATAGGCGGCCACTCGAGACCGTTTCGAAGCATCGCCGACACGAGTCGCGGCACGCCGCGACGCGCGCTCGCGCGGCGTGCCGCGACGGCGCCCTGCATGGCGCCGGGATGTGATAGATTCGCCCTCGATGAGGACCATCGACAGTCGATCGACGAGACCCTGCCCGCGTATCCTGCTTGTCGGTGCCGGCCGATTCGGCGTCGAGCATCTCCGTGAGTGGATTCGGCTGAGCGCTGAGGGAGAGGCCGTCCTCACCGGCGTCGTCGTGCGCACGCAGGAATCGGCGCATCGGCTCCGGAGCACGTTCGAAGTGCCCGTCGACGTCGGATTCGCGCCGCGGATGCTGTCGGACGTCGACGGGGTCGACATCGTCACCCCGGCACGAACGCATTACGCGCTGGTGAAGGCGTGCCTGCCGCATGCGAGCGTGCTGGTCGAGAAGCCGCTGACGCCCGATGCCGAGTCCAGCGTCGAGCTGGGCCGCATCGCCGCGGAATCGGGCAGGCGGCTGTCGGTCGGGCACGTGTACCGGTTTCATCCGCTGATTCGCGCGCTCCGGCACGCCATCGCGGAGGCGGCGGCGATGCCGCGCCAGATCCGGGGCCGATTCAGCAATCCCCTCGACACCCTTGCCGAGGGCCTCGACCCGCGGCTGGAGTTCCTGCACCCGCTCGACATCATCGACCTGCTCTTCGGCGTCCACCCCGAGTTCTGTTCGACGGTGCGGCGCGGGCACCTGGAGCAGATGAGCCTGCGCTACCCCGGACCGATCAACGCCGTGCTCGAGCTGGGCTGGGCGGGGGTGCGCAAATGCCGGGAGATGAGCTTCCTGTTCGAGGATCGGCGGGTCGACTGCGATTTCCCGAGCAATACCATCGTGGTGAGCCGCCGCGACGAACTGCGCAGGGTGGCGCTGGAGGACTCGCCGCACCCGCTGCGCAGCGAACTGCGCGCCTTTTCCCGGCTGCTCAAGGGCGAGGAGGACGACCGCGCGGTAGGCGCCGAGACGGCGGCGCGAATCGTCGCCGTCGCGACGCGCAAGGCGCCTTCGTCCCGGACCAGACGTCCGCGCGTGGCGGTCATCGGCGGGGGCATCTTCGGGGCGACCTGCGCGATCGATCTCGGTGAATTCTGCGACGTGACGCTGTTCGAGCGCCACGCGGAACTGATGACCGAGGCCTCCTACCTCAATCAGTGGCGGCACCACTCCGGATTCCACTATCCGCGCAGCCCGCTGACGATCGAGGAGATCAAGAGCTCGCGCGACGAGTTCATGAACCGCTACGGTTCGGTGGTGCTGCGCGACTTCCCGTCCTACTTCTGCACGTCGGCCCGGGGACGCGAGATCACCGCCGAGCGCTATCTGGCGGTGTGCACGTCGAGCGGGCTGAATTTCGAGATCGCCGAGCCGCCGGCCGAGGTTTCTGGCACCCGGATCGGTGAGTCTTTGCCTGAGAAGCGACGAAGGCATCGTCGACTTCCACGCGCTCAAGCGGCTGATCGAGCGCGAACTCGCCGCCCGGCGATCGATTTCCGTGCGCCTCGCGACCGACGTGGTCGAAGGCGGCTTCGGCGCCGACGGCAGCAAGCGCATCGTGACCCGCGGTCCCGACGGGACGCACACGGGAGCATTCGACTTCCTGGTGAACGCGACGTACGCGAACCGGAATCTGGTCGCGAAATGGTTCCAGTTTCCGCTGCGCCAGCTTCGGTTCGACCTGCTCGAGCTGCTCGTCGTCGAGCTGAATCTCCCGCGTTTCTCGGCCACGGTGCTCGACGGGCCTTTCACGAGCCTCACGACGATGGGGCGCGACAATCTGTTCATGCTGTCGCATATCGATCAGTCCGTGCTCAGGAGCGTGGTGACCGCCGATGGCGCGCCGCCGCAATGGGGAGAGTTCGCGACGAACCGGGCCAACCTGATCCGGGCCGCGACCGATCACTTCCCGGCCGTCGCGGGCGCGCGCATCGTCGAATCCCGCTACGGCGTTCGCGCCGTCAATGCGTACAACGAGGACATCGACGGCCGGCCGACCGTCGTGACCGAGCACGGATTCGGATGCTGGTCCGTTCTGGGCGGGAAGATCATCACCTGCGTGCGCAACGCGCGGGAGATTTCCGGCGCCATCCGGATGGCCGCCTGCATGGACGGTGCTGCCGCCGGGGACCGGATGGACGCCGAGTACGCGCGCAGCAGCGATGCGGCGATCAGCACATGAGATCCATCCTCGCGTTTGGCGAAACTGCGCTCTGGCCGTGGGTCGCGCCGGGTGCGGCGGGACTGCGTATCGGGCGGGCCGGCAAGTATCTCGGGACGGTGCTTCGCAACGGTATCCGATAGGCGACGTGTCCCGCTCCGGGTCGTATCTGGTCAACGCCGTCGCGCAGGCGTCGGGGCGCGTACTGGCGGTCGGCGCGAATCTCGTCAGTCTCATTCTCGTCGCGCGCCTGCTCGGAACGGACGCGTTCGGCCGCTACGCGTTCGTGATGGCCTACGTGGGCATCGCGTGCAGCCTCGCCGACCTCGGCACGACCTCGGTCTTCGGGCGGGGCCTGGCGCAGACGCCGGGCCGCGCGCGCGGCGTGTATTTCGGCGACTTCTGCATCCTGCGCGGCATGATCATCGTCGGGGCGACGCTGCTTGCCCTGGCGGCCGCGCCTCTCGTCAAGCCGGAGTTCATGCCGCTGCTGCTGGTCGGATCGCTGGCCGTGCCGGTCGTGGCAACCCGGTTCTTCGATCCGCTGTTCCAGGTGTGCGGGCGGCCGGTCTACACCGTGGCGACGAACGCGATCTATGCGGTGAGCCTGATCGCGGCGTCGGTGGCGATTCTGGCCTGGGCGAAGATGTCGCTGCTGGCGTTCATGGTGGGGTGGGCGGTGTGCAATCTCCTCTACACGGTCAGCGCCATCGCGCTTGCCGCGCGCCTGATCCGGCCGCAGTTCGAATTCGACCGGGAACGGCTGCGCTCCCTCATGATCCTGGCGGCGCCGCTGGGGGTCGGCGCCCTCTTCTACATCGTGCACACGCGGGTGGACACGCTGCTGCTCGGCTACCTGCGCCCCGTGCGGGAGGTCGGCCTGTACGGCGCCGCCTTCAAGCTGCTCGACCTCGGCACCATCGCCGCCACGACGCTGCTGTGGCCGCTCATTCCCATCCTCTCCCGATCGCTCGGAGCGCTGGCGCCGGACGGCCTTGCGCTGGCCCGGCGCATCGTCGAGGCGGTCGGCGTCGTCGCCCTTCCGGTCGCCGCGACGGCGCCCTACGTCGCCGGTCCGGTCATCCTGGCACTGTACGGGCCGGCGTTCATCGACGCGGCCAGCGTCATCGGCATCCTCGCCGTGGTGTTCGTCGTGCTGGCGCTGTGTCTGGCCGGCGTCGTGATCAATATTTCGGCAGGGCGGGTCCAGTACGACTACTGGAACACGGCCCTTGCCGTCGTGGTCAACATCGCGCTGAACCTCGTCCTCATTCCCCGGTTCGGCATCGTCGGCGCCGCCTATGCGACGCTGGTCAGCCATCTGTGCATGTTCCTGGTCGTGCACTACCATGCCAGGCGCAATGTCGGACAGCTCTTCGTCCCGGCGTTCTGGGTTACCGTCGCCGGGCTCAACCTCGCGCTGCTCGGCGGCCTGGCGGCGTCGAACGCCAGTGCGCACATCGTCCTGGTCCCCGCGGGCCTGCTCGTCTACGCCCTGGCGGTCTGGCGCCTGCGGCTGCTCCCGATTGCGTTCCCGCGACCGGCCCGAGGCGCCGCCGGCTCCGAGGCGCCGGACGCCCGGGGCGGAAAGCCGCGATGACGCGAATCCGGAATGCCGCCGGGAAGCCCGGATCGCGTGCGGGCTCCAGCGCTCGGCGCGCATGGCGCGCTTGCTCGTAGGAACGCGGTGAAACCACCGGGACAAGGGCGTCCGCCGCACAAGCCCACGATGACGGTCCGCGTCCTGGGCATCGTCCTTTCCATCGTGCTGGTCGGGTTCGTCGCCGAGGGCGGAAGCTTCCTGGTCGTACGGGTTCTGTCGACGAATCCCCAGACCCGGTCGCTCGTGTACCAACCGCCTTCGATCCCGCCCGCACAGTACGCGGACTATCTTCGGCGCCGCGACCCGGTCCTCGGATGGCCGCCACCGGACGAGATCGGGGGCGCGTCCTACGACGAGACCGGCGCCCGGCGCACTCCGGCATTTCCGCAGCCGGGGCGCGAATGCATCACGACCTACGGAGATTCCTTCACCTACGCCTCCGACGTCGGCGATGCAGACGCGTGGGCAAACGTGCTGTCGCGCCTGTTGAACTGCCGCGTCGGCAACTTCGGCGTCGGCGGGTACGGCACCGACCAGGCCTATCTGCGATTCGAGCGCAACCCGTCCGACCGCGCGCCGGTCACGCTGCTCGGCATCTATCCGGACGATGCGATCCGCAACCTCACGCGCGACGCGTATCTGGCGTTCGGACTCTACCCGGCGAGTTTCAAGCCGCGATTCGACCGCGTGCAGGGGAAGCTCGTCCTGCTGCCGATGCCGACGATCCCGAGCGATCGCCTGGCCGACTACTTCGTCCATCCGGAGCGGTTCCTTGCCGACGACAGGCTCCTCCCGGGAACGCCCTTCGGCCCGGTGCGGGCCGCGTTTCCGTACACGGCGGCGCTCCTGCGCATCGCGCTGGGCCCGCGGATTCGAAACTGGGTGCTGGGCCGCCCGAGCTGGATGAGCCTGTACACGCCCGGTGACGCGAGCGGTGGACTCGAAGCGATGGAAGGAATCGTGGGGAAGTTCGCGGCGCTGTGCCATCAGCGCGACAAGCGCTGCGCGGTGCTGCTCTTCCCCACGCCCAAGTCCTACGCCTACTTCGAGAAGACCGGGCGGTCCGCGCTGGCCGACCTGTCGCAGCGCCTCGACCGCCTGGGGATGCCGCATCTGGATCTCGCCGCGGCGATCAGCCGCGACCTCGCCGGGCGCCCGTACTGCGATCTCGTCGACCGGCCGGGAAACTGCGCCGGGCACTACAACGCGCGGGGCAACGAGCTGGTCGCGAAGCTGGTCCGCCGGTTCCTCTCGGAACAGCCGGACCTCGCCGGGCGTCTGCCGCGTTCGCCGCCGGATTAGAGGGCGTCGGCGAGCCGCGCCGGCGCAGACCTCCGGCGAAGACCCGTCAGGTCGCGACCAGCTTCCGGTGCGCCTGCACGCTCATCAGGACGCCGAGCCCGATGAACAGCGACACCATCGCCGTCCCGCCGTACGAGACCAGCGGCAGCGGCACGCCGACCACCGGCAGGATCCCGCTCACCATGCCCATGTTGACGAAGGCGTAGGTGAAGTACATCAGGGTGACGGTGCCCGCCATCAGCCGCCCGAACAGCGTCGAGGCGTTGGCGGCGATCATCATGCCGCGCCCGATCAGCAGCAGGTAGAGCAACAGCAGCACCGCGTTGCCGATCAGCCCGAACTCCTCGCCGAACACGGCGAAGATGAAGTCGGTGTGGCGCTCGGGCAGGAAGTCGAGGTGCGTCTGCGTGCCGTTGAGCCAGCCCTTGCCGACCACGCCGCCCGACCCCAGCGCGATCGACGCCTGCGACGAGTGGTAGCCGGCGCCCAGCGGGTCGCGCGCCGGGTCGAGGAAGGTCAGGATGCGCATGCGCTGGTAGTCGGCGAGATGCCCCCACACCAGCGGCGCCGCCGCGCTGCCCAGCGCCAGCAGGCCCACGATGACCTTCCACGACAGACCGGCGAGGTAGAGCACGTAGAACCCGGAGGCGCCTATCAGCAGCGACGTCCCCAGGTCCGGCTGCCGCTTGATGAGATAGACGGGGACGACGATCAGCACGGACGCGATCGCGAAGTCCTTCCAGCCGATGCGGCCCTCGAACTTCTGGAAATACCAGGCCAGCATCAGCGGCAGCGCGATCTTCATCAGCTCCGACGGCTGGAAGCGGGCGAAACCCAGGTTCAGCCAGCGGCGCGAGCCGTTGACCACGGTGCCGAACAGCGCCACGCCGACCAGCATCACGATCCCCGCCACGTACAGCGGCACCGCGACGCGCGCCAGCGTCTGCGGCGGGATGTTGGCGACGATCCACATCAGCGCCAGCGCGAAGGCGAGGCTCATCGCCTGGCTCGTCATCCGGGCCACGCTCTGGTCGGCGGCGGAGAACAGCGTGACCAGCCCGACGCCGACGATCGACAGCGCCACCGCCAGCAGGAAGCTGTCGATGCGCCGGGTGAGCACCTCCCAGGCCTTGGCGAAGAGGTTCACCATGCCGTGCGCTCCCCCGGCATCCGGTCAGTCGCTCTCATCGTCGCCTCCCACGGCGGGGCCGGGCGGCGCGGGACCGCCGCCGCCCTTCCCGGTCAGGTAGTAGTCGAGCACCTTGCGCGCCACCGGTGCGGCCGCCTGCGAGCCGAAGCCGCCGTTCTCGACCAGCACCGCGAGCGCGATCCGCGGCGCGTCGGCCGGGGCGTAGGCGATGTACCACGCGTGGTCGCGCAGCCGCTCGTCGACCTTCGACGCCGAGTACTTCTCGCCGCGCAGCGAGTACACCTGCGCGGTGCCCGTCTTGCCCGCGCTGACGTAGGGGGCGTCGGCGAACACCGTGGCCGAAGTGCCCTCCTTGCGTGACGCCGACCAGCGCGCGCTTGATCACCGCGAGGTGCTCGGGCTTCACCGGCAGCGTCCCCGACGGCTCGCGCACGACGTCGGTGACCTCGCCCGAGCGCCGGCTGCGGATGCTCTTCACCAGGTGCGGGCGGAAGGCCACGCCGTCGTTGGCGATGGTCGCCGATCGCGTGCGCGAGCTGGATCGGCGTGAACGTGTTGTAGCCCTGGCCGATGCCCGCCGAGATGCTGTCGCCGAGGTACCACTTGCGGTGCTCCTCGCGGTATTTCCGGCCGGCGAAGCGCTGCCGCTTCCAGGCCCGCGACGGCAGCACGCCGGTCAGCTCGCCCTCGATGTCGATGCCGGTCTTCCGGCCGAAGCCGAGCTGCGACATGAAGCGCGCGGTGTCGTCGATGTCGGTCTCGCTGGCGAGCACGTAGTAGTAGGTGTCGCAGGACGCGACGATCGACTTGTACATGTCGACGGTGCCGTGCCCGCCCGGCTTGTCGTCCATGAAGCGGTGGCTGGCGCCGGGGAGCCGGAAGAACCCGGGATCGAAGATGGTCTGGCGCGGCGTGCGCTTGCCCGACGTCAGCGCGGCCAGCGCCATGAACGGCTTGATCGTCGACCCCGGCGGGTACGCGCCGCGCAGCGGGCGGTTGAGCAGCGGCTTGTCGGGCGACTCGTTGAGCGAGCTCCCAGTTCGCGGTGTCGATGCCGTCGACGAACAGGTTCGGGTCGAAGCCCGGCTTCGACACGAACGCCAGCACGTCGCCGTTGGTGGGGTCGATCGCGACCAGGCCGCCGCGGCGCGCGCCGAACGCCTCCTCGGCGACCTGCTGCAGCCGGATGTCGAGCGACAGGCGCAGGTCGTCGCCCGCGACCGGCGGGGTGCGCGCCAGCGTGCGCACCGCGCGGCCGCCGGCGTCGACCTCCACCTGCTCGACGCCGGTGGTGCCGTGCAGCTCGCGCTCGTACGACAGCTCGACGCCGACCTTGCCGATGTAGTCGGAGCCCTTGTAGTTGGCGGTCTCGCCCCACTCGTCGATGCGCTGCAGGTCGCGGTCGTTGATGCGGCCGATGTAGCCGATGACGTGCGAGGCGACCTCGCCGAACGGGTACTGGCGGAACAGCCGGGCCTTGATCTCGACGCCGGGAAACCGGTAGCGATTGACGGCGAAGCGCGCGACCTCGTCGTCGGTGAGCCGGGTGCGCAGCGGCAGGCTCTCGAAGTTGCGCGACTCGTCGAGCAGCTTGCGGAACCGCTTGCGGTCCCGGGGCTGCACCTCGACGATGTCCGCCAGCGCGATCGATGGTCGCGTCGAGGTTCTTCACCTTCGAGGGCTGGATCTCGAGCGTGTACGCCGAGTAGCTCTGCGCCAGCACGACGCCGTTGCGGTCGGTGACCACGCCGCGGTTGGGCACGATCGGCACGATGGCGATGCGATTGGTCTCGGCCAGCGTCTGGTAGTGGCTATGCTGGACGACCTGCAGGTAGACGAAGCGGGCGAACAGCGCGCCGAAGGCCGCCAGCACCAGCACGCCGGCGACACCGAGTCGCCGCTTGAACAGGAACAGCTCGCGCTCGGCGTTGCGCAGCTCGGGCGAGTCGAGGCTGGCGCCGAAGCCGCGCCGCCGCGAGGAAAACAGGAGCCGCCGCGCCATCGCCGCCGGCTCAGGAGCGAGCGCTCGCCACGCTCAGAGCTCCGACGCCGACGGCGCCGGGCGCTGCGGCCACTGCAGCAGGACCGAGACCGCCGGCCACAGCAGCGCGCCGGACAGCGGCGGCACGGCGTAGGTCCAGCGCGGCAGCGGCGCCCCGCCGACGAAGCGGATCAGCAGCACGATCGCCGCGCAGAGCCCGAGCAGCAGCGCGACCTGTGCGGCCTGCTGCCACAGCGGAAAGCGCAGCACGCGGCGCCGGAAATACTCGGCGCCGTAGGCGAGCACGGCGTAGGCGAGCGCGTGCTGGCCGAACAGCGTCGCGTCGCCGACGTCCATCAGCAGCCCGAACAGCCAGGCCGTGCCGACGCCGACGTAGCGCGGCGCCTGGATGCACCAGTAGAGCAGCAGCAGCGCCAGGAAATCCGGCTTCAGCACCTCGGCCACCCCGGTGAACGGCAGCAGGTTGGCGACGAAGGCGACCACGAGCGTGAGCAGGACGAACCACGGCGCCGCCGGCCGCAGGATCTCCTCGGGCCGTGCCGGCAGCAGCGGAGGCACCCGCGGCAGCGCCATCATCCGCCCCGGCGCGACTTGGCCCGGCTGCCCTTGGCGGCGGCGGCGCCGCCTCCTCGGCCGGCGCCTCGGGCGGCGGCGGCAGCGCCGCGGCCGGCCCGAGCACCAGCAGGTGCATGCTGCGGTCGACGCCGGCGAGCGGCTGCGCGGTGATGCGGGCGAACATCTGGCCGGTGTCGCGCTCGATGCTCTCGACCCGGGCGACGGCGAGCCCCGGCGGATACGTGCCGTCGAGGCCCGAGGTGACCAGCATGTCACCGACCGCGATGTCGGCATTGGGCGCGGTGAAGCGCAGCTCGGGCGCGCGGCCCGCGCCGGACCCGTAGAGGACCGAGCGCATCCCGGTGCGCACCAGCTTGACCGGCACCGGATGGTCCTTGTCGCTGACCAGCGTCACCTCGGCCATGTACGGGAACACGCGGGTGACCTGCCCGACCACGCCGGCGGCGTCGATCACCGCCTCCCCGGGCACGATGCCGGCGCCGGCGCCCTTGTCGACGTAGAGCTTCTGCGCGAACGGGTCGCGGCCGGTGTAGAGCACCTCGACCGCGATCGCCGCCGCGTCGTAGTGCTCGCGCAGCGCCAGCAGCGCCTTCAACTGCGCGTTCTCCTGCTCGAGACGGGCGTAGCCCTGGACCGCCGGCCCCTGCGCGACCAGCCGCCGCTTCAGCGCCGCGTTCTCTTCGGCCAGCGCGTGCTGCGAGGTGAAGTACTCCGCGACCGAGGCCGCCGCGTCGCGGGGAACCTGCGCTGCGCGCTGCAGCGGGTAGAGCGCGGCCACCGCGACCTGGCGGACGCTCTCGAGATAGCGGAAGCGGGTGTCCGCGAACAGCAGCACGATCGAGAGCAGGCCGAAGAATGCGAGCCGCGCAAGCGGCGAAGGCCCGCGGCGGAAGAATGCGGGCGGTTCGACCGGGAGGGCGCGCATACCTCCTTCAGTCCGACGTGAAGATCGTCGCCAGCTTTTCCATGTTCTCGAGCGCCTTGCCGCAGCCGCGCACCACGCAGGTCAGCGGATCGTCGGCGACGATCACCGGCAGGCCGGTCTCCTCCATCAGCAGGCGGTCGATGTCGCGCAGCAGCGCGCCGCCGCCGGTCAGCACCATGCCGGCCTCGGCGATGTCGGCGCCGAGCTCCGGCGGCGTGCGCTCGAGCGCGCTCTTCACCGCCGAGACGATGCTGTTGAGCGGATCGGTGAGCGCCTCGAGGATCTCGTTGCTGGACATGGTGAAGCTGCGCGGGATGCCCTCGGCGAGGTTGCGGCCCTTGACCTCCATCTCCTTGCACCTCGGAGCCGGGGAACGCCGAGCCGATCGTCTTCTTGATCATCTCGGCCGTGGTCTCGCCGATCAGCATCCCGTAGTTGCGGCGGATGTAGTTGATGATCGCCTCGTCGAACTTGTCGCCGCCGACGCGCACGCTGCCCGAGTAGACCATCCCGCCGAGCGAGATCACGCCGACCTCGGTGGTGCCGCCGCCGATGTCGACGACCATCGATCCGGTCGCGTCCGAGACCGGCAGGCCGGCGCCGATCGCCGCGGCCATCGGCTCCTCGATCAGGTAGACCTTCGACGCGCCCGGCGCCCAGCGCCGACTCGCGGATCGCGCGGCGCTCGACCTGGGTGGAGCCGCAGGGCACGCAGATGATGATGCGCGGGGACGGCGAGAACAGGCGCGAGTCGAGCACCTTCTTGATGAACTGCTTCAGCATCTGCTCGGTGACGGTGAAGTCGGCGATGACGCCGTCCTTCATCGGCCGGATCGCCGTGATGTTGCCGGGCGTGCGGCCGAGCATCTGCTTGGCGGCGAGCCCCGACCTCCTGGATCACGTGCTTGCCGTTGGGCCCGCCTTCCTGGCGGATCGCGACCACCGAAGGCTCGTCCAGCACGATGCCCTTGCCGCGCACGTAGATCAGCGTGTTGGCGGTGCCGAGATCGATCGCCAGGTCGCTGGAGAAATAGCCTTTGAAAAACTGGAACATGGAACGCTAGCCTGACGGGTGGGGCGGACGGGAATGCGAGCGGCGGGGCGCGATGAAGGGCGAGGCAGCGGCTGCTCGAAAAGGTCGCATTATGATACCCTATTACGCTTTGTCCCTGCGCCGCAACGCGCCGCCCGCCCCGGGGACGACGCCGCATGACGATCTCCCTCGCCGACGTCCATCGCCTCGCCCAACTTGCGCGCCTCGAGATCGACGCCGGGCAGGCCGAGGAGGTCCGCGCCAAGCTCGACGCGATCTTCGGCCTGATCGGCGAGCTCGCCGCGGTCGACACCACCGGCGTGGTCCCGATGGCGCACGCGCAGGACGTCAGCCTGCCGCTGCGCCCCGACGCGGTCACCGAGACCGACCGCCACGCGCTCTACCAGCGGCTCGCCCCCGCGGTCGAGGACCGCCTCTACCTCGTGCCGAAAGTCATCGAGTGATCACCGCCACGATCGCCGAGCTCGGGCAGGCGCTGCACGCCCGGCGCATCAGCAGCGTCGAGCTGACGCAGGGGCTGCTCGGGCGCATCGCCCGGATCGACCCGGCGCTCAACGCGTTCATCACCGTCGACGCCGGCCACGCGCTCGACGCGGCGCGCGCCGCCGACGACCGGCGCGCCGCCGGCGGCGCAGGGCCGCTGACCGGCATCCCGATCGCGCACAAGGACGTCTGATGACCGCCGGCCTGACCACGACCTGCGGCTCGCGGATGCTCGCCAACTTCACCGCGCCCTACGACGCGCACGTCGTCGCCGGGCTCCGGCAGGCGGGGACGGTGCTGCTCGGCAAGACCAACATGGACGAGTTCGCGATGGGCTCGTCGCAACGAGACCTCGTATTTCGGCGCGGTGAGGAATCCGTGGAACCCGGCCTGCGTGCCCGGCGGCAGCTCGGGCGGCTCGGCGGCGGCGGTGGCCGCGCGGCTGGTGCCCGGCGCCACCGGCACCGACACCGGCGGCTCGATCCGGCAGCCGGCGGCGCTGACCGGCATCACCGGCCTCAAGCCCACCTACGGCATCTGCTCGCGCTACGGGCTGATCGCGTTCGCGTCGAGCCTCGACCAGGCGGGCCTGTTCGCGCGCACCGCCGAGGACTGCGCGCTGCTGCTCTCGGCGATGGCCGGCCACGACGCGCGCGACTCGACCGTCGCTCGAGCGCCCGGTCGAGGACTACGCGCGCCGGCTGCGCGAGCCCGCTCCCGACGCGGCACGGCCGCTCGCCGGCCTGCGCATCGGCCTGCCCGACGAGTACTTCGCCGGCGGCACTCGACGCCGAGGTCGCGCGCGCCGATCGACGCCGCGCTCGCCGAGTTCCGCGCGCTCGGCGCGACGACGGTGGAGGTCGCCTGCCGCAACGTCAGGCTCTCGGTGCCGGTCTACTACGTGATCGCGCCGGCGGAGGCGTCGTCGAACCTGTCGCGCTTCGACGGCGTGCGCTACGGCCACCGCGCCGCGAAGTACGACGACCTCGCCGACATGTACCGGAAGACCCGCGCCGAGGGCTTCGGCGCCGAGGTCAAGCGGCGCATCCTGGTCGGCACCTACGTGCTCTCGCACGGCTACTACGACGCCTACTACCTGAAGGCGCAGCAGGTGCGGCGGCTGATCGCCGACGACTTCCGGCGCGCGTACCGAGCAGTGCGACGTGATCATGGGCCCGACCGCGCCGACCGCCGCGTTCCCCTCGGCGCGCAAGTCCGACGACCCGGTCGCAGATGTACCTGGACGACATCTTCACCATCGCCGCCAACCTGGCCGGGCTGCCCGGCGATGTCGATTCCCTGCGGCTTCGCCGCCGCCGGCCTGCCGGTCGGCCTGCAGCTGCATCGGCGACTATTTCGCCGAGGCGCGCTGCTCGCCATCGCCCACCACTACCAGCAGGCGACCGACTGGCACCTGCGCGCGCCGCCCGGGTCCTGCCCGATGGCCAGTCGCCCGTCGTCAACGCGGACGTCCGACATGAAGTGGGAAACCGTCATCGGGCTGGAGACCCACGCCCAGCTCGTCGACCGCGATCGAAGATCTTCTCCGGCGCCTCGACCGCCTTCGGCGCCGCGCCGAACACGCAGGCCTGCGCCGTCGACCTCGCGCTGCCCGGCGTGCTGCCGGTGCTCAACCGCGGCGCGCGTCGAGCGCGCGATCCGCTTCGGCCTCGCCGTCGGCGCGACGATCAGCCGCCGCATCGTGTTCGCGCGCAAGAACTACTTCTATCCCGACCTGCCCAAGGGCTACCAGATCAGCCAGTACGAGATCCCGGTGGTCCAGGGCGGCCGCGTCGCCATCGTCCTCGACGGCGACCGCGAGAAGACGGTGCGCCTGACCCGCGCGCACCTCGAGGAGGACGCCGGCAAGTCGCTGCACGAGGACTACCACGGCATGACCGGCATCGACCTGAACCGCGCCGGCACGCCGCTGCTCGAGATCGTGACCGAGCCCGACCTGCGCTCGAGCGACGAAGCCGTGGCCTACGCGAAGGCGCTGCACGCGCTCGTGCGCTGGATCGGCATCTGCGACGGCAACATGCAGGAAGGCAGCTTCCGCTGCGACGCCAACGTCTCGGTGCGCCCGCCCGGCGCGACACGCTCGGCACGCGCCGCGAGATCAAGAACCTCAACAGCTTCCGCTTCATGCAGCAGGCGATCGAGCTCGAGGTGCGCGCGCCAGATCGAACTGCTCGAGGACGGCGGCAGGTGCGTCCAGGAGACCGCGCTGTTCGACCCGGCGAGCGGCGAGACGCGGCCGATGCGCAGCAAGGAAGACGCGCATGGACTACCGCTACTTCCCCGACCCCGACCTGCCGCCGCTGGCCATCGACGAGGCCTGGATCGAGGCAGGTGCGCGCCGCGCATGCCCGAGCTGCCGGGCATGCGCGCAGCGCTTCATGGCCGCCTCGCGCGTGGACTTCATCGAGATCGTCAGGAGCCGTGCCGGGCTCGGGCCCGACGACATCGCCGACGAGGTCTTCGACGAGCGCGTTCCGGGCGTGCAGGCGAGCACGCCCTAGCCCACCTACGCGCCGACGCCGCCGACGCGACGCCCTGGCCCGAGCCGCGCGCTGGCCGACTACTTCGAGGCGGTGGTCGCCGCGGGGCCGACCGACGCCAAGCTCGCGGCCAACTGGGTGCTGGGCGAGCTCGCCGCGGCCTCAATCGCGGCCGCGATCGCCATCGACGCGTCGCCGTCGGGCCGCAGCGCTTCGCGGGGCTGGTCGCGCGCATCGCCGACGGCACCGTCTCCAGCACGCGCGCCAGGAGTGTTCGACGCTATGTGGAGCGGCGAAGGCGACGCCGACGCGATCATCGCGAACCGGGCCTGCGCAGTCTCGCGACGCCGGCGCGCTCGAGCGGATCGTCGACGAGTGCTCGCCGGCGAATCCCGCGATCGTCGCCGAATTCCGGGCGGGCAAGGAGAAGGCGTTCAACTCGCTGGTCGGCCAGGCGATGAAGGCCACCCGCGGCAAGGCCAACCCGGCGCAGGTCAACGCGATCCTGAGGCGGAAGCTCGTCGGGTAGGCCGTCATCCTGGCCAGCCCCTCACCCCAACCCTCTCCCGCTCGCGGGAGAGGGAGCCGTCCTCTGCCCCTCGCCCCAACCCTCTCCCGCCCGCGGGAGAGGGAGCCGTCCTCTGCCCCTCACCCCAACCCTCTCCCGCCCGCGGGAGAGGGAGCCGTCCTCTAGCACCTCTCCCTCTCCCGCTCGCGGGAGAGGGTTGGGGTGAGGGTTCTCTTTCAGTGCATCAGCGGCTTGTAGCGCAGGCCGGTGCGGGCGCGCGCCTTCCTCGCCCAGCCGCTTCTTCTTGTCGGCCTCGTACTCCTGGTAGTTGCCGTCGAAGAACACCCACTTGCGAATCGCCTTCGAAGGCGAGGATGTGCGTGGCGATGCGGTCGAGGAACCAGCGGTCGTGCGAGATCACCAGCACGCAGCCGGCGAATTCGAGCAGCGCGTCTTCCAGCGCGCGCAGCGTCTCGACGTCGAGGTCGTTGGACGGCTCGTCGAGCAGCAGCACGTTGCCGCCTGCGATCAGCGTCTGTGGCCAGGTGCAGCCGGCCGCGCTCGCCGCCGGAGAGCGTTGCCGACCAGCTTCTGCTGGTCGGCGCCCTTGAAGTTGAAGCGGCCGAGGTAGGCGCGCGAGGGCATCTCGAACTTGCCGACGGTCGAGGATGTCGGCTGCCGCCGGAGACCGCCTCCCACACGGTCTTGTCGTTCGGCAGCGCGTCGCGCGCCTGGTCGACATGGGCCATCTTGCACGGTCGGGCCGATCACGACTTCGCCGCTGTCGGGCTGTCTCCTTGCCGGTGATCATGCGAAACAGCGTCGACTTGCCGGCGCCGTTCGGGCCGATGATGCCGACGATCGCGCCGGGCGGCACCTTGAAGCGTCAGGTCGTCGATCAGCAGGCGGTCGCCGTAAGCCTTTCGACACGTTCTTGAACTCGATCACCTCGTCGCCGAGGCGCTCGGCCACCGGAATGAAGATCTCCTGCGTCTCGTTGCGCTTCTGGTGTTCGTAGCTGCGACGAGCTCCTCGAAGCGGGCGATGCGCGCCTTGCTCTTCGCCTGGCGCGCCCTTGGGGTTCTGCCGCACCCACTCGAGCTCCTGCTTCATCGCCTTGATGCGCGCGGCCTCCTGCTTCTCCTCGGTCTCGAGGCGCGCTTCCTTCTGCTCCAGCCACGAGCTGTAGTTGCCCTTCCAGGGAATGCCGTGGCCGCGGTCGAGCTCGAGTATCCACTCGGCGGCGTTGTCGAGGAAATAGCGGTCGTGCGTCACCGCGACGACGGTGCCGGGGAAGCGCTGCAGGAACTGCTCCAGCCAGTCCACGCTCTCGGCGTCGAGGTGGTTGGTCGGCTCGTCGAGCAGCAGCATGTCGGGCTTGGACAGCAGCAGCCGGCACAGCGCGACGCGGCGCTTCTCGCCGCCGGAGAGCGTGCCGATCTTGCGCGTCCCACGGCGGCAGCCGCAATGCGTCGGCGGCGATTTCCAGCTGGTGCTCGGTGTCGGCGCCGCGGCGCGGCGATCACCGCCTCGAACCTGGCCTGCTCGGCGGCGAGCTCGTCGAAGTCGGCATCCGGCTCGGCATAGGCGGCATAGATCTCGTCGAGCTTCTTCTTCGCGTCGAGCACTTCGCCCATGCCCTGCTCGACCGCCTCGCGCACGCGTCTGCTCGGGATCGAGCTGCGGCTCCTGCGGCAGAAAGCCGATGCGCATGTCCGGCATCGGCACCGCCTCGCCTTCGAAGTCCTGGTCCTCGCCCGCCATGATGCGCAGCAAGCTCGACTTGCCCGAGCCGTTCAGGCCCAGCACGCCGATCTTGGCGCCGGGAAAGAACGACAGCGAAATGTCCTTGAGGATCTGACGCGCTTGGGGGGCACGATCTTGCCCACGCGGATCATGGTGTAGACGTATTGAGCCATCGGTTGCCTGGTCGTGGGAAAGGGGAGTGGCGGGGATTATCGCAGGCCGGACCCGCGGCGCCCCGGCGCGGCCGTGGCCGCGCCGGCAGGCGACGAGGGGCGGCCTGGCTGCCGGCCGTCGTCCGCGCCGGCCGGCGTCGCGCTATTTGCGCGACACGGCCGGCGGAGCTTGCGGCGAGGCGGTGTCGCCGCTGCCGGCGGACAGTTCCTGCCAGCGCGCCTTGTCGGCGTCGTATTTCGCGGCGGCCTCGACCAAGTCCTTCTGCTTGCGCGCGATGAGGTCGCTCTGGCGCGCGAGCTCGGCGTCGAGGGTGCCGATGTCGCGGTCGATGTCGGCGGGCACCGGCTTGCCGGCGTAGCTCGCCCTCCTCTCGATCAGCGCCGCCTTGCGCTTGGTGAGCTGCGTGCTGTAGCCCTGCGCCGACTGCAGCGCCGAGCCTGCAGCGTCTGCAGCGACCGCGCCTTCGCCAGATCGATTTCGCCGGCGGTCGTATACGATTGCAGCAGCGCACGGTCGTGGCGCGCGCTCTCGATCTGCTCGCGGGTCGGGCCCTTGGCAGATTCGTTCTGGCGCGCCTGCTCGGCCTCGTGCGCGCTGCGCTGCTCGGGCGTCATCGCCGGCGCGACCTTGCGGATCGGGATTCCCTGCGGACTCAGCTCCACGTTGCCCTTGTTGACGGCAGCGGGCGGCACCTGGTCGCTGTAATGGACGACGCCCTTGTCGTCGACCCACTTGTACATTGCGGCGAGCGCGGCGCCCGGCAGAAGCAGCGCGAGGGCGAGCACGACCGCGGCCGACGCCCGGCGCGGGCGGGGAAGCCGCGCGAGGCCGGCAGCATGGGCGCGTTGCACACGATCCCGGTTGCCCGGGTCCGTTGCGGCTCGCAGGTTCCGTTCGGGTTTCATCATTCTCGTTCGGTTCATCGGTCTGTTGCCGTGGTCTCGGTCGCCCCGGGTTTCGCTTCGCTCAACCCGGGCTACGGGTTCGGGGGCGGTTCGCTGCGGGCGCCGTACTGCGCGCGATACGCCTTCACCGCCGGCTGCCAGCGCTCGAGGGCCGGCCGGCCGGCGAGGAAGCGCAGCACGTCGTCCAGCGTCGCGATCGCCACCACCGGGATGCCGTAGGCGTCGCGCACTTCCTGCACCGCCGAGCGTTCGCCCTGCCCGCGCTCCATCCGGTCGAGCGCGATCAGCACCCCGGCGGGAATCGCGCCCTGCGCGCGGATCAGCTCGACCGATTCGCGCACCGACGTTCCGGCGGTGATCACGTCGTCGACGATCAGCACGCGTCCGGCAAGCGCCGCGCCGACGATCGCGCCGCCCTCGCCGTGGTCCTTCGCCTCCTTGCGGTTGAAGCTGTACGGCAGATTGCGCCCCCTTTCGGCCAGCGCGATGGCCGTCGCGGCGGCCAGCGTGATGCCCTTGTACGCCGGCCCGTAGAGCTGCGTCGCCTCGACCCCCGACGCCAGCCACGCGTCGGCGTAGAACCGCCCCAGCGCGCGCAGGCTCTCGCCGTCGTTGAACTGCCCGGCATTGAAGAAATACGGCGTCCGGCGCCCCGCCTTGGTGACGAACTCTCCAAACCGGAGCACATCGCGTGCCAAGGCAAAGGCGAGGAACTCCTGCCGGAAATCGGTCATGCGCGAAGGAAGGTCACTTCACGGCGAGTATACCGCGCACGGCGCCGGCTTCCGGGCGCCCGATCCGGCCGGCAGCGCCTGCCGCCGCGGGGCGTCGTGTACACTCGCGGCCTTTCGCGCCACCGCCGGCCCGGGACTCGCCTTGCGCATCATCACGCTCAACGTCAACGGCATCCGCTCCGCCGAGCGCCGCGGCTTCGCCCGCTGGCTCGCACGCGCGGAGCCCTGGGACGTCGTCTGCCTGCAGGAGATCAAGGCCGGCCACGACGACATCCCGCGCCCGCTCCGGGCCCCGCGCAAGGCGCACGCGACGTTCCTGCCGGCGCAGAAGAAAGGCTACGCCGGCGTCGCGCTCTACGCCAAGCAGCCGCCGCGGATCGAAGCCGGCTTCGGCGAGCGCGAGTTCGACGACGAGGGCCGCTACCTCGAGGCGACGTTTCGCGACCTGACCGTGATCAGCCTGTACCTGCCCTCGGGCTCCAGCGGCCCCCACCGCCAGGCGTCCAAGTTCCGGTTCCTGGCGGCGTTCCTGCCGCACCTCGAACGGCTGCGCCGGGCGGGTCGCGAGGTGATCCTGTGCGGCGACTGGAACATCGCGCACCAGCCGATCGACCTGAAGAACTGGCGCAGCAACCAGAAGAATTCGGGCTTCCTGCCGGAGGAGCGCGCGTGGCTGACGCGCGTGTTCGACGAGCTCGGCTTCGTCGACGTGTTCCGCCGCATCGACCCGCGCCCCGAGCGCTACACTTGGTGGTCGAACCGCGGCCAGGCGTGGGCGAAGAACGTCGGCTGGCGCATCGACTACCAGATCGCCACGCCGGGCATCGCGGCGACGGCGACGGCGGCGGCGATCTACGTCAACCGGCGCTTCAGCGACCACGCGCCGCTGATCATCGATTACGATTTCGAATTGAAGCCGCACGAAGCGGGCTGAACGAACGTGAAACCCGCGTCAGCGACGACGGGACGCGTCCGGCCACGATTCCGACCCGAGCCGGACGACCGTAGCCCGGGTTGAGCGCCAGCGAAACCCGGGTGGACCGAGCGATGGGCACCAACCACCCGGGTTTCGCTGGCGCTCAACCCGGGCTACGGGTGCCATACGAACGTCACGAACGTGCCGGGTCACCGGCCTACGCCATCCGCCATCCCCATGCTCCGCCTCGCCAATCTCACCCTCGCCCGCGGCACCAAGCGCCTGCTCGAAGGCGCGGCGCTGACCGTGCATCCGGGACACAAGGTCGGGCTGATCGGGCCGAACGGCTGCGGGAAGTCGAGCCTGTTCGCGCTGATTCTGGGCGAACTGCTGCCGGACGCCGGTGACGTCCAGCTGCCCGCGGCGTGGACCATCGCCCACGTCGCGCAGGAGACGCCGTCGGCCGGGGCGGCCGCCATCGATTTCGTCCAGGATGGGGACCGCGAGCTGCGCGAGGTCGAGCGGGCGATGGCCGCTGCCGAGGCCGCCCACGACGCCGACCCCCATACCGGCGGCGAGGCGCTGGCCGAGCTGCACCACCGCTTCGAGGCCATCGGCGGCTACGCGGCCCGCGCGCGCGCCGCCACGCTGCTCTCCGGCCTCGGCTTTCGCCCACGCGCGCCACGACGATCCGGTGGCGAGCTTCTCCGGCGGCTGGCGGATGCGGCTCAACCTCGCGCAGGCGCTGATGTGCCGCTCGGACCTGCTGCTCCTCGACGAGCCGACCAACCACCTCGACCTCGACGCGGTGCTGTGGCTCGAGGACTGGCTCGCGCGCTACCCGGGCACGCTGCTGCTGATCACGCACGATCGCGACTTCCTCGACGCCGTGGTCGGGACGATCGCCCACGTCGACGGGCAGAAGCTTCGGAGACCTACGGCGGCAACTATTCGCAGTTCGAGCGCGAGCGCGCGCTCCAGCTCTCGCTGCAGCAGGCGAGCTATCTCAAGCAGCAGCGCCAGATCGCGCACCTCACCGCCTTCGTCACGCGCTTTCGCGCCAAGGCGACCAAGGCCAAGCAGGCGCAGAGCCGCGTCAAGGCGCTGGAGCGCATGGAACTGATCGCCGCGGCGCACGTCGACTCGCCGTTCGAATTCGTCTTTCCGTCGACGCCGATCGTGGCGCGGCAGCTGGTGCGCCTCGAGTCGGTGACGCTGGGCTACGGCGATGCCGAGGCGGCGCCCCCGGTCCTCGCCGGCGTTTCGTGGTCGATCCTCGCCGGCGAGCGGATCGGCCTGCTCGGCCCCAACGGCGCGGGCAAGTCGACGCTGCTGAAGGCGGTGGCGGGAACGCTGGCGCCGCGCACGGGCGAGCGCCTCACCGCGCAGGCGCTGAAGATCGGCTATTTCGCGCAGCATCAGGTCGAGCAGCTGCGCGCGGACGAGTCGCCGCTGTGGCACCTCAACGCGCATCGACCCCGGCTCACGCGAGCAGGAGCTGCGCGGCTTCCTCGGCGGCTTCGATTTTCGCGGCGACATGGCGAGCGCGCCGATCGGTCGCTTCTCCGGCGGCGAGAAGGCGCGGCTCACGCTGGCGCTGCTGGTGCGCCAGAAGCCCAACCTGCTGATCCTCGACGAGCCGACCAACCACCTCGACATCGAGATGCGCGAGGCGCTGGCCGAGGCGCTGCAGGACTACGACGGCGCGCTGATCGTCGTCGCCCACGACCGCCACCTGCTGCGCGCGACGGCCGACGCGCTGTGGCTGGTTGCCGACGGCAGGCTGGCGCCGTTCGAAGGCGACCTCGACGATTACCGCGACTGGGTGCTCGGCCTGCGTCGCCGCGGCGCAACCAGCGCCGACGCCCCCGCCGCCGCGACCGCGCCGGCCGACGGCTGCGGTCGACCGCAAGGCGCAGAAGCGCTCGGAGGCCGAGACGCGCCAGCGCGCGTACGCGCAGCGCCGGCCGCTGGCGACGCGGCTGGCGAAGCTCGAGCGCGAGATGGCGGCGCTCGGCGCCGAAAAGACCGCGCTGGAGGCGTGGCTCGCGGCGCCCGACGCCTATGCCGATGGCAACCGCGACGAGCTCAAGGCGAAGCTCGCGCGCCAGGGCGACCTCGCCTGGCAGCTCGCGCGGCTTCGAGTCGGAGTGGCTCGAAGCGAGCGAGGCGCTGGAGCGTCTGGGGTAGACGGGGTCGGCGCCGGATCGTCCGATCCGAGCGCGTTTGCACCGCGCGCCCGTGCCGCGATGCCCGCGGGGACCGCGGTGCGTACCCGGGTCGGCCGAGCGATGGGCGTGAACCACCCGGGTTTCGCTGGCGCTCAACCCGGGCTACGAAATCCACGAAATTCCCGATTCCGGCAATCCGGATTTCCGGGGTTGCGGGTCTACGGGGCGGCGCCGGGACCCCCGCTGTCGAGCGCGCGCACCTGCGTCCGCTGCATCCACAGCAGCGCCAGCCCCGGCAGCGCGATCACCACCGTGCAGAGGAAGAACGCCGGCCAGCCGAACGCCTCGACCATCACTCCGGACAGCGGCCCGGCCAGATACGTGCGCCCGACGGCGGCCAGCGCCGACAGCAGCGCGTACTGCGTGGCCGAGTAGCGCACGCGGCACAGCGCCATCAGGAAGGCGACGAACGCCGCGGTGCCCATGCCGCCGCAGAGGTTCTCGAGGCCGACCACCGTCGCCATCGACCAGTAGGCCTTGGGCGTGACCGCCAGGAACCAGAAGCCGAGGTTGGTGACCGCCTGCAGGATCCCGAAGAACATCAGCGCACCGTACAGCGACAGCCGCGTCATCAGCGCGCCGCCGGCCAGCGCGCCGACGATGGTGGCGACGAGCCCGAGCGCCTTGTTGATCGCGCCGACCTCGGTCACCGAGAAGCCGGCCCCGCGGATCAGGAACGCCGTGGTGAGGCTGCCCGCGAACGCGTCGCCGAGCTTGTAGAGCACGATCAGCAGCAGCGCCAGCAGTGCGCCGTCGCGCGTGAAGAAATCCTTCAGCGGCCCGGTGACCGCGGCCGCGAGCGTCGCCGGCGGGCGCACCTCGACCTCGGGCTCGGCGGCGAACCAGGTGGCGGTCACGCCGACCAGCATCAGCGCCGCCATCAGCCAGTAGGTGGCCTGCCAGCCGAGGAAGCTGTCGGCCAGCACCAGCGCGAGCCCGCCCGAGACCAGCATCGCCAGCCGGTAGCCCAGCACCGACACGGCGGCGCCGGCGCCGCGCTCGTCCTTGCGCAGCACGTCGGTGCGGTAGGCGTCGAAGGCGATGTCCTGCGACGCCGAGCAGAAGGCGACGACCACCGCGGTCAGCGCCAGCGCGACGATCGCGCGCGCCGGCGCGAACGCCCCCATGGTGGCGATCGAGCCGATCAGCAGGCACTGCGTGACCAGCATCCAGCCGCGGCGGCGGCCCAGCAGCGGCGGCACGAAGCGGTCCATCAGCGGCGCCCAGAGGAACTTGAGCGTGTACGCACTGCCGACCAGCGTCAGGAAGCCGATGGCGCGGATGTCGAGGCCGTCGGCAGTCGCCCAGGCCTGCAGCGTGCCGGTGGTGAGCGCCAGCGGCAGGCCCGAGGAGAAGCCCAGCAGCAGCATCGAGGCGACGCGCCGGCTGGTGAAGATCGCGGTGTATTGCGCGAGCGCCACGCCGGGTCAGGCCCGCCGGAAGCGGTAGATTGCGAGCTCGCCCAGCAGGTTCGGAAGCGCGGACAGCGGCCGGCCGCCGCCGAGGACGACGCGGTTCTCGACGACGATGCGCCGCTCGCCGAGGAACGCGTCGAAGTCGGCGACGGTGCACAGGTGGATGTTCGGCGTGTCGTGCCACTGGTAGGGCAGCGCGGTCGACACGGGCATCCGGCCGCGCAGGATCTGCAGCCGGTGCGACCAGTGGCCGAAGTTCGGAAAGGTGACGATCGCCTCGCGCCCGACGCGCAGCATCTCGTTGACGACGTCCTCGGCGTGGCGCATCGCCTGCAGCGTCTGCGACAGGATCACGCAGTCGAACGACGCGTCGTCGAAGCCCGCGAGTCCCGACTCGAGGTCGCTCTGCAGCACGTTGATGCCGTTGCCGATGCAGGCGAGCACGCCGGCGTCGTCGATCTCGATGCCGTAGCCGGTCGCGCCGCGCTCGCGCCACAGGTAGCCCAGCAGGCTCCCGTCGCCGCAGCCCAGGTCGAGCACCCGGGCGCCGCGCGCGATCCACGGCGCAATGGTCGCGAAGTCCGCGCGCCCCGCGGCCGCCGCCGCCGAGGGGCGATACGGCGTCACGGCTGCCCCCCGGAAATGGGGTCAGGTCCGATTTCGGAAATGGGGTCAGGTCCAATTTCGCCTTTGACGACCGAGCGGTCGCGCGAGTCGCGAGCGGGCGAAATTGGACCTGACCCCATTTCCGAAATCGGACCTGACCCCATTTCCGCGATGCGGTCGTAACAGGCGCGGACCAAGGCGAGGTACTGCGGATCGTCGAGCAGGAAGCCGTCGTGCCCGTGCGGGACCACGATCTCGGCGTAGGACACGTCGCGGTCGTTGTCGACCAGCGCCTTGACGATCTCGCGCGAGCGCCCGGGCGCGAAGCGCCAGTCGGTGGTGAACGCGACGACGAGGAAGCGGCAGGTCGCCGGCGCGAGCGCCCGGGCGAGGCTGCCGCCGGCGGCGCCGGCCGGGTCGAAATAGTCGAGTGCCTTGGTGATGCGCAGGTACGTGTTGGCGTCGAAGTACTCGGCGAACTTCTCGCCCTGGTAGCGCAGGTACGATTCGATCTGGAACTCGGGCGCGAACGAGAACTTGAGACCGTCGCGCAGCGCGCGTCCGAACTTCTCCTCCATCTGCTCGTCGGACAGGTAGGTGATGTGCCCGATCATCCGCGCGATGCGCAGGCCGCGCCGCGGCTTGACTCCGTGGTCGTCGAAGCGCCCGCCGTGGAAATCCGGGTCGGTCAGGATCGCCTGCCGCGCGACCTCGTTGAAGGCGATGTTCTGCGCGGTGAGGTTGGGCGCCGCGGCGATCACCAGCGCGTTGCGGATGCGCTCCGGGTAGCGGGTCGCCCACGCCAGCGCCTGCATGCCGCCGAGGCTGCCGCCCATCACCGCGGCGAACTGGCGGATGCCGAGCAGATCGGCCAGGCGCGCCTGCGCGTCGACCCAGTCCTCGACCGTCACCAGCGGGAAGTCCGCGCCCCAGGGCGCGCCGGTCTCCGGGTTCGGCGACAGCGGGCCCGGTCGAGCCGAAGCAGCTGCCGAGATTGTTGACGCCGACGACGAAGAAACGCTCGGTGTCGAGCGGCTTCCCCGGGCCGATCATGTTGTCCCACCAGCCGACGTTGTCGGGCTCGTCGGCGTAGACCCCCGCCACGTGGTGCGACGCGTTGAGCGCGTGGCAGATCAGCACCGCGTTCGACGCCGCGGCGTCGAGCGTGCCGTAGGTCTCGTAGGCGAGCTCGAATCCGGGCAGCGTGCGACCGCAGGCGAGCGGCAGCGGCTCGGCGAACCGGGCGAGGCGGGGAACGACGACGCCGACCGAGCCCCCGGCGGCGGCGCGCGCGGCGCCGGGCGCGGTGTCGGCGCCACCGGTCGTTGCGGAAAACGAAGGCATGGGCTGCGGCCGCGCGGCGGGAACGGGACCCGGCCGCGCTCAGACGTTGAGCTTGTCGAGCAGCGCCGCCAGCTTCGCGGGGTCGTCGCTGCGGCGCATCCGGCGCGCGATCGCGCCGATCTCGCGCGCGTCGGTGGCGAGCACGCGCTGCTTCACCGCCAGCACGTGCGCCGGATGCATCGAGAACTCGCGCAGTCCGAGCCCGAGCAGCAGCCGCGTCAGGCGCACCTCGCCCGCCATCTCGCCGCACACGGCGATCGGCACCTGCGCCTCGGTTCGCCGCGGATGATCGCCATCGAGAGGAGCTTGAGCACGGCCGGATGCAGCGGGTCGTACAGATGCGACACCGCATCGTCGGAGCGATCGATCGCGAGCGTGTACTGGATGAGGTCGTTGGTGCCGATCGAGAGGAAATCGAGGCGCTTGACGAACGCGCGCAGATGGCGAGCGCCGCTGCGGGGACCTCGATCATGCCGCCGACGGTGGACCTTCGCGATCGTATACGATACCGCGCGGTCGCGCAGCGCTCCTTCGCCTGCGCCGATCAGCGCAGCGTCTGGTCGATCTCGGAGACCGTCGCCAGCATCGGGACCAGGATCTCGCATCTTGCCGTAGTGCGACGCGCGCAGGATCGCGCGCAGCTGAGTGTGGAACATCTGCGGCTCGGCCAGGCAGAGGCGCATGGCGCGCAAGCCCAGCGCCGGATTCGGCGCGAAGCGCGAGACCCCGTCGACCCGGCCTGTGCTTGTCCGCGCCCAGATCCAGCGTGCGGATGGTCACCGGCTTGCCGCCCATCTCCCCGCCGACCTCGCGGTAGGCCTCGAACTGCTCGTCCTCGCTCGGCAGCCCCTCGCGGCTCGAGGAACAGGAACTCGCGAGCGGAACAGGCCGATGCCGGAAGCGCCGCTGCTCCTGCGTCTGCGCGACGTCCGCCGGGCAGCTCGATGTTGGCCTGCAGCTCCACGCGCCTGCCGTCGAGCGTCGTCGCCCGCTTGGTCCTCGAGCCGCCGGAGCTTTTCGCGCTCGAGGCCGACTGCTCCCTGCTTCAGCCGTACTCGATGAGCACGCGGCTTGTCCGGATTGACGATGACGACGTTGGCGGTGCCGTCGACGATCAGCAGCTCGCTCTCGCGGATCAGCGGCGGCCGTTGTGCAGTGCGACGACCGCGGGCACGTTGAGGCTGCGCGCGACGATCGCGGTGTGCGAAGTCGCGCCGCCCAGGTCGGTGATGAAGCGCCGAAGCGATGCTGCTTGAACTGGATCACGTCGGCGGGCGACAGGTCGTGCGCCACCAGGACGTCTGTCCTCCTCCGCCTGCGGCGCGCAGACCGGCCCCGGGCGGCCCAGTCAGCCGCCTTCAGCACCCGCTCGACGACCTGGACGACGTCGGCCTTGCGCTCGCGCAGGTAGGTGTCCTCGATGCTGGTCGAACTGCTCGACCAGCCGCCCACCTGCTGGGTGAGCGCCCATTCCGCGTTGCAGTGCTGGTTCGACGATGATCCCGCGGGCGCCTCGGCCAGGGTCGGTCGCTCAGGATCATCAGTGCACGTCGAGAAAGCGCGCCGAATTCCGGCGGCGCATTCTCCGGCCATGCGCTGAGCCAGCGCTGGCCATCTCCTGCTGCGCCTCGCGCACCGCGTTGTCGAAGCGCGCGATCTCACCTCGACGCCCGATCGGCGCGATGCCGTAGTGCGCGACCTCGAGGCGTGGCGTTGGTGACGAGCTGCGCGCGGCCGATGGCGATGCCGCGCGCAGACGCCGATGCCGTGCAGCGCGAAGCTCGACATCGCGTGCGGCGCGGGGGTCACCGATGTACCCCCTTGGCGCTGCGCGCCTTCCCCCGTAGTCCGGGTTGAGCGCGTGCGAAACCCGGGCATTCCCGCCCTTTGCAGCATCTTCCCGGGTTTCGCACGCGCTCAACCCGCACTACGCGGCCCGGCGCGCTCACTGGCCTTCGCCGAAGCTTTCGGCGACCAGCGCGACCATGCGTCCATCGCCTCGGCCTCGTCGGGACCGTCGGTCTCGAGCATCACCTTCGCGCCCTTGCCCGCGGCGAGCATCATCACGCCCATGATGCTCTTGGCGTTGACGCGGCGGCCGTTGCGGACCATCGCACTTCGCACTGGTAACTGGCGGCGAGCTGCGTGAGCTTGGCCGAGGCCCGCGCGTGCAGGCCGAGGTTGTTGACGATCTCAACTTCGCGCCGCTGCATACACCGGATCCGAGTCGATGTGCAGGACGCCCTCGCAGCCGCCCGAGACCGCCTTCTTGAGCAGCGTGTCCATGCCGCGGTTGCGGTAGGTGAAGGCGCGCACCAGCATCGGCAGGTTGACGCCGGCGAGGCCCTCGACGTGCCCGGGCACCAGCAGCTTGCGACGCGAGGTTGCACGGCGTCGCGCCGAAGATGTCGGACACGACCAGCACGCCGTCGCCGTCGTCGAGCCGCGCCACCGCCTCGCGCGCCCTGGGCAGCAGGACGCGCGGATCGTCGCCGGCAGCCACCCCCAGCGCCTCGATCTGCGGCGGGCGCGCGCCGAGCACGTGCGTGACGGCCCGCACCAGGCTGTCACCCAGGGTATCGTGCGCAATGATAAGGACGCCGATCAAAGGGTTTCCCCGCAATGGTTCAGGCGCCGCGCGGCGGCCGGTGGTGGATTGTGATGTTAGCACGCACGCCGCGGCGACCCGCGCGGGCGACGCGCGGGCTACGCGGTTAAGTCGCGCAAGCCCGCTCCAGCGCGTCGGCGAACATTCCGGCGACGTCGAAGCCGGTCTGCTCGGCGATCTCGACGAAGCAGGTGGGGCTGGTCACGTTGACCTCCGTCAGGCAGGCGCCGATCACGTCGAGCCCGACGACCAGCAGCCCCTGCGCCCACAGCGCGGGGCCGAGCGCGGCGGCGATCTCGTGCTCGCGCGGCGTCAGCGGCCGCGCCTCGCCGCGCCCGCCCACGGCGAGGTTGCCGCGCGTCTCGCCGGCCTTGGGGATGCGCGCGAGCGAGTACGGCACCACCTCGCCGGCGATCACGACGATCCGCTTGTCGCCGTCGGCGATCTCGGGGATGAAGCGCTGCGCCATCACCGTCCGCTCGCCGTCCTGGCTCACCGTCTCGACGATCACGTTGCGGTTGGGGTCGTCGCTGCGGATGCGGAACACCGACACGCCGCCCATGCCGTCGAGCGGCTTCAGGATGGTGTCGCGATGGTGGTCGATGAACGCGTGGACGCGCTCCGCATCGCGGGTGACCAGCGTCGGCGTGATCAGCTCCGGATACAGCGTGATCGCGAACTTCTCGTTGTGGTCGCGGATCGCGCGCGGCCGGTTGAACACCCGCGCGCCCTCGCGCTCGGCGGCTTCGAGCAGGTACGTCGCGTAGACGTACTCCATGTCGAACGGCGGGTCCTTGCGCATCAGCACCGCGGCGAAATCCTTGAGCGCGCGGCCCTCGACCGCGTCCTCGCGGTACCAGTCGGCGTTATCGCCGGAGAGGGTGAGCGCGACGGCGCGCGCACGCGTGCCCTCGGCGCTCCAGTACAGGTCCCCCGCCTGCAGCGCGTGGACGCGGTGGCCGCGCGCGACGAGCGCGCGCATCATCGCCACGCTCGTGTCCTTGTAGGCCTTGAGCGAGGGCAGCGGGTCGAGGATGAAGGCGAAGTCCATGGCGCGGTCCGGCGTCATGCTACCGTATTCGCCGCGGTGCCGGTCGCGTCGCCGCGCGCCGGGCGCGCGGTGCAGGTGAAGAACCGGGCGCCGGAGGCCGCGGCCGAGTGCCCGTAGTCCCACGCCGTGGCGGCGATCGCGAAGCCCGCCGCGACCAGCCGCCGGCGCAGCGCTTCCGGCGCGAACGGCCGGATGTCCTCGGCGATTTCGACCTCGTCGGTCAGCGCCCCGCCGGCGTCGAACACCTGGTAGCGCCGCTCGATGCGGTTGCACTGCGGCGACAGCGCAACGATGCGCTTCGAGCGCGCGAGGATCCCGTCCCCGAACGGCCGGCGGTAGTCGGGCTGCCAGCCGCCCTCGGCGCCCACGGCGCGGGGGACGAACGCGTCGACGACGAACACGCCGTCCGGCGCGAGCAGCGCCCGGGCCGCCGCGAACAGCCCGTCGACGTCGGCGTCGGCGGTGAGGTAGGTGACGAGCGAATACGGGCACAGGATCACCGCGAAGCCGCTGCGCAGCGCCAGCGCGCGGATGTCCATCCGGCATGCGCGGGCAGGCAGGGCGCGCGCCGCCGCCTTGCGCGCGAGCGCGGCGAGCATCGCCGCCGAGGCGTCGACGCCGATCGCGTCGACGCCGCCGGCGAGGAGCTCGAGCAGGATCCGGCCGCTGCCGCAGCCGAGCTCCAGCGTGCGCCCCGGGTGGCGGCGGCAGACCGCCGCGTAGTAGCCGACATCGTCGAACGGCATGTTGCGCGCCATGTCGACGTCGTAGAAGCGCGCGATGCGGTCGTAGTTGCCGGACACCTGCGAGGCGCCCCTACGCCGGCGGCGTCGCCGCCAGCTCGGCGCACAGCTCGCGGTGCGGCCGCAGGCAGTGCTCCCACTGGTGCGGCGCGAGCAGCTCCGGCTGCGGCCGCTCGAGACGATGGCGCAGCTCGTCGAAGGTCAACAGCTCGATGATCGGCGCCGCCATCGCCGCGACGTCGGCCACGGTGACGAGCCCGGCGAACCCGGCCCCGGCGAACCCGCGCGCCGACTCGTGCGTGCCCACGCACACGCGCCCGGCGGTCAGCGACTCGACCAGCTTCAGCGCCGAGCCGCGGATTCCAGTGAGCGGATTCACCGTCAGCGTGCACTGCGCCAGCGCCGCCGCGACGTCGTCGCGGTGGCCGACGACGTCGATCCCCGGTTGCGCGAGCACGGGGTGGCCGCGGGCGAACTCCGGCGCCCCGTCGCCGCCCAGCACCCGCAGCCGGACCGCCGGGTGCGCCGCGCGGATGGCGGGAAACGCGTCGCGGGCGAAATCGACGATGCCCTGCAGGTTGCGCGCGTAGCGGAACGGCCCCAGGAACAGCAGCTGCCGGCCGGGCGAGGGGCCATATCCGCCGGGCGCCATCGAGCTCCCGTTGCGCACCGCCACCGTGCGCGGATGGCGGATCAGCGCGCGGTCCTCGTCGGAGCACACGGTCACGGCGTCGAAAGCGCCCAGCAGCTCCGTCTCGAACCACTCGGCCGCGCGCGCGTCGGCGAAGTCGGCCGGACCGAAGGCGTCGTGGAGGTCGAGGATCCAGCGCTGCCCGGCGCTCCTGCAACCGACCAGGCCCGCGAGCTCGGCGTGCTCGATCTGGACCAGGTCGGGACGGTGCTCGGCGAGCGCACTCTCGACTGCGGCCGTCAGCCCCGGGTGGCAGTGGCGGCGGATCCGTTCGGCGAGCGTCTCGTCGCCGCCGGCGCCGGGGTCGCGGGCGCGCTGCACGAGATGGACGGCGTAGAGGCCGTCGAGATGGGCAAGGCTGCGGGCGTCGTAGAGCCGCGCCTCGTCGGTGACCAGCACGACGTCGTAGTCGGCGGCGAGCGCGCGCAGCAGCTCGGCGATGCGCCGCGCGCCGCCGTGCCGCGGCGGAAACACGGCGAACGGGGTGACCAGCAGCAGGCGGCGCCGCGCCGGCCGCCCGCCGGCCGCGGCGCGCAGCGCGTAGCCGTAGGCCGGCCCGCGCAGCACCGCGGCATCGCCGCGCGGAGACTGCATCACCGGCGGCGGCAGCGGCTGCGGGCGCCGCCGCGCGGCGAGACGCGCGCGGAACACGCCGGCGGCCACCGGCACCCGGGCGAATTCGCGCTGGCTCTCGTAGGGCAGGTCGCAGATGCGGTCCATCAGCCAGTCGACGCCGAAGCCGGTCAGGCCGTGGCGGGCGTCGAACAGCCAGCGGTTGCGCTGCACGATGCGGTCGAGCTCGGGCGCGGCGAAGAAGCGCGCGGTCGACGCCCGATGACGGTGCGAGGCGCGCGAGCGGGGCTCGAACAGCACGCGCAGCCCGTCGCGCCACGCGCGCACGCCCCACTCGACGTCCTCCCAGTAGAACGGGTGGTAGCAGCGGCTGGCGGGAAGGTAGCGCCGCAGCGCGCCGTGCGGAACAGCGCGGCGCCGCCGCTCGCGCACAGGTGCGGCGCGGGGCTGGCCTCGTCGCGCACCGGCGCGTGGTAGACCTGCAGGCCGGAGTGGTCGATGAACCAGTCGGTGAAGCCCGTCTCCTCGCGCCGGCCTTCGGCGTTCTGCTGGAAGATCTGCGAGCCGACCGCGAACACGTCGTCGGCGCGCGACGGCAGCAGCGCGGCCAGCGCGTCGGCCGTCGAGCGTCATGTCGTTGTTCATCAGGTACGTCCAGTCGTGGCGGGCCTGCGCGACGCCGCGCTCGATCGCGGCGACGAAGCCGAGTGCCGCGCCGGCGTGCACGAACTGCACGCCGGGAAGTGGCGCTCGAGGTCCGCGTACGCCGCGCCGGGCGTGCCGTTGGTGACGACGATCACCTGCCGCGGCTCGGCCACGGCGTCCAGCGCGCGCAGCACCGAGGCCAGCGCCTCGGCGAGCATCGCCGGCGCGTCGCGCTCGGGAATGACGACGCTGATGCCCTCGCGCCAGCGCGGCAGCCGCCGCGGCGCGCGGGCGGGCATCGCGCGGCAAGCCGGTCCGCCGCGGCCGCCGCGAGATACAGCGGGACCAGTCGCAGCCGCTGCCGCCAGTTCGTGCCCCAGGCGGCGCGCGCCGGCGCGCGCCGTGGATGCGGGCGCGCTCATACCAGCAGCCACGCGGCGGCGGCGCCCGGGCGGCCCGTCGCCGCCGGGGCCGGCCGGCGAGAGCGCCTGCTCGGCGAACATCGTCGCCCAGACGTTGTCCTGCGCCTGCCCCGCGCCGGTCGTGAACGGAATCGCGCCGTTCGGCTTGATCCGCGCCACCAGCGCCTGGCGCAGCCACGCGAGGCCGGTCGGATCCGGCGCGACGGCGGGCGCGGCGCCCGGAAGTCGGCGCCCGACGCGCAGCGCCTGCGCCAGCACGTCGAAGCGGGCCGGCGCGGCGCCGCCCGCGCCCGGCGCCAGCGACTCGGGCACGCCGCCGCGGGCGCGCGCGGCGGCGAGCAGCGCGTCGAACTGCGCCGCCAACCGCGGCAGCACCGCCGCGCAGCGCGGGTGCTCCGGCAGGCTGAGGACGCCTTCGATGGTGTAGAGCAGCGGGTGCACCTCGACGTGCGGCGCGTCCACCGCGGCGAGCAGGCTTTGCTCCAGCGTCGCCTCGGCCGCCGCGGCGATCTCCGGCGGGACGCCATCAAGGACACCGGCTGCGGCGAGCACGCCGGTCGCCGCCTTGGCCAGGAAGCCGCCGCGCCGCGTGGACCAGCGCACGGGAACCACCGCGCCGCGGCGGTGCGGCGCGCAGGCGCCGAAGGCGCCGTCGTGCGTCGACGAGCCGGCGAAGCTCGCGCACCAGCGCCGCGACCAGCGCGGGGTCCGGGGCCAGCAGCCGCTCGCGCGCCGCCGCCGCCAGCCCGCGCAGCACCATCGCCAGATCGAAGCAGAAAACTGCAGCCGTTGCGCCAGTCGCCGTCGTCACCGGCGAGATGGATCCGCGTGGGCGGCGGCGCCTCGCCCGCCAGCCAGCGGCCGAGCCAGTGCTGGGCGGCGACGGCGCGGCGACGCAGGCCGGCGACGTCGGCGTCGGGCCGCGAGGCGGCCTGCCACGCCAGCCAGTGCAGGAAATAGCCGGTGATCTCGGGGTAGACGTAGCGGGCGCGTCCGTCGGCGTCGATGCGGCCGGCCACCGCCCCGGCGTGCGCGCCCGCCGTGAGCTGCGCCGGCCCGGTGAGCAGCCACGCCGCCAGCGCTTCGGCGGACGCGGCGGAGGCGCGCCGCGCCGGTGCCGGGCGCGCCGACCGGAACGGCTTCGCGCCACGCACTCCGGCATTCGCCCCCGGGCGCGCGCGACGTCATGGTCGCCGGCGCCGTGCATGCCCGCGGCGCGTCCCGCCGCGCGGCGGCCGCCCACGCGCGCTCGAGCACGGCGACGATCCGGGCCGCGGCGTCGCCGGCGCCGAACGGGGCGTCGGCGTCGAACGGCAGCGGCGCGCGCGGCGGCGCCGCCAGCATCGCCACCGCGGCGTCGACCAGCGCCTGCCGTTCCACCGCCACGAGCTGCACGAATCCCGTCGCCAGCGCCTCCGCGCGCTCGGTATTGGCGCGCGGCACCAGCAGCGGCACGCCCAGGTGCGGGGCCTCCTCCTGGATGCCGCCGGAATCGCTGATGACCAGCGCCGCGCCGGCCGCGTGGCGGATGAACTCGGCATACGGCAGCGGCTCGACGAGCTCGAACGCGGGATGGCCGCCCAGGCGGCGGCGCAGGCGGCGAGCGATCCGCGGATTGGGGTGGATCGGGAACAGCACCCGCAGCGCCGGCATCCGCGTCACCAGCTCGATCAGCGCCGCGCAGACGATGTCGGCGTTGTCGTCGCAGTTCTCGCGCCGGTGCAGCGTCACCAGCACGCGGGCGGTGCGCGCTGCGCGCGGCGCGTGGCGCTCGCGCTCGAGCAGTTCGCGCAGGCTGTCGATGCCGGTGTTCCCGATGTGATGGATCGTCCCCGGATCGACCGCCTTCGCTCAGCAGGTTCGTCACCGCGGACCGGCTGGGCGCGAAATGCAGGTCCGCGTGGCGGGCGATCCGGCGCCGGAACCACTCCTCGGGAAACGGATCGGCCAGCGTGTCGGTGCGCAAGCCGGCCTCGACGTGCGCCACGCGGCAGGCCGCGTCGCGGCCGGCGCGCGCGCCGGCGTAGGCGGTCGCCGTATCGCCCTGCACCAGCGTGAATGCCGGCTGCAGCCGAGCGACGACGCCGGCGAGGCGGCCGCGCAGATGGCTGCAGGTGGCGGCCAGGTTCGGCAACGCCGGGCGCGGCGTGACGTCGACGTCGCAGCGCGACGCCGAACCCCGCCAGCGTAGAGCGCACCGCGTCCGGGTGCTGGCCGCTGTTGACGACGACCGCCGCCAGTGCGCGGCTGCGGGCGAGGCGCAGGATCACCGGCGCGAGCTTGATCGCTTCCGGGCGGGTGCCGACGATCACCAGCACGGCGCCCGGCCGATGCCCGGCACCGGCGCCGGGCGGCGCGTGCGGATCATGCGCCGGCGACGGCGCCAGTTCCCGAATCCGAATGATCCCCTCCGCACGCGATGATCGACGCCGCCGTGGCCCTGTCGGGCGCATACGCGGCGGGCGGCGCTATCGGACGCCGCGCTTCCCCGACCCTCATCGGGTCGGGGAAGCGCGGCATCGTCGCGAAAATGTAGCAGATTGTATTGCCCCGAACAATCCGCGTTCGCGCGCCTAATTCGATGTTTCGATTAACGAAACGCGCGCGGATCCCGCCGGGCACCGGTGCCGGCCGGGCCCTCGCGGCGCTGCCGCGACAAGCGGTACCATGGACGGGGGCGCTGCGCCGCATCGAGGCCACCGCCGCGCCCCCACCCTCGATCCGACAGGAGAGCGCACCATGACCCAAGCCAGCGCCGGCCCCTTCCGCGGGGTGTTCCCGGTCGCGCCGACGCCGTTCGCCGAGTCCGGCGAGCTCGACCTCGACGGCCAGCGCCGCGTGCTCGACTGCATGATCGACCAGGGCGTGGACGGCATCTGCATCCTCGCCAACTATCTCCGAACAGTTCCTGCTCGCCGACGACGAGCGCGACACGCTGCTCGAGGTCTGCCTCGCGCAGGTGCGCGCGGCGCGTGCCGGTCATCGTCACCTGCAGCCACTACAGCACGCGGATCGCCTGCGACCGGGCGCGCGCCGCGGCGGCGGCCGGCGCGGCGATGGTGATGCTGATGCCGCCCTACCACGGGGCGACGCTGCGCGCCGACGAGAAGGGCATCCTCGAGCAGTTCCAGCGCGTCGCCGATGCGGCGCCGCTGCCGATCATGGTGCAGGACGCGCCGCTCGCCGGCGTCACGCTGTCGGTCCCGTTCCTGGTGCGCCTCGCGCGCGAGGTGCCCGCGGTGCGCTACTTCAAGATCGAGACGGCGGGCGCCGCGGCCAAGCTGCGCAGCCTGATCGAGGCCGGCGGCGCCGCAATCGAAGGGCCGTTCGACGGCGAGGAGGCGATCACGCTGATGGCCGACCTCGACGCCGGCGCCACCGGAACGATGTCGAGCGCGCTGCTGCCCGACCTCATCCGGCCGGTCGTCGAGCACCACCACGCCGGACGCCGCCACGACGCCGCCGCTGCGTACGCGGCGATCCTGCCGCTGATCAACTACGAGAACCGGCAGTGCGGGCTGCGGGCGACCAAGGCGGTGATGGCCGAGGGCGGCGTGATCCGCAGCGACGCGGTGCGCCATCCGCTGGAGCCGCTGCATCCGGCCACGCGCGCCGGGCTGCTCGAGCTCGCCCGCGAGGCCGATCCGCTGGCGCTGCGGTGGGGGAAGTAGCCCGGGTTGGGATGTAGCCCGGGTTGAGCGCAGCGAAACCCGGGGGTGAAAGTGGCATGGCCCAATCCGGGTTTCGCTGCGCTCAACCCGGGCTACGCGCTGCCGGCCCCGGCGTCGGGTGCCGCGCCGGAAATGGCGAAGGGCCGCCGCAGCGGCCCTTCGCCCCGCACGTCATGCCGGCACGGCTACGGCGTCACGGTCAGCACCTCGACTTCCTGCGTGACGCCCGGCGTCAGCGTCGACGTCATGCTGGCGGTCGACGTGCGCACTCCCGTCTTCTTCGACGACGCGTCGAAGGTGAAGCTCACCGCGCCGCCGGGGGCGGGCGGGGTCCAGGAGACGGCGAGATCGGCGGACGGAAGGGCGCCGGCGCCGTCAAAGTAGACGTTCTGGCCACGATTGCCGAACCTGTTCTCGGCGCCGACGGTGAGGAATCCGCCGTCGCCGTTGCCGGTGATCGGACCGTAGGTGATGCTGACGTCGTCGGGCAGCGGATTGGTGGTGAGGCCGAGCCAGACCTGGAAGGAGGTGGTCGCCGCACTGCTGTACTCCTTCACGGCGTCGTATTCGACGACGATCCAGTCGCCGGCGCCGTCGCTCAGGATGTTCAACCGCACGGCGCCCGCGGCGCCCGGGTCGAGGTCGGTCCAGTACGGCGCGACCACGTTGTTCGGCCGCGCCGGATTCGGGCAGGTTCTGGGTGATGTAGTCGACGTCGGCGCCGGTCCCGCCGCCGACCACGAGGTAGCCGTTCCTGACGACGCCAATGCGGGTGTAGGGCTCGCCGCCGTAATTGAACGGGGGAACGTTGTAAGTTGGTGATCGTCTCGTCACCGATCGCCGGGACGACGAGGGTGCCGGAGAACCCGGCGAGCGGGACGTACCCGTAAGGGCGAGCTGCCCGGCACCGACCAGGATGTCCGGCGGCTCGGAGCCGGGGAGCGTGCCGCTCCACGTGATCGCGTCGTTCTTCTTGGCCTTGGCCGGGGCCGACATGTTGGTGTAGTCGAGATCCTTGCCGGCGTCGAGGTCGATCGTCACCCCGGCGTCGGTGCCGGTCAAGTTCTCGGCGCGCGACGGTGCAGGTGCGCGTGGCCGTTCTTCGGGAACGACGTCGGCGCGCAGGTCTGCGTCAGCGTGACCTGCCCCTGCTGCCTGACGAAGGCGACCGGGATCGTCGACCGTCGTTGTAGCCGTGCTTCTTCGGGTCGAGCGTGATCCGCCCGAAGTACTGGCCGTCGGGGACGTCCGGCGCGCTGATCGTGATCCAGATGTCGGTCGTGCCGTTGCTTCTTGCAGACTGGATCCTCTTGTCGCTCTTCGGCAGCGGCGCGGCTTCCGTGCTTCTTCGGGCTTCGGCCCTTGTCGCCGACGATGATCTCGACCCCGGGCGGGCCTCGACCGAGACCTCGAGCTCGCTGGTTCGTCGCCGCTGACGTTGTCGCCGTCCGCTTCGTCGTGATCAGCCCGGTCATCGTGGGCGCGTTCACGCTCGCGCAGGTTGAGGTCGATCCGGTGCGAGCGGGTCGGCCGCCGATGCGACGAAGTCGTCGAACGTCTCGTCGAAGACGAGCGTCGGGTTGACCGCCCGGTTGGCGCGGATGCGAGCCGGCGCCGTCGTCGAACGGGATCGGCCGGCGTGATGCCGTCCTCCTTGACCACGTCCTGCGCGGACGAGGTCATCAGCGCCGACTTGATCATCGCCGGCGACCAGTCGGGATGCGCCGCCTTCACGAGCGCCGAGACGCCCGCCGAGTGCGGGCTCGACATCGACGTGCCGGCGATCGCCTGGAAGAGCTCGCCGGGCGGCCCGCCGCGCCGGTGAGACCGGGGTCGGCGTCATGCCGGCGAGGATCTGCACGCCGGGCGCGGTCACGTCCGGCTTGATGAAGTCGCCGAGCGGCCCGCGCGACGAGAACGTGCGCCATCACGTCGGCCTGCCGCGGCGTCTTCGACGCCTGCCGCCCAGGTCGCCGTCGTCCCCGGTGTGCGAGCGAGATGAACGCCGCGATCGTCGCCGCTCGGCCCGTCGATGTGGATCGCGGGCAGCCAGTGGTTGTCGGTCATCGTGTCCTGCTTGATCGGGTTGTAGAGCACCATGCCGACGCCGCCGCCGTTCTTGCACGTTGTAGCCCTTGGCGACGCGGGCCTTCGGGCCGCGCTGGCAGGCGACGATCTTGCCGGCGGCCGCGCCCGGCGCGGATCGGGTCTGACGCACGAGCGCGTCGCCGACGTGGTCGCGAGCACGATCGGCGTCGGCGCCGATCCCCGGCGTGAGCGTCGACGCCGGCCGATGTCGAACGTGTCGCCGTTCGTCGGCGTCGCAGGTGGAGCGTCGAGGTGAACGAGCGCGGCGACGTCGAGGCGCCGACCGTGGTGACCCACGGGCCGGCGTGGTCGGCGGTCGCCGGCGCCGGGACCGGCGTTGCCGGCCGACGCGTTGACGGAGATGCCCGCGTTGAAGGCGTCGAGGAACGCGAGCTCGACCGGCGTCGGTGTACGGGTTGGCGCCGCCCGAGATCGAGAAGTTGATCACGTCGACGTCGTCGAGGATCGCCTGCTGGACCGCGGCGACCGAGTCGGAGCCGAAGCAGCCCTTCCTCGAGGCAGACGCGGTACATGATCACGCGGGCGCCCGGCGCGATGCCGCTGATCGGGCCGCGGTCGATCCCGAAGATCGGTGGCGCTCGCGACCGGGTCGCCGGCGGCCGTCGAGGAGGTGTGCGTGCCGTGCCCGTCCGCGTCGCGCGCCGAGCAGACGCCGGTCGTGTCGTTGCAGTACTCGCCGGGCTCGCGCGCCGAAGACCGCAATGTAGGTCTCGATGAAGGCGTAGGCGCCGATCGAGCTTGTCGTTGCACGCGAACGTCGGCGCCGAGTGCGCGACGTCGCTGCCGTCGCCGAACTCGCAGCCGTACGGGCCGCCGGGCGGCGCCGGCAGGCCGTTGTCGGCGAAGCGACGGGTGCTCGGGCCAGATGCCGGTGTCGAGCACGCCGACGACGACGTTCGAGCCGGCCGTGGTCGACCCGCCGATCGTGGGCCACACCTCGGTCGCGCCGAGGAACTCGGGCGTCGCGTCGGTCTGCGGCTGCTCGAGCGTGTCCTTCTGCACCGCGACCACGCCGTCGACCGCGAGCAGGTCGGCGATCCTGTTCGCCGGCAGCGTCACGGCACGCCGCCGTAGACGGTCTGGAACGACTGGCTGGTTCTGGCCGACGCGACCTTGCCCTTGACCCTGGTCAGCACCTTCGCCTCGTAACCGGCGGCGTAGCCCTGGTAGGCGCTGACCGCCGCCTTGTTGTCCTTGAGCTTCTTGCCCGTCTTCTTGGGGCTGGTCGCGGCGTAGCCGGGGATGTTGCCCTCGTAGCTCGCCACCGCGTCGTAGTCGAGCTTGACCACGATCGTGACCGGCGTCGCGTCGGTCCGGTTGAGCAGGCCGGGCGACGAGCGTGCGATACGCCCGAGACGCGACTTCACGGAACTCCCGGCAAAGGTCGTGTCCTGGTGCGGCGCGGTGGCCGCCGGTTTGAGATCGACGGCCAGCGCGGGGCCGGCCGCCAGAGCAAGAACGGCGGCGCCGGCGAGCAGCGCGGCGATCATCGGGACGCGCTTGCCGACCGCCAGGCGCGCGGCGCGCGGCGCAATGAGATACGTGTGCATGGAGACCTCTCCCTGGGGTCGAGCCGTGGGACAGCCCGACGACACCGCCGCGCCTGCAAGAGCAGGCGCGCAAGTCCGTAGGGCCGCGATTGGATCGTTGTGGATCTCGCCGGCGCGGGCGGAGAAACGGCCGGCCACCGCCTGCCGGTGGCCGTCGCGCAGGCGACCCGCGACACTCTCACGGCCGCAAGGCGACGGTCAAGGAAAACCGGCACGAACATTGATCGATCGATGCCGGGCTTCGGCGCCGCGCCCGCCGTGCGCGTAGAATCCGGCGCACGATGGACGAGTTCGCCGCACTCGAGGTCACCGCGGTGCGCGCCGTGGAACTGCGCGACGGCACCCGCAAGCTGTGGACCGACGCCGACCGCGCGTGGGCGAGCCGCGCCGCGGCCGAGGTCGTGGGCGAGCGCGCCGACGCCGCGAGCTTCGTCGCCCGGCGCGCGCGGCTGGCGCTCGAGCGCCTCGGCGAGCGCGCCCGGGCGCTGCCGCGCGCCGTGCGCGCGTTGCGCTGGCGCCCCTGGGTCGGCTGGGCGCTGGCGTTCGCCGCGCTGGCGCTGGGCGTGGCGGGCGACCGCATCGGCGGCGCGCAGCGCATCAACCTGCTCGCGCCGCCGGTGTTCGCGCTGCTCGTCTGGAACCTCGCCGTCTACGCCGCGCTGGCCGTCGGCTTCGTCGTCCGCTATGGCGACGCCGCCGCGCCCGGGCCGCTGCGCCGGCTGGTGCGGCGCCTGGCCGTGCGCTCGCCCCCGGGCCGGGGCCGCGACGACGACGTCGTGGGCGCGAGCGTCGCCGCGCTCGCCGCCGACTGGGCGCAGCTCGCCGCGCCGCTGTACGCCGCGCGCGCCGCGCGCATCCTGCACGTCGCCGCCGCGGCGCTGGCGCTGGGCCTGATCGCCGGGCTGTACGTGCGCGGACTCGCCTTCGAGTACCGGGCGACGTGGGAGAGCACCTTCCTCGACCCCGAGAGCGTGCGCACGCTGCTCGCCGCCGCGCTCGCCCCCGGCGCGCTGCTGACCGGGCTCGCGGTGCCCGACGCCGCGCACCTGGCCGCGATCCGCGCGCCGGCGAGCGAGAACGCCGCGACCTGGCTGCACCTGCTCGCCGCGAGCGTGTTCGCCGTGGTCGTGATCCCGCGCCTGGCGCTGGCCGCCGCCACCGGCCTCGTCGAGCGCCATCGCGCCGCGCGCCTGCCCATTGCGCTGGACGAGCCCTACTTCCAGCGGCTGCTGCGCGGCTTCCAGGCGGCGCCGTCGCGCGTGTGCGTGCTGCCGTACAGCTACGCGCCGGCACCGGCGGCGCTGGCGGGGCTGGAGGCGATCGTCGCCCGCGCGTTCGGCGGCGGCACCACGCTGGTCGTGGAGCCGCCGGTGGCCTACGGCGACGAGGACGCGCACGCGACGACCGACGGCCCGGGCCCGGTGGTCGCGCTGTTCAATCTCACCGCGACGCCGGAGCGCGACGTGCACGGCGCGTTCGTCGCGGCGACGGCGGCGCGGCTGGGCACGGCGCAACCGTTGCTCGCCGTCGTCGACGAGTCGGCGTTTCGCGCGCGCTGGCCGGACGACGACCGGCGGCTCGCGCAGCGCCGCGGCATCTGGAGCGAGCTGCTGGCGGGCGTGGGCATCGTGCCGATCTTCGTCGACCTCGCCGCGCCGGACCTCGCGTTCGCGGAGCGGGCCGTCGACGCGGCGCTCGCCGCGCGGGATACGGGCACGGTGCACGCGCCGTGAGCGCCGGCGGCACCGTCGCGCTGTCGCTGATCTCGCACACCAACGCGGGCAAGACCACGCTCGCGCGCACGCTGCTGGGCCGCGACGTCGGCGAGGTCCGCGACGCGCCGCACGTGACCGCCGAGGCAAGCGCGCACGCGCTGATCGACACCGCCGCCGGCGACGCGCTGGTCCTCTGGGACACGCCGGGCTTCGGCGACAGCGTGCGGCTGGCGAAGCGGCTGCGCCAGCAGGACAACCCGGTCGGCTGGTTCCTGGCGCAGGTCTGGGACCGGTTCCGCGACCGGCCGTTCTGGCTCACGCAGCAGGCGGTGCGCAACGTGCGCGACCAGGCCGACGTCGTCCTGTATCTCGTCAATGCGGCCGAGGCGCCGGGGGATGCCGGCTATCTCGCGCCGGAGCTCGCCGTGCTCGACTGGATCGGCAAGCCGGTGCTGGTGCTGCTCAACCAGACCGGGCCGCCGCGCGAGCGCGCCGAGGAGCTCGCCGAGGAGGCGCGCTGGCGCGACGCGCTCGCCGGGTGGGCCTGCGTGCGCGACGTGCTCTCGCTCGACGCCTTCGCCCGCTGCTGGGTGCAGGAGTTCACGCTCTTCGCCGCGATCGCCGGGGTGCTGCCCGCGGCGATGCAGGCCGCGTTCGCGCGCCTGGCCGCGGCGTGGAGGGCGCACCGCCTGGCGCAGTTCGACGCGGCGATGGCCGCGCTCGCGTTTCCCATCGCGAAGGCCGCCGGCGACCGCGTGACGCTGCCGCCGGAGCGCCTGCTCGCGCGCGTCGGCACGTCGCTGGGAATCCCGGGCGCGGCGGGCGCGACCGGAGAAGCGCGGGCGGTGGACGAGATGAGCGCGCGCCTCGACGCGGACCTGCGCTCGGGCACCGACCGCCTGATCGCGATCCACGCGCTCGAAGGCCGCGCGGCCGGCGAGGTGCTGGCCCGCCTCGCGCGCGACGTGCGCCGCGACGTGCCGCTCGACGAGCGCAAGGCGGCGGTGATGGGCAGCGTGGTGACGGGCGCCCTGACCGGCCTCGCCGCCGATCTCGCCGCGGGCGGCCTGACGCTGGGCGTGGGCATGCTCGCCGGCGCCGGTGCCGCGCTCGGCGCGGTGGCGGGCGCGGCGGTGGCCCGCGGCGTCAACGTCGCGCGCGGGCGCACCGGAACCGTGGTGCGCTGGGACGACGCCTTCCTCGACGCGCTGGTGACCTCCGCGCTGCTGCGCTACCTCGCGGTGGCGCACTACGGGCGCGGGCGCGGCGAGTGGCGCGTGGACGAGTACCCGCCGTTCTGGCGCGAGCGCGTCACCGGCCTCGTCGCCGCGCGCACGGACGCACTGCACGCGATCTGGGCGCTGCGCGGGGCCGACGGCGGGACCGGCGAGCTCGAGCGGCAGCTGCAGGAGGCGCTGGCGGGGATGGCGCGCGAAGCGCTCGACGACCTCTACCCGGGCGCGCTCGGCGACACGTAGGCGCGGCGCGGCTCGACCTGCGCGCGGCGCCACGTTGGCCTGCGCCGCCTGGCTCTCCCGCCGGGCGCCGCGCGCACTCGCGCACGACGCCGGCGCGTCACCGGCCGGCGCCGCAAAACTCATTTACCATTCGCCATTCGCCGCGCCGCCGCGCGGAACCTTCATCCGGAATTCCACGTGCTCGCCTGGTTCGAACGGCTGGTCGACCCGTACCCCGAGACGCCCCCGGCGACGCCGCCGCGGGGGTTCGCCGCGTTCGTCTGGTCGTGCTCGGAAGGGCTGCGCAAGTACATCCTGGCGATGACGCTGCTGACCGCGGCGATCGGCGCGTTCGAGGCGCTGCTGTTCAGCATGATGGGCCGCATCGTCGACTGGCTGGCCGCGGTCGCGCCGGCCCGGCTGTGGATCGAGCAGCGCACGACGCTGCTCGCACTCGCCGGCGTGCTCACCGCCAGCATCGCGGTGGTGGCGCTGCAGTCGGCGATCAAGCAGCAGGCGCTGGCCGGCAATTTCCCGATGCGGCTGCGCTGGAACTTCCACCGGCTGATGCTGGCGCAGAGCATCGGCTTCTACCAGGACGAGTTCGCCGGCCGCATCGCCGCCAAGGTGATGCAGACCGCGCTCGCGGTGCGCGACGTGTGGATGGTGCTGGCCGAATTGCTGGTGTTCGTCGTCATCTATTTCGCGACGATGCTGGCGGTGCTGGGCAGGTTCGACGCCTGGCTGCTGGCGTCGTTCCTCGGCTGGCTGGCGCTCTACCTCGCCGCACTGGTCTACTTCGTGCCGCGCCTGGGGCGCGTGGCGCGCGAGCAGGCCGACGCGCGCTCGCTGATGACCGGCCGCATCACCGACGCCTACACCAACATCGCCACCGTCAAGCTGTTCTCGCACGCGCGCCGTGAAGCCGGCTTCGCCCGCACCGCGATGCAGGAGTTCCTGACCACCGTGCACGCGCAGATGCGGCTGGTCACCCGCTTCGAGATCGTCAACCACGCGCTGTCGATGGCGCTGATCGCGGCGACCGCCGGCGCCGTGCTGTGGCTGTGGATGCAGGGGGCAGGTCGGCGTGGGCGCGGTCGCCGCGGCCACCGCGATGGCGCTGCGCCTGAACGGCATCTCGCACTGGGTGATGTGGGAGATGGCGGCGCTGTTCGAGCACATCGGCACCGTGCAGGACGGCATCAACACGCTCGCCCGCGCGCACGCCGTCGTCGACCGGCCCGACGCGCGGCCGCTGGCGGTGACCCGCGGCGAGGTGCGCTTCGAGCACGTGAGCTTCGCCTACGGCGGCCGGCAGCCGGTGATCGACGACCTCACGCTCGCCATCCGCCCGGGCGAGAAGATCGGGCTGGTCGGGCGCTCGGGCGCGGGCAAGTCGACGATCGTCAACCTGCTGCTGCGCTTCTACGACACCGAGGGCGGGCGCATCCTGATCGACGGCCAGGACATCGCGCAGGCCACGCAGGAGAGCCTGCGCGCGCAGATCGGCATGGTGACGCAGGACACGTCGCTGCTGCACCGCTCGGTGCGCGACAACCTGCTCTACGGCCGGCCCGGCGCGACCGACATCGACATGATCGCCGCCGCCGAGCGCGCCGAGGCGCACGAGTTCATCGTGCCGCTCGCCGACGCGAAAGGGCGCCGCGGCTACGACGCGCACGTCGGCGAGCGCGGCGTGAAGCTCTCCGGCGGCCAGCGCCAGCGCATCGCCATCGCCCGGGTGATGCTGAAGGACGCGCCGATCCTGCTGCTCGACGAGGCGACCAGCGCGCTCGACTCCGAGGTCGAGGCGGTGATCCAGCGCAGCCTGTACCGGCTGATGGAAGGCAAGACGGTGATGGCGATCGCGCACCGGCTGTCGACGATCGCGGCGATGGACCGGCTGATCGTGCTCGACCGCGGCCGCATCGTCGAGGAGGGCGACCACCGCAGCCTGCTGGCGAAGGGCGGCCTCTACGCGCGGCTGTGGGCGCACCAGAGCGGCGGCTTCCTCGGCGAGGAGACCGACGACGCGCCGGCGATCCCGCCGGCGGTGCCGGCCGAGGACATCGCCGAGGTCGAGCTGCCGGCGCGCCGGCTCGAGCCCACGCACAGCGGGCACGACCGGCTGACGGGTTCGGAGCCGGGGGGACCCTGACGTGACCGGCGCGATGCCTCCGGCCGCCCTCGACGCCTATTGCGAACGCGTCGGCTGGAGCGAGCGCGCACGCCCGGACCTCGCCACGCTGACCGGGCTGCTGCGCGCGTACACGGCCGACCGCGCCATGGTGACGGTGATGAACTGCGACGTTTCACCCGCCGGCGCGGCGGGCGCCGCCACGGCAATCGATGTGAGCACACACTCCCGTCGCCGGCGAGAGACCACCTGCGCGAGTCAATAGTCCAGCCACTCGATGGCGGCGACGAGTTGGCCCCCGCGGATCCGCGCCAGCGTCGCGGTGAGCACGTCGACGTTGTTGTCGAACGAGCCGTGCGTGGCCTGGATCGTCGCGCCGGTCTTGGTCACGCGCACGTCGGGCGTCGTCACCGGGAAACCGCGCTGCGCCGCCCCGGGCGCGCCCGGCGACCAGAGCTGCTGCCACGCCGCGATCGACGCGATCTGGTCGTCGGCCCACAGCTTCGGATCGAACGCCTGCGGCGTGATGGCGTCGTGCAGCCCGAGCAGCGGCATCTTGCGCGCGTCGTCGAGCGCGCGGGAGACCAGATACAGCAGCGACTTGCCGTAGAGCGGGAATTCCGGCGTCGGCAGCGCATCGTCCTTCTCGTTGGCGTCGCTGAGGTAGTGCAGGCGCAGGTTCGACAGCGCGAACAGCGGCGTGCGCGCCGCCTTGGCGTAGGTCCCGAGCGCGAACTGCAGCGAGCACGCCGGCGCGTAGAGCGTGCACGAGCGGATGCCCGGCGCGCGCGGGAGGAGGTCGTCCTTGGTCAGGCGGTCGAGCAGCCAGCCCAGCAGGATCGACCCGGCCGAGTGCCCGACCAGGTGCACCTCCAGCGCACGGCCGTCCGCCTGCAGCGCCTCGCGCAGCGCGATGAGCTTCTTCGCCAGCAGGTCGAGCGCGCGGCCGCTGTACTGCGAGAACTCGGCGTTGCCGCGCGTCTCGGTCCAGATGCCGCGCAGCAGCAGGTGGCTGGTCGCCTCGATCAGGCGATCGGCGCCGTCGCGCAGCTCGTCGGCGATGCCGCCGGCGGGGCCCGGGCCGATCTCCGGCTGGCCCTTGAAGTAATCCTCGAAGATGTCGAGCAGCGTCTCGAACGGTCCGGTCTTCCAGGTCAGGAACAGCGGATAGATGCCGTTGGCGGCGGCGTACGGCGCCAGCACGCGAATGCGCCGGATCGATTCGTCCTCGCCGTTGAGCCCGCCGTGCGCGTAGATCATGATCCGCGCCGCGGCGCCGGCGCCCTGCTGCGCGAACCAGGCGCGCGGCGCGTCGACGACGACACGCGTGGCGTAGGGCTCGGGATCGCCGCCGACGCCGAAGGTGACCTCCGAGACGGTCAGCGCGCCGTCGTTGCCGCTGACCAGCGTGTGCCGGTAGGCGTCGGCGGTGCTCCACGGCTGGTACGGCGCATGGGCGTACGGATGGTCGATCGGCCACGGGTCGTCGGTGGGGTTGGCCGGGTTCTTCGGCGTCCTCGCCTGCGTGCCCAGCGACTGCCCGGTGCGCACGCGGAACCGCGACAGCGCGATCCGCGCCTCGGACACGGCGACCGGCACGCCCAGCGCGCAGACCCAGGCGTCGGTGCCGTGCTCGACCCAGTCCTCGTAGGGCAGCACGCCGAAGCCGCGCGCGCCCCAGCGCTCGCCCCACGAGTTCTGCACGATGAAGCCGGTCTCGTTGTACCCGACCAGCGCGAACGCGTGCCCGCCCCAATCCTTCGGATTCGGCGGGCGGGCCGATGACCGGCAGCGAAGCATGCGCTTTGGGCAGCGCCCGCTTCCGGGTCCCGAGCAGGCGGTCCCAGCCGTCGTGGACGCTGGCCGAGACGTAGACCGCGCCGATCTCGTTGAGCGCGGCCTGCAGGTCGACGACCGAGGCCTTGTCGACGCGGTAGTAGACGCCGAGCGGGCGCGACACCGCGTCGCGCTCCCACCCGGGCTGCGGCGGCCGGAAGACCGGATCGCCGTCGCGGTCGACGACGTACGGCCACAGCGGCTCGGCGCACACGCCGTGCTTGTTCCAGCCCTTGAGCGCCCCCCGGCAGCTCGACCCCTCGTAGTCGACACCCGGCCACTCGTCGTAGCGGCGCGCGAGCTCGTAGAGCATCCGCGGACTCACCGAGACGAACGGCGCCGTCGACCCCGATTCGGCGTGGCGGACCCACAGCAGGTAATTGGCGACACAGGTCAGGCCGAACCCGGTGCAGGCGCCCTCGGTGCCCTGATCGCGCACCAGCCCGGCCTCGATGTAGCCGCGCAGGTTGCGGGCGATGACGTCGTCGGGCGGCCACCGCGGCGCCAGCGAGCGCAGCGGCGGGCGGTACTCGCGGTCGCGGAAATCCAGCCGGTCCGGGCGCGCGTCGAGCACGCGGCCGTTGAAGCGGACGCGCGGCGGCGTCGCCGGTCGACCGGCCCGCCGGCGGATCCGGAACCCGCCGCCGGCCGGCGGCGCCTGCCTTCGCCGCGCTGCCGCGCGGCGCCGTGGTGCCGGCCTTGCCCGGCCGGCGGGACGCCTTGTCTGCCATGCGCTCGATCCTCCGCGCGTGGGTCGTGTCGGAGGATGATAGATCAGAATGGCGGTCATCCCCACCCGGCAGGGCGCCGGCACGACGGCCGGCGGCGCTGCGCCCGGCGGGCGATGCGGTCGATCGGCGGCCCGCTCGCGAGGCCCGGGCGCACCGTCGATCGGGCGCCGGGGGTGCGCCGTCGGGTCGCAGGTGGCGCCGGTGCCGCTTTCGCGTCTATAGTTGCGTCATGGAACCGCTCAAGATCGGTCTTTCGGCCCGGCTGCTCTACCCGGATCCGCGCCGCTCGTTCCTGCCCACCAAGACCGTCCAGTACCTGGAGCAGTCGGTGGCCAACTGGGTCATGTCGGGCGAGGTGCTCGCGTTCATGATTCCGGAGATAAGCCTGTCCTCGCCGCACCTCCCGGCCAATGTGACGGTGAAGGACTTCGTCAACGCGCTCGACGGCCTGCTGCTCCAGGGCGGCAACGACATCGCGCCCGAGACCTACGGCCAGATTCCGCTCAGCCCGGCCTGGCGCGGCGACCCCATCCGCGACCACTACGAGATCGAGCTGTTCGAGGAATTCGTCCGTCAGGGCAAGCCGGTCTTCGGCGTGTGCCGCGGCTGCCAGCTCATCAACGTGGCGTTCGGCGGCACGCTCTACCAGGACATCGAGACGCAGTTGCCGGGCATGCTCCTGCACCGCGACGATTCACAGTACGACAAGATCATCCACGACACGCGGATCCTCGAAGGCACGTGGCTGTCGACCATGTACCCGAAGCTCACCGTCGTGCGCACCAACTCCATCCACCACCAGGCGGTGCGCGACCTCGGCCACAAACTCGTGGTCGAGGCGAGGAGCGAGCCCGACGGCATCGTCGAGGCGGTGCGCTGGGAGGGCGAGAGCTTCGTCCTGGGCGTGCAGTGGCATCCCGAGTTCATGGACCCGCGCGACCCCGGCCTGCTCGACGGCAAGCCGATGCTGGACGCCTTCCTGCTCGCCTGCGCCGACCGCAAGCTGACCGGGATGTCGACGCCGGTCAGGAAGGTGGTGCGGGCGGCCTGATCCGCGGCGCGGATCGCGCGTCGAGCGCCGGCAACGAGGCAGAGGTCTGCGTCGTGCGGCGCAATCGGACCAGCGGCCGGTGATCAGCGACTCTCCCTGCCCGGGTGGATTCCAAGGCGAAGACGGAATCGGGATCACGGCGCGGGAAAGGACGTCGGCATGGTGATGCAATTCATCGTGGCCGCCGGCGGCGGGGCAACCCGTTGCCGCCCATGACCGGTCCTTGACCCGCACCACCGGCCCCACGACAATCGGCCATGAACACGAACGCGAGCGCCGTCGACGGCTTCGAGTCCGCGGTCGCGACCGTCGCGTTCGTCGATCTGGCGGGCTTCAGCGCGATAACGGATGTCTATGGCGATGCATCCGCCATCGCGGTGCTCGAGCGCTTCGAGGAGCTGGTGCGAGAGGCGCTCGGTGGGCACGGGCCACCGATCAAGTGGATCGGTGACGAGGCGATGTTCGGATTTCCCGACCCGGCAACCGCCCTGCAGGTGCTCGGACGATTGCTCCCGGCCTGCCGATCCGAGCCACGGATTCCGCTGACCAGGACCGGACTCAACCACGGCCCGGTCCTGCGCAGGGCGAACGACGTCTTCGGTTCGACCGTCAACATTGCCGCACGCATCGCCGCGTTCGCCTCTCCCGGGCAGATGCTGGCGACCCAGCCGGTCGCCGACGTCGCCGCGGCATCCGGAATCGTGGCGAGGGACATGGGGAACGTCGCGCTGCGATCGATTGCGCAGCGCGTGCCGCTGTATTCCATCGAGTTCGCGCCCACCTTCGATTCCGCCTGGATAGATCCCGTCTGCAAGATGCTCGCGCCCTATGCGGCATACCGCAAGACCGCGCCGACGGGACGCTGGTTCTGTTCCGAGCGTTGCGCCGAAGCGTATCGACGCTCACCGGAAATCTACGCCAGCGGATCGAAGGCTCCGGACCGGGCGTAGGTTTATTGCAGCGCCGAGCCGAGAAACCGGCCGGCACGATGTCGTCTGACATTTCAAATCGACAATGCAATGCCGCACTGGTGCGGGCGTCGGCGGTCGTTCAGTCGCGGCTCATCGACTGACGCTGTCCACGATCAACGCCCTTTCCTGGTCTTGACCGGCACCCGGATCGCTTCGATGAAGGCCGCGAGTGCGGGCGACACCTGGCGCCGACCCGGGTAATAGAGGAAGAATCCGGGAAACGGCGGACACCAATCTTCGAGCACCCGCAACAGCGCACCCGCCTGGATCAGCGGGGCGAGTCGTCTCGACAGGGACGCAAGGCCCAAGCCGGCCAGCCGGCTCGATGACGTTGCGTTCCTCGCTCTGGATTTAGGGTCTTCCACGCCCACCTCCATGCTGCGTGAGCTTTCTTGAACTCCCACCTGTAGAACTGCCTGCCGATGGAAGCCTGAAATTGATGCAGCGGTGTGACGGAGGTCGTGAGGCGTTGACGGCGCTGGATGCGACGCGAGGCGCTTGCCCTGTTCCGCGATCAGGTGGTATCGCCACCAAGTTCGGCTTCGACGTCGACCCGAAGGACGGCAAACAGCGAGGCCTCAATAGCCGCCCAGAACCATCAAGCAGGGGCCGAATCGTCGCTCAAGCGCTTGAAGACCGGCGTCATCGATCTGTTCGATAGATCGCGTTGACCTTAGCGTGCTGATCGAAATTCGCCGGCGCGGTAAAGACCTGATCCGCGAAGGCAAGGTCAGGCACTTCGGCCTTTCCGTGCCGGGCTTTCAGACGCTCCGCCGCGCACGCCGTCCAGCCTTTTGCCGGTTCGTAGCGAATACTCGCCGATCTGCCTCGAGAAACGGACTTCTTTCCGACGTCCGCAGCAAATATCATTCGTTTCTCAGAAATGTTCGAAGTAGATGCGTTCCCGACCTGTCACCAGTGCGTAGCGGTAGTGGGCCCATGGAAATGAAAATGCCAGAGGTCTTTCGGCGGAAGAGGCCGGTTGTGTCCCCGACACCCGGCGATAAAACGTTCACTGTCTCTGCGCGAGCCGATCAACTTCTCCAGGCTAAATAACTGCGCGCGCGTACGCCTAGGCCACCATTCAAGCCGATGTCGTGGCCGGCCACGCCTGCCTTCTGAATGCCGAGCGATTCCGCCAGCGCGTGCATTTATCCTGACGGGCCGATCGTTTTCTTGTCCCCATATCCGGATTCGGCCTTGGGTGGAATCGCCGAAGCCGCGTAGATCGGGCGCCACGACGAGATGCGTCTTCGCCAGCTCCGTCATCAAGGGACGCCACATATGGCTGTTCTGCGCGTAGCCATGGAGCAAAATCACTGGGTCGCCCTTTCCCGCGACGAGGTAGTGGAATTTCAATCCATCAACGTCGAAATAGCCGTCGGTGATCATGTGCTGGAATCCGCCTTTAGGTAGGGAGCGATGGCGAGCGCGGCCAACTCACTCCACCGTCACGCTCTTCGCCAGGTTCCGCGGCTTGTCCACATCCGTCCCGCGGATCACCGCCGCGTGATACGCCAATAGCTGCAGCGGAATCGTGTGCACGACCGGCGACAGGTACCCCGCGTGCTCCGGCAGCCGGATCACGTGGATGCCCTCGCTCGACTGCAGGTGGCTGTCGAGGTCGGCGACGACGTAGAGCTCGCCGCCGCGCGCGCGCACTTCCTGCAGGTTCGACTTGAGCTTTTCCAGCAGCGCGTCGTTGGGCGCGATCGCGACCACCGGCATCGACGCGTCGACCAGCGCCAGCGGGCCGTGCTTCAGTTCGCCGGCCGGGTACGCCTCGGCGTGGATGTACGAGATCTCCTTGAGCTTCAGCGCGCCCTCGAGCGCGACCGGATAGTGCAGGCCGCGGCCGAGGAACAGCGCGTTCTGCTTCTTCGCGAACTGCTCGGCCCATGCCATCACCTGCGGCTCCAGCGCCAGCGCCGCCTGCACCGCGGCCGGCAGGTGGCGCAGGCCGCGCAGCCACCGCGCCTCGTCGTCCGCCGCGAGGCGGCCGCGCTGCTTGGCCAGCGTCAGCGCCAGCAGGAACAGCGCGACCAGCTGCGTGGTGAACGCCTTGGTCGACGCGACGCCGATCTCGGTTCCCGGCGCGCGTCAGGTAGGTGAGTGCGGTCTGCCGCACCATCGTGCTCGTCGCGACGTTGCAGATCGCGAGCGTGTGCGCGTGGCCGAGGCCCTTGGCGTGCTTCAGCGCGGCGAGCGTGTCGGCCGTCTCGCCGGACTGCGACACGACGACGACCAGCGCCTCCGGGTGCGGGACGCTGTCGCGGTAGCGGTACTCGCTGGCGATCTCGACCTGGCAGGGGATGCGCGCCAGCGACTCGATCCACTGCTTGCCGACCAGGCTCGAGTAGTAGCTGGTGCCGCAGGCGAGGATCAGCACGCGGTCGGCGCCGCCGAGCGTCGCGGCCGCCGTCGCGCCGAAGAGCTCGGGGCCGATGCCGCCGACCGCCTCGAGCGTGTCGGCGATCGCCCGCGGCTGCTCGAAGATCTCCTTCTGCATGAAGTGCCGGTACGGCCCCAGCTCGACCGCGGCGCCCGACGCCTCGATGGTGATCACCGGCCGCTCGGCGCGGCTGCCGTCGGCGGCGTAGATCGCGTACGAGCCGCGACGGACGTCGGCGACGTCGCCTTCCTCGAGATAGGCGACCCGGCGGGTGACCGACAGCAGCGCCGCCGCGTCGGAGGCGACGAAGTGGTCGTCCTCGCCGAGGCCGACCACCATCGGGCTGCCCGGCCCGCGCGCCGATCACGCGGCCGGGCTCGCGCGCCGAGATCACCGCGATGGCGTAGGCGCCGTGGAACTCGGCGACGGCGAGCTGCACCGCGCGCAGCAGGTCGCCGTGGGCGGCGCCGTGCCAGTGCGCGTGCACGAGGTGCGCGATGACCTCGGAGTCGGTCTGCGTGGCGAACACGTAGCCCTGCGCGACGAGCCGCGCGCGCAGCGCCTCGAAGTTCTCGATGATGCCGTTGTGGACGACGGCCACTTCGCCGCCGGACAGGTGCGGGTGCGCGTTGACCGGCGTGGGCGCGCCGTGCGTGGCCCAGCGGGTGTGCGAGATGCCGGTGCCGCCGGCGAGGTGCCGCGCCTCGGCCTGCGCGGCGAGGTCGGCGACGCGCGCGGTGCTCACCAGCGCGCGAGAGCTTCGCGTCGCCGCCGCTGCCGTTCTCGATGATCGCGAGCCCGGTCGAGTCGTAGCCGCGGTACTCCAGCCGGCGCACGCCGTCGATCAGGACCGGGACGATGTTGCGCGCGGACGCCGCGCCGACGATGCCGCACATCAGGGTTTGGCCTTCTTCACCGGCCGTTTCCAACCCGGCACCGACACCTGCTTCGCCCGCGACACCGTCAGCAGGTCCGGCGGCGCGTCCTTCGAGATCACGCTGCCGGCGCCGATGGTCGCGCCGCGGCCCACCTTCACCGGCGCGACCAGCACGCAGTTCGAGCCGATGCTGACGCCGTCGCCGATCTCGGTGCGGTGCTTGTTGACGCCGTCGTAGTTGGCGGTGATCGTGCCGGCGCCGACGTTCACGCCGCTGCCCACCGCCGAGTCGCCGACGTAGGCGAGGTGGTTGGCCTTCGAGCCCTCGCCGAGCGTGCTCGCCTTCACCTCGACGAAGTTGCCGATGTGGACGGCGGCGGCGAGCGCGGCGCCGGGCCGCAGCCGGGCGTAGGGGCCGATCCGGCAGCCGGCACCGATGCTCGCGCCGTCCAGGTGCGAGAACGGTGCGATGACGGTGCCCGCGCCGACGACGACGTCCTTCAGCACGCAATGCGCGCCGACGACGACATCGTCGCCGAGCGCGACCTCGCCTTCGAACACGCAGCCGACGTCGATGTGCACGTCGCGCCCGCAGCTGAGCGTTCCGCGCAGGTCGAAGCGCCCGGGATCGGCGAGCGAGGTGCCGGCAGCCATCAGCGCCTGCGCCTGCCGGCGCTGGACGATGCGCTCGATCGCGGCGAGCTGCGCGCGGTCGTTGACGCCGAGCACCTCGTCCTCGTCGGCGGCGAGCTGCGCCGCGACCGGCACGCCGGCGGCGCGCGCCAGCTTCACGACGTCGGTGAGGTAGAACTCGCGCTGGGCATTGTCGTCGCCGAGGCCGGCGACCCACTCGGCGAGCCGCGCGGTCGGCGCGGCGAGCACGCCGGTGTAGATCTCGTCGAGCGCGCGCTCGGCGGCGGTCGCGTCGCGGTCCTCGACGATCGCGCGCACGCCGCCGCCGGCGTCGCGGACGACGCGGCCCAGCCCGGCGGGGTCGGCGACGCGCGCGGTGAGCAGTGCCAGCGCACCGCCGGCGGCGGCCCCGGCGATGGCGGCCAGCGTCGCCGTCGCGAGCAGCGGGCAGTCGCCGTTGACGACGATGGTGACGCCGTCACCGGGAAGCGCGGCGAGTGCGACGCGGACCGCGTCGCCGGTCCCGCGCGGCGGGTCCTGCGTGACGAAGACGAGGTCGGGCGCCGCGAGCGCTTCCCGCACCGCGTCCCCACCGTGGCCGACGACCACGCACAGCGCCCGCGGCGACAGCGCGCGCGCCGTGGCCAGCACGTGCGCGACCAGCGGGCGCCCCGCGAGCGGGTGCAGCGCCTTGGGCCGCGCCGAATGCATGCGCTTGCCCTGGCCGGCGGCCATCACCACGATCTGGAGGGGAGCGGAAGCCACGTCGGGGGCTGGGCCGGCGAAATGCGCCGGACACGGGCGCAGGGAGTCCAATGATACGACAACCGGGCGGCCCGCCGACGCCCCGGCGGCGTGCACCGGATACGCCGAAATGCTAGAGTGCGCAGCACGAGAGGGCGCCCGCCGCGGCAGGCGTCCGACTCCCACGACAATAGATCATCAGGAGGACGCATGCGCTTCACCCGCTGGCTTACCCCGTTGCTCTTCGCGCTCGCGAGCGCGGCCCTGGCCGCTCCGGCGCTCGCCGCCGACGCCTGCAAGAACCGCGGCGAGCTCGACGCCATGTACTGCGACGCGAACAAGGACATGGTCGCCGACACGCCGACCGACCCGAAGAAGTGGAAGAACCCGTCGACGATCGTGTTCACCTACACGCCGGTCGAGGACCCCGCGGTGTACGAGAACATCTTCAAGCCGTTCACCACCCACCTCGCCAAGTGTCTCGACAAGAAGGTCGTCTTCTACCAGGTGCAGTCCAACGCGGCGGAGATCGAGGCGATGCGCTCCGGCCGGCTGCATGTCGGCGGCTTCTCGACCGGCCCGACCGCGTTCGCGGTCAACCTCGCCGGCGCCGTGCCGTTCGCGGTCAAGGGCTACGAGAAGGAGTTCCAGGGCTACAACCTGATCGTGATCGTCAAGACCGATTCTCCGTACAAGACGCTGGCGGACCTCAAGGGCAAGAAGGTCGCGCACACGTCGCCGTCGTCGAACTCGGGCAACCTCGCGCCGCGCGCGCTGTTCCCGTCCGAGGGGCTGGTCCCGGACAAGGACTACAAGGTCATCTATTCCGGCAAGCACGACCAGTCGATCCTCGGCGTCGAATTCCGGCGACTACGACGCGGCGCCGGTGGCCTCCGACGTGTTCATCCGGATGGCGCACCGCGGGCAGATCAAGGAAGCCGACTTCCGCGTGATCTACCGCAGCCAGAAGTTCCCGACCTCCTCGTTCGCCTACGCGCACGACCTCGACCCCAAGCTGGTCGACCGGATGCTGGGCTGCTTCTACGACTACCGCTTCCCGCCGGAGATGCAGAAGGCGTTCGAGGGCGCCGACCGGTTCTTCCCGATCAACTACCAGACCGCGTGGGCGGTCGTGCGCAACGTCGCCAAGGGCTCCGGCGGCGGCTTCGACAAGGCCGCGTACGACAAGGAAACGGCGCGCGAGGCGGCCGAGGCGGCGAAGAAGAAGAAGTGATGGCCGGTTGACCCGGGCCGCCGGTGCGGAACCCGTAGCCCGGGTTGAGCGAAAGCGAAACCCGCGGTGCAGCCGTCTCCGTCGAGCACGTCGCCCCGGGTTTCGCTTTCGCTCAACCCGGGCTACGTCAAGGGAACATGCTCTCGCTCAGACACCTGTCCAAGTCGTACGTCGCCGGAACGCCGGTGCTCACCGACGTCAACCTCGACATCGACGCCCACGGCATCACCGCGATCATCGGCGCGTCGGGCACGGGCAAGTCGACGCTGATCCGGTGCATCAACCGGCTGGTCGAGCCCTCGGACGGCGAGATCCTGTTCGACGGCGCCGACCTCGCGCGGCTGTCCGGCAAGGCGCTGCGTCACGCGCGCCGCCACATCGGGATGGTGTTCCAGGAGTACAACCTGGTCGAGCGGCTGTCGGTGATGGAGAACCTGCTGTCCGGGCGGCTCGGCTACGTGTCGGCGTGGCGCGCGTGGCGGCGCAAGTTCCCGCCGGAGGACATCCGCCGCGCCTACGAGCTGCTCGACGTCGTCGGCCTGACCGGATTCGGGCACCAGCGCGCCGACGCGCTGTCCGGCGGGCAGCGGCAGCGCGTGGGCATCGCCCGCGCGGTGATGCAGGAGCCGAAGCTGATGCTCGCCGACGAGCCGACGTCCTCGCTCGACCCCAAGACCTCGGTCGAGATCATGGAGCTGCTGACCGAGGTCGGCCGCTCGCGCGGGATCCCGGTGCTGGTCAACATGCACGACGTCGAGCTCGCCAAGCGGTTCGCCGACCGGATCATCGGCATGACCGGCGGGCGCATCGTGTTCGACGGCCCGGCCGCGCAGCTCGACGACGCGATGCTGACCACGATCTACGGCGGGCAGGGCTGGCTGCATTGAGCGCCGCGCCGCCCGGATCGACCCGGCGATGAGCCGCCCGGCCGAGGCGGCGCTGCCCGCCGACCCGTTTCGCCACAGCCCGTGGCCGCGCGTGGCCGCGGTCGCGCTCGTCGTCTACGTGATCTACGCCTGCGCGCAGCTCGAGGTGTCGCTGGGACCGCGTCGAGACCGGGCTCGTCAACGCGGGCCACTTCTTCGGCCGGATGTTCCCGCCGAACTTCGAGCGCTGGGAGCTGCTCGCCAAGGGCCTGAAGGAGAGCCTGGAGATCGCGGTGCTGGCGAGCGCGCTGGGCATCGTGCTGGCGCTGCCGATCGGGCTTTCCGCCGCGCGCAACCTGATGCCGGTGTGGGCGACGTGGCCCGCCCGGCTCATCATCGTCTCCGCGCGCTCGTTCCACCCGGTCATCGTCGCGATCCTGTTCGTCAAGGCGGTCGGGCTTCGGCGCGCTGGCCGGGATCCTCGCGCTGACGGTGGCCTCGATCGGCTTCATCGGCAAGCTGTTCACCGAGGCGATCGAGGAGATCTCGCTGAAGCAGGTCGAGGCGATCCGCGCGACCGGCGCGTCGTTCTCGTCGGTGCTGGCGTTCGGCGTGCTGCCGCAGGTGTTCTCGCGCTTCATCGGCTTCGCCACCTACCAGCTCGACTCCAACCTGCGCAACTCGACGATGGTCGGCATCGTCGGCGCGGGCGGCATCGGCGGCACGCTGTTCGCGGCGTTCCAGCGCTTCGACTACGACTTCGTCTGCGCGATCCTGATCTCGATCATCACGCTGATCATGATCGGCGAGCTGCTCGCCACCGGCGTGCGCGCGATCTTCATCGGCAACGCGACGCTGGCCGACCTCTTCCGCCGCGGCGGGGTGCGCCCGCGCGAGATGCACCTCGAGGACGACTGATGGCGGGCCCCGTGCCGGCGGCGGGCCCGCCGCCGCAGCCTCCGACGACGGCACGCGTCTGGCGGCGCTTTTCGCCGGCGCAGCGGCTTGCGCGCTTCGCCGTCTACCTGGTGATCGTCGCCGCGATCGTGATGTCGCTCCGCTCGGTCGAGGTGATCCCGGAGTTCCTGTACGACGCGCCCGAGCAGGTGATCGACCTGCTGACGCGGATGTGGCCGCCGGACTGGGCGCACTATCCGCGACGACGTCCACGGTGCGCTGGTCGAGACGCTCCACATCGCCACGCTGGGCACGCTGCTCGCGCTGGCCATGGCGGTGCCGGTCGGCATCCTCGCCGCGCACAACCTGGCGCCGTCCACCCCGGTGAACCTGCTCGCCAAGCTGATCCTGGTGTCGTCGCGGTCGGTCAATTCGCTGGTCTGGGCGCTGCTGTTCGTCGGCATCTTCGGCCCCGGCGCGCTGGCGGGAACGCTGGCGATCGCGTTCCGCTCGATCGGCTTCGTCGGCAAGCTGCTGGGCGAGGCGCTGGAGGAAGCCCAGCGCGGGCCCGATCGAGGCGCTGCACCGCGGCCGGCGCGCCGTGGACGTCGCGGATGACCTTCAGGCTACTGGCCGCAGGTCAAGCCGGCGTTCTGGTCGATCGCGCTGTTCCGCTGGGACATCAACGTGCGCGAATCGGCAGTGCTGGGCCTGGTCGGCGCCGGCGGCATCGGCATGGCGCTCGATTCGGCGTTGAACCTCTTCCAGTGGCCGCGTGTCGCAGTGATACTGGCCGCGATCTTTGTCGTCGTCATTGTCGCCGAACTCCTCGTCACGCAGGTGCGCAAGCGCGTGATCTAGCCATGGCCATCATCGCGGTCTTCAATCAGAAGGGAGGTGTGGGCAAGACGACGACGGCGCTCAACCTGCTCGCGGCGATCGCCCGGCGCGGGCAGCGGCCGGTGGGGATCGACCTCGATCCGCAGGCGCACCTCTCGCAGGTGTTCGGCGCCCACCCCCGGCTCGCCGACGACTCGGTCTACAGCTTCTTCGTGCGCCAGCGCCCGCTCGACGACATCGCACGGATCACCCGGAGCGGCGTCGTCCTGTGTCCCGCGCACCTCGAGCTCGCCAAGCTCGACTCGATGCTCGGCAAGAGCGTCAACATCGTCACCCGCCTGCGGCAGGCGCTGCTCGCGCCCGAAGCCGTCCCGGGCCCGGTCGTCATCGACACCTGCCCGCTGTTCAACGTGCTGTCGCTCAACGCGGTGTTCGCCTGCGACCTGCTGCTGGTTCCCGTTTCCTGCGACTACCTCGCGCTGCGCGGCGCGCGCGAGGTCGAGCGCGCGTTGAACGCGCTGGAGCCGGTGTTCAGGCAGCGGCTGCCGCGGCGCTATCTGCTGACGCGCTACGACGCGCGGCGACGGATGAGCTCGGACGTGGTCGAGCAGATGACGGCCGTGCTGCGCCCGGAGGAGATCTGCACGACGCGGATCCGCGAGTGCGTGATGCTGGCGGAAAGCCCGGCGATGGAGCTCGACGTGTTCCGGCACGCGCCTGACAGCAACGGCGCGGCGGACTACCAGGCGCTGGTCGACGAGCTAGTGGGTGCCGGATTTGTGACCTGACGCCGCAACGCCGTGCGGCGCTTCGGCGGCGCCGATCATCTCGATGACGGTCGCGAGGTCGAGCGCGTCGACGCGCCGGGCGACCGACTGCGTCTGGCACTCGACGATCTGGCAGCGCTCGTACATCTGCCGCAGCCGGCGCTCGGCGTCGGCGAGCGACTGCGCCATGATGGAGATGTTGTCGACCCGCTGACCGAGGCGGGTGCGGATGTTGAAGCCGTAGCGGACCATCGTCGTCGTTCCCCCGAAGATGACTTGCCCCGGTCGTGGCCCTTGTCGCCGCCAGCGGCGGGCCTGTCGTTGCCGGGGGTTATCATCATAGACCCAAAGGTTGCCCGGACGCCACCGGCATCCTCCCCGACCGGCCTCAAGGCAGTCCCCGTGCGAGCTTCACCTCCGTCCGGCCCCGGTTTCGGCCACCGAAGCGACCCCGCCGCCGGGGCCGATCCGCTGGTCGCGAGCCTGCGGCGCATGGGGCTGGTGCGTGCGGACGAGTGTGTGCGCCTGACGCCGCTGACCGGCGGCGTGTCCTCCGACATCTTCCGGGCCGACGTCGCCGGCCGGGTGTTCTGCGTCAAGCGCGCGCTGGCCCGGCTCAAGGTCGCCGCCGACTGGCAGGCGCCGGTCGAGCGCAACCGCTACGAGGTCGAGTGGATGCGCGTCGCCGCGGGAATCGTCCCGGCGGCGGTGCCCGCGGTGCTGGGCGAGGACCGCGCCGGCGGATGCTTCGCCATGGCGTTCCTCGGCGCCGACGCGCACCCGGTGTGGAAATCGCTGCTGCGCGACGGCGCGATCGACGCCGCCACCGCCGCTGCGGTCGGCGCGGTGCTGGGCCGGATCCACGCGGCGACCGCCGACGATGCCGCGCTTGCCGCCGCGCTTTCCGACCGACGCCATCTTCCATGCGATCCGGCTGGAGCCGTATCTCGTCGCCACGGGGCGGGCGCACTGCGATCTTGCCGGCCGGCTGGCGGCGCTGGTCGAGGTCACGCGCACGACGCGGCGCGTCCTCGTCCACGGCGACTTCAGCCCGAAGAACATCCTGGTCGGGCCGGCGGGGCCGGTGATCCTGGACGCCGAATGCGCGTGGTACGGCGACCCGGCCTTCGACCTCGCGTTCGTGCTCAACCACCTGCTGCTCAAGGGGGCGTGGCGGCCCGAATGGCGCGAGCGATACGCGGCGGCCTTCAACGCGCTAGTGTGTGCTTACATCGAGCACGTGGCCTGGGAACCGCGGGCCGTCCTGGAGGCGCGCACCGCGGCGCTGCTGCCGGGCCTGATGCTGGGGCGGATCGACGGCAAGTCGCCGGTCGAATACCTCACCGGCGACGCCGACCGGGACGCGGTGCGCGGCTTCGCCCGCGCGCTGCTGGTCGACCCGGAGGCGACGCTGGGCGCGATCGCGGCGCGCTGGGTCGCCGTCGGACAGGGGGCAAGGTCGTGATCGAAGCGGCAACCGCGGTGGGCGCTGCAAGCGATGGCGACGACGCCGATCGCCCGCTTCCAGCGGGAATCGGCGCCGTGACGACGCCGAAGATGGCGTCCGGCGACCGCCGGGAACCGGAATGAGCGCGGCCATCACCGCCGTCCGCGCCCGGCGCGTGTGGGATTCGCGCGGGCGGCCCACGGTCGAGGCCGAAGTCACGCTCGCCGACGGCAGCGCCGGCCGCGCCATCGCCCCGGCCGGCGCCTCGCGCGGCTCGCGCGAGGCGATCGACCTGCGCGACGGCGGCGAGCGCTTCGGCGGGATGGACGTGACGCAGGCGATCGCCAACGTCGACGGCCCGATCGCGCGCGCGCTCGCGGGTCGCGACGGCCTCGACCAGGCCGGCGTCGACGCGGCGCTGATCGCGCTCGACGGCACGCCCAACAAGGCCCGCCTCGGCGGCAACGCCACGGTCGCCGTGTCGATGGCGGTGGCGCAGGCGGCCGCGGCGGCGCTGCGGCATGCCGCTGTGGCGCCACCTCGCCGGTGACGGCCCGGTGTCGCTGCCGCTGCCCGAGATCCAGATCTTCGGCGGCGGCGCGCACGCCGGGCGGCGCATCGACGTGCAGGACCTGATGGTGATCGCGACCGGCGCGACGACCTTCGACCGAGGCGCTGGCGATGACCGCCGAGGTCTACCGCGCCGCGGGAGCGCTGATGGCCGACGCCGGCAAGCTCGCCGGCGTCGCCGACGAAGGCGGCTCTGGCCCGCGTTCGACAGCAACGAGGAGGCGCTGACGGTGCTGGTGCAGCGCCATCGAGCGCGCCGGCTACGCGCCGGGCGCCGAGGTGGCGATCTCGCTCGACATCGCGGCGTCGGAGTTCGGGCGCGACGGGCGCTACCGGCTGGGGCTCGAGGGCCGCGAGCTCGATCGCGACGGCCTGGCCGAGATGCTGCTCGGCTGGCTCGAGCGCTACCCCATCGTCTCGATCGAGGACCCGTTCGGCGAGGACGACCCGGAGGGCTGGATCGCGTTCACCCGCGCCGCCGGCGCGCGGGTGCAGATCATCGGCGACGACTACCTGACCACCAGCGCCGAGCGGGTGCAAAGCGCGCGCCGCCGAGCGCGCCTGCAACGCGGTGCTGATCAAGCCCAACCAGGCCGGCACGGTGACCGAGGCGCGCGCGGCGCTGCGAGGCGGGCAAGGCGGCCGGCTTCGGCACCATCGTCTCGGCGCGCTCCGGCGAGACCGAGGACGTCACCATCGTCCACCTCGCCGTCGGCTGGGACGCGGGCCAGCTCAAGGTCGGCTCGTTCGCGCGCTCGGAGCGCATGGCCAAGTGGAACGAGGCGCTGCGCATCGAGCAATCGCTCGGCGCGGCCGCGCGGCTGGCCACGCCGTTCGCGGCCCCGTTCGGTTAAGCGTCCGCTAAGAATCCGACGCCAAGCTTGCGTCCATCCAACGACGAAGGGAGGTTGAGATGGACAAGGAGAAGCAGGCGGTGGGCGTCGACCGGGCAACGCGACGCTGGATCTTCGACACCGTGGCATGGGTCGTCGGCGTGGTCATCGCGGCGACGCTGGTCGCCGAAGCGGCCGCAGGCCCCCGCGCCGCAGAGCCGCCCGTCGCCACGCCGGCCGCCGCCGGCGCCTGCCACGGCGGCGGGCGAGGCGACGCCGATCGCCACGACGCGCGGTCGCCGGACGGGCGGTGAGCGGCCATGGAACAGACTAGAATCCTGGTGTGGGACCTGCCGTTGCGGGTGTTTCATTGGCTGCTCGCCGCGTCGTTCGCGGGCGCATTCCTGACTGCCGAAGGGGACGGCCTGCGCGCCGTCCACCTCGCCCTCGGGTACACGTTCCTCGGCCTGCTCGCGTTCCGCCTGCTGTGGGGCGTGGTCGGCAGCCGGCACGCGCGTTTCCGCGCGTTCGCCTATGGTCCGAAGGCGGTGCGCGAGTATCTCGGATCGCTGCTGACGCGGCGGCCGATCCACTACGTCGGGCACAATCCGGCCGGAAGCTGGGCGATCTATGCGTTGTTGGCGCTGGGCATCGTCGTGGGCGTGACCGGTTACGCCGTGCAGGCGGACGCCGGTGGCCGGTGGCTCGAAGGGCTGCACGAGGGCGCGTCCAACGCGTTGCTCGCGCTGGTGATCGTGCACGTCGCCGGGGTGATCGTCGGCAGCCTCGCGCACCGAGAGAACCTGGTCGCCGCCATGGTGACCGGACGCAAGACCGGTCGGCCTGCCGATGCCATAGGCCGTGCGCGCTGGCTGACGGCGGCCGTGCTGATCGCAGTCGTCGGCGCATTCTGGAGTGCAGCCGTTGCGGTTCCGGGCCTGCTTGCCCCCGATGCCGGCGCTGCCGCGGTCCACGCGAGCGCCGCGGACGGTGAAACGGGCGGTCCTCGCGTCGACGATGACGATTGAGCCGGAAGATCATGCGCATCCTCGTCGTCGAAGATGACGCGCTGCTCGGCGACGCCCTGCGCTCCGGGCTCGGGCAGCGCGGCTTCGACGTCGATTGGGTCACGGACGGGATCGCCGCCGGGCTCGCGATGCGCGGCGAATCCTACGCCGCGGTGGTCCTCGACCTCGGGCTGCCGCGCCTCGACGGACTCCGGGTGCTGGCGGCCGAACGCGCCGCGGGGAGCATGCTGCCGATGCTGGTGCTGACCGCCCGCGACGCGGTCGAGGACCGGGTTCGGGGCTTCGACACCGGCGCCGACGATTACGTGGTCAAACCGGTCGATCTCGACGAACTGGCGGCCCGGCTGCGGGCGCTCGTCCGGCGCTCGCGGGGCGAGCCGGCGCCGATCCTGGCGGTGGGCGAGCTGCGGCTCGATCCGGCCGGCAGGACCCTGACCTTTCGCGGCGCGCCGGTCGAGCTGCAGGCGCGCGAGTTCAACCTGCTGCAGGAATTCCTGCTGAACGCCGGGCGCGTGCTGTCGCGCGAGCAGCTCGAAGGCCGCCTCTACGCCTGGGGCGAAGAGGTCGGGAGCAACGCGGTCGAGGTCCATGTCCATCACCTGCGCCGCAAGCTCGCCCCCGAGGTGATCCGCACCGTGCGCGGCGTCGGCTACGTGCTGCCGCGCGGGCCGCGCGATGGCTAGCGCCGGCGCGCAGCGCTCGATCCGCCGCCAGCTGCTGCTGGTCCTGCTCGGCTCGGTCGCCGCGACGTGGATCGCGACTGCCGTCGTCAGCTATGTCGACGCGCGCCACGAGCTCGACGAGCTGCTCGACGCGCATCTCGCGCAGTCGGCGTCGCTGCTGGTGGCCCAGAGCGGCCGGGAGTCCGACGAGATCGACGTCGAGCACACGCCGCAGCTCCACCGGTACAGCCGTCGCGTCGCGTTCCAGTTCTGGGAGCGCGGCACGGTCCTTGGACTGCACTCGGTCAACGCGCCCAACACGCGGCTGTCGCCGCAGCTCGACGGCTTCAGTGACGCGGTCATCGACGACGAGCGCTGGCGGGTGTTCAGCGGCTGGGACGCCGGGCACCGCTACCTCATCCAGGTCGGCGAGCGGCGGGAGGCGCGCGACGAGATCGTCGCCAAGATCGCCAAGAATCTGCTGTGGCCGCTCGCAGTCGCGCTGCCGGCGCTCGGCCTGCTGATCTGGCTGGGGATCGCCCGCGCGACGCGGCCGCTGCAGCGGCTCAATCGCGAGGTCGGGCAGCGCGCGCCCGACAATCTCGCCGCGCTGGACCTGGGCGAAGCGCCGGCAGAAGTCGCGCCGCTGGTCGCCAGTCTCAACCGGCTGTTCGGCCGGGTCGCCGCGTCGATCGAGAACGAACGCCGCTTCACCGCGGACGCCGCCCACGAGTTGCGCACGCCGCTCGCGGCGCTGCGGGCGCAGGCACAGGTGGCGCGTGGCGCGCTCGACGACGCGCAGCGCTGCCACGCGCTCGACAACGTGCTCGCCGGCTGTGACCGGGCGTCGCACCTCATCGAGCAGCTGCTGACGCTGGCCCGCCTGGAACCGGAGAGCTTCGCGGCGCAGCGCGAACCCTGCGAGCTGCACGAGATCACCCGCCTCGCGATCGCCGAGGCGGTTCCGGCGGCGCTCGCGAAGTCGATCGAGATCGACCTGGCGAGCGGGCCGCCGGTCACCGTGCCGGGCGACGCGCGCCTGCTCGCGATCCTGCTGCGCAACCTCCTCGACAACGCCGTACGCTACAGCCCGCCGGACACCGCGGTTCACGTGCGGGTCGAATCCGGCGACAATCGCCCCTCGATCACCGTTGCCGATGAAGGACCCGGGGTGCCCGCGGAAGAGCGCAGCCGGCTCGGGCGGCGCTTCCACCGGCCGCCAGGGACGCAGGCAACCGGAACCGGGCTCGGCCTGTCCATCGTCAAGCGGATCGCGCAGATCCACGGCGCCGCGATCGGCTTCGCCGAGACGGCGCCGGGGCGCGGCCTGTCGGTCACCGTCACGTTCGCGGTGCCACTCAAGCTCTAGTCAGGAGATACGCTCATGCCGATCGAGGAATTGCTGCAGCCGCGGGCCAAGGACCTGGGCGGGGGGCTGATGGTGCGCCGGCTCCTTCCCGCGCATCCGCGACAGGCGGTCGGGCCGTTCGTGTTCTTCGACCACTTCGGTCCGATGACTCGCGCGGCCCGAGGACAACTTCGACGTGCGCCCGCACCCGCACATCGGGCTCGCCACCGTCACCTACCTGTTCGAGGGCGCGATGCTGCACCGGGACAGCCTCGGCTCGGTCCAGCGCATCGAGCCCGGCGCCATCAACTGGATGACCGCCGGCCGCGGCATCGTGCACTCGGAGCGCACGCCGCCCGATGCTGCGCGGCACGGCGCACCCGATGCACGGCCTGCAGCTGTGGGCGGCGCTGCCGCGGGCGCACGAGGAGTGCGCGCCTGCGTTCGCGCACACGCCGGCGGCCGCGATTCCCGGGCGCGACGGCGACGGGCTGCGCGTGCGCGTGCTGATCGGCGAGGCGTTCGGGTTGCGGTCCCCGGTCGAGACCTTTGCACCGACGCTGTATCTGGATGTCGCGGCGGCAACCCGGCGTCGTGCTCGCCCTGCCGGCCGCGAGTGCAAGCTTCGAGCGCGCGGCCTACAGCGTCGACGCGCCGCTGGTCGTCGACGGCAGCGACGTTCCGGCGCACACGCTGGCCGTGCTGCAGCCCGGCGCCGAGGCGAGCATCGTCGCGCCGCGCGGCGCGCGTTACGTGATCGTCGGCGGCGAACCGCTGGACGGGCACCGCACCCTGTTCTGGAATTTCGTGTCGTCGCGCCCGGAGCGCATCGAGCAGGCCAAGGCCGACTGGCAGGCGCAGCGCATGGGCCACGTGCAGGGCGACGACGAGTTCATCCCGTTGCCCTGACCTCGCGGCCCCGCGACGCCCCGTACCCCGTAGCCCGGGTTGAGCGCCAGCGAAACCCGGGGGGACGCGGCGATTAGCCACGGCTGCCCCGGGTTTCGCTGGCGCTCAACCCGGGCTACGTTCGGTTCCGCATCCGGCTCCGATCCCAGGAGAAAATCGGCGAGCTCGTCGAAGCCGGCGCCGGCTTCGGCGCGGGTGACGTACGCCGGCAGCGTCGCGATGCGGTCGGCGAACGCGCGCACGTTGGCGACGCCCACCGCCAGCGGAAAGAACGCGAACATCGGCGCGTCGTTGGGCGAGTCGCCGGCGAACACCAACCGTTCGCGCTCGGCGTCGAGGTCGAGGCCGAACGCTTCGGCCAGCAGCAACCGCGTCGTCGCCAGCTTGTCGTAGCCGCCGAACCAGCCGTTGACGTGGATCGAGCTCACCTTGGCCGTCAATCCTTCGGCCTCCATCAGCGCGACGATGGCGTCGACCGCCGCGCGCGGCAGCGGCGGCACGTCCTCGCGGAAGTCGATGGCGAGGTCCGCCTCGCGGTAGAGCTGGTCCGAGGCGAGCGCGCAACCGGGCACCGCCGCGAGGATGCGCTCGCCGATCGCCGCCAGCCGCTTCCGATTCGCCGCCCTCGTCGCGTCGTCGGCGACGAAGCGCCGGACGAGACGGCCTGCGCTGGCGTCGTAGCGCATCCAGAACGCGCCGTTCTCGCCGACGACGGCGTCGACCGGCCACATGCGCGCGATGTGATCGCACCAGCCGGCCGGCCGGCCCGTGATCGGGATCACCAGCCGGCCCGCCGCGCGCAGGCGCTCCAGCGCGGCGTAGGCGGTCGCGGTGAGGCGGCCGTGGGTGGTCAGCGTGTCGTCGATGTCGGCGAGCACGCCGCGCACCGCGCGCCGTGCGGCGTCGGGCATCGCGCAGAGCGGCCGCATCGAAGACGTCACGGCGGCTGCGCTCACCTGTGTTCCCTGGCGCCGCACGCCGTCCCCGCGAAAGGGAGCCATTCGCGCTGTGGGACGGCCTGGCGCGCTGCCCACGCGCGTCTCCAGGCAGGAACGCATTGACACCGGGGGCCTCACGCGACCTCGCGCAGGCCGGCGGCTGACAGCGCACGCTCCACCTGCGCGGCCACGCGCGCCTGCGCGGCTTCCGGCATGCCCAGCCCGCACTTGGTCCGCCGCCACAGCACGTCGGCGGCGGTGCGCGCCCACTCCTCGCGCACGCAGTGGTCGACCTCGGCCGCGGTCAGCCCGTTGCCGAAGTCCTCGCCCAGGTCGGCGGGCGCTTTCGCGTTGCCCAGGACGAGGGTCGCCCCCGAGCCGTGCCGGTGCGCGAGGCCGCGCAGCAGCGCCGGCGGCAGCGCCGGGTAGCGCCGCGAAAGCTCGGCCGCCCAGGCCGCGACCCCGCCCGGGGGCAGGTCGCCCCCCGGCAGCCGCGCGCCGGCCGTCCACGCCGGCCCCATCCGCGGGAAGTACGCCTTCAGCTCGTCGAGTGCGTGCTCGGAAAGCTTGCGATAGGTGGTGAGCTTGCCGCCGAAGATCGACAGCACCGGCGCCTCGCCGGGCGCGGCGGCGTCGAGCCGGAGCACGTAGTCGCGGGTGATCGCCGACGGGTCGGACGCGCCGTCGTCGTAGAGCGGCCGCACGCCGGCAAAGGTCCAGACGATGTCGGCGGCGGACAGCGGCCGCGCGAGGTAGGTATTGGCGAGCGCGAGCAGGTACGCGGTTTCCGCATCCGAAATCCGCGGCGCCTCGAACGCGTCGACCGGCACGTCGGTGGTGCCGATCAGCGTGTAGCGCTCCTCGAACGGAATCACGAACACGATCCGCTGGTCGGCGTTCTGCAGGATGTACGCGTGGTCCTCGCGCGTGCACGCGCGGCACCACGATGTGGCTGCCCTTCACGTGGCGGACGTTCTCGCGGGCGGGCGAGCCGGTCGCGAGGTCGCGCACGCGCTTGACCCACGGCCCGGCCGCGTTGACCAGCGCCCGCGCGGTGACATGGGACACAGCGCCGCCCGCGTCGGCCAGCGTCAGGCGCCAGTGCCCGCCGCCGTCGGCGCGCTGGGCGGCGGCGAGCCGCGTGCGCACGCGCACGTCGGCGCCGAGATCGTGCGCGGCCATGACGTTGTGCAGCACGAGGCGGGCGTCGTCGACACGCGCATCGGCATAGACGAAACCGCGGCGGAAACCGGGCTTGAGCCCCGCGCCCCACTTGCCGGCGCCGAGGTCGACGCCGAAGGAGCCCGGCAGCGTCTCGCGGCGGCCCAGGTGGTCGTACAGGAACAACCCGAGGCGGACCATCCACGCCGGGCGCAGGTGCGGCTCGTGCGGCAGGACGAAGGCGAGCGGCTGGACGAGATGGGGCGCGCAGCGCAGCAGCACCTCGCGCTCGGCCAGCGACTCGCGCACCAGCCGGAACTCGAGGTGCTCGAGGTAGCGCAGCCCGCCGTGGATCAGCTTGGTGCTCCACTGCGACGTCGCGCCGGCGATGTCGTCCTGCTCGATCAGCAGCACGCTGAGGCCGCGGCCGGCGGCGTCGCGCGCGATGCCGGCGCCGTTGATGCCGGCGCCAACGATGGCGAGGTCGTACGTCGGGTCGGAGGAAAGGGGGCACGGCGAGGGTTGCGGAGGGCGCGGCGCATTCTACCCCGCCGTGCCTGTCGCGATCAGGCGCGGGACGTCACCCGCCGCGAGCAGCGCCTGCGTGTGCCGCGCGATCATCAGCTCCTCGTTGGTGGGGATCACCCACGCCGAGGCGCGGCTGCCCGCCGTCGACAGCCGCGGACCGTGCGCCGCGTTGGCCGCGGCGTCGAGCTCGACGCCGACCCAGGCCGCGGCGCGCAGCACGCGCTCGCGCACCGGCGCCGCGTGCTCGCCGATGCCGCCGGTGAACACCAGCGTGTCCAGGCCGCCCAGCGCGGCGGCGAGCGAGCCCAGCTCGCGCCCGATGCGGTAGGCGAACAGCTCGATCGCGAAGCGCGCGCGCGGGTCGTCGCTCGCGAGCAGCGTGCGCATGTCGCTCGACACCCCCGACACGCCGAGCAGTCCCGACTGCGTGTACAGCAGCTTCTCGATCGCGCGCGCGTCCATCGCGAGCTCGTCCATCAGGTAGAGCAGGACGCCCGGATCGAGCGAGCCCGAGCGCGTGCCCATCGGCAGCCCCTCGAGCGCGGTGAAGCCCATCGTCGACGCCACGCTGCGCCCGGCGCGGATCGCGCACATGCTGGCACCGTTGCCCAGGTGCGCGACGACCACGCGGCCCTGCGCCGCCGCCGGCTCGAAGCGCGGCAGCACCGACGCGATGTACTCGTAGGACAGCCCGTGGAAGCCGTAGCGCCGCACGCCGCGGTCGGTGATCGCGGGGGGCAGCGCGTAGGCCTGCGCGACCGCGGGCATCGCGCGGTGGAACGAGGTGTCGAAGCAGGCGACCTGCGGCAGCGCCGGGGCCCGCGCCAGCAGCGCGCGGATCGGCGCGAGATTGTGCGGCTGGTGCAGCGGCGCCAGCGGAACCAGCCGGTCGAGGCGGGCGAGCACGTCCGCGTCGACGCGCACCGGGCGGTCGAATTCGACGCCGCCGTGCACGACGCGATGCCCGACCGCCAGCAGCCGGTGCCCGGAGAGCTCGCCGCGCAGGAAGTCGAGCAGGTACGCAATCGCCCCGTCGTGCCCCGGCGCCTCGCCGGGTCCCCACTCGTGGGTGGCGACCACGGCACCGGCGGCGTCCCGGGCGCTGAACTTCGGCTGCGTGGTCGAGCGCCTCGCACTGGCCCCGCAGCTTCAGCGCCGGCGCTTCGCCCTCGAGCAGGAACAGCGAGAACTTGAGGCTCGACGAGCCGGCGTTGAGGACGACGATGGCGTCGGCCATCACTTCTCCGCGCGCCGGCATCGCCGCGAGCTGGCGGCGCTGGTGGTGCGCGACGAGCTTGAGCACGGCGGCCGAGGCGAGCCGCGCGCGCACCGTGTCCGCGCGCGAGGTCAGCACGATCGGCACGCGGGTGCCGAGCACGATGCCCGCGGAATCGGCGCCGGCGAGGTACTGCTGCTGCTTGGCCAGGATGTTGCCGGCCTCGAGGTCGGGCACCAGCAGGATGTCGGCGCGGCCGGCCACCGCCGACACGATGCCCTTGGTCCGCGCCGCCTCGAGCGAGATCGCGTTGTCGAACGCGAGCGGTCCGTCGAGCAGGCCGCCGGTGATCTGGCCGCGGTCGGCCATCTTGCACAGCGCGGCGGCGTCGAGCGTGCCCTGCAGCTTCGCCGTCACCGTCTCCACCGCCGAGAGGATCGCGACCCGCGGCTCGTCGATGCCGAGAATGTGGGCGAGGTCGATGGCGTTGCGGCAGATGTCGGCCTTGGTGTCGAGATCCGGGTTGATGTTGATCGCGCAGTCGGTGACGAGCAGCAGCCGCGGGTAGGTCGGCACGTCCATGACGAACACGTGCGTGATGCGCCGTGCGGTGCGCAGCCCCTTCCCCGACGGCACCACCGCCTCCATCAGCTCGTCGGTGTGCAGGCTGCCCTTCATCAGCGCGTGGACCTCGCCTTCGCGCGCGAGCGCGACGGCCGTCGCCGCCGCCTCGTGGCTGTGCTCGACCGGGACGATCCGGAACGGCGTGATGTCGATGCCCTCGGCCGCCGCCACCGCGCGGATCTTCGCTTCGGGGCCGACGAGCACCGGCACGATGAGGTCGTGCGCCGCCGCGTCGACCGCACCCTGCAGCGAGTCGCGGTCGCAGGGGTGCACGACCGCGCAGGCGACCGCCGGGAGATAGGCGCAGGCGCCGAACAGCGGGACGAACCCGTCGTTGTGGCGCAGCACGATCTGCGGCGTCGCGAGATTGGTGTAGGCCACGCGGCGCGTGGGCGCCGTGACGGTGACGCTGCCCGCGGCGAGCACGTCGTCGTGCTGGTTCGTGCAGCGGCAGTCGAACTCGATGCGATGGCCGTCGGCGTGCTTGGCGCGCGCGGTGACCGTCGCCGTCAGCGTGTCGCCGACGCGGATGGTGCCGCCGTACTGGAGCTGCGAGGCGACGATGGCGGCGCCGGGGCCGGGCAGCCGGCGATTGAGCATTCCGGCGAGGATCGCCGCGGCGGCCGAGCCCTGCGTCGCCGGGGCCCTCGCCGCCGCGCGGTCGTCACCGCGGATGTGGAACGACTCGACGTCTCCCGAGGCCAGCGACAGCGCGTCGACCTCGGTGGCCGTAACGGTGCGGGTGACCGTCTCGCTGGCGCCGACGTCGATCTCGTCGAACGTGTGGTTGGTGTAGTCGGCCATGGGGACGCCTTCGGGCGGCAGGCCGGGACCGGCCCGCGGGCGCGCGGGCGCGGCCGGCGCCGGATCAGGCGCGGTGACGCATCTTGCGGATGGCCTCGAGCTGCGCCATCGCGATCGCGAGCTCGGCTTCCGCGCTGGCGATCCCTTCCTTGGAGGTCTGGTTGTGCATCGCCTCCTCGGCCGCCTTCTTCGCCTCCAGCGCCTTGACCTCGTCGAGGTCCTTGGCGCGGATCGCGGTGTCGGCGAGCACGGTCACGCGGTGCGGCTGGACCTCGAGGAAGCCGCCCTGCACGAACACCAGCTCCTCCTCGTCGCGGTCCGGCAGCTTGACGCGCAGCGCGCCGGGCTTGATCGCCGTCAGCAGCGGCGTGTGCCGCGGATAGATGCCGAGCTCGCCCATGATGCCGGGGAGGATGACGAACTCCGCCTCGCCGGAGAAGATCTGCTCCTCGGCGCTGACGACGTCGACCTGGATGGTGTGGGCCGTCATTGCAGCGTCTTCGCCTTCTCGAACGCCTGCTCGATGGTGCCCACCATGTAGAACGCCTGCTCCGGCAGCGCGTCGCACTCGCCGTCGACGATCATCTTGAAGCCCTTGATCGTGTCCTTGAGCGACACGTACTGGCCGGGCGAGCCGGTGAACACCTCGGCGACGGTGAACGGCTGCGACAGGAAGCGCTGGATCTTGCGCGCCCGCGCCACCGCCAGCTTGTCCTCGGGCGAGAGCTCGTCCATCCCCAGGATGGCGATGATGTCGCGCAGCTCCTTGTAGCGCTGCAGCACCGACTGCACCGAGCGCGTCGTGTTGTAGTGCTCCTCGCCGATCACGTGCGGGTCGATCTGGCGCGAGGTCGAGTCGAGCGGGTCGACCGACGGGTAGATGCCGAGCGAGGCGATGTCGCGCGAGAGCACGACGGTGGCGTCGAGGTGGCCGAAGGTCGTCGCCGGCGACGGGTCGGTCAGGTCGTCCGCGGGGACGTAGACGGCCTGGATCGACGTGATCGAGCCGGTCTTGGTCGAGGTGATCCGCTCCTGCAGCCGGCCCATCTCCTCGGCCAGCGTCGGCTGGTAGCCCACCGCCGAAGGCATCCGGCCGAGCAGCGCCGAGACCTCGGTGCCGGCGAGCGTGAAGCGGTAGATGTTGTCGATGAACAGCAGCACGTCGCGGCCCTCGTCGCGGAACGATTCGGCGATCGTGAGGCCGGTCAGCGCGACGCGCAGGCGGTTGCCCGGCGGCTCGTTCATCTGGCCGTAGACCATCGACACCTTCGACTTGCCGAGGTCGTCCTTGTTGACCACGCCCGACTCCATCATCTCGTGGTAGAAGTCGTTGCCCTCGCGCGTGCGCTCGCCCACGCCGGCGAACACCGACAGGCCCGAGTGCGCGGTCGCGATGTTGTTGATCAGCTCCATCATCGTGACGGTCTTGCCCACGCCGGCGCCGCCGAACAGGCCGATCTTGCCGCCCTTGGCGAACGGGCAGATCAGGTCGACGACCTTGATGCCGGTCTCGAGCAGCTCGGTCGACGGCGCGAGCTCCTCGAACGTCGGCGCGTTGCGGTGGATCGACATCGACTTCGCGGCGGCGACGGGACCGCGCTCGTCGATCGGGCGGCCGAGCACGTCCATGATGCGGCCGAGCGTCTCGAGCCCACGGGCACCGTGATCGGCGCCTTGGTGTTGACGACCTTCATGCCGCGGCGCAGGCCGTCGGAGCTGCCCAGCGCGATGGTGCGCACGATGCCGTCGCCCAGCTGCTGCTGCACCTCCAGTGTGAGTCCGATGTCGTCCATCTTCAGCGCATCGTAGATGTTCGGCATGTCCGCGCGCGCGAACTCGACGTCGACGACGGCGCCGATGCACTGGACGATGGTTCCCTGGTTCATGGTCGTTTCCTTGATTTTCGGTTCTGTGAGGCTATACGGCCGCGGCACCGCCGACGATCTCCGCCAGTTCCTTGGTGATCGCGGCCTGGCGCGACTTGTTGTAGATGAGCTGCAGCTCGTCGATGATCGTCGCCGCGTTGTCGGAGGCGGCCTTCATCGCCACCATCCGCGCCGACTGCTCGGAAGCCATGTTCTCGTTGACCATCTGGAAGATGATCGCCTCGACGTAGCGCCGCAGCACGCCGTCGAGCAGCAGCTTGCGCGTCGGGCTCGTAGATGTAGTCCCACGAGCCGCTCGCCACCTCGGCCTTGCGCACCGTGCCGTCGACGGTGAGGAACTCGTCGGGGATCGGCACCATGGTCGCGTGGCGCGGCTCCTGCTTCATCGTGTTCACGAAATTGGTGAAGAAGATGTGCACCTCGTCGACTTCGCCGTCCGCGTACTTGTCGAAGAGCACCTTCACCGGGCCGACCATCCGGTCGAGGTGCGGCCGGTCGCCGAGCTGGACGACGCTCGACACGACGTTCGCCCCGAGCCGGTTGAGGAAGCCGAGCCCCCTGCTGCCGATGGCGACGTAGTCGACCTCGAGCCCCCTGGCGAGCCATTCCTTGTGCTGCTGCAGCAGCATGCGCAGGATGTTGGTGTTGAGGCCGCCGCACAGGCCCTTGTCGGTGGTGACGATGATCGCGCCGACGCGCTTCACCGACGTCGCGCCGGGTGAGGAACGGGTGCCGGTACTCGGTGTTGGCGTGCGCGACGTGCATCGCGATCTGGAGCGCGCGCTGCACGTAGGGGCGCGACGCGCGCATCCGGTCCTGGGCCTTCTTCATCTTCGAGGCCGCGACCATCTCCATCGCCTTCGTGATCTTGCGCGTGCTCTGCACGCTCTTGATCTTGTTGCGGATCTCCTTCGATCCCGCCATGGCTGTCGTCCTTGGTCGCGGTCAGTACACGCCGTTCTTCTTGAAGTCCTCGATCGCGGCGTCGAGCTCCTTCTCGTCGTCGGCCGGGAGGTCGTTGGTCTTCTCCATGCGGTCCATCAGCGCCGTGTACTTGCTCTTCATGTACGCGCGCAGCGCGGACTCGAACGCGAGCGCCTTGTCGACCGGGACGTCGTCGAAGTAGCCCTTGTTGACGCCGAACAGCGTCAGCGCCATCTCGTTGACCTGCAGCGGCGAGTACTGCGGCTGCTTCATCAGCTCGGTCACCAGGCGGCCGCGGTCGAGCTGCTTGCGGGTCGCCTCGTCGAGGTCGGAGGCGAACTGCGCGAACGCCGCGAGCTCGCGGTACTGCGCGAGCGACAGGCGCACGCCGCCGCCGAGCTTCTTGATGATCTTGGTCTGCGCGGCGCCGCCGACGCGCGACACCGAGATGCCCGCGTTGATCGCGGGCCGCACGCCGGCGTTGAACAGGTCGGTCTCGAGGAAGATCTGGCCGTCGGTGATCGAGATCACGTTGGTCGGCACGAACGCGGTCACGTCGCCCGCCTGCGTCTCGATGATCGGCAGCGCGGTCAGCGAGCCGGTCTTGCCCTTGACCTCGCCCTTGGTGAACTTCTCGACGTACTCGGCGTTCACGCGCGCGGCGCGCTCGAGCAGCCGCGAGTGCAGGTAGAACACGTCGCCCGGGTACGCCTCGCGGCCCGGCGGGCGGCGCAGCAGCAGCGAGACCTGGCGGTACGCCCAGGCCTGCTTGGTCAGGTCGTCGTAGATGATCAGCGCGTCCTGGCCGCGGTCGCGGAAGTACTCGCCCATCGTGCAGCCGGAGTACGGCGCGATGTACTGCATCGCCGCCGACTCGGAGGCGGTCGCCGCGACGACGATCGTGTACTCCATCGCGCCGAATTCTTCGAGCTTGCGGATCACGTTCTTGATCGACGACGCCTTCTGGCCGATCGCGACGTAGACGCAGATCAGGTCCTTGCCCTTCTGGTTGATGATGGTGTCGATCGCGACCGCGGTCTTGCCGGTCTGGCGGTCGCCGATGATGAGCTCGCGCTGGCCGCGGCCGATCGGCACCATCGAGTCGATCGACTTCAGGCCCGTCTGCACCGGCTGCGCGACCGATTGGCGCCAGATCACGCCGGGCGCGACCTTCTCGATGACGTCGGTCTCCTTCGCGTCGATCGGGCCCTTGCCGTCGATCGGCTGGCCCAGCGAGTTGACCACGCGGCCGATCAGCTCCCTCCCGACCGGCACCGACAGGATGCGGCCCGTGCACTTGACGGTGTCGCCCTCGGTGATGTGCTCGTACTCGCCCAGGATGACCGCGCCGACGGAGTCGCGCTCGAGGTTCAGCGCGAGGCCGTAGGTGTTCTTCGGGAACTCCAGCATTTCGCCGGCCATCGCGTCGGACAGGCCGTGGATGCGGCAGATGCCGTCGGACACCGAGACGACCGTTCCCTGCGTGCGAACTTCGGCGCCCGTGTCCAGGTTCTGGATCTTGCTCTTGATGAGCTCGCTGATTTCGGAAGGATTCAACTGCATGGTGGGTGTCCTCGCGCCGCGCCGGCGCGAGCAGCGCGCGGCGTCACGGCAGTTTCGAAATTAGGCCCGTAGCCGGGTCGCCATCGCCTCGAGCTTCGCCTGCACCGAGCCGTCGATCACGGTGTCGCCGACGGTGATGCGGGCGCCGCCGATGAGCTCGGGATCGACGGTCACCGTCGCCTCGATCCGCTTGGCCGAAATGCTTCTCCAGCGCCGCGGTGATGTCGGCGAGCTCCGCGTCCGACAGCGCGAACGCGGTGTCGATGCGCGCCTTGGCTACACCCTCGGCGGCGTCCTTCAGCGCCTCGAACATCGTCGTGATCTGCGGCAGCACCGCGATGCGGTCGGCCTCGACCAGCACCCGCACGAAGTTGCGCCCGAGCGGGTCGATGCGCTCGCCGCAGACCTTCAGCAGCAGGGCCTCCTTGTCGGCGGCGGTGAGCTGCGGGTTGTCGAGCGCCGCGGCCATCTGCGGATCGGCGGCCACCCCGCTCACGAGCCCCAGGGTCTGCGACCACGCCGGGAACGCGTTGTGCTCCCGCGCCATCCGGAACGCGGCTTCCGCGTACGGACGGGCGATGGTGGTGAGTTCGGCCATGACGCGGCGGTCCTAGAGCTGCTGCCGGATCGCGGCGAGGAGCTCGGCGTGCGCCTTGGCGTCGACCTCGCGCTTGAGGATCTGCGCGGCGCCGGCGACGGCGAGCTCGCTCACCTGGTCGCGCAGCGACTCGCGCGCCCGGGAAAGCTCCTGCTGGATCTCGCCCCGCGCCGCGGCCAGGATGCGCTCGGCCTCGGCCTTGGCTTCCTGCTTGGCCGCCTCGACCGTCTCGATCTTCAGCTTCTCGCCCTGCGCGATGATCTCCGACGAGCGGCCCTTGGCTTCGGCGAGCATGTCGGTGATCCGCCGCTCGGCGCTGGCGAGGTTCTTCTTGCCCTCTTCGCCGGCGGCGAGGCCGTCGGCGATCTGCTTCTGCCGATGCTCGATCGCCCCCATCAGCGGCGGCCAGATGAACTTCGCCGTGAACCAGATGAAGGCGCCGAACGCGAGCGCCTGCATCACCAGCGTGAAATTGATGTCCATGGCAGTCCCTGCCGGTTGTCGCGGTGAACGCGCCGCCGCTACTGAACGACGGCGAGCAGCGGGTTGCCGAAGGCGAACAGCATCGCGAGACCGACGCCGATGATGAACGACGCGTCGATCAGGCCCAGCAGCAGGAACACCTTGGCCTGCAGCTGCGGCATCAGCTCGGGCTGCCGCGCCGCGCCTTCGAGGAAGCGCGAAGCCATGATGCCGATGCCGATGCAGGCGCCCGCAGCGCCGAGGCCGATGATGAGACCGATCCCGATGCCGGTGGAGGCCTGGATCATCGCCAACGCTTGCAACTTGTCCATATGCTTTCCTTTCTTGAGCGGGGTGAACGGTTGAGGGAAAAGGAACGTCAGTGGTGCTCGTGCGCCATCGCCACGTAGACGATGGTCAGCATCATGAAAATGTAGGCCTGCAGGACGACGATCAGGATGTGGAAGATCGACCAGCCGAGGTGCAGCACGCCGCCGAACAGCGTCCCGGCGATGCCGGTGGCCGCCCACAGCCCGAGCAGCATGAAGATGATCTCGCCGGCGTACATGTTGCCGTACAGCCGCAGCGAGTGCGACAGCGGCTTCGAGACGTACTCGACGATGTTGAACAGGAAATTGGCCAGCCACAGCAGCGGGTTGCCGCCGAACGGCGAGCAGAACAGCTCGTGGATCCAGCCGCCGAACCCCTTGACCTTGATGCTGTAGAACACCATCAGCGCGAACACCGACAGCGACAGCGCGAAGGTGGTGTTCACGTCGGCGGTCGGGAACGCCGCGCCACGTGTGCTGGTGCAGCACGTGCTCGTAGAACAGCCCCATGACGTCGATGGGCAGGAAGTCCATCGCGTTCATCAACAGCACCCAGATGCCGGTGGTCAGCGCCAGCGGCGCGATGAACTTGAGGTCGCCGTGGAAGATGCCCTTGACCTGCTCGTTGACGAAGTCGATGGTCAGCTCGACGAACGCCTGCGTCTTCGACGGGACGCCGGCGGTGGCCTTGCGCGTGACCATCCACATGAGGCCGAACGCGACGACGCCGAGGAAGATCGACGTGACGACGGTGTCGACGTTCACGCTCCAGAAACCGCCCGCCTCGCTGGCCTTGGTCAGGAAGGTCAGGTGGTGCTGGATGTACGACGTCGGAGTGAGTGCGCTTTCGGCTGCCATCCCCGGTTCCCTGTTGCGTCAGTCACGGACGAAGAACGCCGTGCTGAAGATTACGACGGTGATCACGAAGGCGGTGAAGAACGCCGCCGGAACGATCTCCCGGTAGACCGAGAGCACCAGCCACAGCCCGCCCACGATCAGCAGGATCTTGCCGGCCTCCGCCCGGGCCATCGCCAGCAGCGACGTCCTGGCGCTCGGTATCTCCGCGGACCCCGAGGCCGAGGCCCAGGAGCAGCGCATACCCAAAGCCCTGCGGCGACGTTGACGAGCCCGCCCAGCACCGCCGAGAGCGCCCCGTGCCAGCCGGCCGCTGCGCCGGCGACCGCCGCGACCGCTGCCGTGGCGATGACCTGCCACCGGAGGACGGTTCTTATCGGCCTGGTCTTGAGCGGGGGAATCAATCGGGCGCCCGGGCAGGGCAGAACGTCGAGCGGCTCCAGCAAAATCAAACCGTCGAATTATAGCGTGCAACGGCGCGCTCCCGCAACGGATTTTGCTGCGCCGCACAGCGGGGCGGGACGGCACCCGGCGTGCGCCCCCTCAGCCTCCGGAAAGGGCCCCGACGATCATCAGCGTCGCCCCGGGCGGCAGCGTTGCGGTCAATTCCCGGGCCTGGGCGCCGTCGACGAACAGCTTGATGTGCGCCCGGATGCGGCCCTGTTCGTCGACGATGCGAAAGCGCAGGCCGGGAAACTCGCGCTCCAGCGCCGCGAGAGCGTCCCCGAGCGTCGGCGTCCCGGCGCCCGACGCCGCGGCGACCTCGACGGCGACCTGCGCGGCGCCGGCGGTATACGAGCGCAGCAGGCCCGGGACGAGCACCGACAAGTCGCATCGCGACCGCCGGCCGGCGACGGGTCGCGCGCGCCGCTCAGGCGACCTCGACGGCGTAGATGTGCGGCAGGTGCGCCGCGAGGCAGCGCCAGGTCTCGCCTTCGTCGCGGCTGCCCCACAGCTCGCCGCTGGTGGTCCCGAAGTAAACGCCCACTTTCGCCGCCGCGTCGGTGGTCATGGCCTGGCGCTTCACCGTCCACCACGCCTGTGCGGCCGGCAGCCCGGTCGCCTGCCGGCGCCAGCTCCGCCCGCCGTTGACCGACCGGTACACCGCCGGCTTGCCGCCCGGCGACACCCGCGGCCAGACGCTGCTGCCGTCCATCGGGAACACCCACAGCGTGTCCGGGTCGCGCGGATGCAGCGCCAGCGGAAAGCCGATCGCGCCGACGCTCTTCGGCATCGCGCCGCCGATGTCGGTCCACCGCGTCTGCCGGCCGGTCGAGCCGGAAGATCCCGCAGTGATTCTGCTGGTAGAGGCGGTCGGGCACGACCGGCGACAGCCGCACGCAATGCGGGTCGTGGCCGAATTCGGGGTCGGGGTCGGGAAGGAAGTCGGCGCGCACGCCGCGGTTGAGCGGGTGCCAGTCGGCGCCGCCGTCGTGCGACTCGAACACGCCGCCGCTGGACATGCCGATGTACATGTGCGCGGCATCGCGCGGATCGATCAGGACCGAGTGCAGCTTCGGGCCGTCCGGCGTGCCGTCCTGGTCGCCGCCGCACCACGCCTTGCGCTGCGGGTGGGCGTTGAAGCCGTCCACGCCCGACCAGGTCGCGCCGCCGTCGTCGGAGCGGAACAGCCCCTGCGGCGACGTCCCGGCGAACCACACCCCCGGCTGCGACGCGTGGCCGGGCGTGAGCCAGAAGCTGTGGTCGACGGTGCGACCGCTCCCGGGCGCGAACGCCGGCGGGCGCGCCGCCTCCTGCCAGGTCCGGCCGCGATCGGTCGAGCGAAAGATCGTCGGCCCGAGATGTCCGGTCCGGGCGGCGACCAGCAGCGTCCTGCCGTCGCGCGGGTCGACCCGCGCGTGGTGGACGATGTGGCCGAGAAAATGCGGCCCCGCGAGCTTCCAGCTGCGCCGCGCGGCGTCGCCGGTGAGCGTCCACAGCCCCTTGCGGGTCGCGACCAGCAGCGTCACCTGCGCGGCGCGGCCGCCGGCGGCCGTCTTCCGGGCTGTCGTCTTCCTGCCTGTGGTCATGCTGTCACCCCTTGTCTGGCGGCGGTCGAGACGCGCAAGTTACCGCCGCCGCGGAAACCCGACAAGGGGCGGGGTTGAAATCCGCGCGCAGGGCTGCGATTCTGTGTGGTCCCGTTCCCGGAACAACCAAGGAGACACCATGACCATCAAAGTCGGCGACAAGCTGCCCCCCGGCACGCTGTCCGAATTCATCGAAGTGGAGACCGCCGGCTGCGCGCTCGGTCCGAACGAATTCAAGGTCGAGGACCTCACGCGCGGCAAGAAGCTCGCGATCTTCGGGGTGCCCGGCGCGTTCACGCCCACCTGCTCGGCCAAGCACGTGCCGAGCTACGTCGCCAACCTCGACAAGCTCAAGGCCAAGGGGATCGACGAGGTGCTCTGCCTGGCGGTCAACGACGCGTTCGTGATGGGCGCGTGGGGGCGCGACCAGAAAGTCGGTCGGCAAGGTCCGGATGATGGCCGACGGCAGCGCCGCCTACACCAAGGCGCTGGGCCTCGAGCTCGACCTGACCGCGCGCGGCCTCGGCGTGCGCTGCCAGCGCTTCTCGATGGTGGTCGACGACGGCGTGGTCAAGACGCTCAACGTCGAGGCGCCCGGCAAGTACGAGGTGTCCGACGCGGAGACGATGCTCAAGCAGCTCCTGACCGTCGAAACGCTAAAATGGGGTCAGGTCCAATTTTCCGCTCGCGGAAAATTGGACCTGACCCCATTTGCTGAGCTGTCGTTGGCAGAAGTTGTCTGTCAGATCAACGTAGTTTGGCGACGATGCCGTCGAGTTCGTCGAGGCTCGCGTAGCTGATCACCACGCGCCCGGCGCCGCCCTTTCTCGGCTCGATCGCCACTTTCGCTCCCAGCGCCTCGGCCAAGGTCTCGATCAGGCGCGCGAGATCGGCGTCGACGCGCGGGGCCGCGTGCTTCGCGCGCCGTTTGCCCGGGTTTGCAAGTGCGTGCACGAGCCGCTCGGTCTCGCGCACCGACAGGCCCTGTGCGACCACCCGGGCTGCCGCACCCACCTGCTGCCCCGCGGCGAGCCCCAGCAGCGCGCGGGCGTGGCCCATGTCGATCTGCCCGGCATGCAGGTACTCCTGCACCGGCTTGGACAGCTCGCGCAGCCGCAGCAGGTTGGTGACCGCGCTGCGCGAGCGGCCGACGGCCTTCGCCGCGGCGTCGTGGGTGAGGCCGAATTCGGCGATCAGGCGCTCGAGGCCCTGCGCCTCCTCCAGCGGATTCAGGTCCTCGCGCTGGATGTTCTCGATCAGCGCCATCGCCAGCGCCGCCTGGTCCGGCACCGCGCGCACCTGCGCCGGAATCGCGGTCGAGGCCGGCGCGCTGCGCCGCGCGCCAGCGCCGCTCGCCGGCGATGATCTCGAAGCGCCCGCCGTCGACCGGCCGCACCAGGATCGGCTGCATGATGCCCTGCTCGCGGATCGACTGCGCGAGCTCGTCGAGCGACGCCTCGTCCATCCGCGTGCGCGGCTGGTACTTGCCGGGCCGGATGCGCTCCAGCGCCAGCGTCTGCAGCGGCTCCTCGGCGCCCGCGTCGTCGGCGCGCGCGAGCAGCGCGTCGAGGCCGCGGCCGAGGCCCTTGGGTCGGATCATGGTGGGCTCTCCCCGGTGGGTGCGGCGGGCAATTCGGCGGCCGCGGCGGACGCCTCCATCCGGCGCAGCATTTCGCCGGCCAGCGCCAGGTAGGCCTGCGCGCCCTTCGACGCCTTGTCGAGCAGCAGCGCCGGGACGCCGTGCGACGGCGCCTCGGCGAGGCGGATGTTGCGCGGGACCACGGTACGGTAGACGCGCGAGCCGAAGTGCTTCTCGAGCTCCGCCGCGACGTTCTGCGCCAGCGTATTGCGCGGGTCGTACATGGTGCGCAGCAGCCCCTCGATCTCCAGCCGCGGATTCAGATGCGCGCGCACCTTGCGGATCGTCTGCACGAGGTCCGACAGGCCCTCCAGCGCGTAGTACTCGCACTGCATCGGGATCAGCACCGAGTCGGCGGCGCAGAGCCCGTTCAGCGTCAGCAGCGACAGCGACGGCGGGCAGTCGAGCAGGATGAAATCGTAGTCGGCGGCGACCTCCGAGATCGCCTCGCGCATCTGCTGCAGCGCCTCGGCCAGCGCATCCTTGAGCCGCGTTTCGCGCTCCGGCAGGTCGACGAGCTCGACCTCGGCGCCGGCGAGGTCGCGATTGGCGGGGACGACGTCGAAGCCGCCGGTGGGCGAGGCGACGCGCACGTCGCCGATCCGTCGCTCGCCGAGCAGCACCTGGTACACGGTCTCGCGCAGCGCGCGCTTGTCGAGCCCGGCGCCGGTGGTGGCATTGCCCTGCGGGTCGAGGTCGACCAGCAGCACGCGGCGCTTCATCGCCACCAGGCTCGCCGCCAGGTTGACCGCCGTCGTGGTCTTGCCCACGCCGCCCTTCTGGTTGGCGACGGCGATGATCCGGGTCGTCACGCCGCCTCCCGGCGGCCGGCGTCGCCGGCGTCGCGGGCCATCACGATCAGGTGGCGCCGGGCGTCGAGACCGGGCACCGCGAGCGCGTGCGCCGCAACCACCCGGATGCCCGCCGGCAGGCCCGCGATCTCCTCGTCGGGATGCACTCCCTTCATCGCGAAGAGCTGCCCCTGCGGCGCAAGATGCCGGGCGCTCGACGCGGCGAAGGTCGCGAGATCGGCGAACGCGCGCGAAATCACGACGTCGAACGGCGCGGCCGGCGCATAGTCCTCGACGCGGCTGACCACTGCCTCGGCGTTGGCCAGCGCGAGCTCGATCGCGGCCTGCCGCATGAACGCCCCCTTCTTGTGGTTGCCGTCGAGCATCACGACCTGCCACGCCGGGCGGGCGATCGCCAGCGGGATGCCCGGAATCCCGGCGCCGCTGCCGACGTCGAGCACGCGCAGGCCGGCGCGCGCCGGCAGGTGCGGGAGCACCGCCAGCGCATCGAGCAGGTGGTGGGTGACCATCCGCGCCGGCTCGCGGATCGCGGTGAGGTTGTAGGTCCGGTTCCACTTGGCCAGCAGCGCCAGGTACGCGGCCAGCCGCCCGGGCGCACCGTCCGGCAGCACCGCGCCGGTCGGATCGGCGCGCCGCAGCGCGTCGAGGCCTTCGTCCAGACCCGGCGCAGCCGTCATGGTGTCCCCCTGCCGCTGCGCGCCGTCATGCCGAACGCCTCTGCGGCGTCGGCGGGGGCGGTGCCGGGTCGGCCCCGGCGCGCGCGAGACCGGTGAAGCCGCGCTTCAGGTGCACCAGCAGCAGCGAGATCGCCGCCGGCGTGACGCCGGAAATGCGTGCCGCCTGCCCGATGGTTTCCGGCTGGTGGCCATTGAGCGTCTGCTGCACCTCGGTCGAGAGCCCGCGCACGCCGCGATAATCGAGCCCGGCCGGCAGCTTCAGGTCCTCCTGCGCGCGGTGGCGCGCGATCTCGGCCTGCTGCCGGTCGATGTAGCCCGCGTACTTGGTGGTGATCTCGGCCTGCTCGGCGACCGCCGCGTCGGCGGCGGGCGCACCCGCGCCGGGCAGCGACATCAGCGCCGCGTAACCGACGTTCGGGCGTCGCAGCAGCTCGGCCAGCGCGTATTCGCGATCGATCGGCTGCCCGAGCACGCGCATCGCCTCGTGCGCACCGACGACCGCGGGATTCACGAACGTCGACTTGAGGCGCTCGAGCTCGCGCGCGAGCGCGTCGCGCTTGCGGGCGAACGCGTCCCAGCGCTCGTCGTCGACCACGCCGAGACGGCGGCCGGTCTCGGTCAGGCGCAGGTCGGCGTTGTCTTCGCGCAGCTGCAGCCGGTACTCGGCGCGCGTGGTGAACATCCGGTACGGCTCGCTGACGCCGCGGGTGACGAGATCGTCGACCAGCACGCCGAGGTAGGCCTCGTCGCGGCGCGGACACCAGCCGGGCTCGCCGCGCGCCTGGCGGGCGGCATTGAGGCCCGCCAGCAGGCCCTGCGCCGCCGCCTCCTCGTAGCCGGTGGTGCCGTTGATCTGCCCGGCGAAGAACAGCCCGGGGATCGCCTTGGTCTCGAGCGTCGTGTGCAGCTCGCGCGGGTCGAAATAGTCGTACTCGATGGCGTAGCCCGGGCGCAGGATGTGCGCCGCCGCGCAGCCGGGCAGCGAGCGCACGAGCGCCAGCTGGACGTCGAAGGGCAGCGACGTCGACATGCCGTTGGGGTAGATCTCGCGCGTGGTGAGGCCTTCGGGCTCGAGGAAGATCTGGTGGCTGCTGCGCTCGGCGAAGCGGATGACCTTGTCCTCGATCGACGGGCAGTAGCGCGGGCCCACGCCCTCGATCACCCCGGTGAACATCGGCGAGCGGTCGAGGCCGGCGCGGATGATCTCGTGCGTGCGCTCGTTGGTGTGCGTGATCCAGCACGGCACCTGCCGCGGATGCATCGCGCGCGTGCCCAGGAACGAGAACACCGGGGCCGGATCGTCGCCGGGCTGCACGGCCAGCGCCGACAAGTCGATCGTGCGGCCGTCGAGGCGCGGCGGCGTGCCGGTCTTCAGCCGCCCCGCCGGCAGCGCGAGCTCGCGCAGCCGCGCGCCGAGGGTGGCCGCCGGCGGCTCGCCGGCGCGGCCGGCCGCGTAGTGCGCCAGCCCGACATGGATGAGCCCCGACAGGAAGGTGCCGGTGGTCAGCACCACCGCGGACGCCTCGAAGCGGATGCCGATCTGGGTGACCACGCCGGTGACGCGGGCGCCGGCGCCATCGCGCGAGCGTCAGGTCGTCGACCGCCTGCTGGAACAGCGTCAGGTTGGGCTGGTTCTCGAGGCGCGAGCGGATCGCCTGCTTGTAGAGCAGCCGGTCGGCCTGCGCGCGGGTGGCCCGCACCGCGGCGCCCTTGCTCGAATTGAGCATCCGGAACTGGATTCCGGCTTCGTCGGTGGCGAGCGCCATTGCGCCGCCGAGGGCGTCGACCTCCCTGACCAGATGCCCCTTGCCGATGCCGCCGATCGACGGATTGCACGACATCTGCCCCAGCGTCTCGACGCTGTGCGTCAGCAGCAGCGTCTTCGCGCCCATGCGCGCCGACGCAAGCGCCGCTTCGGTGCCGGCATGGCCGCCACCGATGACGATCACGTCGAATCGAGTCTCGAAGATCATGATTTAAAAAGAATTTTCTTTCGCCGCCGGCAATGGGAACGACGCCTGGGCAAGGGCCGGATGATACGGCAAACCCCCTGCGCCGGAAAGCCTGCGCCGCACCGGCCGGGGTCGCCTCCGTCGGCCGCGTCCTCAGGTCAAGACCGGTGACGCCGTGCGTTGGAGGGCCCGGTTCCACGTGAAACATTGCCGCCGGCGGGCGTCGGCGCGCCCGGCCATCGGGCGCTGGTTTCACGTGAAACACGGCGGCGGCAGCCCGCCGCGGGGCGTTGCCCGCCCGTTCCTGCCGGCGGGACGGCGCTGCCCGGGGGCGCCTACACCCCGAGCTGGGCGCCGAGCCGCTGGCGCTGGTTCGCGAGCACGGCGGGGCGCTTGGCCCCCAGCTTCCCGAACAGCTCGTCGTGCGCGGCAAGCTCCCGGCGCCACAGCGCGTAGTCGACCTTCATCACCTTGGTCGAAGCGCTCCGGCGGGAAGTCGAGGCCCGCCCAGTTGAGGTCGCCGTAGCCCGGCTCGAGGCCGAGCGGCGTCGCCTCGCCGTGGCCGCGGCCGTGGCAGCGCTCGACCACCCACTGCAGCACCCGCATGTTCTGCCCGAAGCCGGGCCACACGAACTTGCCGTTGTCGTCGGTGCGGAACCAGTTGACGTTGAAGATCTTCGGCGGCTGCGGCACCGCCTTGCCCATCTTCAGCCAGTGATTGAAATAGTCGCCGACGTGGTAGCCGCAGAACGGCAGCATCGCGAACGGGTCGCGGCGCACCTCGCCCACCTTGCCGGTGGCGGCGGCCGTCGTCTCCGACCCCATCGTCGCCGCCTTGTACACGCCCTCCTCCCACGACGCGGCCTCGACCACCAGCGGCAGCGTGTCGCTGCGCCGGCCGCCGAAGATGAACGCGCCGATCGGCACGCCGTCCGGGTCGTCCCAGTGCGGATCGAGCGACGGGCACTGCATCGACGACACGGTGAAGCGCGCGTTCGGGTGCGCCGCCTTGCGCCCGCAGCCGGGCGTCCACGACTGGCCCTGCCAGTCGGTGAGGTGCGCCGGCGGCTCCTTGGTCATGCCCTCCCACCAGACGTCGCCGTCGTCGGTCAGCGCGACGTTGGTGAAGATGACGTTGGCGCTGCAGCATCTGCCATCGCGTTGGGGTTCGTCTCGTTCGAGGTCCCGGGCGCGACGCCGAAGTAGCCCGCCTCCGGGTTGATCGCGTAGAACCGGCCGTCGGCGTGCGGCTTGATCCACGCGATGTCGTCGCCGATCGTCGTGACCTTCCAGCCCTCGAAGCCCTTGGGCGGAATCAGCATCGCGAAATTGGTCTTGCCGCAGGCGCTGGGGAACGCCGCCGCGACGTAGGTCTTCTCGCCGCTCGGCGCGGCTGACGCCGAGGATCAGCATGTGCTCGGCGAGCCAGCCCTGGTCGCGCCCCATGACCGACGCGATGCGCAGCGCGAAGCACTTCTTGCCGAGCAGCGCGTTGCCGCCGTAGCCGCGGCCGAAGCACCAGATCTCGCTGGCTCTCGGGAAGTGGACGATGTACTTGTGGTCCTTGTTGCACGGCCACGGCACGTCGGCCTGGCCTGGCGCGAGCGGCATCGCCCACCGAGTGCACGCAGGGCACGAACGCGCCGTCGGCGCCGAGCACGTCGAGCACGGCGCGGCCCATGCGCGTCATGAGCGCATGTTGACGACCACGTAGGGGCAGTCGGAGAGCTCGACGCCGATATGCGCGATGTGGCGAGCCGAGCGGCCCCATCGAGAACGGCACCACGTACATCGTCCGCCCGCGCATGCAGCCGTCGAACAGGCCCTTCATCGTCTCGCGCATCTTCGCCGGCGCCATCCAGTTGTTGGTCGGCCCGGCATCCTCCTCGCGCTCGCTGCAGATGAAAGTGCGATCCTCGACCCGCGCGACGTCGGACGGGTCGGATGCCGCCCAGATAGCTGTTCGGCCGCTTCGCCGGGTCGAGCCGTCTTCATGGTCCCGGCCGCCACCATTTCCGTGCACAGCCGGAGGTACTCGTCATCGCTGCCGTCGCACCAGACGATGCGGTCGGGCTTGGTGAGCGCGGCGATGTCGCGCACCCACGCGAGCAGGCGCGGATGGCGGACGTGGGCGGGCGCCGACACGGCGGCGGCGAGCGCGGTAAGCGATTCGGTGGGAGTCATAGGTCGGGCAGTGGTCCTGAGGGTGATCGAAGGCGCGAATCCGGCCGCCGTGTCGGTCCCGGCACGGGAGCCGACAAGGCTAGCATGCGCCGGCGCTCGCGCCGTAACCCTTGCGCTCGCTCAAGATTGGCCCGATGGCCTGATCCATCGCGCGCGGCGGGCGCCGATGCTGTTACCGGGATTCCGGCGTCAACCGTTCGCAGCGGGCGGTCGCTGACGCCGGTCGCGCAGGAAGCGGAACAGCGGCGCGGTCACCAGCAGCAGCGCGACCAGGCGCACCACGTGGAACGCGGTGACCACCGGCACGCCGAGCTGCAGCACCTTCGCGGTGATGCACATCTCGGCGATCCCGCCGGGCGCCGTGCCGAGCACCAGCGTCGCCGGATTGAGCCCGGCCAGCCACGCCAGCGCCACGCCGAACACCGCCGAGATCGCGATCCCGGCGAGCACCGTGAGCGCGACCGAGCCGACGTAGCGCGGCGCCCCGCGCAGGAACTCGGGCCCGAAGCGCGCGCCCAGCGCGCAGCCGATCAGGGTCTGCCCGGCATTCGACGCGAGCGTCGGCATCGCCGACAGGTTGATCTCGGCGGCGGTCAGCGGAATCGCGACGGCGAGCGAGCCCAGCACGAAGGCGTTGGGCAGGCGCAGCCACTGCGCGACCCCGCCGCCCGCGGCCGTCGCCGCCATCAGCAGCGCGAAGCCCCGGGGGTCGAACGCGGTCATCCCCGGCACGTAGCGGTCGCTCCCGTGCAGGCCGAGCAGCGAGTACGCGGCCGGGATGATCGCGACGACGATCAGGATGCGCAGGCTGTGCGCGACCGCCACCCGATCGACGCGGGCGCCGAAGCGATGCCCCAGCACCGCCATCTCCGCCGCGCCGCCGGGAACGCTGGCAAAGATGGCCGTCGTGCGGTCGACGCCCGCGAGCCGGGCCAGCACCAGCCCGGTGAGGTAGCCCACCCCGAGGGCGAACACCGCGCCGACTCCGAGCAGCGGCCACCAGCCGCCGACCTCGCGGATCACCTGCGGCGTGAAATACAACCCGAGCGAGGTGCCGATGATCCACTGGCCGACCTGCCGTCCGCCGGGCGGCGCGGCGAGCGGCGCGCCGGCGACGCGCAGCGCCGCCAGCGTGAACAGCGGGCCCAGCATCCACGGGATCGGCGTGCCGATGCGCCGGCACAGCCAGCCGGCCGCCACGCCCAGCCCGAGGCCCGCGACCCACGCCGCGGTGTCGCGCGCGCTCACTTGCCGAGGCAGAACCGCGAGAAGATGACGCCGAGCAGATCGTCGGCGGTGAACTCGCCGGTGATCGCCGCCAGCGCCGTCTGGGCCTCCCGCAGTTCCTCCGCCAGCAGCTCGAGGGGCGGCGCGTCCTGGGCGAGGTGCCCGAGCGCGGCCGCCGAGATGCGCCTCGGCGTCGCCCAACGCCTCGAGATGGCGGGCGCGCGCGAGGATCGCCCCTTCCATGTCCTCCTGCGCCCCGGCGAGCGCGAGAATCTCGCGACGCAGCGCGTCGACCCCGGCGCCGGTCTTTGCCGACAGCCACACGCGGCGCCGCGGGCCGACTGCCACGTCGCCGCGCCCCGCGAGGGTCGCGCCCGCCGCGGCGTGGGTACCCGCGCCTCCGCCTCCGTCCTCGAGCGCCCTCGACCCGCGCGGCGCGGTCGCCGGCGTCAGCGCACAAATCAATCTTGTTGTGTACAAGAATTCTCGGTAGCGTCGCCGGCAACTGCCCCAGGATCGCCGCCGTCGCCGTGTCGATACCGCGGTCCGCGGTACGGGCGTCCACCAGCACCAGCACGAGATCGGCGCGCCCCACCGCCGCCCAGGTGCGCTCGATGCCCAGCGCCTCGATCGGCTCGTCGGTCGGGCGCAGCCCGGCGGTGTCGACGATCGTCAGCGGGATGCCGCCGATCTCGACCGCGCTCGCGATGGCGTCGCGCGTCGTGCCCGGGATCGCGGTGACGATCGCCACGTCGCTGCCGCACAGCCGGTTCATCAGGCTCGACTTGCCGACGTTCGGCTCGCCGACCAGCACCACGCACAGCCCGTCGCGCAGCAGCGCGCCGGCGCGCGCCGCGCCCTGCACCGCCGCGAGCTGCGCGCGGATCGCGGCGAGCCGGGCGCGCGCGTCGGCGGCGCGCAGGAACTCGACGTCCTCGTCGGGAAAATCGAGGGTGGCCTCGGTGAACATCCGCAGCTCGACCAGCGCGTCGCCCAGCCGGCGGATCGTCGCGGAGAATTCGCCGGTCAGGCTGCGCGCGGCCGCGCGCGCCGCGGTCGCGGTCGCCGCCGCGATCAGGTCGGCCACGCCCTCGGCCTGGGCGAGGTCGAGCTTGCCGTTCAGGAACGCGCGCTGCGTGAATTCGCCGGGCAGGGCGAGCCGCGCGCCGAGCTCGAGACAGCGCGCCAGCAGCAGCTGCAGGACCGCCGGGCCGCCGTGGCCGTGCAGCTCGAGCACGTGCTCGCCGGTGTACGACCGCCGGCGCCGGAAAGTGCAGCGCCAGCCCCTCGTCGAGCGGTTCGCCGCGGGCGTCGCGGAACGTCGCGAGGGTGGCCACGCGCGGCTCGAGCGGCCGCGCGAGGAGCGCCGCGGCGAGCGCCGGAACCGCGGCGCCGGAAACGCGCACGACGCCGATGCCGCCGCGGCCGGGCGGCGTCGCGATGGCGGCGATGGTGTCGGGCGAAGGAATCATGCGCGGGCGTGCGCCGTCCCGCCGGCCCCGGCGCCCGAACGTGGCCCGGAACGTAGCCCGGCGTTGAGCGCAGCGAAACCCGGGGCGATGCTGCCATGCCAGCGGCTCCCCGGGTTTCGCTGCGCTCAACGCCGGGCTACGCGGCCTACCGCCGCTTGGCTGCGGCCGCCTCCGCCTCGCGCGTGAGCACGCGGTTCATGTGCCACTGCTGGAAGATCTGGATGGTGTTGTTGACCAGCCAGTAGAGCACCAGCCCCGCCGGGAAGAACAGGAACATCACCGAGAACGCGATCGGCATGATCTGCATGATCTTCGCCTGCATCGGGTCCGAGATCGGGGTGGGCGACAGCCGGACCTGCAGGAACGCCGTGATCGCGTAGATCACCGGCAGCACGAACCACGGATCCGGCGCCGACAGGTCGTGGATCCAGCCGATCCAGGGCGCGTGCCGCAGCTCGACCGCCGACAGCAGCACCCAGTACAGCGCGATGAAGACCGGGATCTGCACGACGATCGGCAGGCAGCCGCCGAGCGGGTTGATCTTCTCGGTCTTGTACATCTCCATCATCTTGACCTGCAGCTGCTGCTTGTCGTCCGCGTAGCGCTCCTGCAGCGCCTTCATCTTCGGGCGCGATCACCTTCATCTTGGCCATCGACCGCGCGCTGGCGTGGTTCAGCGGATAGAACGCGCTCTTGATGATGATGGTGAGCAGGATGATCGCCCAGCCCCAGTTGTGGACCATCCCGTGCAGCCACTTCAGCAGCCAGAACAGCGGCGCGGAGATGACGGTGAAGATGCCGTAGTCGACGACCAGGTCGAGGCCCGGGGCGAGCTTGGCCAGCACGTCCTGCTCCTGCGGGCCGGCGTAGAGCGGCACGCTCACCTTGCCGGTCGCGCCCGGGGCGATGCGTGCCGACCGGCACGATCACGCCGACGGCGTACAGGCCGTTGTCGAGCTTGCGCGTGTAGAACTCGCGCTGCGTCTTCGGCTCGTCGGGCGGCAGCCACGCGGTGACGAAGTAGTGCTCGACCATGCCGACCCAGCCGTTGTCGGCGTTCTTGGTGTACGGCAGCTTGCGCGACGGATCCTCGGCGAGCTTGTCGATGCTCCTTGAAATCGATCTTCTTGTACTTGTCCGCCTCGTCGTAGATGACCGGCCCGGTGAACGACGACGGCGCCATCGACGTGTGCACGGTCGGCGTCTTGGTGTCGCGCGTGAACTGGTAGTACGCGTACGGCGCGATCGGCGCGCTGCCGGCGTTGGTGATGTCGTAGGCGACGTCGATGACGTAGCTGCCGCGGTGGAAGGTCATCACCTGCACGACCTTGTCGCCGTTGGGCGCCGTGGCCTGGAGCCGGAGCTCGAGGCTGTCCGCGCCCGCGGCGAGCTCGCGCGGCCCGGGCAGCACCTCGTAGACGGTCCGGTGATTGGGCAGTCCCGCGCCCAGCAGCCCCGACTGGGCGACGAACGTGCGCTCGGCGGTCTTCTGCAGCACGTCGTAGGGCAGCTCGGTGTGGTCGGTCGCACGGTGCTTGGTGAGGCTGACGCGCGCGATCACGCCCCCCGCGGCGTCGATCTCGGCGGTGTACAGGTCGGTCTTGATGAAGATCGGCTGCGCCACCGGCGGGGCTGCCGCCTCGTTGCCCGGGACGCCGGGCACGGGACCGGCGCCCGGCGCGCCGCGCCGTCCCGGGCGCCGCAGTCGGCGGCGCCGGAACCTCCGACGTCGCCGCCGGCTTCGCCGCGGCCGCCGGCGGGGGCGGCGGCCGGTGCTCGCGCTGCCACGCCTCCCACAGGAAGAGTGCCGAGAACGAGAAGATGACGAAGAGGATCAGGCGTTGGATATCCATGGCAGCCTTGCGGAACGGCGATGGCGGAGGAGTGTCACGCGGCGGCGCCGGTCAGGGCACCGGGTCGTAACCGCCAGGATGATACGGGTGGCAGCGCAGGATGCGGCGCAGGGCCAGCCAGCTGCCCCGCAGCGCACCGTGCTTCTCCACCGCTTCGCGCGCGTAGTCGGAACAGCTCGGGTAGAACCGGCAATTGGCGCCCAGCAGCGGCCGCAGCAGGTACTGGTAGCCGCGGATCAGCGCGAGCAGCAGCGTCTTCATGCCCGCGGGCCTTCGCCGGCGGTGGCCAGCACCGCGCGCAACAGCACCGTCGCCTCCGCCGCGACCGCCGGCACCTCGTCGCGGGCGCAGCCGCGCTTGAGCCGCAGGATCACGTCGAACGCCTCGATGGCCGGGCGCAGGCGCGCCACCGCGACCCGCAGCACGCGCCGGACGCGGTTGCGGTCGACGGACTTGCGCAGCTCCTTGCGGCCGATGACGAAGCCGACGCGACCGGGCGCCGAACGCGCCGGCGCGGCGACCACCTGCAGCCAGGTGCCCTCGCGCCGCGCACCGGCGCGAAACAGCGCCGTGAATACGCCGGTCCCTGCCAGCCGATAGCGGCGGACACCCCGGGCGGGCGCAGCGGGGGGTTCGGCGGTCAGGGCGCGAGCCGGGCGCGGCCCTTGGCGCGACGCGCCGAGAGCACCTTGCGACCGCCCACGCTTTTCATCCGGGCGCGAAAGCCGTGCGTGCGCTTGCGCTTGACGACAGAAGGTTGGTACGTGCGTTTCATGATTGGCTGCCTGGAGTGAAAAAGCCTTACATTAGAGCGCGTTAACCCCCTTGCTGTCAACGCTTCGCCGGGCGGCGCCGGCGCCCGCCCGGCAATCGGCGCCATCCGGCAGCGCCGACGAGAGGCTGTGGATAACTCTGCGTCGGCGCGCTATACTCGCTTTTCGTGGCGGGGCGACGCAGGCCAGCGCGTCCGCAGACGGGCACCGGAAGTCCCGCGAACCCCGCGCACGACAGCAGCATCTCCGCAATATCCGCCGACCGTGCCGCCAGCGCCCCCCACCGGGGCGCCGCGGATGCCGCGCCGGCGGCGCCACCCCAAGGAGGGGCCCGCGGCATGACGACTGTTCCCCTGTTCTGGCAACAGTGCCTGGAGACGTTCCGCCAGGAACTGACGCCGCAACAGTTCAATACCTGGATCCGCCCGCTCGCCGTCGAGCATGCCGGAGGCGAGTTCCGCGTGGTCGCCCCCAACCGCTTCGTGCTGCAATGGGTCAAGGAGCGTTTCGCGGGCCGGATCTGCGAACTCGCGACCGGCGCGGCGGAGGCGATGCCGGTCACGCTGGCGCTCGCCGACGCCGCCAGGGCGGCCGGGCTGCTGCCGGCACCGGCCGCCCCCGCGTCGACCCCGGCCGATCCCGCGCCGGCGCCGGCCTCCCCGGCGGAGGTTCCGTCGACGATGACCGCGCCGCCGCTGGCGCTGCGCCGCCACGACCAGACGAGCCTCAATCCCAATTTCACGTTCGCGACCTTCGTCTCGGGCAAGGCCAACCAGCTCGCCCGGGCGGCGGGGATGCAGGTCGCCGACCACCCGACCTCCTACAACCCGCTGTTCGTCTACGGCGGCGTGGGCCTCGGCAAGACGCACCTGGTGCAGGCGATCGGCAACCACATCCTCGCCCGCGAGCCCGGCGCGAAGATCCGCTACATCCATGCCGAGACCTACGTGTCCGACGTCGTGCGCGCCTACCAGCACAAGGCCTTCGACGACTTCAAGCGCTACTACCGCTCGCTCGACCTGCTGCTGATCGACGACATCCAGTTCTTCAACGGCAAGAACCGCACGCAGGAGGAGTTCTTCTACCTGTTCAACACGCTGATCGAGGCGCACAAGCAGGTCGTCATCACCTGCGACACCTACCCGAAGGAGATCGAGGGGATGGAGGAGCGCCTGATCTCGCGCTTCGGCTGGGGCCTGACCGTCGCGCTCGAGCCGCCGGAGCTCGAGATGCGGGTCGCGATCCTGCTCGCCAAGGCGCAGTCGGCGCGGGTCGCGCTCGACGAGCAGGTCGCCTTCTTCATCGCCAAGCACATCCGGTCCAACGTGCGCGAGCTCGAAGGCGCGCTGAAGCGGGTCATCGCGTACTCGAGCTTCCACGGCCACGAGATCACGCTGCCGGTGGCCAAGGACGCGCTGCGCGACCTGCTGGCCGTGCAGAACCGCCAGGTCTCGATCGAGAACATCCAGAAGACCGTCGCCGACTACTACAAGATCCGGATCTCGGACATGCACTCCAAGAAGCGCTCGCGCGCCGTCGCCCGGCCGCGGCAGGTCGCGATGGCGCTGGCGAAGGAACTGACCCAGCTGTCGCTGCCCGAGATCGGCAGCAATTTCGGCGGCCGCGACCACACCACCGTCCTGCATGCCTGCCGCCAGATCGCCAAGCTCAAGGACACCCTCCCCGCGCTCAACCACGACGTCAACTTCCTGCTGCAGGTGCTGCGCAATTGAGCCTCGCATGCGCGCGCGGAACGGGTCTTCGCAACCGGCCGACACGCGGGGGGCACGCCGGGGTACAAAAACCTTCGTTTATCGTCTATAATTTGTGGGTTAAGCCGGGATCGGCCAAGGCCCGAAAACAATCCCCAAAATGCCCCGGCGGCGAACCGCAGTTATCCACAAGCCCGCTGCCAGTCCAACCCGCTGATATCAAAGGACCAAACGCGGATGTCCCGGTCCTGGCTCCGCGCCTATTAGCTGTTATACGGTTTAAATAATGCAACTGAAGCAAATAGCCCGCGATGCGCTGTTGAAACCTTTGCAGGCGGTGTCGGGGATCGTCGAGCGCCGCCATACGCTGCCGATTCTCGCCAATGTCCTGTTCGAGCACCGCGACGGCAGGCTCTTCGTGACGGCCACCGACCTCGAGATGCAGATCACCGCGCATTCCGAGCTGCCGGGCAAGGAGACGCAGGCGGTCACAGTCGCCGCGCGCAAGATGCAGGACCTGCTGCGCGCGCTCCCCGACGACGCGACGCTCACCATCGACGCCTCCGGCGGCAAGATGACCGTGCGCGCGGCGCGCTCGCGCTTCAACCTGCAGACGCTCCCCGCCGCCGACTATCCGCGCATCGGGCTCGGCGCCGACCAGCTGCAGACGCTGACGCTGCCGCAGCGCGACCTCAAGGGGCTGTTCCGCCTCGCCGAGTTCGCGATGGCGCAGCAGGACATCCGCTACTACCTCAACGGCATGCTGCTGGTCGCCGACCAGGGCTCGCTGCAGGCCGTCGCCACCGACGGCCATCGGCTGTCGTGGGCGAGCCTCGCCGTGCCGGCGACTACCAGCGCCAGGAAGTCATCCTGCCGCGCAAGACGGTGCTCGAGCTGGGCAAGCTGCTCGCCGACACCGACGATCCGGTCACCATCGACATCCTGGCCACGCAGGTCCGCTTCCGCTTCGGCAGCGTCGAGCTGGTGAGCAAGGTCGTCGACGGCAAGTTTCCGGACTACAACCGGGTGATCCCCACCGGGCACACCAAGGCGATCGTGCTGTCGCGCCCGGAGCTGCTCGCCACGCTGCAGCGCGCGGCGATCCTGTCCAACGAGAAATTCCGCGGCGTGCGCATCGTGCTCGCACCCGGGACGCTCAAGATCATCTGCACCAACAGCGAGCAGGAAGAGGCCGAGGAGGAGCTCGAGGTCGCCTACCAGGGCGAGGCACTCGACATCGGGTTCAACATCACCTACCTGCTCGACGTGCTGCACAACCTCACCACCGACACCGTCCAGCTCGCGTTCGGCGACGCCAACTCGAGCGCGCTCGTCACGGTCCCGGAGCGCGACGACTACAAGTACGTCGTGATGCCGATGCGCATCTGAAGGGTGCCCGACCCGCATTGCCCCGCGGCGCCGACTTTGCAGTCGGCGCGCGCGCTTCAAGCATCCAGGAAGTCAACCGAAAGCAGCGATGAACCCAGCCAATTCCCCGTCGAAGATCAACGGCGACGACTACGATTCCAGCAGCATCAAGGTACTGAAGGGCCTCGAGGCGGTGAGGAAGCGCCCCGGGATGTACATCGGCGACACCTCCGACGGCACCGGGCTCCATCACATGGTGTTCGAGGTGCTCGACAACGCCATCGACGAGGCGCTCGCCAGCTACTGCGACGACATCAAGGTCGTCATCCACACCGACAACTCGGTCAGCGTCGTCGACAACGGCCGCGGCATCCCCGTCGACATCAAGGACGACGACGAGTTCGGGCGCTCGGCGGCCGAGATCGTGATGACCGAGCTGCACGCGGGCGGCAAGTTCGACCAGAACTCGTACAAGGTCTCCGGCGGGCTGCACGGCGTCGGGGTGTCCGTCGTCAACGCGCTCTCGGAATGGCTGAAGCTGCGCATCTGGCGCAACGGCAGGATCCACCAGATGGAGTTCCGCCACGGCGTGCCGGTGGCGCCGCTCGCCGTCGACGGCGGCACCGACCGCCGCGGCACCGAGGTGCATTTCATGGCGGCGACCGAGACCTTCGGCCGCGTCGAGTTCCACTACGAGATCCTCGCCCGCCGCATCCGCGAGCTGTCGTTCCTCAACAACGGCGTGAAGATCGAGCTGATCGACCAGCGCGACGGCAAGAGCGAGAACTTCGCCTATTCCGGCGGCATCAAGGGCTTCGTCGAGTACATGAACCGCAGCAAGTCGGTCCTGCACCCGAAGGTTTTCCACGCCATCGGCGAGAAGGACGGCATCACCGTCGAGGTCGCGATGCAGTGGAACGACTCGTACGCCGAGAACGTCCAGTGCTTCACCAACAACATCCCGCAGCGCGACGGCGGTTCGCACCTGACCGGCCTGCGCCAGGCGATGACGCGCACGCTCAACAACTACATCGAGAAGGAGGAGGTCGCGAAGAAGGCCAAGGTCGAGACCACCGGCGACGACATGCGCGAGGGCCTCACCTGCGTGCTCTCGGTGAAGGTGCCGGAGCCCAAGTTCTCGTCGCAGACCAAGGACAAGCTGGTGTCCTCCGAGGTGATGCCGATCGTGCAGGAGGTGGTGTCGGCCAAGCTGGCCGACTTCCTGCTCGAGAGCCCCAACGACGCGAAGATCATCTGCACCAAGATCGTCGAGGCGGCGCGCGCGCGCGAGGCGGCGCGCAAGGCGCGCGAGTTGACGCGGCGCAAGGGCGTGCTCGACGGCATGGGGCTGCCCGGCAAGCTCGCCGACTGCCAGGAGCGCGACCCGGCGCTGTGCGAGATCTACCTGGTCGAGGGCGACTCCGCCGGCGGATCGGCCAAGCAGGGCCGCGACCGCAAGTTCCAGGCGATCCTGCCGCTGCGCGGCAAGATCCTCAACGTCGAGCGCGCGCGCTTCGAGAAGCTGGTGAGCTCGCAGGAGATCATCACGCTGATCACCGCGCTGGGCACCGGGTTCGGGCGCCAGGCGGGCGAGAAGGAAGAGAAGGACGAGTACAACGCCGACAAGCTGCGCTACCACCGCATCATCATCATGACCGACGCCGACGTCGACGGCTCGCACATCCGCACGCTGCTGCTGACCTTCTTCTACCGGCAGATGCCCGAGCTGATCGAGCGCGGCCACATCTACATCGCGCAGCCGCCGCTGTACAAGGCGAAGCTGGGCCGCGAGGAGGTCTACCTCAAGGACGACCACGACCTGAAGCAGCACCTGCTGAAGGTCGCGCTGAAGGGCGCCGAGCTCACGCCGGGCGCGGGGCGTCCGCCGCTCGCGGTGGAGACGTTCGAGCACGTCGCGCGCGACTACCTGCTGGCAGAGGCGGTGATCGACCGCCTCGCGCGGGTGGTCGATCCGGCGGCGATGCACGCGCTGCTCACCGGCCTCACCATCGACCTGGACAGCGAAAGCGCCGCCGAGCAACAGCGCGCGCGCCCTGCAGGCGGCGATCGGCGACGCCGACGTCCGCGTCGAGGCGCGCCACGACACGGTGGCCGAGACGCGCCGCCTCGTCATCGTGCGCACGCATCACGGCACGCCGCACGCGACGGCGATCGACGCCGACCTGCTCGGCAGCGGCGACTACGCGCAGATCCGCGTCGCCGCCGGTGTGCTGCAGGGCCTGATCCAGGCGGCGCGACGGTGAAGCGCGGCGACAAGCAGCACGCGGTGGCGACGTTCAAGGAAGCGCTCGACTGGCTGCTGGACGAGGCGCGCAACAGCGTGTCGATCCAGCGCTACAAGGGCTTGGGCGAGATGAATCCCGGGCAGCTCTGGGAGACGACGATGGATCCGGCGGCGCGCCGGCTGCTGAAGGTGCAGATCGAGGACGTGATCAGCTCCGAGGAGATCTTCTCGACGCTGATGGGCGAGCTGGTCGAGCCGCGGCGCGCGTTCATCGAGAACAACGCGCTGGGCGTGCGCAATCTGGACGTGTAGGCGTGCGCTGCGGGGGTGACGGAAAGCCTGGAAGATGACCGACGATTTCAACTACCCGCGGCTGATCTTCGCGATCTCGTTCTTCGTCCTCTGGCTGTCGGCGTGGATCGGGTTCTCCGTCCTGCGCCGGCTGCGGCGCCTGGATGAGGGCGCCCAGGAGGATTTCGGCGTCATCCTCGCCGCAACGCTGACGCTGCTGGGACTCATCATCGGTTTCAGCTTCTCGATGGCGATCGGGCGCTATGACCAGCGCAAGAACCTGGAAGCGGACGAAGCCAACGCGATCGGCACCGAGTTCGTTCGCGCCGACCTTCTGCCCACGGCCGACGCGGCGAACCTGAGGGCGCTGCTCAAGCGCTACGTCGAGCAGCGCCTGGAGTTCTACACGACGCGCGATGCGGCGCGGCTGCGGCAGGTCAACGCCGACACCGAGCGGCTGCAGACCGAAATGTGGTCCGTCGTCCGGACACCGGCGATGGCGCAGCGCGACGCCATCGTCGCGCTGGCCGTTTCCGGGATGAACGACGTGCTGAACGCGCAGGAATTGACGCGAGCGGCCTGGTGGAACCGGATTCCGCACGCGGCGTGGGGACTCATGGCGATCATTGCGATCAGCTGCAACCTGCTGTTCGGCTACGGGGCCCGAAACCTCGAGAGCCACCGGTTCCTGCTGTTCGTCCTGCCGTTCGTGGTGTCGATCGCGCTCCTGCTGATCGCGGACATCGACAGTCCGCGCGGAGGGCTCATCCACGTGTATCCGCAGAACCTGCTCGGCCTTGCCGAGGCGCTGCGCGGGCAATGACCGCCCGATCGCGGGAACGCTCGGGCGGCCGGCCGGCGCATCCCGCCGCGCGTTGCCGCGGCCCCGGTCCGGGCGCGTCGGGCAAACGCGTCAGAGCACCGGCCCGAGAGTGGCCACCAGATTGTTCCACAGCCGGCGCGACACCGGCCACGCCGCCACCGCCTGCGGGGTGACGGGCGTCGAGCGCGCGATGTACGTCCTGCTGCCGCGCGCGCATCGACGCGGTGAGCGCGCAGTCGTGGAACAGGATGTTGTTCTCGTAGTTGAGCTCGAAGCTGCGCCGGTCCATGTTGGCCGAGCCGATCAGCGTGACCTCGCCGTCCACGGTCACCGACTTGGTGTGCAGCAGGCCGCCCTCGTACTCGTGGATCCGGACGCCGGCGCCGAGCAGGTCCGCGTAGTAGCTGCGGCTGGCCGCCCCGACGACGCGGGAGTCGTTCCGGGCCGGAAAGACGATCGTCGTGTCGACGCCCCGGTAGGCCGTCGTGCACAGCGCATTGTGCATCGACTCGTCGGGGACGTAGTACGGCGTGGTCAGGACGACCTCGCGCCGCGCCGCGAACAGCAGCGCCGCGAACATCTCGGGCATGGCCGAGTAGCGGACCGTCGGGCCCGTGCCGATCACCTGCGCGACGAACCCGCCCGGCACGGGCGCCGGCAGCGGCGCGCGCAGGATCGCGTCGAGGTCCTCGTCGACGTAGGTCATCCAGTCGCTCGCGAACAGGAACTGGTTCTGGCGCGCGATCGGCCCCTCGAAGCGCATCACGGCGTCCACCCAGGGCGCGTACTTCGCCTTCACCAGGAACTCCGGGTCGGCGCAGTTCTGGCTGCCGCAGTAGGTGATCCGGTCGTCGATGACGACGATCTTGCGGTGGTTGCGCAGGTCGATGCGGCCGTTGAGCGCCCGCAGCAGCGGGTTGCCGATGGGCATGCCCGCCGCCACGTGCACGCCCGCCGCGCGCATCGCCGCCCAGTGTTCGGAGCGGATGAGCGAGCGCGAGCCGAGGTCGTCGGCCATCGCGCGGCAGGTCACGCCGCGGGCGGCGGCGCGCTTCAGCGCCTCGGCGATCCTGCAGCCGTTGCGGTCCGGCAGCCAGATGTAGAACAGCACGTGGACGTGGTCCGCCGCGGCGTCGATGTCGGCGACCATCGCGTCGATCGTGGCGTTGGAGTCGGCGAGCAGGCGCGCGGCGTTGCCGCCGACCGGATCGAATCCGCTGATCGAACGGCCGAGCGCGAACAGGTGCCGGTAACGCTCGGGAACGACGGCGACCTGCGCCGTCGCATCCCCGGCCCCGGGCCGGGAATCGGCGGCATGCGCGCGAGCACCTCGCGCAGCCGCTGCGCGCGGCGGCGGCCGATGTTCACCTCGCCCAGGAGGAGGTACGCGAGCATGCCCAGCAGCGGGAGCGCGCCGACGACGACCACCCAGGCGATCCGGGACGCGGGGTCGCGATGCGGCCGCAGCAGGATCCGGGCGATGACCGCCAGCTCCAGCAGTGCCGCGAGCGCGAAGGCGACGAGCGAGTTCTGGAGCGAGGCGATCATGCGTTCCCGGGGATTCCGGCGCGGCGGTCACGGGAGCGCCACGCCCGAGGAAAGTATAATGCGCGGCCTGCGGTTCTGCGGCCCGTGCCGCGACCGCCGGCATCGCCAATGCTCAACATCGCCGCCACCTGCCTCGTCATCACCGCGCTGCTCGCCTACCTGAACCACCGCTTCGTCGGGATGCCGACGACGATCGGGGTGATGGCCACGGCGCTGGTCCTGTCGCTCGCGCTCGTCGGCCTGGACGCGGTGGGCCTGGGCTACGGCCTGCGCCAGTACGAGGAGTCGCTGCTGCGCTCGATCGACTTCTCCGACGTGCTGATGCAGGGGATGCTGTCGCTGCTGCTGTTCGCCGGCGCGCTGCACGTCGACCTGAGCGAGCTGAGGACGCACCGGTGGCCCGTGGGCGTCCTGGCGGTGCTGGGCACGCTGCTGTCGACCCTCGTGGTCGGCTTCGGCGATGTGGTTCGTGCTGCCGCTGATCGGGCCTGCACCTGCCGCTCGTGTACTGCCTGCTGTTCGGCGCGCTGATCTCGCCGACCGACCCGATCGCGGTGATGGGCATCCTCAAGTCGGCGGGCGCGCCGAAGGAGCTCGATCTGGTGATCGCGGGCGAGTCGCTGTTCAACGACGGCGTCGGCGTGGTGATCTTCTCGCTGCTCGCCGGCATGCTCGCCAGCGGCGTCGCGCCGACGCCGGGCAAGGGCTTGCGAGCTGCTGGCTGCACGAAGCGGGCGGCGGCCTGGTGTTCGGCCTGGTGCTGGGCTACGTGACGTTCCGCCTGCTGAAGAGCGTGGACAACTACCAGGTCGAGGTGCTGCTGACGCTGGCCGCCGTCACCGGCGGCTACGCGCTGGCCACCACGCTGCACGTGTCGGGCCCGCTGGCGATGGTCGTCGCCGGGCTCATCGTCGGCAATCACGGCCGCGCGCTCGCGATGTCGGACACGACGCGCCGCTACGTGGACATGTTCTGGGAGCTGGTCGACGAGATCCTGAACGCGACGCTGTTCGTCCTGATCGGCATGGAGGTGCTGCTGGTCGTGTTCTCGATGCGGCGAGCTGGTCGCGGCGGGGGTCGCGATCGCGGTGACGCTGCTGGCGCGCCTGCTGACCGTCGGGCTGCCGGTGCGCCTGCTGCGGCGCGTGTTCCTGCTGCCCCACGGGTCCTGGAAGGTGCTGACCTGGGGCGGCCTGCGCGGGGGCATCTCGGTCGCGCTCGCGCTCTCGCTGCCGGCCGGGCCGGAGCGCAACACCGTCGTCGCGCTGACCTACGCCGTCGTCGTGTTCTCGATCCTGGTGCAGGGGCTCACCATCGGCCGCGTGACGCGCGCGGCGGTGTGCCGACGCTGAGCCGGCGCGCGCTGCCGGCCGAGCGCACCGCCGGCGGCTGATCCGCCGGGGCGGGCGTCAGGGCGCCGAGCGGCGCTTCCTGGGAGCGGCGGCTTTGGCGGCGGGTCGCGGCCGGACCGCGGCAGCAGGTGCGCCGTCGGCGGCCTGGGCTGCGGCCTTGGCCGTGGACTTGCCGGCGGGCTTCGCCGCCGGCTTGGCGGCGGCCCGGCGGGCGGTCCCGGCCGCCTTCCCGGCGGCGGGCTCGGCCGTCGCGTCGGGGACCTTCTTCGCCGGCGCCTTCTTCGCCGGACGCGCCGCCGTCTTCCGCGGCTTCTTCGCCGCCGGTGCCGACGTCCCGGTCCGCCCGGCCTTCTCGTCGAGCAGCGCGAGCGCTTCGTCGAGCGTCAGCGCGTCGGCGCGGTCGCTGTCGGGCAGCGTGGCATTGACGGCGCCGTGCTTGACGTAGGGCCCGTAGCGGCCGGCGTGCAGCTCGACCGGCTTCCCGTCCCCGGGATGCGCACCGAGCACGCGCAGCGCCGTCGCCGCCTGCCCCGGGCGAGCGCCCTTCCCCTTGCCGCCCTCCTTGGCCTCGAACTCGAAGCCGACCTTGCCGTCCGGCTGGCGCACGAGGAATGCGGAGAAGCCGCGCCGGGTGCGCGCCGAGACGAACTGCAGCAGGTCGGTCTTGCCGGTGGCGAGCAGCTTGTGCATCTGCTCGCGCTCGATCGGCCGCTGCAGGATCACGCGGCCGGAGCGGAAGTCGCAGGTCTTGTCGGGGCCGACGGCCTTCTCGCAGACGTAGGACTGGGCGCCCTCGTACACGCTGGCGCCGCACTTCGGGCATGGCCCCAGCGGCTCCTGCCCGCTGAAGTCCACGGGCTCGCTGTCGTCGCCGCCGTCGCGCTCCGGGAAATCGAACGACACCTCGTTGTCCTCGGAGAGCTTGATCGCCGCCGAGAAGGGCCGGCCCAGCCGGCTGCGGAAGCCGTCGAGCGGGCCGACGCGACGCTCGGAGAGCAGCGTCTCGGCCTCGGCGGTCTCGAGCTGGCGGCCGCCCATGATCTTCCAGAAGCCGAAGTCGCAGGCCTGGCACTGGAATTTCTTGTAGTTCTCGTGGACCTCGCCGCCGCACTTCGGGCAGGGCACCCCGAGTGTCGCGAAATCCCCGGGGATGGTGTCGCTCTCCTGCCGCTTCGCCTGCCCGACGATGTGCTCGGTCATCTCGACGATCTCGCGCATGAACGCCTCGCGCGCGAGCTTGCCGTGCTCCATCTGCGCGAGCTTGAACTCCCACTCGGCGGTGAGCTCGGGCGAGATCAGCTCGGGCACGCCCAGCCCCTTCAGCAGCGCGATCAGCGAGAACGCCTTGGCCGTGGGCTGCAGCTCCTTGCCTTCGCGCAGGATGTACTTCTCGGTGAGCAGCCCCTCGATGATCTGGGCGCGGGTGGCCGGCGTGCCGAGGCCCTTCTCGCGCATCGCCTCGCGCAGGTCCTCGTCGTCGAGGAGCTTGCCCGCGCCTTCCATCGCCGAGAGCAGCGTCGCCTCGGTGAGGCGCGCGGGCGCTCGCGTCTGGTTGGCGGCGACCTCGATCTTCTCGGTGGCCACCGTCTCGCCGGGCTTGACCGGCGTGAGCGTGCCCTCCTCGGCGCTCGCCTCGCGGCCGTAGACGGCGAGCCATCCCGGCGCGATCATCACCTTGCCTTCCGACTTGAACGGCTCGCCGGCCACCCGCGTGATCCGCGTGGTCAGCGTGAACTCGGCCGCCGGGAAGAACGCGGCGAGGAAGCGCCGGACGACGAAATCGTAGAGCTTCGCCTCGATCTCGTTGAGATGCTTCGGCTGCACCAGCGTCGGGATGATCGCGAAGTGGTCGGAGATCTTGGCGTTGTCGAAGATCCGCTTGTTGGGCTGCACCCACTTCTGGCGCAGGATCTGCCGGGCGAAGCCGCCGTAGGCGTTGGACTCGTCCAGCGCCTCCATCGTCGCCTTCACCGTCCCCAGGTAATCCTCGGGCAGCGCGCGCGAGTCGGTCCGCGGGTACGTCAGCACCTTGTGCTTCTCGTAGAGCGCCTGCGCCAGCGACAGCGTCGTGCGCGCGGAGAAGCCGAAGCGGCCGTTCGCCTCGCGCTGCAGGCTGGTGAGGTCGTAGAGCAGCGGCGCGCCCTGCGTCGACGGCCGCGATTCCTCGCTGACCTCGCCCGGCTGGCCCTCGCAGCGCGCGGCGATGGCGCGGGCCCGCGCCTCGTCCCACAGGCGCTCGGCGCGCGCGTCGGGGTCGTCGTCCTTCTTGCGGAATTTCTCGTCGATCCAGCGCCCGCCGTACTCGCCGGCCTCGGCGCGGAACGTGCCCAGCACTTCCCAGTAGGCGCGCGGCCTGAATGCGCGGATCTTCTCCTCGCGCTCGACGATGATGGCGAGCGTGGGCGTCTGCACGCGGCCGACGGTCGTCAGCTGGAATCCGCCCGACTTGGAGTTGAACGCGGTCATCGCGCGGGTGCCGTTGATGCCGACCAGCCAGTCGGACTCGGAGCGGCACACCGCGGCGTCGGCGAGCGGCTGCATCTGCGCGCCGGTGCGCAGGTGCTCGAAGCCGTCGCGGATCGCCGTCGGCGTCATCGACTGCAGCCACAGCCGATGGATGGGCTTGGTCGCTTTCGCGTACTGGACGATGTAGCGGAAGATGAGCTCGCCCTCGCGGCCGGCGTCGCAGGCGTTGATCAGCTCGTCGACGTCCTTGCGCTTGACGAGCTTCAGCAGCGTCCTGAGCCGGTTCTCGTTCTTCTCGATCGGCTTGAGCGCGAACCGGGACGGAATCGCCGGCAGGTGCGCGAACGTCCACTTGCCCCGCTTGACCTCCTCGGCCTCGGGCATCCCGATCTCGAGCAGGTGCCCGACCGCGGAGGACAGCACGTGGCGGTCGCTCTCGAAATAGTCGTCGTGGCGGGTGAAGCCGCCCAGCGCGCGGGCGATGTCGGCCGCGACGGACGGTTTCTCGGCAATGATCAGGCTCTTGGTCATGGGGGAGCGCCACGCACCGCCGGGGAAGCGATCCGCCGCGGCTGCGACGGATCCGCCCGGACAGGCGCAAAGAGGCGCTGATAGTACCGAAGGACTCGCCGCGCTAGCAAGGAGCCATTTGGCCGGGGTCCGCCGGATCCGGGGCCAAGGCGCGCGGGCGCGCGCGGGCGCGCGCGAGGCTCCGGGACGCGCTTCGGCGCCGATCCGGCCCCGCTCGGGCGACGGGCGGCACGCCGCGCCGCGGGGGGCTCATCGCCCCAGCCGCTGCCAGCGACCGCCCGGCAGCGCGGCGGCGCGGCCGTCGAGCTCGAGCGCGGTCAGCGCCGCCGCGACCGCGCCGGCGGACGCGCCGCAGCGGGCCACGAGGGTGTCGACGTCGGCCGGGGCGTGGCCCAGCGCCGCGAGCACCGCCCGTGCCGTCGCGTCCGTGGGCGCGTCGTCCGGCGGCGGCGCCGCGTCCGTCGGCGCGATCGCGGGAAACCTGAGCTCGTCGAGGATGTCCTGCGCCGTCTCGACCAGCTTCGCCCCGTCGCGGATCAGGCGGTGGCACCCCTTGGCGAACGGCGAATGGATCGAGCCGGGCAGCGCGAACACCTCGCGCCCCTGCTCGCCGGCGAGGCGGGCGGTGATCAGCGATCCGGACGAGAGCGTCGCCTCGACGACCAGCACGCCGCGGGCGAGCCCGCTGATGAGGCGATTGCGGCGCGGGAAGTTCGCCGGCGCAGGCGGCGTGCCGGGCGCGAACTCCGAGATCAGCGCCCCGCGCGCCGCCAGCGCGTGCGCGAGATCGCGATTGCGCGCCGGATACACGCGGTCGAGCCCGGTGCCGACGACGGCGACGCTGCTGGCGGGGTGCGCCAGCGCGCCCCGGTGCGCGGCGGCGTCGATGCCCAGGGCCAGCCCGCTCACGATGGTGAGCCCGCCGGCGGCGAGCGCATCGGCGAACGCCTCCGCGTCGGCGCAACCCTGCGGCGTGGCGTTGCGGCTGCCGACGATGGCGAGCGCCGGGCGCGACAGCAGCTCGCGACGGCCGAGGCAATAGAACGCCGGCGGGGCGTCGCCGATCTCGAGCAGCGCCGGCGGGTAGTCCGCGTCGTCCCAGGCGACCAGCGACGCGCCGGGCTCCGCCAGCCACGCCAGCGTGTTCGCCAGGCGGTCGCGATCAGGGGCCGTGAGCGCCGCGACGGCGCGGCCGGCCGGCGCGGCGACGGCCGCCCGCCGTTGAGAAGGCGTCGCCGAGAGCACTGCTTCGGGTCCGCCGAACGCGCGCAGCATCTGCGCGAGCGCGCGCGGCGCGACGCCGGACAACTGCAGCGTGACCCAGGCTTCGATCCGCGGATCGACGCTCATCGCGGCGCCGGAACCCCGTGTACCGCGCGGAGGGCGCGCTCAGGGATTGTGAACGATGTTGCCGATGTCGATGGGGTCGGTGGTGTTGAACAGGATCGCGAACGACACCGAATCGTAGACGCGATAGACGAACAGCAGCCCGGTGCGCTGATCGGGAAGATCGAGCCAGGGCTCCGGCTTGAAGTGCAGACTCTGCTCGGTGAAGCGCGTGAAGCGGTCCACCGTCGTCCACGGCCGCGGATCCGGAATCGGCTCCTGCGTGCGGCTGATCGCGAGCACGGTGCCGACGTCCACGCCGTCGGCGGATCCCTTGTCGAGCGTGACCAGCCAGCCGCGGCCCGCCTCGGTCGCGTTGCGGTACAGATCGATGATGTGGCCTTCGACCGGTCTGTCGGGCGCGTGCGGAACGTAGTTGACGATCTCTTCGCGCGGCGCCGGGATGAGCCGGTCGCCGACGAGTATTTCCTCCCTGGCCGTCAGGATGCGCACCGTCGAGACGTCGTCGAAGCGCTCGACCTTTGCCGTTCCGAGGAACAGCTGCTCGTAGCCCAGCACGGTCTCCTCGTCGCCCCAGGGGTGGAGCGTGCGCCCGCGCCGGTAGATGTGCCACAGGTCGCCCGCGTTGCGGTCGAGGCCCACGACGTAGACGGTGTCGCCCTCGCCGCGGACGACGCGCGCATCGCGCCCGGCGACGATCTGCGCCGCGTTGGCGAGTCCGCCGGGGCCGGTGACGAGCGGCCGCGACAGGTAGGGCTCGATGTCGCCCGCGGGAATGCTCGCGATCGCCGCAACGTCGAGTGGCCGGGAGCGGATGGTCGGCGACAGCCGCACCGTTTCGCGCTCGAGGTGCACCTGCGGCTGCGCGCCCGCGGCGCCGCGCTCGAGGACGATCACGTCCCCGGGATAGATCCAGTGCGGGCTCTTGATCTGCTCGCGGTTCAGGCGCCAGATTTCCGGCCATCGCCACGGGTCGCGCAGAAACTTCTGCGCGATGCTCCACAGAGTGTCGCCTTTTTGCACGACGTAGCGCTCCGGCGCGCCCGGGGCGAGCGTGATGTCGGCGCCTTGCGCGATGCCGGCGCCCAGAACGAGCAACGCGGCCGAGACCACGAGCACGCGCCTGCCTATGCTAAACTTCTGACGCATAAAGCCTCTTCCGGTGGAGGTGGGGCTTGCTAACGTCCTAAACCGCCGCAAAATAAGGGCTTATGCGCAATTCTGCATCCCGAGTCTGCATTTTGCAAGCTAGCTTCGTTACGCCCCGATGGCCATCCTCAATATCCTCGAGTATCCCGATCCTCGGTTGCGCAAGGTCGCGGCCGCGGTAGCCGCGGTCACGCCGGAGATCCGGAAACTGGTGGCCGACATGGCGGAAACGATGTACGCGGCGCCCGGCGTCGGCCTTGCCGCGACGCAGGTGGACGTCCACAAGCGCGTCATCGTCATGGACGTCTCCGAGGCGCGCGACGAGCTGCGGGTGTTCATCAACCCGGAAATCCTCGCCGCCGAAGGCGACGCCGAGTGCGAGGAAGGCTGCCTGTCGGTTCCCGGCTACTACGACAAGGTCACCCGTGCCGCGAAGGTCACGGTCCGGGCGCAGGACGGCGACGGCGAGCCCTTCGAGCTCGCGGCCGAAGGCATGCTCGCGGTGTGCATCCAGCACGAGATCGACCACCTCTCCGGCAAGGTCTTCGTCGACCGGCTCTCGCCGTTGAAGCGCGCCCGGCTCGCGGCGCGGCTGCGCAAGAAGCAGCGGCTCGCGGGCTAGGCCGGCCCCAGGCCCCCGGGGTTTCCGTGATGCGCGTCGGATTTGCCGGCACGCCGGCGTTTGCGGCGTCCGCGCTCGCGGCCATTCTCGCGGGCCGGTTCGACGTTGCGGTGGTGCTCACCCAGCCCGACCGGCCGTCCGGGCGCGGGCTCAAGTCCGTGCCGCAACCGGTCAAGGCGCTCGCCGCCGACCGCGGGCTGCCGGTGCTGCAGCCCGTCTCGCTGAAGAGCGACGAGGCCGTGGCGATGCTGCGCGCGATCCCGCTCGACGTGCTGGTCGTCGCCGCCTACGGGCTGCTGCTGCCGCGCGCCGTGCTGGACTGGCCGCGCCACGGCTGCCTCAACATCCACGCGTCGCTGCTGCCGCGCTGGCGCGGCGCCGCGCCGATCCAGCACGCGCTGCTCGCCGGCGACGCCGAAACCGGGGTGACGATCATGCAGATGGACGCCGGCCTCGACACCGGGCCGATGCTCGACGTCGAGCGGGTCGCCATCACGCCGCGCGAGACCGCGGGCACGCTGCACGACCGGCTGGCGGCCGCCGGTGCGCGCGCCGTCGTCGCGGTGCTCGAGCGGCTGGCGCGCGACGGCGCGGTCGCGGGAACGCCCCAGGATGCGGACGGCTGCGACCTACGCGGCGAAGATCACCCGCGCCGACGCGGCGATCGACTGGCGCGCGCACGCCGACGCCATCGACCGCCAGATCCGCGCCTTCGATCCGGTCCCGGGCGCCTTCAGCGCGCGTGACGGCGAGCCCGTGAAGCTGTGGCGGGCGGCGCCCGTCGCCGCGGCGCGACGCGGCGACCCCGGCGAGATCCTCGCGGCCGGCGCCGGCGGTCTCGTCGTGGCCTGCGGCGAAGGGGCGTTGCGCATCGACGAGCTGCAGCCGGCGGGTGGGCGGCGGATGACGGCGGGGGCGTTCGTCGCCGGCCGCCGGACCGTCGCCGGCCAGCGCTTCGACGTGACCGCCGGCTAGCCCGGCGGGCTCGACGCGACGATGGAGGAAGCACAGCGGCAGGCCACGCTCGCGGTCAATCGCGTGCTCGAAGGCACGACGCTCCCCGTTGCCCTCGGCGCGCTCGCGCCGGCCCCCGCACCGGGACCCGGCGTCGAACCCGGCCGCCGCCGGGCGCTGGTGCAGGAGCTCGCCTACGGCACGCTGCGCCACTGGGGCACGCTCGCGGCGCTGACCGGGAAGCTCGCGGCCAAGCCGTTCTCGGACCCGGCGCTGGCAACGCTGGTCGCGGTCGCCCTCTATCAGCTCGACCACACGCGCGCGCCGCCGTTTGCGGTCGTCGATCACGCGGTGAACACCGCCGCGCGGATCGCGCGGCCGGCCGCGAAGTCGCTGGTCAACGCGCTGCTGCGGCGCTACCTGCGCGAGCGCGAGGCGCTGCACGCCGCGGTGGACGCCGATCCGGTCGCACGCTGGTCGCATCCGCGCTGGTGGATCGACCGCGCGCGCGCCGACCATCCCGAGGACTGGCAGACGATCCTCGCCGCCGGCAACGAGCGCCCGCCGCTGTCGTTGCGCGTCAACCGGCGCGTCACCACGCGCGACGCGTTCATCGCGGCCTGCGCGGCGCTGCCGGTCGGCGCCACGGCGGCCGGCGAGGCCGGCGTGATCGTCGATCCGCCGCGCCCGGTCGACCGATCTGCCCGGCTATCGCGAGGGCGCCTTCGCGGTGCAGGACCTCGGCGCGCAGCTGGCCGCCCCGCTGCTGCGGGCCGCGGCGGGGATGCGCGTGCTCGACGCCTGCGCCGCGCCGGGGGGCAAGACCGCGCACCTGGTCGAGCTCGCCGACGTCGAGGTCGTCGCGCTGGACAGCGATCCGGTGCGCCTTGTGCGCCTGCGCGAGAATCTCGCGCGCCTGCAGCTCGGGACGGCCGCGGTGCAGACGGTGGAAGGGGACGCCGGCGCGCCGGCGCCGTGGTGGGACGGCCGCGCGTTCGACCGCATCCTGGCCGACGTGCCCTGCACCGCCTCGGGCGTGGTCCGGCGCCACCCCGACGGCAAGTGGCTGCGGCGCGAGGCCGACGTCGCCGGCTTTGCCCGGCAGCAGGCGCGCATCCTCGACGCGCTGTGGCCGTGCCTCGCGCGCGGCGGGCTCCTCCTCTATTCGACGTGCTCGGTGTTCCACGCCGAGAACGGCGGCCAGGTCGACGCGTTTTGCGCCGGCCATGCGGATGCGTTGCGCGAACCCCTCGACCTTCCCGCCGGAGTCGTCCAGCAGGGCGGGCAACTCTTGCCTTCGCTCCCGGGTGCAGCGCACAATCACGATGGCTTTTTCTACGCGTTGCTCCGCAAGGGCTGAGCCGGCGCGCCTCGCGCCGGGGGCGTCGCGGCCCGCTGCCCGATGCGGCGTCGCGGCGCGGACCACCCGCCCGATGCCCCCGCGCCGTCCGCCGGCATGCCGCTCCGACCTCCCCTGACCTTCGTTGCCGCCGGCCGCCGCCTCGCGCTGCGCCGTCTCGCGGGGCTCGCCGCCGGCGCCGCGATGGGTTCGCTCGCCGCCGGCGCCAGCCGGCCGGCGCGCGCGGACACCATCGGCGTGCAGTCGGCGGAAATCCGCGCCGACGACGACGACTACGTCCTCAACGCCGAATTCGACCTCACGCTCAACGCGACGCTCGAGGAGGCGCTGCACCGCGGCGTGCCGCTGTACTTCGTGCTCGAGGTGGAGATCGGGCGCCCGCGCTGGTGGTGGTTCGACGAGAAAGTGCTGACGTCGACCACGCAGTACCGCATCGCGTGGAACGCGCTGACGCGCCAGTATCGGGTCTCGAGCGGCCTGTTCGCGCAGACGCTCTACTCGCTCGACGAGGTCCAGCGGTTCCTGTCGCGGGTGACCTCGCGCCCCGTGGCGCGGCGCGACGAGCTGCAGAAGGGCGCCCGCTACGAGGCGGCGTTGCGGCTGCGCCTGGACGTCGCCCAGCTGCCCAAGCCGTTCCAGGTCGACGCCCTCGCGTCGCGCGAGTGGACGCTGCAGTCCGACTGGCACCGCTGGAGCTTTGTCGCATGACGGCGGCGCTCGGAACCCGCGGCGTGCGCTGGCTGCTGCTGGTCGGCGCCTGCCTGGGCCTGATCTCGCTGTTCCTGCTCGCCACCGCCAGCGCGAACACGCAGCTGTTCGCCGGGAGCTACAACATCCTCCTGATGCTGAACGGCACGATGGTCGCGCTGCTGATGGCGCTCGTCGGCTACCAGCTCCTGCGGCTGCGGCGAAACCTGAAGAAGGGGCGCTTCGGCTCGCGGCTCGCCGTGCGGCTGGTGCTGCTGTTCGCCGTCGTCGCCGTGCTTCCGGGGGCGCTCGTCTACGCGGTGTCGGTGCAGTTCCTCGGCAAGAGCATCGAGAGCTGGTTCGACGTGCGCGTCGACCGCGCGCTCGAGGGCGGCCTGAACCTGGCGCGCAGCTCGCTCGACTACCTGCTCAAGGAAACCACCAACAAGGCCGGCCAGCTCGCGCTGTCGCTGTCGGAGGGCGGCGACGCGAGCCTGCCGACGCGGCTGTCCCGCGCCGCCGCGCAGGCGGGAGTCTTCGAGGCGACGCTGTTCTCCCCCGCGGGCAGCGTCATTGCCGTCGCCGGCATCGGCGCCGGCACCGCCACGCCCGAGCCCCTGCCGGCGCAGGCGCTGCGGCGCGCGCGGCTGCAGCAGGCGTATTCGGCGATCGAGCCGGGCGCGGACGGCGGGCTGGTGCTGCGCGTGGTCGCGCCGGTCAACACCGACGACCGGCTGGAGCCGCTGAAGCTGCTCCAGGTGGTCGAGCCGGTGCCCAAGGCGCTGGCGGCGGATGCGGAGAAGGTGCAGGCCGGATGGCGCGACTATCAGGAGATCTCGTTCTCGCGGGCGGCGCTGAAGCGGCTCTACGCGCTGACGCTGACGCTGACGCTGCTGCTCGCGCTGACCGCCGCGCTCGGTCTCGCGGTCGTGCTCTCCGAGCGCTTCGCCGCACCGCTGGGGCTGCTCGCCGAGGGGACGCGCGCGGTGGCGCAGGGCGATTTCACCCGCCGGCAGCCGGTCACCTCGCGCGACGAGCTGGGCGTGCTCACCGAGTCGTTCAACCGGATGACCGCGCAGCTCGCCGACGCGCAGCAGCGCACCGAGGAAAGCCGGCTCGCGACCGAGACCACGCGCGCCTACCTCGAGAGCATCCTGGGCAACCTGTCGGCCGGCGTGCTGGCGTTCGACGACGGCTACCGGCTGCGCACCGCGAACGCCAGCGCTGCGGTGATCCTGCAGCAGCCGTTCGCCGAACTCACCGGCGTCGCGCTGTCCGACTGGGGCGCGAAATTTCCGGCGCTGGCGCCGGCGGCACAGCTGATCGGCGACGGCTTCCGGGGCAGCCCCGACGGGCACTGGCAGAAGCAGGCCGAGCTCGCGGTGGCGAACCTCACCCGCGTGCTGCTGCTGCGCGGCTCGCGGCTGCCGGTCACGCCGGTCGCCGGCTACGTGGTAGTCTTCGACGACGTCACCGACTTGGCCCAGGCGCAGCGCGACGCCGCGTGGGGCGAGGTCGCCCGCCGGCTCGCGCACGAGATCAAGAATCCGTTGACCCCGATCCAGCTCTCGGCGGAGCGGCTGGAGCACAAGCTCGCCGCCAAGCTCTCCGGTCCCGGACCAGGAGACGCTGAAGCGCGGCGCGCAGACCATCATCGCGCAGGTTGCGGCAATGAAGCACATGGTCGACGACTTCGCGATCTACGCGCGGCGCCAGCGCCCCGGCACCATGCAGCCCGTCGACATGGGCGCCCTCTTGCTCGACGTGCTCGGCCTGTACGACAATCTGCGGCCGCACCTCGCGCTGTCGGTGGATCCCGGGCCGGTCGTCGTCCAGGGCGAGCCCACGCGCCTGCGCCAGGTGTTCCACAACCTGCTGCAGAACGCCATCGACGCGCAGACGGACGTCGCCGAGCCCCGCTACGAGATCGCGCTGGAGGCGCAGGGGGACACGGTCAGGCTCTCGATCGGCGACGCGGGAACCGGTTTCCCCGACGACGTCCTGCACCGGGCATTCGACCCCTACGTGACGACCAAGGCGAAGGGAACCGGGCTGGGTCTGGCGATCGTGAAGAAGATACTCGAGGAACACGGCGGGCGCGTGGAGATCGCCCAGCGGGCGCCGCACGGCGCCCGGGTGACGCTGGTCTTTCCGCGCGCTGACGCCGAAGCGGTGCACTAACATGGAACGTTGATGATTCAAGCCAGGGAAATTCTGATCGTCGACGACGAGGTCGGCATCCGCGAGCTGCTCTCGGAGATCCTGCAGGACGAGGGCTACCGCGTCAGCGTCGCCGAGAACGCCACCGCCGCGCGCGCGTACCGGGCGCGGGCCCAGCCGGCGCTGGTGCTGCTCGACATCTGGATGCCCGACACCGACGGCGTGACGCTGCTGCGCGAATGGGCGGCCGCCGGGCAGCTCACGATGCCGGTGGTCATGATGTCGGGCCACGGGACGATCGAGACCGCGGTCGAGGCGACCAAGATCGGCGCGTTCGACTTTCTCGAGAAGCCGGTCGGACTGCAGAAGCTGCTGGGCACGGTGTCGCGCGCGCTCAAGGCCGCGTCGGCGCGCGAGCCGCAGCGGGTCTCGCTCGCGGCGCTGGGCACCGGCGAAGCCGTGCGCGCGATCGAGCGCCAGATGGAGCAGCTGCTCGCCGCGCGCAAGCCGATCCTGATCCTGGGCGAGCCCGGCACCGGCCACGACGCGGCCGCGCGGGCGCTGCACGTGCCGGAGACGCCGTGGGTGGTGCTCGCCAACGGGCAGCGCCTCGTCGCGAACCCGCTGGCGCTGATCGAGGAGGCGCGCGAGGGAACGCTCTACTGCGCCGAGATCGGCCACTATTCGAAGGCCGAGCAGAAGGGTCTCGCGTTCCTGCTGCCGAAGCTCGAGCGCGCGTCGGTCGCGCTGGTCGCCGCCAGCATCGAGCCGCTGGGCAATCTCGCGGCCGAGGGCAAGTTCGACCCCGCGCTGCTCTCCGCACTCGCGGCCGGCGCCGTGCTGCTGCCGCCGCTGCGCGTGCGGCGAGACGACATTCCGGCGCTGATCGATCGGTTCTGGTGCGCGGCACTGGGCACGAGCGCGCCGCCGGCAGAGGCCGCGGCGCCGGTGGCGCCGCTCGAGCCGTCGTCGCTCGCCGCGCTGGGTGCCGCCTACTGGGCCGGCAACCTCGACCATCTGCAGGGCGTGGTCGCCAACCTCGCGCTGCACACCGGCGACATCACGCCGGAGCACGTGAAACGCCTGCTCGGCGAGACCGCCGAACCGACCCGCGCGGTCGCGCCGGAGATCACGGCGCGGTTCTTCGACATGCCGCTGCGCGAGGCGCGCGAGTCCTTCGAGCGGATCTATTTCGAGCAGCTGCTGGGCCGCGAGCAGAGCAACATGAGCCGGGTCGCCGAGAAGGCCGGCCTCGAGCGCACCCACCTGTACCGAAAGTTGAAGCAGCTCAACATCCGCTTTTCCCGCCGCGGTGATGACAGCGCCACCTGACGCGCCCCCGCCCGACGCCGCGTCCCCGGAGCCGGCCGCCGCCGGGTCTGCGGAACCGCTCCCCGCCGCACCTCCCGCAGCGCCTGCGGCCGCGCCGGCGAGCGCGCCGCACAGTTCGCGCAAGCGCCTCGCGCCGGCGGTGATCGGGGCGATCGGCGTCGTCTACGGCGACATCGGCACCTCCCCTTTGTACACGCTGCGCCAGTGCTTCACCGGCGTGCACCACCTGCCGCTCAACCCGGAGAACGTGCTCGGCATCCTGTCGATCGTCTTCTGGGCGCTGGTGATCATCGTGACGCTCAAGTACATCATGCTGATCATGCGTGCCGACAACCGCGGCGAGGGCGGCATCCTGGCGCTCACGGCGCTGGTCGCGCGCGGGACCGAGCAGCACACGCGCCGGCGCTGGTGGCTGGTCGGGTTCGGCATCTTCGGCGCGGCGATGTTCTACGGCGACGGGATGATCACGCCGGCGATCTCGGTGCTGGGCGCGGTCGAGGGGCTCGAGATCATCGCGCCGCACCTGCACCCGTTCATCGTGCCGGTGACGCTGGTGATCATCGTCGTCCTGTTCGCCATCCAGAAACGGGGGACGGCGAGCGTGGGCAGCCTGTTCGGGCCGGTGATGTGCGCGTGGTTCTTCGTGCTGGCGGTCCTCGGCATCCTGCCGCTCGCGCAGGACCCGGCGGTGCTCGCGGCGGTCAGTCCCGTCTACGCGATCCGCTTCGTCGTCGTCAATCCCGGGCTCGCGTTCCTCGCGCTGGGGGCGGTCGTCCTGGCGGTCACCGGAACCGAGGCGCTCTACGCCGACATGGGCCACTTCGGCGCCAAGCCGATCCGGCGCGCTTGGCTGTTCTTCGTCGGGCCGGCGCTGGTGCTCAATTACTTCGGGCAGGGCGCGCTGCTGCTCGCCGACCCCGCCGCCATCAAGAACCCGTTCTATCTGCTGGCGCCGCAATGGGCGCTGATTCCGCTGGTGATCCTCGCGACCTGCGCGGCGATCATCGCGTCGCAGGCCGTGATCTCGGGCGCGTTCTCGCTGACGCGCGCCGCGATCCAGATGGGCTACTGTCCGCGCCTGCGGCTGCAGCACACGTCGGCGCGCGAGATCGGCCAGATCTACGTCCCGTTCATCAACTGGTCGCTGCTGATCGCGGTGATGCTGCTGGTCGTCGGCTTCCGCAGCTCGGACGACCTGGGCGGCGCCTACGGCATCGCCGTCACGCTGGCGATGCTGCTCGACTCGGTGCTGATCTTCGTCGTGATGCGCCGGCTGTGGCACTGGCGGCTGCCGCTCGCGCTGGCGATCGTCGTGCCGCTGTGCCTCATCGACTTCGCGTTCCTGGCGTCGAACGCGCTCAAGATTCCCGACGGCGGCTGGTTCCCGCTGCTGATCGGCGGCATCGTGTTCACGCTGCTGACGACGTGGAAGCGCGGCCGGGCAATGCTGATCGAGCGGCTCGCCGAGGACTCGATGCCGCTCGACCTGTTCATCGAGAGCATCGGGACGAGCCCGCCGTTGCGCGTACCCGGCACCGCGGTGTTCCTGACGTCGACCGCCAACCGGGTGCCGCACGCGCTGCTGCACAACCTCAAGCACAACAAGGTGCTGCACGAGCGCGTCGTGTTCCTGACCATCGTCACCCGCGACATCCCGCGGGTGCCGGCGAAGGAGCGCGTGATGATCCAGGACCTGTCCTGCAACTTCTGGCAGATCCGCGCCGATTTCGGCTTCACCGAGGAGCCGGACGTGCCGGTGCTGCTGGAAGCCTGCGGCCGCCACGGGTTCGAGTTCGACATGATGGACACGTCGTTCTTCGTCTCGCGCGAGACGCTGATCGCCGCGCGCTCGCCCGGGATGTCGATGCTGCGCGAGATGCTGTTCGTGTCGATGTCGCGCAACGCGGTCAAGGCGACGGATTTCTTCCGCATCCCGACCAATCGCGTCGTGGAACTGGGAACCCAGGTCGAGCTCTGACCCGGTTCGTACCGTAGCCCGGGTTGAGCCGCAGGCGAAACCCGGGGCGATCGTGCCCGCATGCACGCCCACCCGGGTTTCGCTGGCGCTCAGCCCGGGCTACGCGGCCACGCCGCCAGGCGACGGCGACGCGTCAGGCGCCGATCTGGCCGCGCATCGACTTCAGCGCCTTGCTCTCGATCTGGCGGATGCGCTCGGCGGACACGCCGTATTCGTCGGCGAGATCCTGCAGCGTGGCGGCGTCGTCCTCGCGCAGCCAGCGCGCCTCGATGATCCGGCGGCTGCGCGCGTCGAGTTGCCCCAGCGCCTCGTGCAGTCCCTCGGCCCGGGTGCGCCGCGTCTCGGTGCGCTCGAAGATCTGCGCCGGATCGTCTTCGCTGTCGGTCAGGTACGCGATCGGGGTGACGGTGTCGCCGTCGTCGCCGGGCTGCGGGTCCATCGCGACGTCGTGCCCGGACAGGCGCGTCTCCATCTCGACGACTTCCTCCGGCTTGACGCCGAGTTCGCGGGCGATCGACTTGACCTCCCCGGGGGTCAGCGCGTGGGTGCCGGGCTTCATGCTGCGCAGGTTGAAGAAGAGCTTGCGCTGCGCCTTGGTCGTCGCGATCTTGACCAGCCGCCAGTTGCGCAGGATGAACTCGTGAATCTCGGCCCGGATCCAGTGCAGCGCGAAGCTCACCAGACGCACGCCGCGCTCCGGATCGAACCGGCGCACCGCCTTCATGAGGCCGATGTTGCCTTCCTGGATGAGGTCCGCCTGCGGCAGCCCGTAGCCCGCATACTTGCGGCTGACCGCGACGACGAGGCGCAGGTGCGACAGCACGAGCTGCCGCGCGGCGCCGACGTCGTCGTCGCGCTGCAGCCGGCGGCCGAGCTCGATCTCCTGCTCCGCCGTCAGCAGCGGAAAGCGATTCACCGCCTGGATGTAGTGATCCAGGCTCCCCAGCGAGGCCGGGGTGGGGAACGCCAGTGCGGTGACTGTCATGGTGTCTCCTCGTCTGGACGGCCGGCGCAAGCGAGTGCCCGATCATCTGCCGTCGACCGCCCGTTTCAATTTTAGCACTCGGATATTGGGAGTGCTAAGGACGTCAAAAGTTCCCGAGGAAAACACTCGGGTAAGACCCGCGGGGAAGCCGGCGCCGACAGGGACGGGCGCTGCCGGGGTGCCCGGCCGCGGGCATCCGTTCCGGTCCCCCGCCGCCGACATGCCGCGCCCCGGAGAGGGGGCACCGGGCCGCGGCGTGATTGGAACGCTGTCGGTAGCGAGTGCTTACTTTCCGGCGTCGGTCAGCCGACCAGCGCCTCGACGAACTCGGCGGCCACGAACGGTCGCAGGTCGTCGACGCCTTCGCCGACGCCGATGAACTTCAGCGGGATCGGATGCTGCTTGGCGATCGCGGCGACGACGCCGCCCTTGGCGGTGCCGTCGAGCTTGGTCAGGATGAGGCCGGTCAGTTGCAGCGCCGCGTCGAACGCCGCCACCTGCGCCAGCGCGTTCTGGCCGGTGTTGGCGTCGAGCACCAGCAGCGTCTCGTGCGGCGCGGTCGGGTCGGCCTTCTGGATCACCCGCCGCACCTTCCGGATCTCGTCCATCAGGTGCAGCTGGGTCGGCAGGCGCCCGGCGGTGTCGGCAAGGACCACGTCGATGCCCCGCGCCCTGGCCGCGGCGATGGCGTCGAACATGACCGCCGCCGGATCGCCGCCTTCCTGCGCGATGACGGCGATCCCGTTGCGCTCGCCCCAGACGGTCAGCTGCTCGCGGGCCGCGGCGCGGAAGGTGTCGCCGGCGGCCAGCAGCACCGACAGGCCCTGCGCCTGCAGGTGCTTGGCGAGCTTGCCGATCGACGTGGTCTTCCCGGCGCCGTTGACGCCGGCCAGCATGATGACGAACGGCCGCGCGTCGGAGACGACGAGCGGTGCCTCGAGCGGCGCGACGAGCTCGCGCAGCGCCGCCTTGAGCACCGTCTTCGGATCGGCCTCGTTGCCGGCGCGCTTCCACCGCGCCGACAGTTCGTCGAGCAGGTGCCGGGCCGCCGGCATCCCGACGTCGGCCATCACCAGCGCCGATTCCAGGTCCTCGAGCGTCTCGTCGTCGAGCGTGCGGCGGGACAGCGCGCCGGCGAGCTTCTCGCGCGAGCGCGACAGCCCGTCCCTGAGGCGCTCGCTCCACGGCTTCTTTTCCGGCGCGTCGGCGGGGGACTTGCGCTTGAACAGGTCGAGCATGGGCGCGTACGGGTGGGGGAAGGCGAACCGGGCGGCGCCGGCAAGGGTGCCCGCCGGCGGGACGAAGCTATAATTTTACCTTCCCTTGCCGCTGTCCTCCGGCGGGCCTCCCCCATTTCGCCGGATTCCTCCGTTGCCGAGCCCTTCCGGGAACCGTTTGCGCATCATCGGCGGCGCCTGGCGCCGCCGGATTCTCCGCTTCCCTGCGGTCGACGGGCTGCGGCCCACGCCCGACCGGGTCCGCGAGACGCTGTTCAACTGGCTGGGACAGGACCTCACCGGCCTGCGCTGCCTCGAGCCCTACGCGGGGACCGGTGTGCTGTCGCTCGAGGCGCTGTCCCGGGGCGCGACGCTGGCGGTCGCGGTCGACCGCAGCCGGACGCTCATCGACGCGCTGCGCTCGGGCGCGCTGGCGCTGGGCAGCGGCGGCCTGGAAACCCACTGCGCCGACGCGCGCGCATATCTCGACGCCGAGCGGCGGGACTTCGACGTGATCTTCCTGGACCCGCCGTTCCGCGACGATCCGTGGCCGTGGCTGCTGCCCGCGTGCGCCGCCGCCGTCGTCCCCGGCGGATTCGTCTACGCGGAGGCCGCGCGCACGATCGCTCCGCCGCACCCGCTGCTGCCGTGGCGCAGCGACAAGGCGGGGCAGGTGCATTATCATCTTTTCCGGCGCGGGGACTCGGCGGCGTCGGGGTCGGAGCCGTAATGCCTCCGGGCTTCGGCGAGCAGCGGGGTCAGAGCCGTAATACGACGCGGGCTCTGGCGCGGAACGCGGCGAACATGGTGGCGTCGTATTACGGATCTGACCCCTTTTTCCATTCTCCCCGATGCTGACCGTCGTCTATCCCGGCACCTTCGACCCGTTCACGCGCGGCCACGAGGACCTCGTCCGCCGCGCCGCAGGGCTGTTCGACCGCGTGATCGTCGGCGTCGCCGACAGCGAGTCGAAGCGGCCGTTCTTCTCGACGGCCGAGCGCGTGTCGATGGCGAGCGAGGTGCTCGCACCCTTCGCCAACGTCGAGGTCGCGCCGTTTTCGTCGCTGCTGATGGACTTCGTCCACGCGCAGGGCGCGCGCGTCATCCTGCGGGGCCTGCGGGCGGTGTCGGACTTCGAGTACGAGTTCCAGATGGCCGGGATGAACCGGAACCTCTATCCCGAGGTCGAAACGCTGTTCCTGACGCCCTCCGAGCAGTACATGTTCGTGTCGGCGACCATCGTCCGCGAGATTGCCAGATTCGGCGGCGACGTCTCGCAGTTCGTGCACCCGGCGGTGATGGCGCGGCTCAAGGCGAAGGCGACCGGGAACCCGGCCGCGCGGGCGCAGTGACGCCGCCCCGGCGCACCGGCGGGCTCCCGCCACCGGCAGAGGAGGTGGCGCCATGGCGCTGATGATCACCGACGAATGCATCAACTGCGACGTCTGCGAGCCCGAGTGCCCGAACGGCGCCATCGCGCAGGGTCCCGAGATCTACGTGATCGACCCCGCGAAGTGCACCGAGTGCGTCGGGCATTTCGACACCCCGCAGTGCGTGGAGGTCTGCCCGGTCGACTGCATCCCGGTCAACCCGGACCGCGTGGAATCGAAGGATCAGCTCCAGCGCAAGTACGAGGGGCTGATGGCCGCGAAGGCGGCGCAGTAGCCGCGCGTCAACCCGGGCCGCGGGGACCGCGACGCGCTGGCGTCAGGCGTTGGCCGCGAGCGGGAGCTCGTCGGGCTGCCGGATCACGAAGTCGACGGCCGTGAGCGCGTCGTCCAGCGCGCGCTGCTGCTCCTGCACCGCCGCGCTAGCCTGCTCGAGCTCCTCGACGCGCGCCTCGAGCTCTCCGTCGGCGCCGTGGACGCGCTTGATGCTGTCGAGCCGGCGACGAAGCTGCAGGTGGTGCTCCTTCACCCGCGACTCGAGCGGGACCATGACCGCGCGCAGCCATGCCTCGACGTCCCGGTTGGCGATGTCGTAGACGTGCTTCACGCGGGAGGCGATCGTCTCGAAGAAGCGCTGCGACAGCGCGAACTTGGCGTGGCTGACGAGGTTCCACAGCGTATTGAACTGGGTGTTGTACGCGCGCTCGAGGCGGGCGAGCTCCTTCTGGAACTTCAGCATCGAGAACGGCGGCGGGGCGAAGCGCTCGACGCCGTGCTCCTCGGCGAAGCCGGCGTACGCCGCCTGCATCATCTCCTGGATCTCCGCCGCTTCCGTCTCGGCGCGCGAGAAGTCGTCGCGGATCGTGGCGAAGAAACCGCTCATGGCACTGCGCACGCCGCGGGTGAACGGGCTCGACTCGATTTCGCGCCGCGTGCGCTCGGCCGTGAGCCGCAGCGCCTCTTGCCCGATGCAGTCGAACAGGCGCGTGCTGTGCCCGGTGAGCACCGTGCGCAGCGCGGTGTACCGGCGCAGCCCCTGCTCGAAGGCGGCCTTCTCCCCGCGCACGCGCGCCATCATGTGATCGACGACGTCCTGGTTCTTGCCGCGCACGCCGCGCAGCTCGGCGATCTGCTCGGCGAGCGCGCCGCGCCGCGCCGAGAGTGTGGCCGCGACCTCGGCCGCGAGGCCGCGCACCTCCGACTGGATCGCGTTGCCGACCAGGTCGCGCTTCGCCGGTATCAGCGAGCCCGACAATGCGTCCTCGAGCGCCGGCAGCCGGCTTCTCGCCAGCAGCGCGTCGTCGCCGCCGACCTTCGCGACCAGCGCCTTCTGCGCCGACACGGGAAACACCTGCGTGCGCGGCACGCCCAGCAGCCGGGCGGAGTCGTCGACCTGCCTGAGAATCTCGGCCTCCACGGCGGATTCGCTCTTCAGCCCGTCCCAAAGGCCGTCGATCTTGTTCAGCACGACCAGGCGGCCGGCGCCCGCGCCGTCGTCACCGCCGCGCAGGTGCTGCGTCCAGACGTCGAGGTCGGTCCGCGTCACGCCCGTGTCGGCGGCGAGGACGAACACAACCGCATGGGCGTCGGGCAGCTGGTTGAGCGTCAGATCGGGCTCGATGCCCACGGCATTGAGGCCCGGCGTGTCGAGCACGACGAGGCCCTGTTCGAGCAGCGGATGCGGAAAATTGATGATCGCGTGTCGCCAGCGGGGAATCTCGACCGTTGCGTCGTCGCCACCGGTCGGCTCGCCGGGATCGTGGAGGCCGTATCGCGCCGCGAGTGACGCGGGCACGTGCTTCACGTCGGCGACGCGCTGCAGCACCTCGCCCATCCGCTCCGCCGACGCGAGGTCGAGCGGCACGCTCGCCCATTCGTCGGCGTAGGTCCGGTATTCGGCGACACCGGCGCTGTGCAGCCGCGTCTCGATCGGCAGCAGCCGGATCGACGGGGGCTGCGCGGGGTCGAACGAGAGTTCGGTCGGGCACATCGTCGTGCGGCCCGCCGAGGAGGGCAGGAGCCGCTGGCCGAAATCGGCGAAGAAGATCGCGTTGATCAGCTCGGACTTGCCGCGCGAGAATTCGGCGACGAAGGCGACGATCAGCTTGTCGTCGCGCAGCCGCTCCTGCGCGTGGCGCAGCCCGAAATCGGTGCGTGCGTCGGCGAGCTCCTGCTCGACGAGCCAGGCGTGGAACGCGGCGATGCTAGCCGCCAGCCGGCGGCGCCAGTCGCCGTAGGCCTCGAACTGTGCGGCAAGCGGTTGCGTGTGCATCGGCGAATCCCCGTCGTTGCCGCCGCCGGTGCCGGCAACGGCCGCCCGGCGCCGGAGCCGAGCGGCCCGAGGCGCCCGGACGGTCATGATATTGGCATAACCGGGACCGCGCTGCCAAGCCGGGACGGGTCAGCGCTGGCAGCGCGGACACCAGGACGTGGCGCGTCCGCCCATCCGCCGCAGCCGGATCGCGGTGCCGCAGACCCGGCACGGCTGCCCCTGCCGGCCGTAAACGAAGTAGTCGAGCTGGAAATAGCCCGGCTCGCCGGCGCTGTCGACATAGTCGCGCAGCGTCGAGCCGCCCTTGGCGATGGCGTCGGCCAGCGTCGCGCGAACCTCGCCGACCAGCCGCCGGAGGCGCTCCCGGGAAAGGCGGTTGGCGGGCGTGGCCGGCCGGATGCCGGCACGGAACAGCGACTCGTTGGCGTAGATGTTGCCCACGCCGACGACGAGGTGGTTGTCCATCAGCGCGAGCTTGATCGCGGCCCCGCGCCGCCGCGTCGCCTGCCACAGGTAGCCGGCGTCGAACGCCGCGTCGAAGGGCTCGGGCCCGAGCTTTGCCAGCAGCGGATGCGCGGCGCCGGAATCCGGCAGCCACAGCATGGCGCCGAAGCGGCGCGGGTCGTGGTAGCGCAGCGTCACGCCGCTGTCGAGCACGATGTCGACGTGGTCGTGGCGGCGCCGCGGCGGCGCCTGCGAGAAGGCGCGCAGGCTCCCGGTCATGCCCAGGTGCACGAGCAGCGTCGCGCGCCCCAGGCGGAACAGCAGGTACTTGCTGCGGCGGTCGAGGCTTTCGATGACGCGACCCGCGCTCCGGGCGCCGAGGTCGGCGGGAACCGGCCAGCGCAGCCGAGGGTCATAGACATCGATGGTCGCGATGCGGCGGCCGACGACGAGCGGCACGAGGCCGCGGCGCGTGGTTTCGACTTCGGGAAGTTCCGGCATCGTCTGCGACCGGCGTGCGCCTGCCTCGGGGACCGTGACGGCGCATGGACGCGCCGCCCGTTTGTTGCGCCGCCGAATATACCCTAACATTCAGCCCCGGATTCTTCCGGGCGCGGCCGGGCCGGCATCGATCCCGGTGTCTTCCAGCCCCGCCCGCGACTCCTTCAGGATTTCCACGATGCCCGACGTCTGCCGTCCTTGCCGCCCGCGACCGGTCGTCGCCCTGGCGCTGGTGCTCTTTCTCGCCATGCCGCGCCTCGTCGCCGGGCAGGAGCCCGATGCGGCGGCGCCGCCGCCGGCGCCACGCCCGACCACCACGCCGCAGGCACTGGTTCCCGCCCCTTCGGCCATACCGCCGGCGAGGGCCGGGGCGCCGCTCACTGCCGATCTGATGTACCGGCTGCTGATCGGCGACATCGCGCTGCAGCGCGGCGAGCCGGCGCTCGCGGCGCGCGCCTACTACGAAGCCGCGCGGGAGGCAAAGGACGCGACGCTGGCGCGGCGGGCCACCGAGATTGCGCTTGTCGCACGCCGGCGCGGCCTTGCGGCCGAAGCGGCCAAGCTGTGGAGCGAGCTCGATCCCACGGCCGAGCGCCCGAAGCAGGTGATCGCGGCAGCGCAAGAGGCCGCCACGGGCAGCGACACCGACATCCTGGACGCCGATCTAAAGGCGCAGATCGAGAAGGCGCTGGCGCAGGCGGCCGCCAAGCCCACGGCGCTCGCCGATGCGTTCCTGCAGCTCAACCACCTGCTCGCCCGCGATTCGGATCCGGTTTCCGCCTACCGGCTCATCACCGCGGTGGCCGAGCCGTATCCCGACGTGGCCGAGGCGCATTTCGCGGTCGCGCTGGCCGCGCTGAACACCGGACTCAAGGACATGAGCACGCGCGCCGAGGCGACCCGCGCCGTCGATCGCGCGCTGGCGCTGAAGCCGGGCTGGGAACGCGGCATCCTGCTCAAGTCGGAGATTCTCGGCAGCGATTCGCCCGCCGCCGCGATCGAATACCTCGCCGGCGTGGTCGAGGCGAACCCCGCCTCCCGCACGCTCTCGGGCGCCCTGGCGCAGCTCTACGTCGAGGCGAAGCGCTACGGCGACGCGCGCGCGGTCTTCCAGCGGCTCTGGGACGCTGACAAGTCGGCGCGCGAGTTCGAGTTCGCCATCGCCGCGCTGTCGGTGCAGATGAAGGACTGGGACGCGGCCGAGACGCTGCTGCAGGATCTGAAGAGCGTGGGCTACGGCGAGAACGGCGTCGTCGAATTCTACCTGGCGCAGGTCGCCGAGGAGTCGGGGCGCCTCGATGTCGCGATCGAGCGCTACGGCGCGCTGCCCGAGGGTGCGCGGGCGTGGCAGGGCAAGCTGCGCGTCGCGGCGATCATGGGCAAGCAGGGGCACGTCGACGAGCGCGCGCAGGTACCTCCACGCGCTGCCCGCGGTGACCCTCGAGCAGAAGGTCCAGGTCACGCAGACCGAGGCGCAGGTGCTGCGCGACGCCGGAGAATTCGCCGCGGCCTTCACGGTGCTGACGCAGGCGCTCGACGCGCATCCGGACGAGCCCGACCTCCTCTACGACACGGCGATGGTCGCCGAGAAGATCGACAAGCTCGACGTGGCCGAGCAGCGGCTCAAGCGCCTGATCGAGCTCTCCCCCGAGAACGCGCAGGCGTTGAACGCGCTGGGCTACACGCTGGTCGACCGCACGCCGCGCACCGAGGAAGGCCGCGTGCTGATCGAGAAGGCGCTGAAGCTCTCCCCCGACGATCCGTTCATCCAGGACAGCATGGGATGGGCGCTCTACCGGATGGGCAAGCTCGACGACGCGGAGACCTACCTGCGCCGCGCGATGGCCGCGCGCCCCGACGCCGAGATCGCGGCGCACCTGGGCGAAGTGCTCTGGGCCAAGGGCGACCGGACCACCGCGCAGGAGGTCTGGCAGTCGCAGCTCAAGGCCACGCCGGACAACGCGCTGCTGCTCGAGACGGTACGCCGGCTTGCGCCCTGAGGCGCGCCGCGCCGTCGCGGCCGTGACCGCGTGGCCCCGCCGCAGGGCTGCGCTTCGCGCCGGCGGTGCCGCGCTCGCCGCGCTGCTGCTCGCCGCCTGCGCGGGGCTGCCGCCGGGCACGCCGGCGCCGCCGCTGCCCGCCTACGCCGACACCCCCTTCACCGCCGCCGGGCGGCTCTCGGCGCGACACGACGCGACGCCGTCGCCGTGCATTTCACGTGGCGCCACGACCCGCCGCGCGACGAGCTGGCCGTCACCACGCCGCTCGGGCAAACCGTCGCCGAGCTCTCGGGCGACACTTCCGCGCGGCGCGTCGCGGTGACGACCGCCGACGGCCGGCGGCGCGAAGCCGCCGACTGGCCGGCGCTGACCGAGCAGGCGCTGGGGTTTCCGCTGCCGGTGGCGGACCTTGCGGCGTGGATCCGCGGCGCGCCGCATCCGGGCGCCGCGGCGACCTTCGAGGCCGACGGCGAAGGCCGGGTCGCGCTGCTGCGCCAGGAGGGCTGGGAAATCGTCTACGACTATGCCGACGCCGCGGCGCGGATGCCGCAGCGGCTGCGCATCGCGTATCCCGGGTTCGAAATCCGCGTCGTGGTCGACCAATGGCGCTGACGCCCGGGCGTGCGGCCCCCGCCCCGGCGACGCCCGCGCGTGACCCGGACCCCGCGGCGACGCTGGTCGTGCCGGCGCCGGCGAAGCTCAATGCCTTCCTGCACGTGACCGGACGGCGCGCCGACGGCTACCACACGCTCGAGTCGCTGATGGTCGCGCTCGACTTCGGCGACACGCTGACGCTCGCGCGCCGCGACGACGGCGTGATCGCGCGCAGCCGCGATCTGCCCGGCGTGGCCGCCGACGCCGACCTCGCCGTGCGCGCGGCGCGCGCGCTGCAGCGGGCGGCCGGCACCGGCCTCGGCGTCGACATCGCGATCGACAAGCGGATTCCGCTGGGCGGCGGGCTGGGCGGCGGCAGCTCCGACGCGGCGTCGGTGCTGCTCGCGCTCAACCGCCTGTGGCGGCTCGGCTACACGCGCGAGGCGCTGATGAGGATCGGACTCACGCTCGGCGCCGACGTGCCGTTTTTCGTCTTCGGCGCGCCCGCGCTCGCGCGCGGGATCGGGGAGCGCCTGACCGCGGTGTCGCTGCCGCCGCGCTGGGCGTGCGTCGTCGCGCCGCCGGTCGCGGTGGCGACCGCCGCGATCTTTGCCGCGCCCGAATTGACACGCACGACGCCGTCGGAGAAAATGGAAGTCTTTTCTGAGGGTTATGGCCGGAATGATCTGCAAGCGGTTGCCGTTGCACGATTTCCGGACATTGCCGCGGCGCTCGCACGGCTTGCTTCGTGCTCGCCGTCGGCGCGGATGACGGGATCGGGCGGTTGCGTGTTTGCATGGTTTGCGTCCGAAGCCGAAGCGTCGGCGGCGCTCGGAGTCGCGATGGACGCGGCGACGGGAGCGAGGGGCTTCGTCGCCAGGACGCTTGCGCGCCATCCCCTGGCAACATTCGCATGATCCTCGCGACGTGTTCCGCGTTCCGGGATTCGCGCGCGGTCCGCAAGGACACGCTGTTCTTTTTTCCGCTGGGGAGTCGCCAAGTGGTAAGGCACCGGATTTTGATTCCGGCATTCGTAGGTTCGATCCCTACCTCCCCAGCCACCTCTTCCGGCGAGCCAGGCGGCTTCGCACTGAAGCGCCGCGCCCGCCTTCGCTGCCCGACGCCATGGCCTTCGAGCGGATGAGAATCTTCACCGGCAACGCGAACCCGAAGCTCGCGGAGGCAGTCTGCGCGCACCTGCACACGGGCCTGGGGCGCGTCATCGTCGGCCGCTTCTCCGACGGCGAGGTGCTGGTCGAGCTGCTGCGAGAACGTCCGCGGGCGCGACATCTTCATCTTGCAGTCGACCTGCGCGCCGACCAACGACCACCTGATGGAGATCATGGTGATGACCGACGCGCTGAAGCGCGCGTCGGCGGGCCGGATCACCGCGGCGATTCCCTACTTCGGCTACGCGCGGCAGGATCGCCGGCCGCGCTCGGCGCGGGTGCCGATCAGCGCCAAGGTCGTCGCCGACATGCTGGTGACCGTCGGCGTCAACCGCGTGATGACGATGGACCTGCACGCCGACCAGATCCAGGGCTTCTTCAACATCCCGGTCGACAACATCTACGCGACGCCGATCCTGCTCGGCGACCTGTGGAAGCAGAACTACGACGACCTGCTGGTCGTCTCGCCCGACGTCGGCGGCGTCGTGCGCGCGCGCGCCATCGCCAAGCGGCTCGATTCCGACCTCGCGATCATCGACAAGCGGCGCCCGCGCGCCAACGACTCCGAGGTGATGAACATCATCGGCGACGTCGACGGGCGCACCTGCGTGATCATGGACGACCTCGTCGACACCGCGAACACGCTGTGCAAGGCGGCGCAGGCGCTCAAGGAGCACGGCGCGAAGAAGGTCGTCGCCTATTGCACGCACCCGGTGCTCTCCGGCGGCGCGGTCGCGCGGATCGCCGCCTCCGAGCTCGACGAGATCGTCGTCACCGACACCATCCCGCTCACGCCCGAGGCGCAGGCCTGCCCGCGCATCCGCCAGCTCTCCTGCGCGCAGCTGCTGGCCGAGACGATGACGCGGGTGTCGAACGAGGAATCGGTGAGCTCGCTGTTCACCGAGTGAGCGCCCCGCGTCGGTTTCCGCCGTGACGCACCGGCGCCGAATTCCGTTGTGACGCCCCCGCCTTGTTTGCCAGCCGTATCGATTTCCGTTTATAATTCAAAGCTTTCCCCGGACGCCGTCCAGCCGGGGATGTCGCCAACCGCAGACGACCGGCCGGGCCGCATCTCGCAGCAGCGCCCGCTACCGGAAGGCCGCAGACGCCAGGAGTCGCACCATGCAATTCGAATTCACCGCCTTCCCCCGCGCCACCGAAGGCCGCGGCGCGAGCCGCCGCCTGCGGCGCTCCGGCCGGGCCCCCGGCATCGTCTACGGCGGCGCCACGGCGCCGCAGCCGGTCGAGCTCGACCACAACGCACTGTTCCACGCGCTGCGCAACGAGGCGTTCCACTCGTCGATCCTGACGATGAAGCTCGACGGCGCCGCCAGTCGCGTGCTGCTGCGCGACGTACAAATGCATCCGTTCAAGAACGAGATCCTGCACGTCGACTTCCAGCGCGTCGAGGAGAACCGCCAGGTCAAGATGCGCGTGCCGCTGCACTTCGTCAACGCCGAGGTCTCGCCGGCGGTCAAGCTCTCCGGCGCGCTCGTCAGCCACATCACCACCGAAGTCGAGATCGCCTGCCTGCCGAAGGACCTTCCCGAGTTCATCGAGGTCGACCTGTCCGAGATCACGACCGGGCATGCGATGCACGTGTCGGCGCTCAAGCTCCCGGAGGGCGTCAAGGTCGTCACCCGCGGCAAGGCCGACCCGGTCGTCGCGGCGGCGGTGGTGCCGCGGGCGCAGGTCGAGACCGAGGAGGAGACGGCGGCCGCCGCTGGCGCCGAGGTCGCTGCGGCGCCGGCAGAGGCGGCCGGCGAGAAGAAGGAACCCGCGAAGGACGACAAGAAGAAGTCCGGCGGCAAGGACGACAAGAAGAAATAGGCCGCACCGCGGCCCAAGGCACGAAGGCCCGCCGCGCGCGTCCCGGCGGGCCTTTCTACTTGCCGCCGCGGGTCGACTCCGGGCGGGCTTCGATCCACGACACGCGCTGGGCACCATGGGCACTCCGATCCGTCTCGCCGTCGGCCTGGGCAATCCCGGCCGCGAGCACGAAGCCACGCGCCACAACGCGGGCTTCTGGTTCGCCGACGCGCTCGCGTCGAGGCTGGGCGCGTCGTTCAGCGGCGAGGCGAAGTTCCATGGGCGCATCGCGCGGGGACTGGGCGAGCTGCGGCTGCTCAAGCCCGGAACGTACATGAACCTTTCCGGCCGCGCGGTCGGCGCCGTCGCCGGATTCTTCGCCATCGCGCCGGCCGAGATCGTCGTCGTCCACGACGAGCTCGACCTGAAGCCCGGCGAGGCGAAGCTCAAGTTCGGCGGCGGCACCGCCGGCCACAACGGCCTGCGCGACATCGCGCTCCACCTGGGTGGCGCCGCATTCTGGCGGCTGCGGATCGGCATCGGCCATCCCCGCGACTCGGCGATTGCGCAGCAGCCGGTCGCCGACTACGTGCTGGCCCCGCCGCGCGGTGGCGAGCGCGCGGCGATCGACGAGGCGCTCGACCGCGCGCTCGACGCCTGGCCCCTCATCGCCGCGGGCGATTTCGAGCGCGCGATGATGGCGCTGCACACCCGCGGCAACGAACAGGAAACCCAATGAGCCTCAAATGCGGCATCGTCGGCCTGCCCAACGTCGGCAAGTCCACTCTCTTCAACGCGCTGACCCGGGCCGGCATCGCCGCCGAGAACTACCCGTTCTGCACGATCGAGCCGAACGTCGGGCATCGTCGAAGTGCCGGACCCGCGCCTCGCCCCGCTGGCCGCCATCGCGCAGCCGGAGCGCGTCGTGCCGGCGGTGGTCGAGTTCGTCGACATCGCCGGCCTCGTCGCCGGCGCCTCCAAGGGCGAGGGGCTCGGCAACAAGTTCCTCGCCAACATCCGCGAGACCGACGCCATCGCGCACGTCGTGCGCTGCTTCGTCGACGAGAACGTCGTCCACGTCGCGGGCGGCATCGACCCGGTGTCGGACATCGAGACCATCAACACCGAGCTGGCCCTGGCCGACCTCGCGACGGTCGACAAGCAGCTGCAGAAGCACGAGAAGGCGGCCCGCGCCGGCGGCGACAAGGAGGCGGCCCGGCTCGTCGCGGTGCTGAAGAAGGTCGACGCCGTGCTGAACGAGGGCCGGCCGGCGCGCACCGCCGAGCTCTATCACGAGGAGGAGGCGCTGCTCGCACCGCTGTTCCTGCTGACGATGAAGCCGACGATGTACGTCGCCAACGTCGCCGACGGCGGCTTCCACGACAATCCGCTGCTCGCCGCCGTCGAGGCGCACGCGGCGAAGGAGGGCGCGCCGGTGGTCGCCGTGTGCGCGGCGATGGAGGCCGAGATCGCCGACCTCGACGGCGAGGACAGGCTCGCGTTCCTCGCCGACATGGGGCTCTCCGAGCCGGGCCTCGACCGGGTGATCCACGCCGGCTACAAGCTGCTCGGGCTGCAGACCTATTTCACCGTCGGGCCGAAGGAGGTCCGCGCGTGGACGATCCACGTCGGCGACACGGCGCCGCGCGCCGCCGGCGTCATCCACACCGATTTCGAGCACGGCTTCATCCGCGCCGAGGTGATCGCCTACGACGACTTCATCGCCTGCAAGGGCGAGCACGGCGCGAAGGAAGCCGGCAAGATGCGCGTCGAGGGCAAGGATTACGTCGTCAAGGACGGCGACGTCCTGCATTTCCGCTTCAACGTCTGACCGGTCCGGCTTGCCGGGATTTCCGGATATCGGTCGCCCGGGCAATCGCGCCCGGCGAGCGCGGCGATCTGCGCCGAGCGGCCCGCCGCAGCCCCGCCATTGAACGGTAGACTTCGGAATGATCCTCCGCATCGGTGCCTACGTTCTCGCTGCGGCGCTCCTCGGCGCCCACTTCTATCGGGCAGGCGATTACGTGCTCGCGGGATTGGCCCTGGCGGCACCGTTGCTGTTCCTCTACCTGCGGCGATGGACGCTGATCCTGCTGCAGGTGATGGCCTATGGCGCAGCCGCGACATGGATCGCGACGGCGATCCGGCTGGTCCAATTCCGCCAGCAGATCGGCGAGCCGTGGACGGTGGCGGCCGTCATCCTCGGCGCGGTCGCCCTGTTCACGCTCGCGGCGGGATTGCTGCTGAATTCCCGCACGATCACGCGCCGCTATCCCGCATAGCCGCCGCGGCGGCACTCGCGACGGCCTCCCCGAACGCGTACGATCGTGCCGTGAACGCACGCGACGCCTCACTCGCCGTGGAAGGGCAGCCGGTGCCGGCCGCCCCGCCGGGCGCGCGCGCCGCCCCTGCCTTCGGCCGGGGGTCTCCCGCTGCCGGCGACGCCCGCGGACGCCGGCGATGACGCGTCTGCGGTTCACCAAGATGCAGGGGCTGGGCAACGATTTCGTCGTCATCGACGGCGTGCGCCAGCACGTCGCGCTGACGCCCCGGCAGGTGCGCCGGCTCGCCGACCGCCGCTTCGGCGTCGGCTGCGACCAGGTGCTCCTCGTCGAGCGCGCGCCGCGCGCCGACGTCGATTTCCGCTACCGGATCTTCAACGCCGACGGCGGCGAAGTCGAGCAGTGCGGCAACGGCGCGCGCTGCTTCGTCAAGTTCGTCCGCGACCAGGGCCTCACGGACAAGCGCGAAATCCGCGTCGATACCGCGGGGGGCGTCATCGTGCCCGTGCTCGGCGCCGACGGTCAGGTGACGGTCGACATGGGGGTGCCCCGGTTCGAGCCGTCCGCGATCCCGTTCGTCGCGGACAGGAGGCGGTAGTCCATCGCCTCGACGTCGACGGCGACGCCGTCGTGATCACCGCCGTTTCGATGGGCAATCCGCACGCGGTGCAGGTGGTCGCCGACGTCGACACTGCGCCGGTGACCACGCAGGGCCCGCTGATCGAACACCATCCGCGCTTTCCGCAGCGGGTCAACGCCGGCTATATGCAGGTTCGCGATCGCGCTACCATTCGGCTGCGCGTCTGGGAGCGCGGCGTCGGCGAGACGCTGGCCTGCGGCACCGGCGCCTGCGCGGCGGTCGCCGCGGGAATCGCGCGCGGGCTGCTCGACCCGGTGGTCCGGGTCGAGACGCGCGGCGGCGCCCTGACGATCGCGTGGCCGGGACCCGGCGCGGCGGTGGCCATGACCGGCCCGGCGGAGCGCGTCTTCGACGGCGAGATCGAGCTTTCCGCCGACTGAGTTGCGCGCGGCACGTGACGACGGCGACAACGACAAACACAACGACAGAACAGGCCATGATCAATAACGACATGGAGCCCCGGATGGAACCCCAGGCGGTCGCCGAATACCTGAAGCAGAGCCCGCAGTTCTTCGCCGACTACGCCGACCTCTTCGCGGAGATCTTCGTTCCGCACCCGCACGGCGGCCACGCGATCCCGATCGCCGAACGGCAGATCATCACGCTGCGCGAGAAGAACGCCGACCTCGAAGCGCGGATGCGCGAGCTGATCCGCTACGGCGCCGAGAACGACGCCATCGGCGAGAAGATGCATCGATCGACGCTCGCGCTGTTCGCGGCGCCGGATCTCGACACGACGCTCGCCGTACTCTACGAGAGCCTGAAGGACGATTTCGGCGTGCCGCAGGTCGCCGCGCGGCTGTGGCACAGGGTGCTCGAGCAGTCGTATCTGCCCGAGCTCGCCGCGTGCAGCGACGAGTTCCGCGACTACGCCGACGGCCTCGGCTCGCCTTACTGCGGGCCAACGGCGCCGCTGGAGTCGCGCGGCTGGTTCGAGGCGCCCGACGAGGCGGCCTCGTTCGCTTTCCTGCCGCTGCGCACGTCGTACACGTTCGGGCTGCTCGGTCTGGCCAGCGACGATCCGCAGCGCTTCGTCGCCGGCATGGGCACCGTCTATCTGACGCGACTGGGCGAGCTCGCGAGCGTCGCGATGGCGCGCTACCTCCCGCCGGCCTGACGCGGAGCTGCGCCCATTCCCCGCCGCGCCGCCGCCGCGATCCCCACGCCGCCGAGCTCGCAGGCGGACGCGGCATCCGCGCGTCCGAACGATGCCAACGACGCGTGGCTCGGGGCGTTCGCGACGCAGCTCGCAGGCCGGCCGGCACACACGCGCGCCGCGTACCTTCGGGACGTCCGGGTGCTGGCGAAACTCGCCGGCGCGACCGACCTGTTGCGCCTGGCGGCGCCGCAGCTGCGGCGCTTTCTCGCCACGCTGCACGGCCGCGGGCTTTCCGGCCGCAGCCTCGCGCGGATGCTGTCGTCGTGGCGGGCGTTCTACCGCTTCGCCGCGGAGCGCGACCCGGGGTTGAAGGAGAGCCCCTGCGCCGGGCTCCGGGCGCCGAAATCGGCGCGGCGGCTGCCCTCGGTGCTCACACCTGAGCAGGCCGTTGCACTGATGGCGATTCCCGGCGACGACCCGCTGGCGGTTCGCGACCGCGCGCTGTTCGAGCTCGCGTACTCGTCGGGGTTGCGGCTGTCCGAGCTCGCCGGCCTTGACGTCGCAGGCATCGACGTCACCAACGGCGAGGTCCGGGTCTGGGGCAAGGGGGCGAAGGAGCGGATCGTCCCGGTCGGCGCCGGCGCGCGCGAGGCGATCCGCGCCTGGCTTGAAGTGCGCGCGGCGCTTCCGCGCGCCGACCAGAAGGCGCTGTTCGTCGGGCGCAGCGGCGCGCGCATCGGCGTGCGCGCCATCGAGCGCCGGCTCGCCCGCTGGGCGATCGAGCGCGGCCTGCCGCAGCACGTGCACCCGCACATGCTGCGGCATTCCTTTGCCTCGCACGTGCTGCAGTCGTCCGGCGACCTGCGCGCCGTCCAGGAAATGCTCGGCCACGCCAGCATCGCCAGTACGCAGGTCTACACGCACCTCGACTTCCAGGCGCTCGCGAAGGTCTACGACGCCGCGCACCCGCGCGCGAAGAAGAAGCCCGGCGGCTGACGCCCGCGCCGCCGACACCCGCCGACGCCGCGCCGACCACAGTCGATAGCCCGGGTGAGCCAGCGACCCGGCGGGCGCGCGCCAGTGGCACGCCCATCCCGGGTTTCGCTGCGCTCAACCCGGGCTACGAAGTTGCCCGATCGCCAGATTCGCCGGCGACCCGAATCGTCCTCGCCCGCAAGGTCGGCAAGTCACCAAAAAACGGGGCGCCGGTGAGGCGCCCCGAAGAGCCACGGAGGAGAGCAGTTGCGGCGGTTAGACGCGATAGGCCGACTCGCCGTGCGAGCTGATGTCCAGGCCCTCGCGCTCTTCTTCCTCGGGAACGCGCAGGCCGATCACCATGTCGACGATCTTGTAGGCGACGAAGGCGACCACGCCCGACCAGACGACCGTCGTCAGCACGGCGGTGCCCTGGATGATCACCTGGTCGAAGATCGAGTAGTCGGCGCTGACCTTGTTGGTGACGTAGTCGTAGACGCCCTGGCCGCCCAGGCTCGGCGCGGCGAGCACGCCGGTCAGCAGCGCGCCGAGGATCCCGCCCACGCCGTGCACGCCGAACACGTCGAGCGCGTCGTCGGCGCCGAGCATGTGCTTGAGGCCGTTGACGCCCCACAGGCAGACGAACCCGGCCAGGAAGCCGAGGACCAGCGCGCCGCCCACGCCGACGAAGCCGCAGGCCGGGCGTGATCGCGACCAGACCGGCGACCGCGCCGGACGCCGCACCCAGCATCGAGGGCTTGCCCTTGCTGACCCATTCACCGGCCATCCACGCCAGCACCGCGGCCGCGGTGGCGACCAGCGTGTTGACGAACGCGAGCGCGGCGGCGTCACCGGCCTCGAGCGCCGACCCGGCGTTGAAGCCGAACCAGCCCACCCACAGCAGCGACGCGCCGACCATCGTGAACGTGAGGTTGTGCGGCGCCATCGATTCCTTGCCGTAGCCCACGCGCTTGCCCATCACGTAGGCGCCGACCAGGCCGGCCACGCCGGCATTGATGTGCACGACGGTGCCGCCGGCGAAGTCGAGCGCGCCCTTCTGCCACAGCCAGCCCGCCTTCGCCGAGGCGGAGGCAAGCGACGCCGCGTCGGTGATCGCGTCCGGGCCGGGCCAGAACCAGACCATGTGCGCGATCGGAAGGTACGCGAACGTGAACCACAGCACGGAGAACAGCAGCACGGCGGAGAACCGCGCCCGCTCGGCGAACGCACCGACGATGAGGCCGACGGTGATCGCGGCGAACGTCGCCTGGAACACGATGAACAGGTACTCCGGGATCACGACGCCCTTGCTGAACGTCCCGGTGGTCGCGAAGGAGGCCGCGCCGTCGGTGATCGAGAAGATGCCCGACAGGAACAGCCGGTCGAAGCCGCCGAAGAACGCGCCGCCCTCGGTGAACGCGATGCTGTACCCGTACACCGTCCACAGCACGACGATGAGCGAGAAGATCACGAACACCTGCATCAGCACCGAGAGCATGTTCTTCGAGCGCACGAGACCGCCGTAGAACAGCGCCAGCCCGGGGATCGACATCATGATCACCAGCAGCGTCGCGACGATCATCCACGCGTTGTCGCCCTTGTTGGGCGTCGGCGCTGCCGCGGTGGCCGCCGGTGCCTCGGCGCGCGGCGGCGGGCATTGCGGCCGCGGGCGCAGCCGCCGGCGCCTCGGCGGCCTGCATGGCCGCCGGTGCGGCGGCGGGTTCCGCCTTGTCCTGGGCCAGCACCGGCGCGGCGAGGCCGACGGCGCCGAGCAGCGAGAGTACGAAGAGTAGTTTTTTCATGATGGGCTCCGTTACAGGGCTTCCGCGCCGGTCTCGCCGGTACGGATGCGCACGACCTGTTCGAGATCGAAGACGAAGATCTTGCCGTCGCCGATCTTGCCGGTATTGGCGGCCTTCTCGATCGCTTCGATCACGCGGTCGAGCAGGTTGGACGCGATGGCGGCCTCGATCTTCACCTTGGGCAGGAAGTCGACGACGTACTCGGCGCCGCGGTAGAGCTCGGTGTGGCCCTTCTGGCGGCCGAAGCCCTTGACCTCGGTGACGGTGATGCCCTGCACGCCGATCGCCGACAGGGCCTCGCGGACCTCGTCGAGCTTGAACGGCTTGATGATGGCGGTAACGAATTTCATGATGTCCTCGCGTTGGTGGATTCCGGCGGGGGAGGCGCCGTCAGAACGTCTTCTGGACGTACCCGACGAACTGGTTCCTCGAGATGTTCCTGTTGGTCGAGGCGGGGGTGTAGAACGCGTCCTGCGCGTTCGTTCCGGTGCCGTAGATCCCTACGGTGACGCCGTAGATCTCGGTCGATGCGCCGACCTTCCAGTCGCCGTAGTCGCCGTCGCCGTTGTTGTGGAAGTACTGCTTGCCGACGTGACCGAAGATCGTGACCTTGCCGATGGCGTCGCTCACCTTCTCGACGATGTCGTACGACGCGCTGAGATCGAGGTACTGCGAGCCGCGCGAATTGGGCAGGCCGAAGGTCTTGTTCTCGGCGCTGTAGCTGTACTTGAAGGCGAGCCACTTCCAGGACAGCCCCACGTACAGCTCGGTGGTGTTGGGCGAGGTGAAGCCGCTGGGATACGAACCGGGGTACCAGTAGTAGAGGACGCCCAGGTCGTAGCCGAAGTCGGCGGGAAGGCTGCCCTTGTAGCCGCCGTAGAAATCCCACTCCATGCTCGCCGAGACTTCCGGGGTGAAGTCCGAGATCCAGCTGACGTTCGACGCCCAGGTGCCGGCATAGAAGCCGCTCTTGTGGGCGATGTCGAAGCCGCCCTGCACGGCCGGCTTCTCGTTGGTCTGCGAGAGGCCGCGGAAGACGTACTGGCTGAACAGGCCGATGTTCGCGCTGCCGGACCAGTCCGGCTCCGGCGCCGCGGGCGTCGACTGCGCCAGCGCGGCCGACGACACCAGCGCTGTCATCGATAGCGCGAGCAGGGTCGAGCAGAGAACGTGGGGGGCGAGCCATGATGGATTCCCTTTTTGAGTGTTTGAAAACGATGGAGAGGTCAAGACAAGGCAACCCAGAGCATTTCGTGTGCCACTGCAGCAAAACGTTCTGAAACAATGCGTTAGACTCTCAACGATCAAGCGTGCCCAAGCCGGGACGCAAATGGCCGCACAAAATTGGTGCGGCGCCCCGTCCTCGCGCGCCGCATTGGGGCGCCGGCGGTTCGGGGCCGGCGGACGCGCCGACCGGACCGCCATTTCCGACGCGCCCGGCACCGCCCGCGCCGTCGGCCGCGTCGTTCAGGCGAACTTTGCTAGACTCGGCGTCGCGGCCCGATCCTCGGCCGCCACGCCTCCCGGAGCCCCGCCATGCCGAACCCCAAATCCTTCGACGAACTCGCTGCCCGGATCGGCCAGGCGATCGGCAACAGCCCGGCGAAGGACATCGAGAAGAACGTGAAGGCGATGCTCGCCAGCGGGTTCTCACGGCTCGATCTGGTGCCGCGCGCCGAATTCGACGTGCAGGCGCAGGTGCTGCTCAAGACGCGCGAGAAGGTCGAGGCGCTCGAGAAGCGTCTCGCCGAGCTCGAGGCGCGCGTGGCCCCGCACCACGAAGGTCCCTAGCCGGCGCGCAGATCCGCTCGTCGCGGCTGCCGGCCGGCGTACGGATGGACGATCCGCGGCCCGGGCCCGCGCGCACCGCGGTCCGGCACGACGACGGCCGCTGGCGCTGCGCGTGGTGCGGCACCGATCCCGCGTACGTCGAGTACCACGACCGCGAATGGGGGGTGCCGGTGCACGACGACCGGCGCCTGTTCGAGATGCTGTGCCTCGAAGGCGCGCAGGCGGGGCTGTCCTGGCTCACCATCCTGCGCAAGCGCGAGAACTACCGCCGCGCCTTCGACGGCTTCGACCCGCAGCGGATGGCGCGCTACACGCCCCGGCGCGTCGAGCGCCTGCTGCGCGACGCCGGAATCGTGCGCAACCGGCTCAAGGTCGAGGCGTTCGTCGCCAATGCGCGCGCCTTTCTCGAACTGGTCGAGCGCGACGGGAGCTTCGCCGGGCACCTGTGGCGGTTCGCGCCGCCGCGCCGGCGGCGGCGCTGGAAGTCGCTGGGCGAGATTCCCGCATCGACGCCCGAGAGCGACGCGCTGTCCGCCGACTTGAGGCGCCGGGGCTTCAGGTTCGTCGGCACGACGATCTGCTACGCGTTCATGCAGGCGGTCGGGATGGTCGACGATCACCAGCAGCGCTGCTGGCGGGCGGCGAGGATCCGGCCGCGGGGCGCCGCCGTCAGCGCGCCGCCGCCGCGGCCTTGAGCACCCGGAGCTCCACCGCCACCGACGCGGCACCGTCGGCGACGTAGACGTGGCCGTCCTGGACGGTGACCTGCAGCCGCATCGACCGCCCGGCCAGCTCCGCCAGCGCCCGGCTCGCCTCGAGCGGCACCTCGCGCACCGACCAGCCGGTCCTGGCGCGCCAGCCGCTCGCGCACACCCTCCCACCACAGCTCGACGGCGCGCCCGCCGTACGCGAGCACGCTGACCTCGCGCGCGCGGCCGCAGGCACGGCGCAGGTCGCGCTCGTCCGGTAGCCCGACGTCGATCCAGCGCTCGATCGTGCCGGTGAGGTCGCGCTGCCACAGGTCGGGCTCGTCCTCGGTCGACAGGCCGCGGCCGAACGCGAGGGCCGCGTCGGCATGCAGCGCGAACGCGAGCAGGCGGACCATCATCCGCTCGTCGGTCTCGGACGGGTGGCGCGCGATCGTCAGCGCGTGGTCGCCGTAATAGCCGCGGTCGATGTCGGCGACCGACAGCTCGACCTTGAAGATCGTGGACTTCAGCGCCATGCGCGCAGTGTAGCGGAGGCGGACCCCGCGCACGCCCGGCGCCCGGACGTTGCATAATCGGGATGCCGCGCCTTTGCCTGGCGCGGCGCTTCCCGGAGCCCGCCTCATGAGCCAGCGCATCGCCGGTGTCCTCGCCCCGGTCGTCACCCCGTTCGACGCCAACCTCGCGCCCGACGCGGATCGCCTTGCCCGCCAGTGCCGCTGGCTGCTCGCGAACGACGTGGGCCTCGCGGTGTTCGGCACCAATTCGGAAGCGAACTCGCTGGCGGTGCCGGAGCGCATCGACCTGCTGGAGCGGCTGGTCGCGGCCGGCATCGATCCCGCGCGCATGATGCCCGGCACCGGCGCCTGCGCGTTTCCCGACACGGTGCGCCTCACCGCGCACGCGACGGCGCTGGGCTGCGCGGGCGTGCTGATGCTGCCGCCGTTCTACTACAAGGGCGTCAGCGACGAGGGGCTCTACCGCAGCTACTCGGAGATCATCCAGCGCGTGGGCGACGCCCGGTTGCGCATCTACCTCTATCACATCCCGCCGGTCGCGCAGGTGCCCATCAGCCTCGGCCTGATCGAGCGGCTGCTGCGCGACTACCCGGGCACCGTCGCCGGCATCAAGGACTCGTCGGGCGACTGGGCGAACACCAGCGCGATGCTGGAGCGCTTCGGCGCGCAGGGCTTCGACGTCTTTGCCGGCAGCGAAACGTTCCTGCTCGCCACGCTGCGCGGCGGCGGCAGGGGTTGCATCAGCGCGACGGCGAACGTGAATCCGGCCGCGATCGCCGCGCTGGGCGCGCGATGGCAGGGCGCGGACGCCGACGAGAGGCAGGCGGGGCTCGACCGGGTCCGCGCGATCTTCCAGAAATACCCGATGCTCGCCGCGCTGAAGCAGGCGATCGCGCACTGGTCGGGCGACGAAGGCTGGCGCACGCTGCGCCCGCCGCTGGTCGAGCTTTCGTCGGCACAGGCGGCGGCGCTGGTGGCCGAGCTCGAGGCCGCGGGGTTCGCGATGCCCGGACTCGCCGGCTGAGCGTGGGCACGCGGCCGGGCCGCCGCGCCGCCGTCCCGGCCGGCGCGCGCAGGTACGCCGGTCCCGGACGCGGGCAGCGCTGCCGCCGCCCGGGTTCCGATGCCGATGGGGCACTGCGCCCGGATGCACCGATGAACGTCGAGCTGGCCGAGATCCGCGATTTTCTCGCCGCGCAGCACCCGTTCGACGCGCTGCCGGACGCGGTGCTCGACGACCTGCCGCGGCTGCTGTCGGTGCGCTACCTGCGCCGCGGCACGCCGTTCCCGCCGCCGGACGCCGACGCACGCTACGTGTACGTCGTGCGCCAGGGCGCGGTGGAGCTGCGCGACCGGCGCGGCGAGCTGCTCGACAAGCTGGGCGAGGGCGACATGTCCTCGATGGCCTGCAGCGACGACGGCCCCGAGAGCGCGATGACCGGCGTGGCCGCCGAGGACACGCTGCTCTACCTGCTGCCCTGCGCCGGGCTCGACGCGCTGCGGCGCGATCATCCCGACTTCGGCCGGCACTTCGACGCCGCGCTGGCCGGCCGGCTGCGCCGGGCGATCGACCTGCTGCAGGCCGCGCCGCCGGGCGGCACGTCGCTGCTGGGCGTCACCGCCGGCGCGCTGGTCTCCCGGCCGCCGGTGTTCGTGGCCCCGCAGGTGAGCATTCGCGACGCCGCGGCGCGGATGACCCGCGAGCGCGTGTCGTCGCTGCTGGTGATGGAGGGCGACACGCTGGTCGGCCTCGTCACCGACCGCGACCTGCGCAGCCGCTGCCTCGCGGCCGGCGTCGATGCCGGCGATCCGGTGCGCAGCATCATGACCGCCGACGTGCACACCGTCGACGCCGCGACGCCGGGCTTCGAGCTGCTGCTGCGGATGACGCGGGAGAACGTCCACCATCTGCCGGTCGTCGACGGCGAGCGCGTGCTGGGCATGGTGTCGACCACCGACCTCATCCGGCACGAGGGCGCCAATACGGTCTACCTCGCCGGCGACGCGAACAAGGCGGAGTCGGTCGCCGCGCTGGCGGCCCTCGGTCGCCGGGTGCCCGAGCTGCAGGGGCAGCTCGCACTCGCCGGCGCCTCCGCCCGCCACCTGGGCGAGGCGGTCGCGGCGGTGAACGACGCGATCACCCGGCGGCTGCTGGAGCTCGCGGTGCGGCAGCTGGGCGCGCCCCCGGCGGAGTACGCCTGGGTGACCGGCGGCTCGCACGCGCGGCGCGAGCAGACCGCGCATTCCGACCAGGACAACGCGCTGATCCTGGCGGACGACGCGACGCGCGACGACGACCGCTACTTCGAGGCGCTCGCACGCTTCGTCAACGACGGCCTCGACGCCTGCGGGCTCGCGTACTGCCCCGGCGAGGTGATGGCCGGCAACGCGAAATGGCGGCAGCCGCGCGAGCGGTGGCGGCGCTACTTCGACGCCTGGATCGACACCCCCGAGCCGATGGCGCTGATGCTCGCCAGCGTGTTCTTCGACCTGCGCGTCGTCCACGGCGACGCGTCGCTGCTCGAGTCGCTGCAGCGCGAGAATCTCGTGCGCAGCCGGAAGAGCGGGATCTTTCTCGCCTACATGGCCGCCAACGCCCTCACGCAGCGCCCGCCGCTGGGGTTCTTCCGCAACTTCGTGCTCATCCGCGGCGGCGAGCACGACCGCCGGCTGGACCTCAAGCTGCGCGGCGTCATGCCGGTCGTCAACCTGGCGCGCGTCCATGCGCTGGCCGAAGGGCGCGCCGAGCTCAACACCATCGACCGGCTGCGCGCGACGGCCGGGACGCCGGCGCTGAGCGAGGGCGGCGCGCGCGACCTCGAGGATGCCTACGCGTTCATCGGCGCGCTGCGCGCGCGGCACCAGGCGCTCGCGCTGCGCGCGGGCAGGCCGCCCGACAACTTCGTCGCGCCCGAGGAGCTCTCGGCGCTGGAGCGCGCGCAACTGAAGGACGCGTTCCGGGTCATCGCCACGATGCAGCAGGCGCTGGAGAGCCGCTATCCTCCGGGAGCGTCGCGCTGACCGGCGATGTGGGAGCGCTTCCTCGGCCTCGATTTCCGCCGCCGGCGCCTGCTGCGTCGCGTGGCCCCCGGCCCGCTGCGCGACTGCCTCGCGGTGCCGTTTCCCGATCGCGGCGCCGACTTTCGCGCGGTGACCTTCGTCGCGCTCGATCTCGAGACCACGGGGCTCGACCCCCGCCGCGACGAGATCCTCAGCATCGGCCTGGTCGCGCTCGCGGGCGGCCGGATCGACCTGTCCACCGCGCGGCACCATCGGGTGGCGCCGACGCGCGCGGTGCCCGAGCGCTCGGCGGTGCTGCACCGGATCACCGATGACGACGCGGCCCGGGGACAGGCGCTGGCCGACGTGCTCCCGCGGGTGCTCGCGCGGCTCGCCGGCGCGGTGCTGCTCGGTCATCACGTCGAGACCGAGCGCGCCTTCCTCGACGCCGCCTGCCGCCGCGTGTACGGAACCGGGCTCGTCGTTCCGCTGGCCGACACCGGGATCCTGGTCCGGCGCTGGATGACGCGCCGCCACCAGCCGATTGCCGCCGGCGACCTGCGTCTTTCCGCATTGCGCGAGCGCTTCGGATTGCCCCGCTACCGGGCGCACGATGCGCTCGTCGACGCGCTGGCGACGGCCGAGCTTTTCTGCGCGTTCGTGGCGCAGTGCGACCTCGCGGGCGGCGCGCCGCTGAAGCGATTGCTCACACCGCAGTAGCGCGTCCGGCGGCACCTGCCGCGCCGACTATACTGGCGCGATGCCGATTTCGATCTCCGGCGCCGACGCCGCGGCGCGCCGCGACTTCATGCCGCTCGACGCCATCGCCGCCGGCGATGACGCCGCTCGCCCCGGCGTGGGCGGGCGGGAGATCGCCGGATGCCTGATGGCCGGTGCGCTTCCCGAGGCGGGCATCGGCGGCTTCCTGGCGCTGCCCGCGCCCGCGTACGCGACGTCGCCGGCGCCGCTGCGCCACGTCGCCTGCTTCGCGCTGCTGCGCCTGGCCGATGCGACGCTGTGGCTGCTGCGCACGCGCGGCCTGCCGTGGACGCGCGAGCGGCTGGAAGCGGCGGCGCGAACGCTGCACCGCGAGCGCAGCGCCCGGCGCGACACCGCGTACCTCGCCGGCCGGCTCGCCTACGACCTGGAGATCGCGCCGGTCGACGTGCTGACGCCGGTGCTGCACGCGGACGCGGCGGAGCCCTGGGAGCTGCGCCGCACGGCGATCGCCGTGGTGATGCGCGCGTTGCGCACCCGGGGCGGGCAGGTCGATCCCGCGGAACTCGCGGCGTTGACGCGGCAGGTCGAGGACGGTCTGCGCGCGGCGCTCGCGTCGGCGCTGGCCGACTTCCGCGCGGGCAACGATGCCGAAGCGGTGCGCGAGGCCACGTCGACGTCAGGCGGATTCGATCTCGCGCTCTACAACTTCCTGGTCGAAGCGCCGCACCGCGCGTGGCGGCTGCAGCTCGCGCGCACGTTTCCGCTGTTCCTGCGCGCGGCGGCGACGGGCGCCGCCGGCAGCGCGGGCGAGACCATCCGCAGCGCGGTCGACGGCGGGCTGCCGCTGCTGCGGCATCTGGCCGGACGCTGGGGCGTGGGCGCCAGCGCGCTGCGCCACCTGCAGCACAAGGACGCGGCGCTGGTCGGCGATCACTGGGAAGACAACGTCCGCGCTCTCGCGCAACTGCTCGACGCGCTGGTGCCCGAGGATCGTCCCGCGTGTGCCGCCGAATGGCAGCAGTTCAATCGTGCAGTGGCGGCCGGCGAACGGATCTTCCGCGCGCCGGCGTCGAGTTCGGCGCTGGTCCGGATGTGGCTGCGGGCGGCGGCGCGCGGCAGGTGGGCCGGCCTCGACGGCGACGAGGCGCAGGGTCCGTGGGGGCCGGCGGCCATCGCGGCAGCGCTGCGCCTGCGCGACGGCCTGGCACGGTACCTCGAACTGGAGGCGGCGCGCGGCGGCGCGGCGCCGGGCGTCGTGCGTGCGGCGAGCGAGTCGGTGGCCGACCACTGCATCGCCACCCGGCGTCCCGGCCGGGTGCGCGAGATTGCCGATCGTTTCGATCGCCACCGGCAGAACCCGGGTGCGGATCTCGTCCGCGAGGTGGAGTTCCTGAGCGGCGAGCGGTTCTGGCCGCTGCTGCCGGGCGATCACGTCGCGGTGAACGGGACCTGCGCCGTCGCGCCGCTGACCAGTCGCGCGGCGCTGCGGCAGCACGGCGCGGCGATGAGCAATTGCCTCGCGGACAGGTTCCTCGACGACTTCGCCGGCGATTGCGCCGCGGCGAGGTGCTTCATCGTCGGCGTCGTCGATCGGACGACCGGCGCACCGGCGTCGACGGCGGAGATCCGCCTCGCGCGCCTGCCGCGCGGCGGCGGCCTCGAGCCGCAGGTGGTGCAGCACACCGGGTTCGCCAACGCCGCACCGTCGCCGCGCTGCCGGCAGGCGCTGGCCGAGGCGCTCGCCGCGGTCAGGGCCGCCGCGGGCCAGCAGCACCTGGAAGCGGGCCTGCGCGCGATCCGGCAGTTTCGCCTGCTGGGGCGCACGAAGGCGAGGGACGAAGCCGAGCGCCTGCTGCTCGCCGAGGCGCTGGGGGCGACGCTGCGGCCTGCCGTGCTGGCGGAGATGGTGGCGACGGTGCGCGCTCGATGCGAAGCCGACCGCAAATTCACGGTCAAGGACGGCGCGTAAGCGCGGTGCGGCGTCACCGCACGCCGTATTACGTATCTGACCCCAATTTCCGCGCCTGCGTCGCGGCACGGTCCACTGCGGGCGGATCGCCGGCGATCACGACGCCGTACGCGCGCCGCGCGTGCTCGACTCGACATCTTCCCTTCCAGCACGTCGGCCAGCACGGCATCGGGGTCGCGCTCGCGCGGATCGCCGTGGCCGCCGCCGCCGGCGAGCCGCACCTTGAGCACGTCGCCGATGTTGACCGTGGTCAGGAACTTGGCGGGGCAGGCCTCCTCGCGCCCGTCGGCGCGCAGGATGCGCACGTCCGATCCCGCGCCGGGCATGCCGCCCTGCAGGCCGTACGGCGGATGGTCGCGCCGGTCCGAGCGGATCTGCAGCGTCGCGCGGTCGGCGCGAAAGCGCAGGTGACGCTCGATCGCGAGCCCGCCGCGATATTTCCCGGGCCCGCCGGTGTCCGGCGCGAACGCGTAGCGCTCGACGGCGATCGGCTGGTCGGCCTCGATCATCTCCGCCGGCGCGTTCGAGTAGTTGACCAGCGTGCCGGTGCACGCGTCCATGCCGTCGCGGTGCGGCCCGCCGCCCCAGGATCCCAGCAGGAATTCCAGGTAGACGAAGGCGTTGCCTTCGGGGTCGACGCCGCCGGTAGAGATGCCGACGTCCGGCGCGTTGGCGCCGCACGCGGGCAGGATGTCCGGCACCGCCTGCGCCAGCGCGCCGAAGATGGTGTCGGCGATGCGGATGCCGGTGATGCCGCGCGCGGCGACCGCGGCCGGCGGCCGCGGGTTGACGACCGTGCCCTCCGGCGCGATCACCCGGATCGGCCGGAAGTAGCCGGCGTTGTTGGGATCGACAGGTCGACGATCGAGCGCACGCAGGCGAGCGCCGTCGACAGCGTGAACGGATAGACGCAGTTGATCGCGCCGCGGACCTGCGGCGCAGGTCCCGGTCGAGGTCGATGGTCATGTCGCCGGCGCCGATGGTCACCGTCGCGACGAAGCGTGATCGGATCGGGATCGATGCCGTCGCCGTCGAGGTAGTCGACGAAGCGCCAGGTCCCCTGCGGCAGCTCGCGCGATCTCGGAGCGCGTGAAGCGCTCGGTGTAGTCCAGCAGGTCGCGGCAGGACTGCTCGAACGCGGCGTGGCCGTAGCGCTCGGCGAGCCGCGCGAACTCGCGCTCGCCGACGGCGCAGGCGGCGACCAGCGAGCGGATGTCGCCCAGCACCTTGTCCGGCACGCGCACGTTCTTCTGCGATCAGCCGGAACATCGCCTCGCTCCGGCTTGCCGTCGCGCCACAGCCGCGACGGCGGGATGCGCAGGCCCTCCTGGTAGATCTCGGTCGAGTCGCTGGCGTTGCCGCCGGGATGCGGCCGCCGATGTCGGTCTGTGCGCGAGTGCGACGGCGAATAGCCGATCAGCCGGCCTTCGCTGAAGACCGGCTTGACCAGCACGATGTCCGGCAGGTGCGTGCTGCCGTCGTAGGGGTCGTTGATGATGTACAGGTCGCCCGGCAGGATCGGCCGCGAAGGCGTTGACCACCGCCTCGACCGCGAACGGCATCGCGCCGATGATGCAACGGCAGGCAGGTGCCCTGGGCGATCAGCTCGCCGTCGGCGAGGAACAGCGCGGTGGAGAAGTCGAGCGCCTCCTTCACCACGAACGAGCGCGCGGTGCGGCGCGATGGTGAGCGCCATCTCGTCGGCCATGCGCGACGAGCGCGTTCTTGATCGATCTCCAGCGTGAACGGGTCGCGCGCGGCGGCGCGGCCGGCTCTCGTCGCCGGAATGCGTTGCATCGCTCATGGTGGCCATCAGCGTCACTCCAGCTCGATCTCGATCGTGTCCCAGTCGACGCGCCGCGCCGAGCCGTCGGGCGGCACCACGGTGGTGCTGTCGTATTCCTCGACCAGCAGCGGGCCCGGCACGCGCGTCGTTGCCGAGGGCTCGCCGCGGGCGAGTGACGGGCGTCGTCAGACGACCCGCATGCGCGGCCGAAATAGACCCGGCGCGGCCCCGCCGTGGCCCGCGCGCTCTCGCGGATCGAGAGCCGCGTCCGGAACCTGCGCGATTGCCGCTCGCCGGCCGCGCGCGACCACGCGCAGGTTCATCAGTCTCGATCGCTTCCTCGTCGGAGCGGTAGCCGTACGTGGCGCTCGTGTTCGGCGGCAAAGGCCTCGGCGAGGATCGGCGCGAGATCGCCCCGGCGGCGGCGAACGGCACGGTCAGCTCGGAGTTCTGCGCCGCGTAGCGCAGGTCGACCAGCGCTCGCAGCGATGCGTCGCGGCGGCGAAGCCTTCGGCGGCCAGCACCGCCGCGCCGTCGGCCTCCATGCTTCGGAACACGGCGTCGAGCCCCGGCAGCTCGAGGGCGTCGAGCCGCGCTTGTAGCGTGCGCACGTAGTGATGCTCCATCGTCCGGGAACAGCATCCCCAGGCGCTGAACAGCCCCGGCGCCGGCGGCACCAGGATCTTGCGGATGTCGAGCAGCCGGGCCAGCGTCGCCGCGTGCACCGGACCGTTGCCGCCGAACGCCAACATGAACGAAGTCGGCGCGGATCGCGGCCGCGCTCGGTCGACACCGCGCGCAGCGCGCGCGCCATCGTCGCGTCGGCGACGCGGTGCACGCCCCAGGCCGCGTCGTCCAGCGCAAGCGCGAGCGGCCCGGCGACCTCCCGCTGCGAGCGCGTCGACCGCCAGTTCGGCGGCAGCGTCCAGCCCGCCGCCGACCAGCGCCTTCGGATTGATGAAGCCCAGGACCACGTTGGCGTCGGTGACGGTGGGCATGGTTCCGCCGCGGCCGTAGCACGCGGGACCCGGCGCCGCGCCGGCGCTCTCCGGGCCCGACCCGCAGCGCGCCGCCGGCGTCCAGCCGCGCGATGCTGCCGCCGCCGGCGCCGACCTCGGCGATGTCGATCGCCGGCGCGCTGACGTGATAGCCGCCGCCCTGAGAGCCGGCGCCCGCGATGTTGATGCCGCCGCCGACTTCGAGCGAATTCACGCGCAGGAAGCGCCCGTGGTCGATCAGCGCCGCCTTCGCCGTCGTGCCGCCCATGTCGAAGCTGAGCAGGCTCAGATCGCCGAGGCGGCGCGCGAGCTCGGCCGCGCCGACCACGCCCGCCGCCGGGCCCGATTCGATGATGTGGATCGGCCGCTCCGCCGCCGCGGCCGCGCTCATCGCGCCGCCGCTCGACTGCATGATCGTCAGCGGCCGTGCGATGCCTGCGCTCGGAGAGCCTCGCGTCCAGTCGTTCGAGATAGCGGCGGACCAGCGGCAGCACGTAGGCTGTTGACGACGGTCGTGCTGGTGCGCTCGTATTCGCGGATCTCGGGCAGCAGCTCGCAGGACAGCGAGACCGGGATGTCGGGATGGCGCGCGCGGACAGTTCGCGCAGCCGCAGCTCGTGGGCGCCGCTGGCATAGGCGTTGAGCAGGCAGATCGCGATCGCCTCGACGTCTCGCGGCGAGGATCGCGTCGATCACCGCTCGCGCGCCGGCCTCGTCCAGCGCGCGCTCGACCCGACCCAGGTGGTCGATGCGCTCGGCCACCTCGAAGCGCAGTCGCCGCGGCACCAGCGCCGGCGGCTTCTGGAAGCGGATGTCGTAGAGCACCGGCATCCGCAGCCGCCGGATCTCCAGCACGTCGCGAAAGCCCGCCGTCGTGATCAGCGCGACGCGCGCGCCCTTGCCTTCGAGCAGCGCGTTGGTCGCCACCGTGGTTCCGTGGATGATCTGCGCGATCGCCGCCGGCGCCAGGCCGCCGCCGTCCATCGCGCCGGCCAGGCCGGTCGCGATCCCCTGGCTGTAGTCGTCGGGCGTGGAGAGGACCTTGGCGCGTCGGACGCTGCCGTCGGCGGCAAGGAAGACGAGGTCGGTGAAGGTTCCGCCGATGTCGATGCCGATCCGGGTGCCGGCCGCGTCACGCATCATGCGGCGAGCCCGAGAATCTCGGCCACGTTGCCGCCGAGGATGCGGTCCTTCTCGCTGGCGCTGAGGAACGGGCAGTGCTTGCGGACGTAGTCGACGCACTGGCGGTAGGTGCAGAAGCGCTCGACGTTGGGCATGTCGGAGCCCCAGACCAGCCTGTCGGCGCCGAAGGCATCGCGCAAGCCGCGAACGAGCTGCTGCGCCTCGGGGTAGGGGTAGTCCCACACGCCGCCCCAGGTGATGGGAAACATCACTTCGAGTGCCAGGTTCTCGCGTCGATAGACGGCGAGCGCCTCGTCCGGAAAGTCCCATTGCCCGGACAGTCCGAAGTAGCCCACCGGCGGCCCCATCACCAGCACGAACCGGTGCGCCGGGTGGCGCGTCAGCAAGGCGTCGAGCGCCGCGAGGTTGCCGAGGTAGCCGGCGCGGTCGTAGCCGGGGGTGGAGGACAGCTCGATGAACACCGGCAGCCCGCGCGCCACGATCTTCTCCCAGAACGGCCGGAAATCCGGGTGATCGACGTTGCGCGAGTAGCCGTGGCGCGAATGGTCCTGCGCGTAGTAGAGGCCCGCGAGCCCCAGGCGATCGACGGCGCGATCGACCTCGGCCAGCGTCTCGTCGCGATCGGCGGTCGCCTCGTCGACGTGCAGCAGGCCGGTGAACTTCTGCGGGTACTGGTGCTGGGCGAGCGCGTTGTAGTCGTTCATCGCGCCGTAGCCGCCGCCGGCCTGCAGCACGCAGTGGTCGACCCCGGCGAGCGTCATCTGCGCGAGCATCAGCTCCGGCGGGCAGACGAGATCCTGCATGCCCGCCGGCAGGTACTGCACGTAGTAGTCCTCACCCTCGAACGTGAACGCGAGCTGGCCGAAGCGGCCCGCGCGAAAGCCGACCTCCGTCAACCCCGACCAGGTGTTGTCATCCGGCCGGAACAGCATCGTCGGCTTCACCTCCAGGCCGTCGCGGGCGCGGAAGGTCCGCGCCGCGGGCCGCGTCACCACCTTCTGCAGGTACTTGAGGTGGATCGCGCTGGACGGGTGGCCGCACGCACCCTGCCAGTGCTGGAACACGTGGGCATGACAGTCGACGATCATCGCGGTGGAGGAGAAAGTTGGGGATCGCGGTTCGAATGCAGTTGCGGATTACGGCGCTGCGCGGGCGCGTGACGGCGTTGCTGCGCAGCCCGGGTTGAGCGCCAGCGAAACCCGGGTGCGCTCGGCCGGTGCGACATCGGTGCCCCGGCACGTTCCACCCGGGTTTCGCTTGCGCTCAACCCGGGCTACCGAATTCGCCGGACCCGACCGGACGCCGGTTACTTGACGCCGAGCACTTCCATGTGATGGTTGAACAGGCGCTCCATCTCTCCGTTGACCGTCAGGAACGTCGCGTAGAAATCGAGGAAGTTCTTCCATTCCGGATCGCCGTAGCGCACCGCCCAGGTGTTCGGCCGCTTGTCGATCGGATGTGCGGGGTCGAAAACGTGCGCCCAGTCGCTGTTGCGCTTGGCGAACAGCAGCACGTCGCTGTCGCCGCTCATCCAGACGTCGGCCTTCTTCGCCCGCACCGGCTCGGCGCCGAGCACGACCTGCCCGGTCGTGGTGATGAGCTTCGCCTTCGGGAACAGGATCGGGATGCGCGGCTCCTCGCTGCCGCCGGCGACGACCGAGAAAGTGACATTGGGGTTGTTGAAATCGGCGAGCGTCTTGAACCGGCCGGCGTTCTCCTTGCGCACCAGCAGCAGCGAGCCCTTGGCCCACAGCGGCCCGACGTAGTCGACGACCAGCGCGCGGGCCATCGTGTACGTCAGCGACGAGCCGTAGAAATCGTAGTCGTCGCGGCGCAGGCCGACGGTCGAGTTCTGGAACGTGGTCTCCTTGAACTCGACCTTGACCTCCATCTCCTTCGCCAGCCGGTCGACGGCGTCCTTGTAGATGCCGCCGAGCTCGCCGGTCTTCGCGTCCTTGTAGAACCACGGACCGGTCTGCGAGTAGCCGACCCGCATGACGCCCGCCTTGCGGACCTTGGCCAGGCTCGAATCGTCGCGGATGCCCGTCTCGAGCATCTGCGCCATCGCCTGCCGCGGGGCGCCCATTGCGGCGACCACGCCCGAGGCCACACCCAGCACCGCCGCGCCCTTGAGAAAATCCCGCTTCCCGTCGTTGAAAGAATCGCTCATGCCGTCCTCCTCGAAGAGTGCTGCCGCCACCGGATGATGCCGCGCATCATCCCCGTTCAGTTGCTCGCGCCGCGCGCCGCGATCGGCCACAGCGCCTCGACGCGACCGCCGCGCACCGCGACGTACCACTCGTGCAGGTTGACCGTCGGGTCGCAGTGCCCGGGGATCAGCATCACCTTGTCGCCGAGCTTGAGCGGCGGTGCGCGCGGACCGAGCTGCAGCTTCCCGTGCTCGTCGGAGATCCCGACGACCTCGGTGTCGTCGCGGCCGTGCACCCACGGCATGCCGCGCTCGCCGCTGTACGACTTGAGCCCGGCGTCGACGATCGCCCGCGTCGGATCGGTCACGCTCATCACCGTCGCGAGCACGAACAGGCTGTGCTCGAACTCGGTGTAGCGCTCGCCCTCGCCGTGGCCGTCGCCGATCCGCGCGTACTCGGTATCCATGAACACGTAGGACCCCGCCTGCAGCTCGCCCCACAGGCCGCTGCCTGCCTCGTTGCGGAAGGTGCCGGTCCCGGCGCCGCTGACGATGTCGCAGGCGATGCCGGCCTGCGCCAGCGCCTCGAGCGTGGCGCGCACCGCGTCGGCGGCGCCGCGGATCGCCTCCGCGCGGCGCGCGGCGCCCGCCAGGTGCTGCGCGGTGCCGTGGTAGGCCTGCAGGCCGCGGAAGGCGAGGCCCGGCGCGTCCGCCACCCGGCGGGCGAGATCGACCGCCGCCGCGCCGGGCGCCACGCCGCAGCGCTGCATGCCGACCTCGATCTCGACCATGCCATCGAGGGTCACGCCGATCTCGACGGCCGCACGGGAGGCCGCCTCGACCTGCTCGGGCGCGTCGAAGCACAGCCCGATCTTCGCGTCCTTCGCGAGCGCGGCCAGGCGGCGCAGCTTGTGCACGCCGACGACCTGGTTGCTGACCAGCACGTCGCGCACGCCGCCGCGCACCAGCGCCTCCGCCTCGCCGACCTTCTGGCAGCACTGGCCGACCGCGCCGGCCTCGATCTGCTTCATCGCGATGACCGGGCACTTGTGGGTCTTGGCGTGGGGGCGCAGGCGCACGCCGGCGGAGCGCGCGAACGCGGCCATCTTCCCGACGTTGCGCTCGAAGGCGTCGAGATCGACGATCAGCGCCGGGGTGTCGATGTCGTCGACCGGCGCGCCGACCTGTGCGGGGATCATGTTCATTGCAGGCTTGCCAACTCCGCTGTGCGTGGGCGACCATACCGGCGTGAACGATTGCGTCCCGCCGAGCGTCCGTTACTCTACCCATTCGTCCCCGTCCCGGCAACGAGCATCGGCGCGATGAGCGAGATTCCGACGATCCGCGTCGTCGACGTGCACAAGCGCTTCGGGGCGCTCGAGGTGCTGAAGGGCGTGTCCTTCGACGTCCACCGCGGCAGCGTGGTCAGCATGATCGGCGCGAGCGGCTCGGGCAAGAGCACGCTCCTGCGCTGCATCAACCATCTCGAGACCCCGAGCGCCGGCGACATCCTGATCGACGGCGAGTCGCTCGTGCTACCGGGGCGGCGCCGACGGCGACCGCCGGCCGCGGCCGCTGGCCGAGATCAACCGGATGCGCCGCGAGCTGGGGATCGTCTTCCAGCAGTTCAACCTGTGGCCGCACATGACGGTGCTGGGGAACGTCATCGAGGCGCCGACCCGGGTCCGCGGGTCCCGCGCAAGGATGCCGCGGCGCTGGGCGAGGCGTGCCTGCGGCGCGTGCACCTCTCCGACAAGGCGCGACGAGTATCCGGCGCGGCTCTCCGGGCGGCCAGCAGCAGCGCGTGGCCATCGCCCGCGCGCTGGCGATGCAGCCGAAGGTGATGCTGTTCGACGAGCCGACGTCCTCGCTCGACCCGGAGCTCACCGACGAGGTCCTCGGTGTGATGCGCGAGCTCGCCGACGACGGCACGACGATGATCGTGGTCACGCACGAGATGGGCTTCGCGCGCGAGGTCTGCGACCGCGTGATGTTCCTGCACAACGGCCTGATCGAGGAGGAGGGGCCGCCGGCGCAGATGTTCGAGGCGCCGAAGTCCGAGCGCTTCCGGCAGTTCATCTCCAAGCACCTGCGCCAGGCCTAGCCTCCCGCCCATGTCGGATTCGCTGCGGCAGGCCCTCGACGTCTCGCTGTTCTGGGAGTACCGCACGGTCCTGCTGCGCGGGCTCGCGGTCAACGTGTACGTCTTCGCCGGCGCCGCGGTGGTGGCGCTCTCGATCGGGCTTGCGGCCGCGCTGCTGCGCGTCAACCGTTTCCGGTTGTTCCGCTGGCTCGGCACGCTGCACGTGGAGATCTTCCGCAACGCGCCCGAATACATCATGGTCGTGTGGGTGCACTTCGTGCTCCCGCTGCTGATCGGTTCGCTGCTGCACGCGCGCTTCGAGCTCAACCCGTTCGTCTCGGCGGTGATCGGGCTCGGCTTCGTCTACAGCGGCTACTTCGCGGAGACGTTCCGCGCCGGCATCGAGGCGGTGCCGATCGCGCACGTCGAGGCGGGACGCTCGTGCGGGATGTCCGAGCGCCTGATCCTTTGGCGCATCGTGCTGCCGCAGGTAGTGCGGCGCATGCTGCCCGAATCGATCAACCAGTTCATCTCGCTGTTCAAGGCGACGACCATCGTGTCGCTGATCGCGGTGCCCGACCTCATGTACCAGGTCTCGATGATTACGCAGCAGGAGATGCGCCCGCTGCCGCTGTACACGGGCGCCGCGCTGACGTACTTCGTGGTGGTCCTCGCCGCCGGCAGCGGGCTGCGCGCGCTTTCCGAGCGCTGGCGCCGCAAGATCTACGCCTGACGCCGGCAATGGGCAACTGGGAACGCCTCGTCTGGAACCAGCGCGACGCGCTGTTCTCCGGGCTCGTCGTCACCGTCGAGGTCTGCGCGATCGCCTTCGTGCTGGCGGTCGCGGGCGGGCTGCTGCTGTGCCTGGTGCGGATGTACGTGCGGCCGCTGCGGCCGCTGGCGATCGTGCTGATCGAGTTCTTCCGCGCGACGCCGATCCTAGTCCAGCTCCTGTGGGTCAACTACGTGTGGCCGCCGATCTTCGGCTGGCCGGACAGCTTCTTCGCCGCTGCGTGGGCGGCGCTCGCGGTGCAGTCGAGCGGCTACCTCGCCGAGACCTTCCGCGGCGGCATCGAGGCGATCCCGAAGGGCCAGCGCGAGGCCGCCTACTCGGTCGGGATGTCGCCGCCGCTCGCGTTCTGGCGTGTCGTCGTACCGCAGGTCGCACTGAGCTCGGCGCCGTCGATCGTCAACCAGTTCACGGTGATCGTCAAATCGTCGACGCTGGTGTCGGTCATCACGGTGCAGGACCTCATGTACCAGTCGCAGAAGATCGTCAACATCTGGTACGAGCCGATCGAGATCCTGACCGCGACCGCGGTGATCTACATCGTGTTCATCTACCTCGTCTCCGCCGCCGGCAAACTGCTGGCCGATTCGCTGCGCCGGCGCTACGGCATCGCGGCCGCCTGAGCACGCCTGCCGGCGCGGCGACTCAGGCGCCCGGTGTCGCCGCGTCCGCGCCGCCCCGCCCTTCCAGGCGATCCTCGATCTCGCCGATATAGGCGGCGAGCGTGTTCGTGGCGTTCTCGACGCTCGCGCGCAGGTCGCCTTCGAGCGCGTCGAGGCGGGTCAGCGTGCGTGTCTGCGCCTCGGTGGCGGCGGCCTCGAGCTGCTGCAGGCGCGCCTCCACGAGATTGCGCAATTCCGTGAAGCGCGAGGCCTCGGCCTGGTCGGCGAGCTCGCGCTGCGCGGTCAGCTCGCGCGCCGTGCGTCGCGCCTCGAGCATCACCGTGGTCTGCACGTAGACGAGGTAGACGAGGAACAGCGCGCTCAGCACCGCGGTGAACCCCAGCATGATGAGGCCGAGCGGCGCCTGCACGGTGGCGAAGAGCACCGACAGCGACGTCGGCGTCATGAACGCGCTCCAGTTGAGCGCCGTGAACAGGGCGAGCAGGGCGAATACCAGGATCAGAGACAGCGTGCGCAGCGACATGACCCTCTCCCCTCCGCGAATGATCGACGGATCCATCTTACGCGCAAGCGGCGCCCGGAAGCGCGGGTTCGGTGGCCCGTGCCTCACGGCACCTGCCATGCGAGCAGCGGCGGCGAGTCGCGCCCGGCCGGAAGCTCCACGGCGACGCCCGCGGCTCGCAGGTCGCTTGCGACGGACGCGCATCGGCGTCACGACATCGCGGTCCGTCGCGGACCCGCGTGAACGCTCCACCCGGATGCTCGACGGCGCTCGCGCGTCACCATGCCGACCCAGAGCGGCTCGTCCCGGCACCGCGCCCTGCGCGGCGACGACCTCGCGCATCGGCCACAGCCGGATCACGAGACGCTCGCGCTCGCCGGTCACGCGAACCCGGGTGAGGGTCTGCGGGTCGCCGTGATCGAATTTCGGCAGCACGGGCAGCGCGGCGATCGGCGTGCCGGGCAGCAGCCACAGCAGCGCCGTGCGCAGGTCCCAGGAGGGCGGCGCCCGCCATCCGGCGCGCCCAACGCGTTTCCCCGATCCGCGCTTCGGTCGCGACCCACTGGAGCGACGAACGGCTCTTCGCGCTCGCCGCTCAGCTCCGAGCGCGCCGCGGGCAGGCTGCGCCAGCCACCCGCCTGCCAGTCCGCCAGCGCCACCGTCACCGGCGCCGGCCGGTGGGCGTAGCGCAGGACGTCGACAGGCACCCGTCGGCCCGACGTACAGCAGTCCCGCCAGCGTCAGCGTCGACCCGACGATCAGCAGCACGGCGCCGAGCGCAGCGGCGCCTCGCGCGCATGCTGCGTGTAGGCGATTCCCAGCAGCGCGACCCAGGCGATGCCCAGGCCGAGGCTCGCGACCACGTCCGAAAGCCAGTGCACGCCGAGGTAGATCCGCGAGAAGGCGGTGAGAATGACGCCGACCGTCACCGGCACCACGATCAGCGCGCGGACGCCGGGGGGCTTTCCGCGCGCCAGCAGGAATGCCAGGAATCCGTAGGTCACGATCGCCATCGCGGCGTGCCCGCTCGGGAACGAGAACTGCTCGACGCCGGCGTAGATCGTGTTCGGGCGCGCGCGGCCGACGGTGAGCTTCAGCAGCAGCACGACGGCCTCGGCGAAGCCGGCGGCCGCCAGCCAGTAGGCGAGCGTGCGCCAGCGGCGCTTGAACGCGAGCCACCCCGCCGTGGCGACGATGACGGGAAGCGTTCCCGGCGTGCCGCCCAGCCCGGTGATGAACACCATCACCCGGTCTGCCCACGCCGTGCGCACGTTCTGCAGCGCCTGGTAGACCGACTGGTCGAGCCCGATCAGCGGATCCTCCGCGAGGACGCCCTCGAGGATGCCCAGGAATACCGATGCGCCTCCGATCAGGACCAGCGCGCCGGCCAGCAGCGCCGGCGACTCGGGCCGTGCCGGATCGAGCAGCGACAGCACGATCCGCGCCGTCGCGCCGGATCCGCGCCGCGCGCGCTCGACCATGCCGTCGCGCAGCGCGGTGATCCGCGGCCACGTCCGGGTGAGGGCGGCGTGCACCAGCTTGCCGATCACCCACAGGACGACCGCCACGGCGACCAGCATCAGCGCGAGCCGCCCGCTCACCGCGCCGGCAACCTGCAGCGACGCGCCGAACAGCCATCCGGGTACGAGGTGGGCGCCGGCCCAGGCGCACGCCGACAGCACGTTCGCGACGTAGAACCGCGCCGGCGGCATGTTTGCCATGCCGGCCACCACGGGAATGAAGGCGCGCACCGGACTCAGAAAGCGGCCGAAGAAGACACTCTTGCCGCCGTGGCGCGCGAAGAACGCCTGTCCGCGCGCGAGCCATTGCGGGTAACGCGACAGCGGCCACAGCTGCGGCAGCCGCTCCCGGTAGTGGTGGCCGAGCCAGTAGCTCAAGCCGTCGCCGACGATTGCGCCGATCACGGCCGCCACGGCGGTCGGCCAGGGGTCGAGCGCCCCGAGTCCGATCAGCACGCCGCCGAGCATGACGATCGAGCTGCCCGGGATCACGGTCCCGACGACGCGAGCGCTTCGAGCGCGGCCGCGGCGAAGACGGCGCCCATCGCAACAAGCGGGTGCGCCGACAACCAGGCGATCAGCGAGTGCAGGTGCGATTCGAGCATGTCCTGTCGGCCGGTGATGGCGGTGCGCGATGGACGACCTGACGCGCGTCGCGAACTCTACCAAATCGCGCTTCCCTCGACCGCCAGTGCCATCGCGGGCATCCGCGTCGACGGAAGCCGGCAAATCCGGTCCACGCCCCGGACCGTGGTACCGCTGTGCTACGCTTGCGCGCCATGAACAAACCCAGACTGACCTACTTCGACGCTCCCGTGAGCCGCGGGGAGGAGTGCCGCCTCGCGCTGCACCTCGCCGGCATCGACTTTGACGACGTGCGCATCAAGGGCGCCGACTGGCCTGCGACCAAGGAGCGGATGCCCTACGGCGGGCTGCCCGTCCTCGAGCTGCCGGGACACCCCCCGCTCGCGCACTCCAACGCCATCCTGGTGCTGATCGGTCGCCGTCACGGCCTGCACCCCGCCGACGATTTCGAGGCGGCGCAGCACGAAGGGATGATGGAGCACGTTGAGGATCTGCGCGCCGTCGTCGCCCCGACCATCCGCATGGGCGACGCCGAAAAGAAGGCCGCGCGCGAGGCGCTCGTCGCGGGCTTCCTGCCGGCATGGGCGAGGGCGGCGGAAAGGAACATTCCCGGCGAGCCGTTCTTCTCCGGCGCGAAGCTCCACGTCGTCGACCTCAAGCTGCACATGGCGGTGCGCTGGTTCATCGGCGGCAAGGTCGACCACATTCCGGCGACGATCTTTGCCGGCTGCCCCAGGCTCGTGGGCGTGCACGATGCCGTGCGCGACCATCCCGGCGTGAAGTCCTGGTACGCGAAGTCCTGAGCGGCAGCCGCGGTCGCGGGCACGCCGTTGCCACGCGCGGGCGCGGTCGACGCTGCCGGCCCCCCCTACGGCACCGCCGCGCCGTCAGGAAGCCGGACTGAACAGCGACACCGGCGTCGCCAGACCGCGCAGCGGATGCTCGCCCATGGGCTCCAGCGGCCGCCGCACGCGGCGGGCCACCGGCTCGGTCACGAGGATCGATCGCCGCAGCGTCTTGGTCAGCGCTTCCACCCGGCTCGCCTCGTTCACCGCCCGGCCGATCACCGTGAAGTCGAGGCGGTCGGGCGCGCCGACGTTGCCGAAGAACACATCGCCCTCGTGCAGCGCGATGCCGGTGCGCAGCGGACGCCAGCCCGGGATCGACGCGATTCCCGAGGGCGGGTCGGCGTTGAGCGCGTCGACCGCGCGCAGCGCCTCCTCGGCCGCGGCGAGCGCGGTCTCGGCGATTTCGGTTTCGTCGGCACCGGCCACGAACGGAAACACCGCGAGCAGGCCGTCGCCGATGAACTTCAGCACCTGCCCGCTACGCGCGAGGACCGCACCCGCCAGCCGCTCGAAATAGGCGTTGAGCAGCGCGATCATCTCCGGGCCCGAGACCCGGTCGGACAGGTCGGTGTAGCCGCGCAGGTCGGACACCCAGATGATCGCGTGCAGCGCTTCGCCCGCGCCGCGCTTGATCGATCCGCCCAGCACCCGGGCACCGACCGACGAGCCGAGGTAGGTGTCCAGCACGTTGCCGGCGATGCGCAGGACGATGTGGCGCTCGACGTGCAGCGCGAAGACCCGGAGCAGGCGCCGCAGCGCGGCGAGATCGTCGTCGGAGAAGCCGCCCGGGCGCCGCGTCGCGACCGTGGCGGCGTTGTGATAGGCCCCGCCGCTGCGCAGCGGCAGCGCGATGTACTCGGTAATGCCGCGCCCGGCGAGGTCGGTCAGGAACGGATGCCGGCTCGCCAGCGCGGGGTCCCGGGGGTCGCCGCGAAACGTCTCGCCGTGCTGGATGACGCGAAACAGCGGCGCCAGGCGATAGCCGTCGTAGTCGAGCACCGACTCGGCGATCCGAAGTTCGTCGCAGACGCCGTCGGCGCGCTCCCAGTTCCACGCGAATCCGTACACCTGCGGGTGGAGCGTTCCCACGTGCAGGCTGGCCCGGTCGAGTGGCAGGCCGGCGGCGGCGATGCGCCACCACAGCGACTCGGCCAGCGACAGCATGTCGTTCTCCGACATCGCCTCGTCCAGCAGCCAGGCCTCGATCGCGTCGATCGTGGTCGCGTCCGGGGCCGACGCGCTTCCGCGCGCCGATCGGCGCACCAGCGAGATGCCGGCAGGGTAGGGGCGTGGCAACGGATCGGGCACGGGTGCGGGCATCGCTGTCCTCCGGAGGGCGGCCGCCGGAAGTGTGGCACACGGGCCCGCTGCCAAGCCGGGCCTCGATGAAACCGCGGGCTCCGGGGGGATATCATCGGTCATCGCGTCGCCGCCGGTTTCCGAGCGGCGGCGAATCCGGAGAACCTGTCGAGGCCCCTGCCATGCGAAAACTCGCTGCCTTGCTGCTGTTGGTGCTTTCCGGGCCGGTTCCGGCCGAGCCCATCGGGGAAGTCGACACGGTGTTCAAGCTCATCGGCCCCGACCACAAGATCGTCGTCGACGCGCACGACGACCCGAAGGTCAACGGCGTCACCTGCTACGTCTCGCGCGCCAAGACGGGCGGCATCAAGGGCGCGCTGGGGATCGCCGAGGACCGGTCCGAGGCGTCGATCGATTGCCGGCAGGTCGGGCCGATCACGTTCGCCAAGCCGCTGCCGGCGCAGGAGGACATGTTCACCGAACGGATCTCGCTGGTGTTCAAGAAGATCCGCGTGGTGCGCATGATCGACCGCAAGCGCAATACGCTGGTCTATCTCACCTACTCCGACCGGGTGATCGAGGGCTCGCCGCAGAACAGCGTCACCGTCGTCGCCGTCGATCCGGCGACCCCGATTCCGGTGCGCTAGCGCGGTTCGCGCTTTCGCGCGCGCGCGTCGGCGTCGCTTTGTCGGGGCGGCTCAGTCCGCCGCCGGCGGCGCCGTGCAGACCTCGTCGTAGCGATAACGCCGCTTCAGCTGGCCGACGTACTCGAAGACGTCGAGCGTCCTTTCGTACGCGGCCGGCGTGATTTCCGCGTGCGGCGTCCAGCAGCCGAGCGCCTGATACGTGGCGATGCAATCGGCGAGCACGTCCTCGTCGATGCCGGGAAAGTACGGCTTCTCGGCCCTGGCGATCTCGGCGGCCGGCGCCTCGTTCATGTAGATCCGCGTCTTGCGATAGGCGCGCATGAACGCCTTCGCCATGTCGGTCTCGAGCCAGTCGCGCGTCGCCGCGAGGCTGGAGAAGCCGCAGGGCCCGATCTGCCGGCCGACCTGCGCGACGACGTGGCCGACGCCGTCGGCCTGCAATTGCTGCGGGTACGGGCCCTGCTGCTGCACGTAGCGTCCGTCGCCGCGGCGAAAGGCAGCGTCGATCTGGGCAGGCCCGCCGGGGCAGATCGGTCTTATCCGGTCGAAGTCGATGCCCGCCTTGTGGCAGGCGTACTTGAACATCGCCAGCGGCTGCCCGCCGCCGAACATGACGACTTCGGCGCCTTCCAGCTTGTTCCAGGCGAAGGCGGGGTCCGCCTCGCGTCCGGTGAGGAAGAAGCCGTCCATCTCGTTGACCTGCGCGAAGTGCACCGCGGCTGGCGTCGCGCCGTTGTCGAGCGACGCGAAGCCCTGGCTCAACGCCGACTGGACCACGTGGGCTGAGCCGTCTTGCAGGGCCGCCAGCGCCGGGACGCCCGGCGGCGAAACCGACCACTGCGGCTCCAGGCCCTCCGCCTTCAGGAATCCGCCCGACATCGTCGAGATCAGCGGCGAGTAGAACGCGGAGAACAGGCTGAACTGCATGCTGATCTTGTCCATGTGCAGGTTTCCTCCGTGTGGCGCGCGCGCCGCTCGAGTATGCTCCCGGGCGCCACCTCGCCGGACGGTCGCCGGGAATGATACGGCGGCGCTCGCCGGGCGGATCGAGTCCAGGCCAGCGGGAACCGTGGGGGCGCACAACGGGCGGCGGCGCAAGCCCCTCGGGTTTCACCGGTTGCTACGATCGCGGGACACTACTCCCGGATCGCGACGTCCGGTGTCCGTCTCGACCGGGCCGGACCCGCGAAGAGGCGGCTCGTGCGGCGCTGAGCAGGATGACCATGTGAATTTGAGTTAGATTTGGGGGATTCGAGAACCCCGAGCGCGCCATGAACGACGACCCCCAACGCCCGCCCCTGCCCGACCGCCTGTCCGTGGACCCGCGCAGCCCCCACCACGTGGTTGCCGTGCTGGAGCACGCCATCGGCATCCGGCTGAACGACACGGAGCGCAGAGACGTGGAGGAGTACTGCATCAGCGAAGGATGGGTCAAGGTGCCGGCGGGCAAGACGCTGGACCGCAACGGCCGTCCGCTGCTGATCAAGCTCAAGGGCAAGGTGGAGGCCTTTTACCGCTAGGCATGGTGCCCGGTCACGGCGCATCCGCTTCGGTCGAAGGGGTCGTCGCCGAGGACAATGCCCGCGCCCGGCGTTCGAGCCAGTCCAGACAAGGAGCGTGATCGTGGCCTTCAGCAAGTGGGACCATCGGATGATCGGCCTGTCGCAGCTGGTCTCGAGCTGGTCCAAGGACCCGTCGACCCAGGTCGGCGCCGCCATCGTCGACACCAAGAATCGTGTCGTCGCCTTGGGTTTCAACGGCCTGCCGCGCACCGTCGCCGACGATGCCGAAGTTCTCGCGAACCGGGAGGAACGGTTGCGCAGAACCATTCACGCCGAAGAAAACGCGCTGCTGTTCGCCACCCGCAGCGTCGAGAACTGCACGATCTACGTCACCCATCCGCCGTGTGCGCGCTGCGCCGCGAAGCTCATTCAAGCCGGCGTCATGCGGGTCGTGAGTGCCAAGCCGCTGTCGGCGTTCAGTGAACGCTGGGCCGATGACGTCAGGAGTTCGACGTCGATGTTTGCCGAGGCGGGAGTGAGTTTCGAGATCCTCGAGCCGGCGCCGGGCGACGGGGAACCGTCGAGCTGAGTCCTGCCGTGCAAGCCACCTTTGGTCGTCGTGACCCGTCCCTCGGCCGAGTGGACGAAGGCGCGCCGCCGCCGTCGGGTTCAGACTGGACGCATCCCGATCGCTCGCTTCGCAGCCACTGTCGCCGATGTCACTCGCCGTCGTCCTGTCGCGCGGTCTCGCGGGTCTCGACGCGCCGCTGGTCACCGTCGAGTGCCACGCCGGCAACGGTCTGCCCGGGTTCAACCTGGTCGGGCTGCCGGAAACCGAGGTCAAGGAGGCGCGCGACCGCGTTCGCGCCGCGCTGCAGAACGCGAACTTCGACTTCCCGCCGCGCAAGTTCACGGTCAACCTGGCGCCCGCCGACCTGCCCAAGGAGTCCGGCCGCTTCGACCTGCCGATTGCGCTCGGCGTGCTTGCGGCCACCGGCCAGCTCCCGCAGGCGCCGCTCGCCACGCATGAATTCGCCGGCGAACTGGCGCTGACCGGCGAGCTGCGCCCGATCCGCGGCGCGCTGCCGATGGCGCTCTCCGCGCGCCGCGCCGGCCGCGCGTTCGTGCTGCCGCAGGCGAGCGCAGGCGAGGCGGCGCTGGTCCGCGATGCGGTCGTGCATCCGGCGCGCAGCCTGCTCGAAGTGTGCGCGCACCTCGCCGGGCGGACGCCGCTCGCGGTGCTGAGGGCGTCGCCGCCAGGCCCCGGTACCGACGCGACGGCGGTCCCCGACCTTGCCGACGTCCGCGGCCAGGATCATGCGAAGCGAGCGCTCACCATCGCCGCAGCCGGCGCCCACAGCCTGCTGATGACCGGTCCTCCGGGCAGCGGCAAGTCGATGCTGGCGCAGCGCCTCCCGGGAATCCTGCCGCCCCTGTCCGAGGACGAGGCGCTGGCGAGCGCGGCGATCGCCTCGCTCACCGGCAGCTTCGCGCCGGCGACCTGGGGCGTGCGCCCGTACCGCGCGCCGCATCACACGGCGAGCGGCGTCGCGCTGGTCGGCGGCGGAAGCAATCCGCGGCCGGGCGAGATCTCGCTCGCGCATCTGGGCGTGCTGTTCCTCGACGAGCTGCCGGAATGGGACCGCGCGCGTGCTGGAGGTGCTGCGCGAGCCGCTCGAATCCGGCGTGATCCACATCTCGCGCGCGGCGCGGCAGTGCAGCTTTCCGGCGGAGTTCCAGTTCGTCGCCGCGATGAACCCCTGCCCCTGCGGCTGGCTGGGCCACGCCAGCGGCCGCTGCCACTGCACGCCGGACCGGATCGTGCGCTACCGGGCGCGGGTGTCCGGGCCGCTGCTCGACCGCATCGATCTCGGCGTCGAGGTGCCGGCGGTGGCGGTCGAGGCACTCGCAGGCGTTCCGGCGGAGGGGCATCGCGGCGGCGCGCGCAGCGCGACGAGCGCCGCGGTGCGGGCGATGGTCGCCGCGGCGCGCGACCGGCAGCACGAGCGCCAGGGCAAGCCGAACGCGCGCCTGACGCCGCGCGAGGTCGCCACGCACTGCCCGGTCGACGCCGCCGGCGCCGCGCTGCTGGCGCAGGCAATGGCACGGCTGTCGCTGTCGGCGCGCGCGTATCACCGGATCCTCAAGGTGGCGCGCACGATCGCCGATCTCGCCGGTGCGGAGGCGATCGGCGCCGAGGCGATCGCCGAAGCGGTCGGTTACCGCCGCTTCGACCGGATGTGACGGGATGGCCGGGCGGCTGGCGCCGCTCGGCGGTCGCCGCGAGGCCGATGGCGAGGTGCACCGACGCCGCGCGCCCGGCGGGCGGCAGGGTACGAAGTGCGCGGCGCGCCCGCCGACCGCGTGCCGTGCCCGCTACTTGCCGGCGTCGGCGGTATCCCGCGGCGGCGTCTGCGCCGGCACGGCAGGCCACGATACCGTGAGCGTTCCCCCGAAATCGGAATACGTCGCGTTGGTCGCCGGCAGCCCGAAGCTCGGCGTGAGGGTGAACCAGATCGCCGGCAGCTGCAGCGTCGGCGGGTTGTCCGTCTGGTCTGCGGGGAGGTCGGTGGCGCCGTCGAGCAGGCCGAAGGTCGGGGCGATCGGATACGATCCCCCCGGGCAGCCGGGCCCCGAGAACGTCATCGTGTGCGGCGATTCCAGGAAGCCGAACGCGAGGCCCAGCGAACCCTTGCGCGTGTCGCCGTCGAACCCGAAGGCGCTGGCGAGGACGACCCCGGGCACCCCGCCCAGCGCCGCCGGACTGACGTAGTTGCCCGTGCCGCTCAGCGTCATCGTGCAGTCGCCGTCGGTGTACGACCCGGAGGCGGTGAGCGGCAGTGCGCTGTCGCGGGTCGGGGCGCCGCCGCGCTCGAGGTACTTCGGCGCCTCGCCCGGCAGCAGCCGATAGCCGCCGATGTCGGCGCGCAGGCGCAGCGAGCCGTTGCCTTGGAATTTGTGTCCCGGGATGTCGTACGCGTCGACCCACGAGTACTTCAGCGGGATCGTCCACTCGCTCAACTGCCGCGCGTTGCTCTTCACGCCGCGGAGCTCGACGACGACGTCGCCGCTGGACCCGGCCCCCGTCAGCGGGAGCGTGGCGACGATCTCGTCGGGCGCCGACGGCTTGAGCGCGAGTTCCGTGCCGCCGACGGTGACCTTCGGGGTCCCGGTGCCGAACTCGCCGATGAGCCGCAGCGTCTGCGCGTACTCGTCGACCTGCACGTAGCGGATGCTCGGCGCGAAGATCGGCGGATGCGCAAGGCTGGACTTCACCGTCGCCTGGAGCTTGCCGCCCGTCGCCTTGTCGGTGTCGAGCCCCTTCTTCGCCATGTCCTGGAGGACGAGGTCGTAGGCGAACGGCCGCTGCGGCGGGGTCTCCTTCATCGCGTGCCGGTTCGCGCCCAGCATCCGGTCGACGAAGTACGGCGCCGACTCGTAAGCGGTGCCCGAGGACAGCTTCTCGGACCAGCCCAGGTAGACGCCGGCGCCCTTGCGCAGGAAGGCGTTGACGAACGACGCGTTGCGGCTGCTGTAACAGGCGTTGACGAGGACGACGCTGCCGCTGGCGAAGCTCATGTACGCATCGACGAAGCGGTAGGTGATGCCGTAGCGCGTGTCCCAGTCGCCCATCACCGGAACGCCGAGGATCCTGATCTGCTCTCCGTTGTGCGCCGTGAAATGGACGAGGCGCAGGGCCGCGAGGTCCGCCGCGAACACCTTCTGGTAGTCGTCGTCGACGAGCGTCGACGACTGGATCGAGTACATCTTTCCGTCGGGTTCGCTCGGGTCGTCCACCTCCCCGCGGCCGCCGTGGGTGTTGATGTAGAAGAAGCCGTCGCCGACGGTGCCCTTGAGCGTGCCGACGTGGGCGTCGCCCTCCGCGCCGGCGCGCACGGTCCAGCCCTTGCCCTGCAGGTAGCCGCGCATGTCGTTGACCGGCGTCTGCCCCTCGAAGTTGGGTCCGAACGAGTGCAGCAGGCGCGCCTTGGTCGCCTGCGGCACGTCCGCGCTCTTGGCCGGGATGTTCCTGCGCACGGCGGCCGCCGTGCGGGGCGCGGGCTCCCGGTTGGCGGCGACCACGTGGAGTTGACCGTCCTGGAAGCGGCCCCACGCACTCAGGCTCTCGAGATCGACGCCGGCGGCCTTGTATTCGGGGCGCGTCGCCATGAACGCGGCGACCGCCTGCAGGAAGGCCGCGCCGGCAAGGCCCTGGCTGCCGAGCTGCCGGCATTGCTCCTCGACCGCGGCGATGGCGGCAAGGCGCGCGGCGACGGGATCACCCGGCGCGGCGACGCCGAGCGCGAGGGTGATCGCGCCCTCCGCCCCCTGGGCGTCCTGGCCGCTGACGGTGAGCGTGCCGGGCGCGGCGGTCGCCGGCGCCGAGCCGGAAACCGAGAGACGCAGAATGGCCGAGACCGGATCGGGTCCCGCGGCGACGCTGGCCGGCAGGAACTGGTGGCTGACGCCGCCGGGCAGGCCGGACGCGGCGAGCGCGACGTTGCCGCTGTAACCGCTGCGCGGCGTGACGGTCACGTAGACGTCGCGGGACTCCCCGGGCACCAGCAGCAGCGACTGCGCGGACAGCGACAACGTGAACGGGGGTGCGGACGACGATTCGCAGATCGTTCCGGGCGGCACGAACACCTGCCGCGTGATCGCCTTGGACTGCGGCACCCCGTCGACGGTAAAGGCGAACGTCGCGTTGTTGCCGTCGGAGAACGTGAACGTCGCCGTGCCCGCGGGAGTCGCGACGACCTGCGTGGGGTCGAACGGCACCGCGTCGAACGCCGGCCCCGTACCCCGGTAGAGCGCGCCGGTGTAGACGCCGGCCGGCGCGTACGGTTCGCCGCGACGACCAGCCACAGCGGCTTGCCGTCCTCGCCGTACGTGAACCAGGTCGCGAAGAGGGTGTCGCCCTGGTGCGCGAAGTTGATGCCCCAGCCCGACTCGGAGCCCGGCGGCGAGGCCCACCACATGTCCTGGTAGTTGGTCGCCGTGGCGGGATCCCGCCCGCTGTCCCAGCTGCACGTCGGCACCGGGTCCGCGAACACCTGCCGCACGAGATTCTTCACCTGCGAGGAGCCGCTCACCGTGTACGCGAACGTCGCGCTGTCGTCGCCGTCGAAGGTCAGCGTCGCGGTCCCGACCTTCGCCGGGGCGACCTGGGCCGGATTGAACGGGACCTGGTTGTACGGCGATCCGGTTCCCGTGTAGACGTCGCCCGCATAGACGCCGGGCGCGGTGCGGTTGGCGGCGGCGACCAGCCAGAGCGGCTTGCCGTCCTTCCCGAACGTGAACCAGGTCGCGAAGATGGTGTCTCCCTGGTGCGCGAAATTGACGCCCCAGCCCGATTCCGAGGCCGCCGGCGCGTTCCACCACATGCCCTGGTAATTGGCGCCCGCCGCGGCGGCCCCGATCGGGATCGCGGCGACGAGCGCCAGGCACAGCCGGACCACCCAAGTGCAAACGGCCGAACGACGCTCGGTTTTCATTTCCGTCCCTGGATCAAAATGACGACAGCATACAGTGTCGGCGGCGCCGTCAACATGGAATCGTGCGTTGGAACGCAGCGACCTGCCGCCGCGCCGGCGCGTGGGACGTCGCGTCAGGCGCGGTGAGCGTCTTCGCGCCCGAGCGGGCGCAACGGCCGGGCCAAGGCCGGCAGCGCGTCGCGGTCGAGTTTGCCCGCCGGCGTATGCGGAAGCGCTCAACGTAGCAGACCCGCCGCGGCCGCTTGTGCGGCGCGAGCCGCCGGTTGACGTAGTCGAGCAGCGCGGCGTCCGGCGGCGGCGCACCCTCGGCGACGATCGCCGCGGCGATGGTCTGCCCCCACACCTCG
>CAVYID010000005.1:0-31942 GCA_963768535.1 uncultured beta proteobacterium | reverse complement strand
ATGCGCCATCGCCGCCTCGCGCACCCATTCGCCATCCTCCCACGCCTTCGACGCGCGTGGCGAGCCGGTCGCGGTTGCACGGGCCGTGGCCCTTGACCACCGCGTAGAACTCGGACCAGTCGATGGCGCCGAAGTCGTAGTGGCCGCGCTCGGCGTTCCACTTCAGGTCGGGATCGGGCATCGTGATGCCGAGGAAATCGGCCTGCGGCACCGTCTGGTCGACGTAGCGCTGGCGCAGCTCGTCGTTGGACAGCAGCTTGATCTTCCACGCCGCCGACTGCGCGCTGTGCACGCTCTCGGCGTCCGAGGGCCCGAACATCATCAGCGACGGCCACCACCAGCGGTCGAGCGCATCCTGCGCCATCGCCTTCTGCTCCGGGCGTGCCGCGGCACAGCGCCAGCATGATGTCGTAGCCCTGCCGCTGGTGGAAGCTCTCCTCCTTGCAGATGCGCACCATCGCGCGGGCGTAGGGCCCGTACGAGCAGCGGCACAGCGGGATCTGGTTCATGATCGCCGCGCCGTCGACCAGCCAGCCGATGGCGCCGATGTCGGCCCAGGTCAGCGTCGGGTAGTTGAAGATGCTGGAGTACTTGGCCTTGCCCGAGAGCAGGTCGGCGGTCATCCGGTCGCGCGAGGTGCCCAGCGTCTCCGCGGCGGAGTACAGGTAGAGGCCGTGACCACCCTCGTCCTGGACCTTGGCCATCAGGATCGCCTTGCGCTTCAGCGTCGGCGCGCGGGTGATCCAGTTGCCTTCGGGCAGCATGCCGACGATCTCCGAATGCGCGTGCTGCGAGATCTGCCGGATCAGCGTCTTGCGGTACGCGTCGGGCATCCAGTCCTTGGGCTCGACCTTGACGTCGGCGTCGATGCGCGCCTGGAACGCGCGCTCGTCGTCGGACATGTCGGCCGTCGTGCGGACCGCCTTGACGCCGGTTTCCACCATCTGCGCGTACATGGTTCCTCCGCTTGCCGGGACTGCCGGCCCCCGCCGCGCCGGCGAGTCGATGCGCGCGAGGACTGGCGGCGGCCGGCTGGAAACGATACACTTTTCTCAATCGAGACGCAATTTCTGTATCACATGAAGCCGGCGCCCCCATCGCCCGGCAGGAGTGCCGATGATGCCCGCCGCTTCCGCCCCGCCGGCGCGCGCGCCGCGCTCCGATCCGCAGGTCCGGCGCTGGATCGCGCGCCAGATGGAGCGTGAACCGCCGCGCGCCTCGTCGCTGATCGTCACCGTCTGGGGCGACGCCATCGCGCCGCACGGCGGCGCGACCGTGCTGCCCGGCCTCATCCGGCTGCTCGCCCCGTTCGGCATCAACGAGCGCCTCGTGCGCACCAGCGTCTTCCGCCTCGCGCGGCAGGGATGGCTGCGCGGCCACGCCGATCGGCCGGCGCAGCCTCTATGCGCTGACGCCCGACGGCGCCCGGCGCTTCGCCGAGGCACACCAGCGAATCTACACCTTGCCGGACGACCGCTGGGACGGCACCTGGGATCTGGTCCTCGTCGACGGCCTCGCGCCCGGCGAACGCCGCGCACTGGCCGCGGAGTTGCAGTGGGCCGGATTCGGCGAGTTCGGCGCCGGTGTGCGCGCGCGGCCGGCGCAGGCCGACAGTGCGCTTCCCGCGATCCTGCAGGCATCGGGTGCGCGGCTCGCGTGGTCGTCGTCCGTGCCACCGACGACGCGGCAGCCGGCGGACAGACGCTCGCGGCGCGGGTGCCGCAGGCGTGGGATCTGACCGGCGTCGCGATGCTTTACCGGGATCTGCTCCTGCGCTTCGGCACGCTCATCGAGCGATTCCGCACCCGAGCCGAGGACGACCACGATCCGGAGCAATGCTTCGTCGTGCGCACGCTGCTGATCCACGCCTACCGCCGCGCGCTGCTGCGCGATCCGCGGCTGCCGGCGGCGCTGCTGCCGCTCGACTGGCCGGGCGCGGCGGCATTCGCGCTGTGCCGCGATTTCTACCGGCTGACCTGGCGCGCGAGCGAGCGGCACCTCATGGCCACGCTCGAGGGCGAAAACGGCGCGCTGCCGCCGGCGGACGCGGCGTTCGGGCGCCGGTTCGGCGGGCTGTCCGGCGCGCACTGAGCTCGACGGCCCCGGGCCGGGGCGTCCGTTGCGCGCCGCCGAACGCCCGGGTCAGCGTGGCCTCGATCACCGCAGGTCGAGACACGCCGGCGGGCGGCGTCCCTCCCCGCCGGCCCGTATTCACGGCACGCGCTTTGGTGTAGCGTTGCGGCGCGACGCGCCCGGCAGCGCCGCTGCCGCGCCGTTGCGGTGACCAGGCCCGGTGACCGTCGAGCGACGGGCGCGCGGTCGAGGGGAACACGATGAGCGACGCGTGGCTGCAGGCGTTCGCGATGGTGTTCGAGCCCTACAACATCCTCGTGATGGTGGGCGCGTCGATGTTCGGGCTGTTCGTGGGCGCCGTCCCCGGCCTGACCGCGACCATGGCCACCGCGCTGCTGGTGCCGGTGACGTTCTTCATGAGCCCGATCCCGGCGGTCGCGGCGATCGTGACCGCCACGGCGATGGCGATCTTCGCCGGCGACATCCCGGGCTGCCTCATGCGCATGCCCGGAACCCCGGCGTCGGCCGCGTACACCGACGAGGCCTACGCGATGACCCGCAAGGGCCAGGCCGAGCTGGCGCTCGGCGCCGGCCTGGTCTTCTCGGCGATGGGCGGCCTGTTCGGCACGGCGGTGCTCATCATCGGCGCCCCGACGCTCGCCGAGTTCGCGCTCAAGTTCAGCTCGTTCGAGTATTTCTGGCTGGTGCTGCTGGGTCTGACCTGCGCGGTGTTCATGACCTCGGACCGGCCGCTGAAGGGCTTCGTGTCGCTGCTGCTCGGGCTGCTGGTGGCGAGCATCGGGCTCAACAACCCTGCCGCGATCCCGCGCTTCACGTTCGGGAACACCGAACTGCTCGGCGGGGTCGGGCTGATCCCGATGATGATCGGAATGTTCGCGATCTCGGAGATCATCCGCTTCGCGGTGGACACCAACGCGCAGCGCGAGCTGCAGGGCAAGGCGGTGGGCAACGTCTTCCGGGGCGTGTGGGGGCTCGCGAAGAAGTACCCGCGCCAGTTCCTGCGAGGCAGCGTGCTGGGCACCGTGGTGGGCGCGCTGCCCGGGGCCGGCGGCGACATCGCGGCGTGGATGGCCTATGCGATCAGCCGCAAGACGTCGAAGGAACCGGAGAAGTTCGGGACGGGACACGTCGAGGGCATCGTCGAGGCGAGCTCGGCCAACAACGCGGCGCTCGCCGGCGCCTGGATCCCGGCGCTGGTCTTCGGCATCCCCGGCGACTCGATCACGGCAATCGTCATCGGCGTGCTCTACATGAAGAACATGAACCCCGGGCCGATGCTGTTCATCAACAACCCGCAGAACATCTACGCGGTGTACCTGCTGTTCATCATCGCCAACCTCATCATGGTGCCGATGGGATTCGCGTGCATCAAGGTCGCGAAGAACATCCTGCGCGTGCCCCGGGCCGTGCTGATGCCCGTGATCATGCTGTTCTGCGTCGTGGGCGCGTTCGCAATCAACAACACGACCTTCGACGTCGTCGTCATGCTCATCGCCGGCTTCGCCGCCTTCGTGCTGGAGCGCAACGGATTCCCGATCGCGCCGGCGATCCTCGGCGTCGTGCTCGGCGGAATGCTGGAGCAGAACTTCGTGACGTCGATGATAAAGTCGGAGGGCGACCTGTTCGTCTTCTTCGAGCGCCCGGTCGCCGCCACGCTCGGCGGCCTCACGCTGGCGGTGTGGTTCCTGCCGCTGCTGCTGCGGCGCTCAAGCGGCTCGCCACGGGCAGCGCGCCCTAGTCGCGGCACCGTCCGCCGATCGTCACCGGGTCGGCCGGTCGGAGGCACGCACGCGCCGAGCGCCCCGCCGACTCAGGCTGCCGTCGTCGGCCTTGGCGGTCCCTCGCTACCAGGAACGCCCGCCCTTCTTGCCCCCACCGTCGTGGAAGCGCGACGCGCCGTCCCGCCGCTGCCCGCCGGCCGGGGGGCCGGAACGCGACGAGCGCGGCGCATCGGGCCGCCCGAACGAGCGCTGCGCCGACCACGAGTTGGCCGGTGCGTGATTGCCTGGGCCGGCGCCGCGATGGCGCGCTCCCGTCTCGCCGCGCGGCGCGCGGTGCGCCGGCGCGGTTCCCTGCGAGCGCGCCCGCGGCTCCAGCCCGGGAATGACGTGCGCGGCGATCGCCGATCCCGTGTAGCGCTCGATCTGGCGCAGCGCACCGCGGTCGCCGTGGTTGGCGAGCGACACGGCGATGCCCGTCGCGCCGGCCCGGCCGGTGCGGCCGATGCGGTGGACGTAGTCCTCGGCCTGCCGCGGCAGGTCGAAGTTGATCACGTGGCTGATGCCGGCGACGTCGAGGCCGCGCGCCGCGACGTCGGTCGCGACCAGCGTGCGCACGCCGCCGCGGCGCATGTCCTGCAGCGTGCGCGTGCGCTCGCGCTGGTTCATGTCGCCGTGCAGCGCGGCCGCGGCGTGGCCCTGCCCCTGCAGCCGCGTGGCCAGCGCCTCGGCGTCGCGCTTGGTGGCGATGAAGACGATGCTCTGGCTCATCGCCGTGTCGGCGAGCAGGTGGTCGAGCAGGCGATGCTTGTGCGCGTGGTCGTCGGCGAAGTGCACGCGCTGCTCGATCGCGAGCGGCCCGGCCTGCTCCGCCTTGACGTCGACGCGCACCGGGTCGCGCAGCAGGCGCGCGGACAGGCGCGCGATGGCGCCGTCGAAGGTCGCCGAGAACAGCACCGTCTGCCGCGACTTCGGCGTCAGCGCCGCGATGCGGTCGACGTCGTCGATGAAGCCCATGTCGAGCATCCGGTCGGCCTCGTCGATGATCAGCATCTCGATCCCCGACAGGTCGATGCGGCCGCGGTCGAGGTGGTCGATCAGGCGGCCCGGGGTGGCGACCAGCACGTCGACGCCGCGCTCGAGCTGCCGGTTCTGCACCGGATACGGCGCGCCGCCGTAGATGCACACGGTCTTCGCGCGCTGGAACTGGCCGTAGCGCAGGACCTGGTCGGCGACCTGCTGCGCGAGCTCGCGCGTCGGGGCCAGCACCAGCACCCGCGGCATGCCCACGCCGCGCCGCGCCGTCTTCGCCTGCGGCGCCGGTGTGGCGAGCCGATGCAGCGCCGGCAGCACGAAGGCCGCCGTCTTGCCGGTGCCGGTCTGCGCCGAGCCGATCAGGTCGCTCCCGGCGAGCAGCGCCGGAATCGTCTGCGCCTGGATCGGCGTCGGTTCTTCGTAGCCGCAGGCCTTGATCGCCTGCAGCAGCGGCGGCGCCAGATTGAGTTCTTCGAATTTCATGTTCATTCCCGTCGGAAACAGCGAGCCAAAGGAGCGCCGGGCGCGCGCAACGAGCGGGCACCGGAGCGACAGACTGCAAAGCCATCGTCGCTAACCGGGTGCTGCCGCTCAGACTCGAACTGCCGGGAGAATGAACCGAGGGATTAGAAACCGATGATCCGGCTGCCTTGGGGGTGCTGCCTGCGGCGGGCAACCGTGAACGACTTCGCAGGTCGCCGCAGCCCGCTATTCTAGCACGGTTTTGTGCGCCGCAGCGAAGCATTCTTGCGCGCAGACTGGGACATGCCTGCGAATGACTTCCGTCACCGGCATCACCGCATTGCCGATCGACAATCACCGCAAGCGCGTTGTCCACGCGCGACGTTGCGACGAGTTGTCCAGGCCGTTACAGGAGACCACGCGATGGCTCCACCCCGCCCCGCCCACCACGCGGCGAGCGTAATCCGATGAACGACGATCGCTCCGCCGTCCTTCACGGGACGCTTTCGGCCCTCGCGCCGAATCTGCTCGACGGCGTCCTGCAGCGCCGGCTCACGGCGGTGGCCGAGCAATCCGGCATCCCGTTCCGGGTCGAGTTCGCCAACGGCAGCATTCTCGGCCGGCTCGACGCCGAGCCGGCGTTCACGTTGCGCTTCCGCAACGCCAGGGGCGAGCGGCGCGTGGTCCTGTTCGGCTACGTCGGGCTGTTCGAAGCGTATTTCGACGGCGACCTCGACGTCGACGGCGACCTGGCGCTGATGTTCCGCGCCGGATTCGCCAGCGGCTACGACCGTGTCCCCAACCGGCTGCTGCAGCTGCGCAACGCGCGGCACGAGTGGCGGCATTCCAACCGCTCGCTCGCGCGCGCCAAGGCCAACGCGCGCTTTCACTACGGTCACGGCGTCGAGTTCTACCGGCCGTGGCTCGACACCGCCGGCATGATGTACACCTGCGCCTACTGGAAGGAAGGCACGAAGACGCTGGAGGAGGCGCAGCGCAACAAGATCGACCACGTCTGCCGCAAGGTGCGGCTCGCGCCCGGCGAGACCTTCGTCGACGTCGGCTGCGGCTGGGGCGGCCTGATGTTCCAGGCCTGGGAGGACTACGGCGCGCTGGGCACCGGCGTCAACGCGACGACCGAGCAGGTCGCCGAGCTGCGCGCGGAGATCGCCCGCCGTGGGCTCGAGGGCAAGCTCGCGGTCGTCGAGTGCGACATGCGCGAGATGCCTGGCCAGTACGACAAGCTGCTGTCGATCGGCACGCTCGAGCACGCCGGCCCCGACGAGCTGCCCGCCGTCGTGCGCGCGCATGCCGACGCGCTCAAGCCCGGCGGGCTCGGCGTCATCCACTTCATCGGCCACGTGGGTAAGCGCGACACCGAGTTCTACATCCGCGAGTACATCTTCCCCGGCGGCTGGATTCCGAGCCTGTCGCAGGCCATCGACTGTATGGAGCGCTGCGGGCTCGAGGTCCTCGACGTCGAGAACCTGCGCCGCCACTACGCGCTCACACTCGACGTCTGGGCCGAGCGCTTCGACCGGAACTGGGAGGCGATTTCCGCGCTCGACCCGCAGCGCTTCGACGAACGCTTCCGCCGCATCTGGCGCACCTACCTGTGGTCCTGCGCCGAGGTGTTCCGCAGCGGGACGCCGGAACTCAATCTGTTCCAGGTGACCGTCAGCAAGGGCAACGTCGGGACCGGGTACCCGATGAGCCGGTCGTTCCTCTACCCGCCGGCGGCTTGACGGCGGGCGCCGGACCACCACGGGCGCGAATGCAGGCGCGCGGCGCAAACGCAGTCCGGCGCGCCCGCCACGACGCCCGGGGCTCGGGAACCGGAGTGCGCACCACGAAAGTCCTCCGATGAGCGCCTACGCTGAAAAGCTCGCGCGGCTTGCCGCGGACCTCGACGCCGCGGCGCACTCCGCCGACGTCGGCGCCAGCGTCGGCATCGCCCGGGCCACGTCGAACCTGTTTCGCGACCGCGCGCCGCGCCGCGGCCACGCGGTCGACCTCGCGCACTTCGACCAGGTGATCGCGGTCGACCCGGCGGCCGGCACGGTCCGCGCCGAGGGCATGATCCGCTACGTCGACCTGGCCGACGCGACGCTCGCGCAGGGCACGATGCCCGCGGTGGTCCCGCAGCTCAAGTCGATCACGCTGGGCGGCGCCGTCGCCGGCGTGGGCATCGAGGCGTCGTCGTTCCGCCGCGGCCTCGTCCACGACACCGTGGTCGCGCTCGACGTGCTGACCGGCGACGGCCGCGTGCTCACCTGCACGCCCGACAACGAGCATCGCGATCTGTTCTTCGGCTTCCCCAATTCCTACGGCACGCTCGGCTACGCGCTCGCGGTCACCGCGCGCACGCTTCCGGTCAGGCCGTTCGTGGCGCTCGAGCACGTCCGCTACGCCGATGCCGACGCCTGCTTCGCCGCCGTCGCGCGGCACTGCGCCGAAGCGCGGCTCGACTTCCTCGACGGCACGGCGTTCGCGCCGGACGAGATCTACCTGACGCTGGGCCGCTTCGCCGACGTCGCTCCGTACACGAGCGACTACGGCTTCGAGCGCATCTACTACCGGTCGATCCGCGAGCGAAAGGAGGATTTCCTCACGACGCGCGACTATTTCTGGCGCTGGGACACCGACTGGTTCTGGTGCTCGAAGAACGTCGGCGCGCAGCACCCGGTGCTGCGCCGGATGCTCGGGCGCAAGCGTCTGAACTCGGTCACCTATCAGAAGATCATGCGCTGGAACGCCCGCGTCGGCGCGACCCGCGCCCTGGACCGGCTGCGCGGCGTGCGCTCCGAAGCGGTGATCCAGGATGTCGACATCCCGCTCGATCGCGCGGCGGAGTTCCTTGCCTTCCTGCACGCGGAAATCGGCATCCGCCCGATCTGGATCTGCCCGATCCGCGCGGGCAGTGCCGGCGCCCGCTTTGCGCTCTACCCGCTGCGTCCGGACACCGTGTACGTCAACTTCGGCTTCTGGGATACGGTCACGAGCCGCACGGCACACCCGCCGGATCACTTCAACCGCAAGGTCGAGCACCAGGTCGCTGCGTGCGGGGGTCTCAAGTCACTGTATTCGGATTCGTACTTCACCGAGGACGAATTCTGGTCGGCCTACGGGCGCGCCGACTATGCGGCGCTGAAGGCGCGTTACGACCCGCAGCGCCGGCTCGGCGACCTGTACGCCAAGTGCGTGACAGCCAGACTTCCCTGCTGACCCGATTTCGTACCTCGATTTCGTGCGCCCGATCGGGCACCAGCGAAACCCGGGTGACCGCGGAACCAGACCACGATCGCGTCACCCTGCGGCGCTCGCCGGGGTTTCGCTGGCGCTCAACCCCGGCTCAACCTGAATCGGGATCGCGCGATGTCAGATCGAGGCGGTGCGACATGGGACTTCTGAGGCCCATCCTCCAGGATCACGCAAGATCGAAGCGATCCAGATTCATCACCTTGGTCCACGCCGCCACAAAGTCACGCACGAACGCGGGCTGCGCGTCGCTGCAAGCGTACGCTTCCGCGATGGCTCGAAGCTGGGAATTGGAACCGAAGATCAGATCGACGCGAGTGCCCGTCCACTTGACCTCGCCAGTCTTGCGGTCGCGCCCTTCGAACACGTCCTCGGTGTCCGACACGGGCTTCCACGTCGTACCCATGTCGAGCAGGTTGACGAAGAAGTCGTTGGTGAGAGCCCCCGGTCGTTTGGTGAAGACCCCGTGCCGAGACTGTCCGACGTTGGCATTCAGTGCGCGCATGCCCCCCACCAGCAACGTCATCTCGGGCGCGGAGAGCATCAGCAACTGCGCCTTGTCGAGCATCAGCTCCTCGGCCGAGACGGAGTACTTGTCCTTCTGATAGTTGCGGAAACCGTCGGCAATCGGTTCGAGCACGGCGAATGCATCCACGTCGGTCTGTTCCATTGAGGCGTCCATGCGGCCCGGCGAGAACGGTACCGTCACGGCGTGGCCAGATTTCCTTGCAGCTTCTTCGACACCGGCACAGCCCGCCAGCACGATCAAGTCAGCCATGGAGACTTTCTTGCCACCCGCGCTGAATTCAGTCTGGATGCGTTCGAGCTTGGCCAGAACCTTGGCCAGCTGCGTCGGCTGGTTGACTTCCCAGTCCTTCTGCGGCGCAAGTCGAACGCGCGCGCCGTTGGCGCCGCCACGCTTGTCGGAGCCGCGGAATGTTGATCCAGAGGCCCAGGCGGTCGAGACCAGCTCCGACACACTCAGCCCGGACGCCAGCACTTTGGCTTTGAGGGCGGCGACGTCCTGGTCGTCGATCAAGGGATGATCAGCGGCGGGAATGGGATCTTGCCAGAGCAATTCGTCCTTGGGCACGTCGGAGCCGAGATAGCGTGAACGCGGCCCCATGTCGCGGTGGGTCAGTTTGAACCAGGCGCGCGCGAAGGCGTCGGCGAATTCTTCCGGGTGCTTGTGGAAGCGCCGCGCGATCGGCTCGTAGATGGGGTCCATGCGCATTGCCATGTCCGCCTCGGTCATGATGATCGGCACTTTTTTCGAGGCGTCGTGCGCGGCCGGTGCCATGTTGCTGTCGGTCGCCTGCTTCGGCGTCCACTGATGCGCGCCCGCCGGGCTCTTGGACAACACCCAATCGTAGCCGAACAGCATGTCCAGATAGCTCATGTCCCACTGGGTCGGCGTCGGCGTCCAGGAGCCTTCCAGGCCGCTGCCGATTTGATCGCCACCCTTGCCGCTGGCAAAGCTGCTCTTCCAGCCCAAGCCCTGCTCGGCGAGTCCGGCGGCCTCGGGTTCGGGTCCGACCAGCTTGGCATCACCTGCGCCGTGGCATTTGCCAAAGGTGTGACCGCCACAGGTCAGCGCCACCGTTTCTTCGTCGTTCATCGCCATGCGCGCGAAGGTCTCGCGCACGTCGCGGCCGGATGCGAGCGTATCGGGTTGGCCGCCCGGGCCTTCCGGGTTGACGTAGATCAGGCCCATCTGCACGGCAGCAAGCGGATTCTCGAGATCGCGTTCACCCGAATAGCGAGCCTTGTCGTCCAGCCACTTTCGTTCATTGCCCCAGTAGACGTCGATCTCCGGCGCCCAGATGTCCTCGCGTCCGCCGGCGAAGCCAAAGGTCTTGAAGCCCATCGATTCCATCGCGACGTTGCCCGTGAGAATGATGAGGTCGGCCCAGGAGATCTTCCTGCCGTATTTCTGCTTGATCGGCCACAGCAGCCGACGAGCCTTGTCGAGATTGACGTTATCAGGCCAGCTGTTGATGGGGGCGAAACGCTGGTTGCCATGCCCTGCGCCGCCGCGGCCATCACCCGTGCGGTAGGTGCCTGCGCTGTGCCACGCCATGCGAATGAAGAATGGGCCGTAGTGACCGTAGTCCGCGGGCCACCACTCTTGCGAGTCGGTCATCAGAGCGGTCAGGTCCTTCTTCACCGCCGTGAGATCGAGGCTCTTGAATTCCTCGGCGTAGTTGAAGTCCTCGCCCATCGGGCTGGACTCGGGGCTATGCTGGTGCAGGATTTCGAGATGCAACTGGTTCGGCCACCAATCGTGGATCGCGGTACCGCTTCCAGCTTTGTGTACAAACGGGCATTTGCTGTCAGCCATGGCTAGCTCCTCGTTGGACCATTGAACGTACGGTCCAGTGTAGGAACTCGTCGCTGATTAATCCAATTCATATTAACGATCCGATCGATAGTCTGTCACTATTCGACAGGGTCACCGGGCCCGGCTCTGGCTCAAGCTGACGGGCTCCCGCGCATCGGCTCCGCGCAGACGAGGCGCTGCGGATCGCGGGCGCGCAGGGCATGCAGCGCGGCGACCATCGTCGCGCCGGTCGCCAGCCCGTCGTCGACCACGATATCCAGGCGCCCCGCTACAGCGGCGGGATGCGCAGCACCTGCCCCGGATAGATCTTGTCGGGATGCGTCAGCATCGGCTTGTTGGCCTCGAAGATCTTCATGTACTTGTTGGGGTCGCCGTAGTTCGCCTTGGAGATCTTCGACAGGTTGTCGCCCGAGACGACCGTGTAGTACTTCGCTTCCGGCGCGCTGTGGTCGACGCTCATCATGTTGTTCACCTTGGACACGCCGGAGACGTTGCCGCAGCACAGGACGATCTTCTCCATCGTCGCCTGGTCCGGCGCGACGCCGTACACCGTCGCCGTGCCGGCGGCCCCGTCGAAGCTCACCAGCAATCCGGTCGCCGACAGGCTCTGGCTGCCGATGTAGGCCTTGATCGCGTCCGCGGCCGCGTCGTTCGCCGCCTTGACCTTCGCCGTGTCGGCGGGCGCAGCTGCTGCTTCGTCGATCTTCGCCTTGGCCTCGCCGGTATGAAACAGCTTCTCACCGGCGGATTTCACGAAATCCAGCAATCCCATCTCGATCTCCCGTTTCGCTCGTGGTCGGGGCGGGGACATCCCGCCGCCGCGGCGTCAGCGCGGGCCGGCCAACGCCGCCCGCGACGTACGCCGCATTGCGAGCTTACACCAGGGCGCCAGGCGCACGGCGTCCGCGCCCGTCGCCACCGCGGACGCCAGCCTGCTCCCTCCACTCCTCTATAATCGCCCGCACCGCGCGCCTCTCCAGCCGATCCGCTGCTCACGGCCGTGGCTTCGCGCACAACCCGGGCCGCGTGCCCCGACGACACCCGTCCCGCCATGGATGCACCGATGCCAACCGCCGCCGCGCCGCTCTCCGTCCGCCCGGGCTCAGCCCTGGCGTGGCGGATCGCGCTGCGGCCGAAGACGCTGTGGATCGCGACGATTCCGGTCATCGTCGCCACCTGCCTCGCGTGGTCGCTGGCCGGTGCCTTCGACCCGCTGATCGCGCTGATCGCGCTGGCCGCCGCGGTGCTGATGCAGGTCGTGACCAACCTGCAGAACGACGTCGGCTACACCGAGCGCGGCGGCGAAACCGGGACGCGGGTCGGCCTGCCGCGCGCGACGGCCAACGGCTGGCTGGGAGTGGGTGCCGTCAGGCGAGCGATCGTCACGGCGGTCGTGATCGCGCAGGTGGTCGCGCTGCCGCTGATGATCCGCGGCGGCTGGCCGATCGTGCTCACCAGCGTCGCGTCGACGCTCGCCGCGATCGGCTATATGGGCGGACCGCGCCCGATCGCGTACACGCCGTTCGGCGAGCTCACCGTGTTCGTCTTCTTCGGGCTGGTGGCCGTCTGCGGCGCCTACTGGGTGCAGGCCGGCACGCTCGCCGTCGCCACCTGGATCGCCGCCGCGGCGATCGGCATGCACGCCGCCGCCGTGCTGCTGGTCAACAACTTCCGCGACCGTGCGCACGACGCGACGACCGGCCGGCGCACGCTCACCGTGGTCCTCAGCGCCGCCGGCGCGATCCGGCTGTACGCCGTGCTGGTGCTCACGCCGTTCGCGCTCGCGGCCGTGCTCGCCGCCGTCGCGGGCAGCGCGTGGTACGCGCTGCCCGTTGCCGCGCTGCCGTGGGGATGGCGTCTGGCGCGGGCACTCGCCCACACGCCGGCCGGGCCGGCGCAGAACGCGCTGCTGTTCCGCACCGTGATGCTCGAAGTCGCGTTCGGGACGCTGCTCGCCGCCGGCGCCGTGCTCGCCGGGCAATGGTGATGTGACAAGAACGCTCGCGCGCCGCGCCGGTCGTCACAGCCGCAGCGGCTTCCCGTAGCCGGTCAGTTCGAGGTACCCCTTCCCGACCTCGCGGCCGTCCTGCCGTGCCCGAACCGCGCCTTCCCAGTAGATCGTCCCCGTGCTGGCCCGCGAGTCGAGTTCCTGGTCGTCCAGCAGAGGGGCCAGCACGACCTCGATTCCGCCGGCACGCAGCGTCGTCTCCACGGGGTAGTCGACCTGCGTGCGCGGCGAGCGCCAATGCCGCCGCGCCTTGAACGCGATCTCGTCGGGCGCGAAGACGCGCACCTTCCCCTGCGCGTCCCGATGGGTGCCGCCGGCCCACAGCGCGCGCCCGTCCCGGCCGCGCATCCGGAACGCCATCAGCGCCCCGCCGTCGTCGAGATTGATCCCGGCCCAGTCCCAGCCGGCCGCGCCGGGTGCCATCACTTCGGTCGACCACTCGTGATCGAGCCACGCGGTGCCGGTGACCGCGACGCTGCGCCCCGCGAGGGCGACGCTGCCGGAGACTACGAGCTGCGGCTGGCTGTAGTAGTAGCTCGCCTGCCGCGGCTCGGGACCCTTGCGCGAATACCCGGCCTGGCCTTCGAGCAGCAGCGCCTGCCGCACCGCGAAGCGCAGGTCGAAGGCGAAATCGCGCGCCGCGATCCGCGCGGCGTACGCACCGCCGTCGAGCGCGAGCGACCAGTCGCCGATCCAGACGCGGGTGGTGTCCTGCGCGGCCTCGGCGAGGCCGAACCCGGCGCGCGCCGCGCGCTGGTCGTGCCGCAGCCGGCCGAAGCGGGGATCCGCCAGCGCGGCGTGGGCGAACAACAACTGCCGCGGCGCGAACGCGCTCGGGTTGTCCTCGGCCACGCCCGGGCGCGTGCGGAAGAACGTCACCTGGATGCCGTAGTCGTTGCCGGCGGTGTCCCGGACCCAGCCCGTCACGTACCACCACTCGGTGCGAAACGCCGGATGGCTGCCGTGGTCGCGCGGGAACGCGAGCGCGACCCCGGGCACGACCTGCGGATAGTCGACCGCGCGCGCGGTGCCCGCGGCGAGCAGCAGCGGACACGCGAGGAAGCTGCGTCGCCTCACGCGCCGCGCCCCCGGTCCGCCGGCGCCGCGGCTCACCAGTCCTCCTTGACCGCGCGCACGACGTCCGCCCCCATCGCCTGGCGCGCGCTGGCCACCGCGGTCGCCGTCGACAGCGCGAGCACGATGACCGAAAAGCCGGCCAGCGCCGCCCACGGCAGCGACAGCTCCATCCCCCAGTGGAACGACTGCCGGTTCACCACGTGGATCAGGATCAGGCTGATGAGCCAGCCGAGCCCGAGCCCCGCGACGAGCCCGATGCCGCTGACCGCCACCCCCTCGGTCGCGAGCATCGCCCCGATCTGCCGCCGGGTCATGCCGAGGTGGCGCAGCACGCCGAATTCGCGCCGGCGCGCGAGCACCAGCGCGCCGAACGACGACGACAGGCCGACCAGGCCGATGACCACCGCGGCGAGTTCCAGCGCGTAGGTCACGGCGAAGGTCCGGTCGAAGATGGACAGCGACGCCGCGCGGATCGTGCCGGGCAGCACGATCTCCAGCTTGTCGGCGCCGGGAATCGCGCCGCGCAGCGCCGCCTCCAGCCGTGCGGCGGTCATGCCGGGGGCCAGCCAGAGCGCACCGTTGGTCACGCTGTCGTCGCCGGTGAGCGCGACGTAGCGGTCGCGGTCGATCACGATCGCGCCCTGCTGCCGCGCGTAGTCCCGGTACACCCCGGCGACGGTGAAGCGCACGCGCTTCCCGGCGAGCGGCAGTTCGACCTCGGCCCCCGGCCGCATCCCGTAGAGATCGACCATGCCCTCGCTCACCCACACCGGCGGCGGCGCTCCGGCGGCCACGCTCACCGCGGCGCCGACCAGCGGCAGCCGGCTGTCGAAGGCGCCGGGATCGACGGGGCGCGCGAGCAGCGTCACGCGCGGCCGCGCCGGATCGAGCAGCAACTGCTGCTCGCGCAGGAACTCGCGCGCGCGCCACGCCCGGCAGCGCCGCGATCCGCGCCTGGGCCTCCGGCGGCAGGTACGCGGTGTCGCCGCCGGCGCCGGCGCGAAAGTAGACGTCGGCGGGAAGCACCCGGGTGAGCCAGTCGTCGAGCGAGTGGCGAAACGACGAGACCATGATCGCCATCGAGACCATCAGGCTCACGCTGGCGACGATCGTGGCCAGGCTGACCGCCACCTGGCCCGGCGCCGAGCGCAGCTGCGCCAGCGCCAGCTGCGCCGGCACGGCGCGGGGGCTCGGCGCCGCCGCCAGCGCGGCGACGGCGAGCCGCGGCATCAGCAGCAGCGTGCCGATGAGCAGCAGTGCGATGGCCGCATAGCCGAACAGCGGGAGGCCCGAGACCGGCGGCAATGTCGCGGCGGCCGCGCCGATACCCGCGATCGTCATTCCCGGCCAGAGCCCGCGCCACCCGGGTCGAGCGCCGGCGAAACCCGGGGCGAGTGCCCGTGGCAGGTCGCCGGCCTTCAGCGCTGGTGCCGGTGCGGCCCGCGCGGTCTCGAGCGCCGGCAGGAGACTGCCCAGCACCGCGGCGGCGACGCCGAGCGCGAAGAACGCGGCGAGCGACGCCGCATCGACGGCCAGCGTCGGCGTGACGCCGCGGAAGTACCCCGAGCCGAGATCGACGCCGACCCAGCGCAAGGCCGCGTGCGCCAGCGCGTAGCCGGCGGCAAGTCCGAGCACGCTGCCGACGACGCCGACCAGCGCCGCTTCGGCGACGATCAGCACGACCAGCCGCCGCCGGGTGACGCCCAGCACCCGCAGCAGTGCGAGCTGCGCGCGCCGGCGCACCACCGCGAGCGCCTGCGTCGAGAACACCAGCAGGCCGCCGGTGAACAGCGCGACCAGCGCCAGCACCTCGAGGTTGACCCGGTACGAGCGCGACAGTCGCGCGCTCGCCTCGAGCGTCGCCTCCGGCCGGTCGACGGCGAGCCCCGCGGGCAGCATCCGGCCGAGCCGCTCGCGAAACGCGGCGACGTCGACGCCGGGCGCGAGCCGCAGGTCGACGCGCGTGATGCGCCCCAGGCGGTCGAAGCGCGCCTGCGCGCCGGCGATGTCCATCACCGCGAAGCGCTGCGCCGCCCCGCCCGTCAGCAGCCCCGCCACGCGCAGCGGCACGTCGGCGAGCGCGACCTGCACGGTCACGGTGTCGCCCGCGCCCGCTTCGAGCCAGCGGGCCGCCGCGGGGCTCAGGAACAGCGCGTCGGAGCGCAGGACGTCGAACCGCTCGGCCGGCGACGGGATCAGGCCCGGCTGCAGGTAGGCGGCGCGGAAGACGTCGAGGCCGACGACGTGCAGCGTGTCGGCGCGGCCGGCGAGCCGGGCGTCCACCTCGACCACCGGGCTCGCGACCGCGACTTCGGGCAGCGCCGCGATTTCCGGAAAGACGGCTTCGGCGAAGCCCGAACGCGGGCCGCGCACCTCGAGGTCGGCGTCCCCCGAGAGCGTCCGCACGCCGAGCGCGAGCTCGTTGACCGCCGCCTGGTTGATGAGCTGCACCGCGTAGCCCAGCGCCACGCCCAGCGCGATCGCGACCACCGACAGCGCCGTGCGCGCCCTGTTCTGCGCGAGCGCGCCGCGAAACACCGCGCCGGCGTCGGAGATCATCGCCGGCGCGCGGGTGTCAGGTCGCCGGCGGCGCGACGACGCTGTGCCACCACAGCCGGAAGTGACGGCACAACCCGGCGTCGTCGAACTCGACGACCGCGACGCCGTCGAGCGCCAGCCGCGGCAACGCTTCGCCCGGCTGCCGGGCGAGCGCGTTGGTCCCGGTCGACGCCGCCCAGATGCGGAACAGCTCCTCCGACGCCACCTGGTAGGTGACGTGCCAGTGCGCGACGCCGCCGCGCGCGTGCTGCGCGAGAATCTCGTAGTCGAGATGGATGTCGCGCTGCAGTTTGGTGCGCTCCCAGTATTTCGCGATCGCCGCGTGCCCGTGCTGCTCGGCGAACGGCGTGTTGTGGTAGCAGCCGTCGGCGGCGAACAGCGCGGTGAGCGCGTGCTCGTCGCTCGTCTCCCACGCCACCTTGTAGCGATCCATGAACTCGACGATCGTCATCTTCCCTCCTCGCCCTCACCGAACCCGCAGGCTCGACTGTAGCCCGGCGTTGAGCGCAGCGAAACCCGGGTGGGCGTGCCCATGGACGCGATTGCCCCGGGTTTCGCTGCGCTCAACGCCGGGCTACGCACCATCACGTGTCATCCCGCGTCGTCACGCGTCGTCACGCGTCGTCACGCACCGACGCGGTCAGGCGTCGCGCAATCCGTCGCGCGTCAGCAGCAGGATCCGGTCGGCGGTTTCCGCCGCGCTGCGCGAGTGCGTCACCAGGATTCCCGCCGCGTCGGCGTCCTTGATGCGATCGCGCAGCAGCCCCAGCACCTGGTCGGCGCTGTCGGGATCGAGGTTGCCGGTCGGCTCGTCGATGAGCACCAGCCGCGGCCGGTGCACCAGCGCCCGCGCGATCGCGATGCGCTGCAGCTCGCCGCCGGAGAGCTCGCGCGGCAGCGCCGCGCCGCGATCGGCGAGCCCGACGCCCGCCAGCATGGCGGCCACCCGGGACTCGGCCGCGGCGCCGGAGACGCCGAGCAGCGCCAGCGGCAGCGCCACGTTCTGACCGGCGGTGAGGTAGGGCAGGACGTGGAACGCCTGGAAGACGAAGCCCATCGTCCGCCGGCGCAGCACGGTGAGCGCGTCGTCGTCCAGCGCCGTGAGGTCGACGCCGTCCAGCGTCACCGAGCCCGCGTCGGGCCGGTCGAGGCCTGCGGCGAGGTTGAGCAGCGTCGACTTGCCGATGCCCGACTCGCCCATCACCGCGACGTAGTCGCCGGCGGCGAGCTCGAGGTTGACGTCGCGCAGCACCGTGCGCGACCGCGGCCCCGCGTAGGACTTGGTCAGCGCGCGCAGCGAAAGCACGAGGGCGAGCGTAGCGGGCGGTTCGTGGCAAGCCGCCGTCGCCCTGCGGCGATGGCGATCCGCCGGCGCGACCGGACGGCGCGGTCGGCGGACGCAGCGCGGCCGCCGGGCGCGTCAGCGGTTGCGGCCGTGCGGGCGCGTGCTCGCCGCCGAGCGTGGCGCGAACGTCCGGCCGGCGGGCTTCCCGCCGCCGGCGCCCCGGGTCGCGCCCCAGGACGCGCCGGCCCCGCGCGGCGCCGGCTTCGCGCTCGCCGGGGCCGCCCCCGAGGTCCGGGCCCCGGCTGCCGGTCGCGCCGGCGGCTTGGACGCCGTCCTTCCGGCCGGCCGGCCCTGCCCCCCGGGCGCGCCGGCGCGCCCGCGGGCGCCGCCCATGGTGATCGGCTCGGCCCGGATCCGCGGATCGGGCTCGAAGCCCGGGATCGCCTCGGCCGGGATCGTCCGCCGGATCAGCTTCTCGATGTCGGCGAGGAATTTCTGCTCGTCGACGCACACCAGCGAGATCGCCTCGCCTTCCGCCCCCGCGCGGCCGGTGCGGCCGATGCGGTGGACATAGTCCTCGGGCACGTTCGGCAGCTCGAAGTTGACGACGTGCGGCAGGTCGGCGATGTCGAGGCCGCGCGCCGCGATGTCGGTCGCCACCAGCACCTGCAGGCTGCCGTCCTTGAACTCGGCCAGCGCGCGCGTGCGCGCGCCCTGGCTCTTGTTGCCGTGGATGGCGAGCGCGGCGATGCCCTGCTTGTTGAGCTGCTCGGCGAGCTTGTTCGCCCCGTGCTTGGTGCGCGTGAACACCAGCACCTGGAACCAGCGATGCGTGGTGATGAGATGGGCGAGGAGCTCGCGCTTGCGCTCGCGATCCACGCGGATGACCTTCTGCTTGATCAGGTCGGCCGTCGCGGTGCGGAACGCCACCTCGATCATCGCCGGGCGGTTGAGCAGGTCGTCGGCCAGCGCCTTGATCTCGGCGGAGAACGTCGCCGAGAACAGCAGGTTCTGCCGCACCTTCGGCAGCAGTGCCAGCACGCGCTTGATGTCGCGGATGAAGCCCATGTCGAGCATCCGGTCGGCCTCGTCGAGCACCAGGATCTCGACCCGCGACAGGTCGACGGTGCGCTGCTGCACGTGGTCGAGCAGGCGGCCCGGCGTGGCGACCAGGATGTCGACGCCGCGGCGCAGCCGGTCGATCTGCGGGTTGATGTTGACGCCGCCGAACACGACCATCGACGACAGGCGCAGGTACTTGCCGTACTCGCGCACGCTTTCCTCGACCTGCGCGGCGAGCTCGCGGGTGGGTGTGAGGATCAGCGCGCGGATCGGCGGCCGCGTCGACGCGCCGGCAGCGCGGGGCGCCGCCCGGGTCGAAAGGAGCTGCAGCATCGGCATGACGAAGCCGGCGGTCTTGCCGGTGCCGGTCTGCGCGCCCGCGAGCAGGTCGCCGCCGGTGAGGACGGCGGGAATCGCCTGCGTCTGGACCGGCGTGGGCTCGGTGTACCCGCGCTCGACGGCGGCGCGGACGATGGCTTCGGCGAGGCCGAGATTCTTGAAGGGCATGGGGAGTCCAAAAGAAAGGCGGCTCGCATCGCTGCGGGCCGCCTGGATACATGAAAAACAATTATAACACAAAGAGATACGTGTCAATCCACCCGCAGCTTGACGTAGCGCCCGGGGGCGGGCTCGATCGGGCGGTGCTTCCGGTTGCCGGGCTTGCGCGGCGCCGCGACGCGCGCGCCCGCCTGCGGCGCCAGCCATTCGACCCAGGCCGGCCACCAGCTCCCCGGCACCTCGCGCGCACTGGCGAGCCAGGCATCGGCGTCGTCACCCGCGCCGCCGCCGGCCCAGTAATTGCGCTTGTTCTTCGCCGGTGCGTTGATCACGCCGGCGATGTGGCCGCTGGCCCCGAGCACGAAGGTATTGTCGCCGGCCAGCAGGAGCGTCGACGCGTAGGCCGAGCGCCAGGGCACGATGTGGTCGTCGCGCGAGGCGTAGACGAACGCGGGGACGTCGATGTCGCGACAGGTCGACGGCAACGCCGCACTGGACGGTGCGGCCGGGCTCGCAGACGACGTTCTCAAGGTACGCGTTGCGCACGTACCAGCAGAACATCGGTCCCGGCAGGTTGGTGCCGTCGGAGTTCCAGTACAGCAGGTCGAACGCCGGCGGCTTCTTCCCCTTGAGGTAGCTGTTGACGACGTACGGCCAGATGAGGTCGTTGGCGCGCAGCGACGAGAAGGTCAGCGCGAGCTCCCTGCCCTCCATGACGCCGCCGTCGCCGATCGCGGCCTCGCGCTTGGCGACGCTGTCGGCCGAGATGAGCGCGCCGATCTCGCCAGGATCGGCGAAATCGAGCATCGTCGTCAGCAGCGTGAGGCTCGCCACCTTGTCCTCGGCGTTCGCCTTCATCACCGCGGTGGCGCAGGCGAGCAGCGTGCCGCCGATGCAGAACCCCAGCGCGTTGACGTCGTCGGCGCCGGTCACCTCGCGCGCGACGTCGATGGCGCGCATCACGCCCAGCCGCAGGTAGTCGTCCCAGGTGAAATGCCCGGTCTCGGCCGTGATGTTGCGCCACGACAGCATGAACACCGTGTGGCCCTGGTCCACGGCGTGGCGGACGAACGAGTTCTCCGGCGTGAGGTCGAGGATGTAGAACTTGTTGATGCACGGCGGGATGATCACCAGCGGGCGCGCGTAGACGTCCTTGGTGCGCGGCGCGTACTGGATCACCTGGATCAGCTCGTTCTCGTGGATCACCGTGCCCTCGGTGACGACGATGTTGCGGCCGACCTCGAAGGCGCCCTCGTCGGTCATCGAGATGCGGCCCTTGGCGAGGTCGCGGAACAAGCAGCCCCATTCCCTCGGTCAGGCTCGCGCCGCCGGTCTCCAGCGCGAGCTTCATCGCTTCGGGATTGGTCACGAAGAAATTCGCCGGGCTCATGGCGTCGACGAACTGGCGCACCGCGAAGCGCAGCTGGCCCCGGGTCCCGTCGTCGACGGCGGCCGTCTCGACCGATTTCTGCAGCATGTCGGAATAGGCGAGGTACGAGCGCTTCAGCAGCTCGAAGCGCGGATCGTCGCGCCACGGCTCGCCGGCGAAGCGCTTGTCGCCGTCGTGCGCCGGGGCGCCCGTCGCCTGCCCCGCGGCCGCGGCCATGCCCTGCCACAGGCTCGACATCTGCCGCAGGTAGCCCTGCTGCATCTCGAGCATGCCCTTGGTCATTGCCGCGAAATGCGCGTAGGCGTCGGTGCCCGCACCGGGGACCGGGGGCGCCATCTGCTGCATGATGTCCTGTCCCGCCTCGTACAGGCTCGCCAGCCACTGGAACGGGTCGCTGGGTTGATCGGGCATGATGCCTCCGCGGTGATCGGTCCGCGACGCCGCGCGCCGGCGTCGCGCCCACGATACGACCGCCTTCGCCGTCGTGCAAGCGCGATTCGTAGCCCGGCGTTGAGCGGAGCGAAACCCGGGTGGTTGTGGCAACGAAGCGCCGACCCGGGTTACCTACCGGGCGACGTACCCGGCGACGCGACGGCGGTTCAGAGTGCCAGCGCGACCCGCATGCCCTGCTCGATCGCGCGCTTGGCATCGAGCTCGGCGGCGACGTCGGCGCCACCGATCGTCGTCACCGCCATCCCCGCGCGCTGCAGCGCGGGCAGCAGCTCGCGGCGCGGCTCCTGCCCGGCGCACACGACGATGGTGTCGACGTCGAGCACGCGCGCCTGGCCGCCGACGCTGACGTGCAGCCCGGCGTCGTCGATGCGCTGGTACTCGACGCCGGCGATCATCTGCACGCCGCGTTTCTTGAGCAGCGTTCTGCGAATCCATCCGGTGGTCTTGGCCAGCCCCGCACCGACCTTGCCGGCCTTGCGCTGCAGCAGCCAGACCTCGCGCGGCGTCGCGGATTTCTCCGGCGCCGCCAGCCCGCCGCGCTGCCGGTATTCGAAATCGATCCCCCATTCGGCGCGGTACTCCTGCACCTCGTCGCTGCCGCCGTGATGGGTCAGGAATTCGCAGACGTCGAAGCCGATGCCGCCGGCGCCGATGATCGCGACCCGCCGGCCCGCCTGCCGCCGTCCGAGGACGATGTCGACGTAGCCCGCCACCTTCGCGTGGTCGATGCCGGGAATGTCCGGCGTGCGCGGCACGATGCCCGCCGCGAGCACCACGTGGTCGAACCCGGCGAGGTCTTCGGGCCCGACCCGCCGGTCGAGCTTGAGGTCCACACCGGTCACCTCGATGCGCCGCCGGAAGTAGCGCAGCGTCTCCGCGAACTCCTCCTTCCCCGGGATGCGGCGGGCGAGGTTGAACTGGCCGCCGATCTCGCCGGCGGCCTCGAACAGCGTGACCTCGTGCCCCACCTCGGCCGCCGTGGTCGCGCACGACAGCCCCGCCGGGCCCGCGCCCACCACCGCGACGCGCTTCGCCCGCGCCGCGGGCCTCACCACGATCTCGGTCTCGCGGCAGGCACGCGGATTGACGAGGCAGGACGCGATGTGGCGCTCGAAGATGTGGTCGAGGCAGGCCTGGTTGCAGGCGATGCAGGTGTTGATCTCGTCGGCGCGTCCGGCAGCGGCCTTGGCGACGAAATCGGCGTCGGCGAGGAACGGCCGCGCCATCGACACCATGTCGGCGTCGCCCTGCGCCAGTATCGTCTCGGCGACCGCCGGGTCGTTGATGCGGTTGGTGGTGATGAGCGGGACCGAAAGCTCGCGCTTCATCCGCGCCGTCACCCAGGTGAACGCGGCGCGGGGCACCATCGTCGCGATGGTCGGGATGCGCGCCTCGTGCCAGCCGATGCCGGTGTTGATCAGCGTCGCGCCCGCCGCCTCGACCGCCTTGCCGAGCGCGACCACTTCCTCCCAGCTGCTCCCGCCCTCGACCAGGTCGAGCATCGACAGCCGGAAGATGATGATGAACTCGCGGCCCACCGCGGCGCGCGTGCGCCGGACGATCTCGACGGGAAACCGGATCCGGTTCTCGAAGCTCCCACCCCAGTCGTCGTCGCGGTGGTTGGTCTGCGGCGCGACGAACTCGTTGATCAGGTAGCCCTCCGAGCCCATGATCTCGACGCCGTCGTAGCCGGCGCGCTGCGCGAGCCGCGCGCAGCGCGCGTAGTCGGCAATCGTCTTGCGGATTCCCCAGCGGGTCAGCGCCCGCGGCTTGAACGGCGTGATCGGCGAGCGCAGCGCCGAGGGGGCCACCGACAGCGGGTGATACGCGTAGCGGCCGGCGTGCAGGATCTGCAGCGCGATCCTGCCTCCCGCGGCGTGCACCGCCTCCGTGATCAGCCGGTGCCTGCCGACCTGCCAGGGAAACGAAAGCTGCGACGCGCGGGGCTCGACACGCCCGGCGAAGTTCGGCGCGATCCCGCCGGTAACGATGAGGCCGACGCCGCCGCGCGCGCGCTCGGCGTAATACGCGGCCATGCGCGCGAAGCCGCCCGACGCCTCCTCGAGCCCGGTGTGCATCGAGCCCATCAGCACCCGGTTGGGCAGCGTGGTGAAGCCGAGGTCGAGCGGCGCGAGCAGGTGCGGGTAGGGGTTGGTCACGGTGGTTTCTCTTTCATCGGGATTGCGCGGAGCTACATCGAGCGCGCGATGATCTCCTTCATGATCTCGTTCGACCCGCCGTAGATCCGCTGCACGCGGGCGTCGGCGTACATCTGCGCGATCGGATACTCGCGCATGTAGCCGTAGCCGCCGTGCAGCTGCAGGCACTCGTCGACGATGGCGCATTGCATGTCGGTCAGCCACCACTTGGCCATCGACGCGGTGGCGGTGTCGAGGTCGCCGGCCAGGTAGCGCGCGATGCACGAATCGATGAACACCCGGCCCACGTGGGCGATCGTCTTCGCCTCGGCGAGCTTGAAGCGCGTGTTCTGCATCTCGAACAGCGCCTTGCCGAACGCCTGGCGCTCGCGCGTGTACTCGGTCGTCAGCGCCACCGCGCGCTCCATCACCGCCACGGCGGACAGCGCGATGATCGTGCGCTCGTAGGGCAGCTGGTCCATCAGCTGGGCGAAGCCCGCGCCCTCCACCGCGCCGAGCAGGCAGTCCGCCGGCAGCTTGCAGTCGTCGAAGAACAGCTCCGAGGTGTCCTGCCCGGGCATCCCGATCTTGTCCAGCGTGCGGCCGCGGCGGAAGCCGTCGAGGCCGTCGGTCTCGGCCATGAACAGCGATATTCCCCTGGCGCCGACCGTGGGATCGGTCTTCGCGACCACGCAGATCAGGTTCGCGACCTGGCCGTTGGAGATGAACGTCTTCGAACCGTTCAGCACGTAGCGCGCCCCGCTCTTCGCGGCCCGCGTGCGCACGCCCTGCAGGTCGGAGCCCGCGGCCGGCTCCGACATCGCGATGGCGCCGACGAGCTCGCCGCGCGCGAGCCGCGGCAGCCAGCGCCGCTTCTGCGTCTCGGTGCCGTAGGCGGTGACGTAGTGCGCGCAGATGTTGTGCACGTGCTTGCCGAAGCTCGCGATGCCGGCATAGGCGAGCTCCTCGAAGACGATGCAGTCGTGCGCGAACGTGCCGCCGCTGCCGCCGTAGTCGTCCGGCACCGCGCACAGCAGCAGCCCCATCTCCCCGACCTCGCGCCAGGACGCGGCGTCGACCCGGTGCGCCGCCTGCCACGCCGGCTCCCGCGGGGCCAGCACCTCGGTGACGAAGCGGCGCACGGTGCTGCGGAACGATTCGAGGTCGTCGTCGAGCCAGGGGGAGCGGTAGGGAAGCATGGGGCGTACGGGTCGGGGAGCGTTGGCGACGTGGGACGTGGAACGCGGACCCGGGTTTCGCGGGCCTCGACTGGGGCACCGTTTGCATCGGCACCCGCGAAACCCGGGCTACGCCTGGATCAGGGGGCGGCGTCAGTGCGCGCGGTAGAGGGTGACCACGCAGGCGCCGCCGAGACCGAGGTTGTGCTGGAGCGCGACGCGCGCACCGTCGACCTGGCGGCGCCCGGCGGTGCCGCGCAGCTGCTGCGTGAGCTCGAAGCACTGCGCGAGCCCGGTCGCGCCCAGCGGGTGGCCCTTCGACAGCAGCCCGCCCGACGGATTGGTGACGTAGCGGCCGCCGTAGGTGTTGTCGCCGTCGGCGACGAAGCGCTCTCCGCCTCCCTCCGGGCACAGGCCGAGCGCCTCGTAGCTGATGAGCTCGTTGTGCGCGAAGCAGTCGTGCAGCTCGACGACGTCGACGTCCTCCGGCCCGATGCCGGCGGCGTCGTAGACCTGCCGGGCCGCGGACTTCGCCATGTCGTAGCCGACGAGCCGCATCATGTCGTGCGCGGCGAAGGTTTCCGGAGTATCGGTGGTCATCGCCTGCGCCGCGATCGTGACCCCGGCCGGTATCGCGTGCCGGCGCGCGAACGCCTCGGAGACGAGGATCGCCGCCGCCGCGCCGCAGGTCGGCGGACAGGCCATCAGCCGCGTCATCACGCCTTCCATCAGCACCGGCGACGCCAGCACCTCGTCGACGCCGACCTCGCGGCGGAACAGCGCCAGCGGATTGTTCACCGCGTGCCGGCTCGCCTTCGCGCGCACGCGGGCGAAGGTCTCGATCTTCGTGCCGTACCGGTCCATGTGCGCCCGGCCCGCGCCGCCGAAATAGCGGATCGCCAGCGGGATGTCCGGGTGCCCGACCAGCGCGTCGGTCTCGCGGTCGAACGCATCGAACGGCGTCGGGCGATCGGTGAATTTGGCGGTCAGCGCGCCCGGGGCCATCTGCTCGAAGCCCAGCGCCAGCGCGCACTCGGCCGCCCCCGAGCCGACCGCCTGCCGGGCGAGGTACAGCGCGGTCGACCCGGTCGAGCAGTTGTTGTTGACGTTGATCACCGGGATTCCGGTCATGCCCACACCGTAGAGCGCCTTCTGCCCGCAGGTGGAGTCGCCATAGACGTAGCCGACGATCGCCTGCTCGACGTCGCCGTACGCCAACCCGGCATCGGCGAGCGCCGCGCGCGCGGCGGCGGCGCCCATGACATCGTAGGGCTCGCCCGCCCCGGGCTTGGTGAACGGGATCATGCCGACCCCGGCGACGACGACGTTTCGTGGCATCGGAACCCTTCGCAGGCATGGCGGGAACGCGCTTCCGCCAACGACGAGCATTATCGCATCACGCGAAGCGCGCGGGTGCCCGGGAGGCAGCCTGCGGGGCCGATTCGCGCGCCGGGTGCCGCGGGACGTCGTTCGGCGCATCCGTTTTGATCAGGATCAATTTCCCGCGCAACAGTACGTGCACGATGGCGCTGTGTTCATCGTGCACAAGCGAGCGTCGCTCAGGCGACCCGCCCGCGGCGGACGGGGCACGGGAGGCTGGGCCGGCGCAGCAAGGGTCCGCGGTCCGGCGTGTGGAGACGATCGCTCAAACGAGTCGAAAAAATGAAAGCCCTTTCCGCAAAGATGATCCGGCAACTCGAAGCGCAACTGAAGACGCAGCGGGCAGTGATGCTCGAGGCCGCCCGCGCCGAGCTACTGCGCGGTGACCAGCAGTCGTACGCGACCATTGCGGGCGAGGTTCCCGACGTCGGCGACCAGGCGACCGCGGCGCTGCTGATCGACTTCGACAACGAGATCGCGCGCCGCCACGGCGAGGCGATGCGCAACATCGACGACGCTCTGGTGCGCATCCGGAAGCCGTATTTCGGCATCTGCGTGGACTGCGGCGACGACATCGCGATCGAGCGGCTCAAGGCGTCTCCGACGGCGATCCGCTGCGTGACCTGCCAGGGCGTGCGGGAGAAGACCTACGCGCACGGAGCGATTCCCACGCTTTGAGGCGGGTGTAACCCCGGACCTCCCGGCCGCCGCGGCCGGCCCGCTGGGGATTCTGCGTGCATCGCTGTCGTGCTGGACGTGGCTCGCACGGGCGTCCGAGATCTGGTGGACGCGCAGCGCCGGGCCGGCGACGATCGCGGCCGTCCGCGACGCCCGCCTCCATGCGCTCGTCGCGTTCGCGCGCGCACGCTCCCCGTTCTATCGCGCGGCCTACCGCCGACGTCCCGGCAGCGCAGACGCTGATCACCGGCCTGCCGGTCGTGTCCAGGCGCGCTCTGATGGAGCGCTTCGACGACTGGGTGACCGATCCGGCGGTGACGCGCGCCGGCGTCGATGCGTTCGTCGCCGATCGCGGACGCATCGGCGAACGCTTCCTGGGCGCGTACGTCGTCTGGAAGAGCTCGGGGACGACGGGCGAGCCCGGCATCTACGTCCAGGACGCCGACGCGCTCGACGTCTGCGATGCGCTGGTCGCCGCGCAGCTGGATGCGGCCGGACTGATGCAGCCGTTCGCGCAGGGATTGATCGCGCACGGCGGGCGCGCCGCGCTGATCGCCGCCACCGGCGAGCACTTCGCGACCGTCGCGTCGCGGCGCCGCCTCGGCGGCGGCGCCGCCTGGCCCGGCGCGCGCTGCCTCTCGGTGCTCGACCCGCTCCCGCGGCTCGTCGCCGAGCTCAACGCGCAGCAGCCCGCCTTCGTCGCGAGCTACCCGACGATGCTCTCGCTGCTCGCCGCGGAACAGGACGCCGGACGGCTGGCGATCGCGCCCAGGTCGCGTGGCGCGCGCCGCCGCGCGCTGCGCGCGACTATCTGCGGCGCCAGTCGCTGCCGGACGTGCGCGTCGCACTCGACCCGCGCCACCCGCTCCCCGAGCAGCGCAGCGGCAAGTTGCGCCAGGTGCTGGTGGCGCGCGAGGACCGCGATTCACAGCTTCGTAGCCCGGGTTCAGCAAAGCGAAACCCGGGGGGCCCCCATGAGACACTGCCCGTAATCACCTGCCGCGCAATCCTGCCGGGCACCATCGCGTTGTCATCCGGACGCCGACGCGCGGCGTTATGGAAAGCGCGCTGCAATTGCATCGCGCCGTCGACACAATTGGAAACAAAATGCCCACACCGACATCCCGCACGCCCTCCGTCATCGCGCTGCTGCTCGGCGCCGCGGTGCTGCTCGCAACCGCCTGGGCCAGCGCCGATCCGCCGTTGCGCGCCATGCGCCTGGGCTACATCGATGGGCCGGTGAGCTTCTCGCCGGCCGGCGAGGACGAATGGGTCCAGGCGAGCGTCAATCGCCCGCTGACCGGCGGCGACCGCCTGTGGGTCGATGCCGGAGCGCGCGCCGAACTGCAGGTCGGGCAAATCGCGCTGCGTGCCGACGGCGGCACCAGCGTCTCGCTGCTGAACCTCGACGACCGCGTGGCGCAGGTGGAACTCGTGCAGGGGACGCTCGACATCCGCGTGCGCCACTTCGCCGTCGGCGACGTGCTCGAGATCGACACGCCCAACCTCGCGTTCTCGATCCTGCGCGCCGGCGACTATCGCATCGAGGTCGACCCCGCGCGCGGCGCCACCACGGTGATGACGCGCAGCGGCCAGGCCGAGGTCTACGGCGAGAGCGCGGGCTACGTCGTCGACGCCGGCAGGGCGTACCGGTTCTACGGCAACGCGCTTGCCGATTACGAATTCCTTGCCCTGCCGCAACCCGACGACCTCGATCTCTGGGCCGCGGCGCGCGACAGTCGCTGGGACGCATCGGTCTCGGCGCGCTACGTCTCGCCCGACGTGACGGGCTACCAGGACCTCGATGCCTACGGCGCCTGGCGTGCCGAATCGGGCTACGGCAACGTGTGGGTGCCGAGCCAGGTGGCCGTCGGCTGGGCCCCCTATCGCGACGGCCACTGGGCATGGATCGATCCGTGGGGCTGGACCTGGGTCGACGACGCGCCGTGGGGCTTCGCCGTGTCGCACTACGGCCGCTGGGCGAGCATCCGCAACCGGTGGTGCTGGGTGCCGGGGCCGGTCGTCGCGCGTGCCGTCTATGCGCCGGCGCTGGTCGCCTTTGTCGGCGGGAGCAATTTCCAGGTCGCCATCGGCGGCGTCGGGCGCCGTCGCCTGGTTCCCGCTCGGCCCGCGCGAAGTCTATCGCCCGGCGTACCCGGTGAGCCGCACCTACTTCACCAGCGTCAACACCAGCAATACGGTGATCAACGTCACCAATGTCACCAACGTCTACAACCAGCGCAACGTGACGAACGTCACCTACGTCAACCGCCACGTGCCGGGCGCGGTCGTCGCGGTGCCGAGGACGGCGTTCGTCGAAGCGCAGCCGGTGTCGCGCCACGAAATGCGGCTCGGACGCGATGCGCTCGTCAACGCACCGGTGTCCTCGATCGCCGCCGTGGCGCCGCTGCCGCGCAGCGTGCGCGGTTCCGCGGCGCCCGGCCACCGGCCGCCGAGCCAGGCGCTCGACCGGCGGGTGGTCGCCCGGACCGTCCCGCCGCCGGCGCCCGTCCCGTTCGCCGCGAAAGAGCGCCTCCTGGCCGAGAACCCCGGGCGGCCGCTGGACCGGTCCGCGGTCGGCGCGCTCAGGCCGGCCACGCCCGCCTCCGCGTCCAACGTCCAGCTGGTGACGCCGCCGCGGACGAATGGTCGCACCGACGCACCCTCCGCGGGGCGCAATGCCGGCGGGCAGCGCGGCCAGCCGGCGGCGGCCGCCTGCGCCGGGCGCCGCTGCGGCGCAGGAAGTCCCGCCGCCGCTGCGGCGCGGGCAGACGCCGATGACGACCGGCCAGCCGGCGGCCGTGGCCGCCCCGGCACCGGGCCGGGCCGAGCCCCGGGGACGCTCCGGACAGGGTGCGCAGGCGCCGGCCGAGTCGCGCGGCGGGAAGCCTGCGCCGCGGACACAGCCCCCGACGGCCGTTGCGCCACCGGCAAGCGCGCCCGCGCCCGCAGCATCCATGCAACGGCACCGGACCGAGCCCGCGCCGATGCCGCCGGCGGTCCGCGCGGCGCCTCCACCCGTCTCCCCGGCGCCGGAAGCGGTCGACCGCCGCCAGCCCGCGCCGCGCAGTGCCACGCCGATGTACGCGGCACCGGTGCCGCAGCCGGCGCCGGCACCGCAGGTCCACCGCAGCACGGCTCCGGCGCCTCGCGCCGCGCCCGCGCCGCAACCCGTCCCCGCGACGGCGGCACCGCAAATGCAGCGCGGTCATGCCGAGTCGCGGAGCCGGCCATCGCCGCCACCGGCTGCGGCAGCGACCGCGCCCTCGCCGCCGCCGGCACCCGCGACGACCGACCGGCGCGGAAAGGGGTGAAACGCCGCCGCCTGCCGGCCAAGCAGGACAAGAAGGGCGACGATCCGAAAGCGGCCGACGACGCGCCGCTGCAGCGGCACCGCTGACCCGCCGTGGCCGGGTCCCTCCGGTTCGACGGCGGCCCGCGCGCGCACCGGGTCGCGGCGCCGTCGCGCAGCGCGCGGGATCGCCCGCGCGGCGCCTGACGGCGTCCCGCTCACGCGCGCTGCCACTCCGCAGGAATCGAATTTGACCACCGACCTTCCCGCGCAGCGCGCGCTGATCGCGAGCCTCAGGGAGGTCCTGCCGCGCGCCGATGCGCGCACGCCCGTCGACATCATCGAGACGCACATCTCGTGGGTGCTGCTGACGGGCGCCTTCGCCTACAAGATCAAGAAGGCGGTCGATCTCGGCTTCGCCGATTTCACGACGCTCGCGTTCCGGCGGCACTGCTGCGAGCGGGAACTGCAGCTCAATCGCCGCCTCGCGCCCGCGCTCTACCTCGAGGTCGTCGCCATCGCCGGAACCGTCGACGCGCCGGTGCCGGGCGGCAGCGGGCCCGCGCTCGAGTACGCGGTCAGGATGCGCGAGTTCCCGCAGTCCGCACTCGCGAGCCGCGTGCTCGCCCGCGGCGAGCTCACGCCCGGGCACATCGACGCGCTGGCCGCCGACGTCGCGGCATTCCACGGCCGCGTCGACGCGGCGGATGCCGCCGGCAGCTTCGGCCGGCCGGACGACATTCTCGGGATTGCGCTGGAAAACTGCGCCGCGACGCTGGCGGCGGCCGACGACGCCGACGAGCGCGCCGAGATCGACGCACTGCAGCGCTGGACGCGGCGCGAGCACGCAGCCTGCGCGCCGCGCTTCGCACGACGCCGCGACGAGGGCTTCGTCCGCGAGTGCCACGGCGACCTGCACCTCGGCAACATGGTGCTGATCGACGGCCGGCTCACGATCTTCGACTGCATCGAGTTCAACGACGGCCTGCGCTGGATCGACGTGATGAGCGAGGTCGCGTTCGTCGTGATGGACCTGCACGACCGGGCGCCCCGGCGCTGGCGCATCGCTTCCTCAACGGCTGGCTGGAGATCACCGGCGACTACGCGGGCCGCCGCTGCTGCGGTTCTATCTCGTCTATCGGGCGATGGTGCGCGCCAAGGTCGCCCGCCTGCGGGTGAAGCAGATGGAGCGCGGCGCGGCGAGCAGCGCGCTGCTCGCCGAGTACCGCGGCTACCTGAAGCTCGCCGCGCGCTTCGCCCGGCCGCCGCGACCGGCGATCGCGATCACACACGGACTCTCGGGCTGCGGCAAGACGACGCTCACGCGAGCGGCTGCTGGAACTGACCGGCGCCGTGCGCATCCGCACCGACGTCGAGCGCAAGCGCCTGCACGGCCTGAACGCGGAGGACCGGACGGGGTCAGGGATCGCGGCCGGCCTCTATGCCGAGGCGGCGACGCGGGCGACCTACGAGCGCGTCGCCGCCGACGCGCGCTGCGTCGTCGCGGCCGGCGAGGTCGCGATCGTCGACGCGGCGTTCCTGCAGCGCTGGCAGCGCGACCTGTTCCGGCGCCTCGCGGCCGAACTCGGCGTTGCGTTCGTGATCGTCGCCTTCGCCGCGACCGAGCCGACGCTGCGCCGCCGTCTCGCGCAGCGCGGCCGGCGGGCGGCGACGCCTCCGATGCGGACGTCGCCGTGCTCCGGCACCAGCTGCGCACGCAGGAACCGCTTGCGCCCGACGAGCAGGCGGACGTGGTCCCGTTCGACGCCGAAGCGCCGGCGCAGCGCGCCGACGACCCGTCGGCGTGGCAGCCGGTCCTCGACCGGCTCGGAACCGGCGGCCCGGATCGTGATAGGATTCGTAGCCCGGGTTGAGCGCAGCGAAACCCGGGGTTGTCCAACAACTGGTCCACCCGGGTTTCGCGGTGCTCAACCCGGGCTACGATACCGCCGGCGCATGCGATGCGCTGCCGTCCCCCAACACCCGACCCGAGAGGCCCGCCGCCGATGAAGCCCCGCTGCGCAATCCTGGACGAC
>CAVYID010000004.1:0-7759 GCA_963768535.1 uncultured beta proteobacterium | reverse complement strand
CCTCGCGCAGGGTTTCGCGCAGGCGCTCGGCGAACGTGCGCAGGAGGCGGTCGCCGGCGGCATGACCGAAGGTGTCGTTGATCTGCTTGAAGCCGTCGAGATCGATGAACATCAGCGCCAGCCGCGTTCCACGGTGCTGCGCGTCGATCAGCGTGCGTGCGAGGACCTGATTGAACAGCACGCGGTTGGGCAGTGCCGTGAGCAGGTCGAAGTGGGCGAGCCGGTGGAGCTGCGCCTCGGCCTCCTTGCGGGCCTGGAACTGCTCGATCTGCAGGCGGATCGATTCCGTGACGCGCAGCAGCGCTGCGTCGGGTTGAAGCGATGCGCGTGAATAGAACTCCATCGCGCCGGCGAACGCGCCGTATCGGGCGAGCGGAAACGCGAACGCCGCGTGCAATCCGGCCTTCGCCGCCGGCGCGCCCCGCGCGAACCCGGCATCGGTGGAAACGTCGGCGATCCAGACCGGCTCCCCGCTCGCCCAGACGCGGCGGATCAGTCCCGACGATTGCGGCGCGAGGATGAGCCGGCTGCCGTCGGCGAGAAACGCCGCGACCTCGGGCCGCTCGACGCCCCAGGTCTCGGCGCAATGCAGCGCCTGGTCGCGCTCGTCCCACCGCCAGCGCGCGCCGCAATCCCATCCCAGCACTTCGCAGATGGCCCGGATGACCTTCGGCATGGCGTCGTCGAGCGATTCGGCGTCGGCCAGCAGGCGCGTCACCACGTGCTCCATCGCCTGCCGCTGCTCGAGGTGCTTGCGCTCGGTGATGTCCCGGCGCACGCCGACGATGCCGCCCCTGCGCGTCCGGTGCTCGATCACCTGTACCCAGCGCCCGCCCCCCAGCTGCACCTCGCGGGCCCCGGCCGCGGTGTTCTGGTGCACGAGCGTGCGCGCCGCCACCCAGGCCTCGACGTCGCCTCCGTAGGAGGGATCCATGGCCTCGCCTTTCGCCACCGACGAGCGCACCAGGTCCTGGTAGCTCAACCCGGTGATGGCTTCGAAACCGCCGAAATCGGTGAACGTTTCGGCGAAGTGGCGGTTGCAGAGAACCAACCGGTCATCGGCATCGAACATAGCGAAGGCGTCGGCGAGGCCGTCGATCGCGTCGGTCAGATTGGCGTTCGCCTCGGCCGTTTCCTCCTGCGCCAGCGCGATCCTGCCTTCCTGCGCCTTGAGCTCCGTGATATCGGTCACGGTGCCGCGCACCACGTTGTGGCCATTGCCACCGACCTGCGGCTCTGCCCGCACGTGCACCCAGCGGAATTCGCCGTCGCGCGGCACGATCCGGTACTCGCCGTCGAAGGGGCGGTGTTCGTCGATCGCGCTCCGAATCAGCTGCCGATAGTGCACGCGGTCGTCGGCGTGGACGCGCTCAAGGAATGCATCGCCCGTCGGCGCCGGCTGCTCGGGGTCCACCCCGAAAATGCGGTAAGTCTCGGAAGACCAGTGCGAGACCTTTGCCACGTGATCGTACGACCAGCTGCCAAGTTGGGCGATGCGTTGCGCCTCGGCCAGCAGCGCCTCGCTCGACGCGACCCGGCGCAGGATGTCGCGCTGCTCGGTGTCGCTGCGCCGCAGCCGGTCGTACAGGCGGCCGAGATGCCCCCCCATGAGCGCGAGCCAGGGCAGCACGAGCGCGAGTGCCAGCCATTGCAGCAGCTCGAGCTTGAGATCCAGCGTCTGCGGTTTGAATTTCGACAGCAGCGCGATCACGCCGCCATAGCCCGCAAGGATGAACGCGGCGTGGCGCAGGAGCGCCCGGGTGCCGAGCCTGAACGCACCGAACAGGAACGTCACCAGCAGAACGATCAGGAAGACGCTGCGTCCTTCGTCGGCGGCGTAGATCGCGTACAGGAAAAACGAAGCAGCGACCGTCATCTGCGGAATGGCGAGGCTGGGATCGGAGAACTTCAGGTTCAACCCGCTGCGGAAGACGGTGTAGAAGACCGCCAGCGCAACCAGGATCGCAGCGGTGATCCGGATGAACTCGGCGCCCGCCAGGGCGCCCGCGAGATAGGACGCGAACAGGAGGCAGATGGTCATCGCCGACGTTCCCGCGACCACGCGGAAGCGGCGCATCCGTTGCGGCTGCCTTGCGGTGCCCTCCGGCACCGGGTTCACGGAGTCCAGCGACACCATGTCCGACGTCCCTGCGCACTTTGCGGATGCCGCGGCGCCGGTTCCGGCGGCGAAGGTGGCGGATCCGGATGCCCGGTCAGGGGCGTGGGGCGTCACATGTTCGAATCGCTGCACCATATCGAATGCGGGAACGCATTGGCTTCGGCGCAATGCGCGGCGAGCGTCCCCAGTTCCTTCATCACGTCAGACGGGAAGCCGGCCCGGCCGCGACGCCTCAGGGCGTCGCACGGAGCTGAAGTCAATCGTACGGGGACGCGCGCGGCAGCGTAATCCGCGGATGTACGCAGGCATCGAGTGCGCGGCGCCGTAGCGGAATCCGGTCGCCGGGGCGTCGGCGCGCGCGGCGTCAGCCTGTCGGCTACAGTGGTCGCGTTTCTGCACGGGCCCGCCCGCGCGCCCCCGTTGCCGACGAGCGGTCAACCGCAAGCGGACCGCGGGCGAGCCATACGCGCTCGACGCGGAGCGGCGGCAGCGCTCGGTCGCCTGCTGATATGATGCCCGTTGGGTTCTCCCCGACGTTGCGCCGTGACCACCGAGCTGCTGTTCAGAACCGATGCGTACTTGAAGACTGCGGGCGCGCAGGTCGTCGCGGTGGACGAACGCGGCATCGTGCTCGACCGCACGATCTTCTACCCCACGGGCGGTGGGCAGGCAGGCGACACCGGCGTGCTGTCGCGGGAAAACGGCGAGCGGATCGCGGTCGTCGACACGAGAAAGGGTGAGGCGATCGACAGCGTGCTGCACGTCGCCGCGGCTGCGACGCCGCAGCCGGAGCCCGGGGAAACGCTGACGCTCGATATCGACTGGCAACGTCGCTACGCGCTGATGCGCCTGCATACCGCGCTGCATGTCCTGTCCTGCGTGGTGGTGGCGCCGGTCACCGGAGGCAACATCGCGCCGGACAAGGCCCGCCTCGATTTCGACATCGACATGCGCCTGCTCGACGCCGGGAGGATCGAGCGCGAAACGAACTCGCTCATCGCGCGCGGCGTCGAGACGGAGACCGTCTGGATCTCCGACGAGGAGCTCGACGCCCGGCCCGAGCTGGTCAAGACGATGAGCGTGCAGCCGCCGCGCGGCGCCGGGCGGGTGCGGCTGCTGCGGATTCCCGGCATCGACCTGCAGCCTTGCGGCGGCACGCACGTGCGCAACATCGCCGAGATCGGCGCAATCCGCGTGCTCAGAATCCGCAGCGAAGGCAAGCGCAACAAGCGCGTGGAGATCGCGCTGGCCGGCTGAGTTCGCGCACCCGCGCGGTGCTGGAGCTCCGTCGCGGTCAGGCCCCTCCCGGGCGAATCCGATGCGTCGCCCTTCGAGGCGATCCGCTCGCCTCGTCGAGCGTTGGCGTCGGGCGGCGCCGCGACGCGCCTGCATCACGAAAGCCAATGGGCGGCATCGACACATCCGATTGGCATTTGGAAGCGCGGTCCCCCAGAATCCTCTCTCGAGACAAACGCTCCAGGGATGGCCCAGGGCCAAACCCGCAGGCCGCCGGCGAATTGGCTCCACCTGTATCTCTATCCTCCTCCTAAGAGGTACAGCCTCAGCCCCTTCGGAAACGAAGGGGCATTTTTTTGGTTCTTCGCCGATTTTCGGGAAGGACGAGGCCTGTCAAGAGGTCGCCGAGGCAGTCGTCGGATCGACTGTGCCGGGCGCGGCGTGGCGCGTGTCGGCGGACCCCGACGCAGATTGCCCCGATGCGTCAGGCAACAGCCATTCGGCAATCCGGCGCCATATCTGCTGACCCGGTCCGCTGCGCACGAAACCGAAATGCCCGAGGCGGCGGCGCCCCAGGCCGGCGGGGGTGAGCGTCTCACGCAGGGCGACGAGACGGGGGTACATCGCGAGGAGCCGTTCGGCGGCTTCGGGCGGCGCGAAGGCGTCGTCGCTGATGGAAAGCGCCAGCGTCGAGGCCCGGAAATCTGCGAGATGATGGAGGTAGGGTCCGAACCGCTGCGCGTCCCGCTGCGTTCTCACCAGTGCCGGCGTGAGCCGTCCCGCCCAATCGTAGGCGACCTGACGCGGCAGGTCTTCCCCGAGGCGAAGCGCGCGGCCGGGAAAGTAGCCTACCACGCGGGTGACGGCGGGCATGAACGCGTGCCAGACCAGGAAGAGCAGCCATCGCCAGTTCGCGTGGTAGTCGCGCCAATAGCCCGTATGCGCGCCGATGAACACGCTCCGGGCGACCCGCGCGGCACCGGGCGCCGCCCCGATCAGCAGCGCGCCGATGCTGTGGGCCACGACGGACAACGGCAGGTCGGGACAGGAGGCGCCGGCGAGCGCCAGCGCAGCGTCGATGTCGCGATGGGCCCAGTCGTCCATGCCGCTGGTCATCCCGCGCAGGCTGCCCGCACGCGACCTGGCAATACCCCGGTAATCGAACGTCAGCACCGCCGCGCCGCGCTCCGCGAGGTAGCGCGCGAGGCCTTGGTAGACGCGCGCGGGGATGCCGGCACCGCATACGACCACGATAGCCGTGGACGCTTTCGGCCGACCGTGCGCCGGCTCGAACCACGTTCCCGCGAGCGGCACGCCATCATTCGCCGTGAAGTCGACGGGACGCTCGTCGACCCCGGGAGCGAGATTCGTCTGCCTCATCGGGCCCTGCCAGGTCGCTCGCCGCGTAGACGCGCCAGCCCTGCGGTTTCCGCACTGTCGTTCGCCCCCACGCGCAGGAACTTGGGGATCATGGAGTCTCCAGGCAGGTTTGCAGACCGCAGGCTTTCCCGACCTTCAGCCCTCGAAGTGCATCGAATTTCGAGGGTGTGCCGGGACGTCCTCATGATCGAGCAGCGCGCCGACGAGCGGCGAGGGCGCGCGCGCCGGCGTGTCCGGCGCTACCGGAACGAGACCAGCAATATGGCGATGACGACCGCCAGGACGGCAATCAGCTCGACAATAAAGGTTGACCCGTTGTCAGGGGCTCGCCGGTCGGTGCCCGGTACTCGCTGTTTCGTGAAGATGTCGAGGCGGACGCCGACAATCCTGACGCTTCGGCGAAAGCGGTAGCTCATCCGGCCGACTCTAACCGAGGCCCGGGCGAAAGACAATATTGCGCGGAAACCCAGCGGCACGGGTGGGGCCGCGCCTCGTCAGCGTCGGCTGCGAGACGATCTCGTCCGGCGCGCGGAGGTGCGATAATCTTCCTCCGGAACGCCCGAGCGGGTCGGGCGCGCGGGAACATTGGGTCAGGAACAACACCATGCATCTCGATGCCCGGGGCCTTCCCATCTCGACCGCCAGCGCCAGGGCGGCCGCTGCCTTCGACCATCTGGTCAGCGGCTACCTGACCCAGCGGGCCGATACGCCCGCACGGCTTTCCGCCCTGCTGGAAGCCGATCCGGACTTCGCGCTGGCACATTGCATGAAGGGCTATTTCGCGATGCTCGGCTTCAAGCGGGCCTCGGTCGCGATCGCCGACGAGGAGGCGCGCACGGCGCAGTCGCTGGCCGAAAGCGCGACCGCGCGCGAGCGCGACCACGTCGCCGCCCTGACCGCCTGGGTCGACGGCGAGCTCGATCGCGCCATCGGCCTGTGGGAGTCGATCCTGCGTGCCGATCCGCACGACGTGGTCGCCTTCCGGCTCGCCCATTTCGTCAACTTCTGGCTCGGCCGCCCGCAGGACATGGTCGCCTCGGTCGACCGCGTGATGCCGGCCTGGTCGGAGGACACCGCGGGCTTTTCGTCGATACTCGCCTGCCACTCCTTCGCGCACGAGGAGGCAGGGAACTATCTCGCCGCCGAGCCCTCCGGGCGCCGCGCGATCGAGCTCGACCCTGGCGATCTCTGGGCTGCGCACGCCATCGCCCACGTGCTGGAATCGCAGGGCCGCCGCAGCGAAGGCATCCAGTGGCTGACGACGCTCGCGCCCCACTGGGAGGGCAGCCACAACCTGCAGCACCACCTGTGGTGGCACTGCGCCCTGTTCCTGCTCGAGTACGGCGACCACGCCGGCGCGCTGGACCTCTACGACACGCGCTTTCGCAACCTCGCCGCGCCGCTCACGGTCGACTCGCCGGATGTCTACATCGACGTGCAGAACGCGGCGTCGATGCTCTTCCGCCTGCAGCGCCTGGGTGTGGACGTCGGCGACCGCTGGGAGGAGCTGGCCGACAAGGCCGAGGCGCGGATCGGCGACTGCCAGTCCGCGTTCACGCTGCCGCACTGGCTGATGGCGCTGACCGCCACCGGCCGCACTGACGCGGCGCAGCGGATGATCGAGGCGATGCGCAGCTACGCCGCCGGCCGCGGCACCGTGCCGCCCATCGTGCGCGACTACGTGCTGCCGATCGCCGAAGCGCAGCTCGCCCACGCCGCCGGGCGCCATGCCGAGGCGCTCGCCCTGATGCGTCCGGCCATCGGCGGCATGTACCGGCTCGGCGGCAGCCACACACAGCAGGACGTGCTCGAGCAGCTGTACGTGGATGCCGCGCTGAAGGCCGGCAGCACCGCGGACATCCGCCTCGCCGTCGAGCGTGTCGCCGGCCTGCGGCCGATTCCGCCCGAGCGCTTCGTCGGCTGGCGCGAAGCCGCCCGACGGGCGGGGGTGGGATCGAGCAGCGCGAATTGACGTCCAACAATCGGACGCGAGATGGAGGGTAGCTGTCTGCGAGGATGTTCCGGGGGTCGCGGAGCCGTTGCATGGCCCGCTGGCCGACTGAATGCCGCAGACGTCGTCAGCAGGAGTGACCATGACCAAGGAAAAGAGCACGACGAAGAAACCCTTGCCCGCCAGGAAGGTGGTGGCAACAGCGACGACGCCTGCCGCTACGCTCGCAAAGGCGCCCGAAAGTCGGAGGAAGGCCGCTGACGCCGAACCGCAGAAGCCCGCTCCGAGCCGGCGCAGCACGACCGCCGCCAGGAAAGCACCGGCGAAGCCGAGCGCGGAGCAGCGTTATCGCATGATCCAGTCTGCCGCGTACTTCCTTGCCGAGAAGGAAGGGTTTCAAGGGTCCGCCACGCACTACTGGGCCGTTGCCGAGCGTGAGGTCGCCGCGCAGCTCGGCGAATCGGAATCACAAGGGTGAACCGATGCGCAAACGATTGATCACCGACGTCAAGCCGGCTGCCTCGCCGGCGACCGAAGGCTGGCTCGAGCTCCAGGACGTGGCCGAGGTGGAAATCACGTCGGAGGATTCGTCGCATCCGATCGAGTCGGCGCTGTTGCCCTGGGAGGGCGCCGGTTGGCGTGCCGCAACGCCCGGAAAGCAGACGATCCGGTTGCGCTTTGCGCCGCCACAGCGCATTCGCCGGATACGGCTGTGCTTCGTCGAGACCGTGTCGCCGCGCACCCAGGAGTACGTCATTCGCTGGTCAGCCGACGGTGGGCAATCGTTCCGGGAGATCGTTCGACAGCAATGGAACTTCAGCCCGCAGGCGGCCACGTCCGAGACCGAAGAGCATGCGGTCGAGCTCTCCGGGGTCACCGTGCTCGAACTGATCATCACCCCGGACATCGGCAACGGGGAGGCGATCGCGTCTCTGGCGCAATTGCGCGTCGCCTGATCCGCGCGCGACGGGCGCCGCCTGCCGCGTACTCGTGCCCCCGGCTTCGGCGCGCAACGGCGTCGAAAACCCGCAATGCACTCCGGGGAACGCGGTCAACGGCAGTGCCGGACGACG
>CAVYID010000003.1:0-12270 GCA_963768535.1 uncultured beta proteobacterium | reverse complement strand
GCTACTGCCCCGCGGTGATGCCGCCGTCGGCGTAGAGCACCTGCCCGGTGATGAAATCCGACGCCGGCGCGCAGAAGAATACCGCGGCGCCGGCGATGTCCCGCGGCTCGGCGACCCGGCCCAGCGGAATGCGCTCGACGATCGCCTTGGCGGTGACCGGATTGTCGAGCCAGTGCCGCGCCATTTCGCTGCGCACCACGGTCGGGGCGATGCCGTTGACGGTGATGCGGTGCCGCGCGAGCTCCATCGCGTGCTGCCGGATCAGCATGACCAGTCCGCCCTTGGTGGCGCAATACGCGGAGTAGCCGCGATCGCGCAGGCCGAGGTGCCCGCGCACCGACAGCAGGTGCACGTGCCTGCCGCCGCGGCCCGCGGCGACCTGATGCCGGGCCACCGCCTGCGCCGTGAACAGCGCGGCCTTCAGGTTGACGTCGTTCACCTCGTCCCACGCGTCCTCGGTGACCTCGAGCAGCGGTTCCTCGCGCTGGATGCCCACGCAGTTCATCAGGACGTCGATCGCGCCGAATTCCGCGACCGCGCCGTCCACGGCGCTCCGGATCGACTCGACCGAATGCGCGTCCATGGCGATGCCGGTCGCGGTCAGGTCCGCCGCGCGCAGCTGCGCCGCCAGCGCCTGCGCCTTCGCCGCGTCGCGGCCCGCGATGACGACACCGGCGCCCTGGCGCGCCAGCGCCCAGGCGATCGCCTCGCCGAGCGCGCCGTAGCCGCCGGGGATGAAGGCGACCTTGCCTTTCAGGTCGAACAGATCCGAAGTTTCCATTGCCTGCCTCGTTGCCCGCCCGGCGCTCACCGTCATGCGTCGAGCACGCTTTTCCGGCCGAACAGACCGCGGGCGCGAAAGGTGACCACGGCGATGAACAACAGGTACATCGACAGCAGCGACCATTCCGAAGCATACGCGCCGGTCAGGCCGACGACGAGCCCGACCATCAGGCCGGCGACGACGGCGCCCCACAGGCTGCCCACGCCGCCGAGCACGATGATCAGGAACGCGGGCACCACGGCGTCGACGCCGACGTGCGGCCGGATGCCCCAGATCGGCGCCATGATGACGCCGGCGATCGCCGCCAGCGCGACCCCGAGCGCGAACACGTACAGCCGCAGCCGCGCCAGGTTGATGCCCAGCGCCCGCACCATCTCGCTGTCGTGCGCGCCGGCCTTGATGATGGCGCCGTAGGGCGTCTTCTCCAGGAAGAGCCCACAGCAGCCCGATCATCAGCACCGCGAAGCCGCTGGCGAAGAACCGGTAGTTGGCGTAGATCGAGTTCGCCCAGCCGGAACGCGCCCGAGATCGCCGCCGGCAGCGGCAGCTGCTTCTCGGTGGAGCCCCAGACCAGGCGGATCAGCTCCTCGATCACCAGCGCGGCGCCGAAGGTGAACAGCAGGCCGTACAGCGGGTCCTTGCCGTAGGTGCGACGCAGGCCGAGCTCGATCAGCATGCCGGCCACGCCGACGAGCATCGGCGCGAGCAGCAGCGCCAGGACGTAGCGCGCGCCGAGCGGCAGCGCCAGGTAGGCGTCCTGCAGACCCGGAAACCAGCCCATCCGCGGCGAGATGACGACCAGCGCCGCGTACATGCCGAGCGCGAACAGCGACCCGTGCGCGAGGTTGATCGTCTCCATCACGCCGACGATCAGCATGAAGCCGAGCGCGATCAGCGCGAACAGCAGCCCCAGGCTGACGCCGTTGACGAGGTGCGGGAGCAGGTTGACGAGCAGATCCAATCACGCGTTCCTGGCGATTCCTGAGCGATGTCGGTGCCTGCGCACGCGTCGTCAGCGCGGCCCCGCCCGCGTAGCCCGGGTTGAGCGCCAGCGAAACCCGGGGCAACCGTTTCCATGCGGCGCCCCCGGTTTCGCTGGCGCTCACCCGGGTTTCGCTGGCGCTCAACCCGGGCTCGTACGGGGCCACGGGGCCTCGCGTCGGCTACATCTCGTAGGTCGGCGTCGACTCGTAGGACTCCAGCTTGCAGCTCGTCGCCGCTTCCGCGTCCTCGACCTCGTCCGGGGGCAGCTTGGCCAGGATGTGGAAGATGTCGTCCTTCTCCGCCGGCTTGTCGTTGTACGTCGCCATGTACAGCGTCTGCTGCATCTGGTGCGTCGCCGGGTTCATGTGCGCGTCGAAGTCCTGCATCCGGTCGCGCGCCGGGACCTTGAGGTTCTCGAGCTCCTTGATGATCTTGATGTTGTTGGTCGTGCCCGCCCGCTCGACGGCGCGCAGCAGCTCGCGCGTCGCCATGTAGCCGTTGTAGTAGAGTTGCCCGGCACCTTGATCTGCGACCCCGGGGTAGGTCTTCTGGTACGCGGCGACGAACTCCTTCACGCCGGGCAGGTCGAGCCGGTAGTACCAGTTGGTGCCGAACACGCCGAAGATGGCATCCGGCCCCAGCCCGTAGACGTCCGGCCAGTCCTGCTGGTTGTTGATCCACGCCGGCGACTTGTTCATCTTCATCTGCACCACCTGCTGGCGCAGTGCCTTGATGTCGTCGCCGCCGACGGCCGTCGCCACCACGCTCGGCTTGAGTCTGCTGGATCTTCAGCAGGTACGACGAGAAGTCGCGCGTGTTCTGCGGCACCAGCATCTCCTCGACGATGCTGCCGCCGTTGGCCTCGACGATCGTGCGCATCGCCTTCGCCGTGCTGTGGCCCCAGACGTAGTCGTTGGTGAGCATCACCCAGTTCTTGCCGTTGACGGCCATCGCGTTCTTGACGATCGCCAGCGCGAAGTTGGTGCCGTTGCCGTCCCAGACGAACTTGACGCGATGGCAGTTCTTGCCCGACTCGGTGGGCGAGCTCGAGTTGGTGTTGAGGTAGATGCAGCCGTACTTCTGCGCGACCTGCGAGATGGCGTTGGCCACGCCGGAGTGGATCGCGCCGATCAGGAACGCCGCCTCGTTGCGGGTGATCAGCCGCTCGGCGATGCGCGAGCCGGTGGCGGGGGTGGTCTCGGAGTCCATGTGGATCGCCTCGACCATGCGCCCAGCACGCCGCCCTTGGCGTTGAACTCCTTGATCGCCATCATCGCGCCGAGCCGCTCCGACATGCCGCTCGCGCCGTACTGGCCGCTCGCGTCCATCGTGAGGCCGATCACCAGCGGCTTCTTCTGCGCCGCCTGCGACCACGCGTGATTGTGCTTCCACGGCCCGAAGAACGGCGCCGCGCCGTAGGCGCCGGCGGTGGCGAGTGCGAGCGCCGAGGCCTTGAGGATGCGGCGGCGCTGCGGGTTCAGTCGTTGGGAATCAACATCCTTTTCGAAGTCGCTCATGATGCCTCCTCGTGGCGCGTCGGTCGACGCGCAGTTGCGCAATGACGGTCTTGGCGCCGCCTGTGAATCCGGTGATGGCGCCGCCCGACGCGCGGCCGCGACGATGCGCGGCGCGGCTCAGACGGCCTCCCTGGTGGCCGGGACGCCTGCCCGCGCCTCGCGCCACAGCGCGATGAGGCGCGCGTAGCGCTGCGCGACCTCGGCAACCACCTCGGCATCGGACATGCGGCCCGCGAACCAGCGGGTCGCGGCGTCGGCGAAAATGGAGCGGCCGACGGCAAAGCCCTTGATCAGCGGGTAGGCCGCGGCGACGCGGAAGCCGCGGGCGAGGTCGGCTTCGCTCGCCTCGAGCCCCAGCAGCAGCACCCCGCGGCAATGCGGATCGTGGCGGCCGATCACCTCGGTGACGGCGTCCCAGGCCGCCGGCCGCCGGGCTCGGCGGCAGCTTCCACCAGTCGGGGACGACGTCCGCGGCGTAGATCGCCTCGAGCGCGCGCGCGATGGTCGTGGCGTCGGCGGGCAGGTCGGCCGGCGGGATCACCTCGACCAGGAACTCGTGCGCGGTCGCGGCGCAGGCGGCCTGCAGCTCGCGCAGCCGCTCGATCTGCTGGCGCCGCAGTTCCGGCGGATCGTCGGGGTGGAAATAGACCAGGCACTTGGCGACCTGCTCGCCCGGCCAGGTACGCAGCTCGGCCGCGAGCGCGCTGCCGGCCTCGAACACCAGCGGTCGCGACCCCGGCAGCTCGACCGGCCGCGCGACCCACAGGCCGGTTCCGGTCACCGTGGGGAGGACGTCCTCGCCGTAGCGCCCGTCGACGATCACGCCGGCGCCGCTGCTCCCGTTCGCGCCCTGGCGCGCGCCGGCGGCGATCAGGCGCTTGCAGGCCGCGATCCGGGCCGCGTCGCCGCCGTGCGGCGCGGCCATCTCCACGAACTGCGCGCGATGGTCGAACGCCAGCACCGCCAGATCGCCCCAGCGCCGCGTGCGGGTCGTCTGCCGGTGCAGCCGCTCCAGGCGCGCGTCCTCGCGCAGGCGCCGCGTGGGCGAGCCGCGGCTGAGGAAGTCCTGCAGCTCGATCCAGCTCGGCATCGCGGGCGCGCAGCCGTGGCGCGAGACGACCAGCGCGCCGCAGGCGTTGGCATAGGCGCAGCAGCGCTCCAGCGGCTCGTCGCGGATCCACCCGCGCAGGAAGCCGGCCATGAACGCGTCGCCGGCGCCGAGGATGTTGAACACGTCGACCGGGAAGCCGGGGCCCTTGTGCCCCTGCTCGAGGTCGCCGGGGATCGCGTCCGGGAACACGACGCAGCCCATCGGGCCGCGCTTGACGACGATCGTCCCGGGCGTCAGCGCGCGAATCGCGCGCAGCGCGGCCAGCGTGTCGGTGCTGCCGCCGGCGATGTGGATCTCCTCCTCGGTCCCCACGACCAGGTCGCATTCGCGGAATGACGGTCTGCAGATGCGCGCTCACCTCGCCCGACTCGACGAAGCGCTGCTCGCCCAGCCCGGGGCTGGTCAGCCCCCACAGCACCGGCCGGTAGTCGATGTCGAGCGCGACCCGGGTGCCCGCGCGGCGCGCCTCGCGCATCGCCAGCCGGCAGGCGTCGTAGGTCGACGGCTGCGACAGGTGCGTGCCGGAGACGCACAGCGCCGCCGCCGAGGCGATGAACGCCGCGTCGATGTCCTCGACGGCGAGCCCCATGTCGGCGCAGTTGTCGCGGTAGAACAGCAGCGGAAAGGTGTCGCGGTCGCGGATGCCGAGGATCGCCAGCGCCGTCAGCCGCCGCGGATCGGTGATCACGTGGCCGACGTCGACGCCCTCGGCCGCGAGCGTCTCGCGCACGAAGCGGCCGTTGTGCTCGTCGCCGACGCGGGTGAGCATCGCCGGCACGAGTCCCAGCCGCGCGGCGCCGATCGACGTGTTCGCCGGCGAGCCGCCGAGATACTTGGCGAAGGAGAGCATGTCCTCGAGGCGTCCGCCGATCTGCTCGCCGTAGAGGTCGACGGCGGCGCGGCCCATGCAGATCACGTCGAAGCGGCGGCCGTGGCTCATGCGGCGGTCCTCGGGCCGCGCGGGCTGCGGCCGCGCCGCTTCTCGACCGCGCCGGCGAGATGGTGGCCGGTGCTGACCACCAGCGCCTGCGCCAGGCACAGCGGCGCGACCAGCGAGCGGAACGGCCGGCTCGGCTGGTCGCCGAGTTCGAACGCGACGCGCGCCGAAGGCTTCAGCGGCGACAGCGGGCTGTCGGTGATCGCGATCACCGGCACCCCGCGCCGGTGGCACGACGCGGCGGCCTCGATCACGCCCGACGAGTAGTTGCGGAAGCTGACGGCGATGAGCACCTCGCGCGGCGCGATGCCGCGGACGAACTCCGCGAGCATCCCGCCGACGCCGTCGAGCAGGTGCGTGCGCAGCTCGAGCTGCGACAGCGCGTAGGCGAGGTAGCAGGCGACCGGGAACGCGCGCCGCTGCGCCAGCACGTGGATCTGCGGCGCGGCGGCGAGCAGCCGGATCGCCGCGTTGAACTGGGTGGCGGTGACCGCCTCCTCGAGGTGAGCGAGCTCGGCGATCGAATCGCCGACGGCCTGGTGCAGGACGCTGCGCGGCCTGCCGGCGCCGCCGGCATCGGGCCCGCTGCGGCGCAGCTGCTCGATGCGCTCGCGGTAGCTGGCGGAGCGCTCGACCAGCCGGCCGCGGAAGATCTGCTGCATCTCGGTGAAGCCGCCGAAGCCGAGCGCGTTGGCGAAGCGGACCACTGCCGACGGCTGGACGCCGGCGGCGCCGGCGATCGCGGCGACCGTTCCCAGCGCCAGGTCGTCCGGACGCTCCAGCACGAAGCGCGCGATGCCCTGCAGCTGCTTCGACATCGCCGGGTAGCGCTCCGAGATCGCCTGCTTCAGCTCGTCGTGGTTGGTCGCGCGCATGAATCCGCAGTGCGGTGCCGGGCCGCTGCATCGGCCCGGACGCCGGGCACAGATTAGAATAAACGTTCTTGCACATCAAAATAATAGAACGTATATTTCCGATTGTCCAGCGCCTCCGACCGGGACCCCGCCCGCCGATGCCGACCCGCCGCCACGCCGCCCTGCTGCCCCTGCCGATGGTGCTGCTGTTCGCCGCGCTGGCGACGGCGCCGCTGTGGCTGGCCAGCATCGGGCTCTACCAGTACCTGGCGCTGGAGATCATGATCTCGATGCTGTACGCGCTGGGCTACAACCTGCTGCTCGGCTACGGCGGGCTCCCGTCGTTCGGGCACGGCGCGTTCTTCGGCGTCGGCGCCTACGCGTTCGGCCTGCTGCAGCAGCGGCTGTGGCCGAACCTGTGGCTCGATCTCGCGGGCGCCGTCGTCGCCGCCGCGCTGCTCGGCGCCGTCGTCGCGCGCGTTCATCTCGCATCGGCGCGGGATCTACTACGCGCTGCTGACCATCGCCTTCGGCCAGGTCGTCTGGTTCGTGTCGATCAAGTGGCACACGGTGACCGGCGGCGAGGACGGGCTGCTCGGCATCCGGCGCCTGCCCGCGGACTTCGGCTTCGTGCGCTTCGACCTCGCGGGCAACGAGGCGCTGTACTACTTCGCGTTCGGGATCTTCGCCGTGGTCGTGCTCGCGCTGTGGCGGCTCGTCCACTCGCCGTTCGGCCGCATCCTGGCGGCGATCCGGCAGAACGAGGTCCGCGCGCGCGTTCGTCGGCTACAACGTCTGGCTGTACAAGTGGCTGGCGTTCACGCTGTCGGCGGCGGTCGCCGGGCTCGCCGGCGCGCTGTTCGCGATGGCGCAGCAGTCGGCGTATCCGAACGTGATGAGCCTGCACGCGTCGGGGTTCGTGGTGATGATGGTGCTGGTCGGCGGCGGCCTGGTCAGCTTCTGGGGGCCGGTGCTGGGCGCGCTGTTCTTCATCCTCGCCCGCGACCTGCTGGGCGCGTACACCGAGACCTGGCTGCTCTGGTACGGCCTGCTGTTCATGGGCATGGTGCTGTGGCAGCCCGAAGGCATCGCCGGCCTGTGGCAGGCGCACCGGCGCCGCGTCGCGCCGGCGGCGGCCGGGGCCCGCGTTGCCGGGAGCGCGCTCTGAGATGGCGCTGTTCGAAGCCAGCCACCTGCACAAGCGCTTCGGCGACCAGGTCGTGCTCGAGGACGTCTCGCTCGCGTTCGACGAGGGCCGCCTCTACGGCATCATGGGGCCGAACGGCGCCGGCAAGACCACCTGCTTCAACGTGCTGACCGGCCGCTACCGGCCCGATCGCGGCGCGGTCCGTTACGCCGGCGCAGGACATCACCGGCCGCACGCCGCGCGCGGTCGCGCGGCTCGGCGTCTCGCGCTCGTTCCAGGTGATGAACCTGTTCAACGACTACACGGCGCGCGACAACGTGCTGATCGCGCTGCCCGCCGTGCGCCGCGCGCGGCTTCGACCTGTGGCGCGATCTCGGCGCCGACCGCGCCGCCGCCGACGAGGCCGCCGCGGTGCTGGCGCGGGTCGGCCTCGCCGGCAAGGAGGACGTCCTCGCCCGGAGCCTGTCCTACGGCGAGCGCCGCGCGCTGGAGATCGGCGTCGCGCTCGCGGCCGCGCCGCGGCTGCTGTTCCTCGACGAGCCGACGGCGGGGCTCGGCACCGAGGGCACGGCGCGGCTGGCGGCGCTGATCGGCGAGCTCCGGCGGACGCTGACGATCGTCGTCATCGAGCACGACATGAAATTCCTGTTCGGCCTCGCCGATCGCATCTCGGTGATCCACTGGGGGCAGGTCATCGCCGAGGGCACGCCGGACGAGCTGCGCACCGACCCCTGGGTGGCGCGCTCCAGCCTCGGGGCGGCGGCCTGATGCTCGAAGTCGACCGCATCGACACCTACTACGGCGAGACGCAGGCGCTGTACGGCGTCTCGCTGCGGGTCGCGCGCGGGCGAGGTCGTCGCGCTGCTCGGGCCGAACGGGGCGGGCAAGACGACGACGCTGCGCTCGATCCTCGGGCTCACGCCGGCGCGCGCGGGCGCCATCCGCTTCGACGGCGCCGACGTCACGCGCGCGGCCGACCCACGAGATCGCCCGGCGCGGGATCGGCTGGGTCCCGGACGACCGGCGCATCTTTCCGACGCTCACCGTCGAGCGCAACCTCGCGATCGCGCGGAAGTCGACGCGCTTCCGCGCCTGGAGCGTCGCCGAGTGCTGCGAGGTCTTCAGCGCGCTGCCGCACCTCATGCACCGCGAGTCGGAGAACCTCTCCGGCGGCGAGATGCAGATGGTGGCGATCGCCCGCGCCCTGCTCGGCGCGCCGGGCCTGGTGCTGTTCGACGAGCCCAGCCAGGGGCTCGCCCCGAGGATCGTCCAGGACGTGATGCGCACGATCCTTCGGCTCGGCAGCGAGGGGATCGCGGTGCTGGTCGTCGAGCAGAACGTCGAGAGCGCGCTGGCGGTCGCCGACCGCGTCGTACGTGATGAACGGCGGCGTCATCGTCCACGAGGGCCCCGCGGGCGCGCTGCGCGACGACGCGCGGCTGCGCGCGCGGCTGCTGGGGGCCTGAGCGATGCCGACGCCGCTGCTCGCGCGTCGAGCGGGTGCGCAAGCGCTACACGCGCGGCCGTGTTCCGCCCGCAGCTGACGTTCTCGCTGGACGCCGATTTCGCGATCGCCGCGCCGGCGATCGTCGGCGTCATGGGGCCGAACGGGTCGGGCAAGACGACGCTGTTCGAGCTCATCACCGGCTGCAACCGGCCGTCGGCGGGCCGGGTGCTGGTCGCCGGCCAGGACATCCACCGCGTGCGCTACCGGCGAGCGCGACCGGCTCGCCATCCACTACCACCAGTCCTACCAGGTGCGCGCTGCCGAAGCGCACGCGGCCGTCGTTCATGCTGGCGCGCGCGACGGGCGACGGCGCCGCGGGTCCACCTGTTCGACGAGCCGCAGTTCAACACCCAGGACGGCTACATCGGCTTCATGCTGCGACTTCTTCCGCCGGCTGCGCGCCGGCGGGCGGCTGGTGTTCCTCTGCCTGCACCCGAACGAGCCCTTCACCTCGACATCCTGCGCGAGACCTGCGAGCGCTTCATCTTCGTCGACCGCGGCCGCCTCGACCCACCTGCCGGACTTCGCGGCGCTGGGGCGCGACGAGCGCGTCGTCGCGTACCTGGGCGCGCTCGCTGCGCGCCTCGCCCCCGGCTGAAGTCGCCCGGGTCGGTCGAGGGCCGCGCGATGCAGACCACCATGCGGGTGCTGCGCGAGCGTCAGCGCGGCGCGTTGGCGCGCCGTACGCGCCGGGCGACGTTGCCGGTGAGGACGGTGTCGTCCGCCACGTCCCGGGTGACGACCGAATTGGCGCCCACCAAGACATTGCGCCCGATGGTGACCCGCGGATATACGACCGCGCCGGGGCCGAAGAAGCAATGGTCGCCGATGCGCACGCCGCCGCCGACGTGGACGCCGGGCGCGAACTGCACGCAATCGCCGATCCGGCCTTCGTGCCCGATCGACGCGAACGCCTGCACGATGCCATTGCGGCCGATCGCGCACTCCGGGCCGATGAGTGCCAGTGCGTGCACGAACGACCCGGCGCCGATCGAGGCGTCCAGCATCATGGCCGCCGTCGGGTGAATCACGCTGACCAGCGCGAAGCCGGCCGCTTCCAGGGTGTCCGCGATCCGGCTGCGGGCCCGGTTGTCGCCAATCGCCACGAAGCCCTTGTCGACACCGGCGCGCCGCAGGCCGGCGAGCCGCGAGCTGTCACCGAGGACCTCGTGGCCGAGCACCGTCTTCGGCTGCCCGTCGCCAGCTTCCTCCAGCACCGCGGCGACGCGCCACGTCTGCGCCGCGTGCAGCACCGCGATGACCGACCTGGCGTGTCCGCCGGCGCCGAACAGCACGATCCGATTGTCCGCGTCGTCCATCGCCGCGCATTATCACCGGGTCAGGGGCACGCGGAGAACAAGTGGACGAGGCGGTCGGCCGCGGCGACCCCCTCGCTCGCCGGTCAGGTCCACCACCGGGGAACCGTCGAGACCGGCTGCGCGAGCTGGAACGGGTGCGGCTGCCACGGGCCCTGCGCGTCCGGGAACGGCCGGGCCAGCAGCATGTCGCGGCGCAGACGGGCGTGCAGCCCGAGCCGCCGAGCCAGCGCGACCGCAGGCTCCGGTATCGCCTGGATCACGGGTTCGCGCAGCGCCGGATCGTTCTGCTGCTGGCTGGCGTGAATCCGGAACTGACTCAGCGCATCCCGCACGTAGACGGCGTCCCCTGGAGCAGCAGCGGAAACCACATCGCCATGTCGATGACGCCCATGCAGTCTGGGCTGTCGAAGCGGAAATCGTCCGGCATCGCGTGCTGCAGGTCGGCCTTGCGGAAGAGCGTGGACGTCGGCTCGCCGACGACGTTGAGCCCTGCCATCAGCATGACGTTGGCAAGCGTCGCGCCGTTGATCGTCATGTCCCGGCCGACCAGCGGGCGCGTCGCCGGTTGGTCGGGGAGGGGGTGGCCCCGTTCGTCGATGCGCTGCCGGTACGAGGTGGAGAGGACGATGTCCGGCGCCAGGCGAAAGGCGTCGACCAGCCGCGCGACGCAGTCGGGCTGCAGGACGTCGTCGTCGTTCAGGTACTTGATGTACTCGCCGCCGGCCATGGCGAAGCACTTCGCGTAGTTGCCGCGGCCTTTCAGGCGCACGGCGTTGCGCTCGAAGATGACGTTGCGCGCGGGCGCGAGGCGGCGCGTGATCGCCTCGATGGCGTCGTCCGCGGAATCGTCGCAGACAATGATCTCCAGGTTCGCATAGGTCTGCGCGATGGCGCTGGCGAGGCTCTGCTCGAAGAACTGCGGCGAGTAGGCGGGGATCGCCAGCGAGACCGACGGATGGTCGGCCGCGCGCCGGTCGGGCTTGCGCAGGTCGAGCGCCCGTTCGCCGCTGTCGCCGCGCGCCGTTCCCTCACCATCGGTCAGCGGAAGCATTCCCAGTCGACCGGCGGGCCGGACACCCGGTCTGCGGCGCCCGCGGCCCGAGGGACCACCCGCAGAACCCCGCCGGGGCGCAGAATCCTCCGCGCTTCGCAGAGCAGGAAGAAGTCGTCGTCGGGCGCGGCTGCGGCCAGGCAATGGCGAAGGGTGAGGCGCCCGACCGTTGCGTCGGCGATCGGCCAGGGCAGCGTCTGGGGGCCCTCGAATGTCAGCACAATGTCCATGGGCGATTCGGGCGCATTCCGACGGCACGGACTGCCGCATCGGTGCATCTGCGCGGCAAGCGGCATGCGGTCGCCCTATGCTGCCGGCCGCCGCGGGACCGGCTCGTCCCGAGTCTGCGGGAACGCGGGGAGGGCGGTCAGGCACCGACGGCAGCGCGCGTCTTCGTCGCGCGCGTCAGTGCCCGCCCGCGGGCCAACGGCATCGTCGTCGGGCTGGCGCTCGCGAGCGGCGCATTGGCCGTTTCCGACCTGCTCCAGGTGAACAACCACCTGACGCACGCGCTGCCGGCGCCTTGAACCGCCGCGCGGCGGGTGGTACCGTCAGAGCGCCCATCCGCGCCATCAACTCGATACAGGGAGCCGCGCCATGTCGATCATGCTGAAGATCCGCTGGGAAATCGCGCCAGGCCGCGAGAACGACTTTCGCGCCAACCAGAAGGCGCTGTGCGCCGTGATGCGCGACGACCACCCGGGCGTGATCTGCTACCACGTCGACTATCCGGCGCCGGGCGTCAGCGAGTGGGTCGAGATCTACGCCAGCGACGAGGTCTTCAAGGCGCACCTCGCCAACGAGAAGGGCAAGGGGCCGCTGGGAACGCTGATCGGCGCCTGCGCGAAGATCATCTGCCGCTGCTGGGGCAATCCCGATCCGGCGTCGCGCAAGATCCTGGAGGGGTTCGGCACCACGTATCAGGACACCGCCGAGGCGTCGTTCTCGCTGCATCCGCGCGCCGACCCGAAGTCTCCGGTCTGACCGCAGCGGGCGCACCCCGGCGCAGCGCGTTTGGCGCGGGAACCGGTTGCCGTTTATAATCCGCCCCCTGCCTTG
>CAVYID010000002.1:0-47560 GCA_963768535.1 uncultured beta proteobacterium | reverse complement strand
TGACGCACATCACGATCGTCGTCGCCGACCGGGAGGCCTAGGCATGGGACACAAGGTCCATCCGTACGGCTACCGCCTGGGCTACACCCGAACGTGGACCGCCAAGTGGTACGCCGACAAGGAGTACACGACCCTCCTCAAGGAGGACATCGCTATTCGGCAGCTGCTGGATCGCCGGCTGGCGAACGCCAGCGTGAGCGGGGTCGAGATCGAGCGCGGGATCAACCACGTGACCGTTTCGATCCACACGGCCAAGCCGGGCATCGTGATCGGGACGCGGCGGCCAGAACGTCGAGACCCCCGCAAGGAGGTCGGCGACCTGTCCAAGCGCAAGGTCAAGCTGGAGATCAAGGAGATCTGCCAGCCGGAGCTCGACGCGCACCTCGTCGCCCTCAACATCGCCCAGCAGCTGTCACGCCGGTCACGTTCAGCAATGCCACGATCAGGAACAACAGCGTCGCGTCGGGCAACATCGGCATCTTCCTGCAGACCGACGGAACGGGGAACCTGACCGGCACCGTCCAGAACTCGACGCTCAACGGCAATCGCACCATCGCCTTGCGCGCCGACTCGGGCGACGCCTCTGTCCTGTCCGCAAGCTTCCTCGACAACGCGATCACGGCCGGCGCCCCGAACCAGGGCAACCAGGGGATCGAGGTCTCGCGCGCCGGCACGTCGACCCTGAATTTCGACGTCCACGGAAACACCGTCAACGGCCTGATCAGCACGCTGATCAACGTCTTCAGCGGCAGTGGCCCCGGCACGGGGACGGGCGACGTCGACAACAATATCGTGACCGGTACCGGTGTCGACGGGAACCAGGTCGGGATCCGCGTCTTCAACTCGGGCTCGAGCGTCGTCGGCTTCGGCACGCTCAACGTCAACGTGAGCGGAAACAACGTGACCGCCATCGACAATGCCTATCCGATCCTCGGCGAAGCGTCGGGATCGACCGGCGTCGGCGGCACGCTCAAGCTGGCGGTTACCAACAATACCGCCAACGTCGCCGCGCCCGGCGTCATCACCTCGCTGGACGCGATTCGCGTTCAGGCGCGCAACACCAGCACGGTCTGCGCCAAGATCAGCGGCAATACGACCAATGCGGGGGGGTTGGGGTTCTACGGCCTGCAGATCCGGCAGGCGAACACCGGCGTGTTCAACCTCGAGGGACTGGCGCTCGGCAGCCAGACCGATCCGACGGTCCTGAATTTCCTCATCGGACAGAACCCGGCGGCGGCATCGGTCGGCCCGCTCAGCGCCGTCGCGTCGGGGCCCATCAACGGCGTCGCGGCCGGCAGCTGCGGCATCACGCCCTGAGATCGTGAGATCGGGGCCGTCGGCACACCCGGCCCGTCGAAGCTGCAAGGAGAGTCGAGATGGCAGAACCGTTCCTGTCGGAAATCCGGGTCATGTCCTTCGGGTTCGCGCCGAAGGGCTGGGCGCTGTGCGACGGCCAGCTGCTGCCGATCAACCAGAACCAGGCGCTGTTCTCGCTGCTGGGGACGACCTACGGCGGCGACGGACGGGTGAATTTCGCGCTGCCCGATCTTCGGGGTCGCGTGCCGATCCATAGGGGAAGCGGGCACACGCTGGGGGAGCGCGGCGGGGAGCAGGCGCACACGCTGTCGATTGGCGAGCTGCCCGCGCACGTGCACACGGCAAGCGCGTCGCCGCAGTCGGACAACACGAATGTCGCCGTCCCCACCGGCAACTTCCTGGCCAGTCCGCTTTCGCAGACCTACGGCAACGCGGCCGGCCTCGCCGCGATGAGCCCGGGCACGCTCGCCAACGACGGGGGAAGCCAGGCGCATCTCAACATGCAGCCGTTCCTCGCGCTCAACTTCAGCATCGCGCTGCAGGGCATCTTCCCGATCACAGAACTGAGAGGCGCCCATGGCACAACCGTACGTCGGCGAGATCCGCATGTTCGCCGGCAACTTCGCGCCGGCGGGCTGGATGCTCTGCGAGGGGCAGCTGCTGCCGATTTCCGAGAACGAAACGCTCTTCCAGCTGATCGGCACGACCTACGGCGGCGACGGCCAGTCGACGTTCGCGCTGCCGGACCTTCGCGGCCGGGTCCCGCTGCACGTCGGCAGCGGCCTTGTTCTCGCCGAAACCGGTGGCGCGGAAGCGGTCTCCCTCGCCCAGGCGCAGATGCCCTCGCATGCCCACGGTTTCCTGGCCACGACCGGCAACGCGTCGAAAACGGCCGCGGCGGGCAACGTGGCGGCCGCCACGCCCAGCTACACGCCCTACATCGCCATGGCCGCGAACTCGCCGCTGAATGCACAACGCGGTCAGCTCCAACGGCGGCAGCCAGCCGCACGACAATTTCCAGCCGTATCTTTGCCTCCACTTCATCATCTCGCTGTTCGGGATCTTCCCGTCGCCGACGTAGAAGGAAACCGCCATGGCCGACCCGTTCGTTGCCGAGATTCGCATCTTCCCCTTCAATTTCGCGCCGAAGGGCTGGGCGTTCTGCAACGGGCAGATCCTGCCGCTGTCGCAGAACACGGCGCTGTTCTCGCTCCTCGGAACGACCTATGGCGGCAACGGCACGTCGAATTTCGCCCTGCCGAACCTGCAGGACCGTGCACCGATGCAGCCGGGGCAGGGGCCCGGACTGAGCCTGCACGATCTGGGCGAGGCCAAGGGGACGGAGACGGTGACGCTGACGCAGTCGGAAATGCCTTCACACTCGCACTCCCTCGTGGCGTCGAACCAGCCGGGGGAAGACCCGCAGGCCGTCGGCGAATCGTTCGCGCGCTCGGTCGGCGCGAATCTCTACCAGGCCAGCAGTGCCGGCCTTGCGCCCATGCACGTCGATGCGATCACCCCCAGCGGCGGCACCCAGCCCCACAACAACATGCAGCCGTACCTGACACTCAGTTTCTGCATCGCGTTGCAGGGCGTGTTCCCGCCGCGCACCTGACCCAGCCCGAGGGCGGCAAAATGAATCGTCGTGGTTTCATCGCAGGGGTAGGAACGATCGCGGCCGCAGGCGCCGCGGCGCCGGCATCGGGCGGCCCGACTTCGCCGGCCGCGGCCTCCGGCCGGTTCGATGCGAATGCCGATCCTGTCGGCATCGTCCGCGCGGACCCGTCGGCGCCCGGCGCGGGCCTGACGCTGGGCTACATTCCCGGCAGCGCCGGGTTCGCAAACGCCGGAGCCCCGCGCACCGACAAGCTCACGCGGCGCGGTCTGTGGGGCCTCGGCGGCGTTCGTGCCGCGATCGCTGTCCTCGGCTGCGTGCGCTCGGCCGCGCCGACGATCGAGCGCGTCGACCTGACGGTGAATTTCGCGCTGGCCGAGCCGCCGTACCTGGCGCCGTTCCATGCCTGGCAGTACGTCGACATGCCGGGCCGGCACGCGACGGCCAGCTCGCCGCTGCGGTTCACGACCAGCGTCCCGGGTGCCGCCGGGATCGTCGTGAGCTTTCGGGTGAGGAGCCCGACGTCCGGCGCGACCGCAACGGGAACGCTCGAATACCCGATCGGCGGGTCCGGGCTCGGCCCGGGCCTCTACGCGCTGGCGGGACCTTCGCCCGCCGCCGGCGGACCGCCCGACTGGAACGAACTGACCTGGGGAGAGCAGCCCGGCACGCTGGCGCGTCACGACGGCAGGACGATCGATTTCGACTACGTCACGCTGCTGCTCAGCCGCACCCGCAGCGCATAGTCGGCATGCCGTCGTTCCTCGCCTCGGCGCCGCCCTTGCCGGCCGGCGTGACGCTGCGCGAGGAAGGGGACGCCGACCTGGAATTTCTCGCCGCGCTCTACGCGTCGACGCGCGAGGAGGAGTTGCGGCCGGTCGACTGGCCGGACGCGCAGAAGCTGGATTTCCTGCGCCAGCAGTTCGAGCTGCAGCGCGCGCACTATCGCCGGCATTACCCGCATGCGGAGTGGCTGCTGGTGGTCCGCGACGAAGCGGCGATCGGGCGCCTCTATGCCGATACGACCCGGGTCGAGGTGCGTCTGATGGACATTGCGCTCGCCGCAGGAGAGCGCAATCGCGGCCTGGGCACCGCCCTGATGGACCGGCTCCTGGGCTATGCCGACACGCACGAGCTGCCCGTCACCCTGCACGTGGAGCCGTTCAACCCGGCGCTGCGGCTGTATGAACGCCTGGGGTTTGTCGCGCGCGAAACGCGCGGCGTCTATCTTTTCATGGAGCGGCGGGTGTCCCTGCCGCGGCAATCCGAACGCCAGAGCGTCAATTGAACGTGACCTCGTAGCACAGTCCGGCGCCATCCGTACCGACGGGCACCATGAAGACATCGAGACGCCCGTGCTGCGGGTGCAGGAGCGGGTGAATTCCCTGGCCGAAGGGCCGGTCGGGAGGACCGCGCAGGACTACGGCGAACGGTGGAATCGCGCGCAGGGAGTGGGGCGCCAGGCGGCGAACCTGCGCAAGTTCGCAGGTGATGGCGCCGCCCGGAATCTCGACCTGCACCCCGTGGCCGAGCAGCGACTCGAAATCCTCGGGGCCGAGCTGATCCAGTTGCAGCATGGTTCGTGAAACTCGATGGATACGAACCCGAAAAGCTTAACACGCAGGCGTGCTCCGACGCCGAAGAACGGGTGCGGGGCTCCGAAAATCGTCGCCTCGCTTCCGAGGGTCGTTCGCAGCGCGAGGCGCTTGCAGGCCCGCGGGAATTTGCACGCCTGCCGCAGTGTTGCGCATGCTTGTGCCCGGGGTCCATAATTGAAAGTCGGAATCCGCGACCTGACCGGCCCATGCAGCCGGCGGCGGACCGCCAGTGATTGACGGACGGAGGGGACGCGGTGACACCGGTGCAAGCCGCCGATTTGCGTGCGACGGACGCGAGGCCGGACGACCGGCCGGCGGTGCAGCCGCCGCGCGCGCAGCGCGAGGAAATCGCGGGGCGCGCCGCGGAGCTCGATGCGCCGCCGGTCGGCGAGCTCGAAGCGATGCTCGAGCCGATGCTCCGGGCCACCGTTCGCCTGGCCGGAGCGGATGCCGGGTTGATCCGGGTGACGGGTATGGACGGCAGCTGTCACGAACCGGTCGTCGCCGTCGGTATCCCGGGTGCGGCGGGCCGGGACGGCAGCAGTGCCGTCGCCACGTGGTGCAGCGCCTGCGCCGAGTCGCGCGACGCCCGCAGCGACTGCGTGCGCAGCCACCTTTGCGGCCACGCCGAGCGCATCCCGACCGACGTGCTGGGGCCTGTGTGCAAGCACATGGTCGCCGTGCCGCTGCGGCACCGGAACCGTCCGGTCGGCACGCTCAATCTCCTGTTCGAGGCCGAATGCGCGCTGCCGGCGGCGATGACGCCGCTGCTGCAGGCCACCGGCGACCTGCTCGGGATGACGCTCGACGACGCGCGCCTCGCCCGCGAGAACCTGCGCATCAGCCTGACCAACGAGCGGCAGATGATGGCCGACGAGGTCCACGATTCGCTGGCGCAGGGCCTCACCTACATGCGGATGCGGATGAGCCTGCTGCGCGACGCGGTCCGGCGCAAGGACGAGCCGCGGGCGCTCAAGTACTGGGGCGACGTCGACGACACGCTCGGCAACTCGCACCGCCGGCTGCGCGAGCTGATCACCTACTTCCGCAGCCGGATGGACCCGCACGGGCTGCTGCACGCGCTGGCCGAGACCAGCGAGCGCTTTCTCGACCGCACCGGCATCCGTCTGGAGTTCGTCAACCGCGTGCCCGAGCTGTGCCTGCCGCCGGAACGCGAGATCGAGGTCTTCCACGTCGTCCAGGAGGCGCTCGCGAACATCTGCCACCACGCGCACGCGAAGCACGTGACGATCGTGCTCACCCGCGACGAAGACGGCTACGTCGTCGTGGTCGAGGACGATGGCGTCGGCATGATCGCCTATCCCTCGACGAACGACCAGGACGAGACCGGGCACTACGGCCTCGCCATCATGCAGGAGCGCGCGCGACGTCTCGGCGGGAACGTCGTGCTGCGCCCCGCTGCGCCCGGCACGCGGGTCGAGCTCCACTTCCCGGCCGTGCCCGTCACCGACGCCGACGAGGCGCCGTCATGAGCGAGCCCATCAAGATCGTGCTGATCGACGACCACGCCCTGTGCCGCCGCGGCCTGGCCGAACTGCTCGAGGCGCGGGCCGACATCAAGGTCATGGGAACGACCGGCAATGCCGACGAGGCGCTGCGCCTGCTGCGCGACGAGCGCCCGGATCTCGCGATCATGGACCTGCGCATGGTGCCGGTCGACGGCCACCACCTGCTGGCGCGCATCCGCACCGAGGGCATCGACACGCCGGTGGTCGTGCTGACGATGAGCGATTCGCAGGAGGACCTCGGCCGGGCGTTCCGCGCCGGCGTGCGCGGCTACCTGCTCAAGGACATGGATCCCGACGACGTCGTCGACGCGATCCGCCGCACCGCCCGCGGCGAGGTGGTCGTCGCGCCGGTGATGGCGGTCAAGCTGGTCGACCTGCTGCTGCCGGCTCAGCCCGGCGTGACGCGCGCCGACTACATGAAATCGCTGACCGAGCGTGAGCGCGAGATCCTCGGGCACCTGGCGAACGGCAAGAGCAACAAGGCCATCGCGCTGGCGCTCGGGATCAGCCACGACACGGTGAAGCTGCACGTGCGCCACATCCTGTCCAAGCTGGGGATGCGCTCGCGGGTCGAGGCGGCGGTGTTCGCCGTCGAGCACCGCGCGGAGACGTCGTCGAGCTGAACTGTTCGATCGCAACCCGCAGCCCGGGCTACGGGTCCGGGGGCTGCGGGTTCGCGTCATCATTGGCGCGGTCGGGCTGGAACCAGTTGAGCCGCTCGCGCAGCCGGACGACGTCGCCGACGATGATCAGCGTCGGGCCGTGCAGCTGCGCGCGCTCGGCGAGCGACGGCAGCGTCGCCAGCGTCCCGGTCACCACGCGCTGGGTCGGCGCCGTGCCCTGCTGGACTACGGCAGCCGGCAGCTCCGGGCTCTGCCCGTGCTCGATGAGCTTGGCGCACAGCACCGGCAGGCACAGCAGGCCCATGTAGACGACCACCGTCTGCCGCGGACGCGCCAGCGCGCCCCAGTCGAGGTCCATGCTGCCGTCCTTGAGGTGACCGGTGACGAACAGGCAGGCCTGCGCGTGGTCGCGGTGCGTGAGCGGGATGCCGGCGAACGCCGCCACGCCCAGCGCGGCGGTGATGCCCGGAACCACCTCGAACGGGATGCCGTTCGCGGCCAGCGTGTCGATCTCCTCGCCGCCGCGGCCGAACATGAACGGGTCGCCGCCTTTGAGCCGCAGCACGCGCTTGCCCGCGCTGGCATGGCGGACGAGCAGCGCGTTGATCTCCTCCTGCCGCAGCGTGTGGTCGGCGCGCCGCTTGCCGACGTAAATTCGCTCGACAGCCGGCGGCACCAGCGCCAGCACGGCGTCGGAGACCAGGTTGTCGTAGAGCATCACCTCGGCGCGCTCCATCAGCTTCAGCGCGCGCAGCGTCAGCAGTTCGGGGTCGCCGGGGCCGGCGCCGACGAGATAGACCTCGCCGCGACGCGCGGCGTCGGCGGCGGTACCCGCGCGCGTCGCGTGCGCGAGCTCGGCCGCGGTCGGCCGGTCCGGGGACTGGCTCATCGTCCGGCCCGGGTCAGTGGTCGCCGCCGCCGGCGTCGCGAGGTGGGGTCGGCGCCGCTTCGGTGACGCCGGATGAGGGCGCGGCGACCCCGCTGTCGCTCGCCGCGCCCGGCGCGGTGCCGGTGCTGCCCGGCGCCGTCGGCGCCGCGGCACTGTCGTTCGGATTGATGAAGATGAAGCGGAAGTCGCCGGCCTCGTATTCCACGTAGTCGAGGGTCATGCCCTCGAGCAGGTCGCGCTGCGCCGGCGAGACGACCAGCGCGATCCCCTCGGCCGGCACGACCACGTCGTCGCCGCGGACCTCGTCGAAGCCCATCGCGTAGTGCAGCGAGCCGTCGGCGTCGCGGCGCGCCGCGATGCGCAGGCCCATCTCGTCGGAGTCGGACTGCGTGGCCGCGATCCGGATCTGCTGCGCGGCGCTGGGGGTGACTGTGATCATGTTGGTCTCGGGGTATCGGAGTCGGTGCGTTGCCGCTTTCGTAGCCCGGGTTCAGCGCAGCGAAACCCGGGTGGGCGTGGCCGTGGAAACGATTGCCCCGGGTTTCGCGGCGCTCAACCCGGGCTACGACGGCGGGCGACGAAGGCGGGCTGCGCCTGTCGGGTTCAGTGCTCGCCCTTGGTCCGCAGCAGCCCGGCGAGCCGGTTGCCCTGCTTCTGCGGCCCGCCGCGCGGGAACATCTCGTGCAGGTGATGGTTCGACCCGCGCTCGGGGCCCCAGCGGTCGGTGAAATGACGGATCATCACGCGCACCTGCGCCTGCACGCCGTGCTCGAAATAGAAGTCGCGCAGGAACCGGACGACCTCCCAGTGCGCGGGCGTGAGCTCAAGTCCTTCGGCGCGCGCCTGCGCGAGCGCGAAATCCTCGGACCACTGCTCGCGGTCGACGAGATAGCCCTCGCTGTCGGTTTCGACGCGACGGCCGCCGACATCGAGATGGCGCACGAACGGGGAGGCGGTGGTCGTCATGGCATGCGGGGAGTGAAAGTGCGCTCAGCGCAGCGCTGCTTCCTGGCCGCGCGCCGGCGGCAGGAAGGCGAAGTCGTCGCGCCGCGCGGGGCGATGGCTGGCCTGGCGGACGAACGCGACGAACCGCGCCGCCCACGCGTTCCCGCCGGCATTGCGCAGGTGGGCGTAGGACGCCAGCACGTTGTGCACGACGATGCCGTCGCGGTGGCCGTCCACGCCGTGCCCGCGCCTGACCGTGTAGGCGCAGCGGACGTCGGCGGGCAGGTTCTCGAGGCTCGAGTAGTGGAATTCGTGCCCGCGCACGATCGCGCCGCCGGGGTGATCGCCCGGCCACGGAAACGCCGCCGTCTCCTCGAGGCTCACGTAGCCGCGCCCGACCGGACGCTCGTGCATCACGACGTCGCCGGGGATCGCGCCGACCATCCGGAACGCCTGCCCGTCGCGAACGAGGGTGCGGGCGAGGTACATGAGCCCGCCGCACTCGGCGTACACCGGAAGCCCGGCTTCGATCGCCTCGCGGATGTGCGTGCGCAGCGCGACGTTCGCCTCCAGTTCGGCGGCGAAGCGCTCCGGAAAGCCGCCGCCGATGAACAGGCCGTCGACGTCGGGCAGCGCCGGATCGGCGAGCGTGTCGATGCCGACCAGCGTCGCGCCGGCTTCGCGCAGCGCGTCGAGGTCGTCGGCGTAGTAGAAGCCGAACGCACGGTCCTGCGCGACGCCGATGCGCACGCCGGCCCCTGCCGGCGGCGCAACGCGGCCGGCGGCCGCGTCGTCCGGCAACTCCAGCGGCGGCGCGTCGGCGGCGAGCCGCAGCACGGCGTCGAGATCGACCTGCCGGCCGACGATCCCCGCGATCGTGTCCACGCGCAGCGCGGCGCCCTCGGCCTCGTTGCTCGGCATCAGCCCGAGCTCGCGCTCGGCGATCGCGAGGCGCGGGTCGCAGTGGACCGCACCCAGCACGTCGACGTCGGTGTAGTGCTCGATGACGGCGCGCAGCTTGGATTCGTGCCGGCTGCCGCCGAGGTTGTTGAGGATCACGCCGGCGATGCGCACGTCGCGGTCGAAGGCCTGGTAGCCGAGCAGCAGCGGCGCGATGCCGCGCGTCATGCCGCGCGCGTCGATGACCAGGACCACCGGCAGGCCGAGCGTCTTCGCCAGCGCCGCGTTGCTGTTGCTGCCGTCCAGCGCCAGGCCGTCGTAGAGGCCCTTGTTGCCCTCGACGATCGAGATGTCGGCCGCCGCCGCGTGGCGGCGGAAAGTTCCCTGCAGCTCGGCTTCTTCCGACAGGTACGGGTCGAGGTTGCGGCAGCGCCGCCCGCTCGCCACCGTCAGCCACATCGGGTCGATGTAGTCGGGGCCCTTCTTGAACGTCTGGACCGCGAGGCCGCGCCCGCGCAGCGCGGCGCGCGAGGCCGATGCTGACCGTCGTCTTGCCGGAGGACTTGTGCGCGGCGGAGACGAGCAGGCGGGGCAGGCCGGTGGCGCTCGCCATCGCGTCAGTCCCCGGCGCCGGCGGCGCGCGCGGCGGGGGGATCCTCCGGCAGGAACGGCAGCACGCGAACGCCGACGGCCGTGATGACCACCGCGATGGCGACCCCGCCCAGGCCCAGCAGCAGCTCGGGCAGCCGCGGCACGTAGCTCGCGATCTGGCCGTCGCCGAAGCTGCTGGTCGCCGCGAAGCCGGGGAAGATCTCCAGCGGCCACGCCTGGCCGCCGATGATGAACACGTACAGCAGCGCGAAGCCGCCGGCGACCACCAGCGCCGACGCCGCGGTGAGGGCCGCGGTCGACGCGAAGCGGCGGTGATAGACCAGCGCCAGCGGGACGAGGCTGCCGACGACGACGTAGCCGCCCCAGAACAGCGCCGGATAAATGCCGCCGTCGAGCAGGATGAAGCGCTCGAACGCGGTCTGCCGCGCGAAGTAGGCGTTGGTCAGGTGGTAGACGAGCGTGAAGTAGAGCACGGCGGCGACGAAGACGCCGAGCAGGTGGCGCATCCGGCGCTGGAGGTCCGCCGGCGGCGTCCTGCCCGTCCACGCGGTGAGCGCCGCCTGCACCAGCAGGAACACCGCGAGGCCCCACGCGAACGACATGACGATGAACAGCGGCGGCAGCAGCGCGGTGCCGTAGGCCTGGCGGGCGACGAGGAACGCGAAGATCGTGCCGGTGCCGGTGGTCAGGACGATTCGCCAGACGAAGGCGGCGAGCCCGAGCGTGCCGGAGTGCACCCCCATCCGCCGCTCCATCAGCGTCCACAGGTAGACGGCGACGATCGCGAACATCCCCGTGTACAGGAACACGTTCCAGGCGAACACCGACGTGAAGTTGTAGTGCGTCGCGGCGACGATCATCCGCTCGGGCCGGCCGAGGTCGAGCATCAGCACCGCGAGGCCCCCGGCGAGCAGCGCGAGGCACAGCAGGCCCGACAGCGGGGCGCGCGGCTTGTACGCGGCCTGGCCGAACACCGAGCCGATCGACGCGACGTTGAGCACGCCCGACGCGGCGACGATCAGGAAGATCGCGAACACGTGCGGCAGGCCCCAGACGATCCGGTTGTTCATCCCGGTGACGATGTGGCCGTGCTCCTCCATGTAGTAGGCGGCGGCGAGACCGGCCAGCGCCACCAGCGCGGCCAGCGCCGTCAGCCACCGGAACCGGCGGTCCTCGTGCGGGGTGAAGAGCGGGAGTGCCATCGCCGGTCAGAGCCCCGCGTAGCGCACGCCGGGCGCGAGGCGCAGGTCGGGCCGCAGCGCCGTGGCGCCCAGTGCCGCGACCCGCTGCGCGATCTCGCTCGCCGGATCGTCGAGGTTGCCGAACAGGATCGCCTTGTGGCCGGTCGCGGCGCAGGCCTCCACGCAGGCCGGAATCCGGTCGCGGTCGATGCGGTGAACGCACAGCGTGCACGATTCCACGCAACCCTTGCCGCGCGGGACCTCGGGCTTCTGGTCGGTGAGGGGCTCGTGCACGAACGAGCGCGCCTGGTACGGGCAGGCCATCATGCAGTAGCGGCAGCCGATGCAGGTGTGGCGGTCGACCAGCACGATGCCGTCGGCGCGCTTGAACGACGCGCCGGTCGGGCAGACGTCCACGCAGGGCGGCTCGGCGCAGTGCTGGCACATCACCGGCGCCGATTTCTTCTGGCCGGTGCGCAGGTTCGTCAGATCGACCTTGCGGATCCACTGCGCCGACGTGGGCGTCTTCGCCCCCGACAGGCCGTTCTCGGTGTCGCAGGCGGTCACGCAGGCGTCGCAGTCCGGGTCGCAGCGGTTCACGTCCACCAGCATGCCCCAGCGCACCTTGGCCGATGCGGGCTCCGCCGGCGGGCGGGCGCGGGCGAGCTCGAACAGCGTGACGCCAGGTGCGAGCGTCACGCCGGCCAACGCCGCGCCCCAGGCGAGAACCTGGCGGCGAGCGTGGTCTATGCCGCGCTCACCCGTACCTGCGTCCACGGCGGTGTCACCATTCCGGCGGGCATTCACGGGTCGGGGCGGCTCGGTGCGGCTCATCGCGGCGCTCCCGGAGTCGTAGCTGCGTCGGCCGGGGTCGCTGCGCCCGGGCCTGCCAAGGCGGCCGCGACGCTCGCGGCGCGGTCGGTGTGGCATTCGAAGCAGTCGAGCTTCACCGCGGCGTAGCGGTGGCAGCCTTCGCAGAACGCGTCCTTGCTGCCCCTGACGCGGCCCGTCTCCTTGCTCGCGTGGCAGTTCACGCAGTTGGCGAGGCTGTAGCGCGTCGTGCGTATGCCCTCGTGCACGGTGACGTCGCGATGGTGCTTCAGCAGCTCCATGTGGTTGCGGCGCATGAACGGCGTGTCCTCGACGCACTTGCCCGGCGCCGTCGCGACCACGTTGGGCAGCGGCACGCGCGACGCGGTTGCGGTGTCCGCGGCACCGGCGGGCGCGGCGAGCAGAACTGCGAACCAGGCCAGGACCAGCGCCAGCGCGCGTCGTGCCCGTGGTGCACGTTGCTGCGTCCGTAGCCCGGGTTGAGCGCAGCGAAACCCGGGGCAGACGCCCCATCCGGCAACCCCCCGGATTTCGCTGCGCTCAACCCGGGCGACGGGGAATGCGATGCGCATGGAGTTACTCGCCCAGCCCCATCTGGATGTAGCCGGTCGGGCAGACGTCCTTGCAGATGTGGCAGCCGATGCACTTGTCGTAGTCGGTGTAGACGTAGCGGCCGGTCGTCGCCTCCTTCTTGGGCACCTTCGCCACCGCGATCTGCGGGCAATAGACGACGCAGTTGTCGCATTCGAAGCACTGCCCGCAGCTCATGCAGCGCTTGGCCTCGGCGACGGCCTCCGCCTCCGACAGCGGGTCGAGGCGCTCCTGGAAGTTGCCCAGCGCGCGTCTCCCGGGTCAGCGTGATCACGTTGCGCCGCAGGCGAGGCGTGTAGCCGAAGTGGCCGAGGAACAGCTCCTCGTGCGGGATCACGTAGCGGTCGGAGCGGTCGTCGTAGTTGTGGATGCCGACGTTGCTGCTGTCGGTGCCGAGGATCGGCTCGTGCGTCTCGCTGAACTCGAGGCCCTTCTCGATCATCTTGCGCTTGAGGTCGAACGCGTGGACGTCGATCTTCGGCCGCTTGCCCAGTTCCTCGCCCTTGAGGAAGCGGTCGATGCCGTCGGCGGCGATGGCGCCGTGGCCGATGGCCGTGGTGAGCAGGTGCGGGCGCAGGACGTCGCCGCCGGCGAAGGTGCCGGGCCTGCCGGCGACCTGGTAGCTCTTGTCGGCGGTGACCATGCCCTTGCCGTTGTCGAACTCCTCGAGGCCGGTGAAGTCCACCGCCTGGCCGATCGCCGACACGATGAGGTCGGCCGGGATGTCCTCCTCGGTGCCCTCGACCACCTTGATCTCCAGTCGCGGTCCGACGAACTTCGCCTCGCACTGCGCGACGCGCAGCGCGATGGCGCGGCCGTTCTCGTCCTTGACCACGCACACCGGCGCCAGGCCGCCGCGGATGGCGATGCCCTCGGCCATCGCCTGCTCGATCTCGTGTTTGTTGGCCTGCATCTTGTCGACGTTGAACACCGACGTCAGCGTCACTTCGGCGCCCTGCTTGGCCGACACCGACGCCACGTCGTGCGCGAGGTGGCCGGCGATGGCGAGCTCGGCGAATTCGGTCGGCTTCGCATGCTCGATGTGCCCGAGGCGGCGGGCGACGGTCGCGACGTCGATCGACGTGTCGCCGCCACCGATGACGACCACGCGCTTGCCGACGTGGCGCAGGCGGCCGTCGTTGAATGCCTTCAGGAACGACGTGGCGGTGACGACGTTGGGCGCGTCGCCGCCGGGGGCGGGCAGCGGCCGTCCCGACTGCGCGCCCATGCCCAGGAACACGGCGTCGAAGTCCTCGCGCACCGATTCCAGCGTGATGTCGGTGCCGATGCGCGTCTTCAGGTGGACCTTGACGCCCAGGTCCAGGATGCGCTGGATCTCGGCGTCGAGCACCTCGCGCGGGGTCCGGAAGCCCGGGATGCCGTAGCGCATCATGCCGCCCAGGTGCTCGTGCTCGTCGAAGATCGTCACCTCGTGGCCCATGCGCGTGAGGTGGAACGCGCAGGACAGCCCGGCAGGCCCGCCGCCGATCACCGCGACCCTCCTGCCGGTGGATTCCGGCGGGGCGGCGAACGCGAGCTTGTTCGCAATCGCGTACTCGCCGAGGAAGTGCTCGACCGCGTTGATGCCGACGTGGTCCTCGACCTCGTTGCGGTTGCAGCCGGTCTCGCAGGGCGCCGGGCACACGCGGCCCATCACCGACGGGAACGGGTTGGCGTCGGTGAGGCGCCGCCACGCGTACTCCTGCCAGTTCATCCCCGCGGGCGGCTTTTCGATGCCGCGCACGATGTTGAGGTAGCCGCGGATGTCCTCGCCCGAGGGGCAGCTGCCCTGGCACGGCGGCGTGGACTGGATGTAGGTCGGGCACTTGTGCGTGTAGCTCGCCTGGAAGATCTGGTCGCGCCAGGACTCCCACTGGGTGTCGCCGTCCTTGTAGCGGCGGAACGTGAGCTTTTCCGTGGTCGTGCCGGGTGTCGTGGACATCGCCTGATCTCCGAGTTGATGCCGATTCAATGCCTGGGGCCGAGCCGGATGGCGGTGCTGACGAGCTGGTGCACGCCGCCGACCATGCCCATCTTGAAGCCGTAGAAGGGAAGCACCTTCGAGAACTGCGCCTTGCAGATCGCGCAGATCGTCGCCATGAAATTGACGCCTTCGCGGTCGACGACCTGCTGCAGCGCCTCCATCCGCGGCAGCGCGCCCTTGACGCGCAGGTCGAGGATGTCGTCGGTCAGCAGGCCGCCGCCGCCGCCGCAGCAGAACGTCTCCTCGCGCGTCGTGCCGGGCGCCATCTCGACGTAGCGGTTGGCGACCGCCCGGATGATGCCGCGCGGGATCTCGAACTGCCCGCCGGGGGTGTCGCCCATCCTGGAGGCGCGCGCGACGTTGCACGAGTCGTGGAAGGTGATCGTGCGGTGGTCGTTGGCGTCCTTGTCGAACGTCAGCGCGCCGCGCTGGATCAGGTCCCAGGTGAGCTCGCAGATGTGCGTGGGCTGCCGGTGGCGCGGATCGAGCTGCTGCTGGAGCATCCGCGCGAACGGGTCGTCGCCGCCGGCGCCGATGCCGGTCAGCGTGTTCCAGTAGCTGTAGGCGACGCGCCAGGCGTGGCCGCACTCGCCGACGACGACGCGCTTCACGCCGAGGTCGAGCGCCGCCTCGCGGATGCGCAGCGCAACCTTGCGCATCTGCTCGTAGTTGCCGATGAACAGGCCGAAGTTGGCGGCCTCCGAGGCGTGCGACGACAGCGTCCACGAGATCCCGGCGGCGTGGAAGACCTTGGCGTAGCCGATCAGGCTGTCGACGTGCGGCTCGGCGAAGAAGTCGGCGGACGGCGTGATCAGCAGCACTTCGGCGCCCTTCTCGTCGAGCGGGAAGCGGACGTCGGCGCCGGTCTCCTCCTTGACGTCCTCGGCGAGGCCCTCCAGCGTGTCGGCCAGCGCCGGGCCGGGCAGGCCGAGGTTGTTGCCGATGCGGTGGACCTTGCCGATGATCTCGTTGCTGTATTTCTGCCCGAGCCCGACGACGTCCATGATCTCGCGCGCCGCCATCGTGACCTCGGCGGTGTCGATGCCGTACGGGCAGAACACCGAGCAGCGGCGGCATTCCGAACACTGGTTGTAGTACGTGTACCACTGGTCCAGCACTTCCTTGGTCAGGTCGCGCGCGCCGACCAGCTTCGGGAACAGCTTGCCCGGCAGCGTGAAGTAGCGGCGATAGACGCTGCGCATCAGGTCCTGCCGCGCGACCGGCATGTTGAGCGGATCCTGGGTGCCGATGAAGTAGTGGCACTTGTCGGCGCAGGCGCCGCAGTGCACGCAGGCGTCGAGGTAGACCTTCAGCGAGCGGTATTTCTCCAGCAGCTCGCCCATCCTTCCGATCGCGCGATCCTGCCAGCCGTCGGTGAGCTCGCCGGGAAACCCCAGCGCCTGCTGCATCTTGTCGGTGGCGACGTACGGCCTCGAGGCGGCCATCGCCCCGGGCACGAGCGCCTGCGGCGCGCCCGGGAATTCGCGCAGCGGCGGGGCCTTGACGTCGGTGGCCATCGCTCAGTGCCCGCCCGGCCGCCCGAAGGGCACTGAAATGCCCCCTCCGGGGGGGTGCGAGCGTAGAGAGCCTGGGGGTCGTTTCATTTCAGCCCTTGGGGTCGAGCCGCGCCGCCCACGGCGCCAGGTGACGATGCTCGCGCGAGTCGTCGACCTGGTTGCGCGACGGCGAGAAGAACAGCCCCGGCGCGTGCAGCAGCTTGCTGACCGGGAACACCAGCATCAGCGCGGCGACAAGCGCCAGGTGCGCGTAGAGGACCGGATCGGCGGGCAGCGGCTGCCAGTCGAAGTAGAGCAGCCCCAGCATGAACGCCTTGACCGCGACGATGTCGGTGTGCGCGACGTATTTCATCGCCAGCCCCGAGACGGCGATCGCCAGCAGCAGTGCCAGCATCAGGTGGTCGGACGGCGTCGAGATGTAGCGCACGCGCGCGACGAAGATCCGCCGCGCCCACAGGCCCGCCAGTCCGGCGGCCAGCGCGAAGCCGGCGTAGATGCCGAACGGCTGCAGCAGCGCGACCCAGCCCCACACCGGCTCGGTGAAATAGCGCAGGTGCCGCAGCAGCACCAGCAGCAGCCCGGCATGGAACAGCCAGCCGCAGGCCCACAGCCACAGGTTGGCCTTGAACAGGCTCTCGAACAGCACCACCTCGCGCGCCAGCCGCAGCACCACACCGCCGCGCGTGGTCGGCGCCGGCGTGGTCGGGATCTTCAGCGGCGCCGGGACGCGCAGGTAGCCCCAGATGCGATACGCGAGGCCCAGCACCAGCACCAGGGTCGCCGCGTAGAACAGCAGGGCGAAGGCGACAGACATCTAATTGGGGTCAGATACGTAATATGGCGTTGAGGGGATCGGAAACGGCGAGTAATTGGGGTCGGATGCGCAATGCAACGCCGCGAGAAAGCCGGGGTCGGCGCGGCGATGTGACGCCGCCGGTACGCGCGCGACGCGGCGGCAGAGCACGCGCTGTATTACGTATCTGACCCCATTACCCCTTTAACGACCCCGTGCCGGCTAGACGCAGCCGGTCGGCTTGGGCAGCCCGGCGATCTTGCACGCCTGCTTGGCGGGGCCGTAGGGGAAGAGCTCGTACAGGTACTGGCTGTTGCCCTTGTCGGGCCCGAGCTGCTTGCCGATCGCCTTGGTCAGCACCCGCACCGCCGGCGCGATCTGGTACTCGTCGTAGTACTTGCGCAGGAAGTTGACGACCTCCCAGTGGTTCGACGACATCTCGACGTTTTCCGTCTTGGCGATGTGGTCGGCGACTTCCTCGGTCCAGTCGGACAGGTTGACGAGATAGCCTTCCTCGTCGGTCTCGTAGGGCTTGCCGTTGACTTCGATGGTGGGCATTGCGGTCTCCTCAGGGACGGTGAAAATTCGAATGGGTCGCGCTCAGAGCCACGACTGGCAGGCCTTGTGCCCGGCGACCAGGTCGACGAAGCCGGCGTAGTCGACGGTGGTCACGCCCTCGATCACGCGATCGGCGACCGCGCGTGCCTCGAGGTCGGGCAGCAGAGCATAGATCTTGAAGCGCGCGAGCGCCTCGGTGACGCTGGCCTCCACCGCCGTGCCGCGCGTGGCGGCGTACACCGCATCCTCGATCAGCAGCAGCGAACCGCCGGGCGCGGCGATGCGCAGGCACGAATCCAGCGAAGTGCGTTCCAGCGGCGACTTGTTGACGATGTGCAGCATCGGGGGTCTCGCTCGCTCAGAAGGACAGGACGACGTCCTGCTCGGCCATCAGCGCGCCGAGATCTGCGGAGGAGAGGACGTTGACGTCGACGATCAGGTCGTCCTCGGTGAGGCCGCGCGCGGCCAGGGACTCCTGCTCGACGTAGAGCTTCTCGACGTCGTAGCCCTCGAGCGCGCGGTATGTCGGCGAGAAGTTCTTGGTCTCGATGCCCTTGGTCTGCTGGCCCTTCTTGAGCTGCCAGACGCCGTCGTCGATGAACACCAGCGACACGTCCTGGTCGAACGCCGCGGTGATCAGCACGACCTCGAGCGATTCGAGCGCGTAGACGGTGCCGTGGGGCGCCGTGCGGTTGACGAACATGAACTTCTTGGCAACGCCTTCCGTCATTCCAGGTACCTCAGCGCCCGCGCGGGGGTCGTCATCCTCAGCGCCCGCCCGGCCGCCCGAAGGGCGCTGAGCGCCCCCTCGGGGGGAAGCGAACGAAAGTGAGCCTCGGGGGCACTCATTCAATCGCCGAACACGACCAGCCGGTCGGACTGGATGCCGGTCTCGACCAGTTGGCCCAGCCCGGAGATCCGGAAACCCGGCGCCAGGTTGTCGTCCTTGATCCCGCGCCGCAGCGCGGCCGCGACGCAGACGACGAGATCGACGCCGTGGTCCGCGGCGAGCTTCGACCAGCGGGCGACGATGTTGCGGTCGTCCTGCGGCGGCTCGGTCAGGCGCGACGAGTTGTTCACGCCGTCGTGGTAGAAGAACACGCGGTGCACCTCATGCCCCTTCGCCAGCGCCGCCTTGCAGAACAGGTACGCCGAGTCGCTGGCCTGATGCTGGTACGGACCCTCGTTGACCAGTATCCCGAACTTCATGGCGATCGACCTTGACGCCGGTCAGAAGCGGATGTGGGTCGACGCGTTCAGGTTCGCCCGCGCGCCGCGCCAGTCGTCGATCAGGTACTTGGTGAACGGCATCTCGGTGCGCTCGAAGAACCGCGGCCAGCCGATGCGCTCGATCCAGTCGGACATCCGCTCCCAGGGCCGCGCGTCGGACTTGTAGGCGTGCAGGATGCGCTTGACGATCTCCGCCACCTCGGGCCAGCGCGGCGGGTTGTTGGGCAGGCCGGCGGCGACCATCTTCATGAACGTCGGCTTGGCGCGGGCGTTGGAGTTCTTGCCGCCGACCCAGATCGCGAGCTTGGAGTGCTCGGGATCGTTGATCTGCATCGGCGGGCAGGGCGGGTAGCAGGCGCCGCAGCAGATGCACTTCTTCTCGTCGACCTCGAGCGAGGGCTTGCCGTTGACCAGCGCCGGCCGGATCGCCGCGACCGGGCAGCGCGCGACCACCGCCGGGCGCTCGCAGACGTTGGCGACGAGGTCGTGGTTGATCTTCGGCGGCTTGGTGTGCTGGACGATGATCGCGATGTCGGCCTGCCCGCCGCAGTTGATCTCGCAGCAGGAGGTCGACAGGTGCACGCGGTTGGGCATCTCCTCGCGCCGGAATTCCACGACCAGCTCGTCCATCAGCGCCTTGACCACGCCCGAGGCATCGGTGCCGGGGATGTCGCAGTGCAGCCAGCCCTGCGTGTGCGCGATCATCGACACCGAGTTGCCGGTCCCGCCGACGGGAAAGCCGTTCTCCTCCAGCGCCTCGATCAGCGGGCCGACCTTGGCCAGCGACGACACCATGAACTCGATGTTCGAGCGGATCGTGAACCGCACGTGGCTCTCGGCGAAATTGTCGGCGATGTCGCAGAGCCTGCGGATGGTGTAGGCGTCCATCTGCCGCTGCGTGCCGGCGCGCACCGTCCAGACCTCGTCGCCGCTGTGCGAGACGTGGTGCAGCACGCCCGGGCGCGGCCGGTCGTGGTATTTCCAGTTGCCGTAGTTCTTGATCAGCAGCGGATGCAGGAACTGGCGGTTGTCGGGGACGCCGGACTCGGTGGCGCGGCGCATCTGGGGCTGGCTCATTTATTTCTCGCGCTCGCGCGCCCAGCGCTGACGCAGTGAGCATCGGGGGCTGTTTCTCCTCGGGGGGAGACGAACGCAGTGAGTTTCGGCGGCTCCTCAGGCGGCTTGCTTTCTTGGCCTTGATCTTGGCGACTTCCTCGTCCCAGCCGTCCATGCGCACGTAGGGGTTGGTGCGCGGCGCGGCGACCATGTTGGCGTCGACCTCGATGCCCATGGCCTCGAGGAAGTTGACGATGCCGATGCGCTCGATCATCTCGCCGGTGCGCTCGTGCTCGAGCGCGTTCTCGGCGAAGAAGTCGATGATCTGGTGGCCGAGCTCGACCAGCTTCTCGCGGTCCTCGTCGGTCTCGAGCTTCATGAACGGGATGACGACCGTGCCCATCAGGTCGCCGATCTTGAGCGTGCGCTTGCCGCCGACCAGGATCGTCGCGCCCTTGTCCTTGCCGGGCGCGAGCGCGCCGGTCATCACGTTGATGCAGTGCATGCAGCGCACGCAGTCGCTGTTGTCGATCTCGAGCGCGTGGGTGTCGTTGACCGCGACCGTCGACACCGTCGCGCCGGCCTTGACGTCCTTGATCTCCTTCAGCTGGATCGCCTTGGTCGGGCAGCGGGCGACGACGTCGTTGACGAGCTCGTTCATCCCGTGCTTCGCGAACCACTTCTTCGCCAGCGCCTCGTCGGTGCGGATGTTGTCGCGCCAGGTGCCGATCACCGCCATGTCGGCGCGCTGGATCGAGTTCATGCAGTCGTTCGGGCAGCCGCTGAACTTGAACTTGAACTTGTACGGCAGGCTCGGCCGGTGGATGTCGTCGAGGAAGCTGTTGATGACGGTCCGGTGCGCGGTCCCCTCGTCGTAGCACGACTGTTCGCAGCGGGCCGCGCCGACACAGGACATCGACGTGCGCACCGCGGGGCCGGCGCCGCCGAGGTCGAAGCCCAGCTCGTTGATCGCGTCGAACGCCGGCTGCACGTTCTCGCTGGTCACGCCCTGGAACATGATGTCGCCCGACTGGCCGTGGAAGGCGATCAGGCCCGAGCCGTGCTTCTCCCAGATGTCGGCCATCTTGCGCAGCACGTCGGTGTTGTAGTGCATGCCCGCGGGCGGCATCACCCGCAGCGTGTGGAATTCGGCCGCGGCGGGAAACATGGGCTTGTTGTCCGCGTCCTTGGCCTCGGTGAAGCGCGGGATCACGCCGCCGCCGTAGCCGAACACGCCGACGGTGCCGCCCTTCCAGTAGCCCTTGCGCGTCTTGTACGAGTGCTCGAGCTGGCCGAGCAGGTCGACGACGTAGTCCTTGTCCTGCGCGAGGCGCTTGAGGCCGGTGACGAAGCTCGGCCACGGACCGCCTTCGAGCTGGTCGAGCATGGGGGTCGGGTACATCTGCTTTGTCATGGCGTTTTCTCCTCGATGCGGCGACAGGTTCGGGCGACGGCAGCGGATTGGGGCACCGGCACCGTGGACGCGCGTCCGGAACCAGCGTTGGATACTACGGCGGTGGCCCCTGCCGGCGCCATCACCCTGCCCGGTTACGATGAATAAGCCGGATGGCGTGGGATTGAAATCACCCGGAGGGAGTATTGGCCCATAATCCCCACTGGCTATGGACTCGGCAGGGCGTTAGCTCGCCCAATACACGGTCTGCCCGGGGGGTGGCCGGCATGGCCGCTTCCCGACTGTTTGCAACGCACCAACGCCGCGGCCAGCGACGGCGCGCGGGGAAGCTCAGATCATGGCACACATCGTCGTACTTGGGGCCGGCCTCGGCGGCATGCCGATGGCCTACGAGATGCGCGAGCTCGCGCGGCGCGACGACAAGGTCACGGTGATCTCCAACGCGCCGCGCTTTCAGTTCGTGCCGAGCAACCCCTGGGTAGCCGTGAACTGGCGCAAGCGCTCCGACATCGAGCTCGACCATCGCCGCTCCGCTCGAAGCGCAAGGGGATCGATTTCGTTCCCGTCGGGGCGAAGCGCGTGCACCCGGAGGAGAACCGGATCGAGCTCGACGACGGCAACAGCGTCGCCTACGACTATCTGGTGATCGCGACCGGCCCGAAGCTCGCGTTCGACGAGATTCCCGGGCTAGGCCCGGCCGCCGCAGGCGGGCACACGCAGTTCGGTCTGCCACGTCGACCACGCGGTCGAGGCGGAGAAGGGCTGGCAGCAGTTCGTCCAGGATCCGGGGCCGGTCGTCGTCGGCGCGGTGCAGGGCGCGTCGTGCTTCGGCCCGGCGTACGAGTTCGCGATGATCATGGACACCGACCTGCGCCGCCGCAAGATCCGCGACAAGGTGCCCATGACCTTCGTCACCGCCGAGCCCTACGTCGGGCACCTGGGCCTGGGCGGCGTCGGGCGACTCCAAGGGCCTGCTCGAGTCGGCGATGCGCGAGCGCCACATCAAGTGGATCTGCAACGCGAAGATCGACGCAGGTCGAGCCCGGCAAGATCTTCGTGACCGAGCACGACGAGGACGGCAAGCCGAAGAAGCGAGCACGAAATCCCGTTCAAGTACTCGATGCTGCTGCCCATACTTTCCTGCGCAAGATGAAGGCGGGCACGTCCGAGCCGGTGTTCGAGAAGATGCTCATGAATGCGATGGGCATCATGAAGCTCAAGAAGTGACGGCGGCGCATGAATTCCGCCGCTGCAGGTTGAATCGCCGTGCAGATCACGCCCCTCGAGCGCTTCCACGCCCCGCTGGGAGGCGAGGAGATCGAGCTGCAGGAAGTCGTCCACGACGCCGGCGGGATGGTGCTGCTGCGCATCCGGATCCGCGAGCGCAAGCGCTTCACGATCTTCGACGTCGACCCGGCGACGGCGAAGGCCTGGGGCGCGGCGATGGCGCGCTGGGCTGCCACGCAGCCGGGCGCCGACCCGGACCCGGCGCCCTGAGTCGCCGGCGGTTCCACGGAATCGGGGGAAGTGCAGATGCCGGCGCCTGAACCGCAGGTGACGGACGTCGTCTTCGACGTCGACGGCACGAGCCTTCCCGCGGACAACGCCTGGCCGCTGCTGCAGGCGGTCCTGCGTCGCCTGCCGTGGCTGGCGGACGAGGCACTCGCAGGCATCCACCCGCTGCGGGCGGTGGCGACGGGCTACGACGTGGTGCTGCTGGCGCAGCGCGCCAAGCTGGTGCTGCGGGCCCCGGAGGCGCGGCTCGCCGACTGCCTGGCGCTGCAGGGCGCGGTGCTCGACGTCGCCGGCAGCGCACTGGCCGTCGGCGCGGGCAGGGCGCGGCCGCTGCGGCCGAGCGCGACGCTGTCGGCGCAGCGCGTGGCCAGCGCCGCGGTGGAGCTGGAGGAATTCGAAAGCGACGCGCGGCGCCTGCTGCGCTCGCTCGAGGTCGACGGCGAGCTGATCGCCGGGCGCCGCCGGCAGGCGAGCGCGGGCCCCCGCGAGATCGGCGGCTTCGCGCTGTCGCTGCACGGGCTCGCCCCGGCGGCATCGCTGCGCGTCCAGGCGCACGGGATGGGCGGCGACCGGCACCTGGGCTGGGGGCTGTTCGTGCCTGCGAAATCGATCGCGGCGGTCGGCGCGTGAGCGCCGGCGGCGGCGGGAATCCCCGGGCCCTTCCGGGAACGTGACGGAGGCGTACGATGGCATATGAGATCGACGGGGTCGAGATTGCGACCGACAACGAGGGCTACCTGCTCGAGCCCGATTACCGCGACGAGGTGCCGCCGGTGATCGCCGAGGCCGACGGAATCGCGCTGACCGACGCCCACTGGGAGGTCATCCGCTACCTGCGCGACGAGTACCAGGCGCAGGGGCACACGCCGAACTTCCGCAACATGCTCAAGGGCTTCCAGGCGCTGCGCCCCGACGCCGACAGCAAGTACCTCTACGACCTGTTTCCGCTCGGCCCGGCCAAGCAGGGTGCGAAGATCGCGGGGCTGCCGCAGCCCTACGGCAAGGGCGGCTACTGACGCCGCACCACGACCGAAAAGCGCGCCGGCGCGCGCAGGAGAACGAGGATGACCGAGGACCCGTCGCTGAAACCCGTCGTGACGCTCGACATGCGCGGCACGAGCTGCCCCGCGCCGCTGCTCGGCGCCAAGAAGATCGTCGACGACCTGCTCCCGGGCCAGGTGCTGCTGCTGTACTCCGACTGTCCGGGCACGCTCGACGACCTCTTCTCGTGGTCGAAATACACGAGCAACGACGTCGCGCGCACCGAGCGGCTCGCCGACGGCGGCCACGCGTACTACATCCGCCGCGGGCGCACGCAGCGCCTCGTGCCCAACGCCGTGCTCGACCTGCGCGGCGTGGTCTGCCCCGGGCCGCTGATCGAGGCGAAGCACCTGCTTCACAGCATGCAGCCCGGCGAGACGCTGAAGCTCGTCAGCAACTGTCCCGGGATCAGCGACGACGTCACCGACTGGGTCAAGGCGACCGGGCACCGGCTGCTCGAGACCGACGAGGTGGGGCCCGGCGAGTTCGAGTTCTACATCGGCAAGGCGTGATGCGGGTCAAGAGCACCTGGTTCAAGGCGGAGACGCCGAAGTCGCCGCAGGAGATCGCCTCCGCCGCGGCGTTCATCATCTGGCGCGTCGCCCAGAACTCGCTGAAGACGATGCGCGCGGCGAACTTCGAGCTGCCCCCGGGGCCGCAGTACTTCGCCTTCCTGTCCGAGTTCCTGACCTTCCTCACGCTGGGTGCGGACCGCCTCGCCCACGCCCGCGGCGACGAGGCGTGGCGGGTGGCGTTCACCACCGCCACGGCCAACCGCGTCGGCGAGATCCTCGCCGAGAACGAGTCGGGCCTGCTCGACGCGGCCACGCCGGCCGGGATCAAGCGCCGCTTCATCGATCTGGTCAACGACTGCGCCGCCGATTGCGCGGGCTTCGACTGGACCGCCGAGGGCCCGGGGTACGACTTCCTGCGCTGGCTGGGTCACCGCGTGGCCGCGGTGATGGAGCAGCACGACAAGACCTGGGCGATCTCGCAGGTGATCGAGGTCGAGGCCCCCGAGGCCGCCGAGACGCTGCACCGCGCGATGGCCGGCCTGCTCGATCCCGCGCCGCGCACACGGCAGCGGAGCACCCGTGCCACCGCCGCAGAGTGACGCGCGGGTCGCCGTCGCCGAGGCGCGTCCGCAGGTCCGCGCGCCGGGGCCGTTCGACCCCGGCGCCGACGAGGCCTACGCGGCGTGGCGCGCGGCCAAGCTGCGCGACTACCCGGCCGCGGCGGCGGACCTGCTGGTGCCGGTTGGCGACCCGCGCGCGCTGACCGCGGCCGAGCGCGCCGCGCTCGCCGAGCGCTGCCGGCGCGCCAACATGGCGATCTACGCGAGCCCGCTCACCGACGCCGACAAGGCGCTGCCGCGCGCGCTGGGGCGCCAGTTGGGCCTCGTGCGGCTGGATCGCAACTGGCTTGCCGACGACGACGGCATCAGCAGCGTCGCCGTCGCGGACGGCGGCGGCCGCGGCGACTACATCCCGTACACCGATCGCCCGATCCGCTGGCACACCGACGGCTATTACAACCCGCCCGCGCGGCGCATCCGGGCGATGCTGCTGCACTGCGTCGCACCGGCCGCCAGCGGCGGCGAGAACGCGCTCCTCGACCACGAGATCGCGTACCTGCTGCTGCGCGACGCCGACCCCGGATTCGTCAGCGCGCTGATGCAGCCCGACGCGATGACGATTCCCGCGCGCAGCGACGACTCCGGCGTGGCGCGGCCGGCCCAGACCGGCCCGGTGTTCTCGGTCGACCCGGACGACGGCGCGCTGCACATGCGCTACACGGCGCGCACCCGCAGCATCGAGTGGAAGAACGACCGCGCGGTCCGTGCCGCGGCGGCGTACCTCGCGCGGCTGCTCGCCGAAGCGTCGCCGTACATCTTCCGCCTGACGCTGCAGCCCGGCATGGGCCTGATCTGCAACAACGTCCTGCACGATCGCTCGGGATTCACCGACGACCCCGCGCGCCCGCGGCTCATCTACCGCGCGCGCTACCACGACCGGATCGACGCCGGATGAGCGCACGCGCGAAGCGGTCGGCGTGGCCCGGGCTCGGCATGCGGCCAGTTCATGACCATCGTGCGCCATCCGGACACCACGATGGAAGCGCTGCAGGCGGTGGCCGGGAAGCGGCCCTGAGCGTGCATGGCGCCGCTGGCGTGTCCTTCCGTCCGGCGCGGCCCGCCCGCGGCGATTGCCCGCGGCAGCCGCCGCGGGCATCATGCGACGATGACCGCGACCCGTCGGAGGCAGGCGACGAATGACTCAATGGCTGACGCTTTCGCGCGCGGCGCGCCTGATCGGCGTCGCGCGCGGCGAACTGCAGCGCCAGATCCGCGAGGGCGCGCTGGAGGCGGTCGAGGGCAGCGTGTCGACCTCGGCGCTGCTGGCACTCTATCCCGACTTCAAGATCGAGGATTCGGGTGCGTTCGAGAAGGTCGCGCGGCTCAAGGAGGAGGCGTTCGGGAAGCGGGTGCTCGAGCGCGCGCTGCCGGGACGCGAAGTGCTCGCGCAGCGGCTGTTCGCGCACAGCCAGGAACTCGCCGACGCGCGCCGGCACCTGTCGCGCTACCACGATCTCGTCGTCGCGACGCAGGCGCGGCTCGACGCGCTCGCCGGTGCCGTGCCCGACGGGCCCTGGCAGGCGCTGCGCGCGTTCCTCGATGACGGCCTCGCCCAGGTCCTCGCCACCGAATCCGCCGACGCGCTGACCATCATGGACGACATGCTCAAGGTCGTTTCGGCCCGCGTCACCGTCCGCCCCAGCGGCAACGAGTTCGACGTCGAGGGTCGCGACACGCTGCTGCAGGCGGGGCTGAAGGCCGGGCTGAAGCTCAACTACGGCTGCGGCAACGGCACCTGCGGGCTGTGCAAGGCGCGGGTGATCTCGGGCGAGGTGGCGAAGATCATGCCCTACGACTATCCGCTCTCCGAGGCCGAGCGGCTGCAGGGCTACACGCTGCTGTGCGCGCACTCGGCGGCCTCCGGCGACATCGTGATCGAGACGCTCGAGGCGGTCGGCCCGCGCGAGATTCCGGAGCAGGAGCTCTCGGTGCGCGTGCACGGCGTCAAGCCGCTGGCGGAGAACACGCTGCTGCTGCACCTGCAGACCCCGCGCACCAACCGCCTGCGCTTCCTCGCCGGCCAGAGCGTGACGCTGTTCGGCGGCGCGGGCGGCGTCGACGCGCAGCACGCGTACCCGGTGGCGAGCTGCCCCTGCGACGACCGCAACCTGCATTTCCACGTCGCCCGCGACCACGGCGACGCGCTCTCGGAACTGCTCTTCGGCGGCGCGATCCGGCCCGGCAATTCGCTGACGCTGTGGGGGCCGGCGGGCGAGTTCGTGCTGGCCGACGGCGACCGGCCGCTGGCCTTCGTCGCCTGCGACACCGGCTTCGCGCCGATCAAGAGCCTGATCGAGCACGCGATGGCGGTCGAGGCGACCGAGTCGATCTCGCTCGACTGGCTCGCGCTGCGCCCGGACGGCCAATATCTCGCCAACCAGTGCCGCGCCTGGGCCGCCGCGTTCGACGATTTCCGCTACGCGCCGCACACGGCCACCGATGCCGCGGCCGGCGCCCGCGAGCTCGTCGCCGGGCTGGCCACGGCAATCCCGCTGGCCGCGCGCGATGTCTACGTCGCGGGCCCGGCGAGCTTCGTCGACGCGGCGCTGCCCGCGCTGGCCGCGGCCGGCGCGCCGGCCGAGCGCACCTTCTCGCTGGCGGTGTGAACCGATGCCCGATTCCAGGGTCTTTCCGTTGGTCGACGCGCGCGAGACGGCCGGTGGCTGCAGCGGCGCCGAGCTGTTCGCGCTGCTGGTCGTCGGCGACAGCATGGCGCCCGAGTTCGCCGACGGCGAGGTGATCGTCGTCGAGCCCGAGGGCCTCGCCCGCGACGGCGCGTTCGTCGTCGCGCAGGTCGACGGCGACTGGGCATTGCGGCAGCTCGTCCGCGCGGACGACGGCTGGCGGCTTTGCGCGCTTAACCCGGCGTTTCCGGCGGCGGCGATCGGCGACCTGTCGGCGGTGCGCGGCGTCGTGATCCAGAAGAGCCGGCCGGGACGCCGGCGCTCGATCAAGCACTACGTCGAATGAACATGACGGCGGGCGCCGCCGCGCGCCCGCCCTGAAGGAGCCGACCGTGCCGTATTACGTCTATCGCGTGTTTCCGTTCCGGCGGCTCGAGCAGGTCGAGGCCCACCCGTCGTTTCGCGAGGCGTCGGCGCGGGCCAAGGCGCTGCGCGGGAGTCCGGACCTGCCCGGCCGACTGCGCGATCAGGGTGATCTTCGCCGCGACCGAATTCGAGGCCGAGGACCTGCTCTCGGAGATCCGCGCCCCGAAGCCGGGGCTGGCCGACGACGAGTAGGCCCGGGCGCCGCAAAGCGGGCAATGGACGAATCGGCCTACCAGGCGACACGCGCCGGCACGAATCCGCTGCCCTGCGTGTTCGACAAGGCGCTGGCCGCGGGCTGCGCGACCTGCGGACTTTCGGTCCGGCGGGCCCTGGCCGAGCGCGAGACGATCGGCTGCGCGTCGACGCCGGCGCAGGCCAATTGCACGACGCTGGCCGCACTCACCCGCGAGCGCTCGACCTTCGCGCTGCGCCTCGCGCCGGGCGTGCCGCTGCCGCATGCCACCGCGCTGCGGCTCGCCTGCGGGGTGCTTGCCGGACTGCGCAGCTGCCTGCACGCCGACGACGCCGACGTGCACCGGCTGGTCGTCGCGGCGCAGGCGCGATTCGGCAGCCTCACCGGGCTGCCGTGGCCCGACATCGTCGTGGCGGTGATGGCCTGGCGGGGCCGGCGGCCGCACGCGGGCAAGGGCGCATGATCGATCGCCTCGATCGCCTGGTCGACGCCGTGCAGGCGAACTGCCACATCACCGACGCCCGGCACGCGCGCAACATGACGCTGTGCACGTACCTGCTGGAGATGCGCGAGCTCTACCGCTGGGAGCAGGGCGTGGCGCAGACGGCGCCGCTGCCGCGCGGCGACGTCGCCGCCTGGCTCTCCGGCCGCGAGGCACTGTGGGCCGGTTTCGAGGACGCCGAGTACCGGCGGCTGCCGGTCGCGGGCGACGAGGTCGACCCGTTCGACGTGCAGACGGTGAACCGGGCGCTGCTGCCGCACGATCTCGTCTACGGCGCGGGCATCGGCCGCTTCGGCAAGCCACAGTTCTTCCTCGGCGCGCTCGAGCGCGAGGAATGGCGCGACGGCATGCGCATCCTCGTCGCCCGCTGCGAGTACGCCCGCGATCTGGCCCCCGCGGCCGCCGCGCTGCGCGACGGCACCATCACCGTGCGCCTGGAATCGCTGCGCCGCGTGCTCTGGGAGAAGGTCGAGGGCTGGGCGGTGAAGCGCGCCGACGGCGCACTGCGCGCCGCGCTCGATGCCTACGACTTCGCCGGAGGCGCCGACGCGGCGCTGGAGCGCATGGCCACGGCCGAGGCGGAGACGCTGATCCTGCACGAGCTCGGCGAGGCCCGCGCCGGACGCCTGCTCGGCGCGCAGTGGGAGCAGATGCTGGCGGGCTTCACCGGGCGCCGCGCCGAAGTGTTCGCCCGCGCCGCGCGCGACCACCTCGCCGACTGCCTGGTCACGCTGCCGGCGCTGCTCGCGCGCGACGCCGGCGCCTCGCTGCACCTGTGGTTCGCGAACCTGGACGGCATGCGGCGGGAGCTGTTTCCGCGCGCGGTGGACGCCTACGCGGCGTGGCGGCGCGGCGACGGCGGCGCGGCGATGCTCGCCGCCGCCCGCGCCGGCGACGCGCACTGGGAGCGCGTCTGCCGGAGGCTGCTCGCGCTGGCCGCCGGGAACGCTCCGGGCACAGAGGCGGCGATCGACGCGCTGTCGACGACCGCGGACATGCGCCTTTGATTCGCCCCGTCGCGGCGCGCAGGCGCGATGCGTTGCGCCGGACAGCCGCGCCGGGCTAGCGCTCCGCGCGGGCGATCGCGCGCTCGATCCGGCGGTCCGGCACCAGCCAGATCAGCGCGACCAGCACGTACAGGCTCTGCGCGAGCCACGGTGCCGCGAACGCCGTCGGCAATGGCGGTCAGGTAGAGCACCGGCGAGAGCCTTCCCTTCCAGTCGCTGCCGACGGCCGTCCGCAGCATCGAGTCCGGCCCTTGCGACGCGATGATCGATCTGCTGCAGGACGAAGTAGGCGATCGCGGCCATCAGCAGCACGACGCCGTAGACGGCCGACGGCGCCGCGGCGAAGTGGTTCTCGCCCATCCAGCCGGTGGCGAACGGGAACAGCGACAGCCAGAACAGCAGGTGCAGATTGGCCCAGAGCATGGACCCGGTCACCTTGTCGCAGGTCTGCAGCATGTGGTGATGGTTGTTCCAGTAGATCCCGAGGTAGACGAAGCTCAGCACATAGCTCAGGAACACCGGGAAAAGCGGCGCGAGGGCGTCGAGCCCCTCGCCGTGCGGCACCTTCAGCTCCAGCACCATGATGGTGATGATGATCGCGATCACGCCGTCGCTGAACGCCTCGATCCTGCCCTTGTCCAATCAGCCCTCCCAATGGCTCTGTCGCGCCGCCGCGGCGCACGCGGAAGTTGAATCGCAGCCTTGCGGCGTCGCGCAGCTCGACTGCAAAGCACCGCCCGCCGGAGAAAGACTACTCGACCACCGGGGCGCCCTTCTGCGACGAGACGAAGATCACCGCCTCGCTCGCGGCGACGTCGTGCTCCTCGCCCGGGCTCGTGAACAGGTAGTCGCCGGGGCCGAGCTCGACGCCGCCAATGGCCACGGTTCCGGAGAGCACGACGACCTCCTCGGTCCCGTGGTGCGCGTGGCGCGGAAACCGGGAGCCGGCATGAGGGCCTCCAGTGAAGATGCGCGACAAGACTACGCCCGGGTGGGCGATTTCGGCAATGATCGGGCGCAGCGCAGTGGCTCCCGCGGAATCGGCGATAATTCCGATGCGCCCCGCAATGTCCGTCAGCCCCGATTCCCGGAGAAGCTTGCCATGCCATCCACGCGCTCCCCCGGCGCCCGCACGAAGAAGCGCCCCACGGCCGCGAGGCCGGCGGGGGGAAAACCCGCGGTGAAAAAGCCCGCTGCGAAGAAGCCGGCGCGCCGCGCTCCGAGCGATGTTGCCCGCCGCGCGAGCAGCGGCGACACCGCGCCGGTGCTGGAACCGTCCGCGATCGAGGCCTACGCGATCGAGGAAGCGGGCGCGGCGGCCGACGAGGTGAAGGCGAGCGCCATCCGCGACCTGCTCGAAGGCACCAACCCGGCGGACGCGGTGCGCATCCTCCAGTCGGCCCTGACCCAGCACCGCGGCCTCGACAAGCTCGCACGTCGGCAGGCGGACCGCGAGCTCGCCGACAACTGGCAGGAGGGCGGCTATCCCTACAAGAACCTGCTCTCGCGCAAGAGCTACGAGCGGCAGAAATACCGGCTGCAGGTGGAGCTGCTGAAGCTGCAGTCGTGGGTCAAGGAAACGCAGCAGCGCGTGGTCGTGCTGTTCGAGGGGCGCGACGCCGCCGGCAAGGGCGGCACGATCCGGCGCTTCATGGAGCACCTGAACCCGCGCGGCGCGCGCGTCGTGGCGCTGGAGAAGCCCACCGACGAGGAGCGCGGCCAGTGGTATTTCCAGCGCTACGTCGGGCACCTGCCCACCGCCGGCGAGATCGTGCTCTTCGACCGCAGCTGGTACAACCGCGCCGGCGTCGAGCGCGTGATGGGCTTCTGCACCGACGCCGAGTACCTCGAGTTCCTGCGCCAGGCGCCCGAGTTCGAGCGCATGCTGGTGCGCCAGGGCATCCACGTGTTCAAGTTCTGGTTCTCGGTGAGCCGCCGCGAACAGCGCCGCCGCTTCAAGGAGCGCGAGGTGCACCCGCTCAAGCAGTGGAAGCTCTCGCCCATCGACCTCGCATCGCTCGACAAGTGGGACGACTACACGCGCTCCAAGGAGGCGATGTTCTTCCACACCGACACGGCGGACGCGCCGTGGATCGTGATCAAGAGCGACTGCAAGAAGCGCGCACGGCTCAACGCGCTGCGCTACCTGCTGCACAAGCTGCCGTACAAGGCGAAGGAGACCGAGCAGATCGGCCCGGTGGATGCCCTGCTCGTGGGTCGCGCGCAGGTCGTCTTCGAGCGGGGCGAGCACGTCGCCTCCGCGCCGGCGTACTGACGGACGTCTACGGTTTCGCCTGCGCCTGCCGCAGCCGCGCCATGACCCGGTTGCCGGCCTCGGCGAGGCGCTGGTAGAGATCGCCCTTGCGGAAGCTCACGTCGCCGGGCTCCTTGCCTTCCCCGACGGCGGTGAGGTGGCGCTCGAGGCGATACAGCGGCCCCGCGATGCGGTGGGCCAGGAAGATCGCCGTGGCGTTGAACAGGATGAACTGGATGGACCCGATCACGACGCAGATCCGCAGGTACTCCGCCTCGAACCGGGCGAGGAGATCCGGAAGCGGCTGGCCCAGCGGCAGTCCGAGCGCGACCATCCGGCCCTGCAGCTGCGCCTGCATGAGGGTGTACAGCGTCACGATCAGGGCGATGGAGACGAGGGCAAGGACATTGGCCCCCAGGATCAGCGGCACTTGCAGCCGCGGATTGACGAAATAGTTCTTGCGGAACACGCGCATGCGACCTCCCTCCGGTCGTCGGGATGCGGACAGGCATGACAGGAGGATACAGAGCGCGAGCGAAATTGACCCTGCTGCCAGGCGGGCAATCTGCCAGGCGGGCAATGGCGCCTGCCGGACGCGATGCCCGGCGCCCCTGCGCACCTGCGGCCGAAGGATCACAATAGCCGTGTACCATGCCGGGCGCCGCGGCCGGCGCGGTCCCGCGCTGCGGATTACCGGGAGGAAACCCGATCTTGGCCAGAGGCAAGTACGAAGAGTCGTCGATCCGCGTGCTCAAGGGGCTGCAGCCGGTCCGCGAGCGGCCGGGCATGTACACGCGCACGACCGACCCGACGCACATCGTCCAGGAGGCGATCGACAACGCCGCCGACGAGGCGCTCGCCGGGCAGGCGACGCGCATCGACGTGCGCGTGCACGCCGACGGCTCGGTCGCGGTCGAGGACGACGGCCGCGGCATCCCGGTCGGGCCGCACCCGGAGGAGAAGGTCTCCACCGTCGAGGTGGTGTTCACGCGCCTGCACGCCGGCGGCAAGTTCGACAAGAAGGACGGGCAGGGCGCCTACGCGTTCTCTGGGGGGCTGCACGGCGTGGGCGTGTCGGTTACCAACGCGCTGTCGCGCCGGCTGGAGGTCGAGGTCAAGCGCGACGGGAAGGTGCACCGGATCGTGTTCGAGGATGGCGACGTGGCGCGAGAAGCTCAAGGTCGTCGGCACCTGCGGCCAGCGCGCCTCGGGCACCATGCTGCGCGCGTGGCCGGACCCGAAGTACTTCGACTCGCCGGCGGTGTCGGTGCGCCGACCTCGAGCGGCTGCTGCGCGCCAAGGCGGTGCTGCTGCCCGGGGTCAAGGTGACGCTCGCGGTCGAGAAGGCGCAAGGAGTGGAAGACGCGCACGTGGTCGTACCCGGGCGGGCTGACCGAGTACCTGAAGGAGCTGGGCGACGGGCTGGAGCCGGTCGCGCCGATCTTCGCCGGCGAGCGCTACCTGCGGCAAGCCCGCCGATGGCGAGAGCTTCGCCGAGGGCGAGGGCGCGGCCTGGGCGCTGGCCTGGTACGAGGACACGGCCGCGACCGGCGAGAGCTACGTCAACCTCATCCCGACGTCGGCCGGCGGCACGCACGAGGCGGGGCTGCGCGCGGCGCTGTTCGACGCCGTGAAGACCTTCGTCGACCACCACGGCCTGCTGCCCGCGCGGCGCGCGGCTGCAGACCGAGGACGTCTCTCGCGAAGCTGCACTTCGTGCTCGCCGCGCGCATCCTCGACCCGCAGTTCCAGGGGCAGGTGAAGGAGAAGCTCACCAGCCGCGACGCGCTGAAGCTGATCGCGCAGGTGGTCAAGGACCCGTTCGAGGTCTGGCTCAACTCGCACGTCGAGCACGGCAAGCGCATCGCCCTGCTCGCCATCGACCAGGCGCTGACGAGCATGAAGTCGGCGCAGAAGGTCGAGAAGCGCAAGGGTTCCGGCGTCGCGGTGCTGCCCGGCAAGCTGACCGACTGCGAATCCGACGACGTGTCGCGGCGCGAGGTGTTCCTGGTCGAGGGCGATTCGGCCGGCGGCTCGGCCAAGCTCGCGCCGCGACAAGCAGTACCAGGCGATCCTGCCGCTGCGCGGCAAGGTGCTCAACACCTTCGAGGTCGAGCGCGACCGGCTGTTCGCCAACACCGAGATCCACGACATCGCCGTCGCCGTCGGCGTCGACCCGCACCGCTCGGCGGGCGAGGCCGACCTCAAGGGGCTGCGCTACGCGCGGATCATCATCATGGCCGACGCCGACGTCGACGGCAGCCACATCAAGGTGCTCCTGCTGACGCTGTTCTTCCGGCACTTCCCGGCGCTGATCGCCAACGGCCACGTCTACGTCGCGAGCCCGCCGCTGTACCGGATCGACGTCCCGCCCGCCGGCAAGCGCCCCGCGCGCAAGCTCTACGCGCTCGACGACGCCGAGCTCGAGGTGATCGAGGACCGCCTGGCCAAGGAAGGCGTGAAGCCGGGCTCCTGGTCGGTGGGTCGCTTCAAGGGGCTGGGCGAGATGAACCCCGAGCAGCTCTGGGAGACGACGATGAGCCCGGAGACGCGCCGCGTGCTGCCGGTGCGCATCGCCCCGGGTGAGGCCGACGAGGCGATGCGGGTGTTCGGCAAGCTGATGGGCAAGGGCGAGGCGGCGAGCCGCCGCGAGTGGATGGAGCGCGAAGGCAACGCGGTCGAGGTCGACGTTTGAGCGCGGCCGCGCAACCCGCAGGCGAGCGGACGCATTGATGGCCGCGACAGGAAAGAAGAAGCCCGCGGCGGCGGCGTTGCGGCGGAGCGCACCGGTCGTCGACACGCTGACGGGCGAGCTGTTCGACGGCGACGCGGCCGCGACGACGCCCGCCCGCGCCGCCGACCGCCGCCTTCGTCCGCTGGCGGCGACACCCCCGCCGCTTCGCCGCCGACGTCACGGCCGGGAGGCGGCGCGCCGCCTGCCGCGCCGCCCGCGCCGCCGGCGGCCGGCGGCGGGCCGAGCGCCGGCGACGACGATTCGCTGCCGCTCGCGCAGTTTGCCGAGCGCAGCTACCTCGAATACGCGATGAGCGTGGTCACCGGCCGCGCGCTGCCCGACGTCGCCGACGGCCAGAAGCCGGTGCAGCGGCGCATTCTCTTTGCGATGCACCAGCTCGGCCTCTACGCGCCCGCGCGGCACGTGAAATCGGCGCGGGTGGTCGGCGACGTGCTCGGCAAGTACCACCCGCACGGCGACACCGCCGCCTACGACGCGCTGGTCCGGCAGGCGCAGGACTTCAGCCTGCGCTATCCGCTGATCGACGGGCAGGGCAACTTCGGCTCGCGCGACGGCGACAACGCGGCGGCGATGCGCTACACCGAGTGCCGGCTGACGCGCGATGGCCGAGCTGCTGCTCTCCGAGATCGACCGCGACACCGTCGACTTCGCGCCGAACTACGACGGCGCATTCGAGGAGCCGAAGCTGCTGCCCGCGCGCCTGCCGCTGCTGCTGTTGAACGGCGCCTCGGGCATCGGCGTGGGCATGGCGACCGACATCCCCTCGCACAACCTGGGCGAAGTCGCGCGCGCGGTGGTGGCGACGATCCGCGACCCGCAGATCGGCCTCGACGCGCTGCTCGCGCTCATGCCCGGTCCTGACCTCCCCGGTGGCGGCCACGATCATCTCCGAGCCCGAAGCGATCCGCGCCGTCTACGAGACCGGGCGCGGCAGCCTGCGCGTGCGCGCGCGCTGGAAGCTCGAGGAGCTCGCCCGCGGCCAGTGGCGGATCGCCGTCACCGAGCTGCCGTTCGGCGTGTCGACGCGCGCGGTGCTGGAGGACATCGAGCGGGCGACCAACCCGCGGCCGAAGGAGGGGAAGAAGGCGCTGGCGCAGGAGCAGGTCAACCTCAAGGCGGTGATGCTGGGCGCGCTCGACGCGGTGCGCGACGAGTCGGACAAGTCCTCGCCGGTGCGCATCGTGCTGGAGCCGAAGTCGAGCCGGCAGGACCCGGCCGAGTTCATGAACCTGCTGCTCGCCAACACGCGGCTCGAAGCGAGCCTGCCGGTCAACCTGGTGATGCTCGGGCGCGACGGGCGGCCGCGCTCGAAGAACCTGCAGCAGGTCCTCGCCGAGTGGATCGCGTTCCGCTTCGAGACGGTGACGCGGCGCACGCGCCACCGGCTCGCCGAGGTCGACCGCCGCATCCACATCCTCGAAGGACGGCTGCTCGCGCTGCTGTCGATCGACAAGGTGATCCGCATCATCCGCCAGTCGGACGCGCCCAAGGCCGACCTGATGGCGGCGTTCGGCCTGACCGACGTCCAGGCCGAGGACATCCTCGAGATCCGGCTGCGGCAGCTCGCGCGCCTCGAAGGGATCAGGATCGAGGGCGAGTTGAAGTCGCTCAAGGCCGAGCGCAAGGGCCTCAAGCACGTCCTCGCCGACGCCAAGGCGCGCTCGGCGCTGATCGTCGCCGAGATCGAGGCCGACGCCGCGCGCTTCTCCGACCCGCGGCGCACGCTGATCGAGGCGGTGGCGCCGGTGGCGGTGAGCCGCAGCGTGCCCGACGAGCCGATCACGGTGACGCTCTCGCGCAACGGCTGGGTGCGCTCGCGCCAGGGCCACGGCCTCGACGCCGCGCAGTTCGCGTGGAAGGCCGGCGACGCGCCGCGGGCGATCCTGGAGACGCGCACCGTCGACGGTGTGGTCGTGCTCGACAGCACGGGCCGCGCGTACACCATCCGCGGCGCCGACATCCCCGGCGGCCGCGGCGACGGCGTGCCGATCACCACGCTCATCGACCTGCAGCCGGGCGCGCGCGTCGCGCACGCGCTCTGCGGCAAGCCGGCGCAGAAGTTCCTGGTCTCCGGCACCGGCGGCTACGGTTTCGTCGCCTCGCTGGAGGACATGGTCGGGCGCCAGCGCGCGGGCAAGGCGTTCATGACGCTCTCCCCCGGCGAGGAGCCGCTCGCGCCGGTGCCGCTGGCCGAGGCGTTCGATCACGTCGCCGCGCTGTCGTCGCGCGGCCGGCTGCTGGTGTTTCCGCTCTCCGAGATGCGCGAGGTGCCGCGCGGCCGCGGCGTGATCGTCATCGGCCTCGACCGCGGGGAGAAGCTCGCGGCCATCGGTCTCGCGACGGCGCGCCGGGTGGTGCTCAAGGGCACGAACCGCGTCGGTCGCGAGGTCGAAGCGGCGATCGAAGGCGACGAGCTGGCGCGGCACCTGCTGCACCGCGCGCGCAAGGGCTCGCTCGCGGCGCCGAAGCTCAAGCTCACCGGATTCGCGCGGGAGGCGTGACCGGGAAGGGATCGCACAGGAATCATGCCGTGACGACCGAGCTGCTGTTCAGAACCGACGCCTACCTGAGGACCGCGAGCGCGCAGGTCGTCGCGGTGGACGAACGCGGCATCGTGCTCGACCGCACGATCTTCTACCCCATGGGCGGCGGGCAGGCAGGCGACACCGGCGTGCTGTCGCGGGGAGCGGCGAGCGGATCGCGGTCGTCGACACCAGAAAGGGTGAGGCGATCGACAGCGTGCTGCACGTCGCCGCGCCGCTGCGATGCCGCTGCCGGAGCCCGGAGAAACGCTGACGCTCGATATCGACTGGCAACGCCGGCCATGCGCTGATGCGCCTGCATACCGCGCTGCATGTCCTGTCCTGCGTCGTGGTGGCTCCGGTCACCGGAGGCAACATCGCCCCGGACAAGGCCCGCCTCGATTTCGACATCGACATGCGCCTGCTCGACGCCGAGAGGATCGAGCGCGAAACGAACTCGCTCATCGCACGCGGGGTCGAGACGGAAACCGTCTGGATCTCCGACCAGGAGCTCGACGCCCGGCCCGAGCTGGTCAAGACGATGAGCGTGCAGCCGCCGCGCGGCGCCGGGCGGGTGCGTCTGCCGCGGATTCCCGGCATCGACCTGCAGCCTTGTGGCGGCACACACGTGCGCAACATCGCCGAGATCGGCGCAATCCGCGTGCTCAGGATCCGCAGCCAGGGCAAGCGCAACAAGCGCGTGGATATCGCGCTGGCGAGCTATCATGCGCCCGCGCGGTGCTGGCGCCCCGTCCAGCGCCCATGCGCGTCCGAGCCGCCCCGCGCGCGTCGGCCCGCCTAGCTGCTGCCGCCATGCGCCTGCATCAGGAAACCAATGAGCGGCATCGACACATCCGATTGGCATTTGGAGACGCGAGTCTCCCCAGATATCCTCGCCTTGAGGACGAACGCCTCCATTGGCATGGCCAGACGGACGATACCCGTATGTCGTCGACTAATTGGCCTTCACCTGGTATCTCTTCTATCCTCCTCCTAAGAGGTACAGCCTCAGCCCCTTCGGAAACGATGGGGCTTTTTTTTCGGCCGTCTTCGGGGTCGAGCCGTCGATGCTCCGGCGCCCGACTCATCTGCTTCTGCCGGTCGCGGCGCGATCTCCGGCACCTCGCCTCGCACCCGATGCGTCGGGCAACAGCCATTCGGCAATCCGGCGCCAGATGCTGCCGACCCGGTCCGCTGCGCACGAAACCGAATGGCCGAGGCGGCGGCGACCCAGGCTCGCCGGGGTGACCGTCTCACGCAGGGCGACAAGACGGGGGTACATCGCAAGGAGCCGTTCGGCGGCTTCGGGCGGCGCGAAGGCGTCGTCGCTGATGGAAAGCGCGAGCGTCGAGGCCCGGAAATCCGCGAAACGATGCAGGTGCGGTCCGTATCGCTGTGCGTCGCCGCGCGTTCGTATCAAGGGCTGGCTTGAGCCGTCCCGCCCAATCGTAGGCGACCTGACGCGGCAGGTCCTCCCCGAGGCGAAGCGCACGTCCGGGAAAGTGGCCGACCACGCGGGTAACGGCGGGCATGTACGCGTGCCAGACCAGGAAGAGCAGCCATCGCCAGTTCGCGTGGTAGTCGCGCGAATAGCCCGTATGCGCGCCGATGAATACGCTCCGGGCGACCCGCGCGGCGCCGGGCGCCGCCCCGATCAGCAACGTGCCGATGCTGTGGGCCACGACGGACAGCGGCAGGTCGGGAGAGGAGGCGCCGGCGACCGCCAGCGCAGCGTCGATATCGCGATGGGCCCAGTCATCCATGCCGCTGGTCATCCCGCGCAGGCTGCCGGCACGCGACCTGGCAATACCCCGGTAATCAAACGTCAGCACCGCGGCGCCGCGCGCCGCGAGGTAGCGCGCGAGACCATGGTAGACCCGCGCGGGGATGCCGGCACCGCAGACCATGACGACGGCTGTGGACGTTTTCGGCCGACCGTGCGCCGGCTCGAACCACTTCCCGCAAGCGGTACGCCATCATCCGCCGTGAACTCGACGGGGCGCTCGTCAACGTCGGGAGCAGGATTCGTCTGCCTCATTGGGCCCCGCCAAATCGCTCGCCGTGGAAACGCACCAGCCCTGCGCCCCGGTACCGTCGTTCGCCCCCGTGGGCAGGAGCTTCGGAATTATAGTGGCTCTCCAGGCAGGGCTTGCGGGCCGCAAGCTTCCCCGACCTGCAGCCGTGGAAGAATGATCGACGTTCGAGGACGCGCCGAACGTCCGCGTGAGTGCGCAGCGCGCCGACGATCGGCGCGGGTGCGCCTGCCGGCGTGCCCGGCGCTACCGGAACGAGACCAGCAATATGGCGACGATGACCGCCAGGACGGCAATCAACTCGACAAGAAACGTTGACCCGCCGTCAGGGACCCGCCGCTCGGTACCTGCTGTTTCGTGAAGATGTCGAGGCGGACGCCGACAATCCTGACGCTTCGGCGATAGCGGCAGTTCATTCGGCTGACTCAAACCGAGGCCGGGAGAAAGACAACATTGCGCGGGATTTGAGCGGCACGGATCGGCCGCGCCGCGCCCGCGTTCGCCGCGACACGATCTCTCCGGCCCGCGGGGGGGGGATAATCATCCTCCCGAAATGCTCGAACGGGTCGGGTATGCGGGAAATGTCAGCCAGGAACAACGCCATGCATCTCGATGCCCGCGGCCTTCCCATCTCGACCGACAGCGCCGAGGCCGCCGCCGCCTTCGACCATCTCATCGCCGGCTACCTCACCCAGCGGGCCGATACGCCCGACCGTCTCGCCGCCCTGCTGGAAGCCGATCCGGACTTCGCGCTGGCGCATTGCATGAAGGGCTATTTCGCCATGCTCGGCTTCAAGCAGGCGATCGGTCCCGGTCGCCGTCGAGGCGGCGCGCACCGCGCAGTCGCTTGCCGCCGACGCCACCCCGCGCGAGCGCACGCCACATCGCCGCCCTGACCGCCTGGACCGAGGGCGATCTCGATCGCGCCATCGCCTTGTGGGAGTCGATCCTGCGCACCCATCCGCTCGACGTGGTCGCCTTCCGTCTCGCCCATTTCGTCAATTTCTGGCTTGGCCGCCCGCAGGACATGGTCGCCTCGGTCGACCGCGTGATGCCGGCCTGGTCGGAGGACGTCCCGGGCTTTTCGTCGATTCTCGCCTGCCACTCCTTCGCCCACGAGGAGGCCGGCAACTATCTCGCCGCCGAGCCGTCCGGGCGCCGCGCCATCGAGCTCGACCCCGGCGATCTCTGGGCCGCGCACGCCGTCGCCCACGTGATGGAGATCGCAGGGCCGCCGCAGCGAAGGCATCCAGTGGCTCACGACGCTCGCGCCCAACTGGGAGGGCAGCCACAACCTGCAGCATCATCTGTGGTGGCACTGCGCCCTGTTCCAGCTCGAGTACGGCGACCACGCCGGCGTGCTCGACCTCTACGACACCCGCTTCCGCAACCTCGCCGCGCCGCTCACGGTCGACTCGCCGGACGTCTACATCGACGTGCAGAACGCGGCGTCGATGCTCTTCCGCCTGCAGCGCCTCGGCGTCGATGTCGGCGACCGCTGGGAGGAACTGGCCGACAAGGCCGAGGCGCGGATCGGCGACTGCCTCTCCGCCTTCACGCTGCCGCACTGGCTGATGGCGCTGACCGCCACCGGCCGCACCGCCGCGGCGCGAGCGCATGATCGAGGCGATGCGCGCCTTCGCCAATGGCCGCGGCACCGTCGCCGCGCATCGTGCGCGACTACGCGCTGCCGATCGCCGAGGCCCAGCTCGCCCACGCCGCCGGACGCCACGCCGAGGCGCGTCGACCTGATGCGTCCGGCCATCGGCGGCATGTACCGGCTCGGCGGCAGCCACACCCAGCAGGACGTGCTCGAGCAGCTGTTCGTCGACGCCGCGCTCAAGGCCGACAGCACCGCGGATATCCGCCTCGCCCTCGAGCGCGTCGCCGGTCTGCGGCCGATCCCGCCCGAGCGCTTCGTCGGCTGGCGCGAAGCCGCCCACCGGGCGGGGGTGGGATTGACTCGCGCAACTTAACGCCCAATACTCGGACGGGAGATGGAGGATATCTGTCTGCGAGGGTGTTCCGCGGCCAGCGGAGCCGTTCCATGGCCCGCTGCCGGCTGAATGCCGCAGACGTCGTTAACGGTGATGACCATGACCAAGGAAAAGAGCACAGCGAACAGACCATTGCCTGCCAGGAAGGTGGTGACGACAGCGAAGACGCCTGCCGCTGCGACAGCCAAGGCGCCGTCCGTGAGGAAAGCCGCCCCGGTTGCCGGTGACGAGAAGACGCCTCGGAAGAAGCCGGTCCGCACGACGACTGCCGACGCCGGAACGCAGAAGCCAGCGCCGGCCCGGCGCGGGACGACCGGTGCCGGGAAAGCGCCGGCGAAGCCTGGCGCGGAACAGCGTTATCGCATGATCCAGTCTGCCGCGTACTTCCTTGCCGAGAAGGGCGGCTTTCAAGGACCCGCCGCGCACTACTGGGCGCTTGCCGAGCGTGAGATTGCCGCACAGCTCGGCGAATCCGAAGCACAGGAATGAACGAATGCGCAAACGATTGATCGCCGACGTCAAGCCGGCTGCCTCACCGGCGACCGAAGACTGGCTCGATCTCCAGGACTTGGCGGAGGTGGAAATCAGCTCGGAGGATTCGTCGCATCCGGTCGAGTCGGCACTATTGCCCGGGGAGGGCGTCGGCTGGCGTGCCGCAACGCCCGGAAGGCAGACGATCCGGCTGCTCTTTGCGCCGCCGCAGCGGATTCGCCGGATACGGCTGTGCTTTGTCGAGACATCCTCGCCGCGTACCCAGGAGTACGTCCTTCGCTGGTCAGCCGACGGTGGACAATCGTTCAGGGAGATCGTCCGGCAACAATGGAATTTCAGCCCGCAGGCTGCCACGTCCGAAACCGAAGAGCATCGGTCGAGCTCTCCGGGGTCACCGTGCTCGAACTGATCATCACACCGGATATCGGCAACGAGGAAGCGATCGCGTCTCTGGCGCAACTGCAGAATCGCCTGATCCGCGCGCGACGAGCGCCGTCTGCCGCATTCCCGCGCTGCCGGCTTTGGCGCCGAGCGGCGTCGACGACCCGCAATGCACTCCGAGGTGCGCGGTAACCGGCGGCGTCGGACAACGATTCCCGTTGCCGCGCTCCCCGTCGGCCCGCGGGGTGCGGCGCAGACTGCGTTGCGTCGCTGCCTTACTTTTCCTTGCGCAGGCGGGCGAGCCAGTGCTCCATCTGCTCGCCCGGCCGCCTCGCGCCCGCCGAGGCCGAAGGACGAGTGCAAAGGCAATGGCGACAGCGCCCAGCGTCAGGCCAAACGCCAGGTTGACGATGTCGTCGGCGATCCCCATGGCTCGCAGGCCCATCGCGATCACCAGCCCGAGAATCGCGAGCCGCGCCACTCGCCGCGAGACCACTGGTGCTGCGTTACCGCTGGCACCGGTCGATCGCCTTGTATGCGAGATTGGCGAGCCAGATACCCGATGACGAATATCGCGCCACCGAGCAGGATGTCACCGCCGAATACGATAAACGTGCTGACCAGATCGCGCACCTGCGCGAAGCCCAGCCGGTTGGCCGCCTCCACCGTTGCGAACAACATCGCGAAAAACACGCACCACGCCACCGACCATGCCCGACGGTTGACCGGTCGACTCTGACCGCGTGTTTCATGCCGAGTTTTTCCGGAAGCTAGTCAAATCCCAACCCGGCCAGCAGCCGGCTGAAGATTTCTGCGCCGAACTTCGCGACGTACCAGGTAATGATCAGTATCACCGCAGCTGCGAGCAGATTTGGCACTGCCTCGAGAATCATCGGCAACATGTCCGTCGCCGGCCGCGATATCGCCTCGATCTTCAGCGCGTCCAGCGCCGCGATCAGCGTCGGCATGAACACGAAGATGAACACGATCATTCCCACCAGCCGCGATACGCGGAACGATTTCGCGAGTCCGAGCCTGGCGGCGGCGCCGTCGGCGCCGGCGGCGGCGAGCAGATTGGTGACGAGTCCGCGCAAGACCTTCGCCACCAGCCAGCCGACGAACCCGATGACCGCACCGGCGACGATGTTGGGCAGGATGTCGAGCAGCTTGGCGATCATCGCCTGCACCGGTTCGAGCAGGCCGTGCAGCTGGTAGGCCGCCAGGATCATCGGCAGGAACAGCAGGATGACGAGCCAGAACAGCACGTTGGCCACGGTCTTGCTCATCGGCTCCATCCCGGCCTGGGCCGAGAGCTTTTCGTCCAGCGTGGTCGCCGCGAGCGCCTTGGCGACGAGCGCGCGCAACGCCATGGCGAGCAGCCAGGCGAGGAGCAGCAGCAGCCGTCCCAGCGACCAGCCGCGGGACGTACCCGAAGATCTGGCCGACCAGCAGCGCGAACGGACCGGAGACGAGGTTCAGGTGCAGCGAGTCGAACACCGCGACCAGCGTCACCAGCAGGATGAGCCAGAACACGCCGGACGCGATGCCGGATTCCACGTGCGCGGGCTGGCCGGTGCTCTCGGCGATGCGCTGATTCACCTTGAGCATCGCGAGGAGGCGGCGCACGCCGCCCCGCGCGATGACGGCCACCAGCCAGCCGACGATCAGGATTCCGAGCGCGCCGAGAATGCCGGGAAGCTCGGCGCCGAGCGTGGCCTGCAACGAGCTGCCCAGGGTCGAGAAATCCATGTGCCCTCCCGTTCTGGAGATGCGTTGTCGAATGGACGGCCGCGTGATCACTGCACCATCCGAACTTCTTCAATGATAACCACCGCGATCATGCGGCCCTCATGCGGCGCGCGCAGCGCATGCCGATCGATACCGGTCGCGTTTTGCGGGTTGCGCGAACTGGTCTATCATGACCCGGTCGAATCCTTCGACGCGCGGCAGTCGGGCCACACGGCTGTCGCGCTGGTCACGGGCCTTTTCGGGCCCGGCGCGAGCCGCAGCATGCGGCGCGCAGCAGTCGCATGGACGCCCGCGGCCGTCGACCGCACGGCGATATCCCCGAACATGCCACAGAGACTGCGACAGATCCTGTTCAGCGTGCCGGTGATCACGGCCGTGAGTCTGCTCGCCCTCTACGTTGCCGGCGGCTTTCTTGCGCTGCCGGCCATCGTCAAGTGGCAGCTCGAGAAGCAGGTGCCGGAGCGGCTCGGCCAGCGGATCAGCGTGGGCGCGGTGCACTTCAACCCGCTTGCACTTCGTCTCGATGTCGACGATCTCGCGTTGTCCGGCCCCGAGGGGCAGCCGCTGCTGGCCTTCAAGCGGCTGCAGGCGGACTTCGAGCTGCGCAGCGCGATCGACCGCGCGTGGGTGTTCGCGAGCGCGACGCTGGATGCGCCGGTCGTGCACATCGAACTGACCGGGGACGGCCGGAACAACTTCAGCGCGCTGCTGGAGCGCCTGGTCGCGACCGGGGAACCGGCGTCGGAATCCGGGGGGCTGCCGCGGCTGGTCGTGAATCGCGTCGCACTGACGGATGCGCGCGTCGACTTTTCCGACCGGCGCCTCGCGCCGCCGCTGGTCGCGCGCGTCGAGCCGCTGCAGCTCGAGATCGACGACCTGTCGACGCTGCCCGCGTCGGCCGCGCGCTACCGGCTGTCGGCGCGGACCGCGGCCGGCGAGACGCTCACGCTCGCCGGCGAGCTCGGCCTCGATCCCGTCGCTGTGTCGGGGGAGCTGGCGGTGAAGGACCTTGCCGTTGCAACCGTCGTCCGGGGACTTTCGCGCTTCGTCGCGCTCGACTCGCCCGCCGGCACCATCGGGCTCGCCGCGCGCTTCGACCTCGGAGTCGATGCGGCCGGCACGATCGCCGGGACCGTGCAGGACGTCGATCTCGACGTGGCGAAGCTGTCGGTCGCCGCCGCCGGCGCCGACGCGCCGCTGCTGGCGATGGAATCGCTCGCGCTCGACGGCGGACGCGTCGATCTCGACCGGCGCGAGGCGGAGATCGCGAAGCTCATGCTCGCCAAGGGCCGCGTCGCGGCGGCGGCGAACGAGCAGGGCCTGCTCGACTGGACGCAGATCGTGCGCGGGCGCTCCGATAGCGGCCGCGCTGCAGACGCCGCCGGCGACCGCGACCCGACACGCGCAGCGGTGCCGCGGCGGCCACGCCGAAGCCGTGGCGCATCGTGGTGGCGAGCACCACGGTTTCGGACGTCGCAGTCGAGTTCGCGGACGCGGCGAGCGGGCGCCGCGCGAGCGTCGGCGCGGTGGGCATCGACGTCGCGGCGACCGCCGACGATCGGCGCTGCCGGCATGCGGATCGAGCTCGACCGGCCACGGCTGTCGCTCGCCGCGTCGCGGCTCGAGGACGGCGCGGATCGTCTCGATCTGCCCGCCGCGCGCATCGAGGCCGGTCAGTGTCTCGATCGACACCGGCGGCGATCGTTTCGAGCTCGCGCTCGACGCGCCGCGCGTGACCGCGCCCGAAGGCGCGACGGCGCAGCAGGGCGAAGCGTCGCTCGCGCTCGGCAGCCTTTCGGTGGCGGCGCCGGCGTCACCATGGTCGGCGAGGGCGCCGCGACCACCGGCACGATCGACGACGCCACGGTCACGCTCGCGAGCGCCGCCTTGCGCGAGTCCGGGCAGAGCGCGAGCTGGGCGAGGTCTCGCTCGCCGGCAAGCGCGTCGCGCTGCGGGCGCAGGCCGGGGCAGGTCACGGTCGACGTCACGGCGCTGCGCAGCACGCTCGCAGATCTGGCGGTGGCGCAAGCTGGGGACGGTCTCGACATTCGCGCCGCGACGCTGACCGGCGAGACGCTGTCGCTTGACGCAATCCGGCGGCGAAATGCGGATCGCGGCGGGCACGCCGGCCGTGTCGCTGTCGGGACTGGCCGCCCGCCGCGGCGACGAGCGTGCCTCCGTGGACGAACTTCGCTCGCGGCGAAGCGGCCACGCTGTCCCGCGCGGACGACGGGCGGCTCGACCTCGTGCTCGACGCGATCCGGACCACTGCCGGCGCGGTGGCGCTCAACCGGGGCGCAGACGGTATCGAAGTCCGCACGGCAACGCTGAACGGCGATGCGGTGACGCTGACGCAGGAAGACGGGCGGATCCGGATCGCGGGCCGCGGTGCGGGCGCCGCGGTCGCCGGCGTCACCGCGCGCCAGGAATCCGACCGGATCGCGCTGGAGGACGCGGCGTTCGACGCGCGGAAATTGGCGGTCGCCACCGGCGGCGAGGCGCCGGCCCGTCGGGCGTCGAGGCAAGCCTCGCCGGCGCTGCGTTGCGGCTCGCGTCGGTCGGCATCGTCGCACAGGGCGCGACGGCCGAAGTCCTGCGCCTCGCGCAGGCGAACGCCGATGCCGAGTCGGTGGTGCTGGGCGTGGGCGACGGTCCGATCGCGCTGACCGGCGAAGGGCTCACCGCGAAGCTGGCGGACGTGGTGATGAACAGCCCGGCGGATGCGACCGAAATGGCGCGTCTGGGCAACGTGACGCTGGCCGGTGGTGCGTTCGACCTTGTGGATCGCGTGGTGAGCGCCGGGAAACTGACCGTCGCCGGCGGCAACGCGCAGACCTGGATCGATGCGCAGGGCCGGTTCAACGGGCTGGTCGTGATCCGCGGATTGGCCTCGGCGACGGCCGCGGCGGCGCCCGAAGCCGCGCCCGAGACGCCGGACACGCCGGACGCGCCGGACGCCGGCCGCCCCTGGCGACTCGCGCTCGGTTCCGCGGCGCTCGACGATTTCGCGGCCGGCTTCGAGGACCGGCGCGCGCCGCCCGCGCTCGCGGTCGGGCTCGACGCCATCCGCGCCCGCGTCGCGGATCTCGATACCGGGTCGGCCACGCCGATGCAGATCGAGTTCCAGGCGAACGTTGCCGGCGGCGGGGAAATCCGCACCAGCGGCAGCGTCCGTCTCGACAACGTGCGCGGCAGACCTGCAGGCCACGCTTGCGGGCGTCGCGCTCGCGCCGGCGCAGCGCTATTTGTCGGAGGTCGCGGAGCTGCGCCTCGCCTCCGGCACCGTGTCGGCCGAAGGGCGCCTGCGCTACGGCGACGAGGCCGGCGCCGGTGCGCGTTTCGCCTATGCCGGCAGCGTCGCCGTCGATCGCCTGCGGCTCGAGGAGGTCGAGCCCGAGCGGCCATTCCTGGCGTGGGACTCGGTCGCCACCGACGACCTCGTGCTGACCTTCGCGCCGAACCGCGCCGACGTCGGCGAACTGCGGCTCGAGGGCCGTCCGGGCGATTGGTGATCGCCGAGGACAGGACGGTGAACCTGACCGATGTGCTGAAGCCGGCGGCAACCCGAAGCGGAACCGGCGCCGGCGCCGGCAGCGAACCCGAGGACGATCCTTTCCCGTTGCCATCGCCCGGATCCATGTTACCGGCGGCGAGGTCGATTTCGCCGATCTCAGCCTGCGCCCGCAGTTCGGGGCGCGAATGCACGAGCTCGAAGGCGTCGTCACGGGGCTCGCAACCGGCGCTGACAAAG
>CAVYID010000001.1:0-18522 GCA_963768535.1 uncultured beta proteobacterium | reverse complement strand
GAGGAGGTCGCGCGCGTGCTCGGGCGTCTGCGCGGAGCGCACGATCTCGTCGGGCGGCTCCTCTACGGAACGGGGATGCGCATCATGGAGGCGCTCCGGATGCGGGTGAAGGATGTCGAGTTCTCGCGGCGCGAGATCGTCGTCCGCGAGGGAATGGGCGGCAAGGATCGGATGGCGATGCTGCTCGGCTCCATCGAGGCGCCGCTCGGCGCGCGCATCGAGTCAGCACGACGATGATCTACACCCACGTGCTCAATCGCGGAGGCCGCGGCGTCATCAGCCCGCTCGACCGCATTTGACGGACGGGCCCGCGCAGACCCGGCTTCGCGAACTCGTGACCTCCGGCAGCCCTGCGGCCGGCCCGCGCCGCCCCGTCAGCCCTCCCCCCACACCTCCCGCGCCACCTCGACGATCAGCCGCAGCTTGGCCGCCTGCGCCTCCATCGCGATGGCGTTGCCGTGGACGGTGCTGGAAAAGCCGCACTGCGGCGACAGCGCCAGCTGCTCCAGCGGCACGAAGCGGCTCGCCTCGTCGATGCGGCGCTTCAGCGTCGTCCTTCGACTCCATCGTGCCGGTCTTGGTGGTGACCAGCCCCAGAACGACGATCTTGCCCTTGGGCACGAAGCGCAGCGGGCGGAAGTCGCCGCTGCGCTGGTCGTCGTACTCGAGGAAGTAGCCGTCGAGCTTCATCTCGGACAGCAGCGCCTCGGCCACCGGCTCGTAGCCGCCCTCCGCCGCCCAGGTGCTCTTGAAGTTGCCGCGGCACAGGTGCGTGCACAGCGTCATGCCGGCCGGCTTCTGCGCGACCACGCGGTTGATGAAGCCCGCGTAGCGGTGCGGCAGCTCGGCCGGGTCGTCGCCGCGCTGGCGCGCCGCCTCCTGCATCTTGGGATCGCAAAGGTAGGCGAGATTGGTGTCGTCCATCTGCACGTAGGTGCACCCGGCCGCCGCCAGCGACCGCAGCTCGGCGCCGTAGGCGTCGGCGGTGTCCTGGTAGAACGCCTCGAGGTCGGGGTAATGCTCCTTGCTGATCCCGGCCCGGCCGCCGCGGAAGTGCAGCATCGTCGGCGACGGGATCGTCACCTTCGGCGTGCGCCGTGTCTGCCCCTTGAGGTAGAGGAAGTCGGCGAGCTGGATGTCCTTCACGTGCCTGACCTTGTCCACCACGCGCATCACCGGGGGCGCCAGCTCCTCGCTGCCGTCGGGCTTCCTGATCGTCACCGGGATGCTCGGTCCGGACGCCGCCGAGTTGCTCGAGGAAGTCGATGTGGAAGTACGTGCGGCGGAACTCGCCGTCGGTGACCGACTGCAGGCCGGCGTCCTCCTGCATCTTCACGACTTCGGCGATGGCGCGGTCCTCGACGGCGCGCAGCCCCTCCGCCGTGATCTCGTCGCGCGCCTTCCGCTCGCGCGCGTCGAGCAGGAATTTCGGGCGCAGGAAGCTGCCGACGTGATCGGCGCGGAACGGCGGGGTGCTGCGCTGGGTCATGGCTTTCGTCCTCTGGAATCGGGCGGGCCGCGATCCGGCCCGCCCGGCGATTTAACCAGATCGCCGCGGCGCTGTCGCGCCCGCCGGCCGCGAACCATTCAGGCGGGCGCGAGTGCCGTACCGGCGAGATTCTCGATCATCGCAATGGTCGCCTTCTGCAGCGGTGTCGAGGGTCGCTGCGCCGAGGTCACGATGGCAAGCGTGCTCTTGAGGGGCGGCCCGACGATCTGCCGCGAGTGCAGCCGCGGCGCCGCAGCGGCGCCATGCAGCGCGCGCGGCGACAGCACCGCGAAGCCATAGCCATCGGCGACGAGCTCCAGGATCGCCGGCACCGCGTCGATCTCCATCGCCACGTTCGGCCGCAGGCCGAGACCTGCCAGCCGCGTCTCGACCAGCGTCCGGATCGCGTTCGGCCGGCTGGGGATGATCAGCGGAAACGCCGGCAGCTCGGCCAGCCGCAGCGTCCGCGGCAGCCGCGCGCCCTTGCGCGCGCCGACGAGGCACAGGGCCTCCTCCAGCAGCGCGCGGACTTCGATCGCCGGCGAAGGCGCCGCGTTGTAGACCAGGCCCACGTCGACGCGGCCGACGGCCAGCCATTCCTGGATGTTGGCCGACAGCCCTTCGACGATGGACAGCGATGCCCGCGGGAAGCGCTGCCGGAACCCGCGCACCACCGGCAGCGTCAGGTGCCGCGCGATCGTCGGCGGCAGCCCGACCACGACCTGCCCGATCGACGCGCCCTTGGCCTCGTCGATGTCGTGCCGCGCCCGGTCGACCTGCTGCAGGATGCCGCGGGCGTGCTCGAGCAGCCGCTTCCCGGCTTCGGTCGGCGTCGCGCCGCGGCCGTTGCGCAACAGCAGGCTCTGCCGCAACTCCACTTCGAGGCTGCGCACCTGCCGGCTGATCGCCGGCTGCGCAATGCCGAGGAAGCGCGCAGCGCGGCTGAACCCGCCGAGGTCGACGACGTGGACGAAATATTCGAGTTGTTTCAGCTCCATCGCGCTCGCGGCCCGCCGCGCTTTGCCCATGCCGAAACGGCATAGCTGCTAGTGTACCCTGGGGGCTTTTCGATGGGGCTCCCGCGGCGCAGAATTTGGCCAGGGGTCGCCGCCAGAGCGACCGGAGGAGCCTCCCATCCAAACCGCAATTCCCTGCCTGTTCATGCGCGGCGGCACCTCGCGCGGGCCGTTCTTCGACGCCGCCGACTTGCCGGCCGAGGTCGCGCTGCGCGACCGCGTGCTGCTCGCGGTGATGGGCTCCCCCGACAAGCGCCAGATCGACGGCCTGGGCGGCGCGCATCCGCTGACCAGCAAGGTCGGCATCGTCCGCCCCGGCAGCAAGCCGGGCGTGGACCTCGACTTCCTGTTCGCGCAGCTGCAGCCGGACAAGGACACCGTGGACACCACGCCCAACTGCGGCAACATGCTCGCCGCCGTCGTGCCCTTCGCCCTCGAGACCGGGATGGTGCAGCCGACGGGCGACGCCAGCACCTTTCGCGTGCTGACGCTCAACACCGACATGCAGTGCGACATCACCGTGCCCACGCCGGGCGGCCGGGTCGAGTACGCCGGGGACGCGCGCATCGACGGCGTGCCCGGCACGGCGGCGCCGATCACCATCGACTTCCTCGACACCGCCGGCTCGGTGTGTGCCGGCCTGCTGCCGACCGGCCGGGCGCGCGACACGATCGACGGCGTCGACGTCACCTGCATCGACAACGGCATGCCGCTGGTGATGTTCCGCGCCGCGGACGTCGGGCGCACCGGCTACGAGTCGGTCGCGGAAATGAACGGCGACGCGGAGCTCAAGGCGCGCATCGAGCGCCTGCGCCTCGCCTGCGGCCACGCGATGGGCCTCGGTGACGTGACCGCGAAGAACTATCCGAAGATGACGCTGATCGCCCCGCCGCGCCATGGCGGCAGCCTGTGCACGCGCAGCTTCATCCCGCACGTGTGCCACGACGCGATCGGCGTGCTCGCCGCGGTGACCGCGGGCACCGCCTGCGTGCTCGACGGCTCGGTCTGCGACGGCGTCGCGGTGGTGCCGGAAGGCCGGGTGAAGAAGGTCTCGGTCGAGCATCCCACGGGCGAGTTCTCCGTCGAGCTCGAAGTCGACCCGGAGAATCCGCAGAACGTCACCCGGGCGGCGCTGCTGCGCACCGCCCGGCTCATCATGCGCGGCGAGGTGATGATCCCCGCCGCGGTCTGGAGAGGAAAGCCATCGTGATCATCGACTGCCACGGCCACTACACCACCGCGCCCAAGGCGCTGGAGGAGTGGCGCAACCGCCAGGTCGCCGGCCTCGAGGACCCCGCAGACGCGCCCGGGCCGCGCGAGCTGGTCATCTCCGACGACGACGCTGCGCGAGAGCGATCGAGGCCAACCAGCTCGCCATGATGAAGGAGCGCGGCAGCGACCTCACCATCTTCTCGCCGCGGGCCAGCTTCATGGCCCACCACATCGGCGACCTCGAGGTCTCGCGCGACCTGGGCGCGCGATCTGCAACGAGCTCTGTCCACCGCGTCAGCCGGCTCTTCCCCGACCGCTTCGCATCGGCGCGGCGATGCTGCCGCAGTCCCCGGGCGTCGACCCGAAGACCTGCATTCCCGAGCTGCGACGAAGTGCGTCGAGGAGCTACGGCTCCGTCGCCATCAACCTCAACCCCGACCCGTCCGGCGGCCACTGGACGGCGCCGCCGCTGACCGACCGGCACTGGTACCCGATCTACGAGACGATGGTCGAGTACGACATCCCGGCGATGATCCACGTCAGCACCAGCTGCAACGCCTGCTTCCACACCACCGGCGCGCACTACCTCAACGCCGACACCACGGCGTTCATGCAGCTGACCAGGCCGACCTGTTCACCGACTTCCCGACGCTGAACTTCGTGATCCCGCACGGCGGCGGCGCGGTGCCCTACCACTGGGGCCGCTTCCGCGGGCTGGCGCAGGCGCTCAAGAAGCCGCTGCTCGAAGGACCACCTGCTCGACAACGTCTTCTTCGACACCTGCGTCTACCACCAGCCGGGCATCGACCTGCTGACGAGGGTGATCCCGAGTCGACAACGTGCTGTTCGCCAGCGAGATGATCGGCGCGGTGCGCGGCATCGACCCCGACACCGGGCTCCACTTCGACGACACCAGGCGCTACATCGAGGCCGCCGCACTGACGCGCCGAGCGACCGCCACAGGATCTACGAGGGCAACGCGCTGCGCGTCTACCCGCGGCTCGACGCCGCGCTCACAGACGCCGAGGGAAGTGACCGATGAGCACGACCATGAACGACCTCGGGATCGTCCGCCGCAACGATCGCCCGCGCCGACCCCGCGGCCGGTGGAGGCGCTCGGTCGCTTCGGCGTGGCCACCGTCCACGAGGCGATGGGCCGCGTCGGGCTGATGCAGACCGTACATGCGGCCGATCTACACCGGCGCCCGGCTCTGCGGCACCGGCGGTCACCGTGCTGCTGCAGCCCGGCGACAACTGGATGCTGCACGTGGCGGCGGAGCAGACTGCAGACCGGCGACGTCGTCGTCGCCGCGTGCACGACCGAGAGCGACGACGGCTTCTTCGGCGACCTGCTCGCGACCTGCTTCCGCGCCCGCGGCGCGACGGGGCCTCGTCATCGACGGCGGCGTGCGCGACGTCAAGCCGACCTCGACCGCGATGGGCTTCCCGGTGTTCTCCCGGGCGATCAACGCCAAGGGCACGGTCAAGGCCACGCTCGGCTCGGTCAACGTTCCGGTGGTCTGCGCCAACGCGCTGGTCAACCCCGGCGACGTCGTGTCGCCGACGACGACGGCGTGGTCGTCGTGCCGGCCGCGAGCGCGCAGCGAGGTCGGCCGACGCCGCCGAGGCGCGCGAGGCCAACGAGAAGGACAAGCGGGCGCGGCTCGCGGCCGGCGAGCTGGGGCTCGACATGTACGCGATGCGCGAGCCGCTGGCCAAGGCCGGCCTGCAGCTACGAGGACTGAGCCGATCCCCGACCGCGATGAAGCCCGTGGACTTCGAGAAGACCCCGGGCTGGCTCGACTGGTACGCCGATCCCGAGCCGCCGCGCTTCCGCGCTGCCCGATGGCGCGGTCGACGCGCACTGCCACGTGTTCGGACCGGGCGCGCGAGTTCCCCTTCGCGCCCGAGCGCAAGTACACGCCCTGCGACGCGTCGCAAGGACCAGCTCTTCGCGCTGCGCGACCAGCTGGGTTCGCGCGCAACGTCGTCGTCCAGGCCACCTGCCACGGCGCCGACAACCGCGCGATGGTCGACGCGCTGCCTGCCTCCGGCGGGCAGGGCGCGCGGCGTCGCGACGGTGCGCCGCAGCGTCGCCGACGACGAGCTGACGGCGCTGCACGAGGCCGGCGTGCGCGGCGTGCGCTTCAACTTCGTCAAGCGCCTCGTCGACTTCACGCCGAGGACGAGCTGCTGGAGATCGCCGCGCGCATCGCCCCGCTCGGCTGGCACGTCGTCGATCTACTTCGAGGCCGCCGACCTGCCCGAGCTGTGGGACTTCTTCACCGCGCTGCCGACCACCGTCGTCGTCGACCACATGGGCCGCCCCGACGTGACCAAGCCGGCGGACGGGCCCGAGTTCGAGCTGTTCCTCGAGGTTCATGCGCGAGCACCCGAACGTCTGGAGCAAGGTCAGCTGCCCCGAGCGCCTGTCGCGTCGACCGGGCCGCCGGCGCTGGACGGCGAGCAGACCGCCTACCGCGACGTGGTGCCGTTCGCGCGCCGCGTCGTCGAGACGTTCCCCGACCGCGTGCTGTGGGGCACCGACTGGCCGCACCCGAACCTCAAGGACCACATGCCCGACGACGGCCTGCTCGTCGACTTCATCCCGCACATCGCCGTCACCGCCGGAGCTGCAGCAGCGGCTGCTGGTCGACAACCCGATGCGGCTGTACTGGCCGGAAGCAGACGCCGCTGAGGACCGACCCATGGCACTCGACAAGCCCTACAAGGACATCCCCGGCACGACGATCTTCGACGCCGAGCAGTCGCGCCAAGGGCTATCACCTCAACCAGTTCTGCATGTCGCTGATGAAGGCCGAGAACCGCGAGCGCTTCAACGCCGACGAGCGCGCCTACCTCGACGAGTGGCCGATGACCGAGGAGCAGAAGCAGGCGGTGCTCGACCGCGACCTGAACCGCTGCATCGCGCTACGGCGGCAACATCTACTTCCTCGCCAAGATCGGCGCCACCGACGGCAAGAGCTTCCAGCAGATGGCCGGCTCGATGACCGGCATGACCGAGGAGGAGTACCGCGACATGATGGTCGGCGGCGGCCGCTCGATCGAGGGCAACCGGTCGTCGACGAGGACGGCGACGCGCAGCCGCATCGGCAGCCGCAGGGCGCACGCCGAGCGCCGAGGGAGCTGACATGGCCACGCATCACCGCCTCCGTCTACACCTCGCACGTGCCGGCGATCGGCGCCGCCATCGACCTGGGCAAGACCGACGAGCCGTACTGGCAGCCGCTGTTCGCGGGCTACGAGTTCTCGCAAGCAGTGGATGCGCCGAGCAACCGCCCGACGTCGTCTTCCTCGTCTACAACGACCACGCCACCGCGTTCAGCCTCGACCTGATCCCGACGTTCGCGATCGGCACCGCGCGCCGAGTACGCGCCCGCCGACGAAGGCTGGGGCCCGCGCCCGGTGCCGACGGTCGATCGGCCATCCCGAGCTGGCCGTCGCACATCGCGCAGTCGCGTGATCCAGGACGACTTCGACCTGACCATCGTCAACGAGATGGACGTCGACCACGGCCTGACCGTGCCGCTGTCGCTGATGTTCGGTCAGCCCGACGCGTGGCCGTGCCCGGTCATCCCGTTCGCGGTCAACGTGGTGCAGTACCCGGTGCCGTCGGGCCGGCGCTGCTTCGAGCTCGGCCAGGCGATCCGCAAGGCGGTCGAGTCGCTACGACGAGGACCTGAACGTGCAGATCTGGGGCACCGGCGGCATGAGCCACCAGCTGCAGGGCCCGCGCGCCGGGCTGATCAACGCGCGAGTGGGACAACGCGCTTCCTCGACCGCCTGATCGCCGACCCGGCGGGCCTCGCGCGAGGTGCCGCACATCGACTACGTGCGCGAGGCCGGCTCGGAGGGCATCGAGCTGGTGATGTGGCTGATCGCGCGCGGCGCGATGGCCGACGTCGCCGGCGGCGCCGACGCCGAGGTCGCGCACCGCTTCTACCATGTGCCGGCGAGCAACACCGCCGTCGGCCACCTGATCCTGGAGAACCACCCGATGAGCAATGACGCATCAAGCGTCGCGCCTCGCCGGCGCCGGCGCCTTCGGCACCAAGCACCTCGACGCGATCGCGCAGATCGACGGCGTCGAGGTCGTCTCGGTCGTCGGCCGCGAGCTCGACAAGACGCAGAGCCGTCGCCGACGAAGTACGGCATCGGCCACGTCACCACCGACCTCGCCGAGAGCCTGGCGCTGAACGACGTCGACGCGGTGATCCTGTGCACGCCGACGCAGATGCACGCCGCGCAGGCGATCGCCTGCCTGAAGGCCGGCAAGCACGTCCAGGTCGAGATCCCGCTGTGCGACACCCTCGCGGACGCCGAGGCGGTGCTGCGCGCCAGCAGCGACAGCCGGCCTGGTCGCGATGGTGCGGCCACACCCGCCGCTTCAACCCCAGCCACCAGTGGGTGCACCAGCGGATCGCCGCGGGCGAGTTCGCACATCCAGCAGATGGACGTGCAGACCTACTTCTTCCGCCGCACCAACACCAACGCGCTGGGCCAGCCGCGCTCGCTGGACCGACCACCTGCTGTGGCACCACGCCGCGCACACGGTCGACCTGTTCGCCGTACCAGACCGGCAGCCGAGATCGTCGCAGGCCAACGCCATGCAGGGCCCGATCCACCCCGAGCTCGGCATCGCGATGGACATGTCGATCCAGCTCAAGGCCGAGACCGGCGCGATCTGCACGCTGTCGCTGTCGTTCAACAACGACGGGCCGCTCGGCACGTTCTTCCGCTACATCGGCGACACCGGCACCTACATCGCGCGCTACGACGACCTGGTCAACGGCAAGGACGAGCAGATCGACGTGTCGAAGGTCGCCGTGTCGATGAACGGCATCGAGCTGCAGGACCGCGAGTTCTTCGCGGCGATCCGCGAGGGCCGCGAGCCGAACTCCAGCGTCGCGCAGGTGCTGCCCTGCTACCGGACGCTCGACCGGCTCGAGCGGCAGCTCGCCGCACAGCCGGCCTGAACGCGGGCGGCGTAAGCTGCGCAATCCGTTTTTTTTACCCACGAAGGAGGCAACGATGAAGACCGCATTCCAGACCGCCCGGCGCCGCGTGCTGCAGGCGGGCGCGCTCGCCGCGACCCTGTGCGCGCTGCCGGGCATGGCGCTCGCCGCCGACCCGGTGAAGATCGGCCTGATCCTGCCGATGACGGGGCCCTTCGCCTCGACCGGCAAGCAGATCAGCGCGGCGGCGAAGCTCTACATGGCCCAGCACGGCGACACCATCGACGGCCGCAAGGTCGAGCTGATCATCAAGGACGACACCGGGCTCGCGCCGGAGACGACCAAGCGGATCGCGCAGGAGCTCGTGGTGCAGGACAAGGTGACGGTGCTGGCGGGCTTCGGCCTGACGCCGCTCGCGTTCGCCGCGGCGCCGGTCGCGACCGAGGCGAAGGTCCCGATGGTGGTGATGGCCGCGGCGACCTCGATCATCCCGACCAGGTCGCCGTTCATCGTGCGCACCGGCTTCACGCTGCCGCAGGTCGACCGGCCCCATCGCCGACTGGGCGGCGAAGAACGGCATCAAGCGCGTCGTCACCATGGTCACCGACTACGGTCCGGGCCTCGACGCCGAGAAGACGTTCATCGCGCGCTTCACCGCCGCCGGCGGCGAGGTCGTCGAGTCGATCCGCACGCCGCTGCGCAACCCCGATTACGCGCCGTTCCTGCAGCGCGCCAAGGACGCGAAGCCCGATGCGCTGTTCGTGTTCGTGCCCTCCGGCGAGGGACTCGCGGTGATGAAGCAGTTCGCCGACCGCGGCCTGAAGCAGGCCGGCATCCGCCTCATCGGCACCGGCGACGTCACCGACGACGACCTGCTGGTGAGCATGGGCGCCCCGGCGGTCGGCGTGATCACGTCGTTCCACTACTCGGCCGCGCACGATTCGCCCGAGAACAAGGCCTACGTCGACGCGTTCATGAAGGCGAACAACGGCATGCGCCCGAACTTCCACTCGGTCGGCGGCTACGACGGCATGCACCTCATCTACGCGGCCGTCAAGAAGGCCGGCCCCAACGCCACCGGCGAGCAGATCGTCGAGGCGATGAAGGGCATGAAGTGGATGAGCCCGCGCGGGCCGCTCACGATCGAGCCGGCGACCCGCGACGCCATCAACACCGTGTACATGCGCGAGGTGAAGATGGTCGACGGCAAGCCCTGGAACATCGAGTTCGACAAGGTCGAGAACGTCCTGCCCGAGAAGTGACGGGAACCCCGGCCGGAGCGCCGCCATGATCGGAAGCCTGGCCGGGGTGCTGTTCGACGGCATTGCCTACGGCAGCCTGCTGTTCATCATCAGCATCGGCCTGTCGGTGACGATGGGCCTGATGAACTTCGTGAACCTCGCCCACGGCGCGTTCGCGATGGTCGGCGGCTACGCCTGCGCGCTGCTGATGACGCGCGCGGGCGTGCCGTTCCTGGCGACGCTGCCGGTTGCGTTCGTCGTCGCCGCGGCGGCGGGGATCGTGCTGGAGCGCACGCTCTACCACCGCCTCTACAAGGCGCCGCACCTCGACCAGGTGATGTTCTCCATCGGGCTCGTGTTCATGGCGGTGGCGGCGACGACGTATTTCTTCGGCCCGTCGCAGCAGCCGGTCCGGCCTGCCCGACTTCCTGCGCGGGCAGGTGCGCGTGCTGGGCCTCGACCTCGGCGCGTACCGGCTGTTCCTCATCGCCGCGGTCGCCGTGGCGACCGTCGCGCTGCACCTGCTGCTGGTGCGCACGCGCTTCGGCGCGCAGGTGCGCGCGTCGGTCGACAACGCGGTCGCCGCCGCGGGTCTCGGCATCAACGTCAACCGGGTCTTCGGCGTGACCTTCGCGCTGGGGTCGGGGCTCGCCGGCCTCGGCGGCGCGCTCGGCATCGACGTGCTGGGTCTCGATCCGACGTTCCCGCTCAAGTACATGGTGTACTTCCTGCTCGTCGTCGCGATCGGAGGCGCCGGCACGATCAAGGGGGGGCTGGTCGCCGCGATGATCCTCGGCGTCTGCGACGTCGCCGGCAAGTACTACGTCCCGCAGATCGGCTCGTTCATCATCTACTTCCTGATGGTCGCGCTGATGATCGCGTTCCCGGCCGGCTTGTACGGGAGGCGCAGTTGACGACCGCCGTCGCCGTCGCGCCGCGGCTTCCCACCGACCGCTGGCGCGCGATCGAGATCGCGGTCTGGCTGGTGCCGGTCGCGGCGTTCTTCGCTGTTCCCGAATTACCGCGTGCTCGGCAGCCAGATCCTGATCACCGGCCTGTTCGCGGTCTCGCTCGACCTGATCCTGGGCTACGCCGGCATCGTCTCGCTCGGGCACGCGGCGTTCTTCGGCATCGGCGCGTACGCGGCCGGCCTGCTCGCGGTGCACGGCTGGGGCGAGCCGCTGAGCGGCCTCGCGGTCGCCGCCGCGGCCGGCGCGATCGTCGGCTTCGCCACCAGCTTCCTGGTCGTGCGCGGCTCCGACCTCGCCCGGCTGATGGTGACGCTCGGCATCGGCCTGATGCTCTACGAGGGCGCGAACCAGATGCGCTCGATCACCGGCGGCGCCGACGGGCTGTCGGGCGTGACGATGGGCAAGCTCTTCGGCGTGTTCTCCTTCGGCTTCACCGGCAGCACCGGCTATCTCTACAGCCTCGGCGTGCTGTTCGTCCTGTTCGTCGGGGTGCGCCGCCTCGTGAGCTCGCCGTTCGGGCTGTCGCTGCGCGGCGTGCGCGAGAACGTCAGGCGGATGCCGGCGATCGGCGCGCCGGTGACGCGCCGGCTGATCGCCGTCTACACGATCAGCGCGGCGATCGCCGGCGTGGCCGGCGGCCTGCTGGCGCAGACCACGCAGTTCGTCGGCCTCGACGTGTTCGGCTTCCCGCGCTCGGCGGACCTGATGATCATGCTGGTGCTGGGCGGCGCCGGGCGGCTCTACGGCGGGCTGCTCGGCGCGGCGGTGTTCATGATCGCGCACCACTGGCTGTCGGACGTCAACCCGCTGTACTGGCAGTTCTGGCTCGGCCTGCTGCTGGTGACCGTCGTCATGTTCGCGCGCGGCGGCATCCTCGGCGCGAGTCCTGCGACGCTGCGCGAGCGCCAGAGCGGAGCGCGAGTCGATGACCGCCGGCGCTGTCGACCACCGGCCTGTCGAAGCGCTTCGGCGACTTCGCCGCGAACAGCGACGTCACGCTCGCATTCCCGCAGGGCGCGCGGCACGCGCTGATCGGGCCCAACGGCGCGGGCAAGACCACGCTGATCAACCTGCTCACCGGCGCGCTGACGCCGACGTCGGGCGACGTGTTCCTCGACGGCGCCTCGATCACCTCGCTGCCGCAGCACGAGCGGGTCAAGCGCGGCATGACGCGCACGTTCCAGATCAACACGCTGTTCGCCGGCCTCACGGTGCTGGAATCGGTGGTGCTGGCGATCAGCGAGCGCAACGGCGCGGCCGGCGTCTGGTTCCGGACGGTGGCGAGCCGGCGCGGCGAGATCGACGAGGCGCAGGCGCTGCTCGCGTCGCTGCGCCTCGCCGCCGAAGCGAACGCGCTGACGCGCGACCTGCCCTACGGCAAGCAGCGGCTGATCGAGATCGCGCTGGCGCTGGCGACGAAACCGCGGATCCTGCTGCTCGACGAGCCCGCCGCCGGCATCCCCGCCGGCGAGAGCACCGAGCTGTTCGCCGCGATCGCGGCGCTGCCGAAGGACGTCACCATCCTGTTCATCGAGCACGACATGGAACTGGTGTTCCGCTTCGCCGAGCGGATCACGGTGCTGGTCGGCGGCCGGGTGCTGACCGAGGGCACGCCCGCGGAGATCGCCGCCGACCCGCGCGTGCGCGAGGTCTACCTGGGCGAGGCGCAGCATGGCTGAGCTGCTCGCCGTCGAAGGGCTCACCGCCGGCTACGGCGAAAGCGTGGTGCTCGACGACGTCTCGCTCGCGATCGCGGAAGGCGGCACGCTGGCGCTGCTCGGCCGCAACGGCATGGGCAAGACGACGCTGCTGGTCACGCTGATGGGGCTCACGCGCCTGCACCGCGGCAGCCTGCGCTGGCGCGGCGCCGACCTCGCGCGGCTGCCCACGTACGCGCGCAGCCGCTCGGGCCTCGGCTGGGTGCCGCAGGAGCGCTTCATGTTCGCCTCGCTGACCGTCGAGGAGCACCTGACCGCGGTCGCGCGGCCCGGACACTGGAACGTCGCCCGCGTCTACGAGGTCTTTCCGCGCCTCGAGGAGCGGCGCGGAAACTTCGGCAACCAGCTCTCGGGCGGCGAGCAGCAGATGCTCGCGATCGGCCGCGCGCTGATGGTCAACCCGAGCCTGCTGCTGCTCGACGAGCCGATGGAAGGGCTCGCGCCGATCATCGTGCAGGAGCTGATGAGCGTGATCCGCGACCTGGTCACCGACAGCGGGATGGCGGTGATCGTCGTCGAGCAGCACGCGAAGCTCGCGCTCTCGCTCACCGGGAGCGCGATCGTCCTCGAGCGCGGTCGCGTCGTCCATCGCGCGGCGAGCGAGGCGCTGCTCGCGGACCCCGAAACCCTGCACCGGCTGGTGGCCGTGTCGTGAACGGAGCCGCACACGAGATGAAGGCGATCGCGATCATCCAGGACGAGCACCGCGCGATCACGGCGGTGGTCGAGGGCCTGCGCCAGCTGGTGGCGGAGATCGCCGCCGGGCGCATGGCGCCGGACCACGCGCTGCTCGCCGCGCTGTTCCACTACATCGAGCAGTTCCCGGAGCGCCTGCACCACCCGAAGGAGGACGACTACCTGTTCGCGCGGCTGCGCGCTGCGCCGGCCGGAGGCGGCGGCGCTGCTCGACGCCCTGTCACCGCGAGCACGAGGTCGGCCGCGAGCGCTTCGCCGAGCTGAAGGCGCTGTGGGAGCGCTGGCGCGCCGATCCCGCGGCGCTGCCGCGCGTTCGCCGAAGCCGTCGAGCGCTACTCGCATTTTCACTGGCTGCACATGCGCCGCGAGGAGGAGCAGGTGCTGCCGCTCGCCGCCGAGGCGCTGGCGCCGGAGGACTGGGAGGCGATCGACGCCGCGTTCGCGTCGAACAACGATCCTGTGGTCGGCGTGCCCGCGAGCAAGGCGTTCCGCGAGCTGTTCCGGCACCTGGTGGCGATCATGCCGCCGCCGCTGGGTGTGGGCCCCGAGGGGGCGGGGGCGCTGAGCGCCGGCAGCGCGGGGCGCAGGCGGCCGCCCGGGGCGGCGCCCTTCGCGGCCACGACCAGGGAGTGACGCGATGAAGACACAGGTCGCCATCATCGGCGCCGGACCCTCGGGGCTGCTGCTCGGGCAGCTGCTCACCCGCGCCGGCATCGACAACGTGATCCTCGAGCGGCAGACGCCGGAGTACGTGCTCTCGCCGCATCCGCGCCGGCGTGCTGGAGCAGGGCGCGGTGGCGATGCTCGACGAGGCGGGCGTGGGCGCGCGGCTGCACGCCGAGGGTCTGGTCCACGGCGGCTTCGAGATCGCCTGGCAGGGGCGCCGCCAGCGCGTCGACCTGCACGGGCTCACCGGCGGCAACAGCGTCGTCGTCTACGGCCAGACCGAGGTCACCAGGGACCTGATGGAGGCGCGCGCGGCCAGCGGGCGCGACGCTCGGTCTACGAGGCCGAGGACGTGACGCCGTCCGGCTTCGACGGCGACCGGCCGCGCGTCCGCTACCGCAACGGACGGCGCGACGCACGAGCTCGAGTGCGACTTCATCGCCGGCTGCGACGGCTTCCACGGCGTGTGCCGCCAGAGCGTCCCGGCGGCGGCGATCACCGACCTACGAGCGCGTCTATCCGTTCGGCTGGCTGGGCCTGCTCGCCGACACGCCGCCGGTCTCGCACGAGCTGATCTACGTCCGGCACGAGCGCGGCTTCGCGCTGTGCAGCATGCGCAGCACCACCCGCAGCCGCTACTACCTGCAGTGCTCGCTCGCCGAGCGCGTCGAGGACTGGCCGGACGACGCGTTTCTGGGCCGAGCTCGCGCGGCGGCTCGACCCGCGCGCCGCCGCCGACCTCGTCACCGGGCCGTCGCTGGAGAAGAGCATCGCGCCGCTGCGCAGCTTCGTCGCCGAGCCGCTGCGCTTCGGCCGGCTGTTCCTCGCCGGCGACGCCGCGCACATCGTGCCGCCGACCGGCGCCAAGGGCCTCAACCTCGCGGCGAGCGACGTGCACTACCTTTTCGACGGGCTGGTCGATCACTACCGCCACGGCCGCGACAGCCGGGCTCGACGCGCTATTCGGAGCGCGCACTCGCGCGGATCTGGAAGGCCGAGCGCTTCTCGTGGTGGATGACCACGCTGCTGCACCGTTTCCCCGACGAGGGGCCGTTCGGTGAGAAAATCCAGCAGGCCGAGCTCGAATACCTGTTCAGCTCGCGCGCCGCGCTGACCGCGCTGGCCGAGAACTACGTGGGCCTGCCGTATTGAGGGCCTCGCCGGATTCCCCGCCCCCGCCGGCCGCAGCGTCGCCGCCGGCGCCCAGGCACAGCCAAAGGAGAGACCCCATGCAGGACCCGCAAACCCTACGCCGCGTCGCCCTCGTCGGCTTCGGCGAGGTCGGCACGATCTTCGGCCAGGATCTCGCCCGGCAGGGCCTCGAGCTCGCGACCTACGACATCCTGCTCGACGCGCCGGCGACCAGATCCGCCCTGCTGGAGCGCGCGCGCGCCGCCGGCGTGACGCCGCGCGACACGCTGGGCGACGCGGTTCGCGGCGCCGACCTCGTGATCTCCGCCGTCACCGCGTCGTCGTCGCGCGACGTTGCGCGCGACGCCGCGCCGTGGCTGCGGCCCGGCCAGATCTTCCTCGACGTCAACTCGGTCTCGCCGCAGACCAAGCGCGGCAACGCGACCGCGGTCGAGGCCTCGGGCGCCGGACTACGTCGAGGCGGCGGTGATGGCGCCCGTGCCGCCGCAGCGGCTCGCCGTGCCGATGCTGCTCGGCGGCCGGCGCGCGGGCGCGCTCGCGGCGATGCTCAAGGCGCTCGGCATGAACGCGACAGTGGCGGCCGACGAGATCGGGACCGCGTCGGCGATCAAGATGTGCCGCAGCATCATGATCAAGGGCATCGAGGCGCTGGTCGTGGAATCGATGCTGGCGGCGCGCAGATTCGGTGCCGAGGAAGCGGTCCTCGCGTCGCTCGACAGGACGTTTCCGCACATGGGCTGGACCGCGGAGCTTCCCGACTACCTGGTCAGCCGCGTGGCCGAGCACGGCCGGCGCCGCGCGGCGGAAATGCGCGAGGTGGCGCTTACGCTCGAGGACGCCGGCATCGCGCCGATCATGGCGGCGGCAACCGCGGTGCGGCACGACGCGCTGGTGGATGCGATGGCCGGGGCCGGCCTGCGCTATCCGGAGGATGGCGCATTTTCCTGGCGGGCGCTCGCCGACGCGCTGGCGGCGCGCGCGCCCGCCTAGGCTGGCGGCGCGCGAAGCAGTGCTCGCAGCCGGGTGGCGACCTCGAGGCCTCGGGTGAACGGGCATTGACTCCCGCGCCTCGCGGCAGCCGATGCGCGGGGAAGCAGGTCCGTACCCACGCTCACGCCACCGCCGCGAAGGCCGGCAGCGCGCGCGCGACCATCTCGTCGGAGGCGGTCAGGCTGATCCGGAAGTAGTCGCTGGCGTTCATGATGCTCCCCGGCAGCACGAAGACGCCACGGTCGGCGAGCGCGTTCCATTGGCGCTCCGGGTCCTCGCCCGGCCATTTGACCCACAGGTAGAACGTCCCCTCCGGCGGCAGCACGGCGTGGCCCGACTTCGTCAGCGCCTCGCTCAGCGCGTCGCGGCGGCGCGCGAGCGCCTGGACGTCGATCGACAGCCCGTCGAGGTGCGGAACGGCGTACTGCATGACCGCGTTGGGAAAGCACCAGCCCAGCGCCATCTGGGTCGCGAACATCGCGTCGCGCAGCGCCTGCCGGTCCGCGGCCGGCATCAGCGGCGAAATCGCCAGATAGCCGAGCCGCTGGCCCGGCGCGAGCAGGACCTTGCCGTAGCTGTACGAGATCGAGCGTCCACGGATAGACGGCCGCCGGGCTGACGAAGCCGCGACCGTCGAAGCGCAGGCGCCGGTAGGGCTCGTCCGACAGCAGGAAGATGCGGCGGCCGATCCGGCTCGAGGCGCGCTCGAGCAGCTCGGCGAGCGCGACCAGAACCTCGCGCCCGTAGATCCGGCCGGTGGGATTGTGCGGCGTGTTGACGATCACCAGCCGCGTCCGCGGCCCGATCGCCGCGTCGATCGCGTCGAGGTCGAGATCGAAGCGCGGCGGCTTCAGCGGGACCTTCCGCGGGACGGCATCGGCGGCGAGCAGCATCGGTTCGTAGCAGAACCAGGCCGGCTCGGAGTAGACCGCCTCGTCGCCGGCGTCGAGCACCAGCCGGAACGCGACCGAGATCGCGGCGAAGGCCCCGGCGGTGAGGGCGATGTCCGCCGGCTCGAACGCGAGGCCGAGCTCCCGGCCGACCGCTCGGGCGAGAAAGGCCTGCGGCGCCTCCTCGCTGGTCTTGTAGGCGAACCAGTCCTTGTTCTCGCGGCACCGCACGCTCGCGGATCGCCGCGACGATGCCGTCGAGCGGCATCTCGTGCGGATTGCCGAAGGTGAAGTCCGCGATGGCGGGATCGGCGCGCCGCTTCGCGTAGCGCGAGTTGAAATAGAAGTCCTTCACGGCGGCGAAGGCGCCGTCCGCTGCGGCCGCCCGCCGCGAGATGACCGTCATGCGCCGGCTCCGCGTCAGGTCTTCCATCTGGGCGGCTCGGCGTCGAGCGCGAGATCGCCAGCTCCTCGTCGTTCATGTCGGCGGCGATGTCGGCGAACAGCGGCGTGCTCAGATAGCGCTCGCCGGTGTCCGGCAGCATGCACAGGATGTTCGAGCCCTTCTCCGCCTCGGCCGCGACCTTGAGCGCGCCGGCGAAGGTCGCGCCGGAGGAAATGCCGACGAAGATGCCTTCCTTCGTGGCGAGGTCCTTGCTGCACGCGCAGGCCCTCCGCGTTCGGCGATCGGCAGGATCCGGTCGATGAGCTTCATGTCGACGGCGTCGCCGGTGAGCTTGGGAATGAAGTCCGGCGTCCAGCCCTGCATCGGGTGCGGCTTGAAGCTCGGGTGCGGCGCGGCGGGCGTGCCGTCGGGCTTGCGCGCCTGCTCGATCGCCGCTGCCCAGCAAGCGGCGCGTCCTCCGGCTCGCAGACGATGATCTTGGTCTCCGGACGCTCCTTCTCGAGCACCCGCGCCACGCCCTTCAGCGTGCCGCCGGTGCCGTAGCCGGTCACCCAGTAGTCGAGCCGTTCGCCTGCGAAGTCGTCGAGGATCTCGCGCGCCGTGGTGCGCGAATGGATATCGGGGTTGGCCTCGTTCTCGAACTGCCGGGTCATGAACCAGCCGTGCGCGTCGGCCAGTTCCTCCATCTTCTTGATCATGCCGACGGCGCGCTCGGCCGCCGGCGTGATCACGACCTTGGCGCCGAGGAAGCGCATCAGCCTGCGCCGCTCGACGCTGAACGGTTCCGCCATGATCAGGACCAGCGGATAGCCCTTGGCCGCGCAGACCATCGCCAGGCCGATGCCGGTGTTGCCGCTGGTCGCCTCGACGACGGTCTGGCCGGGCTTCAGCTCCCCGGATTTCTCCGCCGCCTCGATCACGCCGAGCGCGAGCCGGTCCTTGACCGAGCCGAGTGGATTGAAGGCCTCGACCTTGACGAACAGGTTCACGCCCGCCGGCGCCAGCCGGTTGATCCGGACCACGGGCGTGTTGCCGATCGTTTCGAGGATGCTCGAGTATCTTCCCGCCATAGTTCACCTCAGGGAGAAAGGAGGATCGG